>JAYKTU010000029.1:0-580 GCA_035317345.1 Cellvibrio fontiphilus | reverse complement strand
GCGACACCGAGTTAAAAATACAGTCAAGAGTCTGTACATATCTCTTATGCGATTCCGGGTAAGGCTCAGCAAGTTGAATGTGTAAAAAAAGCGCGCCAGTAACAGCGCAATCTTCTTCATATTCTGGCAAGCAGCAGCCAACAAACATTGTCCACTCACGCGGCGCAGTCCGCGATAACGCGCATAGCGATGACCGTGCAATTGTTTCGCATCCGCAAAACTGCGCTCCACCGTTTCTTTTCGCCGTTGGTAAATTCGTTTTCCTTGCGCGGTGAGTCGTCGTGCATCGGTGCGCTCAACACTGTCCTGCCACACATGACGCGTGATGACTTTGGTGCGGTTGCGACTGCGCGTGCATTGATCCAGAAACGGACAGCTTTTGCATTGCTCTGAATCAGAATGGTATTCGCGATAGCCCAATCGGTTGGTGGTGTTGTACGGAATCAGCTGACCCGCCGGACAGGTCCGGCCGGGCAGGTGTAGTGATTCTGCCCGGCATCAAACACAAATTTGCGCTTGGCAAATAATCCTTCCGCTTTGTTGGGGCGGCGATAGCCAATGACGCCCTCAATGTTTCTGT
>JAYKTU010000028.1:0-591 GCA_035317345.1 Cellvibrio fontiphilus | reverse complement strand
GAACCAGCGCCCGGCAACCGGTGCATTAGGCATAGCGCCAGTGTTGGTGCCTGCCGCATTGGTGAAAGTAGGGTCACAGTTGCGATCAAAGCCTTTGGCTGGATCTTGTGGATCAAATGACAGCTCTTTGGAGGCCGCACCGTCAGATTCACCTGGCGGTTTCACCCACACATAGGCGTCGATACCGGCAACCGGTGCCACCTGCGGACGTTCACCCACGCCACCGCGCTGGTTACACCAGTTACCGCGATGGGCACGGCGATCAATGCGCGATTGGTCAACAAAGGTGTCGAGCACTGTGCTGGTTGATTGCGCGGTTGGACGGTTAGGCCCACCCCAGCCGTTGCGCGAGGTATCCACCAACATACCGATGTTGGAAGGGAAACCGGCAGCAATCATGGCGTTGCGCCAGGCGGTCACAAAGGAAACTTCGCTGAAGTGCGGGTTCCATTCATAGAACTTGGCCTGACGGGTTTGTGTGCCGCCACCACTGCCCGGGAAGGCACTGTTCGCCAGTGAATCCAGGAAGGGTTCGTAGAGCGGGGTATAACCCGAGGTGTTGGAAACAAAACCGGCAATCGAATTTACGCC
>JAYKTU010000027.1:0-591 GCA_035317345.1 Cellvibrio fontiphilus | reverse complement strand
GAGGTTCAAGTCAATGTGGCCTACCGCTGGTTTTTGGGGTTGAGCCTTACCGATAAAATCATTGATGCATCCACCTTTAGCCAGCAACGTCGGCGTCGGTTTTTAGCGACTGATATCGAGCAGCACATTTTTGATGAGATTGTTCGCCAAGCGATTGGCCAGGGTTTGGTAGGCGGCGATGTGCTCTACACCGATAGCACGCACATGAAAGCCAACGCCAATAAAAAGAAATTTGAAATTCACACCGTCACGCAAACGCCGACAGAGTATTTGATCGCGTTGGAAGTGGCGATTGATGAAGACCGAATTGCCAACGGCAAAGCACCACTGAAAGAAAAAGCGGTCGATACCGAGCCAAAAACCCGCGACATTAAAGTCAGCACCACCGATCCTGAAAGTGGATACCTCACCCGCGAAGGCAAACCGCAGGGATTTTATTACCTCGATCATCGCACCACTGATGCCAAACACAACATCATCACTGACACGTACGTCACCCCGGGCAATGTGCATGACAGCAAGCCTTATTTGGCGCGTTTGGATCGTCAATTAACGGCCTTCAATATTTACCCGCAGGCGGTGGGATTGGAT
>JAYKTU010000026.1:0-660 GCA_035317345.1 Cellvibrio fontiphilus | reverse complement strand
ACGTGAACTCTCAGCACTCGACCACAGGTTAGACCGGACGGCAGGTGATGTAATAGAAACTGCAAACGCTTTTCTTCACAACACTAACCAAGTGCGATTACAAAACTAAAATATTACCTTACAACGCTTAGTTAATGGGCAGTTTGTAAGGCGCGCTTGCGATAAGCTTTCCACAACGATTTACCAAATGCGCGACTTACAAATTGTCCCAGCGCACGAAGTGCGCGTATTAAACGACTGGTTGTAAGCAGGACGTTAGGTGTAGCTACAGCGCGAAGGCTCTTACGAAAACCGCACCGACCTTAAATTTCAGCGCGCGGACTTGATGGAGCTGTAGCCGAGCGCGATTCACCGTAATTCCATTTCAACTTCGGTTAACACTGCGGCGAATTTAGCACGACAGTGAAACCTACGTGAACTTTCAGCACTCGACCACAGGTTAGACCGGACGGCAGGTGATGTGATAGAAACTGCAAAGGCTTTTCTTCACAACACTAACCAAGTGCGATTGCAAAGCTAAAATATTACCTTACAACGCTTAGTTAATGGGCAGTTTGTAAGTTGCGCTTGCGATAAACTTTCCGCAACGATTCACCAAAAGCGCGACTTACGAACTGTCCCAGCGCACGCAGTGCGCGTATTCAACGCCTTGTTGTAAGC
>JAYKTU010000025.1:0-770 GCA_035317345.1 Cellvibrio fontiphilus | reverse complement strand
CGGAACCAAATAAAGAAGGTATTAAAACCATAAGAAAGATAAGTGCCGAAGTATATATTGACAATATTAATGCACGTTTTGGTATTGATTTGTCCCACATTAAATATACTCACCTAGAGACACTAACGTTGTTATAAGCCGTGGAATTTTTGTGGCGCTTTTTGGCATATAATGAGCGAAGCGAATGCCAAAAAGTGCCACAGAAATTTCATCGGCTTGATGACCTTGTTATGCATGTGCCTCATTGAGAAAATATAAGATATAGCCAGAATACTTTAATTCGCCCCTTTCAACAGCTTGGGAGAACTCTTGCCTTAGCTCTGATTCGCTTTCAAAAAGGCTTCGCAATTTCGCATTTTGTAAAAACCCCCAAAGCCTCCATGCATCGAATCCATTATATTCACCCTCAGGGCCAAAGTCGAAGTCAACCGAACCAGAAGGTAGATGGACGGTACAGCCAAAGCCATGCTTAAAATATTTTATTCTGCCTTTTAATTCCCCACGCTGGTTAATGCCAGATGCAGCCCATTCGTTGTTGCTTCTTGGCAATTCAATGCCCGAAGCAACAAGAAGCTCAATTGCTTCATTTACCGCGAACAAATAATTTTCAATTAGAGCTTTGAGCTTTCGGTTCATAAGTGCATAACGCTTAGTTAATGGGCAGTTTGTAAGTTGCGCTTGCGATAAACTTTCCGCAACGATTCACCAAAAGCGCGACTTACGAACTGTCCCAGCGCACGCAGTGCGCGTATTCAACGCCTTGTTGTAAG
>JAYKTU010000024.1:0-780 GCA_035317345.1 Cellvibrio fontiphilus | reverse complement strand
TACGTGAACTTTCAGAACTCGACCACAGGTTAGACCGGACGGCAGGTGATGTGATAGAAACTGCAAAGGCTTTTCTTCACAACGCTAACCAAGTGCGATGACAAAACTAAAATATTACCTTACAACGTTAAGTTCAGCGGCAGTTTTTCTGTTGCGCTTTTGTGTTACACACAATGAGCACCGCGAATGCAAAAGCGCAACGGAAAAACTGTCCAGTGGAGCGAAGCGGAACGGTGCTGCAACGCCTTGTTAAATTTTTTCAGAATGCGCATGATGCTTTGTATATACCAAACGCAAATAGAACTATAGAAATTAGTACGAAAGAAACACCAATGTTACCCACCCAAAAACCAGCATTTGAGCCTCTTCCGGTACTAGCAATTGATCCAAGATGAAGCCTCTGAGCTACATAGGTTAAAAAGCCCCCGAAAGTAGCCGAGACAACGCCAATGGAAAATAGCTTAAGCGCACCAACCAAGAAAATGGTTTTTACATTTCCGTTAGAGTTACCTAAAAAAGTTAGCAAAGCAATTGCTGCACCGCCATTTATGAGAATGACGGTTTTTAAGACTTCGAGTCCAATTTCTATAGCAGATTGAAACTGCTCTTTTTGTCCTTCATGCATAGAAATATCTATCCACTTAAATTAATTTAACGCTTAGTTAATGGGCAGTTTGTAAGTTGCGCTTGCGATTAGCTTTCCGCACTTACAAACCTAATGCGCGACTTACGAACTGTCCCAGCGCACGCAGTGCGCGGATTCAACGCCTTGTTGTAAGC
>JAYKTU010000023.1:0-793 GCA_035317345.1 Cellvibrio fontiphilus | reverse complement strand
CTGCATAGCTCGCTATAGATTCTAACTTTGCAGCAAGCCAGCGCAACTTCTCAGGAGAACCATGAATATAAATCTGCTCGCCTTTTATGTCTTTTTCTACAGTAAGCATTTTCTACTCAATGTGGTCATAACGTTAAGCTCAGCCGCAGGTTGTAAGTTGGTTTTTTGTGGAAACCTTTTGCGAAGCAAAACCACAAAAAAGCGACTTACAACCTGTCGAGTGCACGAAGTGCGCGGTGCTGGAGCGCCTTGTTACACATTTTTAGTCAATGCACTTTGCAGATAAATGAATTGCAACAATATTAGAATTGGCGGAAGCACACCAAACATAAAGCCAAGCTTGCCATACAAATAGACCAAGATAGAAGATGCAACCAAGCCTAGAAATAGAGCAATTTTAAACTTAGAAGAATAATAATAAATTTCTTCTCTTATGGTGGCATTTATTAGCCCCCATAGAATGAATAAAGCGTAAACCCCAAAAAAATTTCCTAGTGTTGCTAATAAGATATTTAAACCATCAGCACCACCTTTTCCAATTAACTGCATTACAGAAACAGGAACACCGACCACAACTGCAAGTAAAGTTGTGTAGCACAATACAGCCGTTAACGGGCCTAAGATAATTAGCACTTCAGCGGTAAGTAGAGCTTTTTTCATAGTGTGTAACGTTGCGTTCACCTGCGGATTGTAAGTAGCGCGTTGCGATAAACTTCGCGCAGCGATATTGCAAAAGCGCTACTTACAATTCGTCAGGTGCAACGCTTTGTTAGTGTTTTTCTACTACTTTATT
>JAYKTU010000022.1:0-863 GCA_035317345.1 Cellvibrio fontiphilus | reverse complement strand
CTTACAACCAGTCGTTTAATACGCGCACTGCGTGCGCTGGGACAATTTGTAAGTTGCGCATTTGGTTTGTCGTTACGGAAAGTTTATCGCAAGCGCAACTTACAAACTGCCCATTAACTAAGCGTTAGGTTTACAAATATATGAACATTGACGCAATAAGAAATAGAGTTGTCGCTGCCGAATCTCAACTAAAAGAAATCGAATCAAGAAAGAAACGGTTTGAAGAATTCGAATCCATTAGCGCTCTATTTGTAGCATCTAAAACGGACAAAGAACTTGCTCTTTGGCAGTCTAAATATCCGCAAGATAGCCCTCAGCATATAATCGCAAACCACGAATGGCAAAGAAGGTTAAACGCTGAGCAAATTAAAGCAAATAGGTTTAGCGCATATGTTGGCATCGCTGGCGTAATACTAGGTTTCATACTCTCATCTTCATATGAAATTTATAAAGCCTCAAGAAAAGAAAACGAACCTAGCGTAGCAACAAGCAAACCCACAAATGAAACCAAAAATTCCGCAGAACGGCCAGAAAATACCGTCACGCAAATTAAAGAACCAGTAAAAGAACCTATTAACCATGCTAAACCCCAAAAATAAAAACCTAACAAGTCGTTCCAGCATCACTCCGCTGCGCTACGTTGGACAGTCTTTAAGTCGCCTTTTTATGGTTTGCTTCGCAAAGTATTCCATAAAAACTCGCCTTAAATCCTGCCGCTGAACTTGGCGTTATGACCCCGAGTTACCCACGAACAGTAGACACCCTGTATAGTTAGAAAACCCTATATGGAGGTGCTCATTATGGCACGTAAAAAGACACAGGCTTACACCGAAGAATTCCGTCGGGAAGCGGTTAAGCGCGCT
>JAYKTU010000021.1:0-1267 GCA_035317345.1 Cellvibrio fontiphilus | reverse complement strand
CCGAGTTACCCACGAACAGTAGACACCCTGTATAGTTAGAAAACCCTATATGGAGGTGCTCATTATGGCACGTAAAAAGACACAGGCTTACACCGAAGAATTCCGTCGGGAAGCGGTTAAGCGCGCTGAAAAAGAAGGTAATACCACCGCTTCGGTTGCGCGTGATTTAGGAATTAGTGCGCAACAAATCTATAACTGGCGACGCCAGTTTACCCGTCTTTCTGAAAAACAATTTAATACGGTTGCGGGCGTTGATTACTCAAAAAATGAAAGTGATGAGCTGCGCCAGCTTAAGCGGAGAAATGCAGAGCTGGAAAAAGAGCTGGCCTTTTTAAAAAAGGCAGCAGCGTACTTTGCGAACCAGCACGAGTAAAGTACGCGTTAATTCGTGAGCATCAGGAAGCATTTCCGGTATTGCTGATGTGTCGTGTGCTGTCGGTTTCTCGTAGCGGCTATTATCGTTGGATTGATCGGGAAAAAAGTCCTCGACAGCAGCAGCGGGAATGTCGTGTACAACAAATAATTGATACCTATACAACATACAAAGCTCGCTATGGCGCGCCACGAATCGCCAAAGAGCTGCATGCAATCGGTCAACCTTGTTCAGTTAACTTTGTTGCTAATGTACTGAAATTACAAGGTTTAAAGGCACACAACGGTAAAGCCTTTAATTATGGAAGTCACGCGCTAACAATGCATAACGTGTCGGATAACCTTCTCTGGCGTCGATTTGGGGCGAGCAAACCTAATGAAAAATGGACAACGGATATTACGTATATCTGGATTGAAAAGCAGTGGCTCTATCTGGCAGCGGTTCTGGATTTGTACTCGCGCAGTATTGTCGGTTGGTCGCTGGATACCAGCATGACGGAGACGCTCATTACAGATGCATTACGGATGGCGTTTGAACGCCGTGATGTCAAACCTGGGCTCATCATTCACTCTGATCGGGGTGTCCAGTATCGTGCTCAAAAATATATTGATTTTATGCGGCGTCATGATGCCATTCCAAGCATGAGCCGCAAAGGGAACTGTTGGGACAATGCACCGATGGAATCTTTCTTTAGTCGCTTGAAGGTTGAGTTGATTTACACCCAGAAATTCCACTCGATTGAGGATGCCAGATCGAGTATCTTTGAGTATATCGAAATTTTTTATAACCGCTTACGCAGGCATTCCAGCATTGGTTATGTTGCGCCAGCAGAGTTTGAGCGAACGACAGCCTTGACTGCATAGTTAGGGTGTCTACTTTTTATGGGTAAGACCA
>JAYKTU010000020.1:0-1359 GCA_035317345.1 Cellvibrio fontiphilus | reverse complement strand
GAACTTTCAGAACTCGACCACAGGTTAGACCGGACGGCAGGTGGTGTAATAGAAACTGCAAACGCTTTTCTTCACAACACTAACCAAGTGCGATTACAAAACTAAAATATTACCTTACAACGTTGCGATAAACGGTGGTTTTTAAGTAGCACTTTTGCCGTAAAATGGAGCGAAGCGGAATGGCAAAAGTGCTACTTAAAAACCATCCGGTTCATTGCCTTGTTAGAGAACTTATTTTCGCACAATAGTTCGAGTTAACCCGCCGTATCTGCTCTTCAACTTCCCTGCATTAACTTTTATTCCGGCTTCTTTTGCCAGTATTTTAGTTAAGTCCCAAAGCTTATTCGGGTCGTCTGGATGACCTGAGGAATATTCTTGCAAATTTACGCTACTAACAAATTGAGCACTACTGTCAAAACCCACTGGAGATATAGCACCATAGCTAACTTTAGGAGAGCCTAAGCTTAAAAGTTCTTTAGATGCAAACACTGGTGGAAATGCATAGCCCCCAATGTTTGGCATACAGATAGATGCATCGAGAATCATTTCGTCAACACTTACCCATGAGTGGTCAAAGAAAGTGTTTTCATCAATTTGAACCTCACCAATGCAAAGCTCTGGGTTTAAGCCTTGCTCACAGAGCAGCATATGAAGTGCGGCTGAAGTATCATGGCACCCACCTCGATAGTCCGTTTTTACTATCCATGACAGAGCAGGCTGAAATACTTTTTTTGCTTTGTAGTCCTTGGTCTGTGAACCCAATGACACTTTCTTCAAATTTTCTAAATAGATACGCAATTCCATGTTTTTCTCTAACGCCGTGTACAACGGCAGTTTTTAAGTTGTGGATTTGTGGGTTACTTTTGCGCAGCAAAACCACAAGGCCGCGACTTAAAAACTGTCCAGCGCACGAAGTGCGCGAGTTGATACACTTTGTTATGCATTTTCATTTCGAATAGCAGCTTCCAGTTCAAGAATTGCAAACTCAACGCCTCCATGTGATTGTACCCAATTTGACCCTAAAAATTCCTTGATTGATTTTGAACCAAGTACATTTCGCATGGATGCAGCATTGCGCGCTTGCAGAAGTTCATGTGCAAGCCCAATTACTAACTCGCTTTGTTCAGCAGCCGGCTCACCAATTTCTAACCCCCATTCTTTCTGAATGGCTGAAATTAATTTTCCTGCGGCTCTTTCCGACTCGGATTTTTCTTTGGGCATAATTTCCTGCATAACGCTGAGTGCAGGGGCAGTTTGTAAGTTGGACCTTTGTGGATTACTTTTGCGAAGCAAAACCACAAAGAGCCGACTTACAAACTGTCCAGCCCGCGAAGCGGGCGAGCCTGGCACGATTTGTTA
>JAYKTU010000019.1:0-1640 GCA_035317345.1 Cellvibrio fontiphilus | reverse complement strand
TAATAAAGTAGTAGAAAAACACTAACAAAGCGTTGCACCTGACGAATTGTAAGTAGCGCTTTTGCAATATCGCTGCGCGAAGTTTATCGCAACGCGCTACTTACAATCCGCAGGTGAACGCAACGTTATGCAGGGAAACAATGAAGAAAATTTGGATCACTGAAAACTTTGAAGAAATGAGTTGGCATGATTGCGCAGTTCATGGTTTCTTAATTGCAGAAGCAGAAGAGCCTGGTTGTGGTGAGCTAACTTTTCAAGTTGATTATATTCTTGAATGGTTGAATTCAAGCTCTGGAAATTATGAATTTCGTATTGTTCCAGTTGAGCTTGTCTTTCATTCGGTCTTTAATCTTAAAGTTGAAATTAACTACGAATCTGTGTCAGCTGCAATCCAGCCATTCTCAATCGGAGAAATAAAAAGGGAAACCACAACCCAAAATGGTATTGATCTTACGTTATGGAGTTTGGAAATAGACTGGCCAGCAGGTTTAATTCAATTTACGTCTTCTGGTTTTACCCAAACTGAAATTGGTAATTCTATAGTCAGTAAAGGGCATTTTCTTTCCAAGCTTGAGCGTGAAAAGCTAATTGCATAACAAGTCGTTGCAGCATCGTTCCGCTTCGCTGCACTGGACAGTTTTTAAGTCGCGGCTTTATGGTTTTGCTGCGCAAAAGTATTCCATAAAACCACAACTTAAAAACTGCCGCTGAACTTGGCGTTAGCTATAGAGGAAATTGCATGGAATGTATTGCGGTGCTACAACAACTTGATAGGGACCTTGTAGCCATTGAAATGATAAGAAATGGACTTAGCGCCCAAGAAAATAATATTAAGTCTATTTCTCTATTTGACAGTAATACAGGGCAACCAATTAGCAAGGTTGACTTTAAAGAGTTGGCATCTGCCGGAAATATAATAAACCAAGTTAGTGCTGAGGCATTAATTTCTCTTGTTGCTAATTCTATTGAAACTTTCTCCATCCGCCTCAAAAGACATCTAGGTGCGGTATGGGAGCCTTTCACTAGTCCGCGTGACGATATTAAATATGGTGAAAGAGCGAGGCAATTTAGAGCACTTAACAACATATTTAAGCATCAAGAAGGTTACATTGATCCAACTACCTCTCGTGCAGCAAAATTTCTTGTACAGAATGGCTATTTTAAAGAAAAAACATATTTAAAACATCTCAATTCAGAAAGTATTATTTCTAACATCGAACTGGCCATTTACGAGGTATTCGCTCATATGTATGACATCTGCTATCAATTAGGTAACCTAGAAAAATCAGCAACTTCTATGTCGGGTTCAGAGCTTGTACAGTCTTTAAAGGAAAATGTGGTCTATGAAATAATACAACCACATCTATCTCAGAGCGCCAGCTAACAAATCGCTCAAGCACCGCGCACTTCGTGCGCTGGACAGTTTTTAAGTCGCAGTTTTGTGGTTTTGCTGCGCAAAAGTATTCCACAAAACCGCAACTTAAAAACTGCCGCTTAGCTCGGCGTTATGGTACCGAGTTACCCACGAACAGTAGACACCCTGTATAGTTAGAAAACCCTATATGGAGGTGCTCATTATGGCACGTAAAAAGACACAGGCTTACACCGAAGAATTCCGTCGGGAAGCGGTTAAGCGCGCT
>JAYKTU010000018.1:0-2179 GCA_035317345.1 Cellvibrio fontiphilus | reverse complement strand
ATATCGAAATTTTTTATAACCGCTTACGCAGGCATTCCAGCATTGGTTATGTTGCGCCAGCAGAGTTTGAGCGAACGACAGCCTTGACTGCATAGTTAGGGTGTCTACTTTTTATGGGTAAGACCAGGTAAGCGAACGTGTTGCCGTTGTGCCATCCATGAATAATTTTGAATTTTTGTTTCACTCATCATCCAAACTATTAGGAGAAAACATGCGTTTTATTAAAGCCACATTAATATCAGGTTTTTTGGTAGCTTTCGTGGGCTGTACACCAGCACAGGAAAAACCGAATGGTTGGCACAGAACTGACGGAAAGCAAATAGACTCATCAGCTGTTTCCGAAGCTATAAAGAAATGTGATTACATTCGTGCAAGTAGAACAGTCACAATTGACGGTGACGGCCCAGCCCTTATGGGCTTAATGAAGGCAAGAGAATGCATGCGCACAGAAGGTTATGAACTAAACAAGTAAAACCATAACAAATCGCGCCAGGCTCGCAAACTTCGTTTGCTGGACGCATTGTAAGTCGCGCATTTAGCGAATCGCTGCGCGAAGTTTATCGCACATGCGCAACTTACAACGCGCCCCTGCGCTCAACGTTAGGTGATGAAGCACATGGAAAAAGTAAAATTTGCATTAGACATTGAGGATGATTGGCCTCCGGTTTCAAGTGAAAGTGTTTGGTGTGAAAGAGTTGGTGAAAATTATAAGGTGCTAAATGCTCCATTCTTCATTCACCGCTTAGCCTATGGTGACGTATTTTCTGCTGTCCCTGATAGCGTAAACCAACATGTTTTTGAATTTGAGGTTATAGAGCAGTCAGGTCATTCTTTAGTGTGGTTAATGAATGCAGCTCAAATCGAAATATCTGAAAAATTAGAAAGTATTTCTGAGCTAGGTTGTAACTACGAAGGTTTTCCTTTGTTTAATCTAGTCGCTATAGACGTTCCGCCAAATGTAAATTTTCATGCGCTAGACGTAATTATTGAAAGCCTAGAGACAAACGGAATTGCAGTAGCATTTCCTGTCTGGCGTCATGTTGAGTTGCATTGAGGTCATCGCAAGATGCGGTCACCTAACAAATCGTTGCAGCACCGCGCACTTCGTGCGCTCGACAGTTTGTAAGTCGCCTTTTTGTGGTTTTGCTTCGCAAAAGTATTCCGCAAAAAACCAACTTACAAACTGCGGCTGAACTTAGCGTTGTAAGGTAATATTTTAGCTTTGTCATCGCACTTGGTTAGAGCTGTGAAGAAAAGCGTTTGCAGTTTCTATCGCATCACCTGCCGTCCGGTCTAACCTGTGGTCGAGTGCTGAAAGTTCACGTAGGTTTCACTGTCGTGCTAAATTCGCCGCAGTGTTAGCTGACGTTGAAATGGAATTACAGTGAATCGCGCTCGGCCACAGCTCCATCAAGTCCGCGCGCTGAAATTTAAGGTCGGTGCGGTTTTCGTAAGAGTGCTCGCGCTGTAGCAACAACTAACGTTCTGCTTACAACCAGTCGTTTAATACGCGCACTGCGTGCGCTGGGACAGTTCGTAAGTCGCGCGCTTGGGCTGTAGTTACGGAAAGTGTGTCGCGGCGCAACTTACAAACTGCCCATTAACTAAGCGTTATGTGAATCCAGTATGAACATTGAAGTTAGAATTTATCTCGGTGTAGCTGAAGCAGGAGTTGGTAACTCAAGTGGGTATCCATCTGGTGAAAAACATGCCTTCGTTCTATATGTTGCGCAAAAGGAAAATTCCGAACCGGACTGGGAAAGGGCGAAAGAATTTTTAATAAAAGAAAACTGGTGTAATGTGGAAGTCCGTAAAACAGGTGTTGCATCAAAGGAAAAGCAGCAGGAACATCCATTTTCGGAAATGTATCCTCATGCATTACAAAACGGTTTTGCTTTGCTTATCTATTCCGGTATTGAAAATTAAGGCACATAACAAAGTGCTCCAACTCGCGCACTACGTGCGCTGGACAGTTTGTAAGTCGCGGCTTTGTGGTTTTGCTGCGCAAAAGTAATCCACAAAACCACAACTTACAAACTGCCGTTGAGCACGGCGTTGTAAGGTAATATTTTAGTTTTGTTATCGCACTTGGTTGGTGTAATGAAGAAAAGCGATTGCAGTTTCTATTACATCACCTGCCGTCCGGTCTAACCTGTGGTCGAGTGCTGAAAGTTCACGT
>JAYKTU010000017.1:0-2360 GCA_035317345.1 Cellvibrio fontiphilus | reverse complement strand
GCTTACAACAAGGCGTTGAATACGCGCACTGCGTGCGCTGGGACAGTTCGTAAGTCGCGCTTTTGGTGAATCGTTGCGGAAAGTTTATCGCAAGCGCAACTTACAAACTGCCCATTAACTAAGCGTTACATGAGAAGGGGGAAATAAATGGAGTTATGGGTGTGGGGCGCTGTTATTGGTATTTTTTTATACTCCTTTCTGTCTGCGTTTGAGGCATTTCGTTGCCCCATTCTCTCGCAAGAAACCAAGCTCTATTTAATGCTTTTATGCCTCATGATTCCAATAATTGGCCCTTACTTATCCAATAAAAAACTTGGCTTTAAAATCACTGAGGAAGGACGCACAGATTTACTATTAGAGCTTCCTTTTTACGTCACTCTGTGTCTTCCATCGGGAATTAGGAATTCAGAATCGAGTGACGATATAAACTAAGTTTGTAAAAATAGGTGTGGTGGTTTGCACTGGAAGAAAAAGCAAAAGCTTCCTTCTGCTTCGGCAAATTTATCACAAAAAACATTATCATGTAACAAGGCATTGCACCTGACGAATTGTAAGTAGCGCTTTTGCAATATCGCTTCGCGAAGTTTATCGCAACGCGCTACTTACAATCCGCAGGTGAACGCAACGTTACGTGAGGCAAGAAATAGAAACACAACGCTTCGGCTAAATCGAAAAAGAAAAAGCTGTGTTCTGAGAGTTTTGTCGTTTTGAGGTTTACGCTACGGAGAGTTTTCACGCTGTAACCTAAGGTTCTGAAATATTTCTGGTTCCTTCGGTAGTTGGTTTTTCGCAAGCAACTTTTAAAGGTTAGTTTTGTGTTCTTTCAAAACCAAGTCTAAATCGTTTTCATGCTTAACACTTTGCGTAAACACATATGAAAGACATCATATTATTTATTTTACTTGGTTTAATATTATTGCGGTTCGGGTATGTAGTTATATTAGGCTTCATTAATGGCGTTTTTCATTCTAGTTATGGGGAGTCCATGACAGTACGTCGCAATGAAAGTCCTATTGGCTTTTATTTCATTGGGGCATTTTACACTGCTATTATTGTTTGGCTTGTCTATATTGAAATTAAGTGCTTGAAAACAATCCTGAGCCTATATCTCTAGAAACAAGCACGTAACAAGGCGTTGCAGCATCAGTCGCTTCGCTCCTTGGACAGTATTTAAGTCGCCTTTTTATGGTTTGCTTCGCAAAGTATTCCATAAAAATACGCCTTAAATACTGCCGCTGAACTTAACGTTATGTGTCCAAGGAGTGCCATGCCATCACCATATAATATGGCTTTTGCTTGTTTGGAGTGCTGTAAGTCATTTAAGCGGGAATTTAATCTTTCCGAGGAGTGCCCTTTAACTTTGAAGTGCCCTGACTGTGGAGGCGAAGCTCATAATTTTGGGCGGCATTTTAAGGCGCCCAAAAAAACTGATAAAAAGCAATGGCAAAAAGTGACTTTCCTTTTTGAGCATGGTTTTAGCTTTCAAAAAATACGTATTGGCTCTGGGCATCATGATGTTGTTCCGTATCCTGACACACTAGAGCAAGCAAAAGAGTTCGTCGAAAAATATAAAGAGCATGCAATAAAGCAAAACACATAACAAAGTGCTCCAACCCGCGCACTGCGTGCGCTGGACAGTTTGTAAGTCGCGGCTTTGTGGTTTTGCTGCGCAAAAATAATCCACAAAACCACAACTTACAAACTGCCGGTGAGCACGGCGTTAGGTGGAAAAATGCTTCGAATACAGATCTATGGTTATCTGGCTATTCTTTTCCTGCTTTTCTCTGGGTGTGCTACACAACCAAAGACTATGACCGAGCAGTTAACGATTTCAGGTGTTGTATTTTTTCCTGATGGTAAGCCCGCTTCGGACATCGAGCTCACTTTTTGGTGGAAAGGCTTTGGCTTACCCAAGAGCTCCAGTAAGATTTTAGCTACTATTAGGTCTGGTAATGACGGTGAGTTCCAACAGAATTTTTACGTGGGGCCTCCATATGCAATAGTTGCATGGTCCAATGACAAGCATTATTCATCTTTTACTATATTAGAAAACCAAGATTTAAATAATTTAAAAGTTACACTGAAGCCTGAGCCAACATATTAAACAACACCTAACAAATCGCGCCAAAATCGCACACTACGTGTGCTGGACAGTTTGTAAGTTGCATCTTTGCGGTTTTGCTGCGCAAAAGTATTCCGCAAAGCCACAACTTCCAAACTGCCTTTGCGCTAGGCGTTGTAAGGTAATATTTTAGTTTTGTAATCGCACTTGGTTAGTGTTGTGAAGAAAAGCGTTTGCAGTTTCTATTACATCACCTGCCGTCCGGTCTAACCTGTGGTCGAGTGCTGAGAGTTCACGT
>JAYKTU010000016.1:0-5632 GCA_035317345.1 Cellvibrio fontiphilus | reverse complement strand
AAGGTGCGTATAATGCGCCTCCCACGGTTGAGCCGAAGCGCTAGCCGGTTTTTTAACAAGACAGATCAAGCAATGCGTGTGGGCACTTGCGGATGGTGATTGGCAACAAGCAAATTATCAGATGAAGTGAACACACAAACAGTAATGTATTTGTGTTTAATAATTCTGAGCACGTTTTAGTTGTTCTATTCGGTTCGCCGGCTAGACGACACCTGATTTTAAACTGAAGAGTTTGATCATGGCTCAGATTGAACGCTGGCGGCAGGCCTAACACATGCAAGTCGAGCGCGAAAGTTCTTCGGAATGAGTAAAGCGGCGAACGGGTGAGTAATGCATGGGAATCTGCCTGGTAGTGGGGGACAACGTCTCGAAAGGGACGCTAATACCGCATACGCCCTACGGGGGAAAGAGGGGGATCTTCGGACCTCTTGCTATCAGATGAGCCCATGTCGGATTAGCTTGTTGGTGAGGTAAAGGCTCACCAAGGCGACGATCCGTAACTGGTCTGAGAGGATGATCAGTCACACTGGAACTGAGACACGGTCCAGACTCCTACGGGAGGCAGCAGTGGGGAATATTGGACAATGGGCGCAAGCCTGATCCAGCCATGCCGCGTGTGTGAAGAAGGCCCTAGGGTTGTAAAGCACTTTCAGTGGGGAGAAAGGCCTTTTACCTAATACGTAAGAGGATTGATGTTACCCACAGAAGAAGCACCGGCTAACTCCGTGCCAGCAGCCGCGGTAATACGGAGGGTGCAAGCGTTAATCGGAATTACTGGGCGTAAAGCGCACGTAGGTGGTTTGTTAAGCCAGCTGTGAAATCCCCGGGCTCAACCTGGGCACTGCAGTTGGAACTGGCAAGCTAGAGTAGGGTAGAGGGGTGTGGAATTCCAGGTGTAGCGGTGAAATGCGTAGATATCTGGAGGAACATCAGTGGCGAAGGCGACACCCTGGACTCATACTGACACTGAGGTGCGAAAGCGTGGGGAGCAAACAGGATTAGATACCCTGGTAGTCCACGCCGTAAACGATGTCTACTAGCCGTTGGGAGCCTTGAGCTCTTAGTGGCGCAGCTAACGCACTAAGTAGACCGCCTGGGGAGTACGGTCGCAAGATTAAAACTCAAATGAATTGACGGGGGCCCGCACAAGCGGTGGAGCATGTGGTTTAATTCGACGCAACGCGAAGAACCTTACCAGGTCTTGACATCCTAGAAACTTTCCAGAGATGGATTGGTGCCTTCGGGAATCTAGAGACAGGTGCTGCATGGCTGTCGTCAGCTCGTGTCGTGAGATGTTGGGTTAAGTCCCGTAACGAGCGCAACCCTTGTCCTTAGTTGCCAGCGCGTAATGGCGGGAACTCTAAGGAGACTGCCGGTGACAAACCGGAGGAAGGTGGGGATGACGTCAAGTCATCATGGCCCTTACGACCTGGGCTACACACGTGCTACAATGGGCGGTACAAAGGGTTGCCAAACCGCGAGGTGGAGCTAATCCCGTAAAACCGTTCGTAGTCCGGATTGGAGTCTGCAACTCGACTCCATGAAGTCGGAATCGCTAGTAATCGCAAATCAGAACGTTGCGGTGAATACGTTCCCGGGCCTTGTACACACCGCCCGTCACACCATGGGAGTGGGTTGCAAAAGAAGTAGCTAGTCTAACCGCAAGGGGGACGGTTACCACTTTGTGATTCATGACTGGGGTGAAGTCGTAACAAGGTAGCCCTAGGGGAACCTGGGGCTGGATCACCTCCTTAAACGATATGCCAACCCGTCTGTAAGTGCTCACACGCATTGCTTGATCAACTGGAAAACAGCAGTGAAAAATCATCTGCAAGCTACAAGCCATCAGCTGCAAGCGAGCTCAAGCAACCTTGAGGCTTCTTGGAGCTTGAGATAAATCTACAGGCCTGTAGCTCAGCTGGTTAGAGCGCACCCCTGATAAGGGTGAGGTCGGCAGTTCAAGTCTGCCCAGGCCTACCAAATTTGCTTTCAGTGGAGGCAAATTAATCTTGATGGTTTTATCGATTGAGGGGCTATAGCTCAGCTGGGAGAGCGCCTGCCTTGCACGCAGGAGGTCAACGGTTCGATCCCGTTTAGCTCCACCACTTAATAATCACTGTTGTTAGAAGAAGTCAGTCAATTAATGTCTGGTCTTTAAATACTTTGCATTCCGCCTTAAGGAATCCATAAGTGTCCAAAAGAAAAGAAATTAACTGACTGGTTTTTACGCCAGAAGTTCTTTAACAAGGTGGAATGTAAAGTAATAAATTGCTGATTTATGGATGTCTTGTGTATCTCTACACAAAAGTCCGGCGAATCATACTCATGCGATGCGCTTATTATCGTGAGCGTATCAATGTTGTAAATCGTTAAAGCAGTCGCTTGTGTTATATGGTCAAGCGACTAAGCGCACACGGTGGATGCCTAGGCAGTTGGAGGCGATGAAAGACGTAGGAGCCTGCGATAAGCTCAGGGGAGCTGGCAAACAAGCTGTGATCCTGAGATCTCTGAATGGGGGAACCCACTTACTTTTAGTAAGTATCCTGCAGTGAATACATAGCTGCTGGAAGCGAACCCGGGGAACTGAAACATCTAAGTACCCGGAGGAAAAGAAATCAACCGAGATTCCCTTAGTAGCGGCGAGCGAAAGGGGACCAGCCCTTAAGTGGCTTTGGTGTTAGTGGAAGGCTCTGGAAAGTGCCGCGATACAGGGTGATAGCCCCGTACACGAAAATGCCTTAGTCATGAAAACGAGTAGGACGGGACACGTGATATCCTGTTTGAATATGGGGGGACCATCCTCCAAGGCTAAATACTCCCAACTGACCGATAGTGAACCAGTACCGTGAGGGAAAGGCGAAAAGAACCCCTGTGAGGGGAGTGAAATAGATCCTGAAACCGTGTGCGTACAAGCAGTAGGAGCAGACTTGTTCTGTGACTGCGTACCTTTTGTATAATGGGTCAGCGACTTATTGTCAGTGGCAAGGTTAACCGTATAGGGGAGCCGTAGCGAAAGCGAGTCTTAATAGGGCGTCTAGTCGCTGGCAATAGACCCGAAACCCGGCGATCTATCCATGTGCAGGTTGAAGGTTGGGTAACACTAACTGGAGGACCGAACCCACAAATGTTGAAAAATTTGGGGATGACGTGTGGATAGGGGTGAAAGGCTAATCAAGCCGGGAGATATCTGGTTCTCCCCGAAAGCTATTTAGGTAGCGCGTCATGTCTCACCCTCGGGGGTAGAGCACTGTTTGGGCTAGGGGGTCATCCCGACTTACCAAACCCATGCAAACTACGAATACCGAGGAGTGCAATCATGGCAGACAGACAGCGGGTGCTAACGTCCGTTGTCAAGAGGGCAACAACCCAGACCGCCAGCTAAGGTCCCCAATGTTAGTTAAGTGGGAAACGATGTGGGAAGGCTTAGACAGCTAGGAGGTTGGCTTAGAAGCAGCCACCCTTTAAAGAAAGCGTAATAGCTCACTAGTCGAGTCGGCCTGCGCGGAAGATGTAACGGGGCTAAAACTAGCAACCGAAGCTGCGGCTGCATACATTGTATGTGGGGTAGGGGAGCGTTCTGTAAGCCGTCGAAGGTGTGTTGAGAAGCATGCTGGAGGTATCAGAAGTGCGAATGCTGACATGAGTAACGATAAGGGGAGTGAAAAACTCCCCCGCCGGAAGATCAAGGGTTCCTGTCCAACGCTAATCGGGACAGGGTTAGTCGGCCCCTAAGGCGAGGCGGAAACGCGTAGTCGATGGGAAACAGGTTAATATTCCTGTACCTCTTTTTACTGCGATGGGGGGACGGAGAAGGCTAGAGCAGCACGGCGTTGGTTGTCCGTGTTTAAGGTCGTAGGCTGGTGTCTTAGGTAAATCCGGGATGCTAAGGCTGAGAACTGATGACGAGTGTTCCTCGGAACACGAAGTGCTTGATGCCATGCTTCCAAGAAAAGCCTCTAAGCTTCAGGTAAAAAGAGACCGTACTCCAAACCGACACAGGTGATCAGGTAGAGAATACCAAGGCGCTTGAGAGAACTCGGGTGAAGGAACTAGGCAAAATGGCACCGTAACTTCGGGAGAAGGTGCACTGCTGGTGGTGAAGGACTTGCTCCGTAAGCTACTGGCAGTCGAAGATACCAGGCCCCTGCAACTGTTTATTAAAAACACAGCACTCTGCAAACACGTAAGTGGACGTATAGGGTGTGACGCCTGCCCGGTGCCGGAAGGTTAATTGATGGGGTTAGCGCAAGCGAAGCTCTTGATCGAAGCCCCGGTAAACGGCGGCCGTAACTATAACGGTCCTAAGGTAGCGAAATTCCTTGTCGGGTAAGTTCCGACCTGCACGAATGGCGTAATGATGGGGGCGCTGTCTCCACCCGAGACTCAGTGAAATTGAAATCGCGGTTAAGATGCCGTGTTCCCGCGGCTAGACGGAAAGACCCCGTGAACCTTTACTATAGCTTTGCACTGAACTTTGAACCTATCTGTGTAGGATAGGTGGGAGGCTTTGAAGTCGAGACGCTAGTTTCGATGGAGCCGTCCTTGAAATACCACCCTGGTATGTTTGAGGTTCTAACGTCGGCCCCTTATCGGGGTTACGGACAGTGTATGGTGGGTAGTTTGACTGGGGCGGTCTCCTCCCAAAGAGTAACGGAGGAGCACGAAGGTGTGCTAATCATGGTCGGAAATCATGAGGTTAGTGTAAAGGCAAAAGCACGCTTGACTGCGAGACAGACATGTCGAGCAGGTACGAAAGTAGGTCTTAGTGATCCGGTGGTTCTGTATGGAAGGGCCATCGCTCAACGGATAAAAGGTACTCCGGGGATAACAGGCTGATACCGCCCAAGAGTTCACATCGACGGCGGTGTTTGGCACCTCGATGTCGGCTCATCACATCCTGGGGCTGAAGCCGGTCCCAAGGGTATGGCTGTTCGCCATTTAAAGTGGTACGCGAGCTGGGTTTAGAACGTCGTGAGACAGTTCGGTCCCTATCTGCCGTGGGCGTTGGAGATTTGAGAAGAGTTGTTCCTAGTACGAGAGGACCGGAATGAACGAACCTCTGGTGTTCGGGTTGTCATGCCAATGGCACTGCCCGGTAGCTATGTTCGGACGGGATAACCGCTGAAAGCATCTAAGCGGGAAGCCTCCTTCAAGATGAGATCTCCCCGGGGCTTTAAGCCCCCTAAAGAGCCGTTGAAGACTACGACGTTGATA
Source organism: Cellvibrio fontiphilus (assembly GCA_035317345.1). GTDB lineage: Bacteria > Pseudomonadota > Gammaproteobacteria > Pseudomonadales > Cellvibrionaceae > Cellvibrio > Cellvibrio fontiphilus. The sequence goes on along the minus strand of JAYKTU010000016.1, from coordinate 418 downwards.
GGTCAGGTGTGGAAGCGCTGCGAAGCGTTGAGCTAACTGATACTAATTGCTCGTGCGGCTTGACCATATAACAGAATCGACTGTTAGACGGTTTACGATTGACGCAGAAAGTAAAACTTATCTGCAACCGGACTTGTGCGATACGCAAGCATCCAGGAAATACACAGCAAGGCTTTACATTCCGCCGCCCTATTTGAGTCAATCAAGGCTGATGTACTACACATCCTAAGACCTTCGAACTCATAACGAATTGCTTGACGACCATAGCAAGTTGGAACCACCTGATCCCATTCCGAACTCAGAAGTGAAACGACTTAGCGCCGATGGTAGTGTGGGGTCTCCCCATGTGAGAGTAGGTCATCGTCAAGCTCTTAAATCCAAAGCCCTGTCAGCCATGCTGATGGGGCTTTTTCTATTA
>JAYKTU010000015.1:0-13286 GCA_035317345.1 Cellvibrio fontiphilus | reverse complement strand
TCGCATAAGAGATATGTACAGACTCTTGACTGTATTTTTAACTCGGTGTCGCCACAACGACCTGATAATCGCCGCCGTCTAAAGCAACAAACCCCACTTTTTTACGGTGGGGTTTGTCAGCGGTCTGCCGCCTTGCTCTGCAAGGCGGTTTTTTTAATCTCAATACTGGTTACTTGGAGGGAACCAGAACCACGGTTGGAGCCTTGGCCTCACGAGCAGCATCAGCTACCGCAACATAAGTGCCAGTGTGAGCAGCAACATCAGCCTGGATAATAACGGCTGCTTTTGGCAACTCCGCACGAAGACGCTCGATATTAGAGCGAACAGCACGGGTATCAACGCGACGCTCACCCTCTTTCTCCATCAACCATATCTGGTTGTCTGCGGAGATACGAACCAGAATATTCGGCTCAGCATCTGGCGGCGGAGGGTTATTATTTGGCTCAGGAACATTGGGGTTAATACCGATTTCCTTCACGAAGGAGGCGGTAACAATGAAGAAAATCAACATAATGAATACAACGTCCAACATGGGCGTCAGGTCAATATCATTAGTATCGTCGCCAGCACGGCTCTTCTTTCTGCGGCTCACTGTGGGTACTCCTCGTGATGTTATGTAAAACGTTATATTTAGATATCTAGCAAGACACCAATTCTAGCAGTTTTGACGCCGCAAAAACCAACCCTTAGCTCCCTAATACAGGGAATTTACGCCAAATATTCGGGCCGGATAAGAACCTCAGCCTTTTACCGATATACCGCTCATTCTGTTCCCTAAAAACGTCAAGAAACAGGCACATGCATCGGCTCTCTGAATGCCACACAAAGGCCGGGCAGTACGCATAACCAATAACCCACGCACCCGAGCTCGGAATATGCTCAGGTTACATGAAGCAACAGTTTTGCCTGCAGTGCCGGCAGGAGTACAAACACCGCACAGTCACAACCTGTTTGCCGAAGCAATCATGGCAATACCTTATGCCCCAAAAATAAAAAGACAGATTTAAAATGGCTAGTACCCAGCAATAAAGCCAGTTATCTAGCCCCATTTTTACTACAACATAAACTTAACGGATAGATTTAGTATTCATGCTCATCCATCCAACGGAAATTACCAATTCAATTGACCTTTAGCCGTGGATATCAACCTGACGCGACTAAAGCAAAAATCCAATTTAATTAAGCGCCACTACAAAAGTCGAACTCTTAGTCTGCGCACAAGGCGACAAGATACGCCCCCGCAACTTAACCAAATAAAATAATAATGATTGACGGTCTCTTCAGAGAAAACAGCACTCACTTTGCATATTGAGCCTCTAAGCGCTCGCCTTACTTTAACTACTTGTGAGCGACACAAGAAATCCCTGCGGCGGCAATACGTTTTATCGTGCTTGTTATCAAACTTAGTTACCGCAACATCCAGCATGTTTAGATTTACAGGCAGATTAAAAAATAGAATCGGTAATTGCCCTTCATAATCACAAAAATAAATTACACATACGTTCAATCCAAGGAAAAGTGACACTAGACAAAAATCTGAATCAAGAACTTAGATTTATCTAAAAAAAGGAAACCAAGATGAAAAAATCAGGGGGGTTCACTCAGCAAATGAATTCAAAAGAGGCTACAGCAGTTTAGATTTATCGATTGGGGACAATAAACATTGCAGGAGAAATTTCGAAAACTTTCCTAAAAAGACAATTTTTCACTAAAAACCATCAAAAACCCGCGATTTCACTGACTATTTGACGCAAAAAACTTGAATTTTTTTCATAAAGTTTTAACTTATACATGTTGGACTTTTTAATCCATTTATCGACCTTTCGAAAACCATAAAGGAAGCACACCATGGCTGCACGTAAACAAACCGCTGTTAATACTGTTGCAAGTTTGGAACAGCAATTAGCCCAACTGAAAACCCAACTCTCTAAAGCTCGCGCCGCACAAGCTGCAGATGCTGTTAAAGCTGTTGCTGGTTTAGTTAAAGATGCCGCTAAAGCTGCCGCTGCACTGAAAGCTGCTCAAACCAAGTTGGCTGCTGCTGCTAAAAAGAAAACTCCAGGTTCAGCTAAACAAGTAGCTGCTGCTAAAGCTGCTGTTGCTGCCGCCAAAAAAGATGCTGCCACAGCAAAAGCTGCTGTTGTTAATGCCAAGAAAGAAGCTGCTGCTGCTAAAGCGGCTGCCAAGCTTGCCGCAGCTCACGACAAAGCAGTAGCCAAAGCTGAAGCAGCTGTTGCCAAGCGTCTGAAAGCTGCAGCCAAAAAGTCTGCAGCCAAAAGTAAAATTGCTGAAAAGAAAGCTGCTGCTAAAGCAAAATTAGCTGCTAAAAAAGCGGCGGCAAAGGCGAAATTGGCAGCAAAAAAACAAGCCGCCAAAGCTAAAGTTGCTGCCAAAAAAGCAGCTCTGAAAAAGAAAGCAGCAGATAAAAAAGCTGCCATGAAAGCGAAATTGGCAGCCAAGAAAGCAGCTGCTAAAGCTAAAGCAGCTGCCAAAAAACCAGCCGCCAAAGCAACAAAAGTAGTAGCTGCTAAACCAGCTGCTGCAAAAAAGCCAGCAGCCCCAAAGGCAGCCGCTAAAAAGCCAGTAGCTAAAAAAGCACCGGCCGCCAAGAAACCAGCTGGTTCAGCACCAGCTAAACGCGGCCGTAAGCCAAAGGCCGCTGTTGTAGCCGCTTAATACGCGATGCACCAATAAAAAAGGCACCGAAAGGTGCCTTTTTTATTGGTGATGTCCCATCCTGAATAGAGTTGACGCACGTCTAGGATCTTTTGAGGACATAAGCTAAGCGTCTCGATCAACTGGCAGCCTGTTCTTGCTGCGCCATATGGCTGAATACATATGCATACATCACCAGGCGTTCATGCTCTTCCAGCTCAGTGAACTCAATGCCATAGCTGACTAATACCCCCGCTTCCAAATTATCCGTAGGTTCTACTCGTGAGCGAATAATACCTTTTAGCGACAACCGCTGTTTTAAACCGAGAATATCAACTTCTAATTGCAACTCCAGATTACCACCTAATTCAGCAACCTCTTCGTCAACCTCTATGCGGCAACCATTAATACTGATGTCACACATGAAGCCCACTAAAGAACGCTCCAGGTGCGCAGGAGATTTAATCGTAACTCTTTCACGCACAGCAACCCGGGTTGCACTTCGAATTCCTTTGAAAGTGATTGATTCAGGGAAGCTCAAATGTAAGATTGGATAAGGCTCTAGGGTTTGTGCCTCGACAGTAACTGCAAAAACTCCAATTCCGTTATCAATCATAAAACGAACAACAACTTTCTGACCTATTTTGAACTTCACCAATTTGCCGGAAACTTTGGGAACGGAAAATAAAAGTGATCTTCCAGGCAGGCAACCAATCAAACGACATGAATATCGGTCTGGCTGCCCTGAGAGAGAGGATGTTTGTAATTGCAACGGATAACCAAAAGTCAGCTTGATATCATCGAATTTCATTGCAACATTCACTGATTGTTAGTTGTTATTTTTTTTAGTCTAGCAGTGTTCGATGGCTTTGCCTGCACATAATACAGGCTCAGCAGAGGTCAGGTTTGCACAGAAGTCTGATCTTGCAGAACATCGGCACTCAATACACCAAATTCATTATTCCATTCGAGCAAAAGGATAGCCAAAGCTTTGGACTGCTCAAAGAGTGATTGCAACTCTTCATATGTATCTTTGACTCCATGATAGAGCTTGATTTGGCGATGCTTATTCGCCAAAGGATGCTGCAGATGCTGGGACCTGTAGACTTCCAGTTTCCAACGAAGATTGTGGGCCATATTGCGATAGTAAATAAGCTTTGTTGCCAGAGAAATGGGATTGGTTGCGTTAAGCGGGCCAAATACATTGATATCCAATGCCAACACTGTTGATTCTTTTACGCTTTGGTCAGCAACAACAGTGGCCGTGCGTGGCTGCCCCACAAGCTGCGCCAAATCACCAAAAACCTCGCCTGGTGTAACGTAATTTACCAAGTCGCTGACGAGAGGTTGCTCCACATAAACTGCCAACTTTCCTTTTAACAAAAAATACTGCCAATTACTTTGCTCGCCTTTTTGTACAACGACTTCCCCGGGAAGGTAGGAAACGATTCGGGAAGCCTGCAGTAATAAATCGAATTGCTGAGGATCTTGCTGACGCACAGCCTTAAAAAAAGATATACCCGAGAGCAAATGCTCCAGGGTAGATTTGGGAAATTTATGTATGGACTTGGTTTCCATCGTTGACCTGTGTGATGTGTTTTTATCTATAACGCAGGCATTAAACTAACGTATATTAGCCCTCTCGCACTAGCATCATACTACCGAAAAGACTTGGAACAACAGTACAGATCTCATTTACATGGTTCGCTCCTCGTAGTTTTTTCTATATCATATAAACGCACTTATAGTGACCGCACCAACAGCTATAGAACAATAAATTCACCACAGACAATAAAGTCTCATCAATAGAGAGTCGTACCACTATGCGTTTGAGCCATCTAACCCGCTTATTGTCCAGTTTTCTTCTGGCAACCTTTTGTCAACTTGTCCACGCAGAGCCAATGCTGAACGGTGTAGGTGTTCACCAAGAACTTGGCCGTGATGTGTTTATAGGTGCACTTTTCTCCGAGTCCCTAAGTAATGATGCAGGAACTCTACTTAGAAACTCTCAGCCAATGAGAATGGAGTTAAAAATCGTAGCCCCCGAAGGAATCACTGCAAGACGTTTTAGCCGGTTGTGGATTGAAGGCCTGGCGGTAAACAGCAAGGCGGATGAGCTGATGGCTCAAGCTGACAACACTGTACTTTTTGATGGTTTATTCAAAGGCCGCCTGCAGAAGGACGATCATCTAGTAATCTCCCATTCGCCCGGTGCCGGGCTATCTATTAGTCTCAACAAAGTTGAGTTAGGAAAAATCGAAGATGACTCCTTCTTTTATATGTTGTTGGCAACCTGGATTGGCCAAGTGCCCCTATCATCCGATTACCGCGACAGTCTGTTAAAAGTTGGCGATGTAGATGCTGGCCTAAGGGGTCGCTTTGCCAGTATTAGTCCTAGCCCTAGCCGAGTGGCAGAGATTAATGGTTGGAATAATAAAGTACTCACCGTTGAGCCCGCAGCCAACAACGTTGCCGCCGCCACAAAACCAGAAACAACCAAAGTAGAAGTTCCCAAACTGGATACGCCAGCAATCGACAAACCTAAACTCGATATTCCATTGCCGGTTGCACAAACAAGCAGCAAGAGTAAATCGTCTGTAGCAGCTACAGCTGCCGCAGCGCCTGCCTCCAGTTCAATCGCTAGCGCCGCGCCTGTGGCAGCAACAGTGGCGGAAGAAGAGGACGAAGGTCCGGCACTGACCACACAGACACTCTTGGCTCGTCAGTTTTATGTATCGGATTCAATCAAAAAAATCCGTTCCAAAACTAAATACCCGCAACGGGCGTTGGATCGCAATCAAGCAGGCAACGTGCGCGTTGCCGTTGTCGTTGATCGCGATGGTAACTTGATCAGCAGCAATATCATTGAAAGCAGTCGCTATGAATTGTTGAATAAAGAGGCTTTGGAGGCAATTAAACGCTCCGCGCCCTTCCCCAAGTTGCCAGAGGCAATCAGCGGCACCCGATTTGAATTTTCAGTTCCCATGCGCTGGGCTTTACCATAGCTAATAGCTGATCAGGATCAATCAGGCCCCAAAACCAAAAAGCCACCCTTGCGGTGGCTTTTTGGTTTTGATGAGAACAGCGATTCACTACGTCAACTGACGCAACCGCTGTTCAATGACTTTATGAATCCCTGTGCGCTCCAAGCCTGAATGCTCGGTCAATCGATCCAAATGGATTGCATGTAAATGCAAACAAGGAGTGGATGCATCAAGCTCGCGCAAATCTCCTTTCATGAGCACAGGTAATAAAGGTTTGGTTGGCGGCAGTTTTTGGCGAACTATATTAAGCCCCATCTGCAGTGGCACCGCTCTATATTTAACAGTGCCGCTCCTAAAAGGAATTCGCAAAAACAAACAAGGAGAAGACTGATATACACCGGGAACGATTTCCATTCCGGTAGGAGTTACCGCTGATTCAGGAATACCATTAAACGTATCATGAGGAGCATAGGGATTTGGCAGAATTACCAGCTTACGATCCTCCTCCTTGGGAAAGAATATATTGTAGTTAGTATAAAGTTGCTCAACAGAACTTGAGTAAACGCAGAGTTTATTTTCGAACCCCATAACAAAGTCTACGGCGCGCTGTCGTTGGTTAAAGGCATCAAGATCCCAAATCAGATCCTTGTTATCAGAAATAGTTGCCACAGTAACGTCCGCCGATTATTAGATAACTTAATGATTAGTTAATGGAATCAATATCCAGTACTTCAACTTGCTGAAGAATAACACGCAACTGTGCAAGCCCGAGGTCACTAAATAAAAACCCGGCGCGGGTATGACCAAGATATTCTTTTTCATCAACAGCGGCGCAGGCATCTCGAATAACTTCTAGCGGTGGGCAGTGGCGAAATGAAGTAGCTAAAAAAATAGCCCAGTCATTTTCACTCGCCTGCCCCACCAAAACACGCTGCAAGAGAATCACCACATCGGCTTTAGTCATCTGATAGCGTGGCGTTTTTACCCACAGTAGTACCCCAACAACTATCACAAACATCAGCAATGTAACGATAAACACAGCCACAGCACTTAGTGCTCCCGTGTTGCGCGGAATACCACCTCTGGATGACGCTCTTGTGTGAGCGACAAGTTAACCCGCGAGGGTGCGAGGTAGGTCAAATGGCCGCCGCCATCCAGGGCAAGATTCTCTGCGCATTTGCGTTTGAATTCTTCGAGTTTTTTAGCATCGTTACAGTCACACCAACGCGCGGTTGTGACACTGACGGGTTCATAAATCGCTTCAACTTTGTATTCATCTTTCAAGCGATAAGCTACTACTTCAAATTGCAACACGCCCACTGCACCGACCACTATGTCATTGTTATTAAGTGGGAAAAAAACTTGGGTAGAACCCTCTTCGGATAACTGCTGCAGACCTTTTTGCAGCTGCTTCATTTTGAGTGGATCTTTTAAGCGGATGCGACGAAATAATTCCGGCGCAAAATGTGGAATACCGGTGAACTTTAAATTCTCACCCTCGGTGAAAGTATCGCCGATTTGAATCGTACCGTGATTATGTAAACCGATAATATCACCAGCGATAGCTTCATCCACCGCACTGCGATCGCCCGCCATAAAGGTCACGGCATCAGCAATTTTGACATCTTTACCCAAGCGCACATGTTTCATTTTCATGCCCTGGGAGTAGGTGCCAGAGCAAATGCGCATAAAGGCAATGCGGTCGCGATGTTTTGGATCCATGTTGGCTTGAATTTTAAAAATAAAACCGCTGAATTTTTCTTCACTCGGTTCAACCACTCGCTCGTGGGTCGCGCGCGCGCGCGGCGTAGGCGCCCACTCGACAAAACCATCGAGCATTTCACGCACGCCAAAATTGCCCAGCGCGGTACCAAAAAATACCGGTGTCATGCGTCCGGCAAGGTATTCATCCAAATCAAATTGATGCGTGGCACCACGCACAAAATCTATTTGCTCACGGTAATCGTCAGCGTAAGCGCCCATAAATGTGGTAGCTTCCGCGCTATCGAGACCTTTAATTTGCACATCGTCGGGAATGGTATGACCAAACCCCTGTTCATAAACGTGAATGACATCGGTGTAAAAATTGTAAACACCCAAAAATTCTTTGCCGCTGCCCAGTGGCCAATTAATCGGGGCTGCGGTAATTTTTAATACATTTTCAATTTCATCCAACAACTCAACCGCATCACGGCTTTCGCGATCCATTTTGTTGATAAACGTAAGAATCGGTGTATCGCGCAAGCGGCAGACTTCCATCAATTTAATGGTGCGATCTTCAACACCTTTGGCGCCGTCGATCATCATCAATACTGAGTCCACCGCGGTGAGTGTGCGATAGGTATCTTCCGAGAAGTCTTCGTGACCGGGGGTATCCAGCAAGTTAACAATGCGATCTTTGTAGGGGAATTGCATCACCGAGGAGGTAACCGAAATGCCGCGCTCTTGCTCCATGGTCATCCAATCGGATTTGGCATGAGGGCCGCGCTTGCCTTTTACCGAGCCGGCCAATTGAATCGCATTACCCCAGAGCAATAATTTTTCGGTGACAGTGGTTTTACCCGCATCCGGGTGAGAAATGATGGCAAAGGTACGGCGCTTTGCCAGTTCAGCAGTTAAATTAGTCATAAAAATATCGCGAATAAAAAAGAAAGTGAAAAATTATACCCTGTTGCTCTGGATTGAGCGCGCTAGGGTTGTGCAACGCTGGATTGCTGCTTGATGTGCGCATTAAGCCAATACCAAGCCCAGAGGCCGAGCATCAAATTAGCGGCGGCCGTGGCGACAAAAATACCGGTGATACCAAACCAATGCTGTCCGATCCAAGCCAGCGGCAGGTAAATATAAAACACTCGCCCGGAGGAAATGATCATTGCTGGCCAGGGACGGCCCAATCCATTGAAGGCAGCGTTGACAGCCATGACCAAGCCGTATGCGCCGTAGCTGATGGGCACTATCATAAAATACGCGGCAGTAATGTTGACCACCTCTTGATGCCCACCGAACAAGCTGGCAATTTCTGCCCCTAACAGCCCCAAGACTATCGCCAACAGCAAACCAAACAGCAAACAAAACAGCGTTAAAACCCGCAGTGCTTCGTGCAATCGCTCCAGTCGCCCAGCTCCGGAGTTCTGCCCGAAAAAAGGTCCGATAACACCGGAGAGGGCATAAAACACAATCAGCGCTAGCGGTTCAATACGCATTGCAATACCCAAAGCCGCCACCGCATCGGTGCCATAAGCAGCAACCATAGCCACTACAATCGCGCTGGCAAAAGGAATGATCACATTAGCCACCATGGCCGGCACACCGACTTCAATGATCGCCATCCAGGATTGCCGCAATCGAGCCCAGGGTAAAAACGGATTAACCAGCATGTGCACACGGGCATGGAGAATATAAATCGCCACCACCAGCATCAACACCCGGGTGATCAGTGTCGCCACGGCTGCGCCTTGCAACCCCAAGGCGGGGAAGCCCAATAACCCAAAAATGAGCAATGGGTCGAGCAACACGTTCAGCAGTGCCGCTCCCCCCATCAAGTAACCCTGCACCTGACTCATGCCCATTGCGCGCAATGCTGACAAACACACCATGGGCACCAGCAAACAGGGCGCACTGAAATACCAAATCGCCATGTAGGAGCGAATCAGCGGGATCAACTCCGGCGTTGCGCCCAATGCCAAAAATAATGGCTCCAAGGTCAGCCAGCCGAGCAGACACACACTCGCGGAGATAATAAAGGTGAGACTCATAGCATCGGTTGCCAAGCGACGCGCTTTGTTGGAGTCACCCTCGCCGATCGCACGCGCTACGGCGGATGAGGTACCTGCCCCAAGCCCAATACCAAGACTGGTGAGCACCATAATGACAGGGAAGGTAAAACTGAGCGCAGCGAGGGGCTCACGTCCCAATTGCGCAATAAAAAAAGTCTCTATCGCATTGAGCGACATGGTAGCCATCAAGCCCCACACCAACGGCAGCGCCAAACTCTTTAGCTGTTCGGAGACGCGACCTTCAGTGAGGGTAGCCTGCAGGGGTTCTGCCATAAAATCGCCAATCATTACCGATCAAAAAATGGGCCGGCAGTATACACCAGCTTGGTAGAACCCCTGCGCTTGCACCTGTTAAAGCTGCGACAAAGTGTCGCACAACAAGACGGCACAATGCCCTCACAAAGCGAGAGGGCTATAATCGGTTTATTCTCTTCATGTGATCTCTTGCCAACCTATGTACGCTCAGCAAATTTTCAGTCACAAATCCAAAGCATCTACTGCCTCATTGACACTGGCTGATCACGGGCAACACCTAAGTTATTGGGTAATGATTCGCACACTGGTCTTGGTTTGTTTGGGTGTGTCTGCACTGTTTTGTCTTTGGCAAGACGCGATGAATTTACCCTTTAAAGAAATACTCATCGCGCTGGTGATATTAACGGTGGTGAATCTACTTACCTTTGTTCGCTTGCGCCAGCAACTACCGGTCACTGAGCTGGAATTTTTTATTCAATTACTCATTGATCTGCTGTGTTTAAGCAGTGTGTTTTATTTCAGTGGTGGGGCAAGCAATCCTTTTGTTTCTTATTTTTTGGTTCCCATCTGTATTTCTGCTGCCACCTTAAATTACGGTTACACACTAGCCATCACACTACTAAGTGTTATCAGCTACAGCCTACTCATGTTTTTCAACGTTCCCCTGCCAGTCCTATCACCCCATCAACATCACGCCGAAAGCGGTTTAAATTTTCATGTGTTAGGTATGTGGCTCAATTTTTTTATCAGTGCTGGGCTGATTACCTATTTTGTTGTCAAAATGGCACACGATTTACGTCAACAGGAAACGCGTTTAACGCGCGCGCGGGAAGATCAGCTGCGTGATGAACAAGTCATGGCGGTAGCAACTTTGGCAGCAGGCACAGCCCATGAGCTTGGCACACCGCTATCCAGCATGAAGTTATTATTGAAGGAGTTGCGTGATGAATACGAAACACATTCATCACTAAAACAGGATTTACAGCTATTACAACAACAAGTCGATCACTGCTCAGCGATTTTACGCAACTTGGTTGCGACAGCGGAGCAAACTAAAGACGGCACCACACAGCCTGAAACTGTGAGAGGTTACTGCAACCACATTCTCAATCACTGGCAACTGTTGCGCCCTGAAGTGATCGCCGCGATTGAAATAAACGCAACTGATGATAACCAAAAGTGCCACTATCACCCCACTATTGCGCAAGCCATTTTAAATTTGCTCAACAACGCCGCCGATGTTAGCCCGAACAACATTCAGGTAAAAATCATTTGGGACGCTCATCATCTTTATTGGACGATTACTGATGAAGGGCCGGGCATTCATGACGATATTGCTGCGCATGTAGGAAAAACATTTGTATCAAACAAACATCAAGGGATGGGGATTGGTTTACTACTAACACAAGCAACAATTAATCGTTATGGTGGCGAAGTCAGACTCTACAATCGTAAGCCGCAGGGTGCAGTTACCGAATTAACCTTGCCGCTTAGCTCCAGCAGCATCAAAAAATCATTTAACTATTTCACATGAATTAGCCACTTTCACAAGAGTTCGATTGGATAAGCATCATGAATAAGCAGCGGGACTTTTTAATCGTTGATGATGACCCAACCTTCGCCAGACTTTTACTACGCGCGCTAGAGCGACGCCAACTGAGCGGAGAAATAGCGCATTGTGTAGCCGATGCTCTGCAGCTGAGCGAGCAATTTTTATTTGCGCGCGCCATCATTGATTTGAAGCTTGGTGCAGATTCAGGCCTGCAACTTATTCGCGAGCTTAAGTTGCGACGGCCAGACATTGCAGTTTTGATGCTCACAGGCTACTCCAGTATCTCGACAGCGGTAGAAGCCGTGAAATCAGGTGCTATTAATTATTTATGTAAACCTGCCGATGCGGATGAAATACTGGCGGCCTTTGGAACAGAGCAGAAAATCACACCGACAAATATGGACTACACACCTATATCAGTAGATCGTTTGGAGTGGGAGCACATTCAGCGGGTACTACAAGAAAATAACGGCAACATATCGGCAACTGCGCGGGCGCTTAACATGCATCGACGCACACTACAGCGCAAGCTGCAAAAACGTCCGGTCAAACATTAGAGCTGTAACGCCATCAGTAAGGCATCCTCACGACCATTCAGCGTAGGGTAGTAGTTTTTACGATTACCTAACTCAAAAAAACCCATCTTGGCGTAGAGATCAATTGCTTTTTGATTCGATACCCGCACTTCCAAAAACAACATATCGGCTTTACCTACTATGGATGTTAAGGCGAACTCAAGTAAGCACTGTGCAATCCCTTTGCGCTGAAAAGCAGGGGCAACCGCCAGGTTTAATAATTCCGCATCACCGCCACCATGAGCAAAAACTACGTAACCAACCAAGACATTATTAGATTCTGCCAACCAACACTTCTGCCGCCCCTTCAAACAATCTTCAAAACTGGACTGACGCCAAGGGTGAGAATGCGCACTACGCTCAAGACTCATAACAGTCGCAACGTCGTCGTCTGATAATTCCCTCAAATGTAAAACCAAACCGGTGTAGGTAGTTAAGCAAATAGATCCCGTCATCAGAACAATACCTAACTCACACTCGCCCAAAAACGCGCTTTAAGTTCAGGCTGTTGTAACAACTCAATCAAACTCGGTGTAACCCAAGCGACAAGTGTTTGTGTCGATAACTGAGTAATAACAGCGCGCTGCTGCCAGTAGCTTTCGCTGATAGGTGAATTATCTTCTAGCCAATAGCGCGCAGCGTTATCACCCATCAGCCAGAGCTTTTGTATAGGACGTAGTTCATTTTCAACGGAGAGCCAAGTTTGCAGCTCATTGCGTGCATCATCCTCTGTACGAGCCACAAAGCGATTTTCAACCATTGGCCAACGCATGACCTCTTCTCGCAAATCCAACTGCTGCAAAGGCAGATAACTAAGCAAAATATTTTTCAGTAACAATTCTGTGGGGAGAGCCAAGCTGGTATTACGCGCATCAATAATCAAAAAGCCTGCAACTGGCCGCCAAATGCTCAATGAGAAAGGATTAAGCTCGGGTGATTTTTTTATTTCCAGTTGCTGAAGGATTGTCTCAGTATTGACTGTTACGGTCATTTTTTTAGCGAGACTGATGTCTGTCAGTATTTCACTAGCGCCGAAACTGCTGTGCTTCTGAGCCGAGACAGGATTTAGGTTTAGGACAGTTGCTTGCGGCTCAGAAAGAGTTGAAGTGGAGATTTCTTGCCAAGATGCCAAATCTGGCAACAAACAGACCCTAGATGGTGCAGCAAACGGCAGATACATCCGCGGCATATAATTTTCAATACCCAGTGCAGATAGATATAACTGCCGTTGCCATTCGTTAATCATGAAAAACCAACTGATTTCGCCAAATAAATGGAACTACATTTAGGGATGAATGTAATTCTCTGAGATTGCTGAAAACGAATGATTATACACCACAAGATTTACGGTTTAGAAAACCTTAATAGAAAAAGCCCCATCAGCATGGCTGACAGGGCTTTGGATTTAAGAGCTTGACGATGACCTACTCTCACATGGGGAGACCCCACACTACCATCGGCGCTAAGTCGTTTCACTTCTGAGTTCGGA
>JAYKTU010000014.1:0-32826 GCA_035317345.1 Cellvibrio fontiphilus | reverse complement strand
AGGGTCACCATTTCCAGTATGTGTTGGCGCGGAGCGGGTTCTTTGAGCATGGCAGTCATCGCAAGAAAGTGTGCTGCCATTAAATGAAAACCCCCAGCTTTTGGCTAGGGGTTTGTCAGCGGTCTGCGCCCTCTTTGCGAGAGGGCGTTTTTTTTGAGTCCAGGATTAAGAACCCTTGGGGAAAAATAAGAATGTACCGTGTTACAAGTAACCGACTTTTTGGGCAAAGCTAATTATCGATGTACCGTAAGAGCCTCCCCAACTATAACCGGTGCGGCGCTCTAATGACATTTGGGTGATGTCATAAAACTTACTCCCATCCCGGTCACTGAAAAATCCTCTGTTGGTATTCAGATCATAAAAGCGATACCACATTTTGCTGCCCGCTTTGGGCACTATGGGGTTGGTTGCTGCTTGTGAAGAATCGTAGGTGTAACCTTCAAGATAAGTGCTGGGACTATTAAACCAGGCAATACCAGCACGAACGGCTTTTTCTATCTCGGCGGTTTGTGGTTGCGTCATCAAAAACGCAAGTACACCAACGGATTCACTACCACTCAATGACTCCAATTCATAAGCGCGCGCTTTTTTCGGTAAATAATCGGTCGCACCGTGTTGCGCGCACCATGCAGTGAGCACGCCATTTTGTTTCCACTGGGCCTTCAAAATATATTCTGTGCCTTTGGTTACCGCAGTTTTAAAACGAGTGCGATCTGCGTCGGAAAATACATCGGTATCAAAAGGCGCACGTTTATTTGCAGCAAAATCCAATACAGTCAGTGCGTATGCCATGCCGTTATCGTTAAAGGTCGCGTGGTCTGCATAGCCACCTTTTAATGGATAAAACTGCGGCAGGGCACCGGTAGTGTATTGTGAGTTCACCAAAAAATTCGCCGCTTTACGCACGGCATCGCGATATTTGGTTGCACCGCCATTTTTATATACCTCCGCCAAATAAACCATTTCGGTAATAGTGGCGCCGTTGTCGATGGTGCCGCTTTCACTGCCACCACTACCGCTGCCCACACTGTTGTAATCCAGATTTTTCGGCCAACCGCCATTGTTTTGTTGATAGGACAAAACAATATCGGCGCGTGCGGCGGACCATTTGGTGCGGGATTTGGTGAGCCAACTCGCGGCAGGATTTCCATCCAGTGTCAGCATTCGCGCATTGCTCACTGAACTTGCTGCGGAACTGATTGCTGCGCTGGAACTGGATTTCACTGACGAGGCGCTACTGGTGTTAGTGGTGCTGCAAATACCTGCTGCTGTCGCCGCGCCGGTAAATGTGAGCGAGTCTATATTGGCTAAACCGTCTGCAGTCAACGAAGTAAGTTTTAACAAGTTATTTCCTTGTACCAAATCAATATCGACACTCGCGGTTTGCCAGTTTGTCCAACTTCCGGTTGGAGGTAATTGCAGTGTGTAATTGCCGTTACTGCCGCCGTTAATTAATAGCGAACCATTGCGATTAGTGGTGCCGCCATTTGCAAAACGGAAAGTTAAGGTGTGGCGACTGCTTGTGGTGGCGCTAACCGCCCACTCAATAGCAGCGCCAAGTGCATTGTTGCTATTGGTGTAGCCATTGCCAGTGTAACCAGTGTTGGTACTCTCGCTGACAATTCCATCCACACGGCAAAAGCCGGCTTGTTGTTCCTGAATTACCAGTGACGAAATTGTCGCATTGGAGCTAGCGGCTAACGAACTTGCAGGTCGGCTGCTGGATGGCACCATGCTAGACCTTGCTGAAGACTGCGCAACACTGGCTGGTGTGGATGAGGTGCTAGTGCTACCACATAAACTGCCATTTACTTTAGGTGCAGCTGCTGTGCCATTTGCCTGAAAACCAAAGGTTGCCGATGCACCAGCAGCCAGTGTTGCATTCCAGCTTAAAGCGGTTGCGCTATAGGGATTATTGCCACTGAGCGTAGCGTTCCACCCATTGGTAATGGTTGCGCTGGGCTCCTGCCAGGACACCGACCAATTGCTCACCGTTTGTGCGGTGTTGTTGGTAACTTTTATTTCACCGGTAAAGCCATTACCCCAATTATTGGTGATGGTATAACTGCAGGCAGCTGAAACATTGGACGATAAACTTGATATCGCCAATGTGATAAGCAGCGGGAACAGCATTTTATTTTTGTTTACCAGATTTTTGTTTTTGGTAATAACAAGGTTGGGTGACGCAGAATCGTTATTGTTCATAATTTACTCCCTATCGTTTTGAATAAACCTGCTTATAGAAACAGGCACTGATAGGTAATGACCGAATAGCACTAGTTATTATTTTATTGTGTAAGTCTACTTGGGCATTTACTGCTAGCAAAGTAGTCGTGCCTGGGTTCTATCATTTAGTGGCATCTATTGCGCTTTTTTGAATTTTTTGTCCGCAGGAATTTCACAGATAAAAAATCCCCCGGTCAAAGCCGGGGGATAAATTCACACACAGTTTTTTAGTGGGGGTTAATGCCCCTCATGAACTTCTCTGGTCAGGGTTGATAAGTAGGCAACCACATCGCGAATTTCATCGGGTTTTAATAGCATTCCCATCGGTGGCATTCCGGATACCGGGCCGAAGCCAGGTGCTACACGTGCCCCCGGATCAACCAATGCTTCCAGCAGTTGCTCGCGGCTTAACGTGTTGGCGATGGTGGTCAGGTTGGGGCCGACATTGGCACCGCGTGTTCCGATCATGTGGCAACGCACACATTGAGCGGTGTTGCTGTAGCGGAATATCGCCATGCCTTTTTCCGGATCACCGCCTTTCAGGGATTCGCGGAACATATCAAGTGGTTTGGTTTTATCTTTGCTGTTTTGATAGGCGGTGAGCAGCTCGGTCAGTTCCGGTTTATTAATTTTTTCCACGGCAGTGATTAATTCCAACTGCACCTCTGGTGCAATTTTTCCATCAATCAATTGCTGCATTTGATCTTTAAACACCGCAACTGCTTCGGGCGCATCTACATTTACCAGCGACAGGAGGGCCGCTTGCTGTTCACCCGTTGTGCCGTTTTTCAACAGTAGGTTGTGCATTTCCACCACTTGTGTGACGGGTAAATCCAATTCGGGCACCAAGGCGAGTGCGGCCATACGCACACTTTGGTCTTTGTCTTTCATGGCGACAAAGACCAGATCACCGATATTGCTAACCCCAAACTTTTTCAAGGTATGTAGCGCGGCAATGCGAGTTTCCGGCGCTGGATCTTTGTTTAACTGGACAACCAATTGCTCAGTAGCAGCACGTACATTCAAACCGGCGATAGCGTTAACTGTCGCTTCGCGTACTTCTGCATTGCTGTCAGCCAGCAGATCTTTATAACTCTTGCTGAGTGCTGCAATTGCTTCAGCTTCCGGATGTTTTACTGCACCCCGATAGGCGCCGGTTACACGGTCATAGGCAGACGTTTCGCCCCAGCTGGCCAGTGCATGAATTGCTTCGGCACGTAACACGCCAGGCATATTTTTCTGTGCAGCAAAACGAATTAAGCGTTCGGCATTATCGGCACTGCTATTGGTTTCACTCTTTGCATAGACGTTTGCATTAATCACGCGACGCAGTAATTGTTCGTTGGTAAACACTGGTTTATCCAGATAAGCAGCGAGCGCGGGTAGGGCAGCGGTTACCAATTCATCGTCGCTAATAGCACGTGCAGCATTGGTAACAACATATTCGCTTTTATCACCCAGGAAGTTAGCCAACGCCGGGCTGACCATTTGTTTTAACGCGACCACTGCGGCAATACGCACGGCTTCAGAAGTGTGATTGGCCAATTGGCCAAGGGCTGCTTCATCGCCAATGCGCGCCAGTGCAATAGCGCCTGCTTGACGCAAATAAATATCTTCATCCTTATTGGCGGCAAGCATCTCTATTATGGGTGCAACCGCGTCCTTAGCTGCTATACGTCCCAAGGCCTGGGTAGCGTAAAGTTGGGCACGGGGGTTTTTATCGGCCAGCAAAGGCAACAAAGCGGGAGTCGCGGCGGCGTGTCGGGCATCACCCAACACTTTTGCGGCTTGGGCGCGCATTTCTGTGTTGTTATCCGCAAGCAAGCGGATTAATACCGCATCGACACTGGCGTCTTTACGTAGCAGTTGACCCAAGCCCCAAATAGCGTGGATTCGCGCAAATTCATCGCTGGCGTTTTGTGCCTGGTTTTCCAGTTGCACACGCGCATTTTTTTCCACCAAAATAAATTGCGCTTTTTGACGCACACGCATATCGGCGTGACTGAGTAGCGCAACTAAATCTTCTGCGCTGCGCTGGCTTAAATCTTCTGCTAGCAGTGCCTGGGTTTCTTTGCGGATGGCATTGCCGGCAGTGTCAGGTGTATCCAATTTCCACACGCGGCCTTTTTGTTTTAAGCCCCAGCCTTCAATCCAGTCGCTCATGTACATGGCGCCATCCGGACCAAAATCCAAACCGGTAGCGAGTACACCGCGGAAAAGGTTTTCATCCTTATCCAATTCAAAACTGGCACCTTTGGGTTTTAACGTGAAGGCATTAATACCCGCACGCGCCGCAGAGCCCACAAATTCCACCACAAAGAAATGGTCTTTCCATTTGTCATTAAACGCAGTGCCGGGGTTGTAGGTCATACCCGTAGGGCCGGCGTAGTAAGGTGCAACCGGTGGAAGAATATGTGCAGCCTGATCTTTAAACCTTGGCGTGTAATAGTTTTCGTCCATCCAGGGTTTGTAGCTGTTGTTTTTCGGGTCTTTGTATTTGCCCAACTGCCAGTTAATACGCCAGCCAGTGTCTGAACCTTCAATCAAATGTACGATGCGCTCGTATTCGCCCACGTGGTCACCATCGTTGTCCACGCTGATAAAGTTGCCGTACTTGTCGAACGAAAATTCATAAATATTGCGCAGTCCGTGGGCAAATACTTCAAAGTTACTACCGTCTGGTTCGCTGCGAACAATCACGCCTTGGTCGGGATAGTTCCAGGTTTTTCCACTTGCATCGGTTACGGCGGTGCCTACGTCACCCATGCTGTAATACATCATCCCGTCTGGACCCATAATGGCACCCGACATACCGTGACCACTAAAACCTATGTGCACACCAAAGCCATGTGCGAGAGATTTTTTCTCATCCATGTAACCATCGCCATTGGTGTCTTTTAATTTCCAAAAATCCGGCGCTATGTTGACAAAAAGTTCGTCCAATAAATCGCTGTAAAACATGCCGCCGATAACGTCGGTCACTTCGGTATTAAAATCTTCTACCACCGTTTGCGCAAAATCGGCTTTGCCGCTACCCGTGGTATCTTCAAGGCGAATCACTTTTTCTTTCATCACGGCCAAATCGCGCCAGTCATTGCTGCCATCTTTATTGCGATCTGGAATGCGTTTGTTTTGTGCACTTTTTTCTGGCGCCAGTTCAGCTTTTAAAAAAGCGCGCCGGTCTTCTACATTTCTGAAGGCAACTGAAGGATGCTCCCAATCGGAATAGCCGCGAATATCAAATTCGGAGTTGTTGCTGCGCTGGGTAATACCCGCCCAAATACGTCCTTTGTCATCCACGTGGATGGCCACTGTATCGCCAAGTAATTTTTCAGAAGCCCAGAGTTCACCAGTAATACCTTCAGCCAGTTTTAGTTCAACTTGTGACTCAATAGTGGCAGCAGTTTTCTTTGCTTCTTCAGGTGTAATGCGGGTTATCTCCAGCGCAATACTACTGGCAGCACTACTGCTTTGCGCTGTGGCGGTTGGCGCCTGGGTGTTTTTTTCACCACAGCCAGTTAGCAATATCAACGCGGCCAATGAACCGGCAAACAAAAAATGATTGGTTGAATATTTGGATGGCCGCAGAAAATATTGCGATAAGGGAATACCGAGTGGGCGTTTTTTCATGAGTCTCTCGCGCTGGAAATGATGATATCTGGTTGGATGATATGGATCGAGCTTCGTCTATTTGTAGTTATAGTCGGGCGAGATTATAGGTGAGCAACCAAACCAACGCAGTCTCCATTGACGTATGTAGACATTTATTAACACTTCACGCCCAATAAAAAACCTCTGTGTCACCGGTGGTGACACAGAGGTTTTTTATAGCGAATGATCGGCACTTATATTTGGCTTCAGGTGGGAATGCCGCTGGGTGCTTTGTCTACTTTTTGCGCTTGGGTGCCAGCCGGTGGTTGGTACATATCCGCTGTTGCTCCCAGTTGATCGCGCACGCGGATCATGGAAAACATGCCGCCCATTTCCAATTTTCCAAATAGGCCTTCGCCCATCATCATTGGTAAGGTATTTTCCGGCCCGGGCATATGCCCCATATCCACATGCTCCTGGTGCTCAGCCATTCCATGTTCACCCATGGCCATATAACCCGGCAGCACTTTGTTTAATTGCGCTTGTGGTTGTTTAACACCGAGCATATTCGGCACATCATGCCCCATGGCATTCATGGTGTGATGGCTCATGTGGCAATGAAAGGCCCAATCACCCGGTACGCCGATAAATTCAATATCGCGGGTTTGTCCTACACCGACAATTTCGGTGACCTCCTTGCGCCACTGGTTTTGCGGCCAGCGTCCACCATCCGAACCCGTCACTTCAAATTGCACACCATGCAAATGAATAGGGTGATTCCACATGGATAAATTGCCCACGCGAATACGGATGCGTTCGCCGGTTTGCCCCACCATGGATTCAATAGCCGGAAAAACTTTGCTGTTCATGGTCCACAAATTAAAGTCGGTCATCACACTGGGGTCGGGGCGATAAGTGCCGGGGTGAACTGCCCAGTTATGCAACAGCACCACATAATCACGATCTATTTCCGGTGTGGTTTTTTCCTTGGGGTGAATGATAAACATACCCATCATACCGGTGGCGAGTTGCACCATTTCATCGGCGTGCGGGTGGTACATGTGCGTACCGTGTTGCTCTAGCGTAAATTCATAGACAAAGGTTTCACCGGGTTTAATCGGCGTTTGGGTTAAGCCACTTACACCATCCATTCCCCAAGGTAATAAAATGCCGTGCCAGTGAATGCTGGTGTGCTCGGGTAATTTATTGGTCACGTAAATGCGTACACGGTCACCCTCAACCGCTTCAATGGTCGGCCCCGGTGTACTGCCGTTATAACCCCAAGCTTTAATTTTGCTGCCAGGGGCAAATTCGTGTTCAATTTCTTCGGCAATTAAATGAAATTCTTTTACACCTTCATTCATGCGATAGCCAAGTGTACGACCGTTGGGAGTAATCACCGGACGATATCCCTGAGCGGTTAGGTCTGGTTTTTTTGTGCTGACCGCAGGAATATGTTTAGTGCCAGGTCGTTCAGTTTTTGCTGCTACTTGATGTTGTGAATGATTGTGGTCGCCCGTTTTTTCATCTTTGGCATTGTGATCCCTGTGTCCATGATGCTGGTGCTGTGAGTGATCCATTTGGGCTTGCAGAGGTAAACTTGCGGCAACCAAACCGGCAGCACTACCCAATAGAAGATTGCGACGATTAATCATGTTGGTGCTCCTCCTGTTTACTGGCCTTATTTTCTTTAGGCTCCTCAATTTTGTGTGCTTCATCCATATTGTGATTTGAGCGATGGCTGCTGTGATCCATTTTTGAATGATCCATTTTTGAATGATCCATTTTTGAATGATCCATAGTGGAGTGATCAGCGTGCGAATCTTCTGCAGGTGCCGCCGCATCGAGTGACTTGCCCAGCGCCAACTCTAATTGACTGCGTGACAACCAATAGCGTTTTAAGCTGTGGGTGTAGTCGTGGGCGAGTTGAATTTCATCCTCTTTTATCGCCAGTAATTCAAACGGGCTGGTGAGCATAAAATTCACTTCGCGCTGCGCTAACTCAACGCGTTTTTGTGCAACTTGTAACGCTTGATTGATTAGCACAAGTTGCTGCTGCGCAGTGGTTAATTGCACCAGCGCTGTGCTGATTTCTTTGTCAATTTGCAATTGCTGTTGCTGCAGTTCGGCTTCCAGGCCGGTGATCTGGGCATCGATGATGGCAATTTTGCCTTGGTTGCGATTAAACAATGGGAGCGCGAATTCAATTTCAGCACCCATGTTATTACTGCTATCGGGTTCACGTTCGGCATTAATTCCCGCGCTCATATCGCGCCAACCTTTTTCTTTTTTCAATAACATTTTGCGCTGCTGTGCCAGCGCGATCTGTTGTTGAATAATTTTTGCATCCAATCGGTGCTGTTGTGCTTGTGCGATTAATTGGCTTTTGTCCAACTTTTCTTCTTTTAACAGGGGCAAACGCAGGGGTAATCCCACCCTGCTGGTGCTGGATAGCCCCAGTTGCGCCAGAAGTTGAAGGCGTTGTTTTTCTGCCTCCAGTTTGCGTTCATTCCAGGCTTGTTGCTGATGTCGTAATTCATTGTCGTAATACAGGAACTGATTTTCTGCCATGTTGCCCGCGCGATATAAACTCAGTGCCAGAGCGTGTTGTGCCTGACTCGCTTGCAGCACTTGTGTTTGCACTTGTAAATGTTGCGCGGCGGCAAGGGCGTTATAGTAGTTCTTTTGCGTTTTGATGATTAAACCCTGCAGTGCCGCCTGTAATTGTAATTGGGTACGCAGTAGATTTTGTTCGGCCATAGTGCGGCGCAGTGGGCGAGTAAATAACTCCAATAAGGGTTGGCTAAGGCCGGTTTCCAATTTCCAGCGCCCGCCACCTTCCGGGCGTAGTGCGCCAATAGCAAGGTGTGGGTTGCTAATAAGTTCGGCTTGTAATCGCTGTGCGTCAGCTACCCCCAGCTTTGCCAGCTCAATGCGCACCTCGGGTGAGTGGGTGAATAATAGTTCCAGCGCATCCGCTAACTGCAGTGTGGATGTTGAATCCACCGGCGCGGTTAGCGCAGGTTTATTGTAATTTTCATCCAGTGTTACCAGCGGAAAATTGTTGTGCATGGCTTGCTGGACCGGCGCCATTGAGTTTTTTGTCGCCGTGCTACTGCAGGCACCCAGCAGCAGACTGGTGCCCAGCACTAACAATAATGTCGTATTTTTATGGATTGTTTTCATGGGTTGCTCCCCGGGGTTTTGCAACAGGCAATTCCGTCCAGAATAGGACAGTCCGGACGATCATCGCCGTGACAGCGAGTGGCTAAATCATTCAGGGCTTTACGCATATTTTGCAAAGCTTCAATGCGCTCATCCATTTCGTGAATATGCTCAAGCGCTAACTTTTTTACTTCCGCACTACTGCGTTGCTCGTTTTGCCATAGGCTTGCCAGTTGTGCGATTTGTTTCATGGAGAAACCCAAATCGCGTGCACTTTTTATAAAACGCAGCAAGTGAATGTCGCGGGTTTGATACACACGATAATTAGCTTGTGTGCGATCTGTTGGGTTAATCAAGCCCAGCGTCTCGTAGTGACGAATCATTTTTGCACTCACGCCAGTCAGTTTTGCGGCATCGCCAATGGTATGTAACCCTTTGGCCTGTGCATCTGCCAGCTCCAGTGCTGAAGCATTAAATTGGTGCATTACATTTGCTCCTTATGGTCCTAAAAAGGCGATTGCCAATTGCGCAAACGCAGGGCGTTAGTTACTACAAACACACTGGATAAGGCCATAGCACCTGCCGCTAACATGGGTGATAACAGCATTCCAAATGAGGGGTAGGCAATGCCTGCCGCGAGTGGAATTAAGGCTACGTTATACGCAAAGGCCCAAAATAAATTTTGTTTGATGTTGCGCATAGTCGCGCGCGCGAGGGCAATACTGTTGGGCACGCCTTGAATATCACCACTCACCAAAATCAAGTCAGCACTTTCAATGGCGATATCAGTACCTGTACCAATCGCCAAACCTAAATCCGCTTCGGCAAGGGCAGGGGCATCGTTAATACCGTCGCCGACATAAGCGATAGCGCCGTGATCTTTGCGCAGCTGTTTAACCGCAGCGACTTTTTGCTCGGGCAATACTTCGGCAATGACAACATCTATGTGTAGTTGTTTGGCAATCACCTCAGCAGTGCGGCGATTATCACCGGTAATCATCGCGATTTTAAAACCGAGCTGGTGCAAAGCCGCTAGCGCTTGTTCTGTGCCGGGTTTGATGGTGTCTGCCAAAGCCATCACAGCGGCTGCCTGATGGTTGCGCGCAATATAAATGGGCGTTTTGCCTTGTTCAGCGAGCCGTTCTGCGGCGGCTGAAAAAACACTCAGGTCTATTCCCAACGTGGTAAATAATCGATCAGCACCCAGGTGTAATTGCACTCCGGAAACCTGTGCTTTTAATCCATAACCGGGAATGGCCTCAAAGGATTCCAGCTGCCCAAGGGCAATATTTTCTTGCCGCGCTGCTGCAATCAAGGCCTGGGCGATAGGGTGCTCGGAATGTTCTTCAGCCGCCGCCGCCAGTGCCAGCAAATCGCGCTTGTCGTTTTGGCTCATGCTTGGCGCAACGATAAAGTCCGTGAGTTGTGGCTGCCCAAGGGTGAGAGTGCCGGTTTTATCAAAGGCGATAGTTTTCACTTCAGCCAAGCTTTGCAGCGCCGCACCGCGCCGGAATAACAAACCGAGGCTCGCCGCGCGACCGGTGCCCACCATAATTGAGGTAGGTGTCGCCAAACCCATAGCGCAAGGGCAGGCAATAATCAGCACGGTAACAGCATTCACCAGGGCAAAGGCAAGGGCAGGTTGGGGGCCAAATATCATCCAAACCACAAATGTCAGTAGCGCGACCAACATAACCGCGGGCACAAACCAGCGGGTGATTTGATCCACCAATGCCTGTATCGGTAGTTTTGAACCCTGAGCGGCTTCCACCAGTTGGATAATCTGCGCGAGCATAGTATCGCCACCGGTTTTGGTGACGCGGTATTCAAAGGAGCCGGTGGTATTCAGGGTGCCGCCAATTAATTCGTCGCCAGTGGTTTTACTGACTGGCATGGGTTCGCCGGTCATCATGGATTCGTCGATAAAAGAGCCGCCTTGGGTGAGCGTGCCGTCCAGCGGAATGCGCTCGCCGGGGCGAACCAGTAATAGATCGCCGGGTTGGATCTGGTCGATGGCGACTGTCTCTTGTTGTCCCTGATTAAGGCGTGTGGCCGTATGGGGCTGAAGCTTTACCAGTTGGGCGATGGCGTCGCTGGTGCGGCCACGGGCGCGCGCCTCCAGCAAACGGCCCAGCAGGATCAGGGTGACTATCACCGCCGCGGCTTCAAAATACACATTCAAGGTGCCGGAGGGCAGGGCGTGGGGCAAGAAGGTCGCCACCAGTGAATAACCCCAGGCGGCAAGGCTGCCAATCGCCACCAATGAATTCATATCTGGCGCAAGACGCAGTAGTGCGGGTAGGCCTTTGAGGTAAAACACGCGGCCGGGGCCAAACATCACCATGCTGGTCAAAATGGCCTGGATAATCCAGTTCCATTGCCCAAGGTTCGCTACTAACCAATGATGCAGGGCGGGAATCAGGTGGCTGCCCATTTCCATCACAAAAACCGGCAGGGTGAGAGTTAGTGCCAGTCGGAATTGATAACTCAATTGCACCAAGTCATGTTCGCGACGCTCGGCAGTTTCCTGGTTGTCGTTTGTTGAGGCTAGTTTTGCGCCATATCCGGCCTGCTCGACTTGCTTTACCAGCGTTTCCAGTGGGACATCTCCAGCCAAGGTCAAGTGAGCCCGCTCCGTAGTGAGGTTGACACTAACGTTGGATACTCCACTCACTTTACCCAGAGCGCGCTCAACATGGGCAACACAGGAGGCACAGGTCATGCCTTCTATCTGCAGATCCAGCTCTTGGGATTCACTTTTCATGATTCACCTCGTTGATCACCAGTATAAGGTCCGGCCGGATAGCCAGCCTTAGCAAATGCTTCAATTAACTTGTGCTGATCCAGTCCCGACTGAACTTTTACCAAACGGATCGATGGAAAAGTTTGTATCACCGCAGCGCTATCAACCGCATGTAGTGCGCGCGTGATGGCAGCTGCACAACCTTGGCAAGTCATAGTTTCTACGTGAAATAATTGCATGATCTTCTCCTGATACTGGGGTAGTGAAGCCAGACTAAGCTTTACCATAATGGTAAGGTCAAGCATTTGTGTTCGTTGTTTTTCTCACCTTATGTGTTTGCACTCCTGGTTATAACCTTCTAGCATCGCGCACTTTTATGGTGCATTGGGGGAGTCCCTATGGGTAGTAAACATTGGCTGCATGAAGCGCGTTTGCTGTTGGGTATTGAGCGCAATACAACGCGACATGGCGAGAAAATAATCTCCGGTTTGGGCGCGCTGCTCGGTATCCTCGCCGTCTACTGGGGGACACGCTGGTGCTTTCCCGATGGTTTTATGCACACCGCGGGCACTTTGATCATGGTCACGTCCATGGGGGCGACGGCGGTATTGTTATTCGCTGTTCCACAAGGTGCTTTGTCGCAACCCTGGGCAGTTATTGGTGGGCATCTACTTTCGGCATTTGTTGGTGTGAGCTGCCAGCAGTTGGTGCCAGATCAGACCTGGACGCCGGCACTAGCGGTGGGCCTTGCGGTGACAGTTATGCACTACGGACGCTGCATGCATCCCCCCGGGGGGGCAACCGCACTGGCGGCCGTGATCGGTGGGGCAGAAATATATAAATTGGAATATTTTTATTTGGTGGCGCCAATTCTGGTGAACGTTGCCAGCATTATGCTTATGGCAGTTGTGTTCAATGCATTTTTCCCCTGGCGCCGCTACCCCGCGCATTTAACGCGCCGGCAAATCGTAAAACCTGCACTTGCAGCGGAACGACAATTTGAATTAACCCAGGAAGACTTTTCTGCCGCGATGGAGGAGTTGAATTCTTATGTCGATATCACTGCTGAAAATTTAACCCAGCTGCTGGAGCTGGCTAAACAGCATGCGGAGAAAAATATCACCCATCCGGAGCAAATTCTTCCCGGGCACTTCTACAGCAACGGTAAGCTGGGGAACTTGTGGAGCGTGCGTCAGGTCGTAGATGCCGCCGAGAATGCTATCGCCAGTAAAGACAAAGTTATCTTTAAAGTAGTTGCTGGTGCGGGTGGTTATGAAACGGGAATTTGCCTGCGCAGTGAATTTCGCCAGTGGGCGCGCTATGAAGTTATTTCACAACCTAATGGCCACTGGAAAAAACTCACTGATGATATGGAAGAGAATGCATAAATCACCCAATGAAACGCTAAATTTTATTACAAATTCCAACAAATTCAGGGTGTGTAGCGGCACTACTACAGGATAAGATGCCAGCAATCTAATTGATGTTGGAAGATATCGGATTAGCATTTATTTTTACCAATTTTCACTACTAATAATGTCCTCGAGGTTGATCGTCCATGCACACTCTGTCCCGTTTTTCCATCCCTGCCACTTTTTTAAAACGCTCTGTTGCGGCGCTTTGTCTGAGTGCCGGTGTACTTATGAGTCAATTTGCAGCTGCTACAACGGTTCAGTTTCAAACCGTGATGGGCAATTTTGAAGTTAACCTCTACGATAAAACTACTCCCAAAACCGTGGCTAATTTTCTGGCTTATGTAAATGCCAATGCCTACACCAACACCGTTATTCATCGCTCGGTGAGCGGTTTTATCGTACAGGGCGGCGGTTTTAAATATGTAACCACAGACAAGCTGGAAGCCATTACTCCCAATGCAGCCGTTGAAAACGAGCCAGTTTACTCCAACGTGCGTGCGACCATTTCCATGGCAAAAACTCCCAATAATCCCAACAGTGCGACTAACCAATGGTTTATTAACCTCGCGGATAACTCGGGGAATTTGGATAAACAAAATGGTGGTTTTACTGCGTTTGGTGAAGTTACCGGTGGCATGGATGTGGTGCTGGCAATCGCCAACCTAACGCGCTTTAACTTTAACGGTTCATTCACTGAAATCCCCCTGCGCAACTACAGCGCAGCAGATTACACCGCAAAAAAACCGGTCACGAATGAAAATTTTGTGGTCATCGAGCGCGTTATTGTTCTTAACGCAGACCCCGATACCGCAGCTAGTTTGAATCCCGCCAAAAACACCTTGATCACTGAAAAGTCTGGTGGTGGTAGCGGCAACATCAGCCTCTTGTCGCTGTTGGTATTAGGGTTATTTGCACTGGGTGCGCTTGCAGTTCGTGGCAAAAACTTGTTGAATAAGGCTTAACCTGAGTTAAAGCCTGATTTCAACAAGAGGGACATGATGTGATTACCTATTTATATTGGATTGCTGTTGTCGCGGTAGCCCTGTTTGTTTTTTGGGGGATTGGTCGCTACTTCAAATGGAAAGCGGGCGCTATAGGTGGCCTGACTATTTTGATTATAGGTTGGGGCATGTATTTCTTTCACTATGAGCAGCACTTTGTGAAAAACTTTGGTGGTGTTATGTCCATCAGTGTTCCCAAAGGACAGATGCATATAGCCGCCACGTGGAAAGACGACAATTTGTGGGTTGAAAACTATGACCCTGAAACCAATAGCTGTATTTTCAGTGAATATTCCAAAGGCAGTTTATTGGAAGGCCGCGTCACTATCAAAAACTGTAATCCATTAATGCCCAAAGCGATTCCACCGGTCGCTGAATAATCTTGTAATCAGGTATTGGGTTTATAAAGACAATAAAAAGGGGGCACTAGCCCCTTTTTTATTGTCAATTAACTTACTGAGACAAGATTGTTATCAGTAACTAGCAATGGTTTTTAATTTTCCACATTGGGTAAGAAACGATAGCCAACGCCGGGTTCAGTTTCTATGTAGCGCGGGTTTGACGGATCATCGCCCAGTTTGGTGCGCAGGCGAGCAATAAAAATACGCAGGTAATGCGTATCTTCTACGTGAGTGCCGCCCCATATTTCACGCAGTAATTGCTGTTGTGTGACCAGGCGTCCGGCATTATTGATGAGACGCTTTAGTAACTCGAACTCTTTGCGCGATAGCTTGGTTGCCTCTCCGTCCACTGTTAATTTTCGCTCCTGCAGATCAATAATGACGCGCTCATCCTGATAGCTTTGGACAGACTCTACGCTGGGCCCGAAAGCTTTAATCAAGCCGCGAATACGTGCCAGTAATTCCTGGATGCCAAAAGGCTTTACTACATAATCATTAGCGCCGGTATCCAAAGCCTGCACGATTTCAGATTCACGATTTCGAACGGATAAAACAATGATTGGCTGGTGAAAAAAATCACGTAATTTTTTTAGCACAACTTGGCCATCCAGATCAGGTAAACCCATGTCCAGAATAATCAAATCGGGAAGTAGTTCGGCCGCTAATGCCAAGCCCTGACGTCCATTATCCGCCTCTAATATGGTATAGCCTTGGGCCGTTAAACCAATTTGCAAGAAGCGACGAATTTGAGGTTCATCGTCAATAATTAGAATTTTACTCATGATAACTCCAGTTACATGAAAGGGAGTATAGACAGCGCTGGAAAGTATCTGCGTTATATCGCTGTTAAATTTATTTTTCCTGATTTTTATTGTCGTCTGCTTCAGTGACAGGAAGTTCAATACGCACACAGCACCCCGGGTTTTTCTTGTCAGCTAATCGGCGTGGATTGGGTTGTATAGTGACTTTGCCACCATGTGCCATGATCATTCCCTGGCAAATCGTCAAGCCCAAACCACTGCCAGACCTGCGACGATCACCTTTTTCTGCGGTGTGAAAGCGCTCAAAAACTTTCTCGCGTTCTTCTTCGGGTATACCTGTTCCTTGATCGCAAATGGTAAAAACGATCATGTCGTCTTGCCTGAAGCAGTCAACGTCAATGCTCGCATCCTTAGGGGAAAATTTAATCGCATTATCAATAACATTAAATATTGCTTGCTCTAAAAACGCAGCGTGTACATAAAGTGGCGGCAAGTTAGGATGAATGTTTTGTTTGATGTCGTTATGTATAAGCAGTGGTTTTAACCGCTTTTTAACCACGCTTATTATCTCTTCAACAGTGACCCAATCACATTCTAACTGGAGGTGACCAAAGCCCAGTTTGGTCATATCCAGCAGGTTTTGTGTATAGCGATTAAGCCGTTGAGCCTCTTCAAGAACTGTTTTTAATAGTTCAGTAGTCTCTTCTTTATTTAAGTGATCACCAAACTCAATAACCGTAGATGTGGCGCCTATCATAGTAGTGAGCGGTGTGCGGAAGTCGTGGGATACAGAGGATAACAAGGCTGAACGGAGCAATTCGTTTTCTTTAGCGATTTTTTCTTTTTCCAATTCTGCTGCAAGGCGTGTACGTTCGAGCGAAATATTCACCTGATGTAAAAGTAGTAAAAAAATATCCTTGGGCAAGTACTGTATGTTGGTAATCGATATTTTCAATAAACCTATAACCTGGCGTGTGTTGTATAAAAAATACACATCATGTTCAAGTTCAAGTTCAGGAATTTTTTTAATCATTTCAGGTGTTAAACGCAGCTCCAATAATTCCTCCAGATAAGTTTTCCGGAGGTTGGTCATGCGCCTGATCATTGGATGGGTCGCCCAGTTATCGCCATGGGTGATGAGAACACAATTCTCTTTCCAGGGTAGCAGTGCTTCTCGCATCGCATTTACTACATCTTCTGTGTTCAATGCTTTGGGTAGCTTTTCTAATAGTTCTAATTCAATGTCTGTCATAAATTCGCGCATACGAATTTTTTGAACATTGTTTTTATGCTTGGTCGCCATGTAGCCAACAATTACCGAGGTAAGTAAAAATAACAAAATAGTCAGAAGATCCTCGTCCTGATGGATCATGATTGAGTGAGTAGGGTTGGCGAAAAAAAAGCTAAAAGCAAAAAAACTGGACAATGCGTTAATAATTGCCAATTCAACAGTCACATTGATGGCAATAAAAACAACCATCACTATGTACAGCAGGGGAACATTGGTTTTTGGTAAATAGTCAGTAATTAAAAAAGCGAGCGGCGTTAACAACCAGGGAAATAAAATCCCTATAGGGTAAGCAAAGCGACGTAGTGTCTTTTCGATAATCATCATGCTCGCCAGAATGCAGGGGTAAACAAAACTAGAATAGTCAGAAACTCCAAACGCCCCAGTAGCATGCCCGCGGATAGCGCCCACTTGGCAGTATCACTCAAACTAGAAAAGTTTCCCGCCGGACCAATAATATCGCCCATTCCCGGGCCTACGTTCATAACGGCGGTTGCTGCACCGGAAATACTGGTAACCATATCCAAACCAGTAAAGGCAAGAATGACCGCGATAACAATAAGGCAGGCAGCCATCAGGCACATGTATGAAATTGAGGAGGCAATAATCTCTGAACTAATCAATCGCCCATTGTAGCGACGACTAATAATGGCTCTGGGGTGGATAGCAGTTATGATTTGCTCTTTAACCAGGCCTGCAAAAATTTGCAAACGGAAAACCTTGATTCCACCACTAGTGGAGCCCGAGCAACCTCCAACAAACATAGCAAAATAGAAGATAACAAAAGAGACTGGCCCCCACAGCTGGTAATCACCAGACGCGAAGCCTGTTGTGGTAACTATGGAAACCAGATTAAAACCCGCCATAGTTAACGCGTGAAAAGGTGTCATTTGCTCGGTAATAATTAATTGCGCTGTTAAAATTAAAGTCATGATGGCAACGATTAAGAGCAAACCTTTTACTTGGGTATCCTCCAGCACGATGAATCTTCTGTTAATTAACATGCGCACAAAAATCACAAAGGGAAAAGCGCCAGCGAGCATAAAAACTATCGCAATCCAATGCAGTAAAAGACTATCAAACTGAGCAAATGAAGCATCTGAAGTGGAGTAACCTCCTGTGGAAACCGTAGCCATTGCGTGGTTTACAGCATTGAAAAAATCCATGCCGGCTAACCAGAATGCCATACAGCACAAGACAGAAAGTCCGATATAACAATAAATGATCATTGCCATCAGGCTGCGTGCACGTGGCATTGCCTTGTCTGACCAGTCCGAGGATTCCGTTTTAAACAAACGCATGCCCCCTACACGTAGAAAGGGGAGCACCGCAATCGCCATACCGATGATACCCACACCGCCAATCCAGTTGAGTAGAGAGCGCCAAAGGAGCACATCTTTCGGCAGTTGATCCAACCCAGCCATAACCGAAGAGCCGGTGGATGTCACTCCTGACACAGCCTCGAATACCGCATCAGCAAGCGTTAATGGATGATCAATCAATATAAATGGCAAGGCGCTAAATAATGAAACACCCGTCCATGCGACAGTTGTAATCAGAAAAACTTGCCGTGGTTGCATAAAGTCGAGCCGAGAGCGTTTACCCATGAGTAAAAATACTATGCCGGCGAGGCTGGTGATGGTTGCAGACGAAAAAAAAGCAAGTTGGTTGTCGCTGTTGTAAGCAAGCGAAAGCGCCAGTGGAACCAGCATAAAAAGGGCAAGAATATTAAGAATCGCCCCAAGAATCAGTAGTGTTGGACCCAGTAATTTCATAGTTCTCAACTTTAAGCAAACGAAGCACCCCAAGAGGGCGCATTCTAAACGCTATACCGTTGTGAGCCTATGGCCGACTTGCATATATTTCATAAAATAAAATGGTTATGAAAACATAGTTGCAAGCCGGCACAGGGCTTCTTGTTGCGGATTAGTAGGGCTGGGTGATCTCGGCAAAAACCAGAGTGACGTACAAGTTGAGTATATGGGGCGATTGCTCCAGCAAGATCATAAGATCTGTTTCTATACCGCGATTATGGACAGGCGATTTGCGATCACGCATATAGCGCTCAGCGGCAAGTTCCAGTACCTCAAGGAATACAACCGGCTCTGCAAAACGAACCTGTGGGTTGGTGATGCAAAACTGGGTATAGGCATACAAAGCCTCTACCACTGCACTCTTGTAATAGGCTGGGTAGAGTTGATGAGTTAGCTGATCAATATGGTGTGCAAAACTTTCTTCACCGGGTGTCATTGAGCGGCGAATTGTTTTGCAGTCCAAATTGAAACAACGCCCATCGGGGTTACAAAAAATCAATTGCTCGGCAAACATTAAGCTGTGCCAAATGTCTTTCAGGAAATTATCATCAAAGTGAGTAATCAAGCCTCGGGCAGTTCGCCATTCCTTCCAGTCATTGTCTATTGCTTGAGAAAGAATTGCATTTTCATCTTCTGACATTGGTAAGTGATGGATAGGATAGGGGGTGATTTGATTAATTTCTTGAGAAAATACCTTTTTCCTTGAAGTTAGAATTGCGCGTATTTTCTTGTAAAGTCGCGCTGGCGATTGCAGCCCCAGCCATTCAACCATGCTTACATCTTCAGCGTCGCCCTTATCCATACCGCAGAGCAGCATGAAGTTTCTAAGCTGCACAGAATGCAAACCGTCAAATAATTTTGGCTCTGCACGAATTAAGGAGCCGATGCCTGAAATTAGCTCCTGAACCAGTGTGCGCTCCAGCAAATCCGGAAAGAGTTCACGTACACTTTCAAAATATTTTGCGTTAGAGAAAGATTGATCGACTTTTATCTCGGTGTGATTATTATCGCCAACTGAAATAATGAGGTTGCGCGCAGCCAGCAAGGTTAAGCTGTCAGCCAAATCAATTAAGCTATAGCTCAGCTGGGAAAAACAAAAGCGCGATAACAGCCAGTAATTGACTTTCTGTGAGCGATAGAAGAAATCCCGAATCAGTTCTTTAAGTGTGATAACACTTCCATTGCTGCCAACATTATCCGTAAGTTTTTTACCCTTTACGTAATTTGAAAATTTACGGTATGTAATGATGTCACTTTCCGTATAAAAGTGTTCAAGCAATGCTGCTGCTGTGGGTTCAAGTTGCGCGGGTTGCAGGGCATCATCCTTTGAGTAGCTCGCTAAAACCTGCTGATTCATTGACGGAATATGAAAATGAGGAATGGTGAGTGTGTTTACTCTGGAGGCACGATAAGCCAAATTTGCCGACGCATAACCTACATATTCTTGTTCATTGCGCAGCTGATAATTACGCAGCATTTGAAACAACAACTCACAATTTGGAACTTTGTTAAGTCGATGGTCAATCATTAACGTAAAAACGGCGACCTCCGAGCTCAGCCAATTTTTGTGAATAAAAGCAATCTCTTGAGTGAGTGTTTCAATAATCCATTCGGCGTCATAACGGCGATAGTCTTCACGCTCACTTTGCAGCCATGAAAGGCTTAAATACACTTTGTTATTGATCTCGTAGGTTTGCGATGTTGCCAAACTTTGTACGCGTCGCCGAGGCCTACCGGTCAATCCCAGTGATTTATTTTCACCGACATGTGCGTATGCTTCCATAAGGCTTGAAGCAGACACAACACCCATGGGTTTAATATCTTGCAAGCTTTCGGCAATAACGCCGTGTTTGGATAAATTTTGTTTAATTGCTTCATTCTCAGTGAGAACTACCAGTGCAATATTGGATTTAACAAAGCGGGTAGAGCGGCGACGCATTTTTAATGGATCAAGATCATCTGCGCTGACCAATCCTTCATCAAGCATCAAACCAGTCAAAAACAAGCTTTGTGCCCAGACCAAAGGTATATTTTCATTTGGCACTCTGGTTTGTGATCGGGGGTTGCGTTTTTCTGCTTCAATATTTTCAATTGGCAAATAATAAAGTTCGGGAAGTAAACCTATACCGTTTACATTTACAGTGAGTGACTCCAACTTTTTTCGATAATATTTTGCAGTTGCCTCACTGCCGTCAAATAATGCAGTAATGTAGAGATAAGTGAAAAAAAGAGGCCACTCAGATTCAACATGAGCAAAATTCCCCAGCTCGTCGTGCTCGTAATAAATACGTGAACTTTCTTCCAGTACGGTTTGATGACCATCCCACAAAAAGCGTTTGCAGCCGTAATTGCCACCTAATTTTGTCAGAATCGAATCGCGTGTTTGAGTTGCAAGCGTTTCTTTCCCCACAGCAAATGCAGGGAAGCCGATAATACTTAATAAAGCACTGTCTGTTTCTTTTGAGAGTGATTCACGCGGCAGCAGAGAGGCAAGGGTGGTTCTGGCAAGAGAAATTGCATCGGCAATTACATGAATTGTTGCGCGCGGGTCGCCATGTTTTCCGAATAGGTTAAATTTATCCAGTGCTTGCAATGCTGCTTTAGCCATGCCCACAGAACTGGCATTAATTTCTGTTTTACCATTGTTGACTTTATTACCGCGCTCCCAAATTCCATAATCGGGGGTGCGATAAGCACTTGCTATGTAATAGACAAGATTCTGGACGAAATCTACTTCGTCATAGGTGCATACAATTCTCAAGCCTGATGCACTCATTTGTGCGAGCATCAGTAAATAAACCGAGGTTGCGTCTATTTGTAAATGGCCCCAGGCATCATCTGCAACAACGGGTAATCCAGTAGCGGTATCGTATTTTGCATGCAGTGCATCGCGGTTATCCAATGAATGTTTGAATGCTTCAACCTTATTGGCTTGGCGCATCATTGATTGCAAGAGACCGCGCATTAATTTAATTGTGGATTGTTCAAGCAGGTCGCTTTTGTAGGTTTCACCTTGGTGCTTTAACGCAAGCGACAAGGACCAAACACTGATAATCGAATAAACATTGTCGCGGACCCACGCATCTGTGTAGTCGCCATGGCTGGTAATTGCTGTACTTGCGGGCAGCAAACCAGTAACAGGATGCTGTTTACTCAGTATGACTGTTTCGACCTCAGCGTATAAACGCTCTAACAGTTGTCTGTGCTTCATAAAAAGGCTATGCCATTCCAAATAAGCGAAGGGAAAGGGCCACATACCAAGCCGGCAAGCCTTACAGGGTTATCCTGCTCAGTGTAGAGTCTCGCCCCTTAATTTAACATAATATACATTATGCGCAATTCAGGGTGAGATCTATTGTGGCCATAAATAGAAAGATTGCTGGCAAGTAACTTGCCGACTCTATCTTTAAGCATTGGCTACCATAGCAAATAATTCGGCAGCTTTGGGTGTTCTGGGTTGAGCCTGGATCATTTCCATCAGCTGGCTACAGGCTTCCTCATTGACAGCGTCTATCTCTACGCCGAATCCACGGCTGTTGGTGTGAACGACAATCGATTCAAACTTGTAGCGTTGGAGCTTTTGCTGGCTTCGATAAACCAGAATTTCTATGTCGAGCTGTTGCAATACATGAACATCTGAAAGATCAGATTCAATATACAGGCCGTATCGACTTCCATTTTTGATACGTCCTATAGCGACCGGAACACCGTAACGATAAATAAGGATTTTAATGTCGGTTGGGTGACGATCACTGCATCTATGTTCCATAACGATTCCTGCGCAAGTTGAGTGATAAATGTGCCACTACCGGTTTGAGCTTGCCCTGGGGCGCCTTCAGCCAAGCCGGTGGTAGATAGTTAACAACTGCCGGATATGACCGGCTAATCCTGGATCAAGTTGATCCCAAGAAAATGTCCACACCCAATTTTTATCCGTTGTGCCGGGCATATTCATCCTGTGCCCTCCATCAAGCTCCAAAAGGTCTTGCAGTGGCATGATTGCCATATTTCCCACCGAGGATAATGCCGCTTCAATCAGTAGCCATGGCATCGGCTCTGTAGAATTGAAAAAATATTTTTTAATTAATTGGCGATTATTTTCTGCCAGGTTTTCATACCAGCCCAAAGTGGTATCGTTATCGTGTGTGCCGGTGTAAATCACCTCGTCGCGGTTATGATTATGTGGCAAGTGTGGATTGTTGCTGTTGCCATCAAATCCGAATTGCAATACCAACATGCCGGGCAAATTAAATTCACGGCGCAGTGCCTCTACTTCTTCGGTGATAAGCCCAAGATTTTCGGCAACCAGTGGCAGTTGGGGGAAGGCTTCAAAACAAGCACGAAGTAATGCCGCGCCGGGTGCTTTTACCCATTTGCCTGCGCGAGCATCTCTACTCCCTGCAGGGATTTCCCAAAATGCCTCAAAGCCTCGAAAGTGATCTATACGAATTAAATCAAACAGTTGGAGTTGGGTTTTTAATCTTGCCTGCCACCACAGGAAACCGTCTGCAGTCATCTCATCCCAATTGTAATGAGGGTTACCCCAGTGCTGCCCTGTCTCTGAAAAATAATCGGGTGGCACCCCCGCTACCGTTAGCGGGTTTCCGTGCGTATCCAAACTAAAGTAATGCTGTTGTGCCCAAACATCAGCGCTGTCATGTCCGACAAAGATAGGCATGTCGCCAAATAAAAAGATACCACGCTCATTGGCGTATTTTTTTAACGCATGCCACTGACTAAAAAAAGCAAATTGCTCAAATAGCACTTGATCAAGTTCAACTTTTAATTCTGTTCGGATTTTTTGCAGTGATGACATCTCGCGTGTGCGAAGTTCATCAGGCCAATCTACCCAAGATAGGGTGGTTTTGCTCGCACGTATTGCGCTAAATAACGCAAAATCATCGAGCCAATAACCCTGGTCTTCACAAAAGCGTTCGAAGTTTTCCCTGAGCTGTGCGCCCTGCTCGCTCTCCAGTTTTTCATAAAAAGATTCGGCGGCCATATGCCTTAAATTATCAATTGTTTGATTGCGAATAACATTCTCTTGAAGCGCAATCCAGCCCTGCTCTGCAAGCCAATCCAAACTTATCAAGTCAGGGTTTCCCGCGTGGGCAGAAATGGACTGATAGGGAGACATGTCACTCTGGGTAGGACCAGTTGGCAGCATCTGCCAAATAGAAAAACCGGCCTCCGCTAAAAAGTCCACAAACTTGTAGGCATCCCGCCCTAATGTACCAAAAAATTTTTTGTCGCTATTAAAACTGTAGGATTCAGAGCAAGGTAAGGATGTTGGATGCAACAAAACACCCGCTGTGCGGCGCTCAAACAAGGGTGATTTGTTAACCATAAGTATGCGCCCTTCCCTTTGATACAGGTAGAAAGTTAAACGTCAATTTGCATGTCCTTGTCGCATCACGCCTCCGGAGGCAGGATCTCCGCCACCTACGCTCATCACCTGATGTAAATAAGCGGGTGTTGGTTGATCTATTAAGGTGTAAAGGTTGATGAGATGGCGACGAAATAAATATTCAAAGTCGCTTACACTTTGGGCGGGGTTGTAATCACCAAACCACCAAAACCAATCCGATCCCTCACACAGCGCCAATTGTTTTTCAATTTGAGCTAGCTGCGCGGGAGCAAAACTACGCTTGGAGAGTGCCAGATCGACCTGTTGTTTAGCATCACACAACATATCCCACCCGCGATTTTTATCTTTGTCTCCAATCCAGGTCGAGAAGGTGCCGTACACCCAGCTTCCAGCAACCAAATGTGGTATTGCTAGCGGCAAAGGTTTTTGTTGATCCAAAAATTCACTGTAAGTGGTTAATTCAAGTTGCGGGTGATTGCACAAGCGCTCATACAGATTGTGAAGAAAATGATAGGCGTTTTCAGGGAAGTATTCCCACGCATTTTCTCCATCCATGATGACAGAGATAACGGTGTTTTTTGTGTCTTTACTGTGTTTTGCTATGTTGACCATATGATTCAGCAAATCGCCAACTGCATCATCTGAATGCCAGGTTGCGTATTTGAAACCAATAAGATCCGATAAACCATCATCCCGGAAAAACGTTTTAATTTTTGTATTATGGAATGTATATGCTCGATGTAAGGACTCATGTTTTGAATGCAACTCGGTTGCTATGACATGATTCTCTGGTGCACGTAGACTATTGTGCAAAACTGAATCACCAGTGGCAGCCCAATCAAACTTTTCGGCACTCAGCAATGCCAGGGTGTCATCGCTTAAAGCGCCCTCTGATGCCCAGCAACCTTTTGGGCGAACGCCAAAGTAGTGTTCAAAAACTTTAAGACCTTCATGTAAATGCCAGCGGGCCCTATTGCGACCATCAGGATAAAAATCTGCGTTAGGCAACTCCACATCAGGCATTGCTTGTTTTGCGCTATTAAGATCCAGCAGCAAGGGAACTATAGGATGTGCATAGGGGCTCATGCACAATTCAATCTGCCCTGTTTCAGCGAGCTTTCTATATCTTGGTCCGATGGAGGCAACAAGTTCACCAATAATAGTGAGCAGCTCTCGTCGGTCATTCATAGAAAAATTACGTTCTTTGTCTTGTAGTTTTTTGATTCGGGGATCTGTACGGCGCGGTATTTCAGCGAGCCAGCTAAGGTGATACCAAACACATAAATCAATGGCAAACTGCTCATTCAAATAGCGTGTAAGAAAAGGCTTTTCGGTGAGTGAATCAACTATGTCAGCGAGTTCTTTGAATACGGGGAAGCGATCAATCATGCGTTCGCGATTAGCGCGTAAATATTTTTTTAGTAGATCGCTATAAGCCATAGAGCTAGAAGCCGGCATTGCCGGCTCCACTAGTGATGCCAAGACTGCATCTTTAATTTTATCGCCCTTTGCTAAATAGGCAGCAATTTGCTGTGCATAATCATCCAGCTGCTCAAGTAAAATGGGAGCAAAATTAACCACTGCTTTTGCGGCAGGCTGCTCCTCCAGGTGCGCAGCCATGTCGACATAATCTTTAATTGCGTGAAGGTAGGTCCAGGGAAAATAATATTCCCCGGTAACTATGTCACGGTAATCCGGTTGATGCATATGCCAGAGAAAAACGACTTTCGTTTTACCATGATTAACCATTAACTTCATCCTGTCCTAACATATCTGGCGTGACTAATACGACACCTTTGGGTGATACATGGAAGCGTTTTTTATCTTCTTCCAGGTCGTAACCAATGATGGTGCCATCGGGAATTCTGCAGCGTCGATCAATCAGCGCTTTGCGAATTTTACAATTGCGGCCGACATCAACACCCGGAAATAAAACTGAATCTTCAATTTCACAGTAGGAGTGAACTCTAACGCGAGGGAATAACAACGAATGCTTAACGGCTGAACCGGAAATAATACAGCCGCCGGCGATCAAAGAATCCACCGCGTAACCGCGTCGCCCTTCATCATTAAAAACAAATTTTGCTGGCGCCACTTGTTCTTGATAAGTCCAGATCGGCCAAGCACCGTCATACAAATCCAGTTCTGGTGTAATACCGGTTAATTCCAGATTAGCTTCCCAGAGTGAATCCACTGTTCCTACATCGCGCCAGTAAGCATCGCCACCTGAGACCGGATCGCGGAATGGGAACGCATTTACACGATGGGTTTTTATCATTGATGGAATAATGTCCTTACCGAAGTCGTGGGATGAATTAGGATCATCCCTGTCTTTCAATAATTCTTTAAATAACACTTTGGTGCTAAAAACATAAATACCCATAGATGCCAATGCTTTGTCTGGCTTACCGGCTACAGGCTCGGGGTTTTTGGGTTTTTCGGTGAACTTAACAATACGAAAATCTTTATCAACATCCATCACGCCAAATGCGTGGGCGATTTCAAGAGGCACTTCAATACAGCCGACAGTGATATCAGCGCCGCGCTCTACGTGAGCGGCAATCATGGTCCCATAATCCATTTTGTATACATGGTCGCCGGCAAGAATGAGTACATATTCGGGGTTGTGGCGGCGAATAATATCGATGTTTTGAACAACCGCATCTGCAGTTCCTACATACCAGGATTCGCTTAATCGCTGTTGGGCCGGCAACAATTCGACAAACTCTCCCAACTCTCCACCAAGAAAACCCCATCCACGCTGCACGTGACGATCCAGTGAGTGGGACTTATATTGCGTGAGCACACTAATCCGACGAATTCCCGAGTTAACACAATTCGACAAAGGGAAATCGATGATGCGAAATTTCCCGCCAAAATGAACCGCTGGTTTTGCCCTCCAGTCAGTTAATTGATGCAATCGGGAGCCACGCCCGCCCGCAAGAATAATTGCCAATGTTTCGCGAGTAAGTCGACTAACAAAACGACCTGATGATTGTGTACTCATTAAATCTTCTTCCTTATGGCTATTGTGTTTGCAGATTATGAATTTTTTGTGACTGCACTAACATAGTGTGAGCAATATCAATGCCAATACATTGATCCAACTCAAGGATTCAATTATCACAAAAACCTTATGGTGCACTTAACAGTAAGCAAGACTTTGTGGGTGCGACGTTAAGTGTAGCTTCAAGTTTGGCATTGAATCTGCAAATGCCAAATTCGAAAGTAAATTTTTTTAATAATTCTTACGACAAACCAAACAGATACTGGCTAAGCTAGCTGGGTACATTTGGTGAATAATTTTTATAATTGTTATCACTTTTCGTGCCGCCCATGACATGTGCACTGTTACAACATCTAAATAGGAATTGATTTAATGCCAAATTCACAGCAGGACAATAACTTAAGCCATGAAATGCTACGTATTGTGACAGCAACTCACCACGATCCATTTGAAGTGCTTGGGCGTCATCCATTAGGTGATAAATCAACAATAGATGCTGATACTTGTGTTCGTGTCTACATACCAGGTGCCCGTTCGGTAGCAGTGCAAACCACTAATAGTCAATTTGTTTCAATGGCTCGCATTGAAGGAACCGATTTTTTTGTATGGCAAGGTTTGGGGCAAGATTTACCTGAGCGCTATCAACTGCATTGGTTAGATCGCCATAATCAGCCACACACCGAAGTAGACCCTTATTGTTTTGCCCCTTTATTGGGCGATATTGATATGCATTTGTTTGCCGAGGGGCAACATTGGAACATTCATCACCACCTTGGTGCGCACCCTCGCCTC
The DNA here is from genome assembly GCA_035317345.1 of Cellvibrio fontiphilus. Taxonomy (GTDB): domain Bacteria; phylum Pseudomonadota; class Gammaproteobacteria; order Pseudomonadales; family Cellvibrionaceae; genus Cellvibrio; species Cellvibrio fontiphilus. The sequence goes on along the minus strand of JAYKTU010000014.1, from coordinate 5,254 downwards.
GTGGATGGTGTGAGCGGAGTTGTATTTGCAACTTGGGCGCCGAACGCTGAGCGGATTAGTGTCGTTGGAGATTTTAATGATTGGGATGGTCGCACTCACCCAATGCGGGTTCGTGGGGGCAGTGGCTTGTGGGAATTGTTTGTTCCCGGGGTACAAGCAGGCGCTATCTATAAATTTGAAATTCGTAATCGTGCATCAGGCGCTGTATTTTTAAAATCCGATCCCTATGGACAGGCATTTGAGCTGCGCCCGCAAACCGGTTCCATCGTAAAAGCCGATTCGGTGTATAAGTGGCAAGATGAAAGCTGGATTAATCAGCGTGAACATTGGAATTGGCAGTCATCGCCTATGTCGGTGTATGAAATGCATCTGGGCTCCTGGCGCCGTGGCTGGGCGGGTGAGTTTTTAAATTACCGGGAAATTGCCCACCAATTGGTTGATTACATAAAACCTCTGGGTTTTACCCATGTAGAGATATTGCCAGTTAGCGAGCACCCGTTCGACGATTCGTGGGGTTACCAGACGACGGGATATTTCGCGCCTACCAGTCGCTTTGGTTCACCAGATGACTTTCGCTATTTTGTCGATTACTTGCACCAGCATCACATTGGTGTGATTCTGGATTGGGTGCCTGCACATTTTCCCAAAGACGCTCACGCCCTCGCCCGCTTCGATGGTTCGGCACTCTATGAACATGAAGACCCTCGTCTGGGCGAACATCGTGATTGGGGGACGTTGATTTACAACTATGGTCGCAATGAGGTGCGTAACTTTTTGCTAGCCAGCGCACTGTTTTGGCTGAAGGAATACCATTTGGATGGTCTGCGGGTAGATGCTGTTGCCTCAATGCTCTATCTGGATTACTCGCGCGAACACGATCAATGGTTGCCAAACAAATATGGCGGCAATGAAAATCTGGAGGCGATGGATTTCCTTAAGCAGTTAAACGAGATATGTCATGGGCAAGTTCCCGGTGCGTTAGTGATTGCTGAAGAATCGACGTCCTGGCCACAAGTCACGCGCCCAACCTGGGTGGGCGGTCTGGGTTTTTCCATGAAATGGAATATGGGGTGGATGCACGACACCCTCGATTACTTCAGCAAAGATCCTATCCACCGCCAGTATCATCACAATCAATTGACCTTTGGCATGATTTACGCTTTTACCGAAAACTTCCAACTGCCCTTTTCGCATGATGAAGTAGTGCACGGTAAAGGTAGCATGTTGAATAAGATGCCCGGTGATGACTGGCAGAAATTCGCCAATTTGCGTCTGTTGTACACCTATATGTATACCTATCCCGGCACCAAGTTGTTGTTTATGGGAAGTGAGTTTGGCCAGTGGAGCGAATGGGCCGCTGGGCGCAGTCTGGATTGGCATTTGCTTGAATACCCGCCGCATCAAGGTCTTGCAAATTTGGTAAAAGACCTTAATCAACATTACAAAACTATGCCTTCGCTGTACCAGCGCAGCTTCCGTCACGATGGTTTTGAATGGATTGATTGTCACGACAGTACCCAGTCGATTATTAGTTATATCCGCAAAAGCGATGAAGATTTCAGCATAGTGGTACTTAATTTTACGCCGGTCGCACGGGACAATTATCGCATTGGTGTGCCTGTTGCCGGGGTTTATCGCGAAGTATTAAATTCCGATTCCAATTTTTATGGCGGCAGCAATTATGGTAACGGCGATCCGCTACATACCCGGGAGATCCCCTGGATGAATCACCAACAATCTTTGGATATTCACTTGCCACCTCTGGGGGCATTAATACTCAAGCTTATTTAAATGACAGAGCAAGGATTACTCATGCAGAAAATTCTCTTTGCAACCAGTGAGGTTTATCCCCTTATCAAAACGGGCGGGCTTGCAGATGTTGCTGCCAGCCTCCCGCGCGCACTGTTAAAGCTGGGGCAGGATGTAAAAATCCTGCTTCCAGCCTATGCGAGTGTGATGCAAAAGTTAACCACGGGCGTAAAACAAGTCGCGCAATTTCAAATCGATGGTCGTGACATATCCATTAAACAAACCCGATTACCGGGTTCTCGATTGAATGTGCTGTTGGTGGATATTCCCGAGTTTTCAGAGCGCGAGGGCAACCCTTACTGTGGTCCGGATGGTTCTGATTGGTTTGATAACCATAAGCGTTTTTATTTGTTTTCCAAAGCAGCGGAACTGATTGCTCTGGATTTGGCGCAGTTAGATTGGCGACCGGATATAGTCCACTGTAACGATTGGCAAACTGGTTTGATCCCCGCCCTGCTCTCCTTGCACCCTCAGCGCCCTGTAACTGTTTTTACGATTCACAATCTCGCCTATCGTGGTCTGTTTTCCTATCAGGCATTTGCCGATTTGAATTTGCCACAAGGCTTTTGGCACCACGAGCGCCTGGAGTTTTATGGGCAGATGTCATTTATGAAAGGTGGCTTGGCCTTCGCGGATTATGTCACCACCGTCAGCCCAAGCTATGCGACTGAAATACAACGCCCCGAATTTGGCTGTGGCTTGGATGGATTGATGCGCTACCGCAAGGAATCACTTGTAGGCATTTTAAACGGCATAGATATGGATGAATGGAACCCCGGTACTGATCCTCATATCAGCGTTAATTACAACCGCCGAACACTGGGAAACAAAATCAAAAACAAATTAGCGCTACAAGCTGACCTAGGCTTAGATGTGGACGAAAAAACGCCGCTCTTGGGTTTTGTGGGGCGATTGGTTGATCAAAAAGGGGTTGATTTGATTCTGGCTCAAATGCCTCATCTACTTGCAACTCAATGCCAACTGGTCATTTTGGGGAGTGGTTTCCCTCATTTGGAAGCGGCGTTGCAAAAGATTGCGGCTGAACATCCAGGCCGGGTATCTGTCACTCTAGGTTACAACGAGAGCTTTGCGCACCGGATTGAAGCCAGCAGTGACATCTTCCTGATGCCATCATTGTTTGAGCCCTGTGGTTTGAATCAGCTTTACAGCTTACGTTACGGCACTCTACCCGTAGTACATGCGGTGGGCGGCTTGCGTGACACCGTGTTTGAAGAGTCAGAGGGAAGTCTCACTGACAAGGGTAATGGTTTTGTCTTTCACCACCCTACGCCGGAGCTGTTGTTCGAGGCGATTAATCGCGCATTGCAAGTCTATCAACAGCCGGCCGTGTGGAAGCAGTTACAACTTAATGCCATGAGTAAAGACTTCTCATGGGACCAAAGTGCGCAGCAATATCTCAACATTTATCAAAAGCTATTGGCTTGATTCCTCATGCGGCCAGCGCAAGGCTGGCCGCTCCGGTGCATCTGCTATAAAAGCAGGCTACCATATGGCGATAAACCCGGGCTTACAGGCCTTGGCGCAGCAAGGATATGATTAAAACCAGCATTTAGCTTTCAGCAAAAAACCATAATTTCAGGAGTTTTTATGTCTACCAGCCCCTTGGCCGGAAAGTTGCTACCTCAGGATTTACTTGTCGATTTACCCAAGTTAATCGACGCTTATTACACCAATAAGCCGGATTCAAGCGTTGCTGAACAGCGCGTAAGCTTTGGGACTTCCGGGCATCGAGGCTCATCCTTTGCCAACAGTTTTAATGAAAACCATGTGCTGGCTATTAGTCAGGCGATCTGTGATTACCGCACCCAAGCAGGTATCAATGGCCCATTATTTATTGGTATAGATACCCATGCCCTGTCTGAGCCTGCGCAAATTAGCGCGGTGGAAGTTCTTGCTTCCAATGGTGTGGAGATTATGTTGGCCCAAGGAGGCGAATATACCCCTACACCCGCTATTTCCCATGCAATCCTCACCTATAACAAGGGGCGCACCAGTGGTTTGGCTGATGGCATTGTCATCACCCCATCGCACAACCCTCCCGATAATGGTGGTTTCAAATACAACCCACCTAATGGCGGCCCGGCTGACAGTGATATCACCAATTGGATGCAGGCACGTGCTAATGAGTTATTGGAAAATAATCTGCGCGACGTAAAACGCATGGGTTATCACCAAGCATTAAAAGCAGCAACAACGCATCACCATGACTATGTGCATAACTACGTTAAAGATTTGATCAATGTTATTGATATGGAAGCGATTCGTGGGGCGAATGTGCACATGGGAGCCGATCCTTTAGGCGGTGCCGGTGTGAATTATTGGAGCGCAATTGCTGATCATTACCAGTTAAATTTGAAAGTACTCAACACCAGTGTCGATAAAACCTTTTCGTTTATGACTGCAGATTGGGATGGGAAAATTCGTATGGACCCTTCCTCTGCTTACACAATGCAAGGCATGGTTGAGCGTCGCAATTTATTTGATGTGGCCTTTGCCTGTGATGCAGATCATGATCGTCATGGCATTGTGGCGCCTAGTTGTGGCCTGCTGCCTCCCAACCATTACCTGGCAGTTGCGATTCAATATTTATTCCAGCATCGCCCACAGTGGGCAGCCAACACCGCCATAGGTAAGACGGTGGTGAGTAGTGCAATGATTGATAAAGTCGCACAAAAAATTGGGCGCCGTTTGTATGAGGTGCCAGTTGGGTTCAAATGGTTTGCACCGGGTCTGTTTGATGGTTCTCTGGGATTTGGTGGAGAGGAAAGTGCCGGCGCGTCTTTCTTGCGAATCGACGGCAGTGTCTGGACTACCGATAAAGATGGCATTATTCCCTCGCTATTAGCAGCAGAAATTAAAGCCAATACCGGTCGTGATCCTGGTGAATGCTACAAGTTGTTGGCAGATGAATTTGGTCATGCAGCAGAGGCGCGTGTTGAAGCTCCTGCTAATACTGCGCAAAAGAAAGCACTTTCCAAATTGTCGCCAGCGCAAATTACCTCGACCGAATTAGCGGGCGATAAAATTGATACGATTCTGACTCATGCACCAGGAAACGATGCCGCGTTTGGCGGCATTAAAGTTATGAGCAAAAATGGTTGGTTTGCTGCACGCCCATCAGGTACAGAAGAAATTTACAAAATTTACGCTGAAAGTTTTAAAGGCAAGGAGCATTTGCAAGCGCTTATTGCAGAGGCACAGGTAATTGTTAATAAAGCGATATCGGATTAATTTGATAACTGCTTCATCCCAAAAATGCCCGATTAAATCGGGCACAGACCGCTGACAAACCCCACCGTAAAAAAGTGGGGTTTGTTGCTTTAGACGGCGGCGATTATCAGGTCGTTGTGGCGACACCGAGTTAAAAATACAGTCAAGAGTCTGTACATATCTCTTATGCGATTCCGGGTAAGGCTCAGCAAGT
>JAYKTU010000013.1:0-55128 GCA_035317345.1 Cellvibrio fontiphilus | reverse complement strand
TCGATGTACTTGTCGATTTTACGCAGCAGATGGTCAGCCGGAACGAGTTCCTCAAGGGTCACCATTTCCAGTATGTGTTGGCGCGGAGCGGGTTCTTTGAGCATGGCAGTCATCGCAAGAAAGTGTGTTGCCATTAAATGAAAACCCCCAGCTTTTGGCTAGGGGTTTGTCAGCGGTCTGAGCACCACCAAGGTGCTCTTTTTATTTTTGATCCGCGTTTATATCGGGATAATTTTAAGACCTATTTAAATAATACCCGAGCCAGTCGCTTTAGGATCGCGCGGACGAACCGGCGCCATCGCATTGCGGTAATTAGACGCACGATAAGTTTTGAGTGGATTGATCGCGGCGCCCTTGCGATAGCGCGCCATCGCCAGAATAGGCGCCACATCAAAATTGAAAGCGCGTTTTAATTCACCCGAGGCCATAATCGCATCGTTGGCTTCTTGATAACCGTAAAGCGCTTCGCGATTCACCAACAATGCTTTGATATAAGAGCGCTGTACTTCAATTGCCGAGGTCACCAGACTTTCAATCGGATCAGTCACATTGTGTGATTGATCGAGCATATAAGCCGGATTAAATTCGGATTCTTTGCGATGCTCAGCGTCCACCAACTCATTAAAAATTAAAAATTGTTGGTAGGGTTGCAGTGAGCCTGAATCCAAGTCGTCATCGCCGTATTTGCTGTCGTTAAAATGAAAGCCGCCCAACTTTTTAAATTGGATCAAACGCGCCACAATCATTTCAATATTGGTATTGGGCGCATGATGCCCCAAATCCACCAGCGATTTACATTTTGGCCCCAAGTGCATGGCAGCCAGAATGCTGCTACCCCAATCCTGAATCACGGTGGAGTAAAACGCTGGCTCAAACATTTTGTGTTCAAGGTGCATTTCCCAATCCGCCGGTAGGCCTTTATAAATTTGTTCGGCGCTAGCCAGGTAGCGCTCAAAGGCGCGCTGGAAATGTTGCTGGCCTGGGTGGTTGGAGCCATCGCCCACCCACACAGTTAAACTTTTAGCGCCGAGTTGTTGGCCATAGCTGATGCAATCCAGATTGTGTTGGATGGCTAAATCGCGCGAGGCTTTTTCAGTATTGCTCAGACTGCCGTATTTATAAGAGACCGCTTGGCCGGGTTGATCCTGAAAGGTGTTGGAATTAACCGATACCCATTTCAAACCGTAAGCATCGGCATGTTGTTTTAATTCCGCAAAGTCATCCACCCTGTCCCAGGGAAAATGCGGCGAAATGCTGTCGGTACAACCGGATAATTCGTTAATCACCGCGCAGTCTTCCACTTTTTCAAAAATATTGCGCGGCTCACCCTGACCAGGGAAACGCGCAAAACGAGTGCCGCCGGTGCCAGTTCCCCAGGAAGGTACTGCGATTTGAAAGGCTTCTGCCGCTTTGGTGATGGCTTCTATATCGATACCATCGCGACTGAGTTTTTCACCCAGTGCATTAAAATCCGTTTGCAGAAATGCAAATTCTTTTTCATTTTGCTCGTGTAATACAGCTGAATCTATGCGTCTCATAATTATTGTCTCTTAACGTAAGAATGCTTCGTGCAAACCACCATCTACACTGATGACCTGGCCGGTGGTTTTGCTGAGTTGACCGGAGATTAACAGGAAAGCAGCTTCGGCTTGATCGTCCGGGGTGATTGGTTTTTTGGTGAGTGTGCGCTGGGCATAAAATTCTGCCAATTTGCTGCGCAGTGCTTCAGTACTTTCACTTTCATCAAACGGAATATCGTATTTGGCGAGCGATGAAATCACCCGGTCGCGCGGGAACATATTACTGCCCTGCACAACAGTTGCCGGAGCTAATGCGTTTACATTGACCAATGGCGCCAAGGTAACAGCCAACTCGCGCACCAAGTGATTGGCTGCTGCTTTGCTGGTGTCATAAGCCAGCGAACCTTTTTTGGAAACCGCCGCGTTCACGCTGGTGGTTAATACCAATGAGCCGGGCAATTTTTGTTTAGCCCAAATAGTTTGCGCCTCTGATGCAACTACATAACCGCCTTTCACATTCACGCCAAAACTCAAATCAAAAATCTTGTCGTTTTGATTCATGTCGGCACCTTCAGCGATAAACACACCGGCAGTAACAATCACATTATCGATACCGCCGTAGGCAAGAATCACCTGGGTAAACATATCGCGCACGGTTTCGCGTCTGGTGATATCCACCGCGAGTGCAATAGCGGGGCCACAGCTGGAAATACCTGTACCGGCCACACCAATACCCTGGCCGTAAATCTTGGTGAGTTCTGCGGCAGTTTGTTCCGCGGCTTCCAAACGTAAATCCGCACAAACGACGTGCGCGCCCTCTTTGGCAACACGATGGGCAACTGCTTTACCAATACCATCGCCCGCGCCAATCACCACCACCACATTGCGCGCTTGATTTGCCTCTTTGGGCATACGTTGCAATTTCGCTTCTTCCAACGCCCAGTATTCAATATCAAAGGCTTCTTGCACCGGCAGCGCCGTGTATTCAGAAATCGCTTCTGCGCCGCGCATCACTTCAATCGCGCAGTTATAAAATTCAGCAGTCACACGCGATTCGGATTTGTTTTTGCCCCAGGCAATCATACCTACACCGGGGATTAATACGACGGTGGGACTTGGGTCGCGCATCGCCGGAGAATCAGCACGTTTGCACGCCTCATAATAAGCCGCGTAATCCGCGCGATATTTTTCCAAACCGGTTTTGAAGCGGCTGATCAAGGTTTCCAAACTGTCATTCTGCGGATCAAACTCAACATAAAGCGGTTTGATTTTCGTGCGCAGGAAATGGTCCGGGCAGGAAGTGCCTAATTCAGCAAGGCGCGGTGCATCCACACTGTTAACAAAACGCAAGGTGGTTTCATCGGTTTGCACTGTGCCGATAAATTTTACTTTTTCAGAAATCAAACCGCGTGCTACCGGCAAAAACTCGCGCAGCAATTCAGTGCGCGCGGCATCGCTCAGGCTTTGGTACTTTTGACCACCAAAAGTGTTAGCGCCTTTATCGTGTTGTTCGATATAACGCGCGGCAGTTTCAATCACCCAGAGTGAGGTTTCGTAACAGGTTTTACTTTCTGAGGCCCAGTTAGTGTGACCGTGTTGGCCGAGCAAAATACCCCAGATGTCCGGATTTTTTGCATAGGTTTCTTCACAGACTTTGGCGGCTTCCCAACCCGGACGCATCCAGGGCACATAGGCCAACTTGCCCCCCCAAATTTCCCGGGTAAGTTTTTCCTGGTCTTTACAGGAGGCGACAGAAATCACCGCATTGGGGTGCAGATGGTCAACGTGTTTTTCCGCGATCATGGAATGCAACGGCGTATCAATAGATGACGCACGCGGATTCAAACAAAAATTACAGTGGGTAAACATACCCACCATGCGGTCTTCACCGGCGGATTTATAGCCCTTGTCCGGGTAGTTTTGGTAAACCTTATCCAGCGCTTGAAGCTTGCCGCTATACAGCGAAGAAAAATTTTCTCTTTTGGAGGTGCGCAAATCGCCACCGGAACCTTTAACCCACAGAACCTCAACCTTCTCGCCAGTGAGCGGGTCTTTTTCAATTAATTTTGCCGAGGTATTGCCGCCGCCAGTGTTAGTGATGCGCTGGTCTTCTCCCAATTTGTTAGAGCGATAAACCAGGTTCTCTACCGGATCGAGTTTGTCGGCGACTGCATCATCCCAGAGGTAATTGACGTGTTTATATTCATCTGGCTGGTAAGACATGGATGATTCCTATGATTTATAGTGGATACAACTTGATTGCTTCGTTTAACTAGCATTAGCAATATAGTCAATATAGCCACATACGGAAGCATTTACAATCATTTTCAATCATTATTAATCCTGAAAGCCTGATTTCGATCACATTCAATGTGCGCGCTAACAAAGGTTAGTAACAAGGCGACAGTCATTCACCAGTGTAGAAGAGCTGGCATCAAACTTTAGCTAAAAAAAAGCCTGACACTGGGTCAGGCTTGTAAACGGCGCTTAATAACCGGGAGATGGTGCGTAACAGATTAACTCTGCAGCTGTTAGATAAACCGGCAAGTTGTTGGATACGCCGGCAGCAACCGGTGATTAATCGCAGGCATCTACCACAATCACTTCAATACCCTGCCGCTCAAAATGGGCCAGGGTTGCTTTATCAGCATTGCTGTCGGTGATCACCATATCGACCGCCGAGAGCGGACTAAAAATCAAATTGCCTTTCACTCCAATTTTAGTGCTGTCTGCCAGCACAATTAATTTATCGGCGCGCTTGCGCAATTTTTGCTCTGCCAGAATCAGCAGCGGGTCAGTTTCCATAACACCCACTTCACTAATACCCGGACATCCCATAAACATTTTGCTGCCGTGATAGTTTTGCGTGGTGTCGTTTTCAAAAGAGCTAAGAATAATGCTTTGTTTACGGTAAACCTCGCCACCTGGGAGGGTGATTTGGTTTTGACTGGACTCCAACAATTCTTGCGCTAACACGAAGGAGTTGGTGAGGATATTCATGCGGCGCTCTTGTAAAAACTCCGCCATCATAAAGGTGGAAGAACCACCATTAATAATCACTGACTCACCATCTTCGCACAGCTCTACCGCGCGCTTGGCGATCATGCGTTTGGTATCCACATTTTTTTCTTTGTCGACCCAAAATGATTTGCCGGTAATTTTTGCCGTAGGTGCAACTTTGGATTGGATAACCTCGGCACCGCCACGAATTTTTTTAATTTTGCCTGACGCCGCTAGCTTATTCAGGTCGCGTCGGATAGTCGCTTCCGACGAATTCAATTGATCGCACAGAGCACGCACGCTGGCAAATTGCGCTTCTTCCAAAAAATCCAAAATTAATTGCTGACGCTGTTTTTCCAACATGCTGGTTATGCTCCGATCTATAAGTAGAAAGATGACCAAACTGAAGCGAACCGGCCGATTCACCGGTTAGATTGGCACAGATCATACTGGGATAACCAATCACAATCAATCAAATAACATACCATTTGATTGATTGCGGGGGGAATTGGTGATTATTGGCCGATTAATGCATACCAGCGCTGCCGGTATTGCTCCAAGCCGTGAAATTGGGAGGCTTCACAGGGGACAAGATCAATGTTGGCGCGTGGGCGGCTTGGCGCAGTGAGCGGCGCACGATTTGGGTGGGAAAATTGGGTAAGTAGTAAAGCACCTTGCACTGTGCCGGTGTCATCATTTGACAAATATACCGGCTGGTCACTGCGCAGTTGGGCAAGGAGCGCACAGAGCAGCGGGTTTTTCAAAAAGGCGCCTTCTATATAAATCGCCCCGCTCGCCTGCAAGTCGGTCAAGCGCTGGTCGATCATTAACGCGGAATAAAGTGTAGCAATGGCGCCGGCCGATGGCGCTGGCAGCGGGCACTGGAGCTTGGGCGTCAAGCCGCCAAAAGGGCCATTACCGCTACTGAAATCCGGAGTCACCATCCATAAATTGTCCAGTGCTGTTTGCAGCTGTTGCGCACTTACCGGAGTGTTCAAGTTGCCGCCCAAACGCTGGCAAATCTCCTCGTATTCGCGCCCGCCCATAAAACGGGCGCAGGCAATTGGATCGCCAAATACATTGCAGTTGGCGAGTGTGTCCCGGCGTAGGTGCAAGTCCCGCAGTTTGCCTTGCGCCTGCATCAAAATAGTCCAGGTGCCGGTGGAAACTACGGTAAAACTCGCCGTTTGCGTTTGTTCATTACACAGATAGCGCAGGTAACTGGCATTACTGTCATGCAGGCCAACATACACCTCACACGCGGGCGACAAACCCGTCGCCTTCGCAAATTCCGGGCGAATTACCCCAAGGGATTGCCACGCAGGTTGCAAGGGCGGCATAAGCTTTTGCCACTGGTACTGTTCCACCAGCGAGGAATAGCGCCGCGCAAGTGGCGCCCATAAATCGGTGTGGCAACCAAGGGATGTCACCTCTCCCGCCAGCTGCCCCGTGAGGCGCCAGGCCCAATACTGCGGGTACATCAGCAAGTGTGTGGCTTGTGCAAATTGCGTGGGGAATTGCTGCTGCAGCCAAAAAATCTGTCGCCCCAGGTTCAAGCCGGCAGGCAAATCCGGCGAGAGGGTTTCACTAAACGCCGGTCGCACGGCTTGGTAGGCCTGATCACAGCTATTGATGCCGGCAAATTCATAGTCCAACACCGGCAGTACCAGCGCGTCTGCTGCCGGCGCAGCGCTATTAATCAGCGCAGCCGTGGCGCCGTGGGTGGTTACTATCAGCGCCTTTATTTCAGCGGCAGCCGGGTAACTGGCCACAGTTTCCAGCAGCCACTGCCAGATAGCTTCCACGTCTGCATGGGGGTAAAGCCCGCTCTCCAAGGGAGTATTTTTGCGCAAATAACTGTGGCTCAGCCTGCCCTCGGCATCCACTAACTGCAGCTTGACGTTGGTTTTACCTATATCGAGAACGGCTTTCATAATCCGGCGCTACTTCCACTGACTAGTGAGGGTTATTTGAGTCAATCATAACGATAAAACAATCCATTGCAAGCATAATTATTCACTTCCAATCATTTGCAATCACATATAGACTAAAAAACCTGACAGCGAATAGGCCATAACAACAATCCTATCCAGCGCGCTTTTACGCTAATCAACTTTTTTACCTTCGGCATGGTCACAACGGGAGCCAGATCTATGAATCGCAGAGGCAAAACTATTATCGGCAATTGGAAACTCAATGGCAGCAAACAATTAATGCAAGACACGCTGCTGGAACTGGCTAGCCAAATCCAACAATCCTCTACTACAGGCCAGTGCCGGCTGGCCATTTGCTCCCCCGGTATTTACGTTAGCGAGATGATACAAATCGCCCGGCCGCTGGGCGATAAATTGCTAGTGGGCTGCAAAAATATTAATACTGACCCGCATACTTTTACTGGCGATCTCTCTGCACACACAGCACAAAAACTGGGTTGTAAAATTTGCCTGATAGGTCACGCCGAACGGCGCGCTGCTCTTAATGAAGGCAATTACAGTTATCACATCAAAGTTAAACAATTAGTTGCTGCCGGTGTTGCGCCATTGTTGTGTATTGGTGAGACGCTGGAGGAAAAACTGGCCGGTAAAACCCGTGATGTATTGCAACAACAATTACACCAGGCACTGGCGGGTATATCCTTTGGCGAGACCAACTTATATGTAGTCTACGAACCTGCCTACGCACTTAGCAGCAGCCAAGGTTTAACACCCATTTTTGCACAGGCAGTGCATATGGATATTCGCGCTTTACTCTGCGATATTCTTGGCCAAACGCAAGCGGATAAAACCTCCATTATTTACGGCGGTAGCGTTAACTGCGACAACGCCCTGAGTTTGATTGCACAACCAGATGTAGATGGTTTATTGATTGGCTGCGCCAATTCCAACCTGCAATATTTCCGCAGTATTTGTAACAATATTTTTTCCCTTGCACCGGTTTTTAATTACACCACCGAGCGCAAGGATTATAAAAACTACATGGATGCGAGTTAATGCTGGCGCGCCGGCAAGCCTAAATAACTTGCCGGCAAACCATCTACATCCACCACAATTTTATCCACTAACACACCGGTATCCACGCCATAAATATTCAGCGTTTGTTTGCCAGTGTGTTGCACATCAATAGTTGCATCCAAAATTCGAACTGAATTGAGCACACCCTGTGCCCAATCGGCGCTGCCATCTTTCACATCCAGCGCTAACAGTTGTGGTGGCTCCTCATTCAGGCTTATGCCGAGGCGCAGTGAAGTTCCGCGCAGCGGGTGGGTTGGAATAAGGTGGATTTGTACTTGCAGCTTGCCCGTAACGGGAAAATCAACTACATACTCCAAACGTGGTGCTTGCTGGCGCAAGGTGTAAATATTAATTGCCGGTGCGTTGATAGGATAAAGTCCAACGGCCCCTGCACCACTGCGGCCCAACCCTTGAATAATTTGCCAGGAAGCGCTGGGGCGATCTATTTTGCGGGTAAAGTTTTCAGCATCTACTGCAAAAGACTGTGTTGGGGGATTTATCGTTTTTGCTGTTTGGCTAAGCGTAACCACGGGAGGAACCCAGGGCGCCACACGGTATTTATCCCATTCACTACTGGCCGGTTCCACCGTCATAAAATGCCGCCATTTACCGTCCATTAACCAATCATTCCAGAGTGCGGTTTCTTCATTGAGTTGTGCATCAGCCGCTCTAGCGGCGGTGGTATTGCCGCGCTCACCTTCTAAAAAACGAACGTTGGCCAGCGCCGAGCCATTGATGGGGTAAGCCACCAATTGAAAAAATGCATACTGCTGTGCATCGCTCATTTTTTTGCGCAGCTGCTCAGTGCGCACACGTAACTGTTGAAATGCCTGCAAGCGCTCGCTCGCCTCTTGCGCATTCAAGTCACTCAAACGCGGCACTGTGCGCGGCAACCACCACTGCAAATGTTCGGGTTTGCGCTGATAATTGAGCTGATAATAATCGCGCATTAACCCGGCGATATCTTCTGCATGTTCATTGCCAAATTCGCGCGCTGCCCAGTCGCGCAGAAAATCTTGCTGGTTATGTAACTGCCAGCGCTTGATATCCCAAGCCATCTGAAAAAATAATTCTGTACCGATTTCTGCGGGTTTTATATCACCTACATTCACTATCCACAGTCGATCTGCTCCCATGTCATAAGACTTTGATAACTCCTGCCAAATTAATGCGGGTGGCGTGGTATTTAACCAGAGGTAAGCCATCGGCGCGCCCAGATAGGACAAGTGATAATAAATACCAAAACCACCACTGCGTTTGCGCTCTGCCTCATTTGCAAAATTGCGCATGTAACCAAAATTATCGTCGGGCCAAACAATCGTGACATCCTCGGGCACATGTAAACCCTGGCGATACAAACCCAACACTTCTTTGTAAGCACAAAACATTTGTGGCACTTGCTCAAGCGAGTGCCGGGTATATTTTTTAATTAACCCGCGCTGCTCAGTGAATATCTTCTGCAATAACTCGATACGCTGCGTATCCGTGCTTGGCCCCTGCATGTAAGAATCGTGGATTCCACGCATACCCAGGGTATAAATATTTTCAAATTGGCCATTGGATTCCATGCGTGTTTCCCAATAGGCCTTAACAGTTTCCGGATGCGATACATAATTGTATTGCTCATGCGGTAACTGCCACTCGCCGACGTTGTTGCGCAGCATAGGTTCAGCATGGGAGGAGCCCATGACAATACCGTAGCTATCCGCCAGCTTGGCATTTTCCGGAAAATGGTTGAAAGGTTTGGTGACCGGGTGCATGGCCGGCCAGAGTGTATTGGCCTTCAGTCGCAGCAATAATTCAAATACTTTTTGATAGGTTTTTGGGCCTATGCCGGCGTGTTCCGGCTCAAAGGTTTTTGCGGCCCACTGGTGAATTCCCCAGCCTTCATCGTTAATAAAAATACCGCGATATTTCACCGAGGGCGGACCAAAACGGCGGCTACCGGCAGTCACGTAAAGCGCTGTTTTCTGCACGGGTTTTACGTCAGCCCACCAATACCAGGGGGAAACACCAATCGCCTGGGAGAGCTCATACACTCCATAGGCCGTCCCACGTCTATCGCTCCCCACAATAACCAGGGCGTGCTCCATGCCGGCCTGGGGTTGCTCAACAACAGCAATTAAAAAACTCTCCCATTGCCCGCGCAGCTCACTCACATCCAATTTTCCGCTGGCAACCAAATTATTGATAAAGGTGTTTTTACCCAGAGTGCCAATAATAACTGCTGGTGTTTTTAAATCCGCGAGCGCAGTGGCCTCAAGTTTTAATAACGAAGGCTTGCGCCCAGTCACTTGTTTTATATCGTTTGCCAAGTCCCGCGCAGCTATAGCAACAAGCGGGTAATCGTTTGACGCTATAACGATAGGCGCTGCCTGTTTGTTGGCTACTAGCGCAAAGTCACCAGCGTGCTTACGGCTATCTACCCAATCTGCTGCCATGCTGGACTGGATAAAAAAAATGATACACAGCAGAAAAATACTGAGGCAGATTTTCGGGAAACTCATGACAGCATCCTGATTGGCTTTTTATTGGCGACTCGCGCCCGGTAGCAATTTCACATAAGTAGGCAAATCGCGCTCTGCTGCCAACCAGCCATTTTTTAACTGCAACTCCACCACCTGAATAGAACTGCGTTTTACATCCAGCGCTGGAGTTTGGTCATAGACCGTCTCGGCATTTACACCGGGATGAACAAAATAATAAAGAAATGCACGCTCGCCACTGACAATCACTTCAGGGTGATGTCCAGCATTTTGATCATCGACACCAGTGCCAGGAATCGACAATAAATCCTGTGGCTGGCGCTGCCAATTAAGGGCATCAGTGGATTTATAAACACCCAGCCCGCTATTGCCGAGTAAATCGTTAATCAACCAATAATGGTCCTGCCAAAAAAATACCAGCGGGGCTTCACCGCGCTCATTGGGTAAATTGGCTGAGCCTTGATCCTGCCAGTGATATAAATCATCGCTATCCGCATAAAACGTTTTCTTGCCGGCCAATTCATTGTTATACCAAAGGCGCCAACGGCCATCGGCTAACTGCAATACAGTTGCATCAATGACTTTGTTATTAACCAAGGGCAAGGTGCTTTGGTATTGCCATGAAATTAAATCGCGGCTGGTCAAATGCACAATGGTGCGCGGGTGATTCCAATCCTCAAAAATACCGGGAACTATAGTGAGGTACATGTGATAAGTACCTTTATGCTCAAGCACAGCAGGTGCCCAGTAGGTTGCCGTTTCAACAGCGCTAGTACCGGGAATATCCCCAGGAAAGTTGACTGTGCCGCGATAGGCCCAGGTAACACCATCAACAGATTCCGCAATTCCAATCGGGGTGCCGTGTACCCAGCTAACGTTCGTTAAGCCGGCCACATTCGCACGGCGATTGGTATAAAACATCCACCACTTTTTTTCAGCTCTATTAAAAATAATGGAAGGATCTGCCGCGCCATCAAACACAGGGTCGCGATAAAGCGGCTTGGGAGCGAGTGCACCGGTTTGCTGGCTATGGTTTAGCGAAGCAAGATCCGCACAACCACATAAAAAGAGTGAAAACAAAATCATTAAATAGCGCATTATTGTTTTTTGCCTTGTGGTGATGGTGAAATTCACGCTCCCTAAATAAAGGGGCGAGAAATTCCAGTTACTCAAAATGAAACACCTGCTCCAGCGGCTCCACTACCGGACTCTTGTCTGGATTGGTTTCCATAATATCGGCCATAAACGCCCACCATTTTTTTACCGCTGCGGTAGCAGGTAAATTATCCATAGTGTGATTATCGGTGCGCTTCAATACTGCAAATAATTTCAGCGATTGCGGATGCAAATAAATCGAGTAATCCGAAATACCGGCGTTTTTTAATTCAACAGCCAACTCTGGCCATAACTCATCGTGACGTTTTTTATATTCCGCTTCAAAGCCGGGTTTTAAGGTCATTACAAAAGCGATTTTTTCCATTTTGATGCTCACTTTTTTCGAATTCCCCTCCCCTAGCCCCGCTTATTAAGGGGAGAAGGGGGGATGGATTCACGATTTAAATACTCAACACCCGCCAATCATAGGCGCCCAATTTCAACTGTGTAACTGCAACAATCTGGCCTGTAATAGCATCGCGCGTATTCGCTGGAATACTCACTCTTCCACCGGCACCATCCATATTAATAATCACCCACAATTGTTTTCCCTGCCGATCAGTACGTGGGCAGACTACTGTGCCTGGGCTTGCCAAAAACGGCGTTATATTTAATTCCTGCGCATAACCTTGAATGATATTTTTGATGAACGCTTTGCCCTCATCGCCACTTGGATGCGCAGACAAGAGTAGGATTTTTCCCTTACCCAAACGTCGCTCGGTTAAAAAAGCTGTGCCGGGGACTAAAGGTGAATTAAGTGTTCCCAACACTTTGGTGTCAGGGTCGCTGGCACTTACCGCAGTGCACCAACCGGTAAAATTCAGTGTTTTATCGCCAACATTTCCAGTAATACCAGTAGCGGTTAACGGAAATACATATTGGGTTTGCACACCGGCTACCGCATCCAAAATTCCCATGCCGCTATCAGTTGGAATTGTGTGTTCACGGGTACGCGTGCCAGTACCGGGAGCAATAAACCAAACCCCACCGGTTTTTACAAACTCAATGACGCGCTGCAAGAATTCTTCACTCACGTAAGGCATTGCGGGCGTAATTAATAATTTCAAACCTTCCAGTGTTGCCCCTTCAAACCGTACATCGCGGTGATATCCCTGCTCGAACAACAAACCATGCCAAAATTGCACAACACCGCCGTAGGTTTCAGGAAAACCAACTTCTTTATCCATAGGCTCGGTTTCAACCATAGCGCGCGCATGATCGGACCAGGTCACTGCAATTTCAGGCACCAGCGGTTTACTCGCAAGCATCAGTGGCTCTAATTGTTTGCGTGCAGCTTCCACTTGTTTAACTTGTAAATAACCGGTGGTGGGTTTGAACCAGCTGCTCATCACTGCACTGTGATTAATTTCTGCACCGCTGCGCTGCTGGCGCCACAGCCAATAATTAACACCTTCTGCTCCCAAACCGTAAACCAATACAGCTTCTGCTTTTAAAAAGCCGTCTGGATGCATAGGGCTGTGATTCCCCAACCAACCGTTGTGGCTCACGCTGGTTTCCATTAACCAAAAGGGACGGCCCGGTTTTGCAGCGCGATACATATCGCTGCGAAATACCAACGCTTGCCATTCTTTGCTGGAGGGATATGCATCGTAAGCAGCGAAATCCAGATTTTTAAACAAGCGTTCGTGATTTACGGCAAATGCAGGATTGGTATTGTGGGTAATCGGCGCCTTTGAATATTGGCGAATAATCTCGCATTGCATATCAGAAAATTCTGCGATGCTTTCGCGATTAAATAAACGATACGCAGTGCTTAAGGATGCATTGTGAAGGAAAGGGGTTTTTAACGGCGCAGGCACCTGTTCAAAAGATTGGTAATGGGTACTCCACATATGGGTGTTCCAATCTTCATTCAAACGCTCGATAGTCACGTAGCGTTTTTTCAACCATTTATGCCAGGCCGCAATCGCAGCCGGACTAAAATCCTCAGCGACATGGCACTTCAATTCATTGTCAATTTGCCAGGCAATAATGGCCGGGTGATCGCCCAGATTTTTTGCAATCGCTTCCACTATACGAAAACAGGCTTTCCGCACTGCCGGATGCTCATAACTCACATGTTGGCGCGCACCGTGAATTAAACGCTCACCGTCTGCGTTCACAAATAAACGATCCGGATGGCCGTGGGTTAACCACACCGGTGGTGTCGGTGTGGGTGTACAAAACACAACTGCAATACCCGCCGCGTGAAATTTATCCATCACCTCACGTAGGAAACGCGTGGAAATTTTTCCCTCGCTCGGCTCCAGCGTCGACCAGGTAAATTCCCCAATGCGAACCATATTAATACCGAGGGACTTCATTTCAGCAATGTCGCGCTCTATATCCTCCACCGGCCAAAGCTCAGGGTAGTAACAAACACCGTGCCATAACTTTTGCATGGTGTACTCCAGAGGCGCCTGGGCGTTTGAGCCTCCGCTGGCGGAAACAGCATTCACGTAAGGGGCGGCAGCACCAAGACTGGCGGCAGAAGCCATGAGTTTCATGGCATCACGACGGGTGGTATTCATTGGTATCCCTCGAAGATCACATTTATATTATCTGTTTTATCCCATATTACTTGAAAACCAATCATTTCCGAGAAGTTTTCTTTAAATGAATGCAAACAATTGATTGATTATGACTATTTTGTATCGAATTTTATTGACTGACGCGCTTGGTTGGTTGTTATGATTTGCCACAATAAGGTTACAAATCACCTTAGCGATAACATAAGAGATAACACCCATGCCGTATTTGTCGTCCCTTGCCTCAAGGTTTTTTATCACCCTTGCCACCATGGCAAGCCTGGGTTGCAACAGCGCACCAAGCGCTCCCGAGCGCAGCGCAACGCCGATCCCAACCGCACTCAATCCAGGCGCCATCAATACAAGTGCGAACACCACCAACACAGGTACAAACACCTTGGATTTCACACAGCCCCAGGTTTTTCATTTTACAAACACCCCAACAGCAAACGGCCATCAGGTAACAACCAAACAGCCCTACTCTGACACCATTGGATTTGGGTTTGATTTACAAACACAACCAACAGCAGACCATCAGCCGTTTTATTTTTCGGTAAAAGTGCCTGAGGGAAATTATCGCGTTAGCGTGGAATTTGGACATGCTGATCTGTCAAGCAACAATACCTTACGCGCAGAATTGCGGCGTCTATATGTGAAAGATCTAAACACGCGCGCGGGCCAATTTATTACCAAACATATTCTGGTGAATGTACGCAATAATTCACTGCAAACACCTGAACAAAATGCGCCGGGAATTAACAAGGTCAATTTAAAAGTATTGGAACAACACCGCTTGCATTGGGACGATAAATTAACCCTGGAATTTAACGGCACCGCACCACAAGTACAGCGCGTTACCATTCAAAAAGTGGATGTTCCTACACTATTTTTAGCGGGCGATTCAACCGTCACAGACCAACCCTTTGAGCCTGCCGCCAGCTGGGGGCAAATGCTGCCTTATTTTTTTACCGCTCCTTTGTTTAGCGGTGATATTGCCATTGCCAATCACGCTGAATCGGGCGAGACAATGAAGTCTTTTATTATGACGGGACGTTTTGCCAAAGTGCTGGAGCAGATGAAACCGGGGGATTATTTACTCATTCAATTTGGTCACAACGATCAAAAAAAACACTGGCCACAAACCTATGTAGAAGCAATGACTACTTACAAGGAATATCTGCGTGTTTTTATTGCAGAGGCGAAGTTGCGCGGCGCAACGCCGGTATTAATTACTTCCATGCAGCGACGCACGTTTGATCAGCAGGGAAAAATTGTGAATAGCCACGGACAGTATCCACAAGCGGTGCGCGAAGTAGCAGAAGAACAAAATGTGGCCTTGATTGATCTGGATAAAATGAGTACGCAGCTTTATGAAACATTAGGCACAGATAAAGCCCCACTCGCTTTCAATGACGGCGGCAAAGACGCCACTCACCACAATAATTATGGTGCCTACCAATTAGCCCAAGCCGTAGTGACAGGGCTGCGGCAATCCTCCTTGGTTTTGGCCCGGTATTTCACTGACAGCAGTAGCTACAATCCCGGCCAACCAGACCCGGTAGAAAGCTTTGTACTGGCACCTAGCCCGGTGTTTTCCAGCGCTCGCCCTGATGGTAATTGAGGCGACAAACTGTTACTGATACCAAAATACTCAAATTGCGTCACCGGTAACGACTAATCCTGACACACAATGACTCATTAAGACTGCATGTGACTGATTATGATTGTTTTGCCTAAGTGCCTGTATTAGGATGCAAAAAACACAGGGGGACTCCTTAGTGCTTTGTTTATCCACGCTAATTCTAAGAATGGAGAAGTAAATGAAACACACCAGCTTTGCAATCAACCCATTGGCCGCAGCTGTTATTACGCTCAGCCTCGCTGGCGCCGCCCAAGCGCAAAACAACAACGATCAACTCGAAGAAGTGACCGTTACCGGTTTCCGTGCTTCGTTGAATACTGCACTGATGCAAAAACGCGAAAGCGCCGCAGCAGTTGACAGTATTGTTTCTGAAGACATTGGTAAGTTTCCTGACTCTAACCTCGCTGAATCCATGCAGCGTATTCCCGGTGTTGCCCTGTCCCGCGGTGACGGCGGTGAAGGAAAAAATATTTCCGTGCGTGGCCTGGGGGCTGAATTCACCCGCGTGCGTATCAATGGTATGGAAGGCACATCACAAACCGGTTCATCGGATATTTACGGTGCTGGCAACGCAGGCCGCAGCTTTGACTTCAACGTTTTTCCCTCTGAAATTTTCTCTGAATTAACCGTGCGTAAAACCCCAAGTGCCGATGTAGAAGAAGGCTCACTGGGAGCAACGGTTGATTTGAAAGCACCAAAACCCCTGTCATTCCGCGATGAATTTACCGCAACCGGCACAGTGCGCGGCGTATATAACGAAGTGAGTGAATCCACCGACCCGCGTGTGTCTGGTTTGCTTTCCAAAAAATTTGCAGACGACACGTTTGGCGTACTGGTTTCCTTCGCTCACTCCGAACGCAATATTCGCGAAGTGGGTTACTCTGCTGTAAATATTTTACCCGGTTACGTGAACGGTGGTTTCTGTTCGCCAGTGGGCTACACCGGCACACAAGTTCCCGCCACTAATGCCGCCAAAGGTACAGACGCGCTTAATTGCAGCACTGGCAACCCACGTACCGGCAGTATTGAAGCCTATGAATTAATGACTAACACAACGGGTGTTTCCGGGCGCTTTGGCGGCGGCGTATTTATGCCGCGTATTCCACGTTACCTTAACTCCGAACAGGATGCCGAGCGCACCGGCGGCTCTATTACCCTTGAGTGGGAACCGAACGAAAACACCAATATTTCTTTAGACAACCTGCACTCCAAATACGACGTAGTGCGCCGCGACAACTATATCGACGCACTCTCCTTTGCACGTAACGCCAACAACAATGGCCAGCCAATGGTATCGGTCAAGGAATTGGAAATCGATGCGAATGGTTCGCTGGTTTACGGTTTGTTTGATGGTGTAGATTTGCGCTCAGAAAGTTTGGTGGATCGCTTTACCTCTACCTTCCGCCAAACCAACCTGAATTTAACTCACAGTTTTAGCGATAATTTTGAAATGAATATTTTGCTCGGCAATTCCATGTCCGAGTTTGATAACCCGGAGCGTTTGACTGTTAACCTGGATGCAATTGATACCGACAACTATTCAATCGATTTCAGGAACGGCGGCAATATTCCACTGTTGCAATACGGTGTAGATGTTAATGATCCCTCGATTTTCCAATACGCAGCAGGCTTGGCTGACGGCACAGTGCTGGGCAACTGGAATACTCGCGATTTAACACGGACTACTGAAAACACCACAGCCGAAGCTAATTTCAGCTGGCAAATTAATGACACTTACAAATTAAAATTTGGTGCACAAAGCCGCGAGAGTGATTACCAAACCCGCAGCAGAATTGTTGCTCCAGCATTCACTGCAACCCGCAATTTACCTGCGGGAGTGAGTGTGTCGGATTTCACCCGCACCGTTAATGGCGTAAATGATGTGTTAGGTTCAGGCACGCTGGGCGATTATGTTGGTGTTGATCACGAAAAATGGAAAGAAGCTGTTGGTTACAAGGATTTTGTCTGGTGTGGTGCCGAATGTGGCGCGCAATCGCCCGAAGTGAATGAAAAAATTAACAGCGCTTATGTAATGACCGAGTTTAATTTTGACACTCTGGCCATGCCGATACGCGGTGACTTGGGCGTGCGTTATGTAGAAACCGATCAACACAGTTTGGGCTTTGTTCCCACTGCTGCACCTGCCGGCTCTACCTATCCAACCGTTGCTAACCCGGTCACTGTTGATCGCAAATACGATGACTTATTGCCATCCACAAATGTTGTTGTTGAAATTAATCCTTCATTGCTTGCGCGCTTCTCATTTGCAGAAGTGATGTCGCGCCCTGAGTTGGGTTTATTAATTCCAAGTGGCTCTATGAACCCGACCACTCGCACCGCATCTGTGGGTAACCCGTTCCTTGAGCCAATTCGTGCTAAAACCTATGACGCAGGTTTGGAATGGTATTTCGATGAAGGCGCACTGGCTTCTGTTGCTTATTTCGAAAAAGATATTGATACCTATATCCAATCGATTTCTAGCCTGGTGCCTTACACAGAGCTTGGTTTACCCAATACTTTGCTGGAAGGTTCAGCGGCAACACCAACGGATTTGTTTACCGTAAACCGCTCCACCAATACACCCGGTGGCCCACTTAAAGGTTATGAATTAAACCTGCAGTTACCACTCACCTTCCTGCCTTCTTTCTGGCAAGACTTTGGTGTGTTGGCCAACTACACCCATGTAACATCTGACATTAACTATGTACTGCAAAGTGCGAACGGTGTGCCCACCTTAACCACAACCAATGATTTGATTGGTCTGTCAAAAGATGCCGCCAGCGGAACCATTTACTACGAAAATGAATCCTTCAGCATTCGCACTACCGGTAGCTACCGTTCCGGTTATTTGCGTGCAATTCCCTCTGGCGGTAACGACAGTGACGTATTAGGCAACCAATCCACTTTCTTTGTCGATGCTTCAGCCTCTTACAACCTGACCGACACAGTGAAGTTGATTGTGGAAGCACAAAACCTCACCGACGAACGCAACACCCTGTATATCGACAGCGTGCGTGAGGACACACTGTTTGAAACAGCCATTGGCCGCACCTTTACCGTTGGTGTTAGTGCCAAGTTCTAATCATCCATAGCTAGGCCTGTTGGCTGCCGGAAATTTTCCGGCAGCCTTTTTTTTAGCCTGATTTTTATTAAGTCACACTCGTTGCTGCGAGTGCTCATAAAAATACATGGAGCTGATGTAATGAAATATTTTCACTTTTCACCCTATATTGTTTTACTCGCAAGCCTCATCACCATTTCCGTGCAGGCCGAATTAAAACCTGCTGAATTCACACTGGCCGCCCCCAAAAACATTAACCCCCTTGAAATTAACGCCAGCGACTTTGGCGCAAAAGGGAATGGCGTTAGCGATGATACTCTGGCCTTACAAAAAGCGATTGATGCCGCCGCCGCAAAAAAAGCAACCTTGACATTAAAGCCCGGCACTTACCTTACCGGTTCACTGTTTTTAAAATCCAATATGGCATTGCGGATTGATAAAGGCGTAACACTCACTGGAAAACAGGATATTCAATCCTACCCGCGACAAAAAACCCGCATCGCCGGCGTAGAAATTGTGTGGCCGTCTGCGTTGATAAATGTTTATGAACAACAGGATGTGCGTATTTATGGCGAGGGAGTTATCGATGGTAATGGCATGGTTTTTTGGCAAACCTTTTGGGACAAACGCAACGCCTATGAGGGCAAAGGTTTACGCTGGGCAGCGGACTATGATGCGGAACGCCCGCGTTTAATTCAGGTTTACAGTTCAGAGCGTGTTGAATTAGGTGGAGGCTTACAACTCACTCGCGCCGGTTTTTGGACGCTGCAAATTGTTTACTCCAATGATGTAAAAGTGTCTGGTGTTTTCATTCGCAATAATTCCGATGGTAAAGGCCCGTCTACCGACGGCATAGACGTGGACTCCTCACACCACGTATTAGTAGAAAAAGCCGATATTGATGTCAACGATGATGCGCTCTGTTTAAAAGCCGGTCGCGATGCTGATGGCTTGCGTGTTAATCGCCCCACCGAACACGTGATAATTCGCGATTCCATTATTCGCCACGCTGAAGCGGGTGTTACGTTTGGCAGCGAGACTTCTGGCAGTATTCGTAACATCGATGTTTACAATCTGGATGTGCAAGGCCCGGTGTACAGCGGCATATTTTTTAAATCTGCACATGTACGTGGTGGCACTGTGTCTGATATTCGCATCCGCGACATGCAAGTAAAAAATGCCGAAGCCGCAGTGCGGGTTGATTTAAATTGGCTGCCCGTTTACTCCTATCCGGTTATTCCCGCAGGATTAAAAAATGTTCCCGAACATTGGAAAATTCTGGCTACGCCTGTACCCAAAGAAAAAGGTATGCCCAAGCTACGCGATATTTACATCAGCAATATAAGAGCTGAAGCCAATGCCGCTTTTTTAATGCAGGGTTATGCCGAGGCGCCACTACAGAATGTTCACTTCAGCAATATGCACATTACCGCCGCAGCCGCCGGTGCAATCACTCATGGGCGCGGATTTAGTTTTGATAATGTAACCGTTGAAACGACTGACCCCGATGCCGTTATTTTTGATGATGTCGCCAACACCAAAGGTGAAATCACTTACCTAAGACCAGCGGCGCAATAATTATGTCGAATCCATTACTCGGGGTTTTATTTCATTGGCTGGGCGGATTAGCGTCCGCCAGCTTTTATGTTCCCTTTCGCAAAGTGCGCGGTTGGTCCTGGGAAATCTATTGGTTAATGGGCGGATTTTTTTCGTGGATTTTCGCCCCCTGGATTTTTGCTTATTTCCGCACTGAGGATTTATTTGGCGTGATTGCCGCTGCCGATAGCAACACACTGATTCAATGTATTGTGTACGGCCTGCTCTGGGGGCTGGGCGGCTTAACTTTTGGTTTGACTATGCGCTACCTGGGCTTGTCGCTAGGTATGGCAGTTGCACTCGGGCTATGTGCGTTTTTTGGCACCATTATTCCACCCATGCTCAAAGGCGTATTTTTTACGGAGGTATTACCCACCACTCACGGAAAAATTGTGTTGGTCGGGCTGGCAATGTGTTTGTTAGGTATTGCGATTGTGGGGGCAGGTGGAATCTGCAAAGAAAAAGAAAGCCCACCCGAAGAGCGGCAGAAAAATATCGCTGAATTCGATTTAAGAAAAGGTTTATTAGTTGCGTTATTTTGCGGACTTATGTCCTCTTGTTTTGCATTTGGTATTTCTGCCGGTGAACCGCTCGCAGCCTTGTCTGCCGCAGCAGGAACCAATCCGCTCTTTAAAGGTTTACCGGTTATTTGTATTGTATTGATTGGCGGTGCCACGACTAATTTTCTGTGGTGTGGTTATTTAATTGTAAAAAATAAAACCGCAGCGGAAATCCTCCAACCCAAAATGCGTTCAGCGAATGAGCGCCCCGCTACCAGCGGTATTAATTTACTCTGGTGCGCATTGGCAGGCGTGCTCTGGTATTTCCAATTTTTCTTTTATGTCATGGGTGAAAGCCAAATGGGCGAGTATGGTTTTTCCTCCTGGACGCTGCATATGGCCTCTATCATTATCTTTTCGTCACTCTGGGGGTTTGCACTAAAAGAATGGAAAGGTTCCAGCCGTAAAACCCTGAATTATGTATTCCTTGGCCTCAGTTGTTTAGTGGGTTCCACTATTGTGATCGGCTACGGCAAT
Source organism: Cellvibrio fontiphilus (assembly GCA_035317345.1). Lineage (GTDB taxonomy): Bacteria > Pseudomonadota > Gammaproteobacteria > Pseudomonadales > Cellvibrionaceae > Cellvibrio > Cellvibrio fontiphilus. The sequence goes on along the minus strand of JAYKTU010000013.1, from coordinate 34,092 downwards.
TCTTTGGTGTAATCGGCGAGCACTTACCTTCTACAGGTTCGTCATTTGCCAGCTTTAACATTTGTGAGTTTCATCATACCTGCGAACGCGGGTATCCATAAAAATCGTTAGGATAAAACCTGTGAAACGAAGAGACTTATTAATTTCCTCCGCTATTGGCAGCGCGCTGTTGATGCTGAATAAACATTCAATGGCTGCAGATTTACCCTCCTCCAAATCTACTAGCGCGACTATTGCCGCTAACACCCACGGAGTTATTCCCACCGAATGGATTGATCCGATAAGCAAGAAAAAGATTATCCGCCTGTCGCAAATTGATAATTCAAAATCCCTTTACTTTCACGACAATGCGTTTACTCACGACAGCCGCTACATGGTTATGAATACCCCTGAGGGTATAGGCCTGTATGATTTTTCAACCCATAGCCATTCGCTGTTAGCCGAAGGCCAGTATGAAGTGATTATGGTGTCCTACACCAAACCTATTTGTTATGCGCGCAAATATACCGGTGAATTCAAAGGTAAAGACAACGCCAATCTATTTGATAATGTCGAATACTATGCGATTGATATTCCCAGCGGAAAACAAACGTTTATTGGTATTTTTCCCCAGGGTTTTATCACCTCCATCAATGCCGATGACACTTTAATGGCAGGCGCCTACGCCACTGAATTTGTAGAATTACAACCCGGCCCTAAAGTCGCCAATACCGACGGTGGCTATAACGCCTTAGGGCCAGACGGCAAACCACTGAACTTCGCTGAAGCTAAAGAACTGCGTATGGCTGAGCGCCTGGCTAAAAATATTCCCATGGAAATTTTTACCATCGATATTAAAACCGGTAAACGTAAAGTGGTTACCCGTTCACGCGATTGGCTCAATCATGTGCAGTTTTCCCCTGCCGACCCGCGCAAAATTATGTATTGCCACGAAGGTCCCTGGCATATGGTGGATAGGATCTGGGCAATTGATATCAACGGCAAAAATAAACAAAAAATTCACCAGCGCAGCATGAATATGGAAATCGCCGGTCATGAATTTTTTTCGTTTGATGGCAAAACGGTGTATTACGATCTGCAAACCCCGCGCGGCGAAGTTTTTTGGTTAGCCACTTACAATCTGGAAACCCAACAGCGCCATTGGTATCACCTTGAACGCAACGAGTGGTCAGTGCATTACCAAATATCGCGCGATGGAAAATTATTAGCGGGTGATGGTGGCGACCACGAAATGGTCGCACGCGCCAAGGACGGCAAATATATTTATTTGTTTGAACCGGAAATTATTCAAGACATAGCCGTCAGTGCGCCCAATGCAGCCCAATTAATTCGCCCCGGTAAATTAAAAACAACCAAGCTCGTGGACATGCATAAACACGACTACCGTGTAGAACCCAACTTGCAGTTCTCGCCAGACGGAAAATATTTGGTGTTCCGCTCTAATATGCACGGGCCTATTCATGCTTACGCGGTAGAACTATGACGCGAGGCGCAGTAGCGCTCTAATGCAGGTTTCCTTTCCGCTCACATCTTTATATTTCATCTTTTTAACCGGCCTCATATTAATGACGCCGGTTTTTTATTTCCCCCCTCTGATTGATTTTCGAAAACCCTTCGCCTCCTCAAAAAAGGATTGAGGCGCCACTGTGCACCTCTGCTTGGTTGAAGGTTACAAAGAATGTTACCTATGACCACAAATGATTACCATTGATCATTTAAATGACCATTTATGATTGACCATGAATAAATCAGATATTAGGATCCCTTCCGCAGTCAAAATAATCGCTAATAAAGTACAAGAGAGGGAATAATGATTAATTTCAATCATGTTAAATCATCACGCAAAACAGCCGATAGTCTCCCGTTTTCACGCAAGCTGCTCGCCAGTGGCATCGCGTCCCTGCTTTTTGCCAGCGCGGGTTTAGTTGCCCTATCCCCCAGTGCCCTTGCGCAACAAGCGGCAAGCGTCACCAACAATACTGATAAAGATATTGAAGAAGTTGAGGTATCCGGCATTCGTTTCAGCCAACGCAGCGCACTTGACCGCAAAAAAGCGGCAGTGACCATGACTGACTCTTTGGTAGCCGAAGATATTGGCGCCTTCCCCGATAAAAATATCGCTGAAGCATTGCAACGCATTCCCGGTGTACAAATTGGCCGCGACAACGGCGAAGGCTCATCGGTAAGTGTGCGTGGTGTAGACCCGGATTTACTGCGCGTGGAATTAAACAGCGTTGGCGCTATGGGTATGGGCGGCAGCCGCGGCGTGGACTTCCGCGATATGGCTTCTGAATTAGTTAAATCGTTGGACGTTATTAAAGGTTCAGAAGCGCGCCTGACCGAAGGTGGAATTGGCGGCACGATTCAAGTAAACACGCGCAAGCCCAATGAATTCACTGAAAACTTTTTTTCGGCCAATGGCGAAGTGCAATACAACGATTTGATTGGCGATGCCATGCCCAAAACCAATTTAATTGGTGTATACAAATTTAATGAAAAACTCGGTGTGTTGGTAAACGTTACCGCTGCCGATAAAGACACAGTACTGCACGGTATTCGCAATACGGAGTGGGCGCGCTTTGCTGACTACGATGGCGATGCAGCAAAAACATCGGTTAACCCCAACTACGAAAACATAACTGAACAATCCGGTTGCTCCAGCATTTCTGTTGTCGCTGATCGCAATGTGTGTTTGGCACAGTGGCAAGAATTTGTACCTTACTTACCGCGTTATGGAATCTGGGCACGCAAGGAAGATCGTTTAAGCGCAAACACCATGGTGCAATACGCCTTCACCGATAGCCTCTCGGCTTATGTAGGTTACACCTATAACGAGCGGGATAAGTCGGCCTACGATATTAATATGCAGTTTGAAACCAACTCTGCAGCGCGCTTGAAACCTGAGTCAGTTGTTGTTGATGATCGCAAAAATGTTGTTGGTTTTAAAACCCGTGATGCGACCGTCAGCAACCGTGTACTGGATATCGATTGGTATCAAGAAACCAGTATGCTTGAAACCGGTTTTGAATATAGTCAGGATAAATTTCAGGCCTCAGGCGTTATTGCACGCTCAACATCTGAACAAGATATTGATTCACGCGGCACCACCGTATGGGCTGGTGGGATTGTCGATATGGAAGTGACATTAAACCGTGAGGGTTTACCAAACATCGATTTAAGCAATGCCTATATCCGCAATGCCAGTGATTTAACCGATACTTCCAACAAGTTCGACCTGAATAATCCTGCCAGTTATTCCGGTGGCGCCGCCTATAACTATCGCCCCATGGAAGATGAAACCCAGGAAGATATGGCAAAACTGGATTTTGCTTATATGCCTGATGCAGGTTTCTTCACCAAATTTCAAACCGGTTACCAATACAACACCCAGGAATTTACCAATGCAAACTATGCCTACAACATAGTTCGCAATGTTGGCGCTAACTATAACGGCCAGGTCTGGACTATAGCCGATCAAATTGCGCTGATTGAAGGCCGCACCAAAAGTACGCCCGATTTCTTTAAAAATTTCAGCCTCAGCACTTACGCCCCAAGTTCATGGCAAGCAATCGACTCCAAGGCAATTCTGGAGGAGCTAAGAGCAATTAGCGCCGACAATACAACCCGTGACGACTTGAATGTTAATCGCGGAAATTTTGATGTGGATGTGGCGACTAATGCATTTTATGGCCAAGCCAACTTTGAAATGGCCATTGGTAGTATGCCGCTAAAAGGTAACCTTGGTGTGCGTGTGGTAGATACTAAAACCACAGCCAATGGTGATGTCACCATCCGTGTGATGGTGGATCAGTTGGATGCCAATGGCAACCCTGTGATTAACCCTGTTACCGGCGCTTATGCAGCCCCTATTGAAGCTATAGATCACCCGGATAGATTCAATGGTCGCAAAACCATCAAAGAAGGCTACACAGAAACCTTGCCAAGCTTGAACCTGACACTGGGTTTAATTCCGGATGAATTGGAATTATTTTTTGGTGCCGCAAAAGTCATGGCACATCCGCGTATTGCAGACATTAACGTAAACGCAACCTGCGTAATTAACGACTACACCCAAGCTCAAATTGATGATCTGCCCAATACTTGTACGGCAGGAAATCCAGCATTAAACCCTTATGTCGCTAATCAATTGGATCTCGCGTTAACCTGGTACCCGAATGAAGATTCAATTGTGTCTGCCGCTTTCTTTTCCAAAAAAATGGATAACTGGATTTTTGATCCGGACACCCAGTATGACGTGGACTTTTTCAACGATGGCCGCGTGTGGGATGTACGCCAAAAATATAACAATACCGGTGCAACCACCAAAGGCGTAGAGCTGCAGGCCAGCACTATGTTCACCATGTTGCCCGCTCCTTTCGATGGTTTAGGTGGAAGCGTTAACTACACCTATATGAAAGCCGAAGATGTAGGTTTATTTGATGGCATTACGGGCGAGGAATTGCCGTTCCCCCAACAATCACAAGATAGCTACAACATCAGTGCATTCTATGAAACCGATGTATGGGGTGTGCGTCTTGCCTATAACTTCCGCGGCGAATATTTATGGCGGGCATCTGATCGCTCAGGCAACCCACTGTACGTCGATGATGGCGGTTATTTGGATGCAAAATTCAATTACAACCTGACTGAAAAACTAAAGTTTTATATCGATGGTCGCAACCTGACCAAAGAGGTGTTGGTATATAACTCAGGCGAAGGTCGTATGGCTCAATACGATTATTCCGGCAGAGAATTTGCCATTGGCCTCACCTATAAAATGTAATTTTTTTTCGTTAAACCCCGGCTAATCCCCGGGGTTTTTATTATCAACCTCAAAGGAGAATAACCAATAATGAAACTCTCTCACGTCAACATAACGCTTAACAACCTGAGGCCGCTCTGGTTAAGAAAAGCAGCTTTTTCACTTTGCACACTCACCGCTTTAGCAGTCCCACTGAGTGAAGCAAATCAACAACACGGCAATAAAAAACCCGATTGCCGCGCATCACAAACCTGTGAAGTTAAAAAATCCGTGGAGAATCTGGATCGCGGTTTAGTCGTGATTCCCACTGAAAAAGGCAATGCCATTAGCTGGCGTTTACTGCAAAAAGATCCGACCAATAAAGGCTTTCATGTATTTCGCAATGGTAAAAAATTAACCAAAAAGCCACTGGCATCCGCTACCTTTTTTATGGATACCCAAGGCAAAGCGGGCGATAAATATCATGTGATGATTGAAGGTGAACATCACCTGCAAGATAAAAAAGCGGATAGCGCAACGGCATGGAGCAACGCTTATTTAAGTATTCCACTCAACAAACCCAAGAGTGATTCCATTTTGGGTGTGATGCACGATTACAGCGCGAACGATGCAAGTGTTGCCGATTTGGATGGTGATGGCGACTATGAAGTGATTGTGAAATGGAACCCCAGCAACGCCAAGGACAACTCCCAAAGCGGTTATACCGGTAATGTGTTTATCGATGCTTATACCCTGGAAGGCGAACAACTCTGGCGAATTAATTTGGGCAAAAATATTCGCGCCGGTGCGCACTACACCCAATTTATCGCCTACGACTTTGATGGCGATGGCCGCGCTGAAATCGCGATGAAAACTGCAGATGGCACAGTCGATGGTCGCGGTACAGTGATTGGCGATGCAAGTGCCGATTATCGCAACAGCGGTGGTTATATTTTAAATGGTCCAGAATATTTAACCATGTTTGATGGTTTGTCTGGCGAAGCGCTGGACACTATTGCTTATGTTCCGCAGCGCGGCAATGTCGGCAGCTGGGGCGATACCTATGGCAACCGCGTGGATCGTTTTCTGGCGGGCGTCGCTTATTTAAATGGCGAAACACCCAGTTTATTTATGGCCCGTGGTTATTACACCCGCGCCGTGGTTGCTGCGTTTGATTGGGTCGATGGAAAATTCAGCGAGCGCTGGGTGTTTGATACCAATAACGCCAATGGCGATGAAATTGTCTATGGTCAGGGTGCACACAGTGTGTCGGTTGCCGATGTGGATAGCGATGGCCGCGATGAAATAATCTACGGTGCCGCCACCATCGACGATAATGGCCATGCACTTTACAGCACAGGTTTAGGCCACGGCGATGCACTGCATGTTTCCGACATAGACCCTACTCGCCCCGGCCAGGAAATTTTTATGGTGCATGAGTGCCCCTCCTGCTACACCAAAGACGGTGTGGAATACGGAGTGGAATTGCACGATGCAGCCACCGGCCAAATATTGTGGAGCCGCCCAACTAACGGTGGCGATATTGGTCGCGGTGTGAGTATTGATATAGATCCCCGTTTTGCAGGCAATGAAAACTGGAGTTCTTCTGCCGTTGCTGGCTTGGTCGCAGCCAATGGTCAATTGATTGGTGATGTTCGCCCACCCCAAGTTAATTTTGCACTCTGGTGGGATGGTGATTTGTTACGCGAAATTCTGGACGGTAACAAAGTCTATAAATGGGATTACGAAAATAGTGTTTCCAATATTATTTTGAATGGCGATTTATACAGCGCAGTGTCTGCCAATGGCACCAAAGCCACACCGGCTATTTCTGCTGATATTATTGGTGATTGGCGCGAAGAAGTGGTTTGGGCCAAAGCGGACAGCAGCGAGCTGATGCTTTTCTCCAGCCCCATTCCCACCAATCATCGCATTCCTACCCTGATGCAAAACCCGCAATACCGTGTAGCGATTGCCTGGCAAAACGTAGGTTACAACCAGCCACCGCACCCGGGTTTCTATTTGGGTAGCGATATGCAAACTGTGCCTGATTATCAAGCCACCCAAGTGGATGCAGCTCCCTGGGCAAAACTGGTCGCGCGTGGCAATGCAACAACCGTAACCATTTCACTCTACAGCCATGAGGCAAAATTTACTGGTGCTGATATTTTTCGTGAAAATGAAAATGATCCTGCCAGTAAAATTTATATCGGCAGAATTAACGGCAAACAAGGCGAGATAATGGATTTAAATGTAGTTCCTGATGTGAATTACATTTATTCAGCGGAACTACGCGGTGGCAAACCACATACACAACTGACGGCAGGTACATCTAAAACCCAATTAAGTGTCAGTTTAATCCCACAACTTGAGTTTAGTATTTTAAATAACAAGGTTCCGGTACAACTGGCGTGGCGCACTGCCAATATGGATATTCGTGCAATTAGTATTTATCGCGCGGAAGTAACAAACAACAGCACTCCCGCCGATTTTAGCACCAGCCAATTGATTGGCAGTGCGGCAACCGATGCAATTGCCTGGCAGGATGCTACCGCAACGCCCAGCAAAAATTATTATTACTGGGTGGAGTTTGATAATGGTGTAAGCAATTCACTGGTGCGTTCAGAGCCCGTGTATGTCGCCACTATATTGCAACCAAAAACCAATTTAGTGAGCAGCAAAGTATCCAACGGAATCAATCTCAGTTGGCAACTGCAGGACTTCCCCGCCATACGCACAGTAGAGATTTACCGCAATACACGCGCACAAGCCAGCGGCAGAACCCGGGTAATTGCCAGCGCGCCACAAAGCGGCACACTGGTAGATACAGGTGTTGTTGCCGGCACCACTTACTGGTACATGTTTAAACTTACCATGAGTGATGGCACCACCGTAAATACTGACCCCGAAGCCAGTATTACTTATTAATTCTGCAAAAAATGCCGATCTTGTATTTAAGGTCGGCATTTTTTTTGCCTGATCATTTATAACCACACCGAGGATTTATTGTGAAGCTCACACAAACACTCGCTATCGCACTAACGATCAGTAGCAGTCTAGTATTTAGTTCACTGCAGGCTAATGCGGTCAGCCATAAAATTCCTGAGCGCGAACAAACCATTGCATTGGTAAAAAAGCTGGCTTCAGCCGAAATAGCAAGGTTAAAAGACATAGAAACAAAACCTGAGTTAAAACGACGTCACATTAATACCAATTGGATATCCGCTACTTTTTTTGTTGGCACTGCCAAATTAGTGGATGTTGCCGATGCCCCGGATGTACTCGCTTTTAATATGGATACCGCACAGCATTTTAATTACGCCCACCAGGGCCACGGCGCGCCGGTACATTTAATTAATGCCGACGATCAAGCCATTGGCGATTTATACCAAGCTATTTACTTACGCACCGGCTTGCCCGGCGTGCTTATGCCGCTGCAACAGCGTCTGGATTACACCCTGCCCTATTTAAGCCTTGAACCTGCGCCCAAAAAATTAGTTTGGTGGTGGTGCGATTCATTATTTATGGCGCCGCCGGTATTAACACGCATGTCGGCAATTACCGGCGATGCAAAATATATCGATGCCATGGATAAACAATTCTGGCGCGTATACGAGCGCCTCTACGATAAAAACGTTAATTTATTTGCACGCGATGAACGTTTTATCGAGCGCCGCTCCGCCAATGGCAAAAAAATATTCTGGTCGCGCGGGCAAGGTTGGGTAGTGGCAGGACTCGCCCGTATTCTGGAAGCCATGCCGGAGAATTATCCAAGCCGACCGCAGTATGTGAAATTATTTCAGGAGATGATGGCTAGTATCGCCAAACTACAACAACCCGACGGACTCTGGCGCGCAAGCTTATTGGATCTGGAAGCCTACCCGGAACCGGAAACCTCCGGCACTGCATTTTTTACCTATGCAATGGCCTTTGGCATTAATCACGGTTTACTCGAACGCGATAAGTATTTACCGCAAGTGCTGAAAGGCTGGGCGGGTTTAAATAATTATATTTTGCCCAGCGGTATATTGGGTCAGGTGCAATCTGCAGGCGACCAACCCGTGCCAACCAAACGCGAAACAACCGCGCTTTATGCCTCGGGCGTCTTTATTTTAGCGGGCTTGGAAATTGCCAATTTAAATCAACCGATTACTAAACTACCGCTGCCATTACCCAAACCGCCCAAACCGGAATATCACGCCAGCGATATTCCCCCCAGCCCGTTACCCGCCAACCCAACTCCTGAGCAGGTGCGTGAAGATCAACGCCGCAATGCTGAAAAACAAGCGGTAAAGGATTTGATGTTTGATCCCTGGGTGGATTCAAAAAAGCAGCCCTAATGCTGGCACAAGTCTGTAGGTTTGCAGTTCCTATCAAGTTTAGCGATTCCCCCGTTGATAGCCGTTTTTACCGGGCTATCAACTGCGGGTTTAATCTATTACATTGTTACTTACAAAGTTACTGTCAAAGTTGCTTACAATGTTGCTTATAAAGTTACTTGCAAACCATAACCGACCAGAAACAGCGAAGATTTTTATGAACAAATTTATATTAGCCAGTCTATTTTTTTTATTAATGTCGAGCATTTCATCTGTAATAAATGCAGCTGCACAAGCAGATGATCCCAGCTACCTCTTCCCACCCAAAATGCAGAGTTTTCCTTTGTATGGTGATGCTGCAATTCCAAATTCAAAACCTGCAGCTGATACCGAAACTGGTGCAGAAACCGGTTGGCTGGTTAATGTTTCCATGCCCAGGATTGATGTGTATTTGCCTGCAAAGGTAAAAGCAACCGGTGCAAGTGTGGTGATATTTCCGGGAGGAGGCTACCGGGGCTTAAGTTTTGATTACGAAGGAATTCAACAAGCCCGGTTTTTTGTTGACCATGGCATAGCTGCATTTGTTGTTAAGTATCGCCTGCCAAGTGATGTGTGGATGCAAGACAAAGCCATAGGCCCATTGCAGGATGCACAACAAGCGATGCGGTTTGCACGCCTGCATGCCAAAAAGTGGAATCTGGATACAACACGCATTGGGGTGATTGGATTTTCTGCAGGTGGCCATTTGGCTTCTACTTTAGCTACACATTTCGATAAGCCGCAAATAGATAAGGCCCAAAAAATCAATTTGCGACCTGATTTTCTGATTCTTGTCTATCCCGTTATCAGTATGGATTCGGCAATTACCCATGCGGATTCGCGTCTGGCATTGCTGGGAGAAAAACCAGAGCAAGCGCGCATTGATTTTTTCTCGAACGAATTGCAAGTCAATACCAATACGCCCCCCACACTTCTGTTACACGCGGTGGATGACAAACTGGTTGATGTAAAAAATTCTATCTTATTTCTTGAGGCTTTAAAAAACGCGGGCGTTCCCGCTCAAGCACATTTATTTGATAAAGGTGAACACGGCTTTTTTCTGATCCCGCGCGACCGCTGGCAAAACCCGATTATGGATTGGCTGGAATCAAACGCCTGGCTTTACGGGCAAAAGAATTAAGGCTCGCTAGCACTTGTTCAAGTCGATCATCATTAAACCAATAGCAGGCCAGCTCAAGCTGGCCCTGTATAGGCACAAATCCAGCAGCGCCGATTCGCGATAATCGCTATAAATCGCAATTATTTTTTCAATCACATCCGGCATTTTGTGACAGAAAATGCCAGGGCCTTCAGCCTACCTAAACCTGCCTGATTGCGCTGAACACACCCAACATGCCGAAAGCGAGTTGCGAGCGCACCATCTGCTACGGTGTTTTTCGCTGAAACTGAATCTGTTATCAGTACAGATGGAATCGCATACTGACTGCACAATGACTGACCAAACGAAGAGAAGCCCGTCATGAGCGAACATATTCCAGTACAACAGCTGCCTGCCTCGTATAAACCCACACCCGCTGAACTCGGCGGTAAAATTCATACGCGCAGTTTTACCGGGGTTTTTCGCCGCCTGCGCATCAGTATCGCCGGTGTACTGGCGCTATTATTTTTTGGCACCGCCTGGATTAATTGGGACGGGCACCAAGCGGTGCTGTGGGATTTAACCGAGCGAAAATTCTATGTGTTTGGCACCACATTTTTACCCGAGGATTTTTTGCTGCTGGCGTTTGTCATGAGCATCAGTGCATTTTTATTGCTCGCCGTTACCGTGATAGCCGGGCGAGTCTGGTGCGGTTACGCCTGCCCACAAAGCACCTGGACCTGGGCATTTATGTGGATGGAAAAAATCACCGAGGGCGATAGTTATCAACGGGTGAAACTGGATGCAGCGCCTTGGTCTTTGAACAAATTTTTTCGCCGCAGCAGCAAACATTGTTTGTGGCTACTCGCTTCGCTCGCCACCGGCATCGCCTTTATGGGCTACTTTATGCCGGTACGCGATTTGGTGAGCGATTTAGTCACTGCGCAACTGGAAGGCAATTACGCATTTTGGGTATTTTTTATTGCCGGTATGACCTACCTCAATGGCGGCTGGCTGCGCGAAAAAGTCTGTACCCACATGTGCCCTTACGCGCGCTTCCAAAGCGTGATGTTTGATAAAGACACATTGATTATTGGTTACGACGCGCAGCGCGGTGAGACTCGTGGAGCCCGCAGAAAAGATGAAGATCACCACGCAAAAAATTTGGGGGATTGTATCGACTGCCATATGTGCGTGCAGGTTTGTCCAACCGGCATTGATATTCGCAAGGGTTTACAAATGGACTGCATCGGTTGTGCCGCCTGTGTGGATGCCTGTGATTCGGTGATGGATAAAATGGGTTATGCGCGCGGTTTGGTGAGCTATACCAGTGAACGTTTATTGGAACTGCCACCCGCACAACGCAGCGCAACAAAACCCGGCATTCGCTGGCGCACCAGTCTGGTGGCCTATGCAGTCGCCGTTGCCGCACTACTGGCAATTCTTGCGCTGAGCTTAAACGCGCGGGAGCAAATGGCGCTGAGTGCGTATCGCGACCGCAATGTATTGCGCACCAATTCACTCGGTGAACAAGTGAATGTGTATCGCCTGAAATTAACCAACAAAACCCAACAAATACAGACCTATCAACTCACCTTGGCAAGCGATAAACCGCTGTATTTAACCAAAGCCTACCAATTGACCTTAGCTGCCGGTGAACGGCTGGAATTGCCGGTTGCGGTAGCACTAAAACACCATGATCCGATCCACAACACCGGTAGCCATATCGATTTTAATTTCCAGATGAGCAATGTAAATCAGCCAGAGCAAATAATTGATCAACCTGCCAGTTTTATCCACCAAACAAAATAAGCAAACAATTCATGACTGGCTTATGATTCTATTATGAAACTCTATGAACAATTTGCAGAAAATATCGCCGAATTGATTCGCACCGGCACTTTGAAACCGGGCGAAAAAATCCCGTCAGTGCGTACAGCCAGCCGCACCCATAGCATCAGTGCTGCCACTGTATTTCAGGCCTACTACCTATTGGAGCGGCGCGGGCTGATTGAAGCCCGCGCGCGCTCCGGTTATGTGGTGCGCAACAATGCAGGCAGCCTGCTCGCCGAACCGCAATTAAATGATAACGCGCAAGCGCAGCACGAAATTGCGGCTACCGAGGTGGATGTCAGCGAATTGGTTTTTTCCGTATTGGATTCCATTAAAGACCCCCACACCATTCCCTTGGGCTCAGCCTTTCCCAGCCCGGATTTATTCCCCCTGCCACGGCTGGCGCGCTCCATGAATAAAGTGCTGCGCGAAATAACACCCCAAGCCATAGTGACCGATATGACCAGTGGCAACGCGAATTTGCGCCGCCAAATTTTGTTGCGTGCCATGACCGCTGGCAACAAATACACCGCCGATGAATTGATTATTACCAGCGGCGCCTTGGAGGCGCTGAGTTTATCGCTGCAAACCGTGACCAGCCCCGGCGATATGGTGGCAATAGAATCGCCCGCTTTTTATGCCTGTTTGCAAGTGCTGGAACGGTTGAAATTAAAAGCGGTGGAAATTCCGGTTCATCCAAGCGAAGGCATGGATCTGGATATTTTGGCCGACACCCTCACGCGCTTACCCATTAAAGCGATTTGGGTGATGAGCAGTTATCACAATCCGCTCGGCGCCAGCATGAGTGATGAAAAGAAAAAGGCATTTTGCGAGTTAATTGCACAACATCAAATTCCCACAATTGAGGACGATGTTTACGCCGAACTTTATTTTGGCAACCAGCAAGCCAAACCGTTAAAAAGTTTTGATCAACATAATTTAATTATGTATTGCAGTTCATTTTCCAAATGCCTGGCACCGGGCTATCGTGTCGGTTGGGTGGCCGGTGGAAAGTTCGCCGAAAAAATTTATCGCCTGCAACTCATGAGCACCATCTCCCCGTCGGTGCCTGCACAGGCAGCGATTGCCGATTATTTACAGCACGGCAGTTTTGATCGCCACTTGCGCAAACTGCGCGAAACCCTTGAAGCGCAGCAACAACACATGTTGCTGGCAATCGAAAAATATTTCCCCAGCGGCACCCGCGTAACCCAACCCAAGGGTGGTTATTTTTTGTGGGTAGAATTGCCCACGCAGGTAGATTCACTGCAACTCTTCAAACTCGCCCTCGCCCAAGGTATCAGTATTGCCCCCGGCCCCATATTCTCCGCCTCGCGCCGCTTTCGTCACTGCATCCGCTTAAACTATGGCAATAGCTGGACACCACAAATAGAAGAAGCCATGAAGGTTTTGGGGCGGCTGATGGCGTCGTTTTGATTAAGGTTATTGCAAACTGCAATTTCTGTTTAAGAACAGATATTCTTGTGTAACTCGCCTTAATTAAACTGGAAATTAACCACGTTCTCAGTTGCAAGCGCTTCACCTGATACAGAATCAACCTTGATATTTTCAAGTGTAAGATTGTGTACAGGCAAGTCCGCGCTGGCATTCACGCTACAAACATAACTGGCGCTTTTGGCACGTACATTAGATACCTGTATGTTTTCTATAGGGGTTAATTTCCGCACCAGTGTTGGGGTCAGGTTGCGCCATTGATACAACACGTCAGTGTCTATTGCGACGACTCCACCCTTCAGGTTATCTGCGATGATGCTGTCCATATAAATATTCTTAACAAAACCACCGCGTCGTTCATTGGTTTTTATAAACAATAAATTTGTAAGCGGTGGAATGCGGGTATTGGTAATCGGCTCCACCACGCAAGAATGCATATACACATTTTCAATACCACCTGCAATTTCACTGCCTATTGCCAATAATTGATGGCCGTTTTTAACAGTACAATTTCTAATAACAATGTTGCGGCAGGGAGTATTCAATCGCCAGGCATCAAATTCGCGCCCGGATTTTACTGAAATTGCATCATCGCCCTGATCAAAAACACAATTTTCAATCAGCACATTGGTGCACATTTCCGGGTCTGCACCATCGTTATTGTGGCCGTGGGCATTTACATGAACACCGCGAATAGTCACGTTATTGCACAGATAAGGATGGATAACCCAGAAAGGGCTGTTGTTAATGGACACGTCTTCAATCAATACATTGTTGCAACGATTGAATTGAATAAATTGCGGCCGCAGGTTAGCGCTACCTTTGGTCATATCGCGCTGTTGCACCGGAATATTTTTATGGGCCATGTAATAAAGCTCAACCAGCGCATCCATATGCGGTTTGGGGCGCGCATACCACTCGCGCCAAATATCCAGTTTCGCAATTAATTTCCCCTTGCCGGTCAAGGCAACATTTTCACACTGGTAAGCATAAATTAGGGGTGAATAGTTGTAACACTCCAATCCTTCCCAGGTTGAATGAACAGCGGGCAGGTAATCCTGCGGGTTACTGGAAAAATACAGCTCCGCTCCTTCGGCAATATGTAAATTCACATGACTTTTTAAATGGATTTTTCCTGTTTGCCACACCCCTGGTGGCACTATAACCACACCGCCCACTTCAGCGGCTGCATCAATCGCCGCATGAATGGCGGCCGAGGTTTTTTGCTGGCTAATTGCATCTGCACCAAAATCGATGATGTTAAATAATTTCAATCCCTCAAATGAAGGTGCAGTCACACTCATTGAGCCAAATGGTGTTTCCAAGGTTGTTAGATTTATTTTCTTATCGTGTTCAAGATAAGTACAAGAAGGCAGAAATGGTGTAACCGCCATGATTTTAAGCAATGCGCGTTTCGTTGTGGATGGCATGATTTTTATACCTACAGGTTCAACTTTATTTGGAATTTATTGAGTCCGGCATGGAAAAGCTCGGATGCGGTGGCTGGTTGTAGGCGGTGTTTTGCCAGGCGATGGCGATGCGGTATTGCGAATCTTGCATCAAGCTTGTCATGCCAATATCGGTCGGGATGTTGGTGGAATAAATGCGCAGGGATTTGTTGTCCTCCGCACGCAAAATTAATTCCTCACGCCAATCGCCAAGTATATCGGCGGACAAGGCCGGGTTGGCTTTGGTGCCGTTGTTGGAGTTAGTGCCTTGGGTGACCAACAGCGGCACACTGGTATTATTTTTCCAATCCCATTTGTAAATGGTTGTGCCATCCAATAATTCACGCAGCAAATCGCCGTCCCACCAGATGGCAAAATTCACCTGTTTTGGTCGCGCAGGTGCTGCAACCTCGCCTTTGGCATTAAATAATTCCGGTGCATTGAGTGCCCAGTTTTCTGCACCTGGGTGACGCGGGTCTATATCTGCCGCCAAACCGCGGCCGTTATCTTTTTCAGTAGGTTTACTCCACAATACTTTTCCGTCAGCAGCGTTGATTAGCGCAGAACCTATACCGCCATTACTGCGCGGGGATTCATACACACCAAACACCTCCAAACCGGGATTTTCCAAATCAAAATCTGATACATGCAGTGCATCGCCATGACCAAATTTAGTTGTCCACTTAGGCGAGCCGTCGTGATCAATAGCCATAGCGCCGTAAATAATTTCGTCTTTACCATCGCTGTCGATATCCGCAACGGATAATTGATGATTGCCCTGCCCGCTAAAACCCTCGGGAACGTCATGTGCTGCAGAATCAAAAACCCAACGCGTGGAAATTTTCCCCTCACGGAAATCGTAGGCGGCGACTACGCTGCGGGCGTAATAACCACGCGCCATAATGACACTCGGGCGCGCACCATCCAAATAGGCGACACCCGCTAAATAACGCTCGGAACGATTGCCGTAACCATCGCCCCATACAGCTTTCATTTGCTCGGCGGTTGGATTGTTATTGCCCGGCGCACGCTGGGGAATATAGGGCACGGTGTCCAATACTTTCCCTGTTGCGCCTTCAAATACGGAAAAATATTCCGGCCCGGTTAATACGCGGCCGACTAATTGCCCCATATATTTTCCTTCCGGTGTTACTACAGAACCGGTGCGATCACTTACCTCCAATTCGCCCGCATGACTCACCCAGTCCGCCTTGGCGTCACCGATGATTGTTCCCTCGCCATCGGTTGTGCCATCTGCGGTTTTCAGGGCGATTTCAGCGCGGCCATCGCCGTCAAAGTCGTACACCATAAATTGGGTGTAATGCGCACCTGAGCGAATGTTTTTACCTAAATTAATTCGCCAGAGTTGTTTTCCCTCCAACGTATAGGCATCCAAATAGGTAACACCTGTATAACCAC
This sequence comes from Cellvibrio fontiphilus, assembly GCA_035317345.1. Taxonomy (GTDB): domain Bacteria; phylum Pseudomonadota; class Gammaproteobacteria; order Pseudomonadales; family Cellvibrionaceae; genus Cellvibrio; species Cellvibrio fontiphilus. The sequence continues at coordinate 17,739 of JAYKTU010000013.1, read as the reverse complement.
CAAAAGCATTATCTTTAGAATTATTTGGGTCCCACTTCAATACAATTTCGTAACGGCCATCGCCATCCAAATCCCCTACACTCGCGTCATTGGCGGTGTAGGAATAAACCTGACCATCGGGGGTTTTATCATCAGCCGGTGGTGTAATTGAAATATTAAGATAGGGTTGATCCCATGCAGGTGCATTGGCAATAACTTGTTCACCCACACGCAATTCGTAACTTGCACCGGCTTTGCCCTTGGTATCCAAAAAATTGCTACGATTACTAACTGCAGTTCCGGTAATTTTTTCGCCATCGCGATAAATATCCACCGCAAAATCGCTGTTATCCTCCAACAATTTTCGCCAACTAACCAACACACCTTCTGCGGCAGGCACAGCGATCAAACCGCGATCCAGCACTTCCATTTGCCGCGCAACTTGCTGGGAATCTGTAGCCGCCACAACTTGGGTATTTACCGCAGCAATAGATGAACTAATCACTGTGGACTGCAAAGTTTCTGCTTTTTGCTCCGAGCAGCCACCCACAGCCAGCACCAATACCACAGGCGCTGAAACCAGCTTTAGTCTATTGAAAGTAGTATTAGTGGATAAAAAATGCATTGGAAAACCTCGCTGGTTGATTTTTGCCTCATCACTCAGGATGCTGTAATAAAAGATAGGCAATCGTACTGATGTGAAAACAGTGTATTTTTTATAGTTATTTTTTTAACAAACTCGGGCCATCAAAATAGGCCACTTTAGCAAAGAAGTCTTCAAACATAAGGCGAGTATCAATATGTGTATAGACGCGGATATTCCTTGCTGATTTATTTTCTTCATAAGCTCCGTTATTGTTTATCAGAGGAGATTTTTTAACCACATATTTGCTGGATGCAGGATCCTTCTCCCATGATGTTTGCAGGACACTCAGTAATGTTAAGGGGTTATCACCCATCACATAAGTTTCTCCTAATGCTCCATCAGCTTTAACGAGCAACTCATTCAGTTTTAATAATATATATTTCGCTAGCGGCCCCTTTTCATCCATTCGATTTTTCAATTCCGCAAGGGAAACTATTGCTTGCCTGTAACTATCACGAGGAACTTGCCATATAGGAATACTGGAGTAATTAAAAACCACTTGGGCTGCTTTAATGTCTATTCCGATATTGTATTCAACAGGTTGAGCATTGGGTGGGGGGTATGCAAACTCTGGATACTCAGGCCCACCAATCCAGACAAGTGTCATGCGCTGGGCAATCTCAGGTTTCATAAGTAACGCACTGGCTATAGTGGTTAGGCCGGCGCCACAAACTATATACAAGGGTCGCTTATCATCTCTCATCGCCTCTTCAACTATATATTTTGCGGCTTGTGTAACTTTAGCTTTACGTGTACTGCTCAATGCTCCATCGCTCCCTGTAAACAACAATGGAGTAACGGGTAATTTCATAATTGCTAACAAGTCATCAACTTGTTTCCGGGAAAATGACGAGTCACCCGGATTACCATAAAACCCACCTGAATAATGCTGGGATGCAATAATGGCTTTAACTTCACCTGAAGGTGAAAGTAATTGATGCGCAAGCTGAAACAATCCATCTGGGTCACCTCCAAAATCATTGTCGATTATTACCCTGACACGATCACTGACCCTTTCCAAAATTTTATTTTCCGCGTAACAACAATTGCTGAAAATTAAAATAAAAATAATTAATTGCTTCATAAAACTAACCTTGTAGTCAAATTCATTTATAGACCCAACAAGGGTTTCAACTCTGCAGCGACAAACCTTGCATTTAATTCCGCCCCGGCTTTGCTGGTATGGGTATGTTTGTCAGCAAAAAGGGCATCCACTTTTTTCGCACCTAATTGCTCATATTCAGCAGCGATAACAGTATTTAAATCGATAAATACACTACCGCTTTGTAGCGCTACCTGACGCGCCCAGTCAGGATAGGAATCTGGTGAGCGGGCGATTTTTTTACCGTCCCATATTTTGCGCGGCACCGGCGAGCAGACCAGGGCAATAATGCCGCGTGCACGGGCTTCACCAATAAATTTACGCAAATAACCGCCATAGCTGTATACAGTTTCCGGCTTGCCAGTCAGTTGGTTTTCTATTTTTTCATAGTTGTCGGCAACACCTTTGAGCGTACCGCGTGCACGGCTGTTGTCATTAATGGGAGCGTTATCGTTGTGGCCAAATTGCATCACTAATACATCGCCAGGGCGCATCATATTCAAGGTGCGCTGCCAGTAACCGCCAGTATAAAAAGTACGGCTGCTCAATCCGCCTACCGCGCGGTTTACTACATTGATTTTTTTACTGCTTAAATGCGGTTGCAAAAAATCGCCCCAACCCCATTCGCCATTGCCGCCAATACCGCCGCCGTTGCGCACGGTTGAGTCGCCAATTAAAAAGACCGAACGCAAATTATTGTTGGCAGGCATTGGCAAACGCAGCCAGGTCATTTCGTCGGTTGCAACCGCCGCACCTTTTTCATTGAGCAGATCATTAAATAACTGTTCATTAGATAAAAAGGGGCGCAAACCTTTAAATGCAGCGAGTGCGGTTTCCGCATGAAGCTGCGCACCCTGTTGGTTAAAGTGAGTCTGATCTTTTGGATAAAGTGCAGCAGTTTTTTCTTCGCCCAGCGCCTCCAGCTTTTCGGCCACCAAATTATTTACATCCACAAAATGTGTATTCAGTTCCAGCGCCAATTCATACGCCCAGCGCCCGTAGCTACCATTGCGCTCTAACTTTCCGGCTTGCCATAGATTGCGTTGGGTGAGCGACATTAGAATCGGCGTGGCATTTTTTGCGCGCACGTCTTTTACCATCTTACGAATGTAGTGGCCGAAGGTATAAACCGTTTCCTGCTGTTGGGTGAGCAGGTTATTAATGGTGATGGCTTCTGAGCCTATACCCGGCAAGGTGCCGCGTGCACGGGTTGTATCATTTATCGGGCTGGCATCGTTGTGGCCAAATTGAATAATCACTATATCGCCAGCAGACACTTCATCAATTAGCGTTTGCCATAAACCTTCACTGATAAAAGTGCGACTACTACGGCCGCCGCGTGCGCGATTAATCACTTCCGCTTTAGTGGCATCCACATAATCGCCCAATAGCGCGCCCCAGCCTTGCTGATCGGGTTGACTGTAAGTCGCTGCGGTAGAGTCGCCGGCAATAAAAATTTTGGTTTTACCCGTTTTATGAGGCCCACTATCATCCGCGCAAACCGCTGTACTGATAAGTAAGAAAAAGAACCACAGTACGCGCTGTAAAACACAGCGCGTTAAATTATTTATTTTCATTATTAGCCTCGCTTTAACCGGTAGCTTTATTTCACCAAAATATCCGGGGTAATATCGTTAAGCGATGGACAGCCTGCCAGTGCCATTGCCACACGCAATTCATTGCCCAGAATATCCAGCACATTACTAACGCCTTGTTTCTTTTGCGCGGCCAAGCCATAAACCCAGGCCCGACCAATCACCACCGCGTCAGCACCGAGTGCCATAGCGCGCACTATATCCAGCCCCGTGCGAATACCACTGTCTAACAAAATTTTGATATCGCCCTGCACTGCATCCGCAATCGGTGGCAGTGCACGAATGGAGGAGAGCGCACCATCCAACTGGCGGCCGCCATGGTTGGAAACAATCAAACCATCGGCGCCAAGTTTTTTAGCTTCCAGTGCATCTTCCGGATCCAAGATACCTTTAATAATTAAATCGCCTTTCCATTTATCGCGGATTTGTTCGAGGGTTTTCCAGGTCACACTCGCGTCAAAATTTTTGCTCATCCAGCTCCAGAATTCATCGATGCCCGCGCCTTTACCCAATACGTGCGCCACATTGCCGAGTGAGTGCGGGCGACCACAAATACCCACATCCCAGGCCCAACGCGGGCTCATCATGGATTGCATGATGCGCGCACTTTGACGGCGCAACATACTGCCGCCTGACAAACCCGAGCGAATATCACGGTAGCGCGATGAGGGAACTGGCATGTCCACGGTGAACATGAGTGTTTTAGTACCCGCCTCCACGGCGCGATCCAACATCGCATTTAAAAAACCGCGATCTTTGATCATGTAGAGCTGGAACCAGAGTGGGTCTTGCGTTTGTGAACGCACCTCTTCAATCGAACAGGCCGATACGGTGGACAAACAAAAAGGCACACCTTTTTCTTGCGCTGCTTGTGCAGCCAATACTTCACCGCGCCGCGCATTTAATCCGGCAATACCCACGGGCCCGAGAATAATCGGCAGTTTTAAATTCTGGCCGAATAATTCTGTTTCAGTGTTGATAGTGGAAATATCGCGCAGCACCCGCTGGCGCAAACCAATGGTTTGTAAATCGGCGCAGTTATTACGCAATGTGGTTTCACTAAAAGAACCACCATCAATATATTCAAACAAGAATTTCGGTAAGCGGCGTTTAGCCAGTAAGCGATAGTCTTCAACGTTTGCAGCAATCAAAGGATTCACCTCGGTAAAATATTGTTAATCAAATTATTTTTTCGGCGCACTAGCCGCCAGCGAGCCACCAATCAACGCCAAATTCTGGATTGCCGCCAAACCCCATTGCGCGCTGTCGTTAGTGGAAACCCACGCAGCTTCGTCAACCGGGTTTAATACCAGCGGCCCCTCAACCTGCTTAACCTCAGGCACATGATTCGCCTCGCGGAAAAATTCATCCCAAGCGCGTTTTGCCAGTACAGCATCACCAGTTTGTTGTGCCACATAGGCAGTTAAGCGCGAGTGCGCATTGGTGAGATTATTGCCCGTTAAACTCACACCGAATTCAGCCGCTTGTTGTGCAGCCGGTGCGCTATAAAAACGCCCGTAGCGCAACCAGGCTGCTTTAAATTCCGGCACGTCGATTAATTGATTTAACTCGGCACAAATTTCAATTAACCCAAACACAGCATTTAAATGCGATACCCGTTTTGGGCGACCAGATTCTATTGGATCAGCGGGAATAACCGTCATGGTTTTACTGTCGATATCAAAGTGATAACCCTTGGCAAAAAATCCCAAAGCATTGCCACCAATAACCCGCATCGCATTTTCCAGCCAGGTTTTATAGCGCAGATCACCAGTGCGCTCCCAAGCGGTTAACCAATTGGCGGCGACTGAACCCCAGTCTGTACCTATTCCAATATGGGTATTTTTATCGGCGGCCGCCTCCGGGTTTACTTTGCGCGTGGGCAATAAATTCACCAGCTGTTTATCCGCTTCGGCTACTTCCCAGAGCACATCACCGGTGCGTTCATCGCCCGTCAAAAAATAATGGAAGCGACGATAAGCCGCCGTGCTAATGCGCAACTGTTTGGCGCTACAGCCCCAGTGCTGCACATTGTGGCGAGTGCCCAAACCCGCAAAGCGCCCCAAGTGATAAATATCCACATCGCGATTGTGACGGGTCATGGCTTCGGCCAAACGAAATGCACGCGCATCGCCACTGCGCAGGAAGGAATACCAGAGCCATAAATCGGGCGAGAGCTCGGAGTTATCCCAGGCAAATCCACCCACGTCATAGCGCCACACATGGCGGTCAGCATCATAGGTGTGCATCACATCGCCGTAATTCCAAAAGCCGTACCAATGGCGTTGGTCGATTTGTTGCTGATAAAAATTAATCGACCAATCCAACCGGTCTTCCAGAATTTTTTTAAGTGGCGATGAACGATCCGGCAAGCTCCACAGACCACCAAATACACCGGCATCCAAATAGGTTTGCGGCGCGGCAATAATTTGTGCGGGAGTGCGAATTGAGTCAGCCAGATCGATGCATTGTTCGCGCGATGGCGTTGCATGCAGTGCATAAATTGTGAAATCAGTGCTACGTGCGATCCCTTGAGGCGAACCAAAACCCGGCTCGTAATCCTCGTAGGTAATTTCCAAACCTTCGAGTTGTTTGGCGTAGGTGTCCATGCCCATGCCGTCGTGATAAAAGCGCAAATCCATCGGCGGAGCATCGGGCGACCAGATCCACATTGTCGCTTGTGCTGTTGCTGCGCCTGCATTGCGAATATCAATTTGGGTGGGATGCAATTGCCAAAAATCGCGCATGCCAAACAATACACCGCCGCTCGCACCACCCACATAAGCAACACCGCTGGCGCGTTTGCCTTGATCCACATCGATCCAGGCATGGCCCGCTTTGGTGCGCTTTTTAATACTGAAGCCGTTGGCGTTTAATTGTGAGAGCGAATAATCATTCCACACCGGAATAAATTGTAATCGCTCACTCACACGTTTATCCCAGGTATCCAGTGCAGGCGTAGCGATGCCATTAATTTGTGCCGCGCGCACCGCTTTGCCGGGGTCGCGGCGCAAACCGGTAATACCTTGCGGCGACTCCGCCCAGAGGCCACTGCCCTCACCCACAAAACGCACATGGCGGTTATAGGTTTCATCGCGCTGCGGTACATCAAAACGCAAACCCAGTGCGCGAATAAAATCCTGTTGCTCATCGCCATCAAAAATAAAATTGTGACTGATGCGCACCGCATCGCCACCGGCATAAAAATACAAACGCAATGAAAACGGCAGCCACTCACGGCCATTTGCCGTGCGGTGTGTACCCGATAATTTGACCACAGCGCGCATTGGCCCGCGCTGTTCTATATCGGCCTGTTTTATCTGCGCGGAAAAATGTTCAATTTGAAGCGGCTGCTCGCCATCCGCTTCCGCTTGATTTTGTCGCTGGCCAATAAACCGCGCGTTTTGCAGCAATGTTTTTTGCGCGCGGGTAATTTCATCAATAATCACCTCGCCTTGGGTATTCACTACACAGCGAATCATGCCCGTATCGATAATTATTTTTTTGCCGGACTCAAATATTTTTACATTGTATTTGGCCCTGGGCGCGCGGCTATTGGGGTCGCTCTTTTCAATATGAAATTTCTGCCCGAGCGCTTGTCCGGCAGCGGTGGCATGCCCCGTCCATTTCACTGAACCGTCTGGCCAGCTCGCCATCACCCAGGTTTGTAATGGCTGGTGTTTACCGGCTTGATCCACCAAATGCAGTGCATCATTTGTTTTGAGCCTACCCTGCGGCCAGGGCTGCCCCCAGGTATAACCGCAGCGTGCGCGTGGTTCGGCGGTATCCAACCAACCCAACTGATTGGATTGGGTGAGTAGCGGGTTGCGGGTGCTGGATTGGGCAACCGTAAAGCGGGAGCCCACCATTAAAGGCAGGCTGGCGGCCAAGGCGCTGTAGCGGAAAAAATCTCGGCGGTTCATGGACTCTACTCACTGCACACACCCTGAAGGGCGTTCTTTTATCGTTTATTAAGACTAAGCTGCACATGAAGCATGGCCTATTTGTATCACACTTGAATCATATTGACCATATATGATTGAATATGATCGACACATTGAAGGATCACTGTTATGATCCTTTAAACATTCCCGAGTCCGGTTTTTACCGACAATTTTTGCCAACGTTTTTTTGCCGATGTTTTTTGCCAACGTTTTTTGCCAACAACAAGTTGTGAGTATTTTATGGTTGCTACAGTAGAAGGTATCGCGCGCACCGAGTTGACGCGCACCATTGATAAGCTGATTGATAATCTGGTTAACATCAAAGACACCAGTGGTGAATTCCTGCTGCGCCTGGATGATGGCCGTGTAATTGATACCAAAGGCTGGAACGATTGGGAGTGGACTCACGGTGTTGGCCTTTACGGTCTGCTCAAGCTGTGGGATATCACCGGTGACGAGAAACCACTGCAAATCATGCAGGAATGGTTTAAAAATCGTTTTGAAGCCGGCACCCCCACCAAAAATGTAAACACCGTTTCACCTTTCCTCACCCTCGCTTATTTGGCCGAGCGTTTAGGTACGCGCAGCTACCTGCCCTATTTGGATGTCTGGGCTGAGTGGGTAATGAATGAAATGCCGCGCACCGAAGAAGGCGGTTTGCAACACATAGTGTTCAACTCGGTGAACTACCAACAAATTTGGGATGACACCTTAATGATGTGTGTGCTCCCGCTCGCCAAAATCGGTTTGCTCATGAATCGCCCGGCCTATGTCGAAGAAGCCAAACGTCAGTTTATGTTGCACACCAAATACCTGGCAGATCGCAAAACCGGTTTGTGGTTTCACGGTTGGACCTTTGATGGTCGCCACAATTTTGCCGATGCACTCTGGGCGCGCGGCAACTGCTGGGTAACTATTGCGATTCCGGAATTTATTGAACTGCTGGATTTACCACCACACGACAGCACCCGGTTATTTTTAATTGAAACCCTGGAAGCGCAAGTAAAAGCGCTGGAAGGTTATCAAGATGAAAGCGGCTTGTGGCATACGCTGATTAACGACAAATCTTCCTACCTGGAAGCTTCTGCCGCCGCGGGTTTTGCCTACGGTATTTTGAAAGCGGTGCGCAAAGGTTATTTGGATTCCAAATACGAAGCCATGGCAGTCAAAGCGATTAAAGCGGTGCTCGCTAACATTAGCGACGACGGTGAATTGCAACAGGTTTCGTTCGGCACACCGGTATTTGATGACCTGCAAGGCTATCGCGATATTCCCTTGACCTCTATGCCTTACGGCCAATCCATGGCGATTTTGGCGCTGGTGGAATATATGAATCGCTATATTTAATTGCAAACCTCCTTCCCCGCTGTTGCCACTCGCAGCGCGGGGCTTTTTATAACAGCTTCCTATAACAATAAGAGCGATAATCACCATGACTATACGCGAAATAAAAACCCGAAATTATGTGGCTTATGGCCTCACCGATGTACTGGGTGCCGGTTCCATGGCGGTTATAAGTGGCTGGTTAATTTTTTTCTACACTACCTTTTGTGGTTTATCGGCGATACAAGCCGCCTCTATTTTTGCGATAGCGCGTATTATCGACGCCGTTGCCAGCCCCTTGATTGGCCATATTTCCGATAATTTAAATAAAACCAAACTCGGCCGGCGCTTTGGCCGTCGCCGCATTTTTTTATTAGCGGCTATTCCTTTGTTGCCCAGCTTCGCCCTTATGTGGGTTGCCGATCAGCACTATTGGTATTACCTCTTAACTTTTGTCTTTTTTGAATTGGTTTATGCCTCGGTATTAATTCCCTACGAAACCCTCGCTGCCGAAATGACCGACGACTACGCCAAAAAAGCCAAGTTTGCCGGGGCGCGAATTTTAACCGGGCAAGTCTCTGCTATTTTCGCCGGTATTTTGCCCAACTGGATTGTTAACTATGTAGGTGGCAAAGAAAATTCAGATACCTTCCTGATTATGGGAATTATTTTTGCGCTGGCATTTATGCTGGTCATTACCGTGACCTATTTATTTACGTGGGAACGCGCGCCGGTAGTAGAAGCAGAAGAGCCGGACAAACCCAAAACCTCTGCGTTTAATGCACTCAAAATGGTATTTGTGAACCTATCATCCACCTTACGGATTCGCGCCTTCCGTTTGCATTTGGGCATGTATTTGGGTGGTTATATTAGCCAGGATATTTTTAACGCGGCCTTCACTTATTTTATTGTGTTTGCATTAGGTGGTTCGGTGGCGATTGCTTCATCGCTTATCGCCAATACTTACATTGCACAATTGCTTGCCGTTGCGTTGGCGATTGCCTTGGTAATTCGCATTGGCCCCTCGTACACCTATCGCTTGGCGGTATCGTTTTATATCGCCGGGATTGTTGCGCTACTGATTTTGTTTTTAACCTTCAGTGAATTGCCACCGCTGTATTTATTACTCGGCGCGGTAGTGCTGGCTGGTTTGGGTCGCGGCGCACTCAACTATATTCCCTGGAACGTGTACAACTATATTGCCGACGTGGATCAGATTGTTACCGCCAAACGCCGCGAAGGTAGTTTTGCCGGAGTGATGACCTTTATCCGCAAAGCAGCCCAAGCCGTGGCGGTGATGTTTGTGGGCATAGTGATTGAATGGGGTGGTTTTATGTCGGGCAGTGAAACCCAGACTACCGAGGCAATTAATACCATCGTACTGGTCATGGTGATTGGCCCGATTCTGTTATTACTGTTCGGATTTTTTGTGGCGAGCCGCTTTAAATTAAATAAAGACACCCACGAATTATTGATGAACGAAATCGCCCATTTAAAATCCGGCGCCACCGAACCTTCCAGCGCACAGAGCCGCGCCGTAGTGGAAGATTTATCCGGCTGGCCTTATGAGAAATTGTGGGGCAAGAATAATGTGGGCAAATAGCCATATAGGAAAATAGCCAATTGGAGCGATAATTTTTACCAATTATTTTCCATTCGATTATGCACAAACAATTAACCCCCGGTTCGCTCCTGTAATACAACAGGCTCGCACCGGGGGTTAATTGTTTCAAAGCTTCCCTATTATTATTTACCAGTATTTAAGCGTTAAGCTCCTTTACTGCCTGATCCCACGCGCGCTGTAAATAGGCAAATGAATCCACGGCGTGGGCGGGGCTGGTGTCTTCCAATAAAATTGGCACCTGGTGTTTACCTGCGGCGATCAGCCGTTTAAATACCCCCACCCAATCCATCACACCGGTAGTGCCTACGGGTAAATCGCCGAGTTTCACCAAGCCCTTTTCGCTGGGCACCATTTGGTAATCTTTTGCGTGGATCGCCACTATGCGCTCACCAAAGGTGGCAAAACATTCATCCAAAAAGGCATCCATATCCGCCACTCCCGCCAGCGGAATTAAATTGACTGGATCAAAAATAATACCCAACGCCGGGGAATTAAATTCTTCAATCATAATGCGGATATGTTCGATGGTAGATAGCGCGTGGTATTCCGCTACCGCCTCCACACCCACGCGAATGCCTTTTTGCTCCGCCGCTTTTACCAGGCGATGCAAACCTTGCAGCGCAATACGAAAGGCGATGTCGCGGCCGTCAGCCTGTTCAAGATAAGGAATGGGTGAACCGGTTTCGGTGCCGATAACATTGCAACCCAGTGCAGCGGCAGCATCGATATGGGCTTCAAAACGTTTGAACGAAAATTCGCGCGCGCTTTCATCCAGCGCAACGGTATCTATGTAACAGCCAATCACCGCGACACTAATGCCATTCACTGCAAACGCAGTGCGAATTTCCGCCAAGCCGGCATCACCAAATTCTGCTGGCATTAAATGCCCACCGGGAAATGCCTTGGCCAAGGCCAGTTGCACACAAGTTGCGCCGGAGCTGGCAATACGCGCTGCCAATTCAGCGGGAGGATAGGTGCCAAAATCATGTGCCCGCAGGCCAAAAAAAGGTTTCATTCAGAAATACCGCTCAGCTGGTTGGTTGTTTGCTTAATCAACTTTTTGATTGCTTATGATATTAACTGATTGGATTTGACCGTTCAAACCTAAAGCAACAAGCCAGGGTTAAGTTTCCGTTGATGGGTGAAAAAGTCGAGGGGGATATAGCTAGTTATTGGCAGCAAATCACTTCATAAGCCGCTTTATAAATCGTTTTATAAAAATCGTTTTGTAAGCAGCTTTAAACGCCAAAGCGCAAAATTGCACTTTTTTGGCGCATCAATCCTCAAAGGCAAATGGTCAATGAGACACAGTCAACAGATGTGATCCGGTTATTGCCGTATAAATACGAGTTGTCCTACACAGCGGCCATAAGTATCAATAAAGAATACCGCTACTTTCCCGATAGTTTGTGTTCAACCAACGGATTACAGCATCGGGCAAGCCATTATCAATACAACAATGTGGTGACTACGGAGAACGTGAGAAGAGTTTTGGAGGCAGGTGACTAGATGTCTAATGCGTCCAGAAACGGTGATCGCAACTTGATTGCGGTCTTTTCTCGGCTGTTTTACGCAAGCTCGTCCAAGCAAGCAGCGGACTACAGTCACCATAATAATTGAGGCTTGAATAATGGGACATGTCACTTCTCCCTCCAACCGCTTTGCTGCGCCGTTAAAACGGGCGATTAGCCTTTTTGGTGTCAGCATTGCGCTGGCTTCGTTTTCGAACGTCGCCGCCGCCGGTTGTGAGTATGTAGTAACCAATAGCTGGGGCTCTGGTTTTACTGCAGCCATCCGTATTTCCAACACCGGCTCCACTGCTATTAACGGCTGGAATGTTAACTGGCAATACAACACCAACCGCGTAACTAATTTGTGGAATGCCAACCTGACCGGTAGCAACCCCTACGCTGCCACCAACCTGGGTTGGAATGGCAACATACAACCGGGTCAAACCGTAGAATTCGGCTTTCAAGGTGTCACCAATGGTGGGGCCGTTGAGCGTCCTACCGTAAACGGTGCAGCCTGTACCGGCGGTACACCTTCCAGCTCGTCCAGCGTGAGCAGCTCAGTGCGCCCATCCAGCAGTGCTGTTTCTATTTCCAGCGCTATCAGTTCATCGTCCATTACCAACGCGGCGCAGTGTAATTGGTACGGCACCCTTTACCCCCTGTGCACCAGAACCACCTCGGGTTGGGGTTATGAAAACAACCGCAGCTGTATCTCCTACTCTACTTGCGATGGCCAGCCAGACCCTTGGGGCCCGGTGAACCCTGGTTCATCCAGCAGCCCATCGTCGATACCGGCAAGCTCATCCAGCAGCCTGCTGACCAGCTCTTCATCCAGCATAAGAAGCAGCTCTTCATTCAGCACTTCATCGCTAAGCTGTCCGCAGGGTAATAGCTGGCCGGATTGCCCACCTAGCACCTGGAGCGACGAATACTGCGCCATGCATCCGCAGATCTGTGTAAGAAGCTCCTCAAGCAGCTCAATGAGATCACTCAGCAGCTCCTCGCTGTCATCTTCCAGCGTTTCTTCGGTAACACCACCAGGTAGCGGTGTGTTCCGCGTCAATACCCAGGGCAACCTGACCAAAGATGGCACCTTGTTGCCAGCGCGTTGTGGTAACTGGTTCGGCCTTGAAGGTCGCCATGAACCATCAAATGACGCTAACAACCCCAGCGGTGCACCTATGGAGTTGTATGTGGGCAATATGTGGTGGGTGAACAACAGCCAGGGTTCTGGCCGCACCATCCAGCAGACTATGACCGAACTGAAACAGCAAGGTATTACCATGCTGCGCTTGCCAATTGCGCCGCAAACATTGGAAGCAAACAACCCGCAAGGTATGGACCCCAACCTGAAAAACCATCCATCTGTGCGTCAAACGACTGCGCGTCAGGCACTGGAAGATTTCATCAAGCTGGCTGACCAAAACGACATCCAACTGTTTGTGGATATCCACTCCTGCTCCAACTTCGTCGGCTGGCGCGCCGGCCGTTTGGATGCACGCCCACCTTATGTGGATGCCAATCGCGTAGGTTATGACTTTACCCGTGAAGAGTACTCCTGTTCTGCCACCGGTAACCCCAGCTCAGTCACCAAGATCCATGCTTATGACAAGCAAAAATGGCTGGCTAACCTGAAAGAAATTGCAGGCCTGCCGGCGCTGTTGGGTGTAGATAACATTATCGGCATCGATGTATTTAACGAGCCCTATGACTACACCTGGGCAGAGTGGAAAGGTCTGGTTGAGGATGCCTATCAAGCGATAAACGAAGTAAACCCCAACATGATCATTATTGTTGAGGGCATTTCCGGCAACGCCAACACCCAGGACGGAACCCCGGACACCAAAGTTCCTGTGCCGCACGGCAACCCTGACCTGAACCCCAACTGGGGCGAAAACCTTTACGAAGCCGGCACTAATCCGCTGAACATTCCGAAAGATCGCCTCTTGTTCTCGCCACATACCTATGGCCCATCAGTGTTTGTACAGAAGCACTTTATGGACCCAACCCAAACCGAGTGTGAGGGTCTGGAAGGTGATGAAGCCGGCCATGCCGACTGCCGCATAGTGATCAACCCGGAAATCCTTGAGCAGGGCTGGGAAGAGCACTTTGGTTATCTGCGTGAATTGGGTTACGGCATTTTGATTGGTGAATTTGGCGGCAATATGGATTGGCCAGCGGCAAAATCCAGCCCTGCAGATCGCGCCCTGTGGAGCCACATCACTACCAATGTGGATCAACAATGGCAGCAAACAGCGGCTAATTACTTCAAGAAAAAGGGTATCAATGCCTGCTACTGGTCGATCAACCCCGAGTCTGCCGACACCATGGGCTGGTACCTGACCCCTTGGGATCCTGTCTCTGCCAACACCAGTTGGGGCCAGTGGACCGGGTTTGACCCACGCAAAACCCAGCTGTTGAATGACCTATGGGGGCGTTAATTTCCTGTTTGCAGGAATAACCACAATTCCCAAGGCGTAACAACAAAACCCGAGGCCGCAAGGTCTCGGGTTTTTGTTTTCTATTTGCCCCTGTTCTAGCGGGTACTTACTTCACAGTTTTTCACTTTTACATCCCCAACGACTCACCATCTATGTGTTTTGACGCCGTTGAGTAGCCTAACTCCCCAGTTTTATTAGTATTTGGCCTTGTCTGGTCGCAACGCTGGCAGTAATCCGGCCGGACAAGTAACCGATTGCATAAAAAACCATATAAATAATGTAATCAATTTCAAAACAGGGAGTGGCATAAGCAAAACCTGACGCCCGTGCACCTCCACATCAACCATAACAATAATTTTTGAGGTATTTATGCATAAGCAATTTGCAAAGTGGTTTCCCGCCTCTGTGCTTGCGCTAAGTCTCTGCTCTCCGGCCGCCTTGGCGGGGTTCAGTGTGCAGGGTGGCAAGCTGGTGGAAGGCAACGGTGTGCCCTTCATGATGCGCGGTGTCAACCACGCCCACGTCTGGTACAAAGACACAACCCCCCAGGCATTAAGGGATATTGCAAGCACTGGCGCCAATACGGTGCGAATTGTACTTGCCAACGGCACCGGTGGATTGGGTGGTCGTGTAGGCGGAGCTGAACTCGCACAGGTCATCCAATGGTGTAAGGACAATAAATTAATTGCTGTGCTTGAGGTGCACGATGCAACCGGCTACGGCGATGCCAGCAATGCCCAAAACCCGCTCGATACCGTCAACTATTGGTTAAGCGCCGACATCCGCAGCGCCCTCGCTAACCAGGAAGACTACGTCATCATCAATATCGCCAACGAACCTCTGGGTAACAACCGGGCCAGCGAATGGACCTCGGTACAAACCCAATCCATCCAGAGAATGCGCCAGGCCGGCATCAAACACAGCATCATGGTCGATGCGCCCAACTGGGGGCAGGATTGGTCCAACACCATGCGCAACAACGCCACAACCGTGTTCAATGCCGACCCCGAGCGCAACACGGTTTTTTCGGTACATATGTATGAGAGTTACGGCAATTTCTCTGCCGTTCAGAGTTATGTTCAGGATTTTAGAAACCGGAATCTACCCTTGGTAATTGGCGAATTTGGCGCCGATCACAAGGGGGCAAACGTGGATGAAGACGCGATTATGGCGGTCAGCCAGCAACAGGAAATCGGTTATCTGGGCTGGTCCTGGTCGGGCAACAATGCCGAGACAAGATCGCTGGATATAGTGAATAGCTTTAACCTGAACAGCCTTACCACTTGGGGCAACCGTTTGATTAATGGCGCCAACGGGATTCGCCAAACGTCCAAAATAGCCACGATTTTCTCCGGCCAGTCCAGCTCCAGTGCAGCGTCTTCAGCGACATCAAATATCGCGCTGGGTAAGGTCGCCGTCGCCTCTTCCACCGAAGGTACCGGGTATGAGGCAGCCAGAGCATTCGATAGTAATGGCGCCACCCGGTGGGCATCGGCGTTAAGTGCGGGCAGCGCGAGTTTGTCAGTAGACCTTGGTGCTTATTACAACCTGACCGGTATTCGTTTGAGCTGGGAAGCTGCCTATGCCACTGGCTATAACATTCAGGTGTCCAGCGACAACATCAACTGGAGCAACCTGTTCTCCCGAACCAATGGCAGCGGCGGTGTGGAAAACCTGAGTTTTACCGGTCAGGGTCGCTACCTGCGCATCAATATGACCAGCAAAGCCAACCCCGCCTGGGGCTACTCGCTGTGGGATGTTGCGGTTTACGGCACCAGCACCAACGCCACCAGCTCCAGTGCGCTCAGCTCCAGCACGCCATCCAGTAGTTCCACTACCTCGAGCCTGGCTAACGCCAGCGGGCGCCTGGTTAGCCAAAACGGACGCTTGCGCACGGCGAATGGCCGCCTGGTGAATGAACGGGGCGAGGCCTTCCAACTGCGCGGCATGAGTACCCACGGCTTACACTGGTTCCCGCAATACGTGAACAGCAGCAGCTTCAAGTGGCTGCGCGATGACTGGAACTCCAACGTCGTGCGCTTGGCGATGTACACCAAAGAAGGCGGTTATCTGGATAATCCCGCTGTGCTGGATACCGTTTGGAGAGGGATAGATGCAGCCATCGCCAATGACCTTTATGTGATTGTGGATTGGCACATTCTCAGCGACGGTAATCCGCTCACCTACAAGGAACAAGCCAAGGCATTCTTCAGGCAAGTCACTGCAAGGTACGGCAATATCCCGAACATTATTTACGAGATTGCCAACGAACCTAACGGGGTAGATTGGGATTCAGCCATCAAACCCTACGCCAACGAAGTGATTCCGGTGATTCGTGCCGGCGCACCCGACGCCTTTGTGATTGTAGGGACAGCGGTATGGAGCCAGCGTTTAGATCAGGTTGTG
The DNA here is from genome assembly GCA_035317345.1 of Cellvibrio fontiphilus. GTDB lineage: Bacteria > Pseudomonadota > Gammaproteobacteria > Pseudomonadales > Cellvibrionaceae > Cellvibrio > Cellvibrio fontiphilus. Next base: position 1,168 of record JAYKTU010000013.1, on the reverse strand, counting down.
GCCAGCCCGTTAAGCTTTAACAACGTCGCTTACGCCCTGCACTTTTATGCTTGCTCGCCAGAACATCAAGAACCTTTGCGTGCGATTGTAAGGGCAGCAGCCGATGCAAAATTGCCCATCTTTTCAACGGAATGGGGCAACAGTGAATACACCGGCAATGGCAGCATTTGCCCGGATCAAACCACTAATTGGCTGAACCTGTTGGACTCTTACGGCATCAGCTGGGTTAACTGGTCGCTCTCGGACAAAGCAGAAACATCGGCGGCACTAAAACCCGGCGCAACTGGCACCGGCGGCTGGAGCACCGCACAGTTGAGTGATTCGGGTAATTTTGTGCGCAACCGTTTGCGTGCCTACGGCAACACCGTCGCTTCATCCAGTATTCCGGCCTCATCCCGTTCTTCCGCGCCAAGCAGTATTCCGCCGGTGTCATCCAGCTCGGTCAGTTCGATTATTTCCACCAGTCCACTCACTTGTGTGGTCACCCAAACGGGTAGCTGGAATGGCGGTTATCAATTGGATGTGCGTGTCACCAATACCGGCCCAGCGGTGCAAAACTGGACGGTCTATTTGAACTTCCCGCAACCGGCGGCTATTTCCAGCATGTGGAACGCCAGCATGAGTGGCAACGGCACTAACCGCGTAACCGCGACCAATGTGAGCTACAACGGCAACCTGGGCGCCGGTGCATCAACCAGCTTTGGCTTTACCGGTAACAGTTCCGGCACTTTTGCCCTGCCCAGCTGCTCCGGTCAGCCTGCGCTTGTCAGTTCATCCTCTACACCCGTCAGCTCTCTGGCATCCTCCAGTGTTTCCAGTACAACCTCATCGCCCATCAGCAGTTCGGCCATCAGCAGCTCAATCGCCAGCAGCTCGGCAGTCAGCATGAGCAGCTCAAGCGTTGGCAGTGTTGGCCCGCGTCTGGATAACCCCTTTGTCGGTGCCCAGTGGTACATAGACCCCATCTGGTCAGCCAAGGCACAGGCGGAAACCGGTGGCTCCAAAATCGCTGGTTACAACACCGCGGTGTGGATGGATCGTATCGGCGCCATAGCACCAACCGACGGTAGCTGGGGTTTGCGCGACCATCTGGATGCTGCTCTCGACCAAAAAGCCAACGTGATCCAGGTGGTGGTTTATGACCTGCCCAACCGCGATTGCCATGCGC
>JAYKTU010000012.1:0-108618 GCA_035317345.1 Cellvibrio fontiphilus | reverse complement strand
CTTTTTTTACACATTCAACTTGCTGAGCCTTACCCGGAATCGCATAAGAGATATGTACAGACTCTTGACTGTATTTTTAACTCGGTGTCGCCACAACGACCTGATAATCGCCGCCGTCTAAAGCAACGAACCCCACTTTTTTACGGTGGGGTTTGTCAGCGGTCTGCGCCCTCTCGCAAAGAGGGCGTTTTTATATAGATAGTGTTTAATTAGGGATAGAGTGAACAACTGATAGTTGAATAACCATTGCTCGAACCACTCACAAGCACCTTACAATCACCGCAGAAGTTACTCACGCTGGCGCTAGACGTTTGCATGATGCTGTTGGCGATATATGTTGGGCCAGAAAAATAGGTTTTTCCTTTATTCGCACTGGTGCATTGCGCTGGTTGTGGCGGAACACTGCTGATACGTACAACAGTGGTGCTGCAGCCTGATCCTTGCAAGAGGTAGCCCGGTTTCGGGCTTGCCGTAGTATTACAAGACCCTCCGACAGTCATCATCCCCACAACGTTCAGCGTGGCGCCGCAATGTAAAGTATAAAATTGTGGCGCACCACCGCCCCCTGAAGATGATGTCAATTGCCAAGTACAACTACCACTTACGGGTGGTATACCGTAACCAGCAACAACAGTATTAGCTTGGGACATCATCGGCAACATTGAAAAAAGCCCTATGCCGATTAACGCTGAAATACGAGTTCTCATACTATATCCTTACATAAAAATTATAAGTTGATTTATTACTCCTGAATCATCCCTAAATATTAAAACTGCATAAACAGGAGTTATTTATGCAACAGCTTTCATCCTGAAATTATTCATAAGCTTTGAAATTAAGATCTTTGGCGATATACAAATCCAATTCACCACGGGAGGCATCAACAGCCGAAAGTACAGGAACAGCAGCAATACCAGAGTTATTTTTATTAACGCTTTCTGCAAATGCCTGTATCGAACTGTTGATTTCATCAGAATTAATAGCGGTCAACTTGATCTGACAGCGATGTGTTTTGCACACAACAGCAACATACTCTGTATTGCCGAAAAGGTTGTGTTGATTAATAAGGCTTCTGATCTTTTGCTCGTACTCTTGAGCCCAAACGTAGTCAACCGGCTCTACAGAAAACCCACTTTCCAATTCCTGATGCAGCGAAACTCCCTGATCATGAATACGACTTAAATAATTACTCAGTGAATTTATTCTTGTCACTTGCTCATAAAGCTTTGCCAAATCTTGATGATTTTGATCAGCCTGTAGATTTAGAGAATTTGCGGATGCATCCGCAACTGAAGAATTGGGTTTATTTTTTACAGAAGGACTTTTTTCAGAAGAGCCAAACCGATCAATTTGATCTCTTAAAATATTATTTTCATTTTCCAGATACGCTACACGATTTTTGTCCGGGCAACTATCAATGCTCTCAGCGCCGGCAATAGATTCCTCATCATTCATGAAATAGGTATTGCTAGACCAGAAAGTGGCGGCACCAAGAGAAAAAAACAGGAAATAAGCGTAGGTATTTTTCACGAGACATTATCCGTAACCAAATTATTATTTGGCCGAATTAAATAGACGAACCTTGTGATAGGCAAAGAAATACATACGTATTCAAATTTAAAATTGTCGTGAATACGTATGCAAATAAACTAAGAAATGATTTAGGCGACAGCAGTGCAAATCTCCGCAATCAGAATCTGCATGAAGCACACACAAATGCATGAGGGTTAAAACACAACCGCTGCCGCCTCAAACGCTTTATATTAGATGGTTCTGAAAAACTATTACGCAGCAATGCTGCCGCATTAGCAGCAGCGGTATGGGCAGAAATATTTTTAGTGTGCACATAAACACCATCACTTTCATAACAAAATACATCACTACTCGCCTTATCGTTATAAATTGGATGTCGATGAGCTAACGACTGATGGAGCATGTGAAGATCAATTGATTTTTCCAGCACCACGCAACAACGCATCAAGATATTGCTGATCGCCCACTGCAGGAATTGAACGATTAAATAACAAGCCCGGGTTGTAACCTACTTCCCATACAAATGGCAGCATGCCATTTTCAAGTGCTTTGCGAGTGACATATTCATGGAAGTACGCACGCGAAGCGCGATGCAATGCGAGATCGTCTCCGCTAAGTTGGGTGCGTAGCGTGGCGGTAAACTCCCCCAGTACCACCGGAATTCCGCGATCCGCAAATCTTGCTTTCATCAAAGCAAACTGCGCATCAACATAATCCTCTTCACCCCATGTTGCGTTGCGCTCCGGATCGGTTGTGGAGTGATAGTCTTTGCCCCAGTAATAGGCCATTTTTCCCCAAGTCTCATCTTGAGTCATGATGGTGAAATTGAAGGGATAGAAATGAACTTCAACCATTTGGCGGTCAGTTGCCGTATCGGACGGCAGGTTATTCCACTCGGTGGCCGCTTTATCGATATTTGTTTTGGGTGCCTGTAACACGAGTACGCGATAGGCATTTTTGCCGCCGGTTGAGCGGACAGCATCGACAAAGGTTTGATGGTAACGTTCAAGATCAGCGATATCTTGTGCGGTTTCGGCATCCGGCTCGTTGGCGCTGGCAAACATCACACGCTCGTCAAAGTCACGCAGTGTTGTGGCGATCTGTTCCCAGTAGGCTTTTTGCTTGGCATCCACCTTCGCCCTTAATTCGTCGGTTACTGGGCCTTTGTTTTCTCTGGCCAAGGGCTCGGAAAATTGCCGCTCCAACCAACCGCCATCCCAATGAATATTGACGATGACATACAGGCCGTTATCGACCGACCACTGCACCACTTGTTTTACGCGATCAAGCCAAGCGGCACTGATTTCGGCGGTTTGCTGATTGGCGTACTGATCCCAGGAGACAGGAATACGCACAGCATCCACACCACTATTTTTCATTAATTTTATATAAGCCTCAGACACCATAGGGTTTCCCCAACAGGTTTCAGAGGCTGGCGTGCAACCATAAGCTTCCATGGTGTTACCTATGTTGACACCCAATTTAAATTTACTCGCCAATTGTGTTGCATTGCTTTCCATCCCGGTCATATCAGGAGCAATCGGATTGGTGTTGTAGCTTGGGTAGAGTGCAACAGCTGGACTGGAGGAGCTTGCAACTATAGATGATGAAGCACCAACATTAGCCGTGCTCGATTGACTGGATCTCGATTCGACTATTGACGCAACGCTGCTCGACTTGGCAGGCGAGTCTGACCCCGAACCACCACAAGCAGAGAGTAGCGAGGCAATACCTAACATCATCAATGCATTAATTGTTTTCATACCTAGATCTCAATATTTATTTTATTAATAGGTTCGCCACGTTGTGCGTTAGCTACGCTTAAAACTCAGGCTATTGAAATCTCAGGCTATTAAAATCTCAGGGAATGAAGATAACGCTTTTCGAAAAAAGCCTACAAAAAAACGAAAAGTTGAAGTTTTTTTATTATTTGAGCAAGCCGGACGACCATGTGTCATGTTCAGTGATGAATAATTCATCTCACTGATGTCATGCATGGCGCGTCCGCTTGTATATTTGCGCTAAGGTTAATTCAACCTGCACATAAAACTGGCAGCAGAATCAGGATCGCCCTTCTTATATACAGCGACCCTTGGCCAAGGGCAAAGCGGACGTGAGCGAGTTTTGCTCCAGTCAGCTGGAAGCGATTTATTGTCAGGATTCACTTTTGCCGTAATTGTCTCGGGTGCAATACCCTTTTCTACCCAATCCACCAACGCAGTGAGCGCATCAAACTGATCCGTTGCCGGGCCGCCGGCGCAGTGGTTCATACCGGGCACAACAAACAAGCGCGCGAAATCGGCAGCTTTGCCCTGGTAGTTTTTGTCCAACTTTTCATACCAATCCACCAAATCAACAGTAGAAAACACCGGGTCACTTTGGCCATGATAAATAATGAGTTTGCCGTTGCTTTTACGGAAGTCAGCAAGTTTGGGGTTTACCACATCCGGAGGTGTCATAAATTCCATTGCTGACTGTTTAAATGCACCGTGAGTTGCAAAAATTTTGGGTGCATCGCGATCAAAATCAAAACGGGTTAAGTAGCTGAGTAATTTTTCCGGTGTCCCCTCTACTTCTGTTGCCGGTGTGGTAAAGAGATAGGCAAGTGAACCAGCTCCCATAACGGCGATGAGTGGGTGGTTATTCCAGGCGGGAATCGGGCTTTCAAATTTCCAGAAGCGCCAATCATTGTCGGCAAGGCCGGTGTCGTACCACCAGTGGTTATATAACTGCTCGCCTTTGCTATTTTTAGGGCCAGCCATCAGGCGCGCGAAAGATTTCACTTGTTGATCAGTCCAACAACCAGCAGCTTTTTCGCCAGCACAAGCCAGACTGTTAATATCAAATACGCTCTGGCATTCGCGAATTTTATTAACCAAGCCGTCTTTCAAACCATCCAGTTCATCACAGGCTTGCGCAACTTTGTGTGTGAGAAACGCCATATTGTCACGACTGAAAGCCGCTGAAAGTGTGGGGGCAACCTGTAAGCTAGTTTGTACATCCCAGGCGTGTTGCACTGCCGCTTTGGGTAAATTGAAACCAGGGGCACCCACCAGAATTCCATCAAACATTTCGCCGTAACGACTTGCGGCAACCATGCCATGACGCCCGCCATTGGAGCATCCGGCAAGGTACGAATATTCCGGCGATTTGTTATAGAAAGCGCGCATAATTTGATGGGCGACCGGTGTCATGCTGGCGGTGGCTGCATAACCGTAATCATTGCGCGCCTGCGGGTCCAAGCCAAAACGATTGCCTGCAGCCAAACCATATTCACTATTCTCGGCAGCATCGCCCGCGTGACCGGCATTAGTGCTTAACACGGCATAACCGCGTGCCAATGCAGAGGCCCCACCGTTACCCGTGTGGCCTTCGGCTGGAACTATAGCGCCGTCATTACCACCATTCATTTGATAAACAAAGCGCCCATTCCATGACAGCGGCAAGCGCATTTCAAAACCTATTCCGTAATGTTTTCCATCAATTCCTGTGCGTGAATTGACAATGCCATTCACCAGACAAAATTTTTCCGTTTCATTAGCCACTGCTTTTTGCACATCCAGTTTTAGCGATTTAGCAAAATTGTGACTCGCGAGTTTCGCGCAAGCCTCCTGCCCTTTAACATGCTCCACCGCCAATGAAGATGCCGAGGCGACAATAGCCGCGCCAATAACTGTGAATCTAAAAAAACGAGAGCGAACGCAAGGCTTGCGATGTGAATTCATAGTGAACCTGCTTATTATTTTTTTAAAATTTTTTACATAACGAATCCTTAATGATAGATAAATCATTGAGGATTAGTTTTTATCCAAAGCCGATTAGTTAACCGCCAATGTTGACCGCCAAACCATTAATACACGCAGGCTTCCTGTTTATTTTTTACAAAATAACGTTTGAAATTCTTGGCGGTTTTATCCATACAACCTTCCAAATTCAATAAGCTCACGCGACGAAAATCGGTTGGGTGGCTTTCCGCTTGCAAGGCGATATAACCGCCGGTATTAGGTGAACGGTCATCCCATTGCAGGTCAGTGTATTCCAATACTTTTTTGCCATTAATAAAGTGCTCGGCTTTTTCGCTGCCGTGAACCAACAACTCTGCAGTAACCCATTGCTCACCGTGAAAGGTATCGCTAGAGGAATTAATAATGTGGTCTTCAGTGAACTTGCCGTTGTATACCACATGGGTGCCAGGAGTGCAGAGGTTGCCAGTAGTGCGCGGGTTTACACCATCGCCCCCTAACAATTGGTATTCCATACTGCCGGGGAAATCCTGCTTAACCCCCATGGTTTTGGGGTCTTGCGTGTGGTACATGATGCCGTTGTTACGGTAAGCCCAAGCCGGGCCATTTTTCACCTGATCGCCTACAAAACGGTATTCCACCTTGATGCGGTAATGGGAGAAGGGGCCGCCGTTGTAAAAGATATGACCGAAATGATTGTTGAACTCTTTGTACTGGTCATAGCGCATTTTCATAATGCCGTCCTCTACCCGGAAGGTATTGAACGCATTGTCATTTAATTCAAAACCGCTGATTTTTACCGTCCAGTTACTCAAATCCTTGCCATTAAAGAGCTCTATCCACTCTTCTTTATTGGGGTCATTTACAGCAGTATTAACCGGAGCGGCGTATACGGGGCTTGCGAATGCACACAGCAACAGAGCTGCGGCTAGCGATTGTTTGAATCCTTGGGGTGTCATAAATGCCTCTTTTTCTGCTGCGATGGTATTGTTATTAATATCTTTATTAAGATCAGGAGCAGAAATTTAAACCAATTATCAGATAAATGGCAGAGAATTTACAAAACCAAACTCACAGTGATGCCCAGGCATCGCCATACAAATGGTCGTAACTGGGTAGTTTGATAACCTCGCAGCCCACACTTTTTAAAAAAATTACCTGCCCTTGGGATAAATCGCGCCCCGCGTGTAGATAAAACGCAGCACGTTTGCGTTGCGGGTTAGTTTTAAAATATTTCGCACGTTCAATCAGCAACCAGCGTAAAAATATTTCCGAGGTATCCAACCCCAGCCCTATAAACACCAGGTCATTATTAAAAATACAGTCCAGCCAGGTGTTGCAGCCGTTCCATTTCCCCTCATGTTTTCCCGAATAGAGCCGTTTATCGCCACCCTTATGGATAAGCGCCCTCGCCCGTTCAACCGAACCCATATAATGGCTCAGCCCCAAACGGATACTGCGCGAATAACGTTTCATTCCATTGATATGCCACACAGCAAATTGCTGCGCCGGGTCGTTAACTGGGCCGCCAGAAAAACAACTGGACCAAGGATAAAAATCGGTAAACCTGACACCTTCACTGTGCTGCAAATTCAACTGCAAACTGTCCGACAAGGTTTCATCAAAGTTAGTGGTGAGCACAGGAACTGCGTGGGCCCTGGCCCAATGCATAATCGCAATATGATGTGCCTTAGCCTGCCAGCCATCCAAAAAGGCGCAAAATTCTTTTTGCAGATTTTTGCTGACGGAGTGGCTGCTTAAATCCAGCGCATCGTAAAACTCAGTAAGCGAAATCCCCAGCGGAATATCTTTAGGTTCATCTTGCGTGTGCCGCTCCCATAACTCCAGCAGCATTGCATCCCAGGAGCTGAGTTGGCTATCGCTATTGTAACGATTGATACCGTTGCCAATTATCAATGCCATAGTGGAGTGATAATTTTTTAATAGCGCCTTAAGGTTCATGAGAGTTTCACTTTAAAGAATTATTATCTGGGGCAGTCATGCCATTCAAAATCGCCCTGTGAGTTTTGAATTAAAATTCGCTCGGAAATATTAACTCCATTTGAATCACAGCGATTGGTGAGTATCACGCTACCTTTGGGTAAGCCCAAACGCCACTCCAAACCAGCGACACCCAAGGCTGCAAACTGATGGGGATTTGAGACGTCAACCAAAAGTGGTGGTTGTATTGATTGCCGGGTTAAAAAATCAATTTGCCGCTCTCCCCAGTAGGCACGCTCAATTACACCGGGGTAATCAACCGAGCGAGTGCCTTCTACTGCCACAAGTGACGATAAAGCCATCAACGACAAACCTATATTCAATTTGTTTGCAACCAGTAAACCACGCGCAACCAAGGCCAATGGCAACATCATCGCAAGTGCAGCGTAGTATTCGTAGGATTGATTTGCCAGAACAAAATAAGGGCCGTAGGCAACCAGCATAAATGCCAATGCCGACATCCATTGCCAGCAAGATAAACTGGCAGTAATGCGTTTAAGGCTTATCCAATAAACCAGCGCCATTGAACCGAAACAAAAAGCAGCCCAGAGCGCGCCCAAAATAAGTTTGTCGGTCAGCATCATCCGCAAGGCTTCGCGTGGAACGTTAAAAATCCATGCAATAAAGCCCAAAAAATTAATCAGAATATTCTTTCCTAAAACCACGCCGTACACCGGATCGCGACTGGGAGTAAATTGCTGGTAAAAATACAACCATATCAAACAGATTCCAACGCACAGCCACCAGACCGCAATATCGATTTTTTTATAGCGCGAAAAATTCCCCACTAAAATTGCAAGCAGCACAACCATACCCGGAATCAAAATAGCGACTTCCTTGCTAAACAAAGCAAGTAATTGCAGCAATGGCAGGCTAATCAAACACAGGCCGCGCGGTAACCCATCCAAACGCGGAAGCAACATCCACATAGCAAGCGTGATGGAAATAAAAAAAATCAACGTGGGGCTATTCATCGCCGCCACCCAATGCAATGGCAAATAAGTCACCACATGCACTGCATGCATAGCAGCGGTAATAAGCGCGATAACCAAAGGCTGGGGCCAGCGTAACGAGACGGCGAGTTGATAGGCAAAAAAGCCAACACCAGCAAGTGAAAATAAATGCAAGACCCAAGAGTACAAATGCGCAGACAAAAGATTACCGTGCAGTAGTTGTTCGACAAAACGCCAGCCAGTATCCATGCTCAGCGGGCGCCAAAAACCGGTAGTAGATTCATTAAAAAAGGGATACCACCAAGACAACCCATTCAAACGGGATTCTCGCGCCTGGGTAAGAAATGCATAATCATCGCCCCAAAACGGCACCCATAACGAGGGCAACCAAAGTAATAAGGCAAATACACCAAACAGGCTTAACGAACGGTAGGAGTGAGAGAACGAAAGCAAAATTTAACCTATCAATAATTTACAAGCGGCTAATTAACCAGCACGCATTGCCAGAAGTGCAACAACATCCAGAGATTCGCGATAGAGAGCGAACTCCCTTTCGTGGGTTTTAATTGCAAGGATAGACATACGATCCGCCAGTTCATTACCCTGTACACCGACGTGACCATTCACATGCAGGACTTGCACTTTGTCTTTTAGTGTTTGGTGCAAGGCATAAATCTGCTGAATCAGCTCCAGGTTTTTAATCTCACCGCTTTTCTTTTTCCACCCTGCCTTTTCCCAACTCACGGCCCACTGCACTACACATTGGATCGCGTATTGTGAATCAGAAAAAACCGCCGCTGTCTTTCCCTTCGCAACTTCTTCCTGTGCCAACAATAGCCCCTGATGCAAAGCATTCAATTCAGCGGTGTTGTTAGTACCCATAGGATTGTATAAACCATACCAAAGTGCAGTGAGTTTGTTATCACAATACACCGCCACTCCGGAACCCGCCTCACCAGGGTTTGGCTCACAGCCACCATCGGTAAAAATTTTTACCTGTACCGGTAGCGCATTCACCTCTGCGGCGTTATAGGTTTTAATTTTTGCTCCACTCGCTGCTGCACGGCCGGTTCCTGCTGTGGGTTTTGCACCACCAAAAGCCGCCTCAGCTTCTTCACGCGTCAAAAAAGATTTATAACGCGCCCCCACAAACCCATCAACTTGCTTCTTACAAGTCGACCATTCGGTAAAAATTCCCGTCTCACGCCCCGCCCATACCACATAAAATTTTGAAGCCATTAGATTCTCTTTCTTTTAATGTAAAACGAATTGTAAAAACTAGTTCATCTGCTGATTTTTCATCTGCCCCACCAACCGAACCGCGACCCATATCAAAGCGCTTACGGCGCCGATCAATACGAGCCAAAACAAAACCGTTTTCCAACTGACGTGGAATTGATGGCGTGAAAAAGAGTTTAAGCTGGGATTGAGTGGCTCAAGTGTGGTTTGTTGCCATTGGATATCTTTACCGGCGATTAGCTGGGAAAAAATTTGTACACCCAAGGCTTGATGATCAGTGGTGGCTTGATTATCGATAGCGATGCGATATGGCGCTGCGTTGTTAGCGATAAATTCCAGCATCTGTGCATCGCGTGACAACACGAGCTGAGGGGTTACTTGAGTGCGAACTAATTCATGCAATTCTATTCGCCAGTGTGCATGGGTATTGTTGTGTACTTTTATCGCGTTGCTTTGCTGCCATTCATTGCCAACCTGGGCATTGAACCAAATACCTTGATGCACAAGGCTCCAGGGCTTTTTATTATTTGGGCGAGAAAATATATGAATAATATCGCCATATTGAATATTGCCCAGCTTGATGCTGACAGCGCTCACTGGCGCTATATCATCCCGCTCAAACTCCCATGCAGATACCGGAGGTTGCGGTGTATGGCGTTCGGCGCGCAGTGCTGACTCTGTGCTTTTGGTGAGAGCACCTTGTAATTCCCAAGTGTCTGTTTGAGGAGCGTTAGCCAAAGTTTGGGTATTTTCTACCTGCACTTGGGTAAGAATTAAATTCTCTGCACCGCGAGTAAATTTCAAGCGCAGATAAGCATATTGCATTTCACTCAGGTTCAGCGGGATTTTATTGCGCGTTAGAAATTCACCGTCTTTTTGCAATTGCACCAAGGTAGTTGCAGTGATTGGACTCCAGTTGGTCATATCGTTGGTACCGCTAACTTCCACCTCCAAATATTGGTGGGCTTCGCTAACCGGCCACAGCAAGGCTAACTTGTCTGCACGTTTTTTTAAATCACTTAAGTCCACCAGATAAAAATCCGTTGGCACCGAGGGGTTTTCGGTCGCCGGATTTGCGCCTTTTTCTGCACTCACAGAAATTTCATTGTCATCCAAGCGAATGGATGCACTGCTGAATATCAATAAGGTTTCAGGCGCAGCGCCAACCGGCACAGGAAAAAAACGCACGGGAATTTGTTCAGACTGAACACTGGTTTCTGCACTGGGCTTGCTAATTCGATATGGTAGTTTATTGCCCTGCTGATCCACTACCAGCAGATCCGTCAGTTGAGAATTACTGCTGTAGCGATAGATGTCGTGAGTCAAGTTAGTTTGAATGTAAGTGCTCGTCGTTTGTTTTATTTCGTATACAGGCACCACATCAGCATTTGCCGCTGAAATAACCCCCAAAGCGAAACACATTGACATCCAGAATTTTTTTACCACTTTTATTTTTACCTCTTTACACATTAACAAGCGATAACACAGGCATGGCTGCGTTTATTGCGATTCCTGAGGTTGTGCTACTTTGGCTGGAATCGGCGACAGATAGCCAATTAACAGCATCAATGCACCCACTGCCATAAAAGAAACCACACCCGCTAAGGTGCCGGCGCCACTTAGATCTTTTAAGAAAAGTTTCGCAACTATCAGCGCTAACAAACCGGCTCCCAATAACCAAAGGTTGCGAATTTGCCAGCGACGCGAAAGATTCATAATCACTAATGCACAAATTGCCCACAAAATAGAAAGCGACATTTGTACTATGGCCGAGTTCCACATAACACTTGGCACATAATCGACTTGCGCGTAGTGATGAATCGCCCTGAGCAATATCAGGTTAATCCACATAAAACCCAAACCGCCCAGCAAACCGTACCGCAGTTGTGGCGGTGCGCTTTGTAAATTGAGCAAGTTGCGTTTGATCGCATAAGCAACAATGGCAATCACAGCCGCTTGCGCCAGATCCAATGGGTTAAGCAGAGGCAAATACAATTGGGTAGTAATACCCGGGGAACGACACGCAAATAAAAACCATCCCAGCAATAACAACAATAAAGGGGCGGGAATTAAATTTTTGTAATCCGCTGGATAAGCGGCAAACGGCCAAATAGATTTATTGGTGAGATTTAAGAGTGCGATTAGCGGTACAACCAGACACGCAAACCACAAGACTGCCGCACTGGTGCCCTGCCACTGCATAACACCCTGCCAATAACTTGCCTCCCAATACACCAGCGTAAATAGAAACCAAGCTGTTAATACGTGCCACACGCTGAGCAAACCGCTAGAAGATAACTCACGCCGCAACCACAAGAAACGGTACTGAACCGCAAAAAATAAGCCCAGCGCCGGCAATGCCCAACCTTGTGATGGGTGAAGGCTATAACCTATGAATAAACCTTCACCAAAATTGCGTAGTGCCCAAAGCGAAGTTAAAGGGAGCAACCAAAAACCCAGGGCGGCAAATGCGGGCCAACTCAAGGTTTTACCAAGCCAACTAACGGCAATCACAGACAAGGCAAAGAAACTAATCAGTGCTGCAAATTGGTGTTCGCCGGGCAAATGTGCCATCAATTCCATATAGCCCGCATGCAGCCACCACAACCAACCGATAACTTGCGCAACATGGCTGAGATTTTTTTCGGCAGGCAACAAGAGATCACTAAAACGATGAGCAATATAGGCAACTGCCATAGCTGCGAAGGCTAATATCACAATGCCAATAAAATCACCGCGAATAATCGGCTGTGTACCCGCACTTACGCCATCCAACAGGAGTGAAACTACTGCTGCCAAGTACAGCAGGTAGCCCGCACAGCGCGGTAAGAATCGCTGCTGACGCAAGCCCACCCAAATCAAACCTGCTGCTTCCAGCGCCCAGGTTGCGGATGTCCACTGTGCATCCAGCGCCAGAGGGATGGTGAGCGTCGCAAAGGTCACACCCAATGCAATAAACGATTCAATCAAGACCCTGTGAGTCTGCTGGTACTTAGCCCAAAGCCCGCGTGCCAGCAGGATATAAACTACAGCAAGCAGCAGTGCACTGATGGCAAGGCCATAATCAGTGTGTTTCAACAGTGCCGTTTGCAAACCAAAACCCACAATGGGCAAACCAAACACCAAACTACCGTCCACCAGGCCTTTGAGGTTAGGCGGTTGCTTTAAGGAAAATAAAATGGATACAGACAAATACAGCGCAAAAAACGCTAGTAAAAATGGCTGGGTACTGGCATAGAATTGGGGCTCGTATTTCAGAACACCCCACAGCGTGGTAATCACAAAGGTAAAGACAAAACCTACCCAATTGAGCAATCGCCAGGTTTTAAACCAGGCGATTGCAAGCACGCCCAAATTAAGCAATAAATAAAAACTGAACAAACCAACATGGTTGCCAGAACCGTCAGATGTAAGAATGGGCGCAAGAAAACCACCTGCGGTCGCCATAAGCGCCAATACCTGCGCATTCTGCAACACAGCCAACAACACACCCAAGGCAACAACCAAAAGCATTAACACCAATGCCAAACCCGCCGGCATAAATGCGTACATTTTTGCTGCAGCAAACAAGGTGAGATAAATTGCCGCTATGCCTCCACCTTGCAGTACCAGACCGTAACCACCTTCACGCGCACGGGTTTTCCAACCAACAATAATTAATGCAAAAGCAATCAGGGCGACAATTGCCATGCGCAATTCCAGCGGGAACATGCCTTGGTTTGCTGCGTATTTCACCAAAAAGCTCAAACCAAAAAGCATGACCACCATACCAATGCGCACTATGGGATTGCCTTGGGTAAAAAAGTTTTTGAGATAGGCTTGAAATTTTTCAGCCGCTTTTTCTACGGCATTAGGCTGACGCGGTGCGCGCTGAATTGGCGCTCCGAGCGGTGGTGTCGGCGGTTGCGGCATTGGCAACTCAATCCCCTGTTCCCGCAAACGCTCCTCCAATGACAACACCGCTGGTGCCGCAGGCGTTAGCGGCTCTGCAACAGCAGAAGCCACCGCAGCACCTGGAGGTTCAATTGGCGCCGCAGCCTGTGGCTCAGCAGGTGTCATAGCTGCATGCTGTATGCCCCTCAGCTCGCGCTCAAGGCGATTAAGCTGAGCACCCTGTTGGAAAATTTTGGTGATTAAAAAACCAAAAATACCGCCAATGAGCCAACCGTTTTGATAAAAAATAACCTCGCCAAGCCCTACACCAATCAGGGAAAAAATAATTAATAACGCCATAACGATTCCTTATTGTTTATTGTCATCTATCTGTACGTGCAAGGTCTTTATCGGCTCCAATACTTTTTCATGCTCCAGTTGCCAGCCCACCGAGGCGCAGAGCTGCTGCATCATTAATTGAATTTGTTTTTGCGCAATATCCGGCAACTCACTCGCTTGCGCTTTTTCTTGCATCAACTTTTTAGCTTCGGCCAAAATTTCGGTGTAGTCCTCGTTGTCGAATTTATTGAGCAGGCCTTGGTTGATGTCATAAAAGGTGTAATCCGTATCCACAGCAATGATCTCAGGGTCAGCAAAATGCTCTACTACCAAAGTGCGGCTGGCGTGATCGCGGCGAAAACGCATTTTGCCAAAGTCATAACCCACGGCGACTTTTGCTTTGGCCACCACCAGCGCCTTGCTATTGGTTTTAAACAAACCAAAAAAATCCTTTTTGGATTTGTGGTCGTATATCTCGGTGAAATAGCCTTCAGCCAATACGACTTTAAATACCTTTTCAATACGCTCCAACAGCACCATAGACTCCTGCGCCAGATCCTGTTTTGGTGCGGATATTTTTTTGGCATAGCGCCATTTAAATGCCTGCCAGGCAGCCATGCCGCCGATTACTGCAGCAAAAATGAAAACGAGGATATCCATGACGTTAATCCTTAATTGACGAATACTTATGCGATAAAACGCAATTAAATCCGAGGCAGCTTAAACGGGCTTGGCATCAAAGTCCATGTAACCCAGCGGCCGAGGTATAAGGTAGAATGCCCCCCCTGCAATGGCACCGCACGACGAGATTCCATGCCCGATTTTAGCCTTACAAACCCACGTATAGTCCCGCTGGTTTATCAGCCAGACCCGGCTTTTTGGTTTGCTATTTTGCGCCACCTACCAAGCGCTATTTGGTTAGACTCCGGTCACCCTGGCAGCAACTATGGCCGCTTTGATCTAATTGCGGCAGCGCCCCAATGCCTGCTTGAAACACGAGGTGATATCACCCTGATTCGCCACATAGATGGCAGCGAAGAAACATCAAGCAAGGATCCGTTTGCACTGATCAAACAATGGCTGCCCTTGCAGCAGCAAACTTTTCAACCTGAAATACCTTTTATAGGCGGCGCTCTGGGTTATTTCGGTTACGATCTGGGCCGCCGTTTGGAGCAATTACCCAGCATTGCCCTGGATGATATCTCCCTGCCAAACATGGCGGTAGGCATTTACCCCTGGGTAGTTATCCAGGATCATCAGCAGCATACCGCCTATCTGGTCATCAATGAGGCACTGGTGAATGCGGCAGGATCGGCTTATAACTTTTTGGAAATCGAGCAGTTGTGCCTTTCTGCCACAACAAGCAATAGGTTTCACGAGCTTATAAACAACATTAATTCAAGAAAAAAAACATTTAAAATCAATAAGTTTGAAAGCAATTTTAATGTTGATGAGTATTATCGTGCCCTGGATAAAATTCAGGACTATATTCGCGCGGGCGATTGCTACCAAGTCAATTTTGCCCAGCGCTTCAGTGCCGAATTTAGCGGCGATCCATTCGTGGCCTACCTCGCGCTGCGCAAAGTATTACCCTCGCCTTTCTCCGGCTTCATACAACTAGATGCCGGTGCGATATTGAGTTTGTCACCGGAGCGTTTTATTCGGGTAAAGGAAAAGGCGGTAGAGACCAAACCTATCAAAGGCACTATCAAAAGGGGTATGAACCGCGAAGAAGACTTAGCCAACGCCCAGTGGCTGCAACAGAGCCAGAAGAATCGCGCCGAGAATGTGATGATTGTGGATTTACTACGCAATGACCTAAGCAAACACTGTAATGCAGTGCGGGTGCCTAAACTCTGTGAGCTGCAAACTTTTGCCAATGTGCACCATTTGGTGAGTACCGTCACCGGCGAATTGCGCAACACAACCTCTGCAATAGAGTTGCTGCGCGATGCATTTCCCGGTGGCAGCGTCACCGGCGCGCCTAAAATCCGCGCGATGGAAATTATCGAAGAATTGGAACCCAGTCGCCGCTCACTGTACTGCGGGAGCTTGGGTTATATCAGCGCCGACGGCCAAATGGACACTAGCATTGCCATACGCACTCTGGTGTGTGACGGCGATAAGATTCATTGCTGGGGTGGCGGCGGCATAGTGGCCGACTCGGAAAGTGAACAGGAATATCGCGAGTCAATCGCTAAAGTGAAGGTACTGCTGGAAACGCTGGAACTGAACTTTCATGATTGAACGCCCAACACCAAATAACACTGAACAGAGCAATTAATTAAAAAAATCCAATCACAGCGAGGAGAGCAAGATGTTAATTCAGGATCATCAAATAGACCTAAACACACCCACGGGCATAATGCGTTGCTATGTGTATCGCCCAAAAGTAACCAACGAAATTGCCGGGAAAAAATTTCCAGCCATTATTCTTTATTCTGAAATATTCCAGCAAACTTCCCCTATTCGCCGCAGCGCACAAATAATGGCTGGCCATGGTTTTATTGTGATAGTTCCGGAGGTATT
Organism: Cellvibrio fontiphilus; assembly: GCA_035317345.1. Classification (GTDB taxonomy): domain Bacteria; phylum Pseudomonadota; class Gammaproteobacteria; order Pseudomonadales; family Cellvibrionaceae; genus Cellvibrio; species Cellvibrio fontiphilus. The sequence goes on along the minus strand of JAYKTU010000012.1, from coordinate 92,408 downwards.
CCACGAACTTAATCCCATAGGCACGGTGTTGGGCTACGACGATGCAGGTCGCGACAAGGGCAACGCCGATAAAGTTGCCAAAACCCTGGAAGCACACGATACCGACACCCAGGCGATGATTGATTATGTGAAAACCCTGGAGTACTACTCAGGCAAAATCGGCGCTATGGGTTTTTGCCTGGGCGGTGGCTTGGCTTATCGCGCAGCAATTCACCCTGCAATAGCAGCAACCAGTTGTTTTTATGCAACCGATATTCACTCGGGTTTAACACCATCCAACCCCGGCAACGAAAGCCTGACCCGTACCGGCGAAATAAAAGGTGAACTGCAAATGATTTGGGGTAAACAAGACCCGCATATTCCTGCAGAAGGCCGCGCCAAGGTCTATCAAAACCTGGTTGAAAAAGGTGTAAATTTTACCTGGCACGAATTTAACGGCGTGCACGCATTTATGCGCGATGAGGGAGATCGATACGATGCCGAGTTGCAGTTACTCGGCTACCAGATGGCAATCGGTTTATTCCGACGTGTGCTTTACTAAACGAATCCAAACACCTGAATATCTGGATAAGATTGAAAAAAGGGAGCACCTTGTTCGGGTGCTCCCTTTTTTCAAACGCCTTTTCAATTCCGGCTTTGATTAACTTATCACAGCGTCAGCTCGCGATTACTCGCTTTGATAAATTCTTTCTTCAAATCTTCATAGGTGTGAACTGCAGGGAATTGTGGAAACTGCTCAATCACATTTTGCGGGGCGTGGAACAAAATACCCTGATCCGCTTCACCCAGCATAGTGGTGTCGTTATAAGAATCACCTGCTGCGATAACACGGTAATAAAGAGTCTTGAGTGCTAATACAGACTGACGTTTTGGATCGCGCTGACGCAGGGTATAACCCGCTACCATACCGCGCTCATCAATATTCAAACGATGGCACAACAAAGTTGGGAAACCCAATTGACGCATAAGCGGTTGCGAAAATTCATAAAAAGTATCGGAGAGGATGATCACCTGAAAACGCTCGCGCAGCCAATCCACGAATTCCACGGCACCATCGAGTGGCTTGAGGGTTGCGATAACATCCTGGATTTCTTTTAAACCCAGATTATGCTGCTCCAGAATGCGAATGCGCTGTTTCATCAACACGTCGTAATCGGGAATATCGCGGGTAGTGGCTTTCAGCTCTTCAATACCAGTTACTTTCGCGAATTCAATCCAAATTTCCGGAACCAATACGCCTTCCAAATCCAGGCATGCAATTTCCACAGCAACCTCCAAAACGGTTAATAATTAAGCGGTTAAGCATCGATAAGTGGCGGGCAATCTACCCTTTTTGACCTGCTAAAGCAAACCTGCCGCCGCGTAGCAATTGGGCTGCCGGTGGTTGCTCTGGTATCCTACTCACCTTTATAAAAGAATGACCGTGAGTAGCCAATATGACCAACAACCAGATTAGCCTTGTTGATCTTGAAGCCAAGCTTCAACAGGAAAGCCCGCAAAAAATCATCAAATACGCCCTGAGCCAATTCGAAAATATCGCCATCTCTTTTAGTGGTGCCGAGGACGTGGCACTGATTGAAATGGCGCGTAATTATCGCCCTGATATACAGGTATTCTGTTTGGATACCGGTCGTCTGCACCCGGAAACCTATCGCTTTATTGAAAGGGTGCGCAAACATTACGGCATCAAAATTGATGTTGTATCACCGGATGGCGAAGCCGTGCGTAAACTGGTGCAGGAAAAAGGCTTGTTCAGCTTTTACGAAGACGATCATAAGGAGTGCTGTGGCATCCGGAAAATTGAGCCGCTGCGAAAAAAACTACTCACCGTGGATGCCTGGATCACCGGCCAGCGTAAAGACCAAAGCCCAACTCGCGCCGAAATCCCCGTCATTCAAGACGACAAACTATTTGCGCGCCCCGGAGACAAACTGACCAAATTCAACCCACTGGCGAACTGGTCATCAAAGGAAGTCTGGGATTATATTCGTATGTGCGAAGTGCCCTACAACGAACTGCACGAACGAGGCTTTATCTCTATTGGTTGCGAGCCTTGCACCCGCCCGGTTGCCCCAGGTCAACATGAGCGCGAAGGCCGCTGGTGGTGGGAGGAAGCCACCAAAAAAGAATGTGGCTTACATGCCGGTAATGTCCAAGCGTGAGAAAATTGACATCAAAAAAAGCCCGGCAATTGCAGGGCTTTTTTAAGCGTCTCTTTTTTACTGGAACATTTTTGCAATGACACCAAGGTTGCAATGATTCAGCATGAGCCCACCACTGATAAAGCTGGGGCTAGCAGAAAACCAAAGATTCTTGGGCCAATTTGGAATACCAATTAACAGTTGATTAGGGCTGCCCGGACTTGCATCAACTACATAAATGGAATCAAGCAATAATCGTGGCTCACCGTCCATTGAGGATGCAGATAGATCAAAAAGCGAAAAATTAAATTGATCAATCGAAATAGGTGTAGGCAAGTCAATAATAGTCTCTTTGACAGCACCAGCCTGCTGGCCGGAAACAGACTCCCAATTCATTCCATTCACTGTTACTTCCAAATCCAAATTGGACGAATCGCCACCGCGCGCTGCTACTATCGTTATAAGTTTAATTCTGGTAATCGCCATAACTAACTCCTTTTTTAAGCAAAAATATATTTAACACACAAAATCAAACATATGTTTGGAAACACAGCAACAGCATAGAATTCCTAGTCTATCAAGTCCATCACAAAGCCTTACATTCAGAAAAATTGGCACCTGAATTTAAAATTAACATTTCGTTTCTCAGAAACAAGCAATAGGATTCAAATATCCTCTGAGTAACAAACACCTGTTCCGCCCAACCCGCAATAACCGCCAGGGTTTTTATGCAAATACTGCTGATGGTAGGTTTCTGCATAAAAAAACTCGCCAGCAGGCAATATTTCAGTGGTGATCTCCGCCAAACCTTTTTCAGCAAGTGCCTTCTGATAAATCGCTCTGGATTTTTCAGCTAGATCGTGCTGGCGCTCGTTGAAATAATAAATTCCCGAACGGTACTGGGTTCCACGATCATTTCCCTGACGCATGCCCTGAGTCGGATTATGAGATTCCCAAAATACGGCCAACAATTTTTCTAACGAGGTTTCGGCAGGATTAAACACAACTAAAACCACCTCATTGTGACCAGTTAAGCCACTGCACACTTCCTCATAGGTAGGATTAGGGGTATAACCAGCTGCATAACCTACCGATGTTGTATATACACCCGGTTGCTGCCAAAACTTGCGCTCAGCACCCCAAAAACAGCCAAGACCAAACAGGATCCTTTCAGAACCAGCTGGAAAAGGAGGCTTGATACTGGTTCCATTAACTGCATGAGTGTGAGCAACTTTTAATGGCTCAGGGCGCCCAGCAAGTGCCTGCTCAGGTGTTGGCATTTGCATTTTGGTGAGTGAAAACATAGCTCAGACCTCCATCGAATCTTCAAATAAAAACGGTGCCCTCAGGCACCGTTGCTAATCAATTATGATCAAAACCAGCGACTCACATTCAGTCGCTCCCACCAAGTCATTAATAACCTGTCCACCGCTGCTTGCGCGGCAAAACCTAATTTTTCAGGTAAGGATTTTTTGTAGGTAAACTCCACTTCAAAAATATCGGCGCTTTCTGCTTGAGCGAATAGGTATTCGTCGCTGGTTTGAATCTCATCGATCAGGTTGACATCTTTTGCACGACGCCCAAACCATACCTCACCTGTAGCTACTTTAACTACATCCACCTGCGGGCGATGCTCACTTACAAACTCTTTAAACAAAACATGTGTATCTTCCAATTCTTCAACAAACTTGGCGCGCCCTTTTTCGGTGTTTTCACCAAACATAGTGACTGTGCGTTTATATTCGCCAGCAGTGAACATCTCGTAGTCTATATCGTTTTTCTTCAACAATTTATGGAAATTAGGTAACTGTGCAACTACACCAATAGAACCAAGTATCGCAAAAGGTGCAGCAACAATTTTGTTAGCAACACATGCCATCATGTACCCGCCACTGGCTGCAACCTTATCCACACAAATGGTTAGCGGAATATTTTTATTGGTAATACGTGTAAGTTGGCTGGAAGCTAAACCATAGCTATGCACCATACCACCGCCACTTTCAACTTTAACGACTACTTCATCGGTAGGTTTGGCCATGGTCAACACAGTGCTGATTTCCTCACGCAGTGAATCCACAGCAGAAGCCTTAATATCACCATAAAAATCCAGCACAAAAATGCGCTTTTTTTCCGGTGCAGACTGGGGTTCAGAATCAGTTTTGACTTTTCCAGCTTCTTTAGCCGCTTTTTTCTTTTCAGCTTTTTCATCCTTAATACGCTTTTTCTCAGCCTTCTCAAATTCCTTATGCGCCTCATCATCCATCATGGCATCACGCAAGGTATCCCTCAGCTGATCAAATTTTTCATTTAGTTTGGTAACTTCAATATACCCTTTTTCAGACTTTTTATTGCGCCCCCCTAAGGATACAGCAACAATCACAACGGTCAGGATAGCAATAACAAAAGTAACTACCTTGGCCAAAAACAACCCATATTCTGCTAAAAATTCCAAAGGACTAACTCCACACATAAAATAAAAATAATTTCGCACCCACTAAAGTGGTGAGCAATCAAAAAACACTCACAGCATCACGAGCCACTTGGTTAACGGGGCGAGCAACTAAACCGGTATTAGATAAAGTAATTTCAAATAAAGCGCCGTCTTTCATGGGCAAATAAGTGGCAGAGCCGTACACCGCATCGACAACCGGCAACCAACCGGGATTAGTGTTAATGATTTCCCATACGTCAATACCATACATAGCAGGATGAACGCTGTGAGCCGTGCGTTTAGCAGTAGTTTCCTGTTCTATATCGTAATAACGGCCGCTCAAACGCTCCAACCGGTAAGCAGGTTTTAATCCAAAACCTGCCAAGTAACCTTTCCATTTGACAATACGCGCATCAAGTTGCCACTGATCACCTCGCAACTCAACCCGCTGTTCTTTACCAGTTTTATCCGAGAGCACAGCAAAGTAATGCTGCTCCTCGACCTTATCAAAACTGATAGTCGCAACCGGCTGCTCTTGTAGAACCTGTTTATAACTGTATAAATCGAAGGCTGTCATGCCGATAACCGCAGCAAGAGCAACTAATATGAGACCAAAAAGCCCGCGACAAAATCCAACAAACCAAGTATTTTGCCAAAGCATTTTTCCTGCTTTATAAAAAATAAATACCGCAATTAACGCGATAAAAAATGCAAGTAGAGTAAAAATCATAAAAAGCTACCTGTCACTGGCTGATTATTATTGAGAAGTTACTGTTGGAGAAATCAGCGATTGCCTCTCTCGCTCTTGAACATAATGAGCAATTAACTGCCCGGCCACACTAGCTTTTGCCGGTATGCTGGGCAACTGATCATAACGGAACCATTTAGCGTCTATAATTTCTTGTGGGTCTGGAGTTATCTCTCCAGCCTCGTACTCTGCAAAAAAACCGAGCATTAACTGTGCTGGAAATGGCCATGGCTGGCTTTGGAAATAACGAAGGGGGCCAACGGTCAGACCCACCTCTTCCTTTACTTCACGACGCACACATTCCTCCACGCTCTCCCCTGCTTCCACGAACCCCGCTAAAGTGCTGAAAACAACACGATTTGCGCGGCGGTGATGCGCAAGCAAAAGATAATCCCCGCTGGTTACCAATACGATCATGCAAGGAGATATTCGTGGATAAAAACGAAGTTCGCAAAAAGTACAGCAAGTGGCTCGATCAGACTCATCCCGTTGGGTTGGACGACCGCAACGGCCACAATACTGATGGTCATAAAACCATTGGGCAATTTGCAGTGCACGACCGGCCAGCTGAAAAAACCCAGGGGACAAGATCTCCAATTGTGATCGCAGCCCCAGCCACTCATAGCCCTCAGGCAAACCTGCAGGTTCTAAAACTCTTACCCACAGATCCTCACCGGCAAGCAGCCCCAGATAATGCTCACTAAGAATTGAAGTGTTTGGTAAAGCAGCCTCAAGCGCATTGGCTATAAGCAACTTACCCGACTGGCACAGCAGCAGATCACAACGCAAATCACGCGTTGCTGCCACAAGAATAAAACGCCGGTTACGATGGGCAACCGGCGTTACATGGTTAGCATGAAACTCAAAAGATGTAAGGTTGAACTCACTAGACATAATTAGAGGTTGTAACCCAGCGCTTGGAGACTTTCTTCAGCAATCTGCAGAACCGCAGTATCGGCGTTTTTACTCAATTTCAATGCGTCAAGATAGTATTCCAAACTGATAACAGCATCGGCGAATGTTTCGAGTAAGTGCTGAATTGCAGGTTGTTGTTCAGCAGCCAACAAATCATCTTCCACAAAGCGCATACACCCTGCAAGCACATTGGCTGCACGCGCAAGCCCCAGCACAAACATACCGCCACGAACCGAATCCAAGATACCCGGAATATTACGAATATGTCCTTTGTCATAATTGGACTCAGCAAATGCACTTAATGCGCGTTTCACCGTAGCCAGCCCCAATTCCGCTTCATCTATAACAATCTTTTCGGCTTCGGCGATTTGATTGTTAGTCATAGCTGCATCGCGCGACAACGAATTAATTTGAGCTAACTTATCATCGGACAAATTGGCATTGTGCAAACCGGCAATAGTGCTCTCTACGTACAACATGGTGTCGGCAACCTGCAATAACTCATCCGGAGTTACCGCAATGCGATTTGCTTGCCACTGGGCGATTTTTTCAATTTCTTGTTTCAAACTTGCGCTCGGTGCTACCAAGCCAACAATCGATAAAATATCAGCAATTTTTTTCAAGGTTTCCAACAATTCCGGAGAATCATTTAACAGCTCTGCACCGCCTTGAGCTGCACGCTCAAGGATATTTTTGGTGCTGTGCAATTCATCCGTGAGTACGGTAACCATAGAACTAATGGTATTGGCACTCGGGCCACTCAAAAACTCCATTTCACGCACCAGTTCGGCTTCGGTATAACCTATGGGCCCCACACTGAACGCCGCAAGAACCGCAACGGATTGCGGTTGCTCCGAGTGAGCTAGCGCAAGCAGATATAACAATTCTTTTTGTAACGACTGATCTACCTCGCGATCAAGAACAGCTTTACCTTCAAATTGAAAACGTTTTATTTCACGTTCAATTGCGCTGAAAATCATTTTACGGCTTTTTGTAAGCTGCATTTTTTTCTCGCCAATCGCAGCCAAGGTGGCTCCACATAACCACCAGAAATTGCCCAGAGGTTTACCTGCTGAAACTGACTCCAAACGCTGTAAGGCTCGAATCATCATACCCAGTGAAGGCATTACCTGAACGGATTTAAGGACATTCAATAAAGCTGCTTGATACATATGCCGCAACCGGCGAACTAAAACACTCAGATCCTCAGACAGCGCTGGACTAGAAACAGTATGATGCCGGTGACACTTAATATTCGCGAGTGAAAAAAAATAACTTTCCGGTAAGAGGCCAGCCTTGCGAGCCAAACGCAACTCATTGATATGCGGGATTAACAACATAGGCATGCTGCGGGCAGTCTGTGAGCAGTATTCAAGATAACGTGGCAATACAAAAAAGCTGGCTGTTAAAAGTTCTAATTTAGCATCGGTGTTGGGATCATCGCCCAAGGTTATATCGGTGATATGAGTGACCAACTCATCGGCAAGTAGATCCAAACCGCGCAACTGTATAAGGCTGAGAATCCCTCTGATTTGCTTGATACCCTCGATACAATTCTGCAGTAACTCACCATTATTTCGATCCTGCGCAAATTGCTCCAAGCGGATTGCCGATTGCTCAATAGTTGCGACCAACTCGTCATGAACCATTTTCAGTGAAGCAAGATTTAATGTTTCTGTTGTGCTCACGATAACTTCCTGGGTTTTAATCTATTGTATGGCCACAATTTACCAGAACAATTTGTGACCGTTCATCGATATTCGGGTGATTTGACTCTATACCATGTTTGGCAGTATTTCACCGGAAGCTGCTAAATAAGCATTAACCAGCCCCGGGATTGATGAATATTTCTCATTTATAGATGTTAAAGCATCATTTTATTGGCCAATATTTAACTCAATCAGCCGAACAACAAGTGGATAAAAGCCAAATCAACCACGCAACCATACACAATTATCACCACTGGCTTTAGCGATTGCGGCTAGTTTCTGTTGATGCAAGTCCAACTCGTCTGTCGTTGCGCTAATTATCGGCAAGGGTGCACGAGTCGGAGACAAGCGGCGAATCTGGTTGTGGTCTTCACCGCCCTGCTCTTTTGATTGATTTCCACCCAGTGATAATGCTGTCTGACCACCGGTCATCAGCAAATAAACATCCGCCAGAATCTCGGCATCCAACAAAGCTCCGTGCAAGTCACGCTGGGAGTTATCCACTCCGTAGCGCTTACATAGGGCATCAAGATTATTTTTCTGCCCGGGGTGTTTTGCCCGAGCCATCAGCAAAGTATCAACAACATTACAGCGTGCTTTAATAGATCCAAAACCCGGTCGCAAAAGGTTTAATTCATAATCAATAAAACCAATATCAAACGCTGCGTTGTGAATTACCAGCTCGGCATCACCTACAAAGCTGAGAAAATCATCAGCAATTCTTGCAAATACCGGCTTATCGGCAAGCATTGCATTACTAATCCCGTGCACTGCCTGAGCGCCCGCATCTACTTCGCGCTCGGGGTTAATATATTGGTGATAGTGACGTCCGGTTAGGCGCCGGTTAAATAGTTCAACGCAACCTATTTCAATAATACGGTGCCCTTGTGATGTTTCCAGACCGGTTGTTTCAGTATCCAGTACAATTTGACGCATCGAGTATTAACCTGATTCTTTTCTGTATTAGCTTAATTGGGTTGGGTGGCGCAAATTTATTTGTAATGCTCAGCGTTGTTGGCCGGCACCCCAATAAGGTATCGATTGCGAGCCGCTGGCCCCAATATGCGGGTAACAGCCAGACCGCGCAAAGGACGGTATTGCTTCCATGCAGGTTTGATAGGGGTTAGCGAAAAATGATCTTTACGCGCAACAATCAAGTAGAAACCACCCCAAGGTAGACGCAGTCTTTTACCCCAGCGCTCAAGCCATTGCAAATATTTAATGCCTCCCCCTTGTGGCATCGGCGGCCGGTAGAAACCCTGATAGACCGCCACTGCCTCCATATTCACCAAGGCAAGCCAGTCCAGCAGGCGCCCCTTGCGTAAATATTGAAAACGCCAGCGAGGCTTGGCGCTGAAAAAGCGAATTATGCTGGCGCACAACCCCCACATACTCCAGGGATTAAACCCCACCACCAATAGATGCCCCCTGGGTATTACGACACGTGCAGCTTCGCGCAGTAAGTGGTGGGGACTTTGACTGTAGTCCAACGCATGATGCAGAATCACCGCGTCAATTGATTCTGTGGCAAATGGCAAGTGATTAAAGTCAGCGCAGACACCCAGTGGATACCCGCTTTCGATTCTGGGATGCAGCAAGAAACGATGGGAAATCCGGCATTCCTTCGATAGCTCCAGCCGCCCACTTACACCCAGCTGCAATAAGTGATAGCCAAAAACACATTGCAGCGCCTCATCCAGCGCTTCGCGCTCCTCACCAAGCAGCGCCTTCCCCAAAGGCGACTCAAACCACTCACTCATATCTGCAATAGAATCGCGCATCGGCATGACACCGAAACGCTTTTTCCATAACAACGACAACCGAACCAGCAGTCGATGTGGTGTTTTTTTAAATGTCGGGTCCATCAAACGCCCTCGTGTAGATTCCATAATCTATCACAACCAGGAATAAGGATTGACTGCCAAAACAATCGACCAAGGCGTAAAATCGTGCCGTATCACGCGGAGGACAGCAGAATGCGCGCGCCCCAAATTACCGCCATACCTATTTTTGAAAACAATTATGTTTGGGTAATTAGGCCTGATCCGAGCCAGCCGGATGTATATCTGGTGGATCCGGGCGAGGCAGCCCCGGTACTTAGCTACCTAACCAATCACCAGTTATTGCCTAAAGCCATATTAGTGACGCACAGGCACCGGGATCATATTGACGGGATTGAAGATATAACCCGCCGCTGGTCAATTCCTGTCTACGGCCCTGATTCAGCAGCCATTCCCCAAGTTACCCATGCACTCAAAGAAGGTGATGTTGTATTGCTCGATAAATTGGCATTTCACGTAATGGCAGTGCCCGGCCACACCAGCGAACACATAGCCTATTTTCTACCGGACTCCACCCAATACACCCCAAAAGCTACTCCTATGGTTTTTTGTGGCGATGCACTTTTTGCTGGAGGCTGTGGCCGTATGTTTGACGGCCCCGCCGATCTGATGTGGGACTCACTCTGCAAACTTGCAGCGCTACCTGATAACACACTTATCTACTGCACCCATGAGTACACGCTCGCCAATCTGGAATTTGCTGTGGCAGTAGAGCCGGATAACTCCGCGATTCGTGAGCGCCTGAAGCAAACCAAGGTGTTACGAGAAGAGGCCAAGATAACCTTGCCTTCCAATATTTTGATGGAAAAACGAACAAATCCGTTTTTGCGCTGTCATCTTGATGGCGTCAGGAACTTTGCTTGCCCTGAAGGAATAAATAATTGCTCACCGGTGCAAGTCTTTGCTTCACTTCGCACACTAAAAGATAACCGGGCAAGCTAAAAGATAACTGGCCAAGCTCGGATACTAGATGCAGGCGGCCAAATAGCGCTCACAAGCCAATCAACATGGCCAGTGACGACTGTGACTTGGCCCCGCTTATTCCCGATTGAGCGTTGACCACACACTGGGCAGCACCTAGAATCCGTGATCCACAGACCCAAGGAAGGTGAAGGTAATCACTAAACAGCAGTAATTTTCACAAATTTTAGGATAAAAAGCCTAATAATTGACAGTTATTGCGCGAATAAACCAGCTTTTGTAAAGCGGAAATTGATGCGATTTTTTGTTTCGGCTTCCACCAAACCAAAAGCCCAGAGTCGAAAGTGACCCTATGAATCACCAAAATTCTTTTGCGAAACTCTCTTCAGGTCTGTTTCTCACACTATTGATTACCGGTTGTAGCAGCCTGCCGGACAAAAATCATGAGGCACCGCAAGCCAAGATAGAAAGCATAAAGAAAAGCACCAAAAAGTCTTCAGATAACAAAGCTGCTGCCACTCAACAGACAAGCAATCTGTGGGATGAAATTGTAAAGGGGTATGCATTTCCGCCTGTAAGTGATGACCTTGTGCGTAACAACTTACGCTGGCTAAGCAATAACCAGCGTTACCTTGATCGCGTCACCGAACAAAGCCGCCCCTATCTCTACCACGTTACCAATCAACTTAAGGCAAACGACCTACCTTTAGAGCTAGCGCTTTTGCCGATTGTAGAAAGCGCTTACGATCCGTTTGCATCTTCTCCCAGCAGGGCGCTGGGCGTTTGGCAGTTCATGCCCCAAACCGCGCGCAACTTCGGATTGACGCAGAATCACTGGTACGATGGAAGAAGAGATATTCTCGCTTCTACAGATGCTGCTGTACGCTACCTCAAGCGCCTCAATACTATGTTTGATGGCGATTGGTTTCTGGTTATCGCTGCTTATAATGCAGGAGAAGGTACGGTTCGCCGAGCGATAGATAAAAATCGCAAGCAGGGTAAAAGCGTGGATTTCTGGTCATTACCTTTGTCGCAACAAACACGTTCCTATATCCCTCAACTTGTAGCGCTCTCCAAGGTAATTGCAAATCCAGCCAAATATGAGCTGGAGCTGGCAGCGATTCCAAACAGTCCTTATTTCACCACAGTCAATGTGAGTACACCTGTTGATTTAGCACAGGCAGCACGCATGGCAGAAATAGATCCAAAAGAGCTGCGCAATCTGAATGCAGGTTATAACCGCTGGATTACGAATCCATCCGGTCCGCATCAGTTGTTAGTGCCCGTGGCGGACGCCGCACAGTTCACATTAACGCTCGATAAACTGCCGCAAATTAAACCCATGCAAATCGCCGGTGATTACAAAGTCAAATCCGGCGATACATTGGGCGCCTTAGCCAAACGCTACGGTACAAGTGTTGCCGCAATCCAAGCAGCAAATAATCTCAAATCCACCAACTTAAGAGTGGGTCAAAGCCTTAGTATTCCCGGCCAGGCTCCAGTCAACTCACCTTATGCCATTCAAGCAGAGCAGGAAATTGCGCAGCGAAATCAAAAAAGCAACAGCGTTCATTACACTGTGAAGTCTGGAGACAGTTTTTGGACTATCGCAAAGAACCACAACACTAGTGTTAAAAATCTGCTGAAATGGAATGATTTAAGTGCAAACACCAAGCTCAAACCCGGCCAAAAACTACTGATTGCCGATAAAGCAACAACACAAAAAGATGGCAACAAAATTACTTATCAAATAAAAAGTGGCGATACGTTAAATAAAATAGCGAATAAGTTTGAGGTCTCAAAACAAGACATTCTGAGCTGGAACAAAGTAAAAAATGAAAGCTATATCCACCCAGGCCAAGAGCTAATTATTTTCCTGTCCGCCAAAAATTAAAGATAAAAACTAAATCAAGCCAAATAAAAAAGCCGCAGCTAATCACTGCGGCTTTTTTCTGCATAACGAATCCCCACTATTCTCTTAGCAAGTCTTCTGCAGCATTAACAAGAAAGATATAGCTGGCAGCAAGGTTGACAACATACTCGTTTTGACCCCAAAAGAAAGGCCAGTCTTCATGGTTCTCGGGGTAATCAGGCTTTAGAACAAGAATACCTGGCACTATCCCGCCGGATATAAATGAAAAATCCGCACGATTCATCCCATAAGCTACTTCTTTACTGCGCGTACCTACATTAGATACTAACGATAAATTGTGTGCAGGGTGCGTACCGTACAGAAAATTTAGACCCTGCAATACCGATTCACGGCTAACAACTTCAGGGAAAGCTTTATGAATGTAGTAATTATTCAGTGCATGGCGAATTACAGCACCGCTACCAGCCCAGCCACCTTCTGTGATGGGCACGCCAAATGGATTTTTCGCCTCAATTCCTTTAAGTTGCTCGCCATAAGCCAATGCCTTGGTGTTCAAATCTGCCTTAAACTCAGCTCCCATATGAGGAATGGCACGAATAAACCAAGAAGCATTAACTCCGAACTCAACTTCACCCAGTAGTTTTTTTATCGCCTGCGCATACTTGGCATCACCCGTACTTATTAGTAACTCTGTCGCGGCTTTGAGCTGTTCATGCTCAAGTTTTCCGCCAGTAGTGTTGCCGTGACGAAATAAATCCGGTTGTGGTTTGGCCGCTTCATCCGCCCAAACTTTTTTGGCAGTTGCCAAACATTCTTTGGCAAGCTCATCATTAAATCCGCTCAATGCTCTACTAGCAGCAGCAAGTGCCGCGGCAGAACCGTAATTTAATGAAGATGATTTACTGGTAAATGCCCAACGATCATCAAACTTTCCACTTTTGAAACCATCGGTCTCCAGCTCACCCATTTTTGGATCGTAAATCAAGTTATCTGTTTTGGTGATGCCGTCACCCAGATGATGATATTGATCGATATGCGCCTCTACGATTCCTGGAATCGCATGCCCGATGGCCCGATGTTGAGCGATCAACGCAAGCGTACCGTGTTCGATTTGCTGCAACACATCGGGCTTGCCATCGGCAGTATGCAGATCTACAAATTTTCTCGTGTAATCCACGCTGGTGGTATCGCGTTTTATGTTGAAGGTTTCCCATGCGGTGACGAGCGTATTCACAACATCGTATTGCGTTTGTGTGCGAATATCGTAATCCCCTGCATCGTACCAACCACCAATATTCAAACCGGGAATATGCTCGCCAGGTTTGAATTTTGTATCCGTCGTTGGGCCTTGTGCATACAAATCAAAATGCTCGTGATTCACTGGCGCTTGCAGCGCGTCATCCAAATGCGATGCACCATGCCATATACGGTAGGATTCATTGACAGTCACGTGATCCATTTGCACCGGCAAATACATATCCAGCGTGGGGTACCATGCCGCTTGGTAAACCGTTTTATCGATGCGGAAACTGTGAGTTTGCTGGTCGCCATAGGTTATCGCATATAAACCCGGCGTTTGGATTTTACTAAAATCAAACTGACGATATTGGTAACGCAGATATTTTCCCCAAGATTTTGGTTTTTCAGTCAACACTGCTTGACGGGTTCCGTCAGCGTTGATTTTGACCAAGCTGGCCTTGTGGATTTTTTTGTCGCGCGCATCCAACTCAATCACCGCGACTTTTTTCTGTGCCGGATGATAGCCAACTTGGGAATGGGCAATCACTGGTTTACGAATCCAGTTTTTTACCGTCGCCGCATCAATTTGCCACTCGATTACTGCACCGGTTTTATTAGCAGGGATTTTACTGCGCACAACAAACCAGCCATTTTGTGCTTTGCCGCGACCATCATAAAGCTCAAGTGCTGTACCCGCAGATTGAATACTGATACGGCGCTCAGCATCTTCTGGCGCAAATACCAAGTGTTTTCCTTGCGCCAAGGCAACCGGATCGGCTTTGCCATTAATTTCCTTTAATCCTGTTGGATAAACCGGAAAACCACCAGCTTTATCGTCCATCAAAAATGATTTGTGAAAATAAGCAGCTGGTAAAAACTCCAAATTAAAACCTGCCTTTCCTTCAAGGGATTTTGGCAGTGGTTTTGGCAAATTAACGGTTAACAACACACCTGTTGTGTTTTTAATAACCTTAATGGAAAAATCAAATTGCTGATCAGGATAATGCAAAAACGCTTCAATCGACTGTTCAGCGCGATTAACTTTTCGCTCCTTAAACATGGGCGTTAAATCCCACTGCTCCGGCGTCGCATTCAAACGTACATCACCATTGGTCACCGTACGCTCACCGTGATGGATCAACTCAACACCACTGGTTTTTGAATCGCTAAATAGCCCGTCATACCAATTGCTAAACACCAGCACATTCAAGCCAGGCTTTTCGAAATAATCTTTATCATTAAGGGCTAAATCGTCTTTTGCCTGAATGGGCAATGCAAAGGAAACAGAGAGGGAAATAGAAAAAGCAGCGAGCAGGTGTCGCCATTGACCGTGTTGATGTGCCATCTGTAGCTCCAGAGTTATTATGCAAACCGACTTATAGTCTATTTGCACATAACATACTGGTATACGAGATTTACACTTAATAACCGTGACAGAGGAGTTTTACGAATTAACGATTCCCGAATGAAACCGAAACTCTTCGTCCACACCTTCAACCAAGGTTTTCTCCAATGCGAGAAACTCTTGAACGCGAGCAGAAATATCATTTCCCTCTGCAGCACGTTTAGCGAGGGTTAGATAATCCTCGTAGTGACGGGATTCAGATTTAAGAAGGGATAGATAAAATTTTTGTAATTCTTCATCAAGATATGGAGCAAGTTTGGCGAAACGCTCGCAGGAGCGGGCTTCGATAATGGCGCCGACAATTAGGGTATCAATGTAGCGGCCAGGCTCTGAAGTGCGCACAAGTTTGCGCAGTTCACCAGCGTAGCGTCCGGGGGTGATTTGCTCGTAGGCAACTCCTCTCGCCTCCATGATCGCCATGACTTGTTCGTAGTGACGCAATTCCTCACGCGCAAGGCGCGACATTTTATTCATCATGTCAAAATCGCCCACGTATCGAAACATTAAATTAATAGCGGTAGACGCCGCTTTTTTTTCGCAATTGGCATGATCGAGCAATAAGAGCGCTTGGTTATCGAGCGCATTTTTTACCCATGTGTCGGGGGTTTCACAGTGTAGGAAGTGTTGAATTTTGGCGAGAGCGTTCATAAGGATAAAAGCTATTTATGTTGATCGAGTGTTTCAGCGGTGACGAAACAGGGAGAGATGTAACGTTCGTAATGCGCGCAGGAAAGTGCGTAAAAATCCTTGTCGATATTGTCGCGAATCACCGTTAAGGGTATGCCTATCCATCGTTGATGCAAGGACAATCCGTAATGACTTAAATCCTGAATTTGACTGGCACCGGCACGCAGCAGATCAAATACCCAACAATAAGGATTCTGTTCAGCCTTGAATTGGATTTGCTGATGTTTAATTTGCGCAAGTAACAATTTTTCATCATTAATATGAATCATATTCTGGACGATTTGCGCCAGAAAATTTTCTAGCCGTTGGGCAATTAACAAACGCTGCTCGTGGGTATAGGCATTCCAATTTATTACTTCATGGCCAAAGCGTTTGCAGCCACGGCAGACGCTGTCGCCAATGCCAGTGGAGCAAATACCTACGCAGGGTGTTTTGACGGGTTTTAATACGAGCATAAAACATCACAAAAAATCAGGTGAAACGTTTGCTTTCACCTGACACAAAAAGTAAACCGAATTAATAAGCAGAACCAGTAATACCAAGTTCAATTTTCCACAGCGAACCAGCCCCCGTTAAAAACAGGGTTGTACCTTCTGCACCACCAAAAGCGACATTAGTTAAGTTGGCATCCACTTTTGCTTGCGCTATCTGTTCGCCTTGTGGTGTGAACACACGCAATTGACGCGACAAATGCTCTGTTAAGTAGATGTTGCCTAAACAATCTACCGCCATACCATCGGGAATATGGATGCCTGTTACCAGATCTTTACCTGCTTGCGGAACACCATCCACTATTTCATAGGCACGCAGCACGCCCTGTTCACCACCACCGTTTACATACAGTACAGATTCGTCGGGCGAGAGAGTTACACCATTAGGATTGCTGATAGTATCGTCAACTAAAGTAACTGTACCGTCTGTAGCTATGCGGTAAACACCGGTTTTTTCCTGGCCGCCGGGCGCGGCATCGCGCTGGAAGGCCGGATCGGTGAAATAAATCACTCCGTCCGCGGTGATGGCTATGTCATTGGGCGAGTTAAATACGTTGCCAGCAAACGTTTGGGCCACTGCTGTTCGCTCTCCAGTCGCTAAATTGTAGCGCGACACGCTTTTGTATTTGTGGGTGCCCGCGACCAACAACCCTTCGTTATCGACTGCCAGCCCATTACTCCCTGAGTCCTCCATAACCGTTGTCATCTGCCCGGAGGCATCCAATTTTTGAATACGGGAGGGAAAGCCCTCGCTAAACACAAAATCGGAAAAATAGAGGGAATCGTTTATCCAGACAGGACCTTCATAAAGTCCAGGCTCGGTTCGAGTGCTGTTAGCAGCCACTATGCGTTCAGGAATTAA
Source organism: Cellvibrio fontiphilus (assembly GCA_035317345.1). Lineage (GTDB taxonomy): Bacteria > Pseudomonadota > Gammaproteobacteria > Pseudomonadales > Cellvibrionaceae > Cellvibrio > Cellvibrio fontiphilus. Next base: position 75,145 of record JAYKTU010000012.1, on the reverse strand, counting down.
ATCGCCTTCGGGTGCAACACCTTCGCAGACTGGATTGGCAGCCAAGGATGAAATAGCACTGTCCCCTGCCGAGGAAACTGGCACAGAACTGGCGGCGCTCACTTGATTGGATTGTTGTTCACAGGCCATCAGCCCGAGCGAGACAGCGGTTAAAAATCCGAGTTTCAGGAGTGGTTTGGATAAGGTTGTCATATTGATCCCCTTGTTATTTGTAATCATTATTTATGTCGCTGGTTGCGATAGCTGCAGATAAATTGCCGAGGCCCAACCGTTGGGTAAGACCAGCGCTCACCTTATCATAATCAGGTTCAAATACCGACCCAAAAGCCGGCCAACAGCGCCCCGGGAACATTAACAGCAGGAATTGCTTAGGGTATACTCTGCGCCCGATTTAGCGTGCTTTTGGTAAATCAGCATTGCACCAGAGAAGATGCAGTGAAATTAAGTTTGCTCAGTTTGAGCTTACTTAGACATCCATGAAGGCCATGGATAGTCTCCCGACGCAGAGATCCTGCCGAGGGAGTAACCCCTACATTAATGAGGATAAAACCGTGCTTGAAGCCTATCGTAAACAGGTCGCAGAACGCGCCGCAGAAGGTATCCCACCAAAACCCTTAAACGCCGAACAAGTTGCCGGATTGGTTGAATTACTGAAGAATCCCCCCGCTGGTGAAGCTGAAGTATTACTGGATTTGATTACCAACCGCGTTCCGCCCGGCGTTGATGAAGCCGCCTATGTAAAAGCCGCCTTCCTGAGCGCAATTCTCAAAGACGAAGCCTCTTCCCCCCTGATCGATAAGCCTCTCGCAATCAAACTGCTTGGCATGATGCTCGGAGGTTACAACATCGAACCACTGGTAAACCTGCTGGACGATGCAACTCTGGCACCTCTGGCGGCCGAACAACTCAAGCACACCTTGCTAATGTTTGATGCCTTCCACGATGTGGAAGAGAAAGTTAAAGCCGGCAACCCGCACGCTAAGGCACTGATGCAATCCTGGGCAGATGCCGAGTGGTTCACCAGCAAACCAAAAGTTGCTGAAAGCACTAAACTCACCGTTTTCAAAGTCACCGGTGAAACCAATACCGATGACCTTTCTCCAGCTCCAGACGCTTGGTCACGCCCCGACATCCCATTGCACGCATTGGCCATGTTCAAAATGGCACGTGATGGTATTACTCCGGATCAACCCGGCTCTGTAGGCCCGATCAAACAAATCGAAGCACTGAAAACCAAAGGCTATCCCCTGGCATTTGTGGGTGATGTTGTCGGTACTGGTTCTTCACGTAAGTCTGCTACTAACTCTGTACTTTGGTTTATCGGTGACGATATTCCGGGTGTCCCCAACAAACGTACCGGTGGTGTGTGTATTGGCGGCAAAGTGGCGCCGATTTTCTACAACACAATGGAAGACGCTGGTGCTCTAGTATTTGAAGCTCCCGTTGATCAGTTGAATATGGGTGATGTGATTGAAATTCGCCCCTACGAAGGCAAGATCCTTAACGCTGAAACCGGCGCGGTGATTTCTGAATTTGAGTTGAAATCCGATGTGCTGCTGGATGAAGTTCAAGCTGGCGGCCGTATTCCATTAATCATCGGTCGCGGTCTGACCAGCAAAGCGCGCGAATCACTGGGCTTGCCTCCAAGCACCCTGTTCCGTTTACCACAAGCACCTGCTGATACTGGCAAAGGTTATACACTCGCACAAAAAATGGTGGGTAAGGCTTGCGGCGTACAAGGTATTCGTCCCGGCACCTACTGCGAACCAAAGATGACTACCGTAGGTTCACAGGACACCACCGGCCCAATGACCCGCGACGAGCTGAAAGACCTGGCGTGCCTTGGCTTCTCTGCCGACCTGACCATGCAGTCTTTCTGCCACACCGCAGCCTATCCAAAGCCTGTTGATATCGAAACCCAACACACCCTGCCCGACTTTATTATGACTCGTGGCGGTGTTTCCTTACGCCCAGGCGACGGTATCATCCACTCATGGTTGAACCGCATGTTGCTGCCTGACACCGTAGGTACTGGTGGGGACTCTCACACCCGCTTCCCAATCGGCATCTCCTTCCCGGCGGGTTCTGGTTTGGTAGCGTTTGCTGCTGCCACTGGCGTGATGCCGCTGGACATGCCTGAGTCAGTTCTGGTTCGCTTCAAAGGCGAATTGCAACCCGGTATTACCCTGCGCGATTTGGTTAACGCCATCCCGCTGTACGCGATCAAACAAGGTTTGTTGACCGTAGAAAAGAAAGGCAAGAAGAACATTTTCTCCGGTCGTATCCTGGAAGTAGAGGGATTGCCCAATCTGAAAGTAGAACAAGCGTTTGAAATCTCTGACGCATCTGCAGAGCGCTCTGCGGCTGGTTGTACTATCAAGCTGGACAAAGAGCCAATCATTGAATATCTGAAATCCAACATCACCATGCTGCGCTGGATGATCGAACAGGGTTACGGCGATGTGCGTACCATTGAACGTCGTGCACGCAAAATGGAAGAGTGGCTGGCTAACCCGGTACTGATGGAAGCCGATGCTGACGCGGAATACGCAGCGATCATTGACATCGACCTCGCTGACATCAAAGAGCCAATCCTGGCCTGCCCGAACGATCCGGACGATGTGAAAGTGTTGTCTGACGTACAAGGTGCGAAGATTGATGAAGTGTTCATCGGTTCTTGTATGACCAACATTGGCCACTTCCGTGCTGCCGGTAAATTGTTAGCGGCGACCAAAGATGCACTAACCACTCGCCTGTGGATTGCACCACCTACCAAGATGGATGCACACCAATTGATGGAAGAAGGTTACTACAGTATTTATGGCGTAAAAGGTGCACGCACCGAAATGCCCGGCTGCTCACTGTGTATGGGCAACCAGGCGCGCGTTGCGAAAAACTCTACCGTGGTATCTACCTCTACCCGTAACTTCCCGAACCGTTTAGGTGAAGGTGCGGATGTGTATCTGGCTTCTGCTGAACTCGCGGCAATCGCTGCTGTATTGGGTAAACTGCCAACACCAGAGGAATATCTGAACTACGCACAAAAGATCGACAGTATGTCGGCTGATATCTACCGCTACCTCAACTTCAACGAAATTGAGAGCTACCAAAACGCTGCCAATGAAGGCAAGCGTATTGCAGCGGTAGAGATCCAGACTGTCGCTGTGTAATGTAATGTCCCAAGCCTCAAAAAAACAAAGCCCGCTGTGATGCGGGCTTTGTTTTTTAGCGGCGTGTAAACAGATACTCTTCCGCTCGCCTGATGTCCTCCCCTGTCCGAATCTCCAGGCTTTCCTCTTCCGTCATCAAATAAGGAATCAGATTGCTGTGGGGTATGGCCTCCTCCCGTAAAAAATCATCCACGCTAAAAATAGAAATGGCACCATTAGGCAGATAGAGCGAAGGCAAAAAATCTTCGCGTTGAATTAAGCTGGTATGTTCTCCAGCAAGTAAATGTAGGAATTCACCACCACCGATAAGAGCACGTGTGTATTTATTGTCTATCTCATAAACACTCATTAAGCGATGGCAACAGGGAAAGTCCCGATATTCAGCCAATGCTTCTGCAATGTGAGTCGCATTTCGCAGCGGGGATGTTGGCTGCAACAAAACAATAATGTCTTTTCCGGCAGGTTTAACGCGATGAACAAATTCTGCCACAACAGGGGCCAGCGGCGAATCATCGCGCGCCAGGTGGTAGTCCCGCTTGATCCGCTCAGCGCCGTAATAATGGGCCATCGCCAGTATTTGATCATCATCAGAGGAGACATAAACCTGCCCCATCACACCCGATTGTTGTGCAGCCTGAATAGTATAGGCCAGAAGCGGTTGATCAAGTAACGGCTGGATATTTTTCTGAATTAGGCCGGTTGATCCACCACGGGCCGGTATCAGTGCAAATACATTAGACATAGCGACTCCAGATATCTGGTTTGCTATAAGAAAAATCAAAAAACACGCAAGGCCTTTAAAGCCTAGAAGAGATTGGAGCAAACGCGAGTTTTTTCTGTCGTTAACACCACATCAAACGGCATCAACTACTTTTAGCAGTAAACGGCAAGCGATCCAAAATACCATCCAAAAAGTCGCCAGTGGAATTTAAACTGCGCACTATTGTTTCCATTGCCTGAAATTGCGCCATTAAACGCGCACGATATGCTTCGCTACGACGATCCAATGCAACCTCATCTTTTTCAACGCGGGAAATATCCTTATTAATATTGTTTTCACGCTCTTTAATAAGGCCGGAGCTCTTCAGGAAATCGTTGATCAGGTTAGTCATACTGCCTGAAAAACCACGCGAAAAAGAAATAGTCCCACCTGTGGTGCCAGGCTCAATAGTCATACTTAGGCCCTCGGCTTTACTGCCCAGAGCTGGAAGCAATACATTTCCCACACCAAATGCGGCAGTTCCACCAACAGAGCCAGCCACATCAACACCTGCAGTACCCATAGCCACAGTCAAACCCAAGTCAGCCATATCAGCACCAACTGCTGTAAATCCGACACGGCTCGCCGAGCCAAAAGCATTTGAGGTGAATGTCAGTTTGTTACCACTAAAGCCAACGCTAATCGCACCACGAGCCTCTTTAATAGCTGGGTCAAGATTTATCAAACTTTGTAGATCTGCAGCAATTGCTGCACCTGATGCGTAAGTTTTGCTACCGGGCAGATTGATAGAAGATGTAGTAACTCCATCCAAACTAAACGTAAAACTGTAGTCTTTACCTGTGGTATCAATAGGGAATGAAAGTGGGTCTATACTGGCACCATCCAAGCGTCCTTTACTGGGCTGCTGGGAAATAACAACCTCATAACTACCAGACTGACTTTTCGCTGAGAACTTAGTGACGTTAATACCTGTAGTGGAAGCTTCGGTTTTGGGTACGAATATGTCTTTCACCAAAGCAAAGTTATTGTCGATAGCGGCACGAAAACCAACATTTTCCGTTTCGACAATTTCCAGTGATCCATCAAGGCGAGTGCGCACACCGATAGCAGACAAGCTATTGAAATTACTGTCCAGCCCGGCAACTGATGCCGACAAAATATTTCGCACACCCTGTAGCAAGTTTTTAGCAAGGGAGTCACGATTCAAACTACCGTATTCCTTGGTCTCGGTATTAAAACCTGTAAGAGCTTCTGTTTCAGTTTTAAAAGTGTTGTAGGCAGCAACAAAATCACGAATAGTTTTCTCAGCAAGCGCTTTGTCTTCGCTGATAGTAATACTTACAGTCTCAGTGAGCGAACTACCGAACAAATCAAATTCCAAGCCTTGGATGACATCGGTAACGCGATTGGATTCACGACTTACCAAAAGACCATTGATACGAATTTGGGCATCACGGCCCTCTTGCAGCTGGGTAATATTACGAGTTGATTGATTAAAATTAAGGTTAGCCAAGCCAAGTGCGGTGGGATCTTCTGCAGCAGTGATTTCAATTTCATTTTTGGCGCCGGACTTTGCCGACAGCAACAATTTAAAACCACCTCCGTCACTCACAATTGATGCGGTAACACCAATTTTAGCGGCATTGATAGCATCGCGCAGACCACTTAGCGTATTGTTATTATCGTCAATTGTGATAGTAGCGCCGGTTTTCGTTGAATCAACAGAGAAACTGCTCAGATCACTAGCCCATTCACCCAAACGAATAGTGAGGGTACCTTTGCCAACAGGCGCATCCTGAGATGCGTAAATACCAGTCGCCATAGATTGTGCCTGAGCGACCTGTTCTACTTTTAATTGGTAATCTCCCGCAACAGCTTTAGCATCTAATTTGGTAATACTGAATAACTTAGTGTCAGGTAAGGACAAGGATTTCGCGTTAAAGGTATCCGCACTGCCCAGAGCGGCCGCGGCAGTTTCCAATTTGGAGAGCGCACTACGCATTAAACCGTAATCGGAAATTTGTGTTTGCAATAAAGTCTTCTGGCTCGTCAAGCGCTGTGCCTGCAGCATTTTGTTAGCTTCGGTAAGCTGATCTGCCAGTTTATTAGAGTCAATACCGGAGCCAGTACCCAACGCACTGATAATGCTGGAGCCTGTTGCTCCATTATTGGTACTCGTTGTACTGGTCACCATAAATACCTCCTCAACTCAAAACTACCGCCCTAAAGGATATAGCGGCAATTGCTGGGCAAACTTTAGCCGGTTTTGCCGCTTTTTTTTGAGAAAAACGAGCAGGGACGCTATATCCAGAATTATTTTTAACGGATGCACAAAGCACGCCATTATTAGATACGCCCACTAACTCGAGCGCTATCTACTATGGCCATAAACAGCTCAAGCGTACAAAAAAACAGGTCCCACGATTCTCTTCTGATTCATAACGAATACTGCCACCCATGCGCTCAACCAGCACTTTGGTAATACTAAGCCCCAAGCCTGAACCATCGCGATGACGACTATCAGAAGAATCAACCTGGGCAAAACGAGAAAAAATACGTTGGCGAAAAGCCGCTGGAATACCCTGCCCCTCATCCTTAACGGCGATTTCAATCCCCTGCTCGACAGGCATGACATGGATAGATACCTGACTATCACGAGGGGAAAATTTGATGGCATTAGAAATGAGGTTAGACATAACCTGCAAAAACCTATCGGCATCCAATTTCACTTTGACCTCCTGCAACGCAGGATCGGGTTCAACCAAATATAAACGCACAGCATAACGGTCAGCGTAACTGATATGTTGTTCTACCGCCTGTTTTAGTAAGGGAAACAGAGGTTGTAGTTGCAAACTAAGTTCAACACGCCCGAGCTCCAATCGATCAATGTCTAAAATATCATTGACCAAACGGGATAAACGATCTGTATTGTTAGCCGCAATCTTCAACATGGAGTGAATTTTTTCATTAATCACACCAAGCTCTCCACTTAGCACCAATCGCAATCCACCTTTGATTGATGTGAGTGGTGTACGCAGCTCGTGACTAACCGTAGAAATAAACTCTGCTTTTAACTGCTCCACTTTTTTGCGTTCAGTAACGTCGTGGATGATCAGGGAAAACATCTGCCGCTCTGCTAAATCAACCGGACTTATACTCAATTCCACCGTCAGATTACTGCCATCGCTGCGGCGGGCTAATTGTTCACGTGAAGCGTCGAGCAAATGATTCACGCCTATATTGTCAGCTACTGAAGGCAGTAAATCGGTTAGCTCTAATCGATACAAATGCGCAAGCGAATAACCAAATAAACGCGCGGCTGCTGGATTGGCTTTTTCTATTTTTCCATTTGAATTAACCACTAAGATGGCTTCAACCGCATTTTCCAAAATAGCCGCGAGTTCCCGTGTGCGCTGTTCAACCAAGTTGTGTATCTGCTGGGTTCGACCGGAGATTAACAATAAAAAACCACCTAGCAGACTACAGAACAACAAGCCCCCCACTAATACAAACCATGACTGTAAGCCATGTTGTGTTTGCAAAAATGCGTCTGTGGGTGTTACCTGCAGCTCAAGCCGTCGCCCACCTATGTTTAATTTTTCTGTCAACACCAAATGCTCAGCATCAGTCGGAACAACAGTTTGGCCCTGGTGATAAAAATGCAGCGGTGCATCGGGCTGAGTGACGTCGGTAATACTCAAGGTGTAATGTTGTAGTGGGTTAATCGAGTTACTTATCAGGCTCCGCGAGACACGATTAGCCACAGGTAATTGCTGCAAGCTAGCGTTGATAAGCTGATTCGTTCTGACAATTGCGGTGGCGTAACCCATAACATAGGGAGAGTTAGACACCTCCAAACTATTCATCTTGCCGAGAGGGGTCACCGGATAAAACGCAATCACTGCAGGCGCAGAGACTTTGTCTTGTAGTAGTTGAAGTGGTTGTGTCATGGCAAATTGCCCCGAGCTATTGGCCCGCGTTATGGCTTGCGCGCGCACCGGGTCTGCTGCCACATTAAAACCATGGATAGCCTGCCCTTCCTGCCAAGGCTCTATGTATGTGATGACAACATAATTAGCGCGTGGCGGTGCCACAATCGCTTCGCCTGAAGCGGTGCGCTCACGAATGACAAAATTATCAAACCCCTGCGCACGCATTGCAGCCTCAAACGAGCCACGCACATTGGCTGTTAATTCAATGTTCCATGAAAAGCCGGAAATACCCTGCTTTTTTGCAACAATTTGCTCCACATAAATCGCAAATTCATCGCGTGACACATCTTGCGACGCAACAAACAAACCGGCCAATGTCGCGAGGGTCTGCTCCACAGATAAAAGCGATGAGCGCACAGCCCCCGTTATCAAACTTGCTTCCTGAGCGAATTTCACCTCTACTTTTTTATGTTCATTGTTGCTAGCGATAATGAAAACCACCACCATCGCTAAACAACTGAATATGACTGGGACTGCCAGAGTCGCGCGACGGTTACGCCACAGATAACGTGGCTCCGCAAAAAATACACACATAAGTGGCACAGCGATAAGCACACCCAAAGCATCGCCAACCCACCAGGTGGCCCAACTAAACACTATCTGATGGCTATTGATTACTCCCTGCCACCACAATACCGCCGTACCTGCAGTAGCGCTGATAAGTGCAGTTGCAGCACCACCCAATAAAAACAACCACAAAATATCCCTACCTGATGTTAACTCATTGGGAAAACCCACATAACGGCGAACCAGCCATACACCACAGAAGCATGCGAATGCGCTGCTAGAGGCAATAAGTAAGGCTAAAGTAACGACTGGTATAGTGAGTGTTTGTGCGCCCACAAGCGCGACTGAGATATTCAGCAAACTGGAGCCGAGCAGAACCCCAAATAGAAGGTGATTGCCCCAGATAAGCATCGCAGCAAGGCCAATCCCCAAGGGCAAAAAAAGACCGGTTACATAGCCGGGAGGAATGGCTAGCTGCAAGCACAGCCACCCGGACACCCAATAAGCTACTGTCAGGCACAGCACTCGGAGCACGAACCTAAGCCTGGACGAAAAAATAACAAGCAATAACATGCGCAACAGCCACTAAGATACTTGTGTTAAGGCTAGCCGATAATTGCCAATCATGTGGAAACGAGGTTGTTTGAATGGTCAAAAACGCAAAAACCGCAGTTGCCTGCGGTTTTTGCGTACTGACAGGTGATTGCCAGAAAGAGGATATGCACCCCAAACTTAACGCAACAACTGCAACACCTGCTCCGGTCTGGCATTCGCTTGAGCCAGCATTGCCTGTGCTGCCTGTTGCAGTACCTGTGCGCGGCTCAGTGCTGCGGTTTCTGCCGCAAAATCAGCATCCACAATACGCGAGCGAGATGCGGAGGTTTTTTCAGAGATGTTCGCCAAGTTAGACATGGTGAAATCCAGGCGGTTGTTAATCGCACCCAGCTGTGAACGTGCATCGTTGATGGTGGTTAATGCATTATCAATTACGCCAAGCGCTTTTTGTGCACCCTGTGCAGTAGCGATACTAATGGAGCTAACCGCGGTACCAAATGCACCTTCGGCAGTTACGTTAGATTCTAGCAAGCCGAGGGTAGCAGCAACGGCATTAGGGCCAAGTTTGATGCTAATCGGTGATCCGTTAGCACTGGTTAACTGAATACCACCGGGGACAGATTCAGAAGCCGCATTGATAACCGCAGGAGCTGCTGTTCCGGATTGAATTTGTACACCAGCGGCGTTCAAGTCTGCCAAGCCGGTATTAGTCGCATCCACACCGAAAGTAATAGATGCTGCATTCCCCTCCAAAACCACACGTGTTCCAAGAAGACTTGCAGTAATACCGGTCACATCTGTTTTGGCATTAAACGCAGCGACCACATCAGCGATAGTGAGAACACCAGCACCATCCAACAGAATTGGTTCACCATTCATCAATACAGGTGCGCCGATCGGCAGAGTCACCCCACCAAAGTCCAAGGTAGTCGAAGCGAAAGCTTCCGCAGTCACGCCAGTATCCTGCTGAGAGGCATTTATAGCAGCAATCTTGCCTGCCAGACTGTCTGTATTTTTGTTAGAGATAACCACGCCGTTAATTGTTAAATCACCAACGTTCCAAGCTGTGCCCGGTGAGGTGATACCCACGCCTTCAACTTGACCGGGATTGGTATTCTCACGGAAACCAAGCGCATCAAGCTGAGCCAGAGTACCAGTCGAGCCGCGAGTAATAGTAATTGGATCGCCGTAATCAGACTCCAATACCAAACGACCAGAGTATGTACCCGCAATGCCCCCACCAGCTGCATCAGCCGGCACACTGCCATCGGTAATAGTGAAGCCGGCAACATTAATACCCGCAATACTGAGCTTGCTATTTTCACCTACTGTGGCGTTAAGCAAGCCACCACTCTCAGTATTAATTTTTTCAGCGAGTTCCTGCAGTGTTGCAGTATTGGTCACTTGAATAGTCGTTGTTGTGCCATCGAGCTTATCGATTGCAATCGAGAATACTTGACCTGCCTCCAACACACCTGTACCCGCGCCAGTGGCAGTCGCTTGAGCATAAGTTGAGGCATTAATACCAAGAACATTCTTATTGATTAGCTCAATAAGTTTGTCCATGTTTTCGGTAGTTCCGTCAAACGTTTCCAGCGCCTTAACAACAGACTGGCCATTGATGAGTATGTCATTCTCATTCAGCTGCAGACCTGCCAGGTCGATTTCACCACCCAACATGTCAACACCCACAAAACCCATACCCAGGGTTTTCGCGTCCATGCTTGGGATTTTCATGGTAATGGTTTGACCGGCATCCGAACCAACCTGCAAGTCGACTTTGCCGAGTGAACCATCCAGCAGTTTCTGACCGTTGAAGGATGTTGAAGTCGCAATTCGATCCAATTCCTGAATCAGCTGCTGCACTTCTGCATCCAATGTTTTGCGATCCGCATCGGAATAAATACCGTTAGCGGATTGAATAGAGAGTTCACGCATACGTTGCAGAATGTTAGTGGATTCTTGCAGCGCACCTTCTGCGGTTTGAATCAACGACACACCATCGTTAGCGTTGCGGATTGCCTGATCCAAACCACGGATCTGCGATGTCATACGGTTAGAGATTGCTAAACCGGCAGCATCATCTTTTGCAGAGTTAATACGTTGACCGGAAGATAAACGCTCCGAGGCGCGATCAAGGGCGTTTCCTGAGCTCATCAATTGGCGCTGTGAATTCAAGGAAGCGACATTGGTATTAATAATTAAAGGCATAATAAATCTCCTAATGATTGTTCCTGTTCACAGTTGCATGTGCTGTGACAAGCCGACTGATGAAGCCCAGAAACAGCGGCAATCAAATTGCTCAGTTTGTGAGAACTTCGTGGCAAGACTGGTAAGAAATGAATACCAACAGGATTTCTATACGGGTCGCCTAAGTGGGCTTTTGCACAGACTGTGCCAAGGATTTTTTCAGGAGGAATCGCGAGTGGAATAAATGGGTGTAAAAACGCTACAAACTCAAGTAAAAGGCGATTTGTTTTTTTACTTTGTGCAACAACTTTTAACGAAGGACTGATGCAGAAAAATAAAATTTATCGAACAAAAAAAACGCGAATTTGCATGAGCAAACTCGCGTTTTTTTATTTGCTCCGGCCGCTAACAGCGGCCAAAAGAGCGATTTAACACTTTGTTTCTACTGTACTTTTATGCCTGCGCACTAAACAAACTAACAGGTTCATCGGGAGTCAACTGTTGCGCCAACCGCAAAAATATTTCATCGGGAATTTGACGAATTACTTCCTGCGTTTCGCGATCCAACACTTTCACAACCGTCTCACCAGAGTCTGGGTCGTAGCTGAAATTTAAATCCCGTTGGGTGCTCTGAATATATTCATTCATTTGCGCAACGGCAGCTTGAACCTGTTCTTGCATCGCCTGCGGATTGACGTTTGCCGCCGCCGGAGCGGCAGTGCCTACGGCAACCGGCGGCAAATCATTGCCGGTTTTTTGACCTTTGGCACTAGTCACCTGCGACAAAGCCGGTACAGGAGAAACCTGAACCGGTCCGGCAGCTATTTTAGTCATGTCACTCATAACCTGGCCCTCAAATGAAATCCCTCGCATAACCGGGGCTATGCGAGGGGCGGGTTAACTTATCTCAAGAGAGACAGAACCTGTTGTGGACGAGCGTTTGACTGGGCCAACATCGCAGAAGCAGCCTGTTGCAGTACTTGTGAACGGCTCAATGCGGCAGTTTCTGCGGCAAAGTCGGCATCCATAATGCGTGAGCGCGCGGCAGAGGTTTTCTCGGAGATGTTTGCCAAGTTAGACACGGTGAAGTCCAAACGGTTATTCACCGCACCGAGCTCTGAACGCACATCACTGATGGTGGTCAATGCGTTGTCGATCACTTTAATCGCCTTCTGGGCATTGGCTTGCGTGTCAATGCTGATGGAGGAGATTGCAGAGCCGAAAGCACCGCCGGCACCAGCATTCGAATCAATCAAGCCAGATCTGTCCGCACCATCGCTGGTGACGTCAACTGATATCGGATTGCCGTTGTTACTAGTCAATCGAATACCACCACCTTCCACCAGAGTGTCAGTCAGTGCAGTTGCCGCAGCATCGTTTCCCATTACCAGTTTGACGCCCGCTGTTTCAAATGCGGCACCACCAACACCAAACGAGAAACTTGCAACATTACCTTCTAACACAACGCGAGTACCCAGTAACGAGGCGGTCACACCAGTGTTATCTGTCTCAGCGTTGAAAGCGTCAACAATCTCCTGTACTGAATCACCTGTTGCCAAGCCCGATACATCAATCTCAACACCATTAAAGATGATCGAGGCAGCTGTACCTATATCACCCATATCTACGCCATTAAAATCCAACGTGGCGCTGGTAAATGCTGTAGCAGTTACACCAGTTTGGTCGGATATTTCATTAATGGCTTTGATTTTGTCCGCTAAACCGCCAGAGTCGCTTGCGCCAACTGAAACACCGTTAATCTTCACATCACCTACCGCAAAAGCAGTGGCATTTACAGGAGAACCCTCAATCACACCAGCAACGTCATTTTCTTTGAAACCGAGGAAACCAAGCTGCTCCAAAGTACCAGTTGAACCGCGAGTCACAGTGATTGGATCACCATTATCCGACTTCAGCGCGATACGCGCGTTGGATGCACCGGTAATACCCGTGCCCAAGGCACCAGCGCCGTCGGTCACTGTAATACTGGTAACGTTTTCTGCAGAGATAGAAACCTTGCCATCATCACCAATCGAGACCGAGAACTTACCACCAGATTCGGCATTCATCTTGTCTACCAGTTCACTCAAGGTACTGGTGCCGCTGCTTCCACCGCCAACGGTAATGGTTGTTGTAGTACCGTCCAAGTTAGCTAAGGCAACGCTCACATTTTCAGTAGAGAGTAAAATACCGTCACCAGCCGCAGTTGCGGTGGACACAGCATAGGTTGAGGCAGTTACACCCAAGACGTTTTTGTTAATCAAATCAAGCAAATCCTGGGTTTCATCACCAGCGCCATCAAAGGTTTCTGTGCCCTTGGTGATCGACTGACCATTGATAAGGATGTCGCCTTCACTGATTGTCAAAGTTGTAGCAAAGGATGCCAGATCGGTTTCAGCACCCATCAAATCTACACTGGTAGAACCCATACCCAGAGTTTTGGCATCCATCGCAGGTACTTTCAACTCGATGGTTTGGTTAGCCGTTGAACCCACTTGCAGGCTGATTTTGCCTAACTTGCCATCCAACAGGTTTTGGCCGTTGAATGAAGTGGTTTTCGCGATACGGTCTAGTTCAGAGACGAGCTGCTTAACTTCGGCATCCAATGTTTTACGGTCGCTCGCGGTGTAGATACCGTTCGCAGACTGTACGGACAGTTCACGCATACGTTGCAAAATGTTGGTAGATTCTGACAGCGCACCTTCGGCGGTTTGAATCAGCGACACGCCGTCGTTAGCGTTACGGATTGCTTGGTCTAGACCGCGTACTTGCGAAGTCATGCGGTTACCGATGGCCAAGCCAGCGGCGTCGTCTTTTGCTGAGTTAATGCGGTTACCAGATGACAAACGCTCAGTTGCGCGGTCAAGCGCATTGCCTGAACTCATCAACTGACGCTGAGCATTCAGAGAGGCGACGTTTGTGTTAATTACTAAAGCCATGATGAATCTCCTGGATTAATGTCTTGAGCAGTGACTTTAAGGAACAAGCCTTGCTGCTACTGTCGGTTGATGAAGTCTGAGAACAGCGGACTAATCAGCACTTCTAACAAGGTTATCGACAGACTCAGGAGGAGCTTTAATAAATTTTTATGGCGGAAACAAAATATTTAATGCAGAAATGTATGAAATTTATTGCTTAAGGTTATATAAAAGCACAGTTAGTCAAATTATCGCCCATATGCATCAATCGCTTTCATTGTTTTATTGTTTTGACGTAACTCTGACGCAACCTGATCGCGATTGAGTTCAGCTAATTCTGCTAAACGTTTATTAATCGATTGGATTTCATTAATCATATGAACGGCTTGGGCTTCCAAATCCGCTTGGGCAAGTGAAGTGAGATATTCGGCATCGTGAATGGACAACAGACCTTGCTGCCGTTGTTGCACGAGTGCCTCGAAAGAATCCCAATCGCCCACCTCCGCCAAGGACAATAAAGCCTGTGATTGACTGAGCGCGCGTGCCAATGGGTCTAATAATGTTTGAATATCCATAACTTCACTCTTGTTAATAGAACGGGCAAGATCAGCTCGACAAAACATGACTGGCATGCCAAATAGGCTATGCCAGACTAGCGCGATATAACAAGATTAGCAAAAGATAATCCCGCAGCATGCGCCTGCATGCTGGCGTGTGTTATTGACGTAAAGCTATTTTCAACAATTGATAAATGCTTACAAATAACTAAACAGCGTGAGCTGACTAACCTTGGCAAAACTTTGTTGCGAAGCAGTGAGCACAAAGGATTGCATGGAGAGTTTGATAGAGGCATCGGCATAGTCCAAATCTTGCAAACTGGACAATACAGTTTTGGTGAATAACTCCGTATCTAAATTCAAATCCTTGGAGCTTTCCAAGGTATTGAGGCGTGAACCTACCTCCCCTTGAATAGCGGCCAAATTGGTAATGCCGTTTTCCAGATTAGTCAGCGTTTTGGCTACTAACTTGGCGAGCTCCGCTTTACTTTCGGGATTGTCCTGCACATTTTTCATGGCGTCACTGAAACGTGAGAGCGTGGTTAACAGCCCTTGTTTGTCGGTGGATTCCACTAAAAAACTATCGCCCGGTTTTACCAGCACACCACGGGTAGATGAACTGCCAACACCCAACGTATTAATGCCCAAAACTCCAGTAATAGCAGGAGTACCGCCACTGATCGTGATTTTGGTATTACTCGCCGCTACTAACCCTTGGGGTGTAACACTAATCCCCAATCGCGCCAATGGGTTCAGGTTGGCGCCAGTATTAAACGCGGCTACCAAATCGGCTGTATTGTTGATCGGTTGATTGAACGTAATGGTTTCCTTGCGCCCGTTGACCTCCAACTGGAAGGATTGTGGCGAAGCAGAGAAATCAAAGGGGATAAGTGCTGTATCCGGCTCACCAAACGGCATGCTTACCGAACGTGTGCCGTTGTCACCCAACATCGCAGCAACGTTAACACCGGTGTTATCGCTAATTTGCAGATTGGCACCGCTGGTTGTGCTGAAGCCGGTTGCATCCAATGTAACCCCCAGAGCAGCCAGTTTTTGAGCGTTAGAAAGCGCAGGTGCAACGGCGGCAGTGTCATTCAATGCCGTTACAAACGCCGAAGTGTCACCAGCGGCAATTGCCACAGGGAACTCCAGAACTTCTGTGCGACCTGCCACCGTAATGTTGATACGATCACCGGCGGCCACTGCAACAGCAGGAACTGGGGCATTCAGCGGATTAAAAGGTATGCCACCCGCAATAGCAGGGTCGCCGGGATATGGCGTACCCAATACTTTAAAGCTAGCGCCTGCGACTTTTATCTCGTCACCCGACATGTAGGGTTGATTACTAATAAACAATTTGCCGGAACTCCGCTCGCTCACGCTGAGTAAGGTGGCGTTACCCGACTTGCTAAAACTGACCACCAAATCTTGCGGATAAAGACGATCAAATTCCTCCTGGTCGTACACCTGACCTACGCTGATAACCGCAGGCGGTATGGATTGGTTAGATGGGCTGGCGGAAGTATTAAAAGTGTTGTGACCGCTTGGAACATCCACAAACAAACGCTTGCCTGAATCAGTTACCGCAACTGTGACCGATGCTGATGCCTGCAAACGCAGCTGGCCCTCGTCGCCCAAATAACTGAAGTTGCCGCCGCCATCACCTACAAAGGGCTTGGTACCACTTTGGTAGCCGGCAAAAATGTATTGGCCGGATGCGTTGCGGGTGTTTTGGAGATTAAGTAGCTCATTGATGCGGGTGTCCACCTCGGCGGCAAGTGAACGGTAATCCGACGCTGACAGCACCGCGGTGTTACCCGCCTTAACCGCCAGTTCGCGCATACGCTGCACCAGGTCTGAAACTGTTTGCAGGCTGGTGTCCTCAAGATTGAGGCTGTTTTCAGCAACGTTGATATTTTTTTTGTATTGCTCGGTACGTGCAAGTTCCTGATTGAGCTGGAGAATACTGGTGGCTGCTACCGGGTCATCTGCCGGGGATAACACTCGCTTACCGGTAGCCATTTGTTCTTGGGTTTTGGTAACAGCAGCCTGCGCTTGGGTCATGCCCAGTGTCGCGATGCTATAAATTTGTGAGGTTGAGACACGCATCATTCAGCTCCTGATGGCGGCAATAGAGCGGCAGAAAATTGCCCTCAAGTCATGCTTACATCCGGTGATGCATAAAACGCTCCAACTTTTTTATCCCGGTTCAGCACCGACTTGGCCAACCCAAATAAACATCAGATAGGCGAAGATGCGCTTTAATCTTAGTCAGAGTGATTGCAAAAGGGTGTCGAACAGTTGACGGGCAACCGAGATCACCTGCGCATTCGCTTGGTAAAGTTGTTGAAAACGAATCAACTCTGCGGCCTCTTCATCCAGATTCACACCAGATATACCTTCACGCATAGATTGACTCTGATCCAACAAACTGCGGCTAGCTTCAGTGTTGATTTTAGATAGGCTGCTTTTAGTACCCACCTCTTCCACTAATTTGCCATATCCATCACCAAAGCTAAGCGCACCATCCTGCATGGTTTTAGCAGTTTCCAAAGCAACCATTGCAAGAGCATTACGGTTGTCATTTTTAGCGTTGGTATTGAAACCAAGGGTGAAACTATCGCCAGCCTTGGGCTGGCCATTAATCTCTACTTGATACCCCAAGAAGGAAGAGCTTGCAAAATCAGCCTGACTGCTATCGCCAAACAGTGGGCTACTGGTGGGCGATGTACGCAAGCTAATACCATTGGCCATGGTGATATCAACCTTACCGCCAATGGTGATAGCCGTTTGCTCACCAATACCCGTGTCCACACCTGTGAGGCGTACATTAGGGTTACCGGCTGCATCATTAACATCCAAATAGTTATTGCCACCTGCAGGGGCGGTCAGGCGCACATCGATATTCACACCGGATGAGGCGACTATGCGCAACTCGGGCGCGCCAGTAACAGGATTACTACCGCTTTGAGCGTAAAAACCCAAGGCTTGAAGATTGGGGTTCTCGTTGATTCGTCTTGCCAGATAATCATTGAATTCCGCTTCATTCAAATTCGGATCTGGCACATCAAAAGCAAGATCATTGGTAGCAGCGTTGTATTGGATCAGGGGCTCACCGTTCACCCAGAGTTGAACCTCTTGGCTGATAGGAGGTGTGAGCGCAGCTGGATCGATTTTGATACCACTAACATTGGCAGTGGTATAGGCATTCGCCGATACGCCCGGCAAAGAACCAATAAGCGCAGCGGTTTGTGCTGCCGAAGCACCAGGCGATGTGGTGACACGGCGACTCGTCACCGCACCGGTGTTAGGGTCGACATACGAAAAATTCAATTGTTCGGCAAGGTAGCCATTATTTTGCGGCAAACTACCCGGCAGCATGGGCTGATTTACCGGCACCGAAAAGGGGTCGAGGTTTTGGAAAGTACGACCTTCAGGCAGCCCTACTCGCTCACCACGGCCTGTGACACGAGTTTCACCTATATCACTGGTAAAAATATTGTTGCTGGTGCCTGGCACATAACTCTGGTTGCGCATAGCAGGCACCAGATCTTTGGGATTAGCTGGGTCACTGTTATCCAACACATCGTAGGTGGTAGCAGAAGTGAAACGAATGATAATCGGTGGCGATAAACTTCCCGGCTGGGAGAACGCGGGTAAGCGATTGCCGGCTGCGTCAAGCAAACTGACAACGTTACCTGCACTAATAACCCCACTACCTGAATTACTGGTATTGCTTCCGGTACGTATTGGCGACGCAAAAGCCAAATCCTCCGGGCGTTTAATTTCAGCTGTAATATCACGCGCGCCATTTTTAGTGGGCTGAATAGTGAAGCTATCGCCTCCCTGAAATGAACCACTCGTGAGATGAAGGCTTACACCATCAAATGAGATAGTGGTTGGGTAAGCGCCGCTTAAAACACCCTGCTCCAATATGACGTTATCAGCCAAACGCGTAACAATAAAATTTTGGGTATCAGGTACGATTTCAAATTGGTAATCGCTAGTAGTGAGCTTACTGCTGTCCTCGATGGTGACAGACAAAATGCGGTCATAGGGTTCTGCATTTTTACCATGCACGACACGATTAGCGGCGAGTACAGGGCTGTTTATGTCACCAAATAAACGCTGTCCATAATCTCCATCCAGATCCAAACCGGATTGTTGCAGAGTGTTAAATTGATCCGCCATAGCTAGGGCGATACGCCCTAATTCATTCATAGAAGGTTTTAAAATTTCCTCACGAAACGACAGCAATCCACCAATTTTTCCGCCAGAAATCTGCGTGGTGATATCGAATACAGAGGCATTACTTCTGAGCTGGATTTGCCCTTCATTTGAAACACCAAACTCACTAACTTGTGTTCCAATTACCAAAGGCTGACCATTACCAATAAACACATTCACGTCACCAGTATCTTGTTTCACTGTCTGAATAGACACTAGTTCAGATAATTGACGCAGTGCTTCATCACGCTTGTCCATTAAATCATTCGGCATGTTGCCGGTAGCTGAGGCACGAGTTTCACCAATGGTTTGGTTTAGCGATGCAATACTTTGAGCAAGTGATGCAATTTGTGCGGTGATAGTTTTCACTTCACCGTTCACACTTTTCTCTACATCCGTCAGCCGTTGGGATAGGTTATTAAAGCGAATTGCCAAACCTTCAATCTCAGTCACAATCAACTGACGCGCAGGAGTAGAGGCCGGATCATTAGCGCCATTTTGCATGGCTGCAAAAAATGTTTGCATAGCGCCAGACAAACCTGTGCTGACATCAGCAAATAATTTATCGACCTTACCGATATTGATATTGTATTGATTAAATTGATTGAACGTAGCAGTGTCCAGACGCACTTGATTGCTAACAAACTCATTAACAACACGTTCGATAGAAGCGGTAGTCACACCAGAGCCGATATAACCAGCTGCACCAACGTATTGCTCAGGGCGAGTCACATAATTGACTTCTTGGCGAGAGTAGCCCTGGGTATTGGCGTTAGAGATATTATGACCGGCTGTGCGCAACGCATTTTGACTAGCCTGCAGCCCGGAGATAGCATTGGAAAGAATACCGGACATATGATTACTCCATCAATTGGCGACTAGCCGTCGCAGCCAGGGACATTACCGATTGCGCGCCGCTCTGCAAAAGATCGGTTTGCAACCCTTCAGCAGCGAAAACACCTAGGGATTTAATCGCGTCACTATTTAATAGACGTTTAATTTTTTGCGCGTATTCAGGGTCAGTAGCGTAACCCGCCGACTGCAGAGCCTCCGCATAAGCCGACGAATTGCCACCAGCGGCCAAGGCTTTTTCATAGCGTGAATTGTTTTTCATCAAACGCACATAATCAGAAAAACTATCCGCATAACTTTGGTATTTGCGAAAGTCTGATTTTTCTTGCGCGGCAATACCGTTGCGATACTCAAGGGTATTCACGTTCACCTTATCGCCCTGCCACTGACCGCCGGCTTTGATATTGAACAAATTAAAACTGTTGTTGCCGTTGCGATCATGGATAACGTGTTTTCCCCAACCTGTTTCCAGCGCTACTTGGGCAATTAATACATCAGGGTTGATATTTAATTCAGCGGCTGCTTTTTCAGCGTGAGGTTTTAACATCATCACGAAGTTTTCTTGTGTAGTGCTGACACTGGCTTTTTTACCTGCGACCTGGTTTACAACAGGCGCTTTACTCAATAGCTGTGGAATCAATGCGTAGTTAACGGCGGTGAGTGGCGGCTGTTGTGCGTCGGTGCTGTCAGCACCAATCACTTGGGCGTTGTGGCTCATGCGCACAAAGTCATCAATCCATGCATCCAGATCGTCAAAATTATTATCACTTGCCGCAGTTGATGGAGCGCTTGTTTCTTGGGAGGTCAAGGGGCGCGCTGGCAAGTCTGAGATAGATACACCAGCTTTATTTAACGCATCGCTTTCACTGCGCATACCACTGCCATGGTTTTGCATCATTTGGTGATAAAAATGATCCGCAAGGCCAATCCCTTTTCCACTGGTTAAATTAATTACCATTTGCTGATCCAACATATCGCGATGAAAGCGAGTGGTTTGGCTGTCCATAAAATTGCCTTCAGCAAACACATCGTTCGCCTCACGCATGGATTTCAGCATTTGTTGTACCAGCAAACCCTCAAACTTTTTGGCAACTTCTTTAATTGCCTGAGGGTCCCTGTCGCGCCCCATCGCTTTGATGGAATTCAAGGAATTGGGGTCAAGATAATTATCTTGCACCTGCGGGACTTTTACGCCGGTATCGATAGGCAACATTTAAATCACCACTAATTCTGCTTTAAGTGCACCGGATTGTTTAAGCGCTTCCAGAATTGCCATCAAATCACTGGGTGATGCGCCCACATTATTGACCGAGCGCACTATGTCATCCAGGTTGGCGCCCGGTGCAAATTTAAACATAGGGTTAGTTTCTTCATCAGCTTGCACATTGCTGCTAGGCACCACCACCGTAGTACCTCCAGCCAGTGCGTTGGGTTGGCTCACCGTCAAACTTTCTGCAACGGAAACGGTAAGGCTTCCATGTGTGACTGCTACCGGCGACACACGAACATTTTTCCCAACAACGATAGTTCCAGTGCGTGAATTGATTATAACTTTCGCTACCTCTTCACCCATCTTCACATCCAGATTTTCCAGCATCGCAATAAAATCTACGCGCTGCGCAGGATTAACCGGGGAATTGACCATGATGGAAACGGCATCCAATGGGCGAGCTACATCTGGGCCCAACATATCGTTGATACTTTTTGCCAGCGCATTAGCGGTAGTGAAATCTGCGCGATGCAAATTAAAAACAATCGGTTGACCACCAGCAAAATTAGTTTCAACAGTTCTTTCCACCATTGCACCGCTGGGAATGCGGCCGGCACTAGGCACATTGACGGTAATTTTTGAACCATCGTTACCTGATGCACTCAAACCACCCACCACCAAATTACCTTGGGCAATGGCGTACACTTTTCCATCCAGACCTTTGAGCGGCGTCAGCAACAAACTACCGCCACGCAAACTTTTTGCGTTACTGATGGATGACACAGTCACGTCAATGGTTTGACCAGGTTTGGCGAAAGCAGGCAGCTCGGCTTGAATCATTACCGCGGCCACATTTTTCATTTGCATCCGCGCACCTTCCGGCACTGTAATGCCAAATTGTTTGAGCATGCTGTTAAACGACTGGGTAGTGAAAGGCGATTGGGTGGTCTGGTCACCGGTGCCATCCAAACCCACCACTAAACCGTAACCCACTAATTGGTTGGCACGCACACCTGCGACACTGGCGATATCTTTAATACGCTCGGCCTGCGCACTGGCCACTGAACACACCAGCACCACCAGAGTAAATTTTATTAAGTTACGCATTAGCAACACCTCAAAAGAAAACAATTACAGTGGCCACAAATCACTGTTAAAAAAGCGTGATAACCATCCCATCGAACTACTGTTGGCCAAGTCGCCAGTTCCGCTGTAAGAAATTTTTGCGTTGGCTAAACGGGTGGAAACAACGGTGTTGTTTGGCTCTATATCATCCGGGCGAACAATACCGCTGATGCGAATAAATTCATCGCCGCGATTCAGCGTGATCCATTTTTCACCGCGCACCACTAAATTGCCGTTAGGTAAAATTTCGGCAACGGTCACAGTGATATTGCCCTGCAAACTATTGCTCTGATCGGCGTCAGCACCGCCATTAAAGGTTCTGGATTGCTCCAGTGTGGTAGTGAGTTCATTGCCTTTAATGGTTGGGTTCACACCCAAGAGCGGACCAGCGTTAAAATCCACACCGCTATTTTTGTTGGTATTCACACCGGAAGATTTGCGTGAAACAGTGCGCTCACTGAGTGTCACGGTAATAACATCACCCACGAAATGTGCCTTGCGATCACCAAACAAACTCAAGCCATAAGCATCCTGATACAAGGCGCCCTCGGTACGGTGCGGCACAGGCATATTGGCTGCAATAGTCGGCGCGTAGGCCGGGTCATCAGGCAATGGTTTTTTATTAGTCGCACAGCCAGATATCAATATCGACAAGGAGGCGACAAATAAACTTGAACGGCGAAGTAATTGAGTGAGTGATGCAGTCATGGTTTTTTACTCATCAAAGATTCTGCGTGATGTATTGCAACATTTGATCAGCGGTAGACACGACTTTTGAGTTCATTTCATAGGCGCGTTGAGTGGTGATCATGTTGACCATTTCTTCCACAATATCCACGTTGGAATTTTCCAACATGCCTTGTTTGAGCACACCCAAACCGTTTTCACCGGGAGTACCCTGAACCGGCGCACCGCTGGCAACTGTCTCTACATATAAATTGCCGCCAATGGGCTGCAGGCCTGAGTGGTTAATAAAATCTACCAGCGTAATATCACCCAATTGTTGTGGCTCAACTTCACCGGGCGTGTAGGCATTCACAGTACCACTAGTGCCAATGGTGATTCGTGTTGCACCCTCGGGAACAATAATCGCCGGCTCCAGTAAAAAACCATCGGCATTAACTAATTGGCCTTCACCATTAATTTGCAACTGACCGTTGCGGGTGTAAGCGATGGTTCCATCGGGCTGTAGCACTTGTAAAAATCCGTGACCATCAATCGCTACATCCAGCGATTGTTCAGTCACTTGCAGTGAGCCCTGGGTAAATTCTTTTTGCGTAGCAACAACTCGCACACCAGCACCTAATTGCAAACCGGAAGGCAATTCAGTTTCCTGGGTTTGTTGTGCACCGGGCTGACGCTGGTTTTGGTAGAGCAAATCTTCAAATACCGCGCGATCACGTTTAAAACCGACAGTGCTGGTGTTCGCGAGGTTATTGGAAATAGTCGTAAGCTGACGATCCTGCGCCGACAAACCGGTTTTACTGACATAGAGCGCGGTAATCATGATGTTTTCCTCTGTTTAACTGGCAGGATTTAATGAGTGCGATAAAAATTAAAAATCAGCGAGTTAAAAAATTAAGACATTTGCAATAATTGCGTAGACGCTGCCGAATTTTCGTCAGCGGTTTTCATTAGCTTCACTTGCATTTCGTATTGACGTGCAAGGCTCATAATTTGGGTGAATTCATCAATCGGATTGACATTACTGCCCTCCAACATGCCGCTGCGTAAAGTCACTTCCGCAGCAGGTAACGCATTTAGTCCATCGCGCTGGCGAAATAACCCGTCATCGCCTTTTTCCAGCAATTGGATATCTGGATTCACCAAACGCACGCGCCCTACTTCCACCATGGCTTCGGGCCCCTGGCCTTGGCCGATAATAGAAATGGTGCCATCGGAACCGATTTGGACTTTTTCATTTTCTGGAATATTGATTGGCCCACCATCACCCAACACAGTTAAACCGTTAGCGGTGCGCAATACACCTGCTGCATCAACCGCAAAATTGCCGGCACGGGTATAGGCCTCGGTGCCATCGGGAGCTTGCACGACAAAAAAACCGTTACCTTGGATAGCGGCATCGAGTGGATTATTGGTTTCAATCATGGGGCCGGAAGTGAAATCCGCACGAGGCGATTCGGTCATTGCATAAGCGCGCGTAGGCAGACCATCACCGTAATAAACCCCCATGCTGCGGGATTGCTCGAAATCCGCACGAAACCCGGTGGTACTTACGTTTGCCAGATTATTGGCGCGATTAGCCTGGGCCAACATATTGTGCTTGGCACCGGTCATGGCGATAAAAAGGGCTCTGTCCACTTTGCACTTCCTCGGTTCACAACCAAAAAATTAATGATGTTTTTTTGGCGGTTTGATCGTTACCAGAGGTTTTGCAAGAGCGGTGCCAAGTTGCCACCGAGGCTTAAGCTATTGATACAGAGAGATTTTTTGCAGGAGCGCAATTTATTGTGCGCAATAAGATCGATGACAAAATAAAAAGCGGCAAAGAACTTCCGCTCTTTGCCGCCTGTAGAGTTGCGACCAGATGTGCAATCCAGGGCCTGATATCGCGCTCGATAAATCACGCCCCTACCAACGAATTACCTCAGATTAATAATGGTTTGGGTTGTTGCGTTTGCAGTTTCGATGGTTTTTGCATTAGCCTGATAATTGCGCTGGGCAATAATCAAATTCACCAACTGCTCAGACAAATCCACGTTGGATTCCTCCACTGCACCAGCGGTTACATTACCTAACTGCGATGAACCCGGAGCACCCACAATCGCCTCACCCGATTCAAACGTTTGTGCCCACATGGTATCGCCCGTTGGTTTCAGACCGTCCACACTGGCAAAATTAGCCAAGGCCACCTGCCCCAATACCTGTGCTTCCCCGTTGGTAAAACGAGCGAACACAATACCGGTATTGCTCACATCCAATCCAGCCAAACGACCAGTGGCATAACCGTTTTGGTCGAGTGATTCAACCGCAAACACACTACCAAATTGGGTACTGCCGGCAAGATCAATTAAGAAGTTGGAACTCGCTGGCGGCTCTGCAACGGGAATAGTACCGCCTTGCAATACATTCAGCGGTCCTAATGCGCCCAACGGCTGACCATCTGCACCTATGGGTGTCCAATTGGAAATTAACATTGCATCCGTTCTAAATGGGTCGAGAGTGCCATCAGGCGCAAAATGGATGTTAAATGATGCCATTGTGGGTTCAGTATTTTGTGGCGATGGCAAAGTTGGATCTGGGTCACCTACATTTTGACCATCGATTTGTACATACATTTTCCAGTGATTTGGTGATGTAGTGGGATCAGCAGGATCGTAGGGCTCTTTTACAAAATACTGACGCATAACGTGAGCATTACCCAAACTGTCATAGACAGTTGTGGATGTCGCATGGTTAAAAGTTTTTTGATCAATCGGGTTAAATGCATTGATTGGAACTGGCGTAAAAAAATTGGGCACATTAGTAGAGCCAAATAAACTACCGCCAAATACCGGGGTAGTCGGCTGGCTGCTGGCAATTGAATACCCCTCTTGCATGGTAATTGTAATCTGACCACCGATTTTTACCGCATTTGTAGCATCGTTAATTGTTTGGGGCACACCTTGACTACCTTGTATTGTGGCACTGCCACCAAGAACGTCGAACGTAAAACTTAAGTCCCGACCAGTTGCTGAGGTGATTAATAAGTTTTGTGGTGTTGAATCGTCAAGTTCGGCACTAATACCAAATAAAGTTGACGAACTGAGAGCATTAATCTCATCGCGAAGCTCGGTCATATCCGGCAAGCCGGTAGAGGTTAAATTCACGCCATTTAACCTAAAAGAACCGTTATTGCTGAATGTCGAAGCCAAGAGAGTCGCTTGAGTTGACGCAGTGGCAGAAATACCAGCAAGAGCGTTTAATTCAGATGCTGTCTCATCTGCACCAGCGCCGTATTTACTGATGTAAGTCACTTCGGAGCCATTCGGAGCTGCAATAACCATGGTATGAGAGCCGTAATTATTAGTTGCAACGGGTGTGCCCGGCGTATGCGCTCCCGGAACCGCGGATGGTGTGCCAGGAGCAGTACTCACAGCATCTATCGCGTTGGTAAAAGGGTTGGCGCCTCCCGGTGCTGGATCCGAGGGCGGGATAGCTGGCACAACAACCGGATCGATAGTCACTGCAATAGTTGACGCCGTGCCTGTTGCCAGGTCACGAAAACCAATCGCACCTGTCAGCGGGTCGGCAAATGCCTCAACATTTACCGGATTGGGCGAATCAAAGTTAGCCGAGTTAATCAGGTTTGCCAGCGCTGTAGGGGAAGATGCAGAGCCGCTGTTCAACACAAGGTTAACGGTATCAGTTGCGAGCGTAATCGGATCTGTCCGCGAAATACTAAATACGGTTCTGTTCGTTGCTGAAAATGTCAGCGGAGTCGCCACACTACCGATATTCAAAACAGTACTGCTTGCAACTTTTGCTCTGGGGGGCTGAGCTTCATTAACGCCGGTGCCATTTGTTGAAAAGCGCTGCCCGGTAGACTCCAACACCTTTTCGTTAGCGTTCAAATTAAATGATGCATCAACCCCGGTTGTTTGACGGGGAGCCTGTGAGCTTACATCTACTCGCAAATCACCCAGAACACCACTGACGTTGCCATCGGCATCCGCTGCAAAACCTTGCAGTAAAGCACCAGTGCCATTGACTATATAACCGTCCTTATCCAGACCAAAAGTACCCGCGCGGGTGTACAGGCGCTCACCATTTTTTTCAACGACAAAAAAGCCTTCGCCGTTGACCGATAAATCCAATTCGTTTTGAGTGAATTTCAAATTCCCTTGGGTGAATTGCTGGCGAATATTTTGAATGTTTACCCCGCTTCCCGGGGTATTAGAGCCGCCCCCCAGCAAGGTACTTGTGTACACATCACCAAATTCAGCGCGCGAGGATTTAAAACCGATGGTACTGGCGTTGGCAATATTATTGCCGGTCACCTGTAAATCGGTGTTAGCTGCGCGAATTCCGCTTAATGCTGTATTAAAAGACATGGTACACCTCGCCCGGGGTTAATTAATTTTTAATGTTTGGAACATTTTCCTCACATTAAAAACTTTTTAGTTAAATTGTTTTACTTGATCGGCCTCTACCGCGCCAATACCAGCAAGATTCAAAATCAACTTGCCGTTTTCACCAATAGTCACACTGTTTACGTTCGCACTGAGCGATGTATTTAATGTTTCCGCCTTACCGTTTTGAGTAGCAGTCACCTCAAATCTATATTGACCAGTAGTTGCGGCATTATCGCCCGCTTCCCAATCCAGCAACTTGCCGTTCAATTCCAGGTTCTGCCCATCCCAACGAAATACTGTCTCACCCGCGGGCACTTCACCAATCGGTATGGTTTGCACCAATGCACCGGCACTGTCGTAGATTCTCATAGTCATGTCTTTTGCCGGATAAGTAAGCTCTGTACTGCCTGCTACTATTCCACCAGTCACCAAAGTACTCTTATCAGATTCCACACTCACACTGCGACCCACCAGAGAAGAAGCCTGCAGTGCATTGTTCGACATAAAACTGTTAAAACTTTTATTTAAACGCTCCAGCCCCTCCACCGAACTAAACTGCGCCAACTGCGCAACAAACTCAGTGTTATCTTGCGGGCTCAGAGGATTTTGATTATTCATTTGCGTAATCATCAACTCCAAAAACGCAGCCTGTCCCAACTCGTTTGTTGTCTTATTGGCGGTCTGTTTTTTGGTAATACTGAGGTTGTCAGTCACGCTGGATGTTGCTGCTGCGCTGGATACAGTCATGATTCAGCTCCCTATTGACCGAGTGTTAATACGCGTTGAACCATTTGCTTGGCTGAGTTCATCACTTCCACATTCATTTGAAAGGAACGTGAGGCAGCAATCATGTTAGCCATTTCTTCAACCGGGTTTACGTTTGGGTAAAACACATAACCTTCCGCATCAGCTTTAGGATGGCCAGGTTCATAGCGACGTTGTAATGGTGCATCACTTTCTACAATTCCCATCACCTGAACGCCGGCGGCGGCATCTACTTCGTTATCGCTGTAGGCTCCTTCGGTGACGCTGGCACGCATGGCTTCTTGTTGGATAGCAGCAAACACCGGTTGGCGACTGCGATAAACCTCGTCAACACTGGAGCTTGCGGACTGGGCATTGGCCAAGTTGCTGGCGGTGGTATTCAAACGCAAACTTTGTGCGTTCATACCGGTACCTGCTATGTCGAAAATATTTCCCAGAGCCATGTGCTTCACCTATTTATCTGTGCATTGTTGATGCAAAAAATCTTATTACTCTGTGCTTGCCAAGCTGAATTACTCGCCGCGAATTGCACTGCGCAAACCGGTAAATTTGCTATTTAAAAACTGAAAACTGGATTGGAAAGCCAAGGCATTTTTCATGTATTCCGCGTGCTCAATTTGATCCTCAACCGTGTTGCCATCGATAGAGGGTTGTTGCGGTGTGCGATACAGAGTGTCCGCTTCGTTGCCGGCAAAACCGACACCATCGATATGACCAGCTTGGGTTGTAGCCAAATTGAATCCACTATTGCCATTCATTTTTTGGTTCAGGGCCTGTTTGAAATCAATATCCTTGGCTTTGAAATTGGGGGTATCCACATTAGCCAGGTTATTGGCCAGCACTGCGGCCCGCTCGGAGCGAAAACGCAGTGCTGATTCATGTATGCCAAGGGCTTTTTCAAAGGAAATGGACATTTGCTTTCACCTGATATTGGTCTGCAACACTAAAAACACTCTCGCGCTATCGGCAAAGAATGGCGGTATAACGTTTGTTGTTAGTGTTAAAGCAACGGCTATGCCAAACCCCAAAACAAGTTTCAACCAATTGTTTTTAAAGGGTTTTCAAGAAGTATGCTCACACCAAAGGAAAAGCGGCAACACAAAAGCGGCAAAGCTTTACCGCTGGGAATTGAGAAACGGCAAGCAATAAAAAAACCGGGCTTGTAAACCCGGTTTTTTATTGCTGCCTGGAAGGGGTAAACCGTATTAAATAGCGCGATAAAGAATGCCGGGCTCGCAACGTACCATTTCAAATAAATCGGCGACTCCCGCCAAACCCTCAGAAGAGCCAAGAAACAAAATGCCATTGGGTTTTAGTGAAGCATGGATTTTTTGCAGAATTTGACGCTTCAAATCGCCATTAAAATAAATCAGTACATTGCGACAAAACACTATGTCGAACTTACCCAAACCGACATAGGAATCCATTAAGTTCAGCGAACGAAATTCAATACGCTCTTTGACAAACGGCTTTACCCTCCACATTGCAGGGTTGGGGTTATCAAAAAATTGCGCCAGTCGATCTGCAGTTAGCCCACGCATGACCGACAGCTTATCGTATTCCCCACTGCGAGCTTGCTCCAGCACAGTGGAAGATAAATCGGTTGCCACAATTTGTACTGGGCGCGCCAGATTGCCCATATTTTGACGCTTGAACTCTTCGACCATCATACTGATGGAATAAGGCTCCTGCCCCGATGAACAAGCCGCAGACCAGATACGCACAGGGCCAAACATGCGGTTATTACCAGCCATTAATTGGGGAAGCAATACGTTTTTCAGATGATCATAAGGATAAACATCGCGAAACCAGAAGGTTTCGTTAGTGGTCATTGAATCGATTACTTGATCTTTTAACTTTCGATTAAACCCCTGCTTCAAACTTTTTACCAACTCGCCAAATGAGGCGATGTTGTTTTCTTCCAAAATCCGACGGATTCGGTTTGTCACCAGATACTGCTTGTTATCACCCAATGAGATGCCGCAGGCCTCCTCGAGAAACTGCCTGAACTGATCAAAATCAGCCGGATTGAGGTTATCGCCGCCGAGCGGTTTGGTTATTGGCGTTGGCTTATTACTCATAAACTCTCAATAAAAAAATATGTCGCCGCAACATTGCAGCGACAATTTTAACTTAGCCCTGCTCAGGTGGGAGCAGGCTCTCGCCGGTAATTGCCAATACGCGATCATTGACGCGCTTGGCCAGCTCATCCGGGTGGAACTTAGCCAGGAAGTCATCGGCACCCACTTTACGTACCATGGCTTCATTGAATACCCCACTCAATGAGGTATGCAAAACAATGTGAAGGTTTTTAAGCTGCGGATGATTGCGAACCTCGGCCGTAAAGGTATAGCCATCCATTTCCGGCATCTCAATATCACAGATGATCATGATCAGTTCCGAGTAAGGATCTTTACCATCTTTCAACAGATCGAGGAGGTAATTGAACCCTTCGGCACCGTCTTTCTTGAGGGTGGTTTTAATACCCATACCCTCAACAACACGCTGGATTTGTTTGCGGGCGATAGTAGAGTCGTCAACGATTAATACATGTTTTTGCACTACCCTGTCTGCAATCCCATCCTCAATAACACCGGCACTCACTTCTTCACGCGCAGGCGATACTTCAGCAAGGATTTTCTCAACATCGATGATTTCGACTAACTGGCCATCGACTTGGGTAACTGCTGTCAGATAATGCTCTTTACCCGCACCTTTGGGCGGGGGGTGGATATCGCCCCAATTCATATTCACAATTCGCTCAACCGAGCGAACCAAAAAGCCCTGAGCCGTGCGGTTG
Source organism: Cellvibrio fontiphilus (assembly GCA_035317345.1). GTDB lineage: Bacteria > Pseudomonadota > Gammaproteobacteria > Pseudomonadales > Cellvibrionaceae > Cellvibrio > Cellvibrio fontiphilus. The sequence goes on along the minus strand of JAYKTU010000012.1, from coordinate 44,481 downwards.
TATTCTGTGATGATCACAAAACAACTTTCAATATCAGGCAACTCACGCCGCCCTATCGCAAGGTTCATATCCATGATTGGCAAGGTGCCTCCACGAATATGCGCAACGCCCCGCACCACAGAACTGCGGCCGGGAATTGCATTCAATTGCGGGCATTGAAGCACTTCTTTCACCTTGAACACATTTATACCGTACAGCTGTTGTCCACCCAGGCGAAACAACAAAAGCTCAAGACGATTCTGGCCAACCAGTTGTGTACGCTGATTGACACTATCCATTACCCCAGCCATGCAATTACCTCATTATTTGTAAAAGTCAGCTCACTACGGACAAGTTGCGAATATATTTTCACCAGCACCGGCATAGTATTTGCTTGAGAGCAGATAAGTAGCTTAGCGGCAAAAAAGTGTCAGACTTTAGACGTTATTCCAATTACTCGAATGACACTCGATTCTTATCCTTGAGGATAGGCCAAAATATGGAACTTCCTAGTTTTTGCAAAAATTTCTTCTGTAAATATCTAACGGATAGCCGCACAAACAGGGCATCTGCGCAAAAACTCTTGCGCTCATATACTCGACTTACAAAATACCTGTGTGGCGCCGGCATCCTCTTTGCCAGTTTTGGTGCTTTTGCCCAGACCTATTCTCCACTGGCACTCAAGCAAGACGTTGCCAATTTTTTGGCGAGTCATTACAGCCAGATAGAGCACGAACGACTGGATATAAAGGTTGGTAATCTGGATGCGCGCCTAAGGCTTGAGGTCTGCCCCGATACCATCGACTTCAACCTGCAAGATCCGAGTGGTTTAGGCGGCAACTTAAGCGTTCAGGCCAAATGCCCTGCGCCGGGGGGCTGGTCAATCCACGTTCCAGCGCAAGTCATGGTGTATCGTCAAATTCCCGTAGCTGCTCGCACCATTACAAGAGGCGAACGTGTCAACGCAAGTCACCTGAGCGACAATCTGGTTAATGTGAGCAGCATACGCCAAGGCTATGCCTTGAGCAGTGAGGACATTATCGGGAAAGAAGCTAAGCGTAATATCGCACAGGGAGAAGCATTTAAAAGCAGCTCGCTTGATGCGCCCACGGCAATCAAACGCGGTGAAAGCGTCACCTTGCAAGCGCAAGCCGGAGCTATCAAGGTATTAAGTTCCGGTGTTGCCCTGGCTGATGGCCGGATTGGACAAAAGATTCGCGTAAAAAATAGTTCTTCAGAGCGCATAGTCACTGGCATCGTAGTGACTCAAGGACTTGTTGAGACACTTTGATTAAGCCTGTAGAGAAACTGAAAATGTTGCTAAAGTTATCGCGACCTTGGCCGATATAACTTGTTAAGAGAACCGTTCAAACGGCCCTCCAAGTGTCACGACATAGCAACCGCGACGTTTGGCAGACAAGATGCCTGCAGGCTTAAAGGGGAAAAACATGATTCTTAATACCAACAACTCGCTTGACTCAGTCAGTGCCAAGGGCACTCGCAGCAAACCTGCGTCCAGCTCATCGGCGGAGGTTAAATCTGTCGAAAGCAAAAGCGCTCAAGCCCCCAGCAGCAAATCATCAGCTGGAGATCAAGTGGTTTTGAGCCAAGAGGCGCAAACCCTGGGTCGCTTACAAAGCAAAATCGATAGCGCGCCTGACGTCAATCTGGATAAGGTTGCAGAAATCCGCCGCGCGATTGCTGAAGGGCGTTTTGAAATCAACGCCGACCGCATTGCGGAAAACATGCTCAACCAAAACGATTTACTTGGATAAACCGGCACGAGCCTTAAACCTCGCCTCCCCTGCGCGGTTTAAGGTTTTGCGCTAAACACAGCCAACAACGGCAAAAAAAGAGGTTGCTATGTCTCTTGATACAAACTTACTGCGCCAAATGCATGCGCAGGATTCATCTGCTATCCAACAACTCAAGCAATTGCTAATCGATGAACGAGAGCAACTTGCGCAACGCAAACAAGACCAACTTTCCGTAATCGCAGAGCAAAAAGCCCTCCTGGTCGACCAGCTCAATCACAATAGCAAGCAGCGAACAGCCGTATTGAATGCGCTTAATCTGCCAGCCAACGCTCAAGGATGGGATCTATTCCTCCAGCGCAACACCGCCACTCTTCCTCTGCGGGAAGACTGGCAGCGTCTTGTCGTTGAATTCGAGGAATGCCAGCAGTTAAATGACGTTAACGGCAAGCTCATCGCTCGCTCCCAACAAACACTTAATCATTTGCTCAACCTTTTACGCGGCAAGGTAGCTACTGCCTCTCTTTACACAGCCCAGGGACTGAAAAGCGAGCAAACCTCCTCCTTCACCGTCGCCAAAGCCTAGATTTCACTCCTCCTTCCAGCCCTGTTCATTCATGGCTGATCTTTGTCTTACCCCCTCACTCTCCTTTACCGGCGCTTTAAGCGCCGGTAAATAGCTATTGCACAAATTCTGAGTTGACAGCAGACCCACAATCATTAATATAAATCATATATATTAATGATTGTGTCAGCAGCCATATCTATTACCTCGGATCAAACAGCTGTCAGACGCCTACCCATAACGGGAATTCAAAATGAAATACTTCCTTCTGATCGTTTTTTGCATCTTTAATAACCCTGCCCTGGCCAAAAGCACTGAACACCTCTTTTATCTAGGTGCAGATCTGTCCTACGTGAACGAAATGGAGGATTGCGGCGCAAAATATTTTGATAAAAACAAACGCAAAGACCCTTTTGCGCTCTTCGCTGAAAAAGGTGCGAATTTAATCCGGGTTCGCCTATGGCACGACGCAGACTGGACCCAATATTCCGATTTGCCCGATGCTGCCAAAACGCTAAAACGCGCCAAGGATCAGGGAATGAAAACCCTACTCGACTTTCATTATTCAGATACCTGGACTGATCCGGAAAAACAATTTATCCCTAAAGCCTGGGCCAATATCAATAATGATGATGAATTAGCTCACCTACTTTACGACTACACTTTCCAAACCCTCGCAGCATTGGATACACAAAATCTGTTACCCGATTTCGTTCAAGTCGGCAATGAAACCAATATCGAAATATTACAAGCAAAAGACAAACTTGTTCACGGCATTCCCAACTGGACGCGCAACGCTAAATTACTGAATAGCGGTATAAAAGCTGTTCGTGATTACAGTAAAAAAAGCAACAAACCAATTGGCATAGTGCTGCATATCGCCCAGCCTGAAAATGCGATCTGGTGGTTTAAGCAAGCTACAGAAAATGGGGTTGATGGATACGACATTATCGGCCTCTCTTATTATCCACAATGGTCAACCTACAAATTGGCAGATTTACCAAAAGCGATTTCCGCCCTTAAGAACACCTACAACAAGGAGGTTCTTATTGTAGAAACAGCCTACCCTTATTCATTACAAAATTTTGATAAAGCCGCCAATGTATTGGGCAAAGATGCAGTGCAACCCGAATTTCCTGCAACACCCAAAGGCCAAGCCAGCTATCTGCTCACTTTACGAAATTTGGTAAAAGCATCTGGCGGCATGGGCATAGTGTATTGGGAGCCAGCGTGGATAAGCACTGACTGCTCAACCCTCTGGGGGCAAGGCTCGCACTGGGAAAATGCCAGTTTCTTCAACGCCGCGGATGGCAACAAATCCCTACCGGCATTTTTATTTTTCTCCCAATAATTTAAATACAAAAAATCTGATACCGAAATAATGTTAAAAGAGAGACGAACGATGAACAAAAACCTAAAAAAATATGTTGCCCTGGCATTGTGCGGGCTGATTACTGCATGCTCGCCAACACCCAAAATCAGTATTATAGAAGACATTAACTACGATAAAGACTGGCAATTTTTCCGTAGCGAAAAGGTACTGGATCTAGCGTCTGCACAAGCACAATCCCAGTGGGAAACTGTTGCTATTCCCCATACACCCAAAATTGAACCATTGATTGTGAATGACCAATTCCAGGGGGATGCCTGGTACAAAAAAATTATTACTGCGGAGCCAGCCTGGAAGGGCAAACAGGTTAATGTAAAATTTGAGGCAGCGATGAACGTTGCTGAGGTCTGGTTAAATGGTGAAAAACTCACAACACATCTGGGCGGCTACTTGCCCTTTTCAGTAAATCTGACTGAAAAACTTATGTGGGATTCACCCAATGAATTAATCGTTCGTTTGGACAACAGAGATAATCCAGTCACCGGCCCAAAACCCCTACATGATTTGGACTTCAACACCTATGGTGGAATCTATCGCCATGTCTATTTGCAAATCGATAATGACTTACATATTAGCGACCCAATAGCAGCAGGAAAAACGGCAAGTGGCGGCATTTTTGTGCGCTATCCAAATGTGAGCCAGACAGAAGCGACTATAAATATACAAACGCATCTCGTTAACAAAAACCAGCAATCAAAACAATTTCGCGTCGAGCAGGAGCTGCTTGATGGTGATAAAAAAGTGGCGACTCAATCAAGCGCCAAGCAAATGATTGCCGGTAACAGTGATACTGAAAACACCATTGAGTTGATAGTAAAAAATCCACGTCTTTGGTCGCCCAAAACACCAAACCTCTATAATTTGGTGACGCGCATTTATGACGGAGAAGTATTAGTTGATAAAAAAACAACTCGCATAGGTATCCGTGAATTTAAATGGGTCGAGGGCCAGCTGTATATTAATGGTGAAAAAACTTTTTTACGTGGCGTGAATCGCCATCAAGAATATCCCTATATTGGTTACGCCACTTCCGATGAAGCAGACTATCGCGATGCAGTAAAAATTAAATCTGCCGGTTTTGATTATGTTCGTCTTTCCCACTACCCACACTCTCCTGCTTTTATGGCCGCTGCTGATGAGTTAGGTCTGGTTTTACTAAATTCTATTTTAGGCTGGCAATACTTTTCGGAAGACCCCGCATTCCAAGCTCAAATTCAACAAACTTGCCGGGACCTTATTCGTCGCGACCGCAATCATGCATCAGTCATGGCTTGGGAATGTTCACTTAATGAATCCTGGATGAGTGAAGCCTTTATCGATTCGCTCACTACAATTATCAAGCAGGAATATCCAGGCGCGCTATCTGCAGGTTGGCAGGAGTACGGTTATGATATTTATTTGCAAGCGCGTCAACATCGTTTAGAACACTACAAAACCCCAAACAAGCCGTATATTGTGAGCGAATACGGAGATTGGGAATACTATGCAATGAACGCCGGATTGAATCAAAGCGCTTGGGCAAATTTATTACAAGCAGACCGTTCAAGTCGTCAATTGCTTAGCGATGGTGAGGTACGTTTATTACAACAAGCATCAAACATTCAAGAGGCGCACAACGATAATTTTAATACACCGGCATTCGCTGACGGTTATTGGGTAATGTTTGATTACAATCGCGGTTACGCACCCGATCTGGAAAGCTCAGGCATTATGAGCATCGACCGCTTGCCTAAATACAGCTATTACTTTTATCAAAGCCAACGCAGCCCCGATGAGGCTTCAGAAAAATTTTCTTCAGGCCCTATGGTTTTTATCGCCAGTGAATGGACTAAAGATTCACCCCTCGATGTAAGAGTTTTTAGCAACACAGATGAAGTGGAATTACTGCTCAATGGAAAAGCGATCGCAAAACAAAAACCTGATGTTAATCCAAACACAACCAATCTGAAGCATCCTCCTTTTACTTTTACAATTCCTACATTTGAAGCAGGTCAACTCAAAGCTATTGGCTATCGCTCGGGAAAAGCGGTTGCCGAATACAGCGTTACAACTCCTGGCGTAGTTGAAAAAATAAACTTAACTATCGACACAAGCGGAAAAGCTCCTGCCGCGGGAGTTAAAGATACCGTTTTTGTATACGCTCACTTGCAGGATAAAAATGGCAATCCGGTTCATAGCAACGGAATACCCGTGAAATTTAACATTTCAGGCACGGCCAAACTGGTAAGCCCTGCCTCGGTTACTACTGTCGCAGGAATCGCCACTGCATTAGTGGAAATTGGCGACTCATTAACAAATATTCAGGTGACCGCAGAAGCAGACAAACTACCTACATCAACGCTACAAATTAAATAAACCAAGACTAGCCTCTAAAGTTAATAAAAAGCCCTGTAAAAACAGGGCTTTTTATCGCACTCACGTTTTCAATACTACTTGAAGGCGTCCCACACTGCCGTTGCTTTGCCGCTATTGTCCATAGCCCCTAGGGTATAACCCTTCCAGCCGGGACGCGCCTGAGGCTCCCAATAGAAAATACCAATACCTTTACCACCGCTTACCTGTCCAACTTTTGTAATCATATCCTTAACAATAGTTTGAGCCTGAGTATGATCCCAGGGCACACCAATTTCAGAAATCATTACTGGCACCGCATAACGCGCAACCATGTCATTCAAATTATTTAAACACGCGCTATTTGCGGCTTGCCAAGTATAACCAGTTGCATTTGTGGGGTAAGACGACGCACCAATGATGTCGAAATTGGCACCGTTTATTTTAAGCCCATCAAAAATCCAACGGAAATTTGCGTTGTCATGACAGTTTGCTAAATGCACTACAACTTTCGCACCGGGATAAATACTTTTCACTGCGTTGTAACCAGTATTGGTTAGCCACGCGTAGTTTTTCATGCTGACCGATGCCTTACCTTCGCTCCACAGCATTCCATTGTTTGTTTCATTTCCAACCTGAACCCAATCCACGGTAACGCCTGCATCTTTGACTGCTTGTAGGGTATAGCGCGTTGAGTTCCATACAGCATCCATCAACTGTTGCAGTGAATAGCTATTCCATGCAGCTGGCTTTGTTTGATGCCCGGGATCGGCCCAGGTATCGCTGTAATGGAAGTCAATCATTAATTTCATTCCTGCTGCTTTTACACGCTTTGCTTTTGCAACCACATCCTGTGTTGAGTTATACCAACCGTCAGCAGGGTTTACCCATACACGCAAACGTACAGCAGTCATGCCTTGTTCTTTCATAATGGCAAAAATATCTTTTTTCACACCGTTTCGGTTGTAGTAGCTAATGCCATTAGCCTCTATCTCAGACGTCCAACTGACATCAGCACCTTTAACTGGCGCCCCCCAACCACAAGCAGCTGAAGTTGAGAGCACCGCACCAATACACAAGGAAAGAAATGTTTTTTTCACAGGGATATCTCCATTGAACTTACAGTTATTGTTATCAGATCTTTGCCTCCCTTCACGCTAGCTTTACGACCAGCTATACAACATAGGGCCCCGCCCACAACTATATTTATATTACATATATTATCTATTGACAAGGTATAAAAGTTATAAAAGAGGATACTAGGCAGTAGAAAATCTATTCTTAAAACTAGGTATGACTCAAAAAAACAAAATTTAGGCATGATTAAAACGAAAAAAACCCGCATCAAGGATGCGGGTTTTTCTCTTTAACGCAAAATGATTGGAAGTTATTTTTGCTCAATATCAGCGGAGTCCTTCAAGAACTTTTGGAATCCAGAAAAATCATTTCTTCCGTATAAAGAAGCTAACTGAGAGCTGATGGCCGAACGCTGATCCTCTGCGGTTTTGTTTCCCACACCTGAAGACACTGCGCTTAAAACAACAATAGCCATATCACCTGAAGATGTAATTACATTACCTACAGCAGGATTATTAGGTGTAGGCTTTGGCATAGAGAAAGCATAACGTAGCACATCGGTATCAACTCCGGCTGCATTGCGCGTTGCCTCTTTAAACGCTTTAATCTCCAAACCAGACTCACCGCTCAAATCAGCTAAAGACGAACCCGCTTTTAGATCTGCAATAATTTTTTGCGATTGCTCCGTCAGTAATGCACGGGCCTTCTGATCTTTGAGCGTATCTTCAATTTGCTGTCTTACTTCGCTCAATGACTTTGTCTTACTGGGTTTGTGCTCCGTCATCTTTAACACGAGTACATTACTGGAATCAATTTCGATCACATCACTGGTGTTGCCATCGCGTAGGACTTCATCAGAGAAGGCAGCAGCAACAACTGCTTGGTTGGCCATCACACCTTGGCCTTTACTTTTTTCGAAAAGACCAGAGTTGATTGCAGTCAAATTTAATTCCTTAGCTACATCAGACAAACTCTCAGCGTTGTAGGAAAGATCACGCAATTTTTCAAGCTGCGCAACAAAAAGTAATTCAGCCTCTGCTCGCTTAATCTGCTCCCCAATTTCAACCTTTTGCTCTTCGAAGCTAGGCGGAGTTGTATTTTTCTCAGCCAACAACTTAATAAAGTGAGTTCCCGCATCTGTTTTTACTGGGGCAGAAACTTCACCAACTTTAAGACTTGAAAGTGCTGTTTCAAACTCTTTAGGAAAAGCGTCACCCGAACTAAAACCAAGATCACCCCCCTGGTCTTTACTTCCTAAATCATCAGAGTATTCCTTTGCCAAGTCAGTGAATTCAGCACCAGATGCCAATTTCTCGGAAACAACTTTAATTTTATCTGCATCATCATTTTCGATTAAAATGTGCGCTGCTTGACGTTCAGGAGCGGCAACAAAAGATGATAAATTTTGTTCATATTGCTCACGAATCTGAGTCTCAGATACCGATATATCTTTCATTAAATCCTGAACACTCAAATTAATATAATCGACAGCAATCTGCTCTTCGCTTACAAACATCACTTGATTCGCATCATAGTAAGATTGAATATCAGAGTCTTGTAACTGAATTGAGTCGCGCGCCTTAGCTGATGGCAATATTACGTATTCGATATCGCGCGATTGAAAACTCAATGCAATTGCATCTTCAAGTTGAACACTAGTCGAGAAGCTACTCTGAGCAACGCCCGCCTGTAATTGATTAATAATTAACTCATCAGAAAGAATCTTTGTGTAAGAACTATGGGTGTAACCCATATTACGAAGTAATCGCTGATAAGCACCATTATCAAACACACCAGACTCATTCTTGAACTGCGGAGTGGTTGTAATTTGTTCTGAAAGATAATTGGCATCAATTGCCATGCCTGCATCTTTTGCAGCCTGAGATAATATTAATCGCTGAATCAGATTATCCAAAGCCGGCTTACGCAAATATTCATCACTCAAAAATTGGGCGGGGATTTGATCGCCATATAAATTAAGCATTTGCTGTTTCTGCATACTAACTGCACGGGCCACATCCATTTCAGTAATTTGTTCACCATTAACCTTGGCAGCTTGATTCGCGGATGTATCCCAGTTAAATAGTGCCTCAACACCGGTAAGGGCAAAAATGATCACCAAAAATCCGATTAAGATGAAAGAGATTACTCCTCTGGAATTATCTCTGAGGTGTTGTAACATTTTAAACTCCTAACATGATGGGAATATCTGATAGCTTCTTAAGAGGCACACAGAGAGACTTGTGGTATTTATTAGAATTAATTTAGCTTTTTAAATTCATTCAAACGCTAAAAGCACTAAAAAAAAAGCGCACCTAGATGCGCTTTTTGTGTTTCGTGGTTAGCATAAAACCTACAAAAACCAAATTAATTTACCGCGTCTTTTAAAGACTTACCTGGTTTGAAACCAGGAACTTTGGCCGCTGCAATTTTGATTTCAGCACCAGTTTGGGGATTGCGTCCAGTACGGGCAGCACGCTCTTTCACCGCAAAGGTACCAAACCCTACCAAAACAACAGAGTCGCCATTCTTAAGGGCCCCTGTAATGCTCTCAACCACAGCATCCAGCGCGCGTCCAGCAGCTGCCTTTGGTATGTCCGCAGATGCGGCGATGGCTTCAATCAGCTCAGTTTTGTTCACACTTAACCCCTTTTGATTATTTGTTTCTAAACACACAGTACAAATTTAATGACGCATTTAATTCGCATGGTCTGTGCAGCAAATGAATTGCGATTTATACCAACTGAAAATCGGAGGGTCAAGGAAAGCTTACAGCTTTACACAAAACCCGCACCGCTTTGATCACAAAACAAGCAACCACACAAAGTACCCTATTCGGGTGTTTCAGTGTGTGCTCAGTCTGTTATCTGTCTCATCAGACTTTTGTGCTGCTTTCTCCAAAGCCCGATACTCTTCATCGCTGATTGGCTTTGGGCTGTATTGAAGAGCAATATCCAAAACTTCATCGATCCATTTGACCGGTTTAATTGTCAAGTCTTCTTTGATATTAGATGGAATCTCTTTGAGATCACGCTCGTTATCAGCGGGGATGATAACCGTTCTAATGCCACCTCGATGAGCAGCCAGTAGTTTTTCTTTGAGACCTCCTATTCTCAAGACCTCTCCGCGCAATGTAATTTCACCAGTCATTGCAACATCAGCCTTAACGGGGATGCCAGTTTGTACAGAAACCAATGCAGTGCACATAGCAATACCCGCACTTGGACCATCTTTTGGTGTTGCCCCTTCAGGTACGTGAATATGTATATCAACCTTTTCGTGATGGTCTGGCGCTATTCCCAAGGCCTGACCTCGCGAGCGAACAACAGTTAGTGCTGCCTGAATAGACTCTTGCATCACATCACCCAGTGATCCTGTTTTAATAATCCTTCCTTTGCCAGCCACTGCAGATGCTTCGATAGTTAACAACTCTCCACCTACTTGAGTCCAAGCTAAACCTGTAACCTGACCAACTTGGTCCTTACTCTCCGCCTTACCATAATCAAACTTGCGAACCCCTAACAAGTCTTCAAGAACGGATGGGTTAACAACTTCCGCACTTAGAGTTCGTCCCTTAACGTGACGTGCAACGATCTTACGACAAATCTTGGCAATTTCTCGCTCCAATCCTCGAACACCTGCCTCACGCGTGTAATAACGAACAATGTCCCTGATTGAATCGGCTGTAATTTCAATTTCGGAATCTTTTAGGCCATTAGCTTTGATTTGTTTAGGAATAAGATAGCGCTGCGCAATATTTAGCTTTTCATCCTCCGTATATCCGGGAATCCTTATGACTTCCATACGATCAAGCAGTGGCCCCGGAATATTCATGGAGTTGGATGTACAAACAAACATCACATCTGACAGGTCGTAATCAACTTCAAGGTAGTGATCATTGAAATGACTATTTTGCTCAGGATCCAGCACTTCAAGAAGAGCTGAAGCAGGGTCGCCGCGGTTATCCATTCCCATTTTATCTATCTCATCAAGCAAAAAGAGCGGATTTTTCACCCCAACTTTAGCCATTTTTTGAATCAACTTACCAGGCAAAGAACCTATGTAGGTGCGTCTGTGACCGCGAATTTCAGCCTCATCGCGCACACCACCTAATGCCATTCGTACAAATTCACGATTTGTAGCACGCGCAATCGACTCCCCTAAAGAAGTTTTACCAACACCAGGGGGACCAACCAAACAAAGAATCGGCCCTTTAATTTTTTTAACTCGCTGCTGAACAGCAAGGTACTCCAGAATACGCTCCTTAACCTCTTCCAAGCCAAAATGATCCTTATTAAGCACCTCTTCAGCACGAGCAAGATCACTTCGAACTTTACTTTTTTTACTCCAAGGTACTTTTATCATCCAATCAATATAAGCACGAAGCACAGAGGCCTCAGCCGACATAGGCGACATTAGTTTTAATTTGTTAAGTTCCGCACGAGCCTTTTCTGTAGCTTCTTTTGGCATAGCTGCTGCAACGATTTTTCGCTCTAATTCGTCAGCCTCGCTAACCTCTTCACCCAATTCACCTAGTTCTTTTTGTATAGCTTTAATTTGTTCATTTAGATAATACTCACGCTGGCTTTTTTCCATCTGTTTTTTGACACGCCCGCGAATCTTTTTTTCGACATGAAAAAGATCCACCTCTGCATCCATCAAATCCAGCAAGTGCTCTATACGCTCACGAATATCAGCCACTTCCAATATCGACTGCTTCTTAGATAACTCAAGCGACATATGAGCAGCAATTGTGTCAGCCAGCCGGCCAGGCTCGTCGATACCAGAAAGGGAAGTAATAACTTCAACTGGAACTTTCTTGCTCAAATTGACATATTGCTCAAACTGCCCCATTACTGAAGCAATTAAAGCGCGGGCCTCCGACGCTTCGACTTCAGGGCTCACAATAACTGACACATTAGCTTTAAAATAAGAACCAGAATCAAATATTGATTCAATTCGAACGCGCTCACGACCCTCGATAAGTACTTTGACTGTACCATCCGGCAATTTGAGCAGCTGCAGTATGGAAGCTATAGTACCAACTTTATATAAATCATCGGCCAAGGGCTCATCTTGTTGAGGGCTTTTTTGCGCGACCAACAAAACCTGTTTGTCATTAGCCATCGCTCTCTCAAGAGCCTCAATGGACTTTCCTCTTCCGACGAATAAGGGAGTTACCATATGTGGATAAACGACGACATCACGCAGCGGAAGTAAGGGGATATCTGTAATCTGGGTATCAACAGGGGTTTCAGCGACCATTGGTTCCTCTCTATCTCAAGAAGGCAACTAACACCTTGCCATGAACAAAGAGTGGGGGCAAATGGAGTTAATTACAAGTTGCACTCACAGAAAAAAGAAAAAGAGCGCATAAATGCGCTCTTTTCATATTCTCATTCCTGTTTAAAACTACTTATCATCTGAAGCCACTTTGGCCGGAATGTCTGCGGCCTCATAAACTAGTAAAGGCTCAGACTCCCCCTTGATAACAGACTCGTCTACAACCACTTTGACCACGTTGTCTTCTGATGGAATTTTGTACATTGTATCAAGCAACACATTTTCCATAATGGAGCGCAAACCACGCGCACCAGTTTTACGCTCGAGTGCGCGTTCAGCTACAGCATCCAAAGCGTCTGGACGAAAGTCAATTTGAACTCCTTCCATCTCAAACAGCCTTGCGTATTGCTTAGTCAAAGCATTTCTTGGTTCAGTTAATATTTGTATTAATGCGGCCTTATCCAGCTCATCCAAAGTAGCAATAACAGGCAAACGACCAACAAACTCAGGAATCAAACCATAACGAACCAAATCTTCAGGTTCTAATGAATGGAGTGTCTCACCAAAATTACGTTTTTCATCCTTGCTTTTGACCTCTGCACCAAAACCTATGCCGCTCTTTTCGGATCTATCGCGAATAACCTTATCCAATCCAGCAAAGGCACCACCACAAATGAACAGGATATTCGATGTATCAACCTGCAAAAACTCTTGTTGGGGATGTTTTCGCCCTCCCTGAGGAGGAACCGACGCAACAGTACCTTCAATTAACTTGAGCAAAGCTTGCTGAACACCCTCGCCAGACACATCACGCGTAATTGAAGGATTGTCTGATTTGCGAGAAATCTTATCAATCTCATCGATATAAACTATACCCTGCTGCGCCTTTTCTACATCGTAATCACACTTTTGTAGAAGCTTTTGAATAATATTTTCTACATCTTCACCAACATAACCGGCTTCAGTCAAGGTTGTAGCATCGGCAATCGTGAAAGGCACATCAAGCAAACGAGCCAACGTTTCAGCGAGCAAGGTTTTTCCGCTACCAGTTGGCCCGACTAAAAGAATATTACTTTTGCCGAGTTCGATAGGCTCTTTATCTTTACCTGCTTTATCACCAAAACGGAGGCGCTTGTAATGATTATAAACCGCTACTGCCAGAACCTTTTTAGCTCGTTTCTGACCGATTACATATTGATCCAAAATCGCAGAAATTTCGTGTGGTTTAGGTAATTTTTCAGATGTGCCATCAGTCGTATTTTCTTGTATTTCCTCACGAATAATGTCATTGCATAAATCAACGCATTCGTCACAAATGAAAACAGACGGCCCTGCAATCAGTTTACGAACCTCATGTTGACTTTTGCCACAGAAAGAACAATAGAGCAACTTTCCGTTTTTATCGCCTGTGTCACTGGTGTGATCGGTCATTCAAACCCACTCCATCAAAAATTCAAAACCGTTATAAGCTTTCTTGGATCGCAACTGGCTTAATATTTGGTTGCGTTTTTCTATCGCAAGAACCGTGTTTACTTAGCTGCAGGCTGAACACGTCGCTCAATAACTGAGTCGATTAAACCATAGTCTTTGGCTTGCTGTGCTGACATGAAATTATCACGTTCGGTATCCAATTCAATTTTATCAATCGGCTGACCCGAATGAAACGCCATTAGCTCGTTAAGACGGGCACGAATTTTTAATATTTCCTGTGCCTGAATATGTATATCCGAAGCCTGCCCTTGAGCACCACCGCTGGGTTGGTGAATCATTACACGTGAATTTGGCAAACAAAAACGCTTACCTTTTGTGCCCGCATTTAATAAAAATGCTCCCATACTACATGCTTGACCAATACACATAGTGCTGACGTCTGGCTTGATAAACTGCATGGTATCGTATATTGACATTCCTGCTGTCACTGACCCACCTGGAGAATTGATATAAAGATGAATATCTTTATCAGGATTCTCAGCCTCTAAAAACAGTAATTGAGCGACCACCAAATTGGCCATGTAATCCTCAACGGGCCCCACAAGAAAAATTACTCGTTCCTTTAGAAGTCGAGAGTAAATGTCAAATGAGCGCTCCCCTCTGGCAGTTTGCTCAATAACCATTGGCACCAAGCCACTGTTAATAAAGGAAGACTGAGATTTTGTAGATTCGTATGACATCTTGCATTTTATCCTTAAGCGAACATTTAATATCGCCAGTTCTGAAAACAGTAAATTTACTACTTAAGAGCTTAACTCGTGACGGCATTATATGCCAGCCCAAAGAGGGGGTTTTGAAGGGGGGATTACAACGGAAGGAGACCGCAATGCATATGCAATGCGGTCTTTCAAGCAATTAACGCTGACTGTTAGACTTAATGATTTCATCATAGCTGGTTTCAACTTCAGAAACCTTCGCCTGACCCATAATATGATCCACCACCTGATCTTCCAACACTGCTGACTCTACTCCAGCAAGAAGCTCCTGATTGGAATTATAATATTCAATCACTTCTTTTGGCTCTTGGTAAGTAGATGCAATCTCTTCAATCATCGCACGAACGCGTTTAGCATCGGGCTTAAGTTTTGTTGATTTAACAATCTCACCAACTATAAGACCGAGGGTAACACGACGTGATGCCTCTTCTTGGAACATGGCGTCCGGCAACAGCGACTTAACATCAAAATTTTGTTGCTGACCACCAAAGCGTTGCAGCATCTGATTCCGCAAAACTTGAATTTCATTAGCAACTAGCGCTTTAGGAACCTCTGTAGTGTGGGAGGCGATAAGCGAATCCATCACCTGAACCTTCACCTTTGCCTTCAGGGCATTCGCCAGCTCACGATCCATATTTGCCTTAACTTCTTTACGGAACTGTTTTTCTCCGCCTTTTTCAACACCAAATTTTTGGAAAAACTCTTTTTTCAATTCAGGCAGCTGAGCTTCAGACACGCTATTAACGGTAATAGCAAATTGAACGGCTGCACCCTTAAGCTCTTCTGCTTGATAATCCTCGGGAAAAGTGACAGATATCACTTTTTGCTCGCCTGCTTGCATACCAACAATACCTTCCTCAAAACCAGGTATCATTGATTTTGAGCCTAACACCAAAACATGGTTATCGGCTTTACCACCAGCGAACTCAACGCCATCCTTAGTGCCCAAGAAATTAATATTTACCTGATCACCTTGCGCAGCTGCGCGCCCCACTATCGACCAAGTCGCTTGATGCTTCCGCAGAACCTCAATCATATTGTCTACATCAGCTTCGGTAACTTCAGCTTTATATTTAGTGATTTCGTAAGCAGAGAGATCACTCAAAGCAACACTGGGATACACTTCAAAAGTAGCAACATATTCCAGATCCTTCCCTGCTGCTAGCTGCTTAGGCTGAATAGAGGGCTGACCTGCGGGCTTTACATTCTCCTTTTGAACTGCAGCATAGAAAGAGCGGCTAATCACATCTCCCACAACTTCCTGACGAATTCCAGCACCAAAACGCTGCTTCACAACGGAGAGGGGCACCTTACCTTTACGGAAACCCTTGATGCTTACGTTACGCGCCGCCTGCTTTAGACGATTCTCGACTTCATTTTCTACTTGCTCAGCGGGTACACCGACAGTCAAGCGGCGCTCCAGTCCAGAAGTCGTTTCGAGTGAAACCTGCATATGTGCCTCGTGAAATAACAATAGTTTTGGCATTAGATCAGGCAGTCAAAGAGATGCCTAGAAAATGGTGCGGACGGAGAGACTCGAACTCTCACACCTTGCGGCGCCAGAACCTAAACCTGGTGTGTCTACCAATTTCACCACGTCCGCGTTGGGTTGCCTCATTTAGGATAAATGCAGGCACTGACTAATTTTTCATACCGCCTAACCAATTGATTTTTAATCTTTTTTATAAAAATCATCAGCCTTGGCGCGCGAAGGGTGCAGATTGTGCCACAGAGATATCGCTGGTTCAACATTTAGATGAATGCTCACTAAAACTCTGCACCTGTCTCACGTTGCCGCGACACTACCGAGCGGAAAGCATGTTGCCAATCACTCAACAAATCAGACGTCAGCACCAGCCTTGTGCCTGCCTCGATAGAGGTAAGATCAACAGCAAGAATTAAGTTATCCTGAGGAAATGCCTTTTTTTCCTGCTCTTTGGGAGGAGACCGCATAATTTCCTTTGAGTGAAGCTGTAATTGCCATAGCCATGATCCCTTTTGTTCAGCAAGCTCACTTAACTCTTCAAGGTCCTGAGAATAAACACCGCGCTGCATTAACGCTTGCTGCAGCTCTGCCAAAGAACTTATCGACTCTGTATTTTTAAGCAACGCCCTATCAGCTATTTCTCGGATATAAAAATGAAAGGCACGTGCCAAATGAAAGGCACAGGCGGTGAACAGCGCTTCCCGAAGTAGTCGCTCTGCACTTGTTGATATTGAATCCATGTCACTCGCCATCCCATGAATTGCCTTGGCAAAAGCAAAAGCTTGATTCACTAGCGAGAAATTTGTCACCTGCATATATACATATCTCCAATAGTAAAAAGGGCGATCTACTGATCGCCCCCTCAGAACAAACAGCTAACCGCTATTACTTCTGAACCTGCCATTTTCCGTTTATATAAAATGCCTTCCAGCCAGTAGCTTTACCATTTACTTCAGTCTGGACGTACTGCTCTTTGGTTTTGCGACTAAAACGGACAATAGCCTTATTGCCATCAGAATCTTTAACTGGTGCCGATAGTAAAAAATGATACTTTGGGTCTATTTTGTCTTTGTAAGGCAGCAACTCTTCCACAAGCGGCGCTCTGGTTTCACGATTTTTAGGGAATTGACTCGCCGCTAAGAACAGCCCCGCAGCGCCGTCACGTAAAACATAGTGATCATCCACTTTTTCACAGCGCAGTTCAGGCATAACAATTGGATCAACCTTGGGGGGGGCAGCTTCTCCACTTTTCAATAGCTTGCGCGTATTTTTGCACTCTCCGTTAGTACACCCAAAGTACTTTCCAAAGCGACCAGTTTTTAACTGCATTTCATTGCCACACTTATCACACTCGAGCGTAGGCCCCTCATAACCTTTAAGGCGATAACTCCCCTGCTCTACTTCGTAACCTGGGCAATCCGGGTTATTACCACAAATATGCAACTTGCGATGCTCATCCAACAAATAAGAGTCCATCGCCGAATTACAGAGCTTACAGCGGTGCTTGGAACGCAGTTGACGCGATTCAGCTTCCTCGTCAGCATCAGCTTCGATAACCTCATCTCCTGATACCAAGTTCATAGTATTTTTACAGCGTTCTTTTGGAGGTAAAGCATAACCAGAGCACCCCAGAAACACCCCCGTACTACCTGTGCGTATCTGCATGTGTCGCCCGCAGAGACTGCAGGGAATATCAGTTTCTGTCGGATCATTAGCACGCATACCCTTGTCTATACTTGATGCGAGCGCTAATTTTTTACTAAAACCGGCATAGAATTCATTTAACAGATCACGCCAGTTTTTACCGCCTTGAGCTACCACATCGAGTGAGTCCTCCATGCTCGCGGTAAAACCGTAGTCCATCAAATCATCAAAACTTTCAACCAAACGCTCAGTAACTATGTCACCCATTTTCTCTGCATAAAAACGACGGTTTTCCTGGCGAACATATCCACGCTCCTGAATCGTTGAAATGATAGAGGCGTAGGTTGACGGACGTCCAATAGCGCGCTTTTCAAGCTCTTTAACCAAACTGGCTTCTGTGTAGCGGGCAGGAGGCTTGGTGAAATGCTGCTGAGGATTGAGTTTTATCAGAGGCAAAACCTGCCCAACTTTCATATCAGGCAAAACAATGTCTTCATCTTTTTTGGCGATTTGGGGGCTTACTTTCGTGTAGCCATCAAAGCGAATGACGCGACCTCGAGTACGCAGCTCGTAGCTACCAGCAGACACTACCACACTGGTGCTGGTGTACTCCGCTGGCGTCATCTGGCATGCAACAAATTGCTGCCAAATCAAGCCATAAAGACGCTCGGCATCCCGCTCCATACCGCTAAGCTGATTAGGCATGACCCCAACATTTGATGGACGTATAGCTTCGTGCGCCTCTTGAGCACCATCTTTACTGGAGTAAAGCACTGGAGTTTCCGGCAAATAGCGCTTGCCGAAATTTTCCAAAATATAATCACGACAAGAATCGACAGCCTCTTTACTTAAGTTTGTCGAATCTGTGCGCATGTAAGTGATGTAGCCTGCTTCGTACAAGCGCTGAGCCATCATCATGGTTTTTTTCACTCCAAATCCCAACCTGGTGCTGGCCGCTTGCTGAAGTGTGGAGGTAATAAATGGAGCTGATGGCTTGGATTGAGTAGGTTTATCTTCGCGACTGATGACTTTGTAAGTAGCACCCTGTAATGCAGCTACCGCAGCCATTGTCTGGGCTTCATTTACAGGCTTGAAAACATCCTCGCCAAATTTTTTCACTTCAAAATTGACTTGCTGTGCCTTATCAGCCTGTAAATCTGCAAACAGCGTCCAGTACTCCTCGGGAACAAATGCTCGAATTTCACGTTCACGTTCAACCACTAACCTTACTGCGACAGACTGAACACGCCCAGCAGATAGACCGCGAGCTACTTTCTCCCACAATAATGGAGAAACCATGTAACCAACCACGCGATCAAGAAAACGGCGTGCTTGCTGGGCATCTACACGATTTTGATCTATAGGCCCTGGCGTTTTAAATGCATTCTGGATCGCTGTTTTCGTAATTTCATTGAACACCACACGGCGATAGCGAGCCTCGTCACCGCCAATGGCCTCGCGTAGGTGCCAGGCAATAGCTTCCCCCTCTCTATCCAAGTCGGTTGCGAGGTAAACCATATCAGCCTTTTCAGCGAGCTTCTTCAGCTCATCAACCACTTTTTCTTTGCCCGGCAATATTTCATAACTAGCCTCCCAGTTGTTGTCCGGATCTATCCCCATACGGTTAATTAACTGGCTTTTGCTTTTTTTGGCTTGATAAAGTGCTTTTTCGTCGGCTGACATTTTGCGGGTAGCGGCCGCTTGCTTAGCCCGCTCCTTGGCATCAACAGGTTTGGCACCGCCACTCGTAGGCAAATCACGTATGTGACCAATACTGGATTTAACAATGAAATCGTTACCCAGATATTTATTGATTGTTTTTGCCTTGGCTGGCGACTCAACGATAACTAAGGATTTGCCCATGATGGTTAGAAAATTCTCTATTAAAGAAGGCGTTGCAAAGTTGAATTGTGTGACAAAAGATTGCAGTATCGCCTGAATGGATAGCTTATATCAGCTTGAAGGTGCGCATATATAAGACCTGCGCCGCAAGGGGTCAAGCTATAATTTCCTCCACACCACGTCGGCAGGGTTTGGCCTGGAGTTGTTTTGGAACACCCAAATAGGCTGCATAATTCAGCAAGAAAAGCCTCTAAGCATATGAAAACAAACAAATTTATTTTCATGTGCAGAACACTTGCCGCAGGCCTTGTAAACCCTGACCTTTTAAACATCAGACGACCGCATGACTTTAGTAGCATTCTTATTTGTTTTAATGATCATTGCATTGATAACTGTCAGTGCAATCAACCGTATGCAAATGCGGCAGCGCGAGCGACGCCTCGAGCAGCGCCGTTTACGCATTAGGGCCGAGGAGCTAGCTGAAGTTGTTACTTGCTTGGCTCAAACTCTGCCGAACCGAATGATCACCAAGCATGTCAATGACATGATCATTAACTTGCAACACCATATGCTTGAGCTGGAAGATAAAAATACCGAATTACTTGAGCAGGCCATCCAAAAAACGGAAGCCTATTCAGAGGAGTTATTGAGTAGTGATAACCGCGCCTCAATTGGCTACCAGCGAGAAAGCGACGCACAAATCGCCAAAACCCAACTTCATCTGAATGATGCGATGCAGCTAGTGACGCAACTGGCTGCACAAGGAATTATTAATGAGGCTGAATTAAGCAATTACTTAAGTGACTTACGCTGGGCGCACCTGATGGTAGCGGTGATGTCTTATATCGGCCAGGGCGATAAATCCATGGCGATCAGTGACAGGTTTTCTGCACAGGCATTTTATCGCAAAGCCCAACACTTGTTGATGGAGTCCATGCACCAAGATCCTCGTCGCTTGAAGATGATCAAAGAGCTGGGGGAAATTGTTGACGGAGCAAGAGCCAGCCTGAGTAAGGAATTACGCGATCCGCAGAAATCAAATGCTATGGCCTAGGCAGCAAGATTGAGCTGTGCATCTAATGCCCGAAGCAAACTAATCAGTTTAGACAACTCTGTTTCTCCCTCGACTTCTCGCCAAAAAATACAGCTCCCCGACTTGCCCTGTGCAATCGCGGGCACTGAAAGTGGCAAATCGGGCAAGCTAGCCTTCAAGGTTTTACAGATAGCTTCCGAAGGCCGAGCTCCACTTTGCCAATCCCACTCCTTGTAAAAGTTACCTTCGTGCTCGTACTCAGTTCTCATCAAAATCCAATCATCCTGAAAGTGCGTATTGGCTGGAGGAGGTAAAAAATAAACAGGCACTACTGGAGGCGCCTCCATGTTTGTTTTAAGCGCGGGCAAACGCCGCATAGTGAAACGTATACCTTGCTCACTCGCGCGCTTCCGTAATTGTTCTTTCCGTTTTTGAGTAGGGTTCGGGCGCAGCATCGCGATTGGCCCCAAAATTAGCGCAATAGCAACAATCAGCAAGCCAATGAACCAAAAATTCATTACAACCTCATAACAATAGAGGCGGAAATTTCCGCCGGTGGGAACTAAACTCTTTCTCAGCGATAACATTTTAGGGAGACAAATATCATGACAGAGCCCATCAGTTACCGGCACATTATCATCGGGGTAGATCTTTCCGAGGATTGCCCCGCCGTTATTCGACGGGCCGCTGCAATTGCCGCAGCCTGCAATGCAAAGCTCACCATCGCCCACGTGCTTGAGCCTATTGCCTTTGCTTATGGCGGTGATATGCCGGTAGATTTGAGCGGCGTGCAAGAACAGCAGGTGCAGAAAGCAGAAGTTGACCTTGCCCAGCTAGCGGCGACCAGCCCTTATCCCATTCAGCAGCGGCATGTGTTGGTCGGGCAACCTGCTGCAGAGCTACATTACCTTGCCGAACAGGAGTCAGCCGACCTAATAGTGGTAGGTAGCCATGGGCGCAAAGGTTTTTCCCTGCTGCTAGGCTCGACTCCCAACAGTGTCTTACATGGCGCAACCTGCGACGTTCTCGCCGTACTGGTAAAAAAACAATCGGCTGAATCCTAAGGCTTTCTACTGCGGGAATAGCCGGCCACTATTCCTGCTGCATATCCTCCAGCTCAGCCCAGCGTTCAAAACAATCATCCAGAGCCTGCTGTACCGCCGCTAACTCTTGCAGTTTTTGCTCGACGGTAGTCGCAGCTTGACTGTAGAAATCAGCCGCGCCTGTAATTGCTGTCAAAGCGTCAAGTTTGGCCTCTAATTGCTCGATTTTCTGCGGCAATTCGTCAAATTCTTTTTGAAATTTATAACTCAGTTTTTTGGATTTGGCCGCCACTTTCGGAGCGTCAACGGCATTTTTTTCTGCCACTGGTGCTGTAGATGCAGGCAGCTCGTCTGCTTGAGTCCATTTACCGCCTTGACGCAACCAATCGTCATAGCCGCCCACATATTCAAGTACATTTCCGCGCCCTTCAAAAGCAATGACACTGGAGACTATATTGTTCAGAAAAGCTCTGTCATGGCTGACAAGCAATAAAGTGCCGGGATAATCCGTCAATATGTCTTCCAATAGTTCGAGCGTCTCGACATCCAAATCATTGGTAGGCTCATCCAACACCAACAGGTTAGCCGACTTACTGAATAACTTGGCGAGCAAAACGCGGTTGCGCTCTCCCCCTGAAAGGGCGCGCAGAGGAGTTCGCGCACGCTCACCACTGAATAAAAAGTCGCTCAAATAGGAAAAAATATGTTTGGATTTGCCATCGATATCAATGAACTCGCGCCCTTCTGCGATGTTATCAACAGCATTTTTATTGAGATCCAACTGATCGCGAAGCTGATCAAAATAAGCGATTTGTAAATTCGTGCCCAGTTTGACGCTACCGCCCTGCGGCTCCAATTCACCTAAGATTAGCTTGAGTAAAGTACTCTTACCGGCACCATTAGCACCCACCAAGCCAATTCTGTCTCCGCGCATAATTCGCGTCGAAAAGTTTTTTACTACGGGCTTATCGCCCCAGGCGTAAGAGACATCAGAGAGATCTGCCACCAATTTACCGGAATCACCACTGGTTGCGAGGGAGAAATTAGCTTTGCCTACCAACTCACGGCGTTGAGACCGGGTTTCGCGCAGCGCCTTCAACGCACGCACACGACCTTCGTTGCGTGTTCGGCGCGCCTTTATTCCCTGACGAATCCAGACTTCTTCTTGAGCCAGTTTTTTATCAAACAACTCATTGTGGCGAGCTTCATCAGCAAGCGCCTGCTCCCTATACACCAAAAAGCTCGTGTAATCGCCCTCCCAATAACGCAGATGGCCACGATCCAATTCCGCTATATGTGTTGCCAAAGCCTGCAGCAATGACCGGTCGTGGGTGATAAAAACCAGCGCCCCGTTGAAACTCAAGAGTTGTTTTTCCAGCCATTCAATTGCCGCTATATCCAAATGATTAGTTGGCTCGTCCAACAAGAGTACATCCGGTTCAAGCACTAGCGCGCGCGCCAAGGCAACTCGACGACGCCAGCCTCCTGATAGCTCACGCATAAAACGATCGGCCGGCAAATCAAGACGAGAAATAATCTCCTCCACTTTCTGCTGCAAAGCCCAACCATCATTTGCTTCTATTTGCTGCTGAAGCTGAGTCATGCGTTCGAGCTGTTGGTCGCTGATATCTGCCGAATGAGATAATGATCGGTATTCAGCCAACAGCTCACCTATGCCATGCGCACCTGCGGCCACCGCATCAAACACCAACCGATCATCCGCCTCAGGCAAATCCTGCTCAAGCCGCGCAATACGGATTCCGGTTTGTTTGATGACCTCCCCTTTATCCAAATCCACTTCGTCTGCAATTACTTTCAGCAGACTGGATTTACCTGTCCCATTGCGCCCGATAAGACATAAGCGCTGCCCGCGTTCAATAGTGAGGTCAACACCATCAAGCAAAACTTGCAAGCCGTAACTCAAGCCCGCTTTTTCAATTTTAATCAAAGACATAGAAGGAATAATTCAGGTGGTTTTATAACAAAAATGATAGTGGCAGAAGCAAGAATGGACTGTTATTCTCAAAGGAGCAGCATCATATCCCAGCAGGCTTGCTTAACCAACCTGTCAACGTAACAAGCTCTCTGACAAAAACAATGTCGCAAGACGATATTCGCACGAGAATAATTGAGGTTCACATGAGGTTTTCGAAAATACTTTGGCCATTGTCATTGAGCGCCAGTGTATTGATCGGCAGTATGACCATCACCACGCTCACACAAGCCGCAACCAACAACAAACAAGCCACTAAAATTGATGTTCGCGCAAGCGAGCGACAAAAGTATGATCAGGCACAAAAAGCCCTCAATGCGAAAAATAGAGGGGAATATCAGCGATTAGTAAAACAGCTGCAGAGCTATCCACTGGTTCCCTACCTTGAATATCAGGATTTAACCGAGCGACTGATTACCCTTCCCAAGCATGAGGTTGAGAGTTTTTTCGCTCGCTATCCAGAATCATTTTTAGCTGAGCGTTTATTACATCGCTGGTTACGCACCCTGGCGCAACGGGAGCGCTGGGCTGAGTACCGCCAATTTTATGACTCCCGCCTCACCGACCCGGAATTAGCTTGCCTGAATGTGCGGGCACGCTTGGCAACAGGTGATAAAACTGCTCTCGATGATGTAGCAGCGCTGTGGAATATTGAAAAAGCACAATCCAAAGCCTGTGACCCGGTATTTGCAGAATGGCGCAAAGCCGGACGTATGACACCGGAACTCATTTGGCAGCGCCACCTAAAAGTACTCAATGCAGGTAACAATGGCATGGCAAGCTATCTGAGCAATTTACTGCCCGCAGCTGAGCGCCCTAATGCCTTGTTATTGCAACAGGTCAATGCCAATCCGCGGCTTTTAAAACAAACCGCAAAGTTTTCCAAACAATCTCCGCATACAAAAACCATCATTTTGCATGGTCTAGGCAAGCTTGCGCGTACCAACGCCAAAGAAGCACTCAATTTGTGGCGTATTTACGATGCCCAACAATTGTTTAGCGATGAAGATCGCAATGCAATCAAATATCAAATCGCACTGCGCTTGCTACATCAGGATCACGATAGCGATGCCGAAAATCTGGTGGCGTCAACACCGGGACTCAACAGTGTCGATCTACTGGAATGGCTGCTGCGGGAATCCCTGCGTAAACAAAAATGGGAACAAGTGAATGAATGGCTAACCCGTTTACCCACTGACGTAAAGGCAACGGAGCGCTGGCGCTACTGGCAGGCACGCACCATGGAAGAACTGGGCATCAAAGAAATCAACGGCGAAACGCCTATGGCGATATATAACAGTGTCGCACCTGCACGCAGTTTCTATGGCTTTTTGGCGGCCGATAAAACCGGTATTAACTACCACCTCTTGGACCGCCCCGTAGTTGTGAGCGAACAACAAGTGCGCGCGGTAGAAAATAGTCAGGGCGTGTTGCGCGCACGCGAGTTTTTGGAGCGAGGAAATTTATCAGCTGCTACACGCGAATTTTTTTACAGTGCACGGCGCATGAAACCTGAGGATGCTGCCGTTGCCGGGCGCTTGGCCGAGCGCTGGGGATGGCATCGCCACGGTATTCAAATTATGGCTGAAGCGCAACTTTGGGATGAACTGCAGACCCGTTTTCCCATAGTCTATCAAGATCACGTGAGTAAAGCGGCCAAACAAACATCAGTCAATCCACTACTTATTTTTGCAGTTGCCCGTCAGGAAAGTGCTTTCATGGCAGATGCCAAATCCCCTGCAGGCGCCGTGGGCTTAATGCAGTTGCTTCCCTCCACGGCAAAACAAACTGCGCAAAAAAATGGCATGAGCTTCCATCCACAAGACTTGATTCAGCCTGCCAAAAACATTGCTTTGGGTAGCCGTTATCTTGACTATCTGCTGGAGGTTTTTGATGGCAATAGAATCCTTGCCGCAGCAGCTTATAACGCTGGCCCCTCAAGAGTTCGGAAATGGATGAACAAGGACAAAAATGCACAACTTCCCTATGATGTTTGGATAGAAACTATTCCGTTTAAGGAAACACGCGGTTATGTGCAAAATATTCTGTCATTTTCGGTGATATATGCTTACCGCCTAGGTCAAGAGACGCAATTTGTTACCCCTGAAGAGGCAAATCGAACGCTATAGATATCAGTTCAAAATTAATTCATACAAAAACCAGCACTAACAAAAACACGCCGCTTGAAAGTTAAGTGGCGTTTTAGAATTTTTTTAACCCAGTTACCCTTCAACGTTAATGTGTCGATAAAAATTCACGCAATCGTTTCTGTACAACAGCAGCCAACTCGTCCGGCTGGAATTTAGATAAGAAATCGTTACAGCCCACCTTTTCAACCATTGCTTTATTAAAACTGCCACTCAATGATGTATGCAAAACTACATATAAATCCCGCAACGCAGGATCTTTTCTTATCTCAGCTGTCAGTCGATAGCCGTCCATTTCCGGCATTTCAGCATCCGTGACCAACATAAGAATTTCATCGGTCACTTTACGACCTGCCGCGGCCCATTGCTGTAACAAGGTCAAGGCTTGCAAGCCGTCCTGAACAGACAGCACATCAACGCCTATATTCCCGAGTGTTTCCACTACTTGCTTGACGGCTGTCGGCGAATCCTCTGCCAGTAGAACCTTGAGTTTGTGTGTGCGCGCTTTGTGAGCAAGATCCTCATCCAAGACCTCGGATGAAACCCGGGTGTTGTATGGAATTATGTCAGCGAGCACCCGCTCAACATCAAGAATTTCAACCAGCTGTTCATCAATTCGTGTGATGGCTGTTAAAAAATGGGCTCTCCCCGTACCTTTTGGTGGAGGCAGAATCAACTCCCAGTTCAAGTTCACGATACGATCAACTTCACCAATCATGAAAGCCTGTACCGAACGATTGTATTCAGCGACGATCAAATTGGCATTGTCTGTATCTTTTAGCGGACTCATGCCAATAGCCGCGCGCAAATCGATCACTGGCACAGCCTGACCACGCAAATGGGCAACACCTCGGATATGGGGATGACTATGAGGAACATGGCGTAGCTTGGGTATTTTGACAACTTCTTGCACCTTAAAAACATTGATTGCAAAAAGCTGTCGTCCACCCAAGCGGAACATAAGTAATTCCAGCCGATTTTCGCCTACTAAGCGCGTGCGCTGATCGATGGAATCCAGTAACTTAGACATTCTGCTACCTTATAGTCGATAAAATTGCATTCAAATGAATCTACCGCAGGTTGTATGTAAACCATTCAAGTCTTCATCTGATTGTTTTTCAGTATAGCCAAAAATAACCGTGGATTTCTAAATAACAAAACCCAACACAAAAAGGCTGTATCCCACTCAAATAGCGATATACTCTTTTTGTCAGACTAGAAACAACTTCCAACTACATTGGATAGTTGAGATTCTATGCTAATAATAATCACACCCCGGTTTCTCTGAAATGATTGAGCCCAGATGAGCGAACATACACCGCTACTAGCACGCCAACCTATTTTTGATGGCAATATGAAAGTTGTTGCTTATGAATTGCTGTGCCGCAACAGCGATTTGAAGTTCATTTCAACTTCTGATGGCGATGCCGCCAGCTCGCAGGTGTTATTAAATGCATTCACTGAGCTTTCTATCGATGAAGTAGTTGGTTCACACAAAGCCTATGTGAACTTTACCCGCGCCCTGCTCACTAGCCCACCACCTTTTGGAAAACAAAAGCTGGTGATTGAAGTATTAGAGGGGCAAACAATCGATGCAGCCATGCTGTATTCTTTACAGCAATTGCGCGAGCAGGGTTACACCATCGCGCTGGATGATTTTGAATTAAGTAGCGACACTGAGGGCTTGGTTCCTTACGCTGACATAGTCAAGCTGGATGTCCTGGCACTTTCGCCAGAAAAACTCAGTGAACATGTGCGTCACTTGAAATCATTTGGTCTCACCTTGATTGCCGAAAAAGTGGAAACCTATGAGATGTTCGAAAAATGCAAAACCATGGGTTTTGACCTTTTTCAGGGATATTTTTTAGCCAAACCGAGAGTTATCAGTGGACGAAAGATTTCCGAAAATAAACAGTCCGTGTTGCAGCTGCTTTCTGCATTACACGATCCGGATATACCCTTGGATCAAGTAGAACGCATGATTGCGCGCGACACATTGTTGAGTTTCAAGCTGCTGCGCCTGGTCAACTCTGCGGCTTTTGGTTTATCAAGAAATGTTGACTCGCTGCGCCAAGCCATTATGTTGCTCGGATTAACCAAACTCAGAAATTGGGTCAACTTGTTGGCGCTGTCCAACCTAAGCGGAAAACCTCACGAACTAAGCATAACCGCCTTAACGCGCGCACGTATGTGCGAATTAATCGCTTCAAAAATTTACCAGAGGTCCCGGCCTGATTCTTATTTTACCGTGGGTCTTTTATCTACCCTTGATGCTTTTCTGGATACACCGCTGGAAGAGCTACTACGAAACTTATCATTAAGCGATGCCCTAAACCAGGCGATGCTCAGTCACTCTGGCCCAGAGGGGCAAGTGCTGGAGATAGTGCAATTACATGAGCAAGGTCACTGGCAGGACATTGATTGGGAACACCTAACCAAACTGGGAATTAATCCCGAAAATCTGGCTGACATTTACATAGACGCACTGCGCTGGGTTGCTGAAACCATGCAGACACTCAGTCTGAATCAAGGAAGCTAACCCCAGAGAAAGAGCATCGACTTTTCTCTGGGATCAATCACATCATCAAACAGTCACTCGCTCCAAAAAAGCAGCCGCTTGATGTGTATCAAAAGGCCAACACAACTCTTCAAGATGATGCGGGGATTTAAGCACGGGAATTTTTACACCGTAACGCTCAATAAGCTCGTCCGATTGGGCAATGTCAATTTCTTCGAGTGTTACCACATAATTGCCTAACAGCGGATCTACAATCTCCCGCGCAAGCTCACACAGATGGCAGCCTGGTGTTGAATACAAATAAATAGCTTTCATACTTTGAGTCCAGATTAAAACACCATTTTAACAGCGCCTTAACTGAGCTACAGCTAAAAATTAGCCAAGAGAATTAACTTAATTCCAAGCCGAAGATTTGTTTCATAAAACCACTAAAACGATGTGCCTGTGTTTGCCCCTCGGTTGTATCGTCTGTCATTTTTTCAGCAATATTTGTCAGCAATTTCTCCGGCTCAGCAAATACTGAGGCACGATCCAAACTATCGAGCAGATCGCGAATGAAATTACCCAGAGGCAAAAGTGAATCGTTGTTTAGACCAAACTTGTTGCCACTTCCAGCAGTGCTTGGCTCAAAAGCCTCATAAGCCTTGGTAACTTGTTGAATTTCAGCTTGCGCAAGGTTTAGGGCAAAACTACCAATCTGGGATGAGTCATAACCCAACTCCATCGCTTTTGCAAAAGCGCCGTCCAAATCACCGGTAAAAAATTGATCAGCTAGATTATTCACACGACCTAACAAATCATTAATAGCCACCAACTCCGCCTCACTCAAATCCCCTTCGATGATCAATGAGAAGGACTGGCTAGCACTATAACTGCCATTCATCGCACTTACTGATTCACTCCCGCGCCCTGCCCGACCAGCTTCGACCGCAAGACCTTCGCTGGAAGCGGCCTTGATAGTGACCTTATCCCCCTCTTTTGTAGTCAACTCAAAACTGAATTCACGGGCACGCCCATATTCATAATTGGCGTAACCCAAATAAGACGAAGGTGCTGGAATAAATGCAGGCACTTCGAGTGACAGAGGTGCTGTTGTAGCTGATGATTTAAGATTGGAAGCCACTGGCTCCGCTCTGACAGTTGGCTGATTCTTGACGACTCCAGCTTCACTACCGGCAATTGGCGCAACGGTTGCTGATTCAATAAATTTAGCTCTTAACTCGTCGACACCTTCAATCACCAAATCGTAGGTTTTACCTATGTCAGTTTTAATCTCGGGAGAAAGAAGGCTCAGGGCTTCAAGCTTTTCGCTGGCTTCCGCGAAACCTTTTTTAAAGCCAGACAAACCAGCCTCCAAACGTGTTTGCAACTCTTCTTGAGTGGCTCCCTCAGCAACATCCATTTGCAGGCGCCGCTCAATAAAACCCAAAATGTTATTGGCAACTTTTTCTGCGGTCAGTGGTTCAAAGGTGGCGTACTCTTCAGCAGCAGCTTGCCCCTTGGAAGCAATTTTTTCGTAGGCCATGGAGAGGATTTTATTCACAACTTGAAGCGCGGTTTGCCGCTTCTCCTCGTAGCTCATACCTTGGGTATCAACACGCCGCAGCGATTCCAGGTTCAAACTGACCAGAGTATCGACAGAAGCTTGCCCCTTAGATCCAGGAAGCCCTTGTGAGCCGCTTGAGGGCAAATTTGTAGCAAAGTTGTTGAGCGAAGAAATGGTCATGATGTCACCTGTAAGCCGTCGCGGTGTAGTTGCATGACAGGTTAGCGGCCGGCTAGCCTAATTCTTAAAGACTTATTTGCGCGTTAAGATAAGGGTCGTTATAACTGCAAATGCCAGCACACTGAGTATCACCCAGCCGAATTTACCTTTACTCCCCTGACCAACCTCTGCTTTGCCCTGAGCGCTCGCAGGAGCCCGGTTCACAGAAGAAGAGCGCGATGCACCCGGAGTGCGTTCGAAGCGAGCCTTTGGAGCGACCGCTGCAGCGCCGGATATTGATGCTTGGGGTGTCACTTTGCGCAGGGTAGTTTTGGCCAAATCGTCCGCAGGCCCTATTACCCCAAAACTCAAGGCGTCAAAACGCAGCTCATCGCCACGCTTCACTCTCGCCTCAGCCACACGTTTACCGTTTAAAAAAGTTCCGTTGGCTGAGTCCAGATCTTTAACGAACAACATTCCATCAATAATTTGTAACTGGGCGTGACGCCTGGACAAATGTGCCGCAGGCAAGCTGATATCACACTCGCTGGAGCGGCCGATAGTGGTGAGCTCTTTAAGCGGAAATACGCGATTGGCTAATGCACTGTGGTTCGCTTTAAGCGACCAACCAGTGGTTTTGGGGATGCGAACCTGAGTGCCTTCTGCCGGTGGCGTAGCAGCCAACCGCGCTTCCCGCTTGGGATCGATAACCACTAGCTCAACCGCGCCGATAGTTATTTCATCGCCCGGTTTAAGTTCGCAAGCACCATTCACTTTTTGCCCATTGACTGCAACGGGCTGCAAGGGAACCAGGTTGCGCAGGGTGAGATGCTCGTTGTCGACCAACACTTCCATATGTAAGTCGCTGACCAAAGGGTCATCGATTACCAAAGCGTTGGTAGCCGAGCGACCTATGGTAATTTTGGGTTCCACTAACCATACCGCATTGTATTTATTGTCTTTAAAGCGGATTTTAAGCATAGGTATTGACCTGAAAACTAACAAAACAGCAAGCGATGATGCAGCAGCCTCAGGTCGATTTCAACCTTCTCGCCGCCAAAGACAAATGAACAGGATCTTTATGGCCGATAACTTAGGGCAAATGCAAAGTCAGAACTCCGCCGCCCAATGGCCCACCATTTTCAATTGTCATGTAACCCTGACCGCGCCGGGACTTGTGCAAAGAAAGTACCTTGCGCGCAAACAGCAAACCCAACCGTGTGTTGCCGGACTGGAAAGACACGCCAGCTTGATTGGATGCGCCCATCAGCATACTCTCAGGGTAACCCTGCCCGTCATCGGCAACACTGATGGAGATGAATCCATTCTCCTCACGCACAATAATTAATAATCGTTCGCGCGAGTAACGAGCACAATTAACCAGTAAATTATTTAACACCCCACCCAGTAACTCAGCATCAAAATACCACGCCAAGTCGGAGTCGCAATCTACCTCTATGCGGATGTTACGCGATTTCAACAAAGCATCATTGCGAGCCACTTGCTCATCAATCACATCTATTAAATGATGCTCATCAATCACCACAGAAAGTGTTTTCTCATCCATTTTATAGAGCGATAACAACTGTACCAGCTCACCATTTATACGCGCCGCTTCGTACTCCAGCGTAGAAAAAAATTTAGCTTGCTGGGCATCTTTAGGAGGTGATGCCTCCACCATTGCAGAGAGGGTATTAAGCAGCATACCCAATGAATTTTTCATGTCATGAACACTGGATGCCAGCACAAATGAAAAATCAATAGGCACCTGATCGTAACCCTCATCGGGATTGTGTGGGCTTGATTTAAAATCCATCATCAACCTCGCTGTTGTTTTTCATAGGCCCGCACCAAGCTGCTATAAACATCATTTAACTGCTTGTAGCGTTGAAATTGTGGATGCTGGGGCGAGATAATCCCGCTGGTTTTAGTAAATGTCTGCTGAATTTTTTCACTCAAGCTGACATCAAATTTCGTTTTCAATTTATCAATCAACGCTTGAACATAATTCAAACGCAGACCGACATGGTTTGGTAGTTTTTGCAGTGCTGTCTTGAAGGCATCAGCCGCAGCCGCAAAATCCTTGGCGTTATAATAGGAAATACCTTTTTTATTGATTTCTGCGACCATGAGTTTATTTTTCTCGCTGCGCGGCTCGTCTAGCAAGACATCCAATTTTTGCAATTGCTGTTCATTGCTGGCATACCTGTGCAACAACTCAGCCAAGCGATCCTGAGCCTCAGCAGTGCGCCCCAGTAAACGCAGGGCGCGCACCATCTCAATTTGCACCGACAAAGCATTTTCATCGTTGTTATTACCTAATGCTGATTGCGCGCTGGTCAGTGCATCCAACGCCCGGCGCTGATCACCAGCGCACACTTGCAACTGACTTTCCAGCAACAACGACTCCGCCTTGCGTAAATTAGTTTTGCCAAACTTATCTTCCAGGTTGACCGCGCAGTTAATTGCATCCCTCACTAAGGGCTTGGCTAATTCTTTATCAATAGAAAACAAATCAATAGTGGCCTGCGCGAACTGTGCGTGTACATCTGCCTTATCGAAACAGGAATGTTCGCCTAATTTAACCGCGCGCTTGAGTGCATTTGCTGCAGTCAGAAGATCGTTATTTTGCTGTGCAACATTACCTAATTCTTGTTGCCGCAAAATCGACAGTGGCGATAAATCAGTCGCTTTCTGCAGAACCTCTTGCAGGCCTTCGGTATTGTGCTGGAGTTTGAAGAGTTCTGCTTTCAGGTCATAGGCTTTCATACACAGCGGATTTGCCTGAAGAATATTTTCCAGCCACTGCTGTGCACCTAAAAGATCATTTTGTGCCAAGCGGGTTTTAACCATCCCCAACTGCGCCCACTCCAATTCACGGTTATCCAGCACGCTTTGATACAAGCTTTCTGCAGCAGGTAAATTGTTTTTCTTAAGGTAGAGTTGACCAAGAATTTTTTGGCAGCTGTTGGTGTAGCGAGTACCTTTGGCAATCAGTTCGTTACACAATCTGATTGTCAGATCATCGTCTTTGGCCTTTTGCGCGGCAAGAACTTCCTTCAACTCCAGCCGCTGCTCAAACAGGCGATTCAAACGTTGATCCAAGGCTTTGGGGGTAATAGGTTTGGCAAGGTAGGCATCCGGCTCGTAATCGTAAGCTGCCATGATAATGCTTTTGCTTGACTCGGCAGACACCAGGATGAACAAACTGTCCGCGCAGGGATTGTCTGTGGAGCGTAACTCTTCCAGCACCTGCTGGCCACTTTTCCCTTTACCCAGATTATTATCACAGAGAATAAGGTCGTAATGACGCGCCTTGCAGTATCTAAGTGCCTCTTCACCTGAGGCTGCGGAATCGACGTTTCCTATGCCTAAATCCATCAGCATTTTGTACAGCGTGCCACGAAAATTTTCGAAATCATCAATAATCAGGGCATGCATCTTGTAAAAGCCAAGATCGGCCATCAGTCCACCTCCAAAAAGAAAACAAGCTAAGGATAGCTCAGGATTCCTCTATCGCTAGGACAATGACCGCAAATGCCGTACCAATTTACATACTATGTTAACTATTATGAACTAAGGATGGCTGACGGCGGCGGGATAAAAACAGGCTGTTGCCCCCCTCTTGTTTTGCCGCTTGTTTAGCCTCGGCCAACAACTGGGAGACATGGTGATGGGTTTTGCAATATTCCAAATCTGGCTCTACCGCTCCAATGGCCAGGGTGAGTGCACCAAACTTTTTTCGTCGCCCCTGGCGATCAGCACTCCAAAATTCAGCATTATCAGACGGCAGTAAACTGGCGCTCATACGAGCAAATTCCACTAACACCTTCTCGCATCGCTCTTGCCAATTTTGCGCGCAAAATACCAGGATGAAATCATCACCCCCTACATGCCCTACAAAATCCTGCTTGCTATCAATCGCCTCACACAGAATGCGCCCAAGGCTCACAATTACTTCATCGCCAGCAGTGTAACCAAATGCATCATTGAAAGGTTTGAAATGATTAATATCGCAATAGGCCACTACAAATGTGGTTTTATTTAACAGTAAATGATCAACCCATTCGTACAGAGGAACATTACCCGGCAACTGCGTCAGTGGGTTGCTGTGACGCGCAGCGCGCAATTTCTCTTCAGTGATAGAGCGCAATAGATCCCGCACTTTGCCCACACCCACATATTGATTGTTATCGCTGACAATAAAATCAACACTCAGATTTTGCTGCGGATCTTCACTGATTAATTGACCGACGGTTTTTAGATCTGTGTTTACATCAACAATAATCGATGAAGGGCTGACAAATTCGGCTACTGGTTTTTGCGCATAAAGTTCATGGGCAAAACGGCGTGAAAATACGTTGAGTATTTCAGCACGACTGACCATACCTAGAGGCTTACCCTGATCGACTACCGCAACGCAGGTGAGGCGCACATCGGCACGAAACATTTTCACTAGGGTTTCCGCCGTTGTTGTGGGTGCTACCGGAGCTGAATCCACCACAATTTCACTGACGCGACGAGTGAAATGATCCTGATGGCGGCGCGCAGAAACGCCAGACAATTGAACCAATGACGCACTGAGCTCGACCACTGGCTGGGCCATAGGGCGCGCAATAAAATAACCTTGGGCGTAATCCACACCCATGGCAACCAGGGTTGTAAACTCCGCCGCCGTTTCAATGCCCTCTGCAATTGCCTTGTGCCCCATGCGATGGGCAATGTCCAGAATCGCCCGGACAAACTCGCGCTTTACCGGATCTTTATCGATACCGGAAATAAAATGACGATCAATTTTCACATAGTCCGGGCAGAGTTCACTCCAAACCCGGAGTCCGGCATAACCTGCCCCCAAATCATCCAGCGCGACGGCAAAACCTTGCCGCTGAAAATGGTCTGAGGCAGCGCAGAGCAAATCCAACTCATCCAGTGGCTGGCTTTCAGTTAACTCAAATACTAACCGCTCGGCACTTAGCCCAACCCGCTGCAGAATTTCCCGCGTGACTCCATCGCGATATTGACTGTCGGTAAAACTGATCGGGCTCATATTCAGAAACAGCTTGCCCGGCAAGTTCAGCTCCGCAAAACGTTCACAGGAAACCTCGCGGCAAGCAAATTCGAGCACTGCCAATAAGCGTGACTCGCGAGCAACGGCAAATAAACTATCCGGTTTGTGCAAAGGGCTGTCATCTGGCCCGCGAATCAGAGCTTCATAACCGATAATGCGCGGGTTCTCCACTGCCATAATCGGCTGGAATACCGGGGTTAGGAGCTTGAACTCGATCAAGCGTCGCAATTCCTTGTGCAGAAAAGATGAATTAACAACAGAGCTCTGCAGGTGCATAGGGTGACAACTTAACAGCGGACGGAGAGGGGCTAAGTCTCAAAATAATCCCGCGTAAAGATGACAATTTGATGAACACTGGCGTTTGTTGTCATCTGGCTTGGGCGCTACAATGCCGCTCCATTCACTCGCCGCCTGGTTTCCACTTTTTACCATGACAGATAACCGCGACCGCCCTGCAACCAACCCGGATAATCCAGACCGGATATACGCCAATCCACTCGCTGAAGTCAGCCGCTTTGCGTTTGATGAGCGCGTGGTTGACGTTTTTCCGGACATGATCAAGCGCTCGGTTCCCGGCTACGCCACTATTATCAATATGATAGGCAACCTGGCTGAACGCTATGCGCAAGCCAATAGCAATTGTTACGACCTCGGTTGTTCGCTCGGCGCGGCCACCCTCTCCATGCGCCATCGCATTCAGGCTGCTAACTGCAAAATTATTGGTGTAGATAATTCAGCAGCGATGATTGCACGCTGCCAACAAGTGATTGCGGCCGATAGCGGCGAAGTAGCTGTTGAACTTATTGAAGCCAACATCCAGGAAGTTGAAATTACCAATGCCTCAATGGCGGTTTTGAATTTCACTTTACAATTTATTGCGATTGAAGAGCGCCTCGCGACTCTGAGTGCTATTTGCAATGGACTTAACCCCGGCGGGGTACTCATACTCTCGGAAAAAGTAGCTTTTGATGATGCACCGCATCAACAACTAATGACCGAACTCCACCATAATTTTAAACGTGCCAATGGCTATAGCGATTTGGAAATTGCGCAAAAACGTGCAGCCATTGAAAACTATCTAATTCCTGAAACACTCGACATCCATCGCCAACGTTTACGTCAGGCAGGCTTTTCCAGCGTAGATGTATGGTTTCAGTGTTTTAATTTTGCGTCGCTTATTGCGATTAAATAATCCAAGGTTTTGTTGTGACCCATATTAATTACGACCATCTACTCGCCGCACTTACAGATACACCCCTTGCGGACTGGGCAAAAAAATTACCTGAACAAATTGCAAATGGACTCAGCGAAAAACGTTTCGGCGATTTAGCCGGTTGGAAAGCATCGCTCGCGAAATTACCGACTGTGTCAACAAAACATATTGAACTGGGCGACGCTGTACGAATTGGTATCGCACAGGAGTGCGATGAAAATACTCGCGCAAACATCCGGTCTGCATTACAAGAATTAATCCCCTGGCGCAAAGGCCCCTACTTTGTTCACGACATTCATATAGATACTGAATGGCGATCCGATTGGAAATGGGATCGCGTATTGCCTCACCTGGCACCACTCAATGATCGACTGATTTTGGATGTAGGTTGTGGCAATGGCTATCACTGCTGGCGCATGCTTGGTGCCGGCGCCAAACGCGTAATTGGCATAGACCCGTCACCGCGTTTTATCGTGCAGTTTCACATGATCAAACATTTTGCCGGTGAACATCACCCTGTTGATGTATTACCACTGGGCATAGAGGATTTGCCAGAGAAACTGCAGGCATTTGATACAGTATTTTCAATGGGTGTTTTTTATCACCGCCGCTCACCGATGGATCATCTATTGGAGCTTAAAAATACCCTGCGCACCGGCGGGCAATTGGTACTGGAAACACTGGTTATTGATGGTGGTTTAGGCGATGTATTAGTGCCCGAGGGCCGCTATGGCATGATGAATAATGTGTGGTTTTTACCCAGTTGCGACACCATGATTTCCTGGTTGCGCAAAATGGGGTTTCAGAACCCACGCGTCGTAGATGTGTGCCCCACTACAACTGCCGAGCAACGCGCAACCGAATGGATGCGCTTTCATTCGCTACCGGAATTTCTGCATCCGGAAAATCCACAGCTCACCGTTGAAGGACATCCGGCCCCTATTCGCGCCGTGTTTGTTGCTGAAAATTAAAAAAATCCCGGCAAGCTAACTTGCCGGGATTTTCATTCAAGTATTGGCATCAAACGGTTGTGTTAAAAACGCAGCCCCAAGCTCAAAGCGGCGCCGTGGGTTTCATCGGACCCGGCTATATACGCAAGATTAAGCGCACCTACACCTACGCCAAGAGAATAAGTATCCTCCAGAGTATTTTTGGAGTCCTGCTCAATACCGGCACGCAGGCGCACCCACTCCCAGGCACTGTATTCAAGACCAACGCGCACAAGTTGCACATCACCACTCAAACCAATGGCGGGCACTGCATTTAAATCAAGTGCGGCTTCTGCTTTGAAATTGCCATACACATAACCCACAGCACCCTTCATTTGACGTTTGATAGAAATTTTTTCATCTGGCTCGATAGTGTTGTAGGTTTGATTTTGCAGATTGTTCACCACCAAACCGTAACGCATATTGCCGCTAATGTAGGTCATACCCATGTCATAGTTCATTGAACTATCTTCCAGGGTGTACTCATCTTCATCAAAATCATCCTCATCAAAATCAGCAACGCTAGAGCTATAAATGATACTTTCGACTTCAACTTTTTTTGGCGTCACGCCCAATAATAAATGATCGCCATTTGCCAGATTAAAGGCTTTGGAAAATGCAACACCTATATCTGTCACCACTGCGCCGTGACCATTAATAGTGGACTCAAGCTCAGCATCAAGATCAGCCGGATCAAGGTTTTGCGCAAGGTAGCGATCAATCATAGCGAAGTCAGCATCTGAAACATCAGGCATCAAGGATACAAAGCCGCGTGCGTTTACCACAAATGCCAAAGAAACCAATTCGTTCGGTATAGCTACAACCAGATTTGCACCGGCAGCCACTCTCGCAGAACCACCATCAATATTTTCCAAACGGCGCTTGAGGTCTTCTGCTTGCGCTTCGTCAAGTTCACCAGCAAATTCCAAACGATCAATAACATCAACCAACTCGTCAGCCTGATCAATCAAATCATCTTTATCCGAACCCAAAGCTCCCAGGCTGAATAACAGCGCAAAATCATCTTTTTCCGGATTGTAAGAAGCCCCAAGACTGGGATTAAGCAATACCCCCTCCGAATAGTTGCCCGTAGCATAAGCTGCACCCGACATACCTGTGAAACTGCCGTGGAAGTCACTAGCTATTGCAGGTAGTGCACAACTGATCAACGCAATGCCCAAGAGCGTTTTTTTCATTAGAAGATTCCTTAACATATAAATTTCAAAGAGTGCTGCCAAACCCAAGCGGCGCTTAACTAATTCACAACTATAGGCAAAGCTTTAGAAACGCTCGCACAACAAAATAAGCATGATTTATGTCACAGCCGTGAAGATCATAGCAGAGAAGCCTAAAGCGACAAGTTAGCGAAATAAAACGGAATGGGTAGAACTAACGATTAATCTCTGCAAAGAAACAGATAAGGTTAAAAACCGAAATCAACCAAGGGGGATTTCCGGTTTGGAGGCTGAACGGCTCCCCGGCGATGGCAGGTTATCTGCCGAGCGGTAGGTAAAAACCATAGAGAATTTGGTGTTATGCGTTGTATTGCGACCAGCGGCGTGAAACAAGTTGCTATGAAACAGCAGTAAATCACCTTGAGCCAAAGGCACAGGCAAGGCTGCTGCTAATAATTGTTTATTGGCATCCAAATCAGTACGCAAAAACTGATGCTCATCCAATTGCCGGCTTTCAATCACCAAACGATGAGAACCCGGAATTACCCAAAGGCAGCCGTTTTCCGGTTGCTCATTACCCAGCGCCAACCATGCCGAAACCAGTTCCGGTTTGGCGAAATTCCAGTAACGGCTATCGCGGTGCCAACCAGTCACGCTGGAAAAAGCCGGTTGTTTGGTCATGATGCAGTTGTGATGCGCTTGCGATAAAACTACTCCCGGCCCAAGTAACTGGGACAATATGGCTTTCAGCGGCTCACTGGTAGCCCAGGATAATAGTTCGGCGCTGCGCGCTGTTGCCATCAGTAAACGCCGCGCCGTAGCACCGCCCTCCGCACTACGGGACTCAGGCGCGCCGGGATAGCGAGTGTCAGCTTCAAACTCTATGGGCATAGCCTCGCGAGCCAACTCGTCTTTTGCAAAGTTGATAAGTTTCTCGCAGAAAGCCGGCGCTGAAAAACCAGACACCACAGCATAGCCATCGCGTTGAAAAGCAAGCACTTGAGCGGAAGTTAACATCGCAGAAACAACTCTTGGAGGTGATAAATCAGGAGCAAAATAAATCGCCGTTAAACCCGGGGGTTTAACGGCGAAACATAAAGTGCAGATCAGGGCAAAAGATCAACAACAGGGCTTGATGTTTAGTCTTGTAGCATTTCCAGTGGTGTATCCATACCAAACTCTACATGAACTTGTGCACACCAGCGATTTAACCGATCAGCAGTCAGGTTTTCTTGCTGGTCTTCATCCAATGCCAAACCAACAAACATACCAGCGCCGGGAATCTCGGCCTTGGAGGCTTCAAACTCGTAGCCTTCTGTTGGCCAGTGGCCGACGATTTCAGGGCCACTTTGAATAATCACATCATGCAGCATGCCCATGGCATCAAGGAAATAATCACCATAACCAAATTGATCACCCAAACCAAATAAAGCTACTTGTTTTCCAGAGAAGTCGACTGCTGCAATATCGTCCCAAAACTCTTCCCAGTCTGATTGTATCTGCCCAAAATCCCACGTGGGAATTCCCAGAATCACCTTGTCGTATTGTGCAAAGTCGAGCTGGGTAACATCGGCGATGTCGCGAACATCCACAACATCTTCGCCAAAACGCTTTT
This sequence comes from Cellvibrio fontiphilus, assembly GCA_035317345.1. Classification (GTDB taxonomy): domain Bacteria; phylum Pseudomonadota; class Gammaproteobacteria; order Pseudomonadales; family Cellvibrionaceae; genus Cellvibrio; species Cellvibrio fontiphilus. Next base: position 4,424 of record JAYKTU010000012.1, on the reverse strand, counting down.
GAATACGGTAGGCAACACGCTCGGTATTACCTTCGTCACTACCAAAAAACAGACCAATTTGGGCCACGTTAACCTCGGATTCTTGGGAAAATGAAGCTGCTAACACCAACACCTGGTTGACCGCAGAAGCAGCAAAACGACGCGGATTTTCCCAATATTGAGCGGAGCAAGCAAGCGTGTTGTCTGGAACAGAAATAAATAACCCCGGCATGCCGGGGTCATAAAATAGGTATTTACAGCTTTTAAAGAAGGCATTAACTGCTTTTACTGCCAGAACTCAAGCTACCCTCACTCTTGCGAGCCCCCTCGCGCTTCATACGTTTGGATTTGAGTTCCGCCAAGGTTTGTTTTTGTTCTTCAGTCAAAACAGCTAAAAAAGCCTGATGATTTTTGGCTCCCGCAAGCGCTTGCTGCGCCTGCAAGCGCCCCAAAGCATCTGCCAACGCAGTCAGTTCTGCCTCATTCGCACCTATCTCTACAGCCTTATCCAGCGCCGTGCGAGCTTTACCCAACTGCTCATGTAATGCCTCGCGAGCAGATCTATTGGCCTCACGCTGGGACTGGAGGGTTGCTTTCTGGGTTTCACTCAGATCCAATTTCCGCTCCAAGCGTCCCAAATGGCCTGTATATTTGCCACCGTGGTGACTACCTTTAGACATATGGTGAGCGGCTCCCACACCATCGCAGGTTTTCCCGGTTTCAGCCGTAATACCGGGAGCTGCCAGTGTTGCGGCACCTATCAATAAAGCGCCTGCAGCCATAAATTTAATCGTGTTCATGTTGAACTCCTCAGGTAAGTTTATCGACCCAAGCGCCTCATTATTTGAACAGCGCCAGTGAATTCATTATGGGCGCTATCATGTTAAGATTGGTTAACAATTCCCAAAGAATCATGACTCTCACCAAGGCCTGGTGCACACTCAGCGCCTTGAATAACACCTTATATAACAAGGGTATGTAATGACTATGCTCAAGGTCCTGCTCATCGATGACGATAAAGAACTCAGCCAATTACTGAGTGAGTATCTGCAAACGGAAGGTTTTACGGTGGATACAGCTTATGATGGACAAACTGCGCTGGAACTTGCATTAAAAAACCCCTACTCCGCCATAGTGTTGGATGTCATGCTACCCGTTCGCAATGGTTTTGATGTGTTGAAAAACCTGCGCCAGCACAACCAAACCCCAGTCATTATGCTCACCGCCAAAGGCGATACAGTTGATCGGGTAATCGGTCTTGAAATTGGCGCCGACGATTATCTGGCGAAGCCTTGTGACCCGCGTGAACTGGTTGCACGAATTCGCGCTATATTGCGTCGGGCTAATCAGAAAGAAACCTCCACAAACAGTGTCGAGCGTCTCTCGTCCGGCAAACTTTCGCTGCATTTGGGCACTCGCACTACCGCTTGGGATGGAACAGAAGTTCCTCTCACCGGTACTGAATTCAGTGTTTTGGAAATTCTGGTGCGCCGTGCAGGTCAAGTGATTAGCAAAGACGATATGACTGAGCAAGCATTGAACAGAAAATTAACTCCCTATGATCGAAGCATTGACGTGCATGTGAGCAATATCCGTAAAAAAATAACGGCTGCCGGCTCCTCAAAAGATTTGATTATTAATGTCCGCGGGGCGGGCTATATGCTCACCATGAATGATGATGAATCCGGTAGTTAATGACTCGTCTCTATTTAAAAATATTTCTCACTTTCTGGCTTATCACGGTGGCGATTATTATCGGCACTAATTTGGTAGTGCATTGGTTCGATATAACACCCGATGGTAAGCTGCAACACAGTAACACCGAGTCAGACGAAGATCCCGCCAAGCGTTTGCTATTTCAAATGGTTGGCAATGCGATCAATCGCAATACGTTACAGCTAACCGAGGATCTGCGGGCAATGCCTGCTTGGTCCACGCGCTTTGTTTATGTGGTTGACAAGCGCAACCGCGATTTACTTGATCGCCCGCTTCCACCCGGAGTGATGTATCTCGCACCGCGCCTGACAAGTAAACACCCTTTCGATAAAGTTCAAGATCGCAACCGAAAGCTGTTCGGACGTTACATCACCTTGAATGATGGTAACAGCGTCAAGTTAATTACCATTTCTGCGGGCCGCGATGAAGGGCAGGATCGCGATATTATCTGGGAATTATTTATTGATAATATTTGGCCGCTCCTACTAGTTTCTATTCTAGTCAGTGGCTCCGCTTGTTTCTTCCTTGCTCGTCATTTCACACGCAGCATCAACACATTGCAAAAAGCCACACATCAAATTGCGCGAGGTGATTTAAGTGTGCGTATCGGCGATCAGTTCCGCGGGCGCAATGATGAAATCGCAGCTCTCGGCCGTGATTTTGACAACATGACGGAGCGACTCGAAAAAGCCATGCACGAACAAAAGCGGCTAATTAAAGATGTTTCTCATGAGTTGCGCACCCCCTTGGCGCGATTACAAATTGCCTTAGCTCTAGCGCAACAAAAAAGTGGAGGAATAATTGATCACGAGTTAGCGCGCATTAAACAAGCAGCCGACTACTTGAATGAAATCATCACAGAAATTCTGACACTGCCAATACAGGGACAAGACGGCTGGGTGCTGGACGATGTCATCGACTTAGTGGCATTACTGCAAACCCTAATCGAAAACTACCAGATAGATGCGCAGGAAAAAAATATCCAAATAGCATTTAAATCAAACCTCGATGAAGCTCTGGTTGCTACCCACGGCAATATGTTGGTGGGTGTTTTTGAAAATGCGCTGCGCAACGCGTTGCTATATACACCGACTAATTCAGAAATTTGCATTCAACTAAACGAAACCGGAGATGGTGAGCAATACCGCATTCAAATTATGGATCAAGGCCCCGGTGTACCCGCTGATGCTCTGGAAGATATCTTCCAACCTTTTTTCCGCACTGATCAGGCGCGAGCTCGGGAAAGCGGCGGCTATGGACTCGGGCTCGCTATAGCCCATCGCAGTGTCAGCCTTCACAAGGGCAAAATTTGGGCTGAGAATCTCCCAAGTGGCGGCCTGAATCTTTGCGTCTTACTCCCACAGGTAAAATCCTAAGCCGCAGCTTGTTGTGTGCCTTAATGTTCGCCATTTTTTTGACGAGCGGAAAAATTTTTCCTCAACTCCCAGATCACACCCGCCTTTTTATTGGCGAAGCCACCTGAATAGCGCCAAAAATTTTATTTAACATGCTGATTTAAAAGGATAAATTAATACCCATACAAGATGGCATGCTTTTCGCTAAAACCTTGTCATAGACGCCAAAAATGCATATTACGCTTTGAGGCAGCATAACCAACCAACATGACAGGTACACATATGCGGGACATGACTATGGTGACCAATGCCCAAAAGGCGAGCGGCACAGGAAGTATCCCACTTGGAGCCCCACAACAAGATCACGAACTTTCCATTCGAGTTCGCTTGAGCCAAGCCTTACAAATGAGCTTGGATCCAACAGAAGTGGTTTCACTTTTCTTCCATCAGATCCAACCTTTGGTTCATATTTCCGGGGTGATTTTCAAATCAGCTTCAGGCAAAGATGATTCCCGTATCGGACGAGAATCGCTACACCATTGCGACTATCGTTTGACAACCGATGAAGGCTATCTAGGCGAGATTATCTTCAGCCGCAGCAAACGTTTCATCGAAGCGGAGCTGATGAAAATAGAACAATTGTTGGGCGCATTGGTTTATCCATTGCGCAATGCAATCCGCTACCAAAGCGCTATGCGTCTCGCCCTACTGGATCCATTGACGCTGGTGGGCAACCGCGCAGCGCTGAACAACAGCTTGAAGCGAGAGCTACAATTAGCTAATCGCCAACATCAGCAACTATCGCTGTTGATGATTGACGTAGATTATTTTAAAAAAATTAATGATGACTACGGCCACCATCGCGGCGATTTAATCCTCTGCGAAATTGCGAAAACTATTCAATCAGTGTGCAGAAGTACTGATGGCATTTTTCGTTATGGCGGTGAAGAGTTTGTTGTTTTGCTGAACAACACCAACTCGCTTGGCGCAGAAATCATTGCAGAAAGAATTCGTGAGCGTATTTCTGACACCCATATTCTGCATAACTCGACAATCATCCACACCACAGTCAGTATTGGCATCGCAACACACAAAGCGAATGACAACAGTGAAATAGAGGAGTTATTTGAACGCGCCGACAAGGCACTCTATGCGGCCAAGCAATCCGGACGCAACCGCACCTTTAATAGCGACCACAGCGACAAAAACTGAATCTCAAAAACAAAAAACCGCACTTGGTGCGGTTTCAGACCGCTGACAAACCCCTAGCCAAAAGCTGGGGGGTTTCATTTAATGGCAGCACACTTTCTTGCGATGACTGCCATGCTCAAAGAACCCGCTCCGCGCCAACACATACTGGAAATGGTGACCCTT
>JAYKTU010000011.1:0-124641 GCA_035317345.1 Cellvibrio fontiphilus | reverse complement strand
AAGGGTCACCATTTCCAGTATGTGTTGGCGCGGAGCGGGTTCTTTGAGCATGGCAGTCATCGCAAGAAAGTGTGCTGCCATTAAATGAAAACCCCCAGCTTTTGGCTAGGGGTTTGTCAGCGGTCTGCCCCGAACTGGTCGGGGCTTTTTATGGGTTGGTAAAACTACATTTCTATGAATCTAGAGGAAATTGATACCAAAGTTTTCGCTAAAGGATTCATCAGTTGAAACTTCAGCTTTAACTGAGAAGGCTGCGTTTACAGGTGCCGCCGGATTTGCTGCGACACTGATGGGAATACATGCAGCATTGGGTGTATTAGGTACAACAGTGTCCAATGTGGTGGTCATCCCAACAGGCGTCCCGTTGAGCGTTAGCTTGGTTCCGTTGGGGAGGCTGTTACCGTTTATATCTTCAGCGCGCAAATAAACTGTACCTCTGGCTCCTGCGATAGAGCCGCTAAATGCTGAGCTGCACGCCGGGTCGCTCCAGAGTGACAGGAAACCGCTCGAACTGGACATGGACAAGACGATACTGTCGCGAACAGTAACTTTATCATCCGTACAAAGTCCTTCATCTTTCTGCTCTTTGTAGCAAAGTGTGCCGTTGTAGACGTTGCTGACGCTGGCACTGTCGCGTTCCAGTGCTTTGTGCGCAGGAAGGGCTACATCGACAAAACGCTCACCGATTTCATAGGAGTTGTTTTCATTTGCGTCGAGGAATGCTTCCCCCAGATTGGATACAGGCTCTAAAGCACCTGAAGTTGCTACGCGGTTATAGCGTCCATTTGAATCGACATCGGTGAAGTTTTCGTTGCCGGAGGAGAAGGCCAAAATAGTAATGCGGCCGTCAGCAGGTCTAAACTCTTGTGAGAACCACTTCACCGAGCATGAGCCGTCCAGGGTTAGACAGCTGGCGCCGATTCGGCCGCCCTCGGTCCAAAAGCTTACTGCTGTGTTATCGACAACCGGGTTACCGAAGTCATCTGCCATGCTCATAGTCAGTGTTACTTCAGTGTTGTCCCTGTCCCAGGCTCTCGGATTTAGCTGGGTAGCCGAAAGGGAAATGGAGCGCTGTACCGGAATCCCGGAAGAAATAATCAGTTCGTTGGATGAGGTAGAAATGTTGGTGCCAACAATAGTGGCAGATACGCTTACAGGTGTTGCGACATTGCCCGCTGTGATGCGTGTGCTGACATAGCCTTCGCTGTTGGAAATTGCAGTTGCAGGGCTAAACGTCAATCCGCCAGGTGTCGAGGCGATACTGAAGTTGACCTCAACCTGGTCGAGTGGTGCGCTGTTCTCATCTACTACACGGAAGCGCACTAGCGATGTTTCCACTCCGCCACTTCCCTTGAGGCTAATCTGCTTGGGTGCTGCATCAGTGAACTGAATGCTGCCAGCAACACCTTGAGCGATATTTAAAACGATTTGTGCATTTTTCACTGAGCCGTTGATGCTGGCTGAGGCAACAATTGTATCGGCGCCGCTACAGCCATTGGCTTTGTAGTTGATGGTCGCGCGGCCATTGAGTGTAGTGGCGCTGGTGGCCGGAGCGTTAGCGCTGTTGGTCAGTGTTGCTTTTCCTGCTGCCACGCAGTCAGAGATAAAGGAAACGGTGATCGGTGCCGCAGCGGGGGTGTTGGTGCTGGTTACAACATAGACATTTAATGTGGTAAATCCGCCGGCGGATAAATTGGTTAATCCGTTGGTTGCATCCATCTCGCCTTCGCGGAAGTTGGCACCGCTGCCAGCACCTATTTTTTGAGGTGATACGGTATCAACACTGCTCGCTGCACCTGAGCTAGGCTGGGTCGCGCTGGTGCTCGCACCTGACGAGGCTCGCGGGGGGTCAAGAGGTGAACTGCCGCCGCCGCCGCAGGCGGAAAGTAACAGGCTCAGAAACGCTGCACTGACGATCGTCTTTGTTTTTAGGGTTTGCATGGTGTCTTCCTAGGTTACCGGCCGCTCTGCATTTGCAATCCAGGCGGAAGCAGGTAGTGAAATCAATGATATAAATGGCATAAACATTCTGCGCTAAGCTCTTGAGCTTATTAGGACTTATTGCCACAGCTTACGTTAGCCTATTCCCCAGTAATGATAAAGTCCCGCATGTTTAAAAAATGTGCTGGCTGGCGCATATATCCAGATATTTGTGCGTTTATTAGCATTTTGCCTTGTCTTCTGTTTTATTTCGGTAAGCGGGGGGCGCAGAGCTTATAATCGTGCCACTTTATATTCTGCCAAACGAGTCTTCTCATGAACTTGCCTGCTCTTGTACTGAAACCCCAAGCTGACCGTCGTTTAAAACTGGGGCATTTGTGGATTTACAGCAACGAAGTTGATACCGATAAGTCGCCGCTCAAGACCTTCTCAATGGGTCAGCAGGCGCTGGTGACTAGCCACAGCGGTAAACCGTTGGGTATTGCGTTGATTAACCCTAATGGCCTGATTTGCGGTCGCCTGGTCAGTCGCGATGAAAAATACCCCCTGAATAAATCCTTATTGGTGCACCGCATCAAACAGGCGCTTGCGTTACGTGAGCTGGCTTTTGCCGAGCCTTACTATCGACTGATTTACGGTGATGCAGATCTTTTGCCCGGGTTGGTGGTAGATAGGTTCGGTGACTACCTGGTGGTGCAAATTGCCAGTGCCGGTATGGAGCTAGTGAAGGATGAAATCGTGGAGGCCTTGGTGCAGGTATTGAAACCCACCGGGGTATTGCTGGCCAATGAGCACAGCGCACGCAGCTTGGAAGGGTTGGCCGAATATACCGAGGTTGCCTATGGCGAAGTGCCTGAGTCGGTAGAGTTGATCGAGAACGGGGCGCGTTTTATGGCGCCAGTTCACGGTGGGCAAAAAACCGGTTGGTTTTACGATCACCGGATGAATCGCGCCCTGCTGCAGCAGTATGTGCAGGGTAAGCGGGTGTTGGATGTCTTCTCTTATATCGGCGGTTGGGGGGTGCAGGCCGCTGTCGCAGGAGCGAGTGAAGTTTACTGTGTTGATGCTTCCGAAGCGGCGACCGATGCGGTGCTGGAAAATGCCCAGCTCAATGGCGTGGCCGATAAGATGGCGGCGATTCAAGGTAAGGCTATTGAGGTACTAAAAGAGTTAATTGCCGCCGATGAGCGCTTTGACGTAGTAGTGCTCGATCCTCCAGCTTTTATCAAAAAGCGTAAGGATCAAAAGGCGGGTGAGGCGGCTTATCGCCACATTAATGAGTTGGGTATGCGCCTGCTGGGGCGCGATGGTTTGCTGGTGTCGGCATCCTGCTCAATGCATCTGGGCAAGGACACCTTGTTGGAGATAGTGCGTGCGGCGGGGCGCCATTTGGATCGCCATGTACAGATTGTCGGCCAGGGCGGACAGGGGCCGGATCATCCTATCCACCCTGCCATTCCTGAGACTGATTATCTAAAAGCGGTATTTGCGCGCGTCTATTTGGCTTGATTCAGTTTCAAGCTCATTGGCCTGCGCCTTTGCCTTTTGTTTGGGTCAGTTGCGCAGGCTGATGATACTCCAGTTGCGCTCAGTCGCTATGCTGGTGAGGCGCTCATCCGGGTCGACTGCCACGGGGTTGTCTACCAGCTCCAGTAGCGGTAAATCGTTGATGGAATCACTGTAAAAATAAGCACCCTCCAGTGAGTGATGGTTGTGCTGCAGCCACTCTTGTAGGTGGGTGATCTTACCGCTTTGAAAGCAGGGCGTTCCAACAAACTTGCCGGTATGACGCCCGTTTATCACTTCGGGGTCGGTAGCGAGTATGTCGTCTACGCCAAGACGTTTGGCAATCGGGCGAGTAATAAAGCCGTTGGTGGCGGTGATAATCAGCAAGTGATCGCCTTGATTTCGATGTTGCTCCAGTAGTGCCTTGGCCTTATTGAGCAGCAAAGGCTCGATATGCTGCTGCATAAATTCGCGGTGCAGCTGCTGCAGCTCATCTTGATTAAAGCGCGTCAGTGGTGCCAGAGAGAATTCCAGATAAGCGCGAATATCCAGCGTGCCATGTTTGTAATCTTGATAAAATCGCTCATTGGCGATGCGGTAAACCTCTGCATCGACCAGCTTTTTCTCCACCAAAAAAACGCCCCAGCTGTAGTCGCTATCGCCGGCAATCAGGGTGTTATCCAAATCAAAAATAGCCAGTGCCACGGGGTGAGTCCTCTGTATATAAGCTGGGGGTTTGCTGTAGGTGGGGTGCGTGATCAACGGGCGCTAGGATAGCGATAGTGACTTGGCGGCTCAACGCAATTTCATTTCCAAGATTCAGGGTTGCGGCTTTGGGCAAGCCTGATATAGTGCGGAAATCGCTATTTCGTGGAACATAACTGCCACTGTTTTAATCATTCGGCGGATGTCCCGGCAGCAAAACCCTTATAAATGGATGATTCTCCCCGTGATAGATTCTGACGGATTTCGCCCTAATGTGGGCATTATTCTGACCAACGATCAGGGGCAGCTCTTATGGGCTCGCCGTGTCGGTGGTCATGATGCCTGGCAATTCCCCCAAGGTGGAATTAATCCGAACGAAAGCCCTGAGCAAGCCTTGTACCGCGAACTGTATGAAGAGGTAGGGTTGCGTCGAGAAGATGTGGAAATTCTTGCCTGCACGCGTGGCTGGTTACGTTATCGGTTGCCACATCGGTTGGTCAGGCATAATTCAGTTCCTTTATGCGTAGGTCAAAAACAGAAATGGTTTTTACTGCGCATGCGCAGTGCAGATAGCAAAGTCAGTCTAAATAACGGTGGGCGCGCCGAATTTGATGCTTGGCGCTGGGTGAGTTACTGGTACCCCTTGGGCAAAGTGGTTGCTTTTAAACGCGATGTTTACCGCCGGGCACTCAAAGAGCTGTCATTATTCCATTCGCTCCATGAGGATCGGCGCAATCGCGCCAGCTAAACCATCTCATCCAACGGGTATTATCCAAGCTCTATGTTGAATTCTCTCAGATCCATCGTTCAGGAAGTAAACGCAGCGCGAGATATGAAATCGGCGTTGGCGATTATTGTGTCGCGGGTCAAGGAGGAGATGAAAACCCAAGTCTGCTCAGTCTATTTGCGTGATACCAAAGGCGATTACGTGCTGATGGCGACTGATGGTCTTAATGCGGATGCTGTGGGTAAGGTGCGTTTGGCGGCGGGTGAAGGTCTGGTTGGTCGTGTTGTGGTGCGTGAAGAGCCTATTAATCTTGAACATGCAGAGGCTCACCCCAGCTATCAATACTTTCCCGAAACCGGAGAGGAGCGCTACAGCAGCTTTCTTGGTGTGCCTATCATCCACCACCGCAAAGTGCTTGGTGTTTTGGTGGTGCAGCAGGTTGAACAGCGCCGTTTCGACGAGGGTGAAGAAGCATTCTTAGTCACTATGTCGGCACAGTTGGCGGGTGTAATTGCTCACGCCGAAGCTACAGGCGGTATAGTTGCTCCCGGCGCTAAAGCGACCCAGGCAAAATTCCTGGGGGTGTCTGGCGCTTCAGGTATTGCCATTGGTGAGGCGGTGGTGTTGACTCCAACGGCTGACCTGCGCGCTGTGCCCTATCAGGCCTGTAAAGATGTCGAGGCTGAAATTGCATTTTTCCAGCGCAGCCTGACCGCTGTGCGCGATGACATCAAGTCTCTGGGTGAACAGCTCCGTGCCCGCATCAACCGTGAAGAACAGGCACTGTTTGATGCCTATCTGGCAATGCTGGATGACGCCTCCCTCGCCCGTGAAGTAACAGATCGCATCCGCAAAGGTGCCAGTGCGCCTTATGCTTGGAGTGAGGTCATCATTGAGCACGAAACTATTTTTAACAGCATGAACGATCCCTACCTGCGTGAGCGGGCTACGGATGTGCGCGATTTGGGCAGGCGTGTGCTGGCCTACCTTCAGGAATCCAATCAAAAAGCGCGTGTCTATCCCGACAAAACGATTCTTATTGGTGAAGAGCTGACTGCATCCATGCTGGGTGAGATTCCAAAGGATAAGTTGGCGGGTTTGGTGTCGGTATTAGGGTCATCCAACTCCCACGTGGCTATTTTGGCGCGCGCGATGGATATTCCTACGGTCATGGGAGCTGTTGATTTGCCCTATGCGCAAATGGATGGTCGCCCGGTGATCGTCGATGGCTACAAGGGGGCGGTTTATTCTGACCCTAGCGCCCAACTGCGTAAACATTACAAGGCGATTTACCTTGAAGAGCAAGCGCTTGTAAAAGGTTTGGAGGCACTCAAGAATCTGCCTTGCGAAACCCTGGATCGCTATCGTTTGCCGCTGCACGTAAATACGGGGCTGATGGCGGATGTAGTGCGCTCATTGGAGCGCGGGGCAGAAGGTGTCGGGCTTTATCGTACTGAGGTGCCGTTTCTGTTGCGCGATCGTTTTCCGAGTGAGGAAGAGCAGCGTGGAATCTATCGGGAGCAGTTAGAGGCCTTTGCCCCGCACTCGGTGACTATGCGCACCCTTGATATCGGTGGCGATAAGGCTCTGCCCTACTTTCCGATTGAAGAGGATAATCCATTTCTTGGGTGGCGTGGCATCAGGGTCACGCTTGATCATCCCGAAATTTTTCTGGCGCAGATTCGTGCCATGATTAAAGCCAGTGAAGGTTTGGATAACCTGCGCATTCTGCTGCCGATGATCACCAATATTCAGGAAGTAGATGCTGCCAAAGCTCTGATCCAGCGCGTTCATAAGGAGTTATTGGAAGAGGGGTTCAGAGTCCGCAAACCGCAGATCGGTGCGATGATTGAAGTCCCTGCTGCTGTTTATCTTGCTCCCGAGTTGTCGCGAAGAGTGGATTTCCTGTCGGTAGGCAGTAATGATCTCACCCAGTATTTACTTGCTGTAGATCGCAATAACGCCCAAGTGGCAGACCTCTATCAGGCGTTTCATCCTGCCGTGCTGCGTGCCTTGCAGTATATTGTCTATGCGGCCCACGATGCTGGAATCAGTGTGAGTATCTGCGGTGAATTGGCCGGCGATCCTGGGGCTGCCATTCTGTTAATGGCGATGGGGTTTGATGTTTTGTCGATGAGCGCGACTAACTTACCCAAGGTGAAGTCTGTGATTCGGGGCATAACCTTTGCGCGCGCAAAGACCTTGTTGGAAGAAGTGATGCGAATGTCCAATGGTGACCAGATCCGTGATCATATCGCCCGTGAACTGCGCGACTCTGGCTTGAATCGTTTGATTCGTCCTGTCACCTCTGACAGTAATTGAGCGTAAAGCCTACAAATTTGTCATAAATCCGCGTCATAATCCGCGGCCCTTCGCCGGACGATTCAGGTTTAAGTGTTTATGCTGCAATACCCCGATATAGACCCAGTTGCATTCTCCCTAGGCTCATTTAAGGTTCATTGGTACGGCATTATGTACCTATGTGCCTTCGTAAGTGCTTGGCTGATTGCCATGCATCGTACCAAGCAACCGAATGCTTTTATCAACAAGTCTCAAGTAGAAAACCTTATTACCTACGGTGCGTTTGGTGTCATTCTCGGTGGCCGATTTGGTTATGTGGTGTTTTATAACTTTGACTATTGGCTGGCAGATCCGTTGTGGTTATTCCGGGTTTGGGAAGGTGGCATGTCCTTTCATGGTGGTCTGATTGGCGTGATTGTGGCGATGTTTATATATGCCAAGCGAATAGATCGCTCCTTTATCGGACTCATGGATTTTGTTGCACCCATAGTTCCTCTCGGGCTGGGTTTTGGTCGCCTCGGCAATTTTATCGGTCAAGAGCTTTGGGGGCGTGTAACCGATGTGCCTTGGGCGATTGTCTTTCCAAAAGCTATGGATCCTGAGGGGGTGGCGCGACATCCGAGTCAGTTGTATCAAGCTTGTCTAGAGGGGCTGCTGCTGTTCATTATTATTTTTTGGTTTTCTTCGAGGCCTCGTCCGCGAGGTGCGGTTTCGGGTTTATTTCTTATTGCTTACTCCTGTTTCCGTTTCGTGACCGAGTTTGTGCGCGAGCCAGATAAGGGGGTTGAACTGATTGGTTGGATGACGCGAGGGCAGCTGCTTTGTATTCCAATGTTCATAGGTGGTGTAGCCTTACTTGTATTTGCCTATGCTGCACCCCGTAAAGCCACTGGCGCCCAATAACTTATGTTTTACAGGTAACACAATGAAGCAGTACCTTGATTTGATGCGTGATGTGGTTGAAAACGGCATTTCGCGCGGCGACAGAACTGGCACAGGGACTCGTTCGGTTTTTGGTCGACAATTGCGTTTTGATCTTAGCGAAGGGTTTCCTTTGGTAACAACCAAGATGGTTCATCTCAAAAGTGTAATAGTTGAACTTTTATGGTTTTTACAAGGTCGCACAGATGTTACCTGGCTCAAGGAGCGGGGTTGCAATATCTGGAACGAATGGGCAACTGAGGCGGGCGATTTGGGGCCTGTCTATGGGAAGCAGTGGCGCAGTTGGCATTGTCCTGATGGCACTACTATTGACCAAATTTCGCAGGTCATAGCGCAAATTAAAAAGAATCCTTATTCTCGCCGTTTAATCGTTAGTGCCTGGAATCCTGCTGACTTGCCGGATGAGACCCTGAGCCCCCAGCAAAACGTTGAGCAAGGGCGCATGGCTTTAGCTGCTTGCCACACCTTGTTCCAGTTCTATGTTGCGGAAGGTAGGTTGTCTTGTCAGTTGTATCAGCGCAGTGCTGATTTGTTCCTGGGGGTGCCGTTTAATATTGCCAGTTATGCACTGTTGACGCACATGATTGCCCAGCAGTGTGATTTGGATGTTGGTGATTTTGTGCATACCTTCGGTGACTGTCATCTCTACAACAATCATATAACTGACGACATAGTTTACGAACAATTAACACGCGAACCCAAAAACTTACCTACACTAAAGATCGTTCGGCGACCCGACTCAATTTTCGGTTATGAGTTAAATGATTTTGTATTCGAAGGTTACGATCCGCATCCCCGTATAGTCGCGCCTATTGCTGTTTAACTGGGTTGTTGTTGGTTGTTGCAAGTTAAAACTTTTAATAAATAGGCGAAGGCTCCGCATGAAATTAGCCATCATTGTGGCAGCAGCAAAAAATGGTGTTATTGGAGTGGGAAATAAGCTTCCCTGGCATCTCCCGCAAGATCTGAAATATTTTAAATCAGTGACTATGGGTAAGCCTGTGATCATGGGAAGAAAAACTTATGAATCCATAGGGCGTATTTTGCCTGGGCGCGTGAATATTGTTGTGACGCGTAATAAATCATGGCCTGCCCCTGAGGGCTTGTTGGTTGCTCATAGTCTTCAAGATGCAATTGATTCAGCCGTCAGGCTGGGCAAGCCTGAACTGGATGAAATCATGGTGATTGGTGGTGCGGAGTTGTATCGCGAAGCGCTTCCTTTTGCAGACAAGGTCTACCTTACAGAAATTGCTATTGAGCCTGATGGGGACGCTTTTTTTTCATTGTCTGATATGCGGAATTGGTCACTTGAGTCGTCTACAGCAGGTGAAGAATTAGCTCCGGTCTCGCACAGATTTTTAGTTTATCGGCGACAGGCTGCATAATTAAGCTGGCACTAAGAATTTTTTGGTAGGCAATTTTTTCTATTTTCTGTGTTACCGGTATGCGCGCCGTTATTGGCAATGTGTTACCGGGTTGATACCGAAGTACACACGTAAAGAGCATAAGGATAAATCATTGGAAGTAGGCTATGTCGCTTATTACAATGCCGGCGTTCTTAGCCGCCTCTAAAGAGGCAACGTGGATAACGCGTCTGTGGCAGCTTGTTGCCGCAAACTCACTTGATTGAACACCCAGTTGGGGGGATTATGAAAAAGCAGCGATTGAAAGCAGTGGCAATAACCACAATGCTTTCTGCCGGCGCGCTAATGGGTAGCGTGGCAATGGCAGATCAAACACTGGATGCAGTGCTTAAAGCGGGGCAGGCCAAAACCACTTTGGCACAGGATTCCCAAAAGCGCATCGACAGATTGGCTCAGGAAACTGATGATCTGACACAAGAGTTCAAGCAACAAAACAAGTTGATTGATGATCTTCGTGTATTTAACGCCCAAATGGAAAAGCAAGTTGCTAAACAGCTGGTTGTTGTTCAAGAACTCGAGCAGTCAATCGAGAAAGTGACTGTGATTGAGCGTCAAATTCAGCCGCTTGTCTTCCGCATGCTGGATAGCCTTGAGCAGTTTGTGAGCCTAGATAAGCCATTCCAAGTAGAAGAGCGCAAAGAGCGAATTTCTATGCTTCGTGCCAACCAAGACCGTGCTGACATTTCTGTGTCTGAAAAATTCCGTCAGGTCTTAGAGGCATACAAAATTGAATCTGCTTACGGCAGCACCATTGAAGCATACAAAGGTACTTTGCCAATTGACGGTCAGGATCGTGAAGTAAATATCCTTCGTGTTGGCCGTATCTCTTTGATGTACCAGACAACTGATGCAAAGCAGTGTGGTACATGGGACGCTTCTCAAGGTCAGTGGGTTTCACTCGATAGCTCATACAATTCCTCCATTCTTAAAGGGCTTCGCATTGCACGCAATCAGGCATCTAAAGATATTATGACTATGACTGTTCAGTCACCGGAGGCAGCACAATGAAAATGAAGTTAGTAAAGAGCTGTCTGATGCTCGCTGTTGCTGGCTTGTTAGGCAGCAGTTTTGCAGTTGCCCAAGAAAAAGCGCAAACCCTTGATCAGTTGTTAGAAATGGTCAAGAAATCACAGATTAGTGAGTCTGCGGAGCACAAGCAACGCGAAGCTGAGTTTGCCCGTGACAAGGCTAATCAGGCTAATTTGTTGGCCCAAGCTAAGGCAACACGCCAAGCTGAAGAGGCTCGTTCTGCAGCTCTTGAAAAGAAATATCAAGAACAAGACCTTCTGGTCGCTGCTAAGAAAACCCAGCTGAATGAGCGCTTGGGTTCTATGAAAGAACTGTTCGGTCACCTTACCTCTACGGCCGGTGATCTACGTGCAACGCTTGAAACATCTATTGTGAGCGCTCAATACCCAAATCGCGGCGAATTTCTTGATACATTAATCGAGAAAATGAACAGTAACACCCAGCTGCCTGATATTGAGGAAATTGAACGTCTGTGGTTTGAAGTTCAACGTGAGATGGTTGAGACCGGCCGTGTAGTTAAGTTTAATACTACAGTGATTAAGCCAAGCGGTGAGCAGGCTCAACAAGAAGTTGTACGTGTCGGTGTTTATAACTTGGTATCAAATGGCATGTACTTGACATTTGATGGTTCCAAAATCCAAGAGCTTCCACGTCAACCAGCTGATCATCTCGCCGGTGCTGCTGCACTGCAGCAGTCAACATCCGGGATAGTTGATTTCGGTGTGGATCCAACCGGACCCGCTGGCGGCCAGCTTTTGACTGCACTGATTGATACTCCTACCTTCCTGGAGCGTGTAGATCAAGGCGGTACAGTGGGTTATGTAATCGTTGCTGTGGGTTTCATAGGTGTATTCCTTGGTTTGTGGCGCATGCTGGTTTTGTTCGTCATGACTGGCAAGGTAAGAGCACAGCTCAAGTCCGACAAACCTAATATGAATAATCCTTTGGGGCGTGTTCTGAAGGTTGCTGAAGAAAATAAAAATGTCGACACAGAAACCCTTGAGTTGAAACTTGAAGAAGCTGTTCTCAAGGAGCGTCCATCAATCGAAAGTGGCTTGGCTGTACTGAAAATTATTGCCGCTGTTGCTCCTTTGTTGGGTCTCTTGGGTACTGTTACAGGTATGATCGAAACTTTCCAAGCGATTACTATATTCGGTGCTGGTGATCCTAAAAACATGGCGGGCGGTATCTCTGCGGCATTGGTTACCACTGTTCAAGGCCTTGTTGTTGCTATCCCGGTCGTTTTGATGCACACCTTTGTAAATGGTCGTGCTAAAGGCGTTATCCAGATATTGGATGAGCAGACCACCGGTATCATTGCTGAAAACTCTGAGCGCAAGTAGGGGATAAAAAGATGCAGGCTTTAACGGACGCTTTTGCAGCCATTGGAGCCTTTATGGATCAGGGCGGGCCACTGATGTATTACATCGCCGCCCTTACCTTTTTGATGTGGACTCTCGTGTTTGAACGAGTAGTCTACTTTAAAGGTGGTCTAAAAGGTGAAGTCCAACAGGCTTTGAATAGCTGGGAGCAGCGCAAAGAGCGCAAATCGTGGAACGCGCATCAAATTCGTGCGGCGATGGTTTCGCGGATGTCAGCGAAGATCAACAAGAATATGGACATGATTACCACTTTGATTGCACTCTGCCCACTTATGGGGCTCTTGGGCACTGTGACTGGTATGATCGAAGTGTTTAGTGTTCTTTCTCTGACTGGCGGTGGTGATGCCAAATCAATGGCTGGGGGTGTTTCCAAGGCAACTATTCCCACCATGGCAGGCATGGTTGCTGCGTTATCCGGTCTATTTGTTAACACATACCTCACTCGAATTGCTGAGCGTGAAGATCGCTTATTTGCTGACCATTTGACTATGGATCACTGAGTGAACGGCAGTATTAACCTGTAATTAAGAGATGTCTCATGAGCAGGAACAACGCAAAACCAGATGAAGAGCCTCAGGCTATCGACCTCACGCCGATGCTTGATGTTGTTTTCATCATGCTAATTTTCTTTATCGTTACTGCAACGTTTATCAAAGAGGCTGGGAAAGAGGTCGTTAGACCGGACGCAGTTACTGGCGATTCCAAGCCTAATGCAAGCATTCTTATTGCTATCGGAGATGACAATGAGATTTGGGTTGATAAGAAGCAGGTCGATCCCAGGGGGCTTGTCAAGGTGATTGAACGTATGCGCGCCGATAATCCTAACGGTTCAGTTTCAATTCAGGCGGATACCAAAGCTCGCATTGAATTTGTATTGGAGGTCGCTAGCGCCGCTCGTGAGGCCGGCGTTACTGATGTTTCTGTCTCCACTGAAGAGAAATAGGTAGCTATGAACTTCGCAAAAATAGGTATAGCAGGGCTTCTGGGGGTTGTAACAACCCTGTTGCTTTTATTTTTAATGTATCAGCTGGTTAATAATGATTTGGGTGATGTGTCACAGAAAAAAACTGTGAAGATTCCTGATATCAATATGCCTGATACAAAAATCGAAACTCGCTTTGAGGATGCCAAGCCAGAAAAGCCTGAGGCGCCTGAAACTCCACCAGATCTTCCGGAGCCCGAATTTGAGGCGCCCAACGTTTCAGGCGAAGCACTGAACATGACAGCTCCAATTGCCAAAGCAGGCATAGATGTGGGAAGCGGTTCGTTAGCTTTTAGCGAGGGTGAATATCTTCCTATAGTTAAAGTTCCGCCAGAATATCCGAGTACTGCTTTGTCACGTGGCATTGAGGGGTTCTGTACAGTTGTCTATACGGTAACAGAGACAGGCACAACCAGAGATCCCGTTCCAATTGAGAGTGAGTGTATTACAAAAGATGGCAAACCAACTTCTGTGTTTAATCGTGCTTCCGTGAGAGCTGCACTCAAGTTTAAATACAAGCCAAAAGTTGTAGATGGGAAGCCAGTTGAAGTTCCTGGTGTAAAGAATCGCTTCACATACACCATGCAGAAATAAAGGGGTAAAAGAAATGAAACAAGTGCTACCTTCTGTTTCTGTTGCTCTTGGTAAAACTTTGTTAGCAACAGCTATTGCCTTGGCACCGGTTGTTGTTAATAACGCTGCCAACACTTTTGCTCCAGGTGTTTTTGAGATTGGTGTTGCTAACGCGCAGGTCAAGGCAAAAAATAAATATGCCTCAGCGCAACAGCGTAAGTTTCCCAATGTAACTGAGTCTTTCGGTAAAAAGATTACTGAGGCTGCCAATTATCTACAGCCTCAAGATGAGTCAGTTAAGCCTGATCCGCGCAAAGCTATGCAGCTGCTAAATGAAATGGCTGCTAACTCAGCTAAAGCTAATGCCTATGAGTTGGTGCTCTTGCATCAGTACACTGGCTATGCGCATCTTGGTGCTGAGAATTATGCCAAGGCAATCGAAAGCTTTAACAAAATGCTGGCCCAGACTCCGAATATGCCGCTGGCTACAGAAGCTTCAACTATCCGCATCGTTGGCCAGTTGTACTCGCAGCTGGATAATCCAAAAAAAGCATTGGAAACATTGCTCAAATGGACAGATTATGCAGAATCTTTGAAGCCGGAAGATTCATACATGTTTGCTACGCTTTATTATCAGCTGGAAGATAATAACAATGCGTTGCTAAATATTAATGAAGCTGTCAAGGCTCAAGAATCTGCAGGTAAAATTCCTGCTGAGTCTTGGTACATCCTACAGCGTGGTTTGTATTTTGATAAAGAAGATTACAAGAGCGGTTTGGTTGTTCTTGAAAAGCTTATCAAACATTATCCCAAGTCCCAGTATTGGAAACAGTTGTCGCAGGTTTATCGCATGATGGATCGCACTCAAGATGCACTGCATGCACTTGAGACTTGTTATCTGATGGGTGGTTTGACTGCAGAGAAAGATCTTGTCAATCTAGCTTATTCATTCCTCGAAGCGGAAGTGCCCTATAAAGCAACCAAAGTTTTGAAGAAGGGTATCTACACAGACAAAGTTATTGAATCCACTGCAAAGAACTTGAAACTGTTGGCAGATGCATATCGCCTTTCTCAGGATGCTAAAAATTCTTTAATTGAGTATGAAAAGGCTGCTCAAAAGTCCACTGATGGTGAGCTTATTATCGGTCTCGCGCAGGCATACCTTGCTAACGATAAATTCAAAGAAGCATCTAAATGGGGGCGTGATGCGCTGAAAAAAGGCGGTATTAAGCGTGTTGATCATGCGAATATAACCGTTGCACAAGCTGAGTTTGAATTGAAGAATTTTGATGAGGCAGTCAAATTTTTCAAGGAGGCTGCTAAAGATGCAAGAAGTTCCAAGGTTGCTAATCAATGGATAACCTATTCTGAGCGTGAAAAAGCGAGATTAAGTGCTTTAGCGCAGCAGTAATAAGAGTCAAATCATTGGTTACGAAAAAAGCCAGCGCAATGCTGGCTTTTTTTCGTTTTCAAAATACTTAACAGATTGTTTCCAAGAGGCCGTTGAATGCGCCTCTTAGGATAGATTAAGTATTAGATTAATTTATTCAAATCACGCACTGCACCCTTATCAGCACTTGTCGCCAACATTGCGTAAGCTTTTAGTGAGGCAGAAACTTTGCGCGGGCGACTTTCGCTTGGCTTCCAGGCTAAAGGCCCTTTGGCTTCTTCTTTAGCGCGGCGTGCATTCAATTCGGCATCACTCAGGGCCACATTAATACTGCGATTTGGAATATCGATACGGATGATATCGCCTGTTTGAACCAAGCCGATAGCACCTCCTGCAGCCGCCTCGGGTGAAACGTGGCCAATGGATAGGCCCGATGTTCCACCAGAAAAGCGGCCATCGGTTAATAATGCACATGCTTTGCCTAAGCCTTTGGATTTTAAATAACTTGTAGGGTAAAGCATTTCCTGCATGCCTGGTCCACCTTTAGGGCCTTCGTAGCGGATGACCACAACATCGCCTTCTTTGACTTTTCCATCCAGAATATCAGCAACCGCTTTATCCTGACTCTCTACTACATAGGCTTTACCTTCGAATACCCAGCAGCTTTCGTCAACGCCAGAGGTTTTAACTACGCAGCCATCTACTGCGATATTGCCCTTGAGGACAGCCAAGCCACCCTCTTTGCTATATGCGTGTTCTACTGAACGAATACAACCTTCTGCGCGATCGCCATCAAGGCTTGGCCAGCGAGTGGATTGACTAAAGGCA
The DNA here is from genome assembly GCA_035317345.1 of Cellvibrio fontiphilus. GTDB lineage: Bacteria > Pseudomonadota > Gammaproteobacteria > Pseudomonadales > Cellvibrionaceae > Cellvibrio > Cellvibrio fontiphilus. The sequence goes on along the minus strand of JAYKTU010000011.1, from coordinate 108,911 downwards.
ACCTGGGTAGGAATTCCTGCAGGACCAGCTTTATAAAAGGTAGCTACAGCCTCGGAGGAGGTACTAATGATGTCCCACTTATCCAGGGCTTCCTGAAAAGTTTTACTATGCACAGTGGGAAGCTGATTGTGGAACAAGCCACCGCGGTTTAGCTCTGCAAGAATCGCCATTACGCCACCCGCCCGGTGTACATCTTCCATATGATATTTCTGTGTGTTCGGTGCGACTTTACAGAGCTGTGGAACCTTACGGCTCATGCGATCAACGTCAGCCATTGTGAAGGGCACATCGCCCTCTTGGGCGGCGGCAAGCAAGTGAAGGATCGTGTTGGTTGAACCACCCATGGCTATATCAAGCGCCATTGCGTTTTCGAAGGCTGCGAAGCTGGCGATAGATCTAGGTAAGACGCTATGGTCATCCTGTTCGTAAAAGCGTTTTGTGATTTCAACTATGCGACGGCCTGCCTCCAGAAAGAGTTGTTCTCGATCTGCATGTGTTGCGAGCAGTGAGCCATTGCCGGGAAGGCTTAAGCCGAGTGCTTCCGTGAGACAGTTCATTGAGTTGGCAGTGAACATTCCCGAGCAAGAGCCGCAGGTGGGGCAGGCGGAGCGTTCATAAGCCTCTACTTTTTCGTCGCTGGCTGAGTCGTCGGCGGCAATTACCATAGCGTCAACCAGGTCGAGTTTATGTTCTGCTAGTTTGGTTTTACCTGCTTCCATTGGGCCGCCGGAAACAAAAATGACCGGGATGTTTAGACGCATGGCCGCCATCAACATACCTGGGGTTATTTTGTCGCAGTTGGAAATGCACACAATTGCGTCGGCGCAATGGGCGTTGACCATGTATTCAACTGAGTCAGCAATAATGTCACGACTGGGAAGGCTATACAGCATGCCATCATGCCCCATCGCGATGCCGTCATCGACTGCGATAGTGTTGAACTCTTTTGCCACGCCACCAGCTTTTTCGATTTCGCGCGCTACCAACTGACCAAGATCTTTCAGATGGACATGGCCGGGAACAAATTGGGTGAAGGAGTTTGCGATAGCGATAATCGGTTTATCAAAATCGCCATCTTTCATTCCGGTTGCACGCCACAGCGCGCGCGCGCCGGCCATGTTGCGACCGGAGGTAGTGGTTTTGGAACGGTAAATAGGCATAGCAAATGACCTCATGGAGCCGCTGGCAGACAGCTAGCAGCGGTGGTAATTGGTAGATGGAATGCGCAAAATCATAGCAGAAATCGCCTCTAATCGGCATATCAATACATATGTGGAATTCACTGAGGAAATGGGGATTTGTGGTTGCGGAGCGCCTCTTGGCAGAACCGCAAACACAAGTCTTGTAAGTCAGAGAGCTTTGATAAATATTTTTGAATTGCGTTGGTAGTTGTATAGCCGCTGGCGTTCAACAGGTAGATCTTCAAGCTTGCCTTGTGCAAACCCCTGCTCTATGAACCAATGGGCGGTTTGTGTAGTTAACAAGAAAAGTTGTTTCACCCGCAGTTTGCGCGCTTGGCTTTCCATCTGCTGCAGCAACTGGGCGGCACGCCCACTGTTACGGTATTCAGGGTGGGTTGCCACACAGGAGAGTTCAGCCATATCTCCATAGGGATAGAGCGCTGCACATGCCACAATGGTGCCGTCCTTATCCATCACATGGAATTGATTGATTTCAGTCTCCAGCAATTCACGTGAGCGGCGCACCAATATGCCCTGCTCTTCCAGAGGGCGAATAAGCTCCAGAATGCCGGCAACATCGTCAATGCTGGCCATACGTAGTTGTTCGTATTGACCAGAGTAAATCATGGTGCCCAGTCCATCGCGCGTAAAGAGTTCGGTAAGCAAGGCTCCGTCAGTTTCATAGCTGATGAGTTGAGCGCGCTGTACACCCTGGAGGCAGCTCAGATAGCAGGCGCTCACGGCTTGTTGTAGATCGACAGTCATGGTTTCGCCGCGGGTTGCCAGATAATCCTTGCATTCCGGTAGTGACAGCTGACGGATAAGGTTCCCCTCATTGTCACTCAGGCCATTGCCTGCAACAAACGCCAGCAATTTGTCGGCCTTGATGGCACTGGCGACATGAGTAGCAACATCGCTGAAGGACAGGTTAAAAATTTCCCCGGTGGGTGAATAGGCAAGCGGGGATAAGAGCACTACAGCGCCTGAATCAAGTGCGGCGTTTAACGATTTGGTGTGCACCTTCCGAACTTTCCCCGTGTGTTGCAAATCAATGCCATCGATTACGCCGTGGGGCATAGCCACAACAAAATTGCCGCTGATTACTTGCATGTCAGCGTCTTGCATAGGTGAGTTGGGGAGGCTTGTAGATAGCGCTGCTTCAACTATGGTGCGCGCCTCGCCAATTGCCTGAATGACTAGGTTAAGGCTTTCGCTGTCGGTAATGCGCAAATTATTGTGAAAGCGGCTAAAAGTATCTGCCACTTGCAAGCGATCCTCAATTTGCGGACGTGCCCCGTGTACCAGTACCAAACGTACATCCAAACTACAAAGCAGGGCGATATCGTGGACGATATTGTGGAAATTGGTGTGTGTTATCGCCTCTCCCGGCAACATGAGCACAAAAGTTTTGTCACTATGCCTGTTGATATATGGGGTGGAATGACGAAACCATTTGACGTAATCCTGAGTGTTTGCAGGCACTGTATATGTCTTCCCAAAACTAAGAGTGAGTGATCAGGGGTTCGGCTCGCTGTTATAAGCAGAAGCGTTCGATTAACCCGCGCAGTAATTTAACAGCTGGTTCAATTTGATTCAGGGGGATGAATTCATCTGGCTGGTGTGCCTGATCGATAGAGCCAGGGCCGATCACAACCGTCTGCATTCCCAGCTGCTGCATAAAGGGTGCTTCGGTCGCGAATGCGACACTATCGCCGGGGTTGCCGGTTAATTCAGTGCAGGTTTTTACCAGCTCACTGTGACTGTCTTCCCCAAAGGGATCTACCCCTTCAAACAGTGAGGAAAATACAATATCAGTTCCGCTGTTTTCAGCGATGGGGGTCAGGCGGCGCTGGATGGCTGCGCGCAACTCTTCATTGTTCATACCGGGGAGCAGGCGTAGATCAAAATGCAGCTCGCAATCGCCACAAATACGATTGGCGCCATCGCCACCGTGAATACAGCCAAGATTTAATGTCGGGGTTTGCACGGCAAATGTTGCGTCGCGATATTGTTGTTGCAGTTCGCTGCGCAGTGCCAACAGTTCGGTCATAACCTGGTTCATGGCTTCCAGCGCGTTATTGCCCAGTGCCGGGTTGGATGAATGGCCGCTGTGCCCGCGCACCCTTATCGCCTCCATCATAATTCCCTTGTGGGCGCGAATTGGTGTCAGATTAGTCGGTTCGCCAATCACGGCATAGCGTGGCGATAAGCCACCCAGTCCTTCCCGGGCAAGTGCTCGCGCACCACTCATGCTGCTCTCTTCGTCAGCTGTCGCCAATACAATTAATGGATGCTTGAATTCCGTGTGGCGATAAGGTTCCACTGCAGCCATGATCACCGGGAAGAAGCCTTTCATATCGGTGGCGCCCAGGCCATAGAGCTTGCCATCTCTTTCGGTGAGACTAAAAGGGTCTGATTGCCAGCGGTTGGCGTCATAGGGAACGGTATCGCTATGACCTGCCAGCACCAGTCCCCCTTCGCCTTGCCCCATGGTAGCAAGCAGGTTTGCTTTACCCTTTTGGGCAAGTGGCAGCACTCGGGTACTAAAGCCCAAGTCGGAAAAATCGTTGGCCAGTTGATCAATGACCGCTTGATTGGGCATGTCCCATTGGGCGACACCGCAGCTTACTGAAGGCAGCGCTACCAGCTTATGCAGCTGGTATTGGTAGCGTTTAAGGTCGATGGTCATGATCAGGCTCGCAATAAAACATCCGCAAAGTTATCGGCCATTGCGCCGTAAAATGCAAGCGTGCGCTGTTTGACGGGCAATAAAAAGCCCGAGGCGGATATCCGGCTCGGGCTGATTACAGAGGTGATATCTAGTTAAAAACACCTTTGAAGAAGTAAAAGAACAGAATCGAAAGACCGGCACCTGCAGGCAGGGTGATGACCCATGAAGCAAAAATGCCGCTTATCACACGCAGGTTCAGAGCCCCAATACCGCGCGCCAAGCCAACACCTAATACTGCACCAACCAGTGTGTGGGTGGTAGAAATTGGCAACCCAAGGCCTGAGGCAATAACGACTGTGGCGGCGGCAGACATTTCGGCTGCAAAACCACGGCTCGGGGTCAATTCGGTAATCTTTTTGCCGATAGTTTGCATTACTTTGTAACCGTAAGTTGCCAAGCCCACAACGATACCTACCCCACCAAGAAGCAGTACCCAAGGCGCAACGGCAGCTTTGGCGCCAACCGCGCCAGATTGCACAACACTTATAACGGCAGCCATAGGGCCAACAGCGTTAGCGACATCATTAGATCCGTGCGCGAAGGCCATTGAACAGGCGGTAAAAATCATCAATACGCCAAATACACGCTCTACGCTGGAAAATCGGTTGTCTTTATCGGCAGCTTTATCCTGATTAATACGGCTGAGCAAAAACATACCAAAACCCGCCACCAGAACACCAATCACAGCGGCGATCAGTGCGCTTTCCATAAAGCTGAGCGACAACTGGTGCGAGCTGAGTACGTGCTTCAGGCCTTTCAAGAGTGTCACCATGGACAAGAAAAAGCCCACTGCAAACATGTAAATAGGAATGTAGCGCTTGGCGTTTGCGAAAGGATCTTCGGTATCCAAAATCAGATGTTGCACAGAGCGGAAAATCCAGAAGGATAAAACCCCTGCAAGCACGGGAGTAATAACCCAACTGCCCACAATGCCCCAAACCTTGCTCCACTGAACAGCGTCTACCGAGATACCTACCGCCGCAAAACCAATGATCGCACCTACAATAGAGTGGGTGGTGGAGACGGGCCAGCCTAAAATGCTGGCGATGAGAAGCCAGCTGCCAGCTGCCAATAGCGAGGCGAGCATGCCGTATACAAACAGGTCTGGATGCTGGGTCATTACATCCAGCTCGACTATGCCGCTGCGGATGGTTTCAGTTACTTCACCACCAGCGAGATAAGCGCCGGCAAACTCAAATACCATTGCAATCAGAATGGCTTGTTTCATGGTCAGTGCGCGTGAGCCAACCGACGTGCCCATAGCATTGGATACATCGTTGGCACCTATGCCCCATGCCATAAACAGGCCGAAAACACAGGCTAGAATAAACAGCACTTGGCCGTATTCAGCAAATAGAGTCATTTTTGAATTCCCCTAGGTAAAGGATTAATGCGCCAGCAGCAGCTGCAAACGGCCGCCCACATCATGGGCGCGGTTGGCGATATCACCCACCCAGTCGATGATGTTGTACAAGAACATTACATCCACGGGGGGGAGCTGGGCTTCGAGGGCAAAGAGGGAGGTGCGCACACCAATTTCCAACTGGTCTGCTTTCTCTTCAAGAATGTCTAATTCCTTGATCATGTTTTCAACAACGGTTAATTCGCGACCGCTAAAACCGGTTTCCAGCAGTTCGTCCAACTCGTTGATGGCTGTCAGAGCTTGTTCTGCCGCTGCAACGCTGGCGCGCACAAACTCGTTCATTTGGGTTTTCATGCTCTCGGGGATTGCCATGCGACGGCCCATAATGATTCCGGCGATGTCCTTGGCACGGTTGGGGATGCGGTCTTGCATAGTCAGCAATTCCAGCAAATCCGTGCGTGGTACAGGCAGGAACAGGCTTTTGGGTAAATGCAGCCGCAGATGCTTTTTAATTTCATCAGCATCGTTTTCATGCTTCACCACTTGCTGCTGGATACTGCTGGCCTGTGCCCAATCGCTGCTGGTGACCGCTTCAAAAAAAGGTATCAGCTCGGCAGCAGCCTTCACTGCCAGAGCCATATGCTCTTGCATGGGCTTGATGGGCGAGCGGCCAAACAGATTCGACAAGTTTGCAAAAGGCATGGTTATCCCCCCGGGGTTGAAAGTGTGCGCAGTATAAAAACATCACTCACCAAGGTCACGCAGCTTTATTACTTATTTATGACAAAGTTGTGATGCTTTTTAGTCAGAATTTTGGTAGCTGACTCCGTATGAGCGCCGCGGAATTGTGGGTTTCGGGTCATGGTGGTGGGGAGCGCAGCCTTAAGCCTGTGGTGTGCTGGGCAGACTGATGTCGGCTGAGCAGCTACAATCACAGCAATTTCCCTTCGATATAGTTAATAACAGGAATAACCCAATGGTGCTGGACCGGGTATTGGATTTGCGCGGCTTGATCAATGATTTGGTGGCGGATGGGCGTATGTCCCAAACAGACGCCAATATGCTACTGGGTGCCTCGCGCAGTCGCGAGCAGGCCATCATGCACCCACTCGCCTATATAGCAACCCAGAATCTGGAGGATTTACAGCGGCCGGGCAAGGTATTGGATGTCGAGGTACTGACGGAGTGGTTGGCGAATAAAGCGCGTTTGCCCTTATTTCACATAGACCCTATGAAAATCGATGTTGCCAAGTGCACTGAAGTTATCAGTTACGCTTTTGCCAAGCGCCATGGAATTCTCTGTGTAAAGGTCGAAGCGGATCATGTGCTTATCGCCTGTACCCAGCCTTTTATGTCTGGTTGGGAGCCGCAGGTGGAGCATGTGGCGCGCCGCGCAGTGAAGCGTGTGGTGGCCAACCCCGCCGATATCGAGCGCTTTATGGTGGAGTTTTACACCCTGGCGCGCTCAGTGTCTGGCGCGAGCGGTGCCACAGCGGCATCGGCCATCACCAATTTTGAGCAGTTGGTCGAGTTAGGTAAGGCCAGCGACCCGGATGCCAACGATCAGCATATAGTCAAAATTGTGGATTGGTTGCTGCAGTACGCCTACGACCAGCGCGCCAGTGACATTCATATTGAACCGCGCCGCGATGTAGGGCGGATTCGCTTCCGTATCGACGGTGTATTGCACTATGTGTATGAATTACCGGCCAATGTGTCCACCGCCGTGACCAGTCGCTTCAAAGTATTGGCGCGTATGGATATTGCCGAAAAGCGCAAGCCGCAGGATGGCCGTATAAAAACCCGCCGCAGCGACGGCAGCGAAATCGAGCTGCGTATGTCCACCCTGCCCACTGCCTTTGGCGAAAAACTGGTGATGCGGATTTTCGACCCCGAAGTGCTGCTGCGCAGTTTTACCGATTTGGGCTTGGTGGGCGACGATTATGCCCGCTGGTACTCCATGCTTACACGCCCCAATGGCATTTTGCTGGTCACTGGCCCGACAGGTTCGGGTAAAACTACCACGCTCTACTCTTCGCTGCGGCAGGTGGCTACGGACGAAGTGAATGTCAGCACCATCGAAGACCCTATCGAAATGGTGGAGGAGCGCTTCAATCAAACCCAGGTGCACCACAAAATCGGTCTGGACTTTGCAGCCGGTATCCGCAGCCTGATGCGACAAGACCCTGACATCATCATGGTGGGGGAAATCCGCGATTTGGAAACCGCACAGATGGCGGTACAGGCTGCGCTCACTGGCCACTTGGTATTGTCTACCGTCCACACTAACGATGCGCCCTCCACCGTGGCGCGCCTGCTGGATTTGGGCATACCGTCCTACTTAATTAATGCCACCCTGCTGGGGGTGATGGCGCAGCGACTGGTGCGCACCCTCTGTCCGCACTGCAAGGAAGAGGGCAGTATCAGTGCATCCGATTGGCAAGAGTTGGTGGCGCCCTGGAAGGTGAATGTGCCCGCCAAAGTGTATCGCCCGGTGGGTTGTTTGGAATGCCGCAATACCGGTTATTTGGGGCGGCAGGGTTTGTATGAAATTTTGCTGCTGTCGGAATCGCTCAAAGAAAAAGTCACGCGCGATTGCAACCTGCAAGAGCTGCGCAAACTGGCGATGAAAGAGGGCATGCGCACCCTGCGCTTGTCGGGTGCCCAAAAAGTGGCCGCCGGTTTGACGACTATGGAGGAGGTGCTGCGTGTGGCGCCGCCACCGGAAAAGGCGAGCTAATTACTCGCCCATGTAAAACCACTCGTCTCGTTAAAACAGCAGTTTGAAGCCCACAAATACCAACATGATGGCCAACGCCGGGCGCAGATAGTGATCGGCAACGCGGTTGGCCAAGTGACTGCCGAGGTAAATGCCCGGCAGTGAGCCAATCAACAGGTTGATCAACAGCCCCCAATCTACATTGCCCAGGCTTGCATGCCCCATGCCTGCGACCAGCGTGAGCGGAACCGCATGGGCGATCTCAGTGCCCACCAAGCGCACCGTAGGTAGCAGTGGGTAGAGCATAAACAGTGCTACAGTGCCCAGCGCGCCAGCGCCAATCGATGTCAGTGTAACTACAGCACCGAGAATTATACCGGTAGCCACGGTAGCGATGAATTGGCTGCGACGACTCATGCGGGTGATCCAGCTATTGTTCTTTTTGCTGTAATCAAAAATCCGGCGTTTGAACAAAATCGCAATTGCTGTGAGGATCAGGGCGTAACCGAGGGTAGTTTTAATAACGCTGTTGAGTGTGTCCGTATCCATGCGAATGGAGTGCAGCACCCACAGGGTAATCGCTGCCGCAGGAAGGCTGCCAAGCGCCAATTCGCCGGTAATTTTCCAGTCGATATTTTTCTTTTTGTGGTGCACATGGATACCACCGGCTTTGGTGATAGCGGCGTACAGCAAGTCAGTACCCACTGCATTGGCAGGGCTAACGCCGAAATACAGCAAAATCGGCGTCATCAATGAGCCGCCGCCCACACCGGTCATACCGACAATAAATCCCACCGCCAGCCCGGCAATCACGTATCCGATTTGAAAATCCATAAAACTCCGCGTATCAACAGGCTACAACTAACTCTCATAGCTAATTGTTGTTCGTCGTAGCTGTTGAAAAATAAACAGGGCGCGCAGGCTAACAGCCAAGCAATACTGCTGCTAATAATCAATAGTTAGAAGCTTATAACTGAAATGTCGGTTAGTGGCTGGAGAAGGTGATGCGAGAAAAGCGGGTGGTTCTGAAGAGGCTTGCCTCTAAGGATAGATCTGGATAAGCGGGTTGCGTCCTTGCTCCCGGGGGATTGCCAATCCTTGTGATTGGGTAGCTATTGGCGATTTAAAACCAGTTCGCCATTCTCGACCGGGATGCGTGTGCCAGGGTCATAATCGAGTCGCAACGATGACTCTTTATCTTTCAGTCGATAGGTAACGTCGTAACCGGTGATATCCTCGCGGCTGTCGTAAACCGTTTTGCATCGCTGTTCGACGGTGGTGTAAGTGTCCTTAGCCTGCATATTGGCCTGGACTTTATCGCCCGCATAACCACCGGCTACTGCGCCTGCTACCGTTGCCACTTTTTTACCGCTACCACCGCCAACCTGGTTGCCCAGCGCACCACCAACTACTGCGCCGATTACCTTTCCGGCAATACGATTGGTGTCTTTCACTGGCTTTTGGTGAACCACGGTTTCGCTATGGCACTCTTCGCGTGGAATCTTGGTGGTTTTGGTCACCGGAACCGAGCTGATTACCTCCGCATAAGCGGGTTCTTTTAAAAACTGGTAACTGGCGATGGCGCCCCCGGTAGTGGCTATACCCACACCCAACAGTGTTCCCATAATCATCGACTTGTTCATGGTTAATCTCCTGCATAAATGCCCATTTGCCTGAGCGATGCGCCAGTTTAAGCAGGGTTTTTCTTAACATCAGCTTAACGATTTTTACGCCATTGCCAGTCTGAGAAATAGCTGGCATCTGGCTTGTGGTACGGCCTGCAAAATCAGCGTGCCGGCGCAATTGCAGAGATAGACAAATCCTGCGAATAGAAACTGCTAGTATTTCGCTATCGCTTTTTGTTTCATCTTATTTCTCTTGTGTGGTGTTGATTGCCGCGTTAACGAGTGTTGCTCCTATGTTAAATTTTTCCGGAATTCCTGCCGAATTACAGGCTCCTGCCCAGCGTTACTGGGAACAGTTTGAGCTTGCCCGACAACAGCAAAACCTGCCTCCGCTAAACGATTTATTGCCTGCAGGGGTTAATGGTGACAGCTTTTTCCAAGCATTAACCCGCGCCTTTGTGGCCAGTGAATTTATCGCCAAAACATCGGCACAACGTCCGGCTTATTTAGTTGAACTAGTACGGTCCGGCGCCTTGTTTGAGGCGCAGACAGATGCACAACTGGAGGCTTTTGCAGCGGCGGTAAATAGTTGTAATACCGATGCCGAATTGGATGCCTGCCTGCGGCGCGAGCGGCAAAAGGCGATGCTCCGGATTATTTGGCGCGACCTGAATCGCCTTGCCAGCATGCAGGAAGTGACGGCAGAGCTATCGCGGTTTGCGGATAAATCCATTGCGGTAGCGGCGGAGTTTCACTACCGCGCGTTGGAGAAAATCTACGGCACACCCATAGGTCGCGAATCGGGTTTGGCGCAGCCATTTATGGTGCTGGGTATGGGCAAGTTGGGCGCTGGAGAGCTGAACATCTCTTCCGATATTGACCTGATTTTCACCTTTCCCGAGGGCGGTGAAACCAATCACACCAGTCGTGCCATCAGCAATCAGGAGTTTTTCATCAAGCTCGGTCAGCGGCTGATTAAAAGTCTGGATGCGGTTGCCGCCGATGGCTTTGTGTTCCGCGTGGATATGCGCTTGCGCCCCCATGGGCAGAGCGGGGCTTTGGCGTTGAGTTTCGCCGGCATGGAGGATTACTACCAAACCCAGGGGCGCGAATGGGAGCGCTACGCCATGATCAAGGCGCGCACAGTGGCTATGGCGGGCGGCGTGCAGCAGGCCGAGGCGCGCCAGCTGCTGGGTAAATTGCTGCAGCCGTTTACCTATCGGCAATACATAGACTTTAGTGCGATTGAATCCCTGCGTGAAATGAAAGGTTTGATTGCGCGTCAGGTGCAGCGCAAAGGCATGAACTTGGATGTGAAACTGGGTGAAGGCGGCATTCGCGAAGTGGAATTTGTGGTGCAGGTGTTTCAACTTATTCGCGGCGGGCGCGATGCTCGCCTGCGCAAGCGCAAAGTGCCGGTGCTGCTGCCATTTCTGGAGCAGGAGGATTACTTGCCGCCCGGTGCCGGTTCTGCGCTGCTGGAGGCCTATATTTTTCTGCGCAATACCGAACACGCCATTCAGGGTTACCAGGACAAACAAACCCAATCCTTGCCGGTTGATCCGGTCGGACAATTGCGTTTGGCTTGGGTGATGGGGTTTGCCAGCTGGGATGACTTTTTTAGCGAGCTAAGCCGCTATCGCCAGCGGGTGAATAGTGAGTTTAAAGCGGTGATTGCCGCACCCGATGAAGAGGATAGCGTCGACCAGCAGGCACTCGCCTTTTGGGTGGGGTTGTGGGAGGGCAGTTTGCAGGGCGAGGATGCTATTCACGCACTGACAGAGCGCCATATTGAAGGGCCGGAAGCGCTGCTGAAAAACTTGGCTGACCTGCGCGAGGGGCGCGCAGTATTGTCGATGCAGGCCAGCGGTCGCACCCGTTTGGATGCATTTATCCCGCGCTTGTTGCAGGTGATTGTGAACGAGGCTTTCGGGCCAAAACTGCCCATCACTATCGCCGAAACCTTTGCGCGTGTTGTGCCCCTGATTGAGGCGGTTGCGCGCCGCAGTGCCTATTTGGTGCTGCTGGTGGAGAATCCCACAGCGGTGCAGCAGTTGGTAAAACTCTGCGCCGCCAGCCCCTTGATTGCCGATCAGATAGCCCAGTATCCCGCGCTGCTCGATGAGTTGCTCACCCCGGAAAGTCTCTACGCACCGCCGGATAAAGACCTGCTGCGCGATGAATTGCGCCGCGATGTATTGCGCCTGAATTGGGATGACCTGGAAGGGCACATGGAAGCCTTGCGCTACTTCCGCTCAGCCCACGCCCTGCGTGTCGCCGCCAGCGAAGTCGCCGGTGCACTGCCACTGATGAAGGTGAGTGATTACCTTACGTTCATTGCAGAGGTGGTGCTGGAGCATGTGCTGCAATTGGGTTGGGAGCACTTGGTTGAACGCCACGGGCGCCCGCGCCGCGCCGATGGTTCGGTGGATAGTGCGCCGGATTTTGTGATAGTCGGCTACGGTAAGTTGGGTGGTATTGAACTGGGGCATGGCTCGGATCTGGATCTGGTATTCATTCACAATGCCGATAGCAACCTCACTACTGATGGCGAGCGCGCTATCGACAACACCACGTTTTATACCCGTCTCGGTCAGCGCATTATTCATGTGCTGAATACTTACACACCGTCGGGAAAACTCTACGAAGTGGATATGCGCCTGCGTCCCTCGGGTAACTCGGGGCTGTTGGTGTCGTCACTGGTGGCCTTTGAAAAGTATCAAGCCAACGAAGCCTGGACTTGGGAGCATCAGGCACTGGTGCGCGCGCGGGTTGTGGCGGGTGATGCCGCCTTGGCTGAGCAGTTCGAGCAGGTGCGTCAGCGTATCCTCAGTCGCGCGCGCGACTTAACCAAACTACGCGCCGATGTGAGTGAGATGCGCCGCAAAATGCGCGAGCAGTTGGGCAGTGAAGCCAAAGGCAAAAACAGTGCGGCAAATGCGGCAAAAACACCGGCATTATTTAATTTGAAACAGGATGCCGGTGGTATCGTGGATATTGAATTTATGGTTCAATACGCGGCCTTGGCTTGGGCAAATAAAGCGCCCGAGATCATCCGGTACACGGACAACATTCGCATACTCGGATCACTGGAAGCGGCAGGTTTACTCGATGCCGAATCCGTGGCCCACCTGATCGCGGCTTACAAAGCATATCGATCCACCGGACACCGCCTCGCGCTACAGCGTCAGGAGGCGGTACTGGAAGGCGACCATCACTTCCTTGCCGAACGCCAACAAGTCACCGCTGTGTGGCACCGGCTGCTCGACGAGGTGTGACAGCGCCGGATTACGGCCTGTGCTTCCGCCATGCCGGGTAATCCCTTAAACAACAGAATTTTTTTCTCACACAGAATTTTTTGGAGTTGTTATGTCTTTTGCCGACCGCGACGGCGTTATTTGGCTCGATGGTGAACTCATTCCCTGGCGCGATGCCAAGGTTCATGTTCTTACTCACACCCTGCACTATGGCATGGGTGTGTTTGAAGGTGTGCGCGCTTATAAAAGCGATAGCATGGGCACCAGTATTTTCCGTTTGCAAGAACACACTGATCGACTGTTTCGCTCGGCGCACATCATGCGCATGAAAATGCCTTACACCAAAGACGTGGTAAACGAAGCCCACAAAATGGTAGTGCGTGAAAACGGTTTGGCCGAAGCCTACCTGCGCCCTATGGCGTTTTACGGTTCCGAAGGCATGGGCCTGCGCGCCGACAACCTGAAAGTGCACGTTATGGTTGCCGCTTGGCACTGGCCGTCCTACATGTCGCCGGAAGCGCGCGATCTGGGTATCCGCATTCGCACGTCCAGTTACACCCGTCACCACGTGAATATCTCCATGTGTAAGGCAAAAGCTAACGGTCACTACATCAACTCACTGCTTGCGCTACAGGAAGCCTTGGACAGTGGTTGTGAAGAGGCGCTGCTGTTGGATAACGAAGGTTATGTTGCAGAGGGTAGCGGCGAGAATTTCTTTTTGGTGCGCGATGGCGTTATCTACACGCCGGAACTGACTTCTTGCCTGGACGGCATCACCCGCAACACCATTTTCCATTTGGCTGCAGACTGCGGTTACACCATCAAGGAAAAGCGCATCACGCGCGATGAAGTTTATGTCGCTGATGAAGCTTTCTTCACCGGTACTGCAGCAGAAGTACTGCCGATCCGCGAACTGGATGGCCGTATTATTGGTGAAGGTCGCCGCGGCCCGATTACCACCCGCCTGCAGGATTTGTATTTCAAATCTGTGCGCGGTGAATTGCCTGAGCACACTAGCTGGCTGGCGCCAGTGGCAAAATAATCGCCAGATCAACGGAGCCGCAAGGCTCCGTTATTTTTTATGCCTGCTGTTTTTATCCGCAACAATCATTTTTTTCTGCCACTACTTGTGTCCTGCCTATGACAGAATTTGATTTCCCTGCCGAGCTGAAAAAAATCCAAAAAATTTTGGTGATTGGCCCCGCATGGATAGGCGACATGATGATGGCGCAGACCTTGTTTAAATTACTCAAGCTGCGCAATCCACAGGTACAGATTGATGTGTTGGCGTCACACTGGACGCGACAATTAATCGCCTGCATGCCGGAAGTGAATCGCGTTATTGATATGCCCTTGGGACATGGCGCGTTGGGTTTTGCTGCGCGACGTTCACTGGGTAAATCGCTTATACCAGAAGCCTACGGGCAAGCGATTGTGTTACCTAATTCATTTAAGTCTGCACTCGTTCCTTTTTTTGCAAAAATTCCGTTGCGCACTGGTTGGCGCGGTGAAATGCGTTACGGGTTATTAAATGATTTACGCATTCTGAACAAACAAGAATTCCCTCTCATGGTGCAACGCTATGCGGCGCTCGCCTTGCCGAAGGGTGTTCCTGCGCTCAGCGAATTCCCCTATCCGCAGTTACAGGTTGATTTGTCACATCGACCACAATTATTAACAAAGTTTGCGTTGCCCCTGACGCGCCCGCTGTTAATAATTTGCCCAGGCGCTGAATACGGCCCGGCCAAACGTTGGCCCGAACATTATTTTGCTGAAGTGGCCGATAAAAAAATTCGTGCAGGGTGGCAAGTCTGGTTAATGGGCTCGGCAAAAGATGATGCCGTTACCGATGCTATTCGCAATTTATTGTTGGATGAAGAGCGTCAGCACTGTTACAACCTGGCGGGAACCACTTCGTTGGGTGAGGCCATTGAATTAATTGCCTGCGCCGATGCTGTATTAAGTAATGACTCGGGTTTGATGCACATCGCCGCCGCATTGCAAAAATCGCTCGCGGTTATTTTTGGCTCCACTTCGCCCGAGCACACACCACCGCTGTTTGAGCGAGTGAGTATTATCACCAACAAAATTGAATGCTCGCCCTGTTTTGAGCGCGAGTGCCCCAAAGTTCATCACAAATGCTTGCGCGAATTAATGCCAGAGCAGGTGTTGGCAGCGCTGGATAATTTATCTAGCGATCTGATTGATGTGGCTCACTAAACGGAATTTACAATGAAGTTAGCTTTGGTGATCTTTCGCTATTTTCCGTTTGGTGGCTTGCAGCGGGATATGCTGGCTATTGCACAGGAAGCTCGCCGCCGTGATCACCAAGTCACTGTTTTTTGCAGCGCCTGGCAAGGAGAAAAAATTCCCGGTATTGATGTGGTGATCATAAACGGCAAAGGTTTTTTAAATGTCGCGCGTGTCAGCAATTTTGTTAATACGTTTCAACAAGAGTTTCAGCGCGATCAATTTGATTTATTGGTTGGTTTTAACAAAATGCCGGGGCTTGATGTCTATTTTTGTGGCGACTCTTGTTTCGCAAAAAAGGCCTATGAAGAGCGCAGTTTTTTTTACCGTTTAACACCGCGAGCCAGGCTTTATCTGAACTATGAACAAGCGGTTTATTCGCACCTGAGTTCTACCCAAATTTTTGAGATAGCCACGGATGAGCGTGCGACTTTTGCCAAATATTACGCTACTCCCGTTGAGCGGTATCATCTGCTGCCCCCCGGGATAAATAAAGATTTAAAACTGGACGCAGGACAGCGTTCTTTGATGCGGAAAAAAATCCGGAAGGAGCTGGCCCTTGCCGACAATGAGAAGTTGATTCTTTGTGTTGGCTCCGGATTTAAGACCAAGGGGCTGGATAGAAGCCTTTGCGCATTTGCTGCACTCCAACAAAAAATACCTGCCGCAGTTTTAGCCGTAGTTGGCAATGGCAATGCTCGTGCATTTCAGCGTTTGAGTAAAAGCCTTGGTGTTGGTGACAGGGTTAAATTCCTGGGGGGGCGCAATGATATGGCAGCTATATATGCTGCAGGCGATTTGCTTTTACATCCAGCCCATAAAGAAGTTGCGGGAAATGTGCTGTTGGAGGCAATGCTTTGTGGCGTGCCTGTATTAGCTACTGCGGTTTGTGGCTATGCACATTACATCGAAAAATATGCGCTAGGTGAGTTATTGGTCGCGCCGGATGATGCTATTGCTGTAGCCAATCAAATGGAAAAAGTGCTTGCAACAGATGTGCAACACTGGTTGTTGCGAGCAGAGAATTTTGCACAAGCCAGTGATATTTTTTCGCGCCCCGCGCATGCTGTTGATCGGATCGAAAAAATATTCCATCGAGGGAATGTCTCTTCGGTGTTGCGCCTGAAGGATAATATTGTGGTTTGCGATGAATTAATCCCGGCTTGGAAAGAGCAAGACATTTTTCAGCTAATGGAAAACATTCAAGGACAAGTTGCGCGCGAAATGTCTGACCGCCAAACCCTCAGGTTTGAATTTAATGGTCGCAGTTACTACCGCAAATGGCATCGCGGTGTTGGCTGGCGGGAAATCATCAAAAATATACTGCAGCTTCGTATGCCGGTATTGGGCGCAGACAACGAGTGGGAAGCGCTGAACACATTAAGGGCGCTGAATATTCCCAGCTTATTGCCCGTTGCCTATGGTAAGCGCGGTATTAACCCGGCACGCCAGCAATCGTTTATCGTGACACGTGAGCTGGCGGGTGTGGTGCAGCTGGATCACTATTTTGAGCAACATTCAGTGGCGATTAAGCCTCGTCGGCAAATTATTGGCAAGGTTGCGCGGATGGTGCGAGCGCTTCATCTGGCGGGTATTAATCATCGCGACTTATACCTTTGCCACTTTATGGTGAAACCTGAGTCTATTGGGTTGGATACTGAACCGGAAATTTATTTAATCGACTTACATCGTGCCCAGTGTCGTGTGCAAGTCCCACATCGATGGCGAGTCAAAGATTTGGCTGCGCTGTATTTCTCCACACTGAATTTGGATTTAAACCCGCGCGACTATTTGTTTTTTTTGCAGTGCTATTTTGATCGGCCATTGCGCGCCACCTTGCGCCATGACACGCGGTTGCTGCAACAGGTGCAGCATCGTGCGGTAAAAATGTATCAGCGTGATTTTGGTCATGCTCCGGGCGCAATTAAATTTTTCTCATAAGACACGGTGGTTGGATGTCCTTTGCTTTTTTTACCAACAGCCTTGCACGGGAGCGGAACATTGCCTCCTGGAGCAAGGTGGGGTTGTTGGTTTTTATCAGTGCATTTTTATGGGCGCCTTCGCGCGATGGTCTGGAGGCCATTTATGCCTTGGCATTTTTTATTCCAATGCTGTGTGTGCTCTTGTGGCGTAAGCCTTCGCCGGGAGAATACGGCGGCCGCTTTACCGGTTTGGCATTGTTGTTTGGTGGTTATTCCGCGCTGACCACATTGTGGTCTGCACAACCTGACCCGGGCTTTTTTATTTTGCAGTTTTTTATACTGGCCGCATGGCTCTGTGGCTTGGGGTGGATGGCGCATCGTGGGCTCATCAATGTTGCTCTTGTGCTTAAGCTTCTGGTGTTGGTGGGCGCGATAATGTCTGTCGTCAACCTGATAGTTTTCTATTCCTTTCACCCCTTGGTGGATCGGCTGGAGGGATGGAGTGTTACACGCAACCCCAATCACATAGGTGCTACTTATGCAGTCTTATCGTTACTGGCTTACATCGAGTGGTTGCGAGCACCGGATTTTAAACGAAGCAGTTTTTACCTGTTTGGTCTTGTGCTTTTAATGCTATCGGTACTGGCATCCCAAAGCCGCGCTCCACTTCTTGGGTTAATGATCGTGATGCCTGTAGCTGCACTTTTGTATTGCCGAAGTCGCTCCAAGTGGTTGGCTCAAGCTGGCGTTGTGTTATTCCTGGTGGGTGTTGCTTTTTGGTTGCGCGAGATTACCCATGATGTGTTATTAGGGCGTGGGTTGAGTGTGCGCGATACGATTTGGGCTGATGTTTGGAACCAGACATTACAACAAAACCCACTATGGGGTTCCGGCCTGGAGAAAGAAGGGAGAATCACGCTAGCTGATGGCAGCCTGTTCAACCATGCCCATAACGCCTGGTTAGATATGTTCTATCGCACTGGACTGGTGGGGGTGATATTGAACCTGATGTACATCGGCTATCTTATGCGCTATGCCATAAGCCAGCCACTGCTCAGGCCTTTAGCGCTCTGGCTAACCCTGGGGTGTATTTATTCGCTATTCGATTCGCGTGGCTTTTTTTGGCAGATAGACCCCAAGTGGTTTTGTATCTGGCTTCCCGCCGGTTTGATGGGAGCCTTGCTGTGTGCCCAAGGTTACCAAGAGAGCAAGTCCAGCCCCAGACAGGAAAACAACTGATGACACGCAAGGTTCCCGATATCCCAGAGGTTGCTGCTTGGCGCATCTACCAGCGTCTGCTGCGCTATTTGAAGCCCTATGTCTTTTGGTTTGGCCTGAGTGTGTTGGGCTACATCATCTATGCAGCCGCAAATGTCATGTACTCACATGTGATGGAAAAACTGGTTGTCGCTATTGAGTCTGAAGATCCCGCTGCACGGTGGTTGGTGCCTCTGTTGATTGTCGGTGCCACTTTAATGCGCGGTTTAGGTATGTTTATTGGCGGTTACTTTATGGCAAAAGTGGCCTTTAATGTGGTCAACGATTTGCGTGTACAGGTGTTTAACCACATGACCCGCCTGCCGGTCGGTGTGTTTGACGAGAAGCCCAGCGGCCATATGATTTCCTTAATTACTTACAACATTAACGGTGTGACGGTTGCTGCAACGGATGCCCTAAAAAAGGGAATTCGCGAGGGTGCGACAGTGATAGGTTTGTTGGGCTGGTTGTTTTATCTGGACTGGAAATTGACGCTGCTATTTTTATCGGTGGCGCCGATTATGGGACTGCTCGTGACCAAGGTGGCTAAACGTTTGCGACGTTTGAGCAGCAAGGTGCAAGATTCAGTGGGCGATATCACCCAGGTATCCAGCGAGATGATCAACGGCTATCAAGTAATGCGCACCTTTGGTGGCGAGGCCTATGAGCAAGATCGTTTCATGCAAGCGAGCAAAAAAAATTACGCACAGAATATGAAAATTATTGTCACCAGCGCGGCCAATGCGCCGGTAATGCATTTATTGATTGCGGTGGCGATGAGTTTGCTGATTTATGCTGCGCTGAGTTTTATGCAGATGGACAGCACGGCGGCTTTTATTGGCTATATCACCGCGGTGGGTTTGATTGTGACGCCTATTCGCCAACTGGGTGAAGTGGCCCCGATGATTTTAAAAGGTGTCGCGGCGGCGGATAGTGTCTTTACCTTGTTGGATATTCATCCCGAAAAAGACACGGGTACTTATGAGGCGGCAAAAGTAAAGGGTGACGTAGATTTTAATAATGTCAGCTTCAGCTACGCCAATCAGGAACGGCCGGCCTTGCGCAAAGTCAACCTGTCCGTGCGCGCCGGTGAAGTGATCGCCCTGGTGGGGAAGTCGGGTAGCGGCAAATCTACCCTGGTGAGTCTGCTGAACCGCTTTCATGATATTGATGCGGGCGAAGTGCTGATTGATGGCGTTTCGGTGCGCGACTATCGCCTGGACAATTTGCGCAGCCAGATTGCGCTGGTGAACCAGAACGTCACCCTGTTTAACAATAGTGTTGCAGGCAATATTGCCTATGGCAGTTTGCAGCATGCCACCCCAGAGGCTATTCGTGCAGCGGCCGATGCCGCCTACGCCACTGAATTTATTGAAAAGCTTCCCGAAGGGTTTGATACGGTGATTGGTGAATCCGGTGCGCGTCTATCCGGTGGTCAGAGGCAGCGCCTCGCGATTGCACGGGCTCTGTTAAAAGACGCACCTATCCTGATTCTGGATGAGGCAACCTCGGCGCTGGATAATGAATCTGAACATTACATCCAAGCAGCTTTGGAACGTGTGATGAAGGACAGAACCACTTTTGTTATTGCACATCGCTTATCGACCATTGAAAAAGCGGATCGCATTATTGTGATGGAGCAAGGCGAGATTGTAGAGCAGGGGACTCATGCTGAGCTGCTGGCTCGGCATGGTTACTATGCGCGCTTACATGCAAAAGAGTTTAATGAGTCGGATGACAGTATGGCCACTTAGCCGGGCAACTAACTCGTGTGTAGTAATGTGAATCGAGTAAGACATTGAGAATCAGGTAACAATAGGAGCAGGTGTTCGAATGGACTTAATCCAATTAGGAAATCCTATGTATATAACCATGCCATCGTTTGAAAAGGCCCGCGTATTGGTAGTAGGCGATGTGATGTTGGATCGCTACTGGCACGGTATAAGCACACGTATTTCTCCGGAAGCGCCAGTGCCGGTGGTAAATGTGAGCCAGACGGAAGATCGTCTTGGCGGTGCCGCTAACGTTGCGCTCAATATGAGTGCGTTGGGATGCAAGGTGTCGCTGGTGGGGGTGATCGGCAAGGATGACGCGGGTCAAATTCTACAGCGCAGTCTGACCGCCGCCGGTATTCATACGGATTTGCAGGTATCTTCTACCAAGCCCACGGTGACTAAACTGCGGGTTATCAGTCGTCATCAGCAGTTGCTGCGCATGGATTTTGAAGACAAATATGGCGCTGAAGACAGCAGTGAGTTTGTGGTCAAGGTTGAGCGCCTGTTGGCCGACGTCGATGTCATGGTGCTCTCGGATTATGCCAAGGGCAGCCTGCAAGATTGTCAGGCGCTGATTGCGCTGGCGCACCGGTATGGTGTCCCCGTATTGGTTGATCCCAAGGGGCATGATTTCAGCCGTTATTGCAACGCAAATGTGATTACGCCCAATTTTGTGGAGTTTGAAGCGATTGTGGGAAAGTGTGACTCCGAACGGGAAATTGCGGCGCGTGGTAGTCGCCTGATGGCCGATCTGGCTTTGCAAGGTGTACTGGTGACTCGGGGTGAACAGGGGCTCAGCCTGTTGCGCCCTGATAAGCCTGAGCTACACCTGCCTGCCCGTGGGCGTGAGGTGTTTGATGTCACTGGTGCGGGTGATACGGTTATTGCCACCTTGGCGGCGGCTCTTGCTGCTGGTCAGACCCTGCCAGAGGCGACTGCGCTGGCAAATATTGCGGCAGGTATAGTCGTTGGCAAACTGGGCACGGCAAGTGTCAGCGCGGCTGAGTTGCGTCGCGCCATCATTGCTGATCAGGGCGCCCAAAGTGGCGTAGTCACCGAGGAGCAATTATTGCAGGCAATTGAAGATGCGCGCGCTGCCGGCGAGCGTATTGTTTTTACCAATGGCTGTTTCGACATTATTCATGCAGGTCACGTAGGTTATTTGGAAGAAGCACGTAAACAAGGTGATCGACTGATTGTGGCTGTTAACTCGGATGCATCCATTCGTAGGCTCAAAGGTGAGGGGCGCCCTATCAACCCGCTGGATCGACGCATGGCGGTGCTTGCTGGTCTGGAGTCTGTAAACTGGGTGGTGCCTTTTAGCGATGACACTCCCGAACGTTTGCTGCGGCGCGTAAAGCCGGATGTATTGGTTAAAGGGGGCGATTACAGCGTCGATCAGGTTGTTGGTGCCTCTCTGGTCAAAGCCAATGGTGGCGAAGTGCGGGTGCTGGGGTTGGTGGAAAACTGCTCCACCACGTCCATTGTGAACAAAATCCTGCATCACTGAACGTCCTCCTTATTTTGCCGTGGGGTTATCACTAATCGACTAGACTTCGTAATAAGCAATCCAGTCATTAGAGGGTAACCCCCGTGAGCCATTCAACCGTCCGCTCCTCTCCGTATCAATCTATGCCCAACCGTGGGTTGGTTGATTTTGTTAGTAACTATCGCTTGCACATAGACAACATCATGTTGTGGATAACGGCCTTGGCGTGGTTTTTATCTTTTCTGTACGCGTCAGTCCACAACACCTGGATGTTGGCCCTGTTGCTGGGCGGGCTGTTTATGGGCATCAACTGGCTGGCGATCAAGTTGCTCAATCACCCGCAGCTTACTCCGGCGATTATCGCGGTGGTGTACATGCTGTTTGTCTCTCTCCACGTACATCAGCTGGAAGGCATGATTGAGGCCCATTTTGGCTATTTTGTGTTTTTGGCAGCACTGTTTACTTATCTGGATTGGCGCCCACTGATCTGGGCGGCGGGCGCGGCAGCTGTCTTGCATGTGGTGATTCACATGCTGCAAAACGCCGGTGTCCCCATTTATCTATTCCCCGACCACATGCACTCCTGGTCAATTGTGGCTATGCATGCCTTTTATGTGGTGATTGAAACCGTGATTTTGGTCATCTTGGTGCGTTTGGCCAGTCGTCTGTTAGTGGTGGCGCAGGAGTTGGTGGTGGTTACCGAAACCATGATTGTGGACGATCAACACATCAACCTGGGTGTGCGTTCGCAGGCGCGCAACAATGCCATTCTTGATCATTTGAATTGGCTACTGGAGGCTATTGCTACCGCTGTGCGCTCTGCGTTCAGGGCGCAGCAGGAGGCCGATAACAACCTGGGTGTGTTTGCCAGCAATACCGGTGAGCTGGTGAACATTTCCGGCCAGTCGCATCGCAGTGCTGAGATGATTCGCCAGGCGATGGATGATATGCATGACTCCTTTGTGGCTGTTGCTGCGCAAATACAGCGCGCTGCAGTCCTCACCGATGAGACAGTTAGTGCCCAGCGCGAGGGGCAAGTGGCGGTAAAAGCCGCGCGCGATGGGGTAGTTGAGCTGTCGCGTATTCTGGGAGATACCGCCGAGTCTATCGATGCCCTTGCCAGCGATTGCGCAGCAATCACCAGCACTTTGGCAGAAATACAAGGCATCGCCGAGCAGACCAACTTGCTGGCGTTGAACGCAGCCATCGAGGCTGCGCGTGCTGGTGAGCAGGGGCGAGGATTTGCTGTGGTTGCCGATGAAGTGCGAGCGCTGGCACAGCGTACCCAGGTATCTACCGAGAACATCAAACAAATCGTCAATCGTCTGGTTAGTGGTTCAAATACATCTGTGCAAGCGATGGGTGATAGTCGCCAGCGCGTCCTGGCAAATGTTGCTGGCTCCGAAGCCGTAGAGCAGGTATTTCGCCGCATTGGCGCTTCAGTGACAGAAATCCATCAAATCAGCCAGCAAATTGCACGGGCGACCGAGGCCAATACCCAAACGTCCGAGGCAATCACGCGTCAGACAGGTGAATTGGATGGTTTAAGTGCGCAAACCGCCCGTATTGTGGCGCAGAATCAAGAGCTGATTGCCCAGCTGCAAGCAGCCTTCTCCGAGCTGCAACAAGCGCTAACCAAATTCCGCTAGCCAGGTGATATTGGGTTAATACTGTTGTGATTCGCCAATAAAAAGCCCCGCCAGTGCTGCTGGCGGGGCTTTTTCATTTGCGGCGACTAGTGCCGACGAGAACGGCTGTCGGCGTTGATCAGGCGGCCAACTCCAGAATTTCACGCGAGGCTTCTGGCGTGATTGCGCCATGTTCACCCAGCGTCACCAATTCGTGTTTGACCAACATATCTACCAATTTGGGAATGGAATCTCGACCTACACCATAGCCACTGAGTCTGGTGGGCGTGCCCATTTGCTCAAAGAAGGCGCGGGTTGCCGCTATGGCGGCATCAATGACGGCGTTTTCATCGGGTTGTGTCAGGTTCCAAACACGGCGGCCATATTGCACCAGCTTGGCATGTTTCTTTGCGCGCTGATGTTGCATTACGGCAGGCAATACAACAGCGAGGGTTTGTGCATGATCCAAACCGTGCATCGCTGTCAGTTCATGGCCAATCATATGGGTTGCCCAGTCTTGTGGTACACCCACACCAATCAAGCCGTTGAGCGCCATGGTTGCCGCCCACATCACGTTAGCGCGCACCAGGTAGTTGTTGGGCTCTTTGAGTGCGCGCGGGCCTTCTTCGATCAAGGTCATCAGCAAACCTTCAGCAAAGCGATCCTGTACCTTGGCATCTACCGGGTAGGTCAGGTACTGCTCCATGGTGTGGACAAATGCATCCACCACACCGTTAGCGATTTGGCGCGGTGGCAAGCTGTAAGTGGTAGTAGGATCCAGCACGGCAAACTGCGGGTAAACCAGCGGGCTGCCAAAGGCGAGCTTTTCCTGTGTGGCTGCTTTGGTGATGACGGAGTTGCCATTGCTCTCCGTACCTGTTGCGGGCAGGGTGAGTATGCAACCAATCGGCAAGGCACTGTGGAAGGGCGCATGTTTGGCGAGTATGTCCCAAGGATCACCCTCAAAATTGACCGCTGCTGCAATCAGTTTGGTGCCATCAATAACGCTTCCACCACCTACGGGTAGCAGGAAGTCGATTTTCTCTTGCTTCACTACATCAACTGCGCGCATCAGGGTTTCGTAGTGCGGGTTGGGTTCTATGCCGCTGAACTCAAACCAGGTTTTACCTTCCAGTGCTTTGACTACCTGATCGTAAACACCGTTTTTCTTGATCGAACCACCACCATAGGTAACGAGAATTCGCGCATTGGCCGGAATTAGCTGGGCGATCTCTTTAATCTGGCCTTCGCCAAACACAATTTTGGTAGGGTTGGAAAATGTAAAATTTTGCATTAGTGGTATCTCCAGAGTGCGGGACGCCGGGTCCCGGACAATTTAAGTGGGCGTGGATTTGCTTTCTATGAGCAATTGATTGCCGTTGATATAACAGGGAACCGGTTTAAGTTTGCGTCCACTGCAGGGGCCAGCTACACACAGACCGGTATCAATAACAAAAAGCGCGCCGTGGTTAGCGCACTGGATCATGCTGCCGCTGGGGTCCAGGAATTGGTCTTTCTCCCACTCCAACGGTATGCCCAAGTGCGGGCAATGGTTGTGATACACAAAGAATTTGTGCTTGTGCTTCACCACCAGCAGTTTAAGCGCGCCCAGTTGGAATCCGCGGCTGGTGCCCTCGGGTATCTCATCTACTGCACACAGGGGAATCATGTTACTCAAGGTTGTTGCCGCGCATTATTGTGGAGCGGTCAGGCGCAACTTGCGGCTCACCAGTTTGCCGTCGCGCATCAGGCTAACGGTGACTTGATCGCCGGGTTTGTAATGCTCCAGTGCGCTGAGCAATTGGTCGTCATTGGTGACCGGGTAATCTTCAATGGCGACTATCACATCCCCCAAGCTGATTTGCCCCCAACTATTACGTTTGGCACCCTGAAGGCCCGACTTTTCGGCAGCCGAATTGGGCTCAACCCGCAGAATCGCTACGCCTTGAATGCCCAGTTGTTGTGCCCAGTGATCTGGTGCCACAGCAATGCCCAGCACCGGCCGGACAATGCGGCCGTGTTTGATCAGTTCGGGGACCACCTCTTTTACAGTGTTGACCGGAATCGCAAAACCAATCCCGGCGCTGGCACCACTGGGGCTGTAAATCATGGTGTTAACACCAATCAGTTTGCCTTGTGAGTTCAGCAGTGGGCCGCCGGAGTTGCCAGGGTTGATGGCGGCATCAGTCTGGATCACGTTGGTAATTTTGCGCTGGTTGGGGGATTCAATTTCGCGCCCCAAGGCGCTCACTACACCGGTGGTCAGGGTGGCATCCAGCCCAAATGGATTGCCAATCGCAAGCACTTTGCGACCTACGCGCAAGTCGGATGAGTCGCCTAACGGCAGCGGCGGCAATTGTTCGGAGGGCGCTTTGACTTTGAGTACTGCCAGGTCGCGCTCGGGTGCTAGGCCAACAACCTCGGCAGGCCAGTTGGATTGATCTTGCAGGGTGATGGTGATTTGACGCGCACCTTCTACCACATGGTAATTGGTGACTATGTAGCCGCGTTTATCCCACACAAAGCCAGTGCCTGAACCGCGTGGCACAGTAACCAGATCAAATGAGTAGGGGTTGCGTGCCAGTTGTTGGTTGGTAACAAACACAACGCTTGGACGGGCAGCGTCAAACACCTCCATGCTGTTGCGTTCGTCATCGGTGGAAAAAGCATTAGCGACAGCGCTTAAAGCGCTGGCGCCGCTCATTAAGCCAAGAAGCAGCCAGCGCCAGAGGGTCATGGTGATATTTCTCTATAGCTTGACAATGATTGTTGCTTAGGCCGCGTCACGCAAAGCCTGGATGCGCGCTTCCAACGGTGGATGGCTGGCAAACAAGCTGCGCATACCGCCACTGATACCAAAGGCGCGCATGCTGCTGGGCATGGCGTTTTCGGCAACACCGCTTTCGGCTTGCAGGCGCTGTAGAGCGCGAATCATCGCGCCGCGATCAGCCAGGGTTGCACCGGCATGGTCGGCACGGAACTCGCGGTAGCGTGAGAAGGCCGCTACGATCATTGAAGCCAGGACGCCCAGTACGATTTCAGCAACAAAAGTGGCGATCATAAAGCCAAAGCCACGGCCATCCTCGTTCTTCAACAGTACACGGTCAACCAGGTCGCCGATGATACGTGCAAAGAACATTACAAAGGTGTTTACCACGCCTTGGATCAGGCTCAGGGTGATCATATCGCCATTAGCAACGTGACCAATCTCATGGGCGAGTACCGCGCGTACTTCATCGCGCTCAAAGCGTTGCAACAGCCCAAGGCTAACGGCAACCAGCGCCGCGTTGCGGTTCCAGCCGGTCGCAAAGGCGTTGGATTCCTGGGCGGGGAATACACCGATTTCAGGGGTTTTGATGCCCGCTTTTTGCGACAGCTCAACCACGGTATCAACCAGCCATTGCTCATCGGCGTTGCGCGGTTGATCAATCAGCTGTACACCCATAGTTTTTTTCGCCATCCACTTGGAAATAAACAGCGAAATAAATGAGCCAACAAAGCCAAAGACGGCACAAAATACCAGCAGGTTCTGTAAATCCAGACCACCTGCTGAACGATAGCTACCCACACCCAGAAGGCTGAGCACAATGCCGGCTACAACAAGAACCGCAAGGTTGGTTAACAGAAACAGGCCAATACGTAACACGATAGGATCTCCCATAGATAGTTGATGCGCTGGTTTATACGCAGCGTCGAGGGAGTATATGTGTACGGAATGTGATTATTTCAATCGGAATAGGTTAAGAATCGCAAAAATTAGCGGGGATAAAAATGGCCGCCCCAAGGGCGGCCCAAGCAACCGTGTTAGCCAAGAGACTAATGCATGAAACGCACAAGCAGTCCCAAGGGGGTGAGTGGTTATGGCAATCGACTTGCAGGGCGATTACTAAATCCGCTCAGCTGGCAAGGGGAGAAATTTCCTTGTCAGCGTGTTAATAGTAATCGTTCTCATTATTGTGGTCAATATTTTTGAGAATAATTCTTATTTGATCTGTGTTAGCTATCGCTGGTTTTAAGCTGCAATAGCTGACCATTTAACTGGTTAATCTTGGCTGCCATCTCCTCAATCAGGCCCATGCAGATCTGGGGTTGATGTTCGATCAGGGTGATAAATTCCTCCTTGCGCACGGCAAGCAGGGTGCAATCACTGGTGGCTACCACAGAAGCCATGCGCGGTTGGCGGGTAAATACCGCCAGCGCGCCAAATATTTCATTGGCGTGAATTTGGCCCACGGTAACACCATCACAAACAGCATCGGCAGAGCCTTCAAGCAGCGTATAAACCCGGTCGGCAGTATCGCCTTGGCGGATAATGGTTTCGCCGCTGTGAAAATGCAGGAATCCTGCCGAGGGTTGAAACTCACCGCGCAATTCCTGGCTCATCGCCTGTTCAAAATAGCTGCTCGAGCACACCAGATAGTGGGTCCAGTTGCGCAGGTATTTGAGGTCATTGTTGGCTTGCTCTACCAGTGCATCGCGTTCATAAGCAAGCAGCTCCACTGGTTGGCTGCAGCTGAACTGGCCTTGGGGTAGGCTCAGTGCCCGCGATAATCCCAGCAGGTCGCCGGCTTCAAAATGCATGACCAGCTTGCCGTGCAGATGATAATCCACCCGGCCCTCTACAAGGCGAAGCAAGCGGTTGGGTGCTATATCGACAAAAAGATCATCGCTGGAGGCGACGTGAAAGGGCGCATCGGCAGGGGCTATTGGTGCGCAAATAAGCTCGGTCAGTGCCGCCAGTTTGGCGGCCAGCTCCGACATTAATTCGGATTGTTTGGTTGAAAGATACATAGGCTCCCCGTGAACAAAACACTCGATAAGGCAAAGTTTTAGTGTAGCCTGTAGGGGAGAAAAAACTGCGTGTAAAACCACATCTACAAACAGATGTGGTTTTTTTTGCGGCTGTGCTTGCAGTGGTGCTGATGGAGCTTATGCAGTGGCCTGAGTTAACTCTGCTGAACACTCAGCAGCTTGTACCAAGCGCGCTTTGAGGTCCGGGGGGATATCATTCCAATGAATGTCCATGAGTGCGCCTTCAAGGGCATAGAGCATTACTTTGGAAACGTGAATATTGCGTGCGCGAATGCGGCGATAGGTTTCAACAGCACCCAAGCGTTGAAGATCAGCATGAGTATTGACTCCAACAGCACGCAGAATATTGACCGAGGCTACGCCTAAATTTTTTAATTGTAACAACTCACTTTGACAGGCTGTCATACAGTGCGACTCTCCATTCTTGTTGTCAGGCCATTATTGTTGTCAGGTGGTCTTGCAAATTTTCCGTTTACGGCGGGCCTTATCTTACAGGCTTGATTGAGTCGTGCAATTCTTTTTGCCGCGGGCTGGGCAAAAAAACCGTTAGAAATTAACCACTTTTGCAGGTTGTTCAACATAAAACCTATATCTGCTGTGGAGTATTTTGTTTACTGAATTATGCAGGTGTTGATGAAGCAATTATTACTGGGTTTAGATGAGAGCCATTTGGTGGAGCTGCCGCAATTGCAGTGCCGGGTGCACAGTGCAATCGCAGCACCACTCTTGGCGCTGCAGGAGCGTGCTGCCGCTGCAGGTTTTGATTTGCGCATTGCCAGCAGTTATCGCAGTTTTGAACGCCAGCGCGTGATCTGGAATAACAAAGCGCTGGGGTTGCGCCCGGTGTTGGATAGCCAGGGCGCACCGCTGGATGTGCGCTGCATGACCGAGCGTGAGCTGGTGTTGGCGATTTTGCGCTGGTCGGCGCTGCCCGGTGCTTCACGTCATCACTGGGGAACGGACATTGATGTTTACGATGGCTCGCGTATGGCACCCGACTATCAATTGCAATTGACGGTAGCTGAAACCTTAGGTGATGGGCCTTTTGCGGAATTTCATCGCTGGCTAAACGATGAATTACAAACAGCGGGCTGTGAATTTTTTCGCCCATACGCAGTAGATCGTGGTGGTATTGCGCCTGAGCCATGGCATTTAAGTTATGCGCCGCTGGCGAATCAATTGGCGCGGCAATTCAATGAAGAATTGTTGCGCGAGCAATTGCGTGCCACTGACCTGCAATTAAAAACAACTGTGCTGGACAGCCTGACTGATATTTATCAGCGTTTTATTGCTATCGCTGATGAATGACAACCATGAATAAAAAATGGGGAATATTTTTTTGACTGACTCTGGATTAGCTTCGCCGCCTGCGTCCAGGCGCGCCATTCGTTCCTGGATGTTATTTGACTGGGCGGCCCAGCCATTTTTTACGGTGGTTATCACCTTTATTTTTGGGCCTTATTTTGTTTCGCGTTTGGCGGAAGATGCGGTGCAAGGGCAGGCAGCCTGGGGTTATACCGTGACGATTGCCGGTGTCATTATTGCGCTGCTGGCGCCGGTCTTGGGTGCGGTGGCCGATGCCACCGGCGCACGCAAAGGGTGGATTGCTTTTTTTGCGTTGATCAAAATTACCGCTTTGTCGCTGCTCTGGTTTGCCGCGCCGGACTCCGCGTTATGGCTGCCCATGTTGTGTATTGTGTGTGCGATGGTTGCCGCTGAGTTTTCGATTTTATTTAACGATTCCATGATGCCGCGCCTGATTCCTGCGCAGGATATTGGCCGTGTTTCCAATCTCGCCTGGGGGCTTGGTTATCTCGGCGGTTTGGTGGTGTTGTTCAGTGTATTGCTACTGTTGGCCGGCAACCCTGAAACTGGCAAAACACTGTTAGGTGTTAAACCCCTTTTGGGGCTGGATCCCACGCAGGGTGAGGATGCGCGCATCACCGGCCCTTACGCCGCACTTTGGTATCTCATTTTTATTTTGCCTATGTTTTTATTTACCCCGGATGCCAGTCGCGGCGCGTCTCTGTCCAGTGCGGTTGGCAGCACTTTGCGCGAATTGAAAGCGACACTTGCCGAGGCTTGGGCGCGCAAAGCCTTGATGCGGTTTTTACTCGCGCGCATGTTGTATCAGGACGGGGTAAATGGACTGTTGGCCTTGGGTGGCACTTTTGCTGCCAGCATGTTTGGCTGGCAGACGATTGAAATGGGCATCTACGGTATTTTATTGCTGCTGGTAGCGATTGGCGGTTGTGCCTATGCCGGGCGCCTTGATGCGCGCATGGGATCCAAAGCGGTGGTGCTGCTGAGTTTGTTGTGCTTGCTGGTAGCGACCATAGGCATAGTGTCCACCGGGCCGGGCTATTCACTCTTCGGTTTATTGTCATTATCGACTGATGATGGCGGCGGTTTATTTGCAACTGGGGCCGAAAAAATTTATATCGCCTTTGGATTATTGATCGGCATCGCGTTTGGGCCGGTGCAAGCATCGTCGCGCGCCTATTTAGCGCGCAGTGTGGGTGTCGATGAAGCTGGTCGCTATTTCGGGCTTTATGCATTATCTGGCCGGGCCACGGCTTTTTTAGCGCCTATGGCGGTGGCGACTTTAACGCTCTACACCGATTCAGCGCGCATCGGTATGGCTGCTTTGTTGGTGTTTTTAATTGCCGGTTTAATCTTGCTGATAAAAATTCCCTACCCGGCACCGCAGACGAATTAACAGTGTGGTAATAAAATTTTTGTAATGGAAAGTGTTGCAGCAGTGCGAGGTATTCATGCTGGTTATTTTTGATTGTGATGGTGTGTTGGTGGACAGCGAAATTATCTCGGCGCAGGTGTCAGTGGACTGTTTGAAAGAGGTAGGTGTCGAGCGCAGTCTGGACTATATTTTGGAAACCTATCGCGGTAAATCGGTGGCTGATTGCATTCGCATGATTACCGATGAATTGGCCACCGCAGAAGATTGGAAAAATTTAACCGAAGCGCAACAGGCCGAGCGCGGAGCGCAGTTTTGGCGTCAAGTGCAATTGCAAACGCTGGTGGTCTGCGAGCAGCAGCTTGAACCCGTGGCAGGGGTGATGTCGGTGTTGGATCATTTGCGCTCGCAGCAAATTCCGTTTTGTGTGGCCTCAAACGGCAAGCATGAAAAAATGCGCATGACACTCAATAAAACCGGCATCATGCCCTATGTGCAAGGGCGCGTTTTTAGCTTTGAGGATGTCTCTCGCGGTAAACCTGCCCCGGATTTATTTTTACACGCGGCCAAAACGCTGGGTGTTCCAGCTGCAGAGGCAATTGTGGTAGAGGATTCGCTCACCGGTATCCAGGCGGCGGTGTCCGCCGGTATGCGCCCTCTGGGTTATTGCCCTCCCAATCAGGATGGCAGTGATAATTGTCTGGTAAATGAGATGCGCGCCTTGGGCGCAACAGTATTTTTTTCGATGGATGAATTAATGCCATTAATTTTGAAACAGGCATAAGCATGGTAATGCAATCTGCAGGGGCAATATTTCCGCCCGATCTGGATGTGTGGCAAGAGATTCGCACTGAGGCTAAACAGGCGAGCAAAGATGAACCGGTGCTCGCAAGTTTTTATCACGCCACCATTTTGAATCATGCCTCGTTTGCGGCGGCGATCAGTTTTCACCTTGCCAATAAACTGGATAGTCAGGCATTGCCCGCGATGATGTTGCGCGATGTATTTGCTGAAGCCATGAGTGCTGATGCGAGTATCGAGCAGGCGATGCGCGCCGACATTCGCGCGCATCGCGAGCGCGATCCGGCATGCAATAAATTTTCCATGCCGTTTTTATTTTTTAAGGGATATCACGCGCTGCAATCCTGGCGTATTGCCCACTGGTTATGGCAGCAGGGGCGCAACGCCCTGGCGCTCTATTTCCAGAACCAAATATCGGAAGCCTTTGATGTGGATATTCACCCCGGTGCGCAAATCGGCCAGGGCATTATGGTTGATCATGCAACCGGTGTGGTGATTGGTGAAACAACGGTGATAGAGGACGATGTCTCCATGTTGCACAGTGTGACCCTCGGTGGCAGCGGCTGTATTAAAACGGATCGCCACCCAAAAATCCGGCGCGGGGTGTTGATTGGGGTGGGGGCAAAAATTCTGGGCAATATTGAAATTGGCGAGGGGGCAAAAATTGGCGCGGGCAGTGTAGTGTTGGATGCAGTCGCTCCACACACTACCGTGGCTGGAGTGCCGGCTAAACCCATAGGTCGACCCAAGGGGGAATCGCCTGCGCTGGACATGGATCACCGCCTGGGCGACGACCCCTCGTCACTGATTTGATGTTTGCCAGCCCGGCAGCCGGGTCAGGCGCTGCGTCTGTCGGGCAGGCTGCTGGTTTCATCGTCGCAGCCATCGAGCAACCATTTGAGCACAGACTCGCGGCTTTTGAGCATGGACTCATAGTGCTCGATCAGCAGCAGGTTAGGACGCGGCTGCTGCTTCATCGCCGCGATGCGGTCGGTGAGAAAGCTGATGTCCTGCTCCACTTTGATGCGTGCGTTACCCTGAGGGCTTTTGTCAGAAAAGGGCAGCATAACGTGATTACTCCCTGAGGTTGTCAGGTTAAAAGTATGGTTGCGCTAACTGTTTGTTGCCA
Organism: Cellvibrio fontiphilus; assembly: GCA_035317345.1. Lineage (GTDB taxonomy): Bacteria > Pseudomonadota > Gammaproteobacteria > Pseudomonadales > Cellvibrionaceae > Cellvibrio > Cellvibrio fontiphilus. The sequence goes on along the minus strand of JAYKTU010000011.1, from coordinate 76,277 downwards.
GTGGTCATTAAGACTAATTGGTTACATTCTGTGCACTGGTTATCGCTGTTATTAATGGCAACTCCATTGCCGCTCCAGGCGTCAGCCCGAAAAAAGCGGGAATGCTATTATTGGTTGCATCTCCAGCTACAGGATTCATCCCATGAGCACTCCTGAATACGACATTATTTTTCGCGGCGACATAGTTTTTGGGCATCAGCTTGCTGAGGTAAAACTCAAGCTGCAGCAACTGTTTAAAGTGGATGCTGCCAAGGTTGATGCACTCTTCACCGGGCGGCCTGTCCCTCTCAAGCGCAAGTTGGATGAGGCAACGGCCCACAAATATCGCGACGTGCTGATCAAAGCGGGAGCGCAGGTAGAGGTCTGCCCCAGCAGCTCCTCCGCACCATCGTCATCGCCCAAGCCAACACCGCTAACCCGCCCCGCTGCGAATCTTGATAGCCCGGTAACTGCGGCGCCAGCCCAAGCGCCTGTGGCATCGTCCAGCCCTGCACCGACTGCGCCTGTCTGGTCTATTGCCCCGGCGGGTGCAGATTTGTTGCCTGCCGACCAGCGCCCTGCCGCGCCGCCACCGGTAGCGGTGGATCTCACCGGACTGAGCTTGCGCCCCCAAAGTGGCAATCTGTTGGATGCCAGCGAAGTGGCCCCGACACCAATCGCGCAGGTTGCTGTGCCCAGGCTCGAGGTGGCGGAATTGGGGGCAACTCTGGCAGATGAAAATCACCTGCCGCTGGCACAGTTAGACATAGAGCTGGATTGGGAAATCGCCGAGGCCGGTGCCGATTTGCTGCGCGCCGAAGAGCGGCCGGTGGTGGTGCCAGTGGCAGTTGGGCCGGTTGATTTTGGTCTGGCACCCGCTGGCAGCGATTTGGGGCAGCTAAAGTCTAATGTGCCGCCGTTAAACCCCGATATCAGCGGTTTGCGTTTGGCCGATCCCTCTTGATTTCATTTCATTAAGGCGCGCGCGGGGATTTTCCGCGGAACCCTGCCCGCGCCTGCAGGTCAAGGTTGTGACCACTTTTTCTTTTGCTGATAACAAGGAGTCCCCATGAAAACGGTGGGAAAAATACTGCTCGCCCTTATTGCCGTGCCAGTGATTGCTGTGCTCGCGCTCGTTCTGCTGGTGGATGTCAATCGTTTTAAACCGCACATCGAAAATGCTGCCAAGGAGCAGGGCATTGCCCTCTCCATTAAAGGTGATTTGGGCTGGAGCTTCTGGCCGAGTATCGGGGTGCAAATTAATGACCTCAGTGTGGCCGCGCTAGCAACGCCGCAACAACCGCTGGCAGAATTAACCCGCGCCAGCTTGCTGTTGAAGTTAATGCCCCTGATCTCGGGCGATTTTCAGGTGGATCACCTGTTGGTCGATGGCGCACGCATTAATCTCGCGGTGGATAAAACCGGCAAAGGCAATTGGGAGGCCTTAACTAACAGTGATGAAGGTGATGCCAAGCCCGCCGCCGAAATACCCGCCGACGCCCCTGCGGATTTAACCCTGGATATCCAGGACATCAGTCTCACCAATTCACAAGTGAACTACAGCGATGCTCAAAGCGGCCAGAAACTGGCACTGCGCGCTATTAATTTGCACCTGAGTGACGTGAATACCCGCGCCGAGCCTTTTCCGCTGACCCTCGCGTTGAGCGTAGAAATGGCGCAAGACGGTGCTGAACCCTTGTTGTTGGATATCGCACTCAACAATAACCTGAGCGTGGATGCCCGGTTGAGCGACATCACCCTGAGCGACGGCGAATTGCAGTTGGGGGTGGGCAAGGCCGCGCCGCTGGTGCTTGGCTATCAAATGGCGCTGAGTGATGTGCAAAACAAACCCGCCTACAAAGGCCAGCTGAGCCTGAAGGAAACCAATCTACGCGGGCTGCTCGCCGCGCTCGGCACCGAATTGGAAACCGCCAATAGCGATGCCTTGAAACAATTCAGCCTCTCGGCGGCGATTGATGGCAATGACCAACAGCTGCAATTAACGAATCTGGTGCTGCAGTTGGACAAAACCCGTTTTGCGGGTGCCTTGGCGATTACCGATCTGGCTACCACCGCACTTAAAGTGGATCTCAAAGGTGACAGCATTAATGTCGATGATTATTTGCCGCCGCCCAGTGACACGGAAGCAACAGAATCCACCACTGCGCAGGAAGATACCCCCTTGCCACTGGAAGCGATTCGCGGGCTAAATCTGAATGCAAAGTTTGCGTTGCAGCGCATGATCATCAAACAAATGGCGCTGGAAAATATTCTGCTCACGGTGAATGCTAAAAATGGCGTGGTCAATCAAAACCTCACTGCCAAGGCTTACAACGGTGATGTGAAATTCACCAGCAAAACCGATGCTCGCAGCGATAAAGCCGCACTCAACTTTGATGGCGCGGTGCAAGGTTTTGAACTGGCGCCACTGTTAAAAGATTTGCAGATGGATGAAAAAATGGCGCTCTCCGGCGCGATTCAGGCCAATACCCAAGGCACGGCGCAGGGCGCCACGGTGAATCAGTTAATGGCCTCCATGAACAGCACCGCTAACTTTTCCGGCGCGCAGGTGCGTTTAGCGCCGCTCAATATTGAAGAGCAATTTTGTAAGCTGGTGAATCTGGTTACGCAAAATCAGGAGCAAGTCACCTGGGACGCTTTTACCGAAATGCGTCAGCTGGATGGCAATATCGTTTGGCGCGATCAGGTGATTAGTCTCAACAGTTTCAACGCCGGTGTGTCGCAGTTGCTGCTGGCCAGTACCGGTAAAATTAATCTGGCGAACGACAAATACGAATTTAAATTGCCGATTAAAATCGCCTCCGCCAGTGAAGCGGCGCAGCTCAAAGGTTGTAGCCTGGGCACCACTAATTATTGGGTTGATCGCGGCCTCTCGCTACTGCGCTGCAAAGGCTCCTTTGGTGCGATTGATCCAGTGAAGGATTGTGGTTTTGACAAGAGTGCACTGGGCGATTTAACCAAAGATTTTGCCGAGTACAAACTGCGTGAAAAACACGGTGCCAAAATTGAAGCGGCTGAACAACAAGTTAAACAACAAGTGGATGAGAAAAAACAGGAAATGAAACAGCAGGTGGAGGAAAAGAAACAGGAGCTGATTAATAAGCTGCAAAACAAATTATTTAAAACGCCCGCTTCGGCAGCAGCATCGTCCGCCGCGACTGAACCTGTTGTTGAGTAAAATAATAGATTACTACCGGTAACCAACACACCACCGCGCGCCCTCACGGGTGCGGTGGTAAACTCACAACTCTTATCAGCAATTGGTTGCACTCTGCGCAGCCTCGCCAGAGTTGTTACATACATGTCCCTTCCCGTTTCTATGACCGCTGAATTATCCATGAGCCAAGATTTTTCCCGCCGTGTTCTTAAATGGTTTGATCAATACGGGCGCAAACATTTGCCCTGGCAACAAGACATCAGCGCCTATCGCGTGTGGCTGTCAGAAATTATGTTGCAGCAAACCCAGGTCACTACCGTGATCCCTTATTTTGAACGCTTTATTGCGCGCTTCCCCAGGGTGGAATCCCTCGCCGCTGCGCCGATTGATGAAGTGCTGCATTTATGGACGGGTTTGGGTTACTACGCCCGCGCGCGCAATTTGCATAAATGTGCGCAGCAGGTAGTGAATCAATACGGCGGTGAATTTCCCCTGACGGTGGAAGCACTGGCGGAATTACCCGGCATTGGTCGCTCCACTGCCGGTGCAATTGCCAGCATCGCGTTTCAACAGCGCGCGGCGATTCTGGATGGCAACGTCAAGCGGGTACTCGCGCGTTATCACGCCGTGGAAGGTTGGCCTGGGCAGAGTGATGTAGTGAGCCAACTGTGGGGCATCGCCGAAACCTACACGCCTAAAAAGCGCGTCAATCACTACACCCAAGCAATGATGGACATGGGCGCTACCGTCTGTACGCGCAGCAAACCCAAGTGCGAACAGTGCCCCTTGCGCGAAGGTTGCATCGCCTACGCACAGGGCAACCCACAGGACTACCCCGGCAAGAAGCCTAAAAAAGCACTGCCGGAAAAGTCCGTGCAATTACTAATGCTGCGTAATCCGGCAGGCGATTTATTGCTGCAACAACGTCCCGCGCAGGGAATTTGGGGTGGTCTGTGGAGTTTTCCCGAATTGGCGATTGATGTTGATGCGCAAACATTTGCAGAGGACCATTACGGCACAGTGATCGAGTTGGAAGCGTGGAATAGCTATCGCCACACCTTTAGTCATTACCATCTGGATATCACACCGGTATTAATCCAGCTCGCCAAAGCGCCGCGCGCTATCGGTGAAGCCACCACACACTGGTACAATCCTCATCAACCCAGTGCGCTGGGTTTGGCTGCGCCGGTCAAAAAACTGCTGGAAAAAATCGCCCGGCTCGATCCGCGCCACAGCGCCCCACCAAGTGCAACCAAACGCACATCAACCGCTAAAAAAGTAAAGTGAGAAAGTTTATGGCCAGAATGGTTTTTTGCCGCAAATACAAAACTGAAATGGAAGGTCTGGACATGCCCCCTTACCCCGGCGCCAAAGGCATGGATTTGTTTAACAACATTTCCAAACAAGCCTGGCAAGAATGGATGGCTCACCAAACATTGCTGATTAACGAAAAACGTTTAAACGTAATGGACATGGGCACCAAAGTATATTTAACCGAACAAATGGAAAAGTTTTTGTCTGGCGAAAAAGTGGATGAAGCTGAAGGCTATGTGCCACCGGCGAAGACGGAGTAGTCGGCTAAACTGGCTCGACATGAGTAGTTCTTTGATTCTTACTTAAGGATAAACATTATGAAATTGGCACTCCCATTAATTGTATTAACGACCGCATTTTTTTTGCTCGCTTGTCATGCAGGCGTGCCGCGCTCAGCCAATCCTGCGGCAAGTGAAAATTTCTCACGCGGAAGCTGCGACTTTGATTCGGATTGCGGCAGGTTAGAACACTGCTTAGGTCAATCCTGTTCTAAAAAAATGGGCGCATGTGATTTTGATTCGGATTGCAGTTTTGGAGAGGAGTGCAGGGGAGCCTCTTGCTCCCAAAAAATGAGCGAATGCACCTTTGGTTCGGACTGCGACAGCGGAAACTGTCTCGCTGGGTCATGTATCTAATCTGATGGAAAATGAAATGGAGTTTTCATGAACATAAAAATGAAAAGTCTTTTTGCTGGTGCCATATTAGGCGCGATTGTTTTTATGTTGTGGCTGAACTAATACTCTCGCATGTTTTTCTGTTTTCACTTCCTACGCTGGAATATCTTTCGGTCGCCAATTTCATTTGGTTTGCACCGCATTTTATCGTGGTATTGCTCTGTGTTTTTGTCGCGGCTAGTTTGGGTGGTAGACACCAAAGTGTTTAGCGGCTTATACAAAGAATGAGTAGTCTAGTCAGTTTCAGTTAATCTTGTTTTGGTTAAAAGTATCTTTTCAACATCATCAATGGTGTGTCTTATGAATACTTTATCGGCTTTGAAAAACTCTCTTCTTATCAGCATCGCCGTGCTCTGTGCGGTTTTTTGTTTGTTATTACCGCCGCTAGCCATTGCACAGAGTGAAAATATTGATGCGACATTACGTGAGCGGATCAAACAGCGGGTGGCTGAGCGGCGCGAGGCGCGACAGGATACAGATGCATCTGCCGCGGAAAAAATCCAAAAGCCGGGCGATTATGTGCGTTCACTTAAATACCATGGCCTCACGCGCACCTATCGCATTTATGTTCCCCGTACATATCAAGCAACAACCGCTACGCCACTGTTGTTAGCGTTTCATGGTGGCGGCGGTGACATGGATTACATGGCCAAGGATGAATATTACGGCTTGATTTCAAAAGCGGAAGCCGAAGGGTTTGTGGTGGTATTCCCCAATGGTTACAGCAAATTTACATCCGGTAAATTTGCCACCTGGAATGCAGGCAGCTGCTGTGCCGATGCGCGCGATAAAAATATCGATGATGTCGGGTTTGTGAAAAAAATAATTGGCAGTGTAACGCGCGAGCTAAATATCAATCGCCAGATGATTTTTGCAGCCGGCATGTCAAACGGCGGCATGATGTCCTATCGCTTGGCGTGCGAAATGTCTGATACCTTCGCAGCTATTGCGGCAGTGGCCGGAACCGATGGCACGCTTAATTGCCAGCCGTCTAAGCCGGTTTCTGTGTTGCACATTCACGCTAAAAACGATGACCGGGTATTGTTTACTGGTGGCGCCGGGAAAAAATTCCGCGACGAATCCAAAGTGACTGATTTTGTCTCGGTGCCGGATACTATTGCCAAATGGGTTAAGCTCAATCGCTGTAATACAACACCGCAGTCGGTATTAAAAAAGCCGGGAGCCTATTGCGAGCAGTATTCGCAATGCCAGGCGGGTGTAGCGGTGCAGTTGTGTGTGACCGATACTGGTGGGCATTCCTGGCCGGGTGGAACAAAACCCCGTGGCAGTGAGCCACCATCGCAAGTGATCTCCGCGAATGATGTAATGTGGGATTTTTTTATCAGTCAATATAAAGGAAATAACTAGTGGTTATGTATCAAGGCTTAAGTATTAAAAATGTGTGTTTTTTATTTATGCTCGCGCCTTTAGCAAGTTTTGCCGACGTCTGCAAAACCACAGAGCCGATTAACGTCGATCCTTACCTCACAGAAATAGGTAGCCGCCAGGTGACTTTTTTGGTGTTGGATTACCGCGACAATAAATGTCGCCATATTAATAAAACAGGTTTGACTGAACGTCACGCCCCCTATTCCACCTTTAAAATTCCACACAGCTTAATTGCGCTGGAAACCGGCGCGGTGAAGTCAGTAGATGAACGGGTTGAGTGGGATCAAATAAAATACCCTGCTAAAGATTTCTGGCCAGAAACCTGGAGACAATCGCACACTCTGACAACTGCATTCAAACACTCTGCCGTGTGGTATTACAAAGGATTGGTGCCACACATTAAGCCCGCCGACTATAAAAAATGGCTGGCTCGCTTTCATTACGGCGACCAAGCGTTTACACCGGGCAGCAATGAATTTTGGCTCGGCAATGAACTAACAATTTCCCCGCAAGAACAAGTCGACTTTATCGCCTGCTTGCTCAAGGACGGCTGCGGTGTAAGCGCCAGAAACCTTGCCGCGTTTGAATCCATCGCCTTGCAGGAAACCAAAAATACCTTCTCGCTCTATGCCAAAACCGGTGCCGGCCCAGTCGACCCGAATAATTTTGATGGTGCGTTCGAAGGTTGGTACGTGGGTTATGTCAAAGATGATGGCGGCAAACCCCTTGCGGCATTTGCGCTCTATATGAAAACGGAAAATTTCAGCGCGCTGAAAGATTACCGAAAGGCCTTGTCGTTACAGTTGTTGGGGAAATTTGGCTTGTGGTAAATAAATTTTTGAGCCTGTTATCTTTACACACGCTTAAAAATCAGTGATGTATTCACCCCGCCAAAAGCAAAGTTATTGCTCATAAAATACTGCGCCTTTAATTCCCTGATCTCATTGCGAATGTAATCCAATTGGCCACAATTTGGGTCGACTTCATCCAAATTCAAATTCGGTGAAAACCAATTTTCGTTCATCATTTCGATGCCGAGCCATGCCTCCAGTGAGCCGCAGGCACCGAGGCTGTGGCCGATATAACTTTTTAAACTGCTGAAGGGGGTGTTGCTTCCCATGACTTCCTGGGTGGCGAGTGACTCTGCAATGTCGCCGTGAACAGTGGCGGTGCCGTGTCCGGAAATGTAATTAATTTGTTCGGGGTTGAGTTGCGCATCGCGCAAACAGTTTTGCATGACCTTGGCCATAGTGACTTGGTTAGGACGCACCAAATGACTGCCATCGCAATTAGTCGCGAAGCCAACAATTTCCGCAAGAATAGTTGCGCCGCGTGCAACGGCGTGATCCCAGTCTTCCAAAATTAAGGTGCATGCACCTTCGCCCAATACCAAACCATCGCGCTGCGGATCAAAGGCGCGCGGTGATAATTCCGGTGTGGCATTTTTTAAACTTGCCGAGTAAACCGTGTCAAATACTGCTGCCTGGGTGGGGCAGAGTTCTTCAGCACCGCCGGCAATCATAATGGTTTGCTGGCCGCTGCGAATGGCTTCATAGGCATAACCAATACCTTGGCTGCCGGCAGTGCAGGCGCTGTTGGTGGTATACATGCGTCCGCTAGTGCCAAAGAGTACGCTGATATTGACGGCTGCCGAATGGCTCATCATGCGCAGGTAGGTAGTGCCATTTAATTTCGCCATGGACTTATGTTCAAGCAGGCTAAAAAATTCCATCGCGGCTTCACTGCTGCCGGTTGCTGATCCGTAGGCGACGCCGGTGGCATCGCTATTAATAATCGGGTCTTTAAATAAACCGGCGTGCATTAGTGCTTGTTCCGTTGCCGCCACCGCCATTTGTGCCACACGGCCCATGCCGCGCTTTTTTTTCAGTGTGTAGTGCGCGGGCATTACAAAATCATCAACGGGTGATGCGAGGCGAGTTTGCAGCTCTGGGTATTGGTCCCACTCGTGCATATAACGCACACGATTTTTTAATTGCAAAATATTTTCACGAATGGTTTTCCACTCGTGACCCAAGGCCGAAATTGCACCGGCACCGGTAATGGCAACACGTTTTGTCACGCATCGGCTCCTGTTGGTAAAAAGTGTTGTTGTGCATCTTCCTGTAGCGGTTTGCGAAACACGGATAATTTGGCCGAGGCGCAGTGGCTGTTGTCGCGCAGGTTGAAAATATCGCATTGGAAATTGGCAAGACTGTCGCCAACTACGGCCACTTCTGTGCAGCGTACTTGCAGTTGATCGCCTTCCTTAAAATAGGGAACCAATGCTTCGTATTTACGGGTCCCTAATAACAAGCCTAAATGCGGCGCGACTGTACCTTGCTCCAATTGGTAGCCGGCAATTAATGCAGCGGTTTGCCCCATATATTCCACGCCTATCCAACTGGGTACACCTTTGTCTTGAATAAAAAATGACGAATTTTTATCGATATAAATTTCACAGCAGGAAAAATTGTTGCCCAATTCGGTCACATGATTAATGAGCAGCATTGGCTCACGGTGTGGAATCAGCTCATAAATGCGTGATTCGATCTTGCAGGCTTCAGTCATTTTTTGCTCACTCATGTGTCGCCAGTTTTGGGGCGGTATCCTGTGCCGCCTGGCTGCTGCTCCAGTAGGGATAAAAATTAAACCATTGTAGTGGTGCGCGTGCCGCTTGTTGTTCAAGAGCACTGGCGTATTGTTGGGCATAGGCTTGCAATTGTGCGCCACCGTCTTTGCGTGGCAGTGTGACTTGTTGCGCAAAGGGTACTAATTCAAAATAAATTTTTTGTGCCTTGCGATAGGAGAACATCAGTTGCACTTCGCACTGTAATACCTTGGCGAGCATATAAGGGCCAATAGGGAATTGCGCCGGACGATCGATGAAATTTACAGTCACCGTGCGCGCCTCACCGCTCAATGGAATTCGATCGCCGGCGATAAACAACCACTCGCCCTGATCAATTTTGGCTTTGAGTTGTAATATGAGAGGAATATCCAGCTCATTGACCTGGTAAATATGAATGCGCGACTCCGGATTAATTTTTTGCATCGCAGCAACAAAATTGGCGGAGTGTTGATCGTAAACCAGTGCATTGATTGTGCGCGCTTTATAGCGTTGGACAAAACCGCGGCAGTATTCCAGATTGCCTAAATGTGAGCCGATAATTAATTGGCCAGTGGTTTTTGCCATGAATTCGGTGAGTATTGGTTCTCTGGCAATTTCAAAGTCCTGTTCGCTAATCGGCGTGCTCCAGGCGAGCAGCTTGTCCAGAATGCATTGTCCAAATGAATACATATGGCGAAATACATCGCGGTAGCCGGGTAGTTTTCCCTGCCAGTAATCGGGGTATTTGGCGGCATGGGTTTGTAAAAAGTCGAGCGAGGCCTGCCGCGCCCGGCGATTAAACATAAAAAAATAAACCATCACCGGATAGAGCAGGGTATTGAAAAAGCGGCGGCCAAATACGCGCTGTAACCAGAGCATCAACAAAATGCCACGGATTGTGCCTGACTCTTGCAGGTTGGACCAATGGACTTGCTGTTTATTGTTATGGCTGTTTTGTTTGGCGTCCATTATTTGCCTCGCAAGCGCTGCCATAACAGCAGAGGCAAGCGCAACAACATGCCAAGCATTAAACGGCTGTGTAATTTGATCAGCAACAAGTTATCGCGCAGGTAATTAAAGTGCGACACGCTTTGCTCCGGGTAAATCACCTTGGTGTCGATAAAAATCAAGGGTGTATTTAGCCATACTGCTTTCACCAATAATTCGGTGTCAAAATCCATGCGGTTGCCAACAAAATAATGATCAAATACGTTTTCAATTTGTGTTAGCGGGTAAACGCGAAAACCGCACAAGCCATCTTTAATCCGCAGCGATAAGGTTTCCAGCGCGACCCAAAAATCGGTGACCTTGCGACCATAGACGCGCGCTTTGGGGGCAGAGGCATCAAACACGGGTTTGCCACAAATAATCGATTCCGGGTACTGCTGTGCGCGGCGCAAAAATTCTGCAATATCTGCAACATTGTGTTGGCCATCGGCATCGATTTGTAAGGCGTGAGTAAACCCCAGGTTGCGCGCAAATACCGCGCCGGCTTTTACCGCGCCGCCCTTGCCGCGATTGCGTTGCAGCGTAAAAAAATAGGTGTTTTGGTACTGCGCCAGTGCGCTGGCCACTTGCGTGCGACTGCTTTCATGGCTGCCATCATCGACTACAATCAGCGGCAGTCCGGTTGCCACCAGTTGCGGTAAAAACGCGATAAATTGGCGCTCATGGTTGTAGTGTGGAATCAATAAACAACAATTCATAGCGGGATACTGTTCATGGCCGGGATGACTGTTCATCGCGTATTACTGCGCTGAAGTGAGCAAGCGATGAAAGATCAGCTTGCCTTCGGAATAAATAATATCGCCCTGGCTGTAGCGAAATTTAATGACGCTGTGAGCGTCAGTCTCACTGTAGTCGAGTGTTAATTGCAATTGTTGCTGTGGCAGTATCACTTGCTGGAATTTTAAATTGTCGATACGAATAAATTCATCGCCCACCGCAAACAGGAATTTTGCCAATTCTCCCGCCCAATGTGTCTGCACCACACCTGCGACTACCGGTTGCTGCGGGAAGTGGCCGGTGAGCCAGGTGATTTGAGGGGCTATGTACAAATCCAGCATGCACTGGTGTTGCTGTGTTGTTATGCCATCAAAACGTGGCCATTCAGCCGTAGCAAAATGGGTGTGCAGTTTGGAGAGAAGAGTGGTGTCGCTCATTGGTTTTTATCGGCCGTGTTGCGGGCGGGATGGGTTAAGGCGCTTCGGGCGCCATGATACTCCAGCCCAAGCGCCAACCCAAACCCGGGGTTTACGCCGGTTCGCGATACTTGTGGATGTAGTAGCGGCGGTAGGTGTATTCCAATGCAAAAAACACCGCAAAAAAAATATAGGACACCAAGCCATTGTAGAGTGCCCAGCTTTTCAGGCTGGCAAAAATAGCCAGATACAGCGCCATCAGTGCATTTCCAAACAGCAGCATGGCCCAGATCAGGGTCAGTTTGCGGGTGTAGCTTCTGGCGCGAGGGGTGATGGTTTCGCCCGCAAGACGGGCGAGGCGCTCGATCAGACTTTCGGGTGCGCGCAGGCTCAAGGCAAACAACAGTGCTACACAGAGGCTGATAAGTACCGGATAGAAGCGCAGCATTAATTCGCTGTTGGTAATCACCAGTGCCAGGCTGTAACCCAAGGCGATTATCAGCAGCGCCAATTCCGCAGTTTCCGGTTTGCGCCCCGCGCGGCGTGCCACCATAAACTTGGCTAGTGCAAGGCTTGCCAGCACCAGTGCAAACAGCGCAGGGCTGACGTGCTGGATGCCCAGATATACCAATAACGGATAGGCGACAGAGACCAGTACCAGAATCAGATTCAGTAGTGGTCTCATAGCTATTAGCGAATCACCGGTTGATAGTCATCCATTTCGCGGTGTGGCATAGCGATCCAATTATCAACCGGCAGCGCGGGAATAGGGGCCGGTGCTGCCAGGGGTTTGTGTTCCTCTTGCAGCAGTTTGGTTAGCTCGGTAAGTACAGGATCTTCCTGGGTTTCACTGGGGGTTAAAAATATCTTGCGCAGCCGCGCACTGCGGCCCCAATCCAGACTGCTTGAGTAGCGAACCATTGGTGCCGAGAGCACCAATCCAGTAATAACCGGCAGTAGCCACCAGAAAAATATCGGCGCATAAACGTAGGTGACATAACCCCAAAGAATCGCCGCTATGGTCATTTTGGAGGTGCGCGCTATACATTCCTTCCAGGGTAATAAGCGCCCTTCACGCTCTTGGGAATCCCAGTTCACTTTAAAACCAAGCAGTACCGAAATCACGAAGTAAGCATGGTAAATCATCATGATCGGGGCGATGAGTACTGCAAAAATAGTCTCGACCAGTGCCCCTTTGATGATTGCGCGCGTGCCGCCAAATTGTTTGCGTCGGTGGGTGATAGTAACCAGCACACCAAGCAATTTGGGCCCCATCAGCAACAGGGTGGTCAGTAGGATGAGTGCAATAATCAGCTCGGTTTTGGCGATGGGCCAGGTGGGGTAAAGCTGGTGCATCTCGGTAAAGTAAACATTCGCATTAATAGCGCGAACCACAGCGTCGGCCGTGCTTAGAACCAGCAGGAGCATCCACACCAGCGAGGTGATATAGGCTACCGCACCCAGCAGGAAGTGCAGGCGGCTAATAGGGTGTAAATCTTTGGTGCCGAGCAGCCCCAGATGTTGGATATTGCCCTGCACCCAGCGGCGGTCGCGTTTGGCGTAATCGATAATGTTACAGGGCACTTCTTCGTAGCTACCCTCCAAATCGGCGAGTAAAAACACATCCCAACCGGCGCGGCGCAGCATGGCGGCTTCAACAAAGTCATGGCTGAGAATATCGCCGCCAAAGGGCGCGCGACCGGGCAAGCTCGGTAAACCGCAGTGGTCGATAAAGGCGCGCAGGCGAATAATTGCATTGTGGCCCCAATAATTGGCCGCATCGGTTTGCCAAAAGGCCAGGCCGGTTGCCAGCATGGGGCTGTAAAGAACGGCTGCAAACTGCACAAAGCGGCCAAAAAAAGTGGTTTGACGCACCGGAATCGGCACGGTTTGGATCAGCCCGCAGCGCGGGTTGGCCTGCATGGCGCGAACCATTTTCAATAGGCATTCGCCGGCCATCACACTGTCCGCGTCGAGCACAATCATCTGCTCATAGTTGGCGCCCCAGCGCTGGCAAAACTCCGCCAGGTTGCCCACTTTACGGCCGATGTTTTTCTCCCGGCGGCGATAAAAGGTTTGCGCTCCCAGTGCGCCCAAGCGCTCCTGCAGCTGTTGCCATGCATCGCGCTCAGCCTGGGCAATAGTGAGGTTGGTGGTGTCGCTGAGCAGGAAAAAATCAAACTTGTCGATCTGACCGGTTGCTTCGAGTGAACGCAGGGTAGCCTCAAAACCGGCAATTACTCGCTGTGTATCCTCGTTGTAAACCGGCATAACTACTGCTGTGCGAGTGCTGATTGGTGAATCATCCAAGCCCAGGCTGTTTGTAGGTTTTAAACTCAGCGGATCAATTTTCAGCATTTGCAGGATGAACCCGAATACACCACTCCAGAATGCAAGGCTGAGCCAGGTGAAACTGATGCCAAAGAGCACCATGATGACAGTCTCCAACGGCTTGAGTTCGTTGGCACTTAATATGTCAAACATGATGTAAATGCCGCAGGTCGCAGTTACCAGGCTCAAGAGGGCGTATACATAGCGGCGCAAGGATTTGCCCGGGATGCGAAAGGCATCCGCGGGCGCTTGGGATAAATCAGCAGGGGAGCGAAAGCTGTCGGTCATATCAGATGGCATCCGGGTACCAAACATAGCTCCACACTTCGCTCAGGCGCTGATCGCGTAACTTCAGAAACAGGCGCATATCCGCCACGTTATTGCCATCCGGTTCAAGCTTGAATGACGCGCGCCAGGTGCGACCATCGGGCAGTTGGCGCACGCTCAGTTCACTGATAGCGCCGGAGGATTGCTGCATTTCGGCAATCAACGGGGCATCTGCTGAGAGGTTATCCAATTCACCACCGCGGAAATCAATAACAAACTTGCGTTTGCTAACGGGTGGTGGATTGGCTTGGCCCGGGTTTGCGCCCCAGCCAATTCGCGTGCGTATTACCTTGGCGCCGGTATTTTCAGCCAAATGATCATCAAAGCTGCGCAGGCGATATTTGTAGGTTGCACTGCTGCCGGCCTTCATTGCCTTGGCGGGCACCCAGTAGGCAACTACGTTGTCGTTAGTTTCGCTATCGCTCGGGATTTCCACCAGCTCGGCGCGACCTTTACCCCAGTCGCCCTCAGGCATGATCCACATGCTCGGACGCTTCTCATAGCGGGCTTCCATATCCATGTAATGATCAAAATCGCGGTCGCGCTGCAGTAAACCAAAACCGCGAGGATTTTCATCCAGCATCGATGAAACCCGCAGTTGGCGATGGTTGCTGATAGGGCGCCAGATCCACTCGCCGTTGGAGGCTGCCATTAACAAGCCATCGGAATCGTGAACTTCCGGACGGAAATCATCCACAAAACGGGTGTGGTTTTCGCCCCACATATACATACTGGTGAGCGGTGCTATACCGACTTTCAATATGTCTTTACGGGCGAACAAGCGCGCCTCAACCGCCATTTCCGTGGGCGCGCCGGGGATGATTTCAAAGCGATAGGCACCGCTGATGGATGGGCTGTCCAGCAGCGCATAAATCACCATACGGGTATCTTCAGGTGCTGGCTTGATCAGCCAAAATTCGCGAAATACCGGAAACTCCTCACCTTTGGGTTCTGCGGTATCGATTGCCAGACCGCGCGCTGAAAGCCCATATGCCAAGCCGGGGCCCACCATGCGGAAGTAGGAGGCACCCTGGAAAACAACAAATTCATCTTTGTATTCATTGCTGTTGAGCGGGTAATGGATGCGAAAGCCGGCAAAACCAATGTTATTGGGTGCAATGCCGGCAAGCGGTGCCGCCGGGCCATCGTAGGTGAAAAAGTCTTGCTTGAATTGCACAAATGAATCGGGTGCGTCGTTGGCCATGTGCAGCACTATGGGTTCGCGGTAGAGAAAACCCGGGTGAAACAGCTGTAACTCAAACAAGGATTCTTTGTGCCAAAGCGCGGCTTCAGGGCGAAAGCGAATCGAGCGATATTGATCGTAATCCATCTTTGCCAAAGCATCGGGAATATTTGCCTCTATGGGTTTGTACTCGCGTTTGGCGAGTTTTTTGGCGCGCTCTGCAATCGCATCGAATAGCTCGGGTTTGACTATGTCGCTCGCTGCTGCCGGTGCAATCGCGGGTGCAGATGAGGATGTTTGGGCGAGCGCCGAATAACTGACTCCCAGTCCCAGCGTGCAGCTCATTATCAGCCCCAGCAGACGCTTGTGTGCGCTTAAATTGCCGGTGGTTTTGTTGTTGTGACACAGGATACTCATCCAGTTTACTCCGCCTTGGATAATTGAGATGGGTTGTGAAAGTGAATCTGCCCGGAACGGGTAATGGCTTGAATCTGGTAAAAATCTATCGCCATTTTTCAATGATATGAAAGGTTATTAAAGGTGAAGCATTGTAAACCATCCGGTGCTAAAAATAGCGGCTGTTCCTGAGCATGGGAAAGTTTTTTTATAGTTGTCCTTGCGGCAATAAGTGGGTTTGAGACTTGGCTTTTCAACGCTTCTTGTTATGACTAATTAGTCTTTGCGCCCGGTGCTATGTCGGCTTAACTCAACAGAAGGGGGAGCGTCTTAAACAGGAGTAAGTTTATGCCAAGCCCAAGTATCCATCAGGCAGTCAATCAGCCTACGCTTTTACCAGTTGTCCGGCGCGTTATCCTACAGCTTGATCAACTCTATTTGGAGTTTTCCCATCTTGGTGATGCAGTGGATCGGGGGCGCCTTGCTGAACTCTATGGACAGTGGTTGTCGGCGGGCAGGACTGGCCCCTCCGGTCTGCGTTTTTATGCACAAGCGCTTGGTGCAGCATTACCGGAGGGGGGCTCACGTGTCGCTTTTAGCGTACAGGCAGAAGGTGTGTTGGTGCATTTGCAGTCCGGCTATGCGCATTAGTCTGCCTGTAGTCTACCCAGGTATTTTATGAGGGAGTGAGCCAGATAGGAGGGCGAGTTAGTGAGTGGAAGGCTCACTCATCCCCGACTTGGTTGCTCGACAATTGATTGCCTGACAATGTTAGGTGCTACACTCCAAGCATTGCCCATTTTACTGTAGATGCGATGAGTGACATGCCTGGTATAAGACGCTACATGCGCGAAAACCCAATAGCCGCAAGGCTGCTTGGGCTCATTATTATCAGCAGTTCAATTATCACGTTGGTCGCCGTGTTGCTGCAGTTGCACAGCAACTTTAACGACGACATAGCCGCACTTGAAAAACGCATCGATCAGGTGCGTATCAGCACCCTCGCCAGTATTACCAAAAGCCTCTGGGGTTTTGACCAGGAGCAGTTGAATATTCAGATCCACAGTGTTCTGGCGGTGGATGATGTAGTGCAGGTACAGGTCATTTGGCACGATTGGAATAACACCGAACAGACGCTGGTTGCCACCAATAATATGTATGATCCCAAGGAATTGGAAACCAAGCGTAGTCAATTTTTGGTGCGTAGTTATCCGCTTATTTACGAAGACGCCAGTACTCCGCAGCAGCAGCTTGGTGTACTTACCGTTACTGCCAGCTTGAATAGTATTTACGAAAAACTTTGGCAGCGCGCTATTTTTATCGCTTTGGTGCAGGGCACTAAAACGTTGGTGATTGCGCTATTTATTGTGTGGCTGGTACACACTCTGTTGACTCGCCACATGAAAGCAGTTGCGAATTACGCGCGCAATCTCAATTTGGAAACGCTCACCAAACCGCTCAAGCTAAAACGCTTGAAGGTTAATTCAGCACCGGATGAATTAGATAATGTGGTTAGTGCTATCAATCACATGCGTGAAACCCTGCTCGATGATATTGAGCAGCGCCATGCGATTGAAATCGCACTGCTGACAGAAAAAGAAGAAAAGCTGGAAACCCGGCGACAAAAAAATGCAGCGGAAGATGCCAGTCGCGCCAAAAGCCAATTCCTTGCAACCATGAGCCATGAAATCCGCACGCCCATGAATGGTGTTATCGGCATGCTGGAGATGCTGCGCGATACGCCCTTGGATGAAAACCAGAAGCATTACATCGACGTTATTCATCGCTCGGGTGAAACCCTGTTGACCATCATTAATGACATCCTCGACTACTCCAAAATTGAAGCGGGAAAAATGGAGTTGGAAGAGACAACATTTGAGTTGGATGAGCTGGTAGAAAATTGTATCCAGTTATTTGGTGCAACGGCGAATAAGCGACAAATCGAACTTTTTGGTGGTCTTTTGCCTGGTGTTCCCCAGTGGCTGCGCGGCGACCCTACGCGCTTGCGACAAATTATTATTAATCTCTTGGGCAATGCCTTTAAATTTACCAGTGAGGGTTTTATTTCCCTGCAGGTGAGTGTGCTCCAGCAGTTAGATAAGGATCAGATTGAATTGCATTTTGCTGTGCAGGACAGCGGCATAGGTATCGACATGGCAAGCGCTGGCAATCTATTTGACTCGTTCAATCAGGCTGATGCATCTACAACGCGCAAATATGGCGGCACAGGATTGGGGTTGGCAATTTGTAAAAGTCTCGCCGAACTCATGGGTGGGAAAATCGGTGTGGAAAGTGAAAAAGGCCGCGGCTCGACATTCTGGTTTACCGTCAGGCTGACCAGGGAATCGGTGTGTGATCTCACAGGCGATTCCCATGAACAGAGCGGGCATTTGTTGCGTAACAAAAAATTGTTGTTGGTTGAGGGTGGGGTCATGCTCGCCGAATTTATCAGCCGCTGCTGTCGCGAATGGGGAGTCAATGTAGAGACAGTGCGCTCTGCAAAAGCAGCGCTGGCACAACTGAAACATGCCATGCATTCTGGCGAGCCATTTGATTTTGTCGGTGTCGATTACGCGCTACCCGATGCCAGCGGTTTGGAGTTTGCGCAGTGGCTGCGCGATAGCCCGGAGTTTGTCGATCTGTCATTGTTTATGTTTAGCTCGGGCGATGTTTACCATGACCAGGCGCAATTGCGCCGGCTGGCTGTGCACTCTATTGTGCGCAAGCCCATCTCTATGAAATTGTTGCGACGCGAACTGATTGCCTTGTCTGGTCACGAAGCGGCTCCCGAGTTGCCGGTTGAGCGCAAGCAGCAGGATTTGGGCAAATTCTCCCATTTGCGGGTGCTGGTCGCGGAGGATAATCCGGTCAACCGGATGGTGATCAAAGGGTTGCTGGGTAAGCTTGGGATAATGCCGGTATTTGCTGAAAATGGCGCAGAGGCATGCGATGCGGTGCAGGATGCTGATCAGCGTTTCGATTTGGTTTTGATGGATTGTGAAATGCCGGAAATGGACGGCTTTGAAGCAACTCGCAGCATTCGTGACTACGAGCGGCGGGAGGGTTTAATCCCGATTCCTATCATTGCCCTGACAGCGCATGCATTGCAGGAGCATCGGGAGGCGGTATTTGCCAGCGGAATGAATTATTACCTTTCCAAACCCATTACCCTGGATACCCTTTATGCTGCGTTTGAGGCAGCAGGTTTGATGTCGCCTCCGCATAGTGCTCCCCTATAGCGTTGATTGGTTTTTTCTCCTTGCCTGTCCAGAGGTCAGTCCTTATTATGAGGCCCATTCATTGGGTTCGCCCGGTACCAGTTAACCGATAGTTTTGGAGTGATTTATGGGTAGCGATGCAATTGTTCATGTAAGTGATGCCAGCTTTGAGCAGGATGTGTTAACTGCAGATTTGCCGGTGTTGGTGGATTTCTGGGCTGCCTGGTGCGGACCATGTAAAATGATTGCGCCAATCCTCGATGATTTGGCAGAGCAATTTGAAGGTAAAATCAAAATTGCCAAAATGGATGTTGATGCCAATAAAGACACGCCGGCGAAGTTCGGTATCCGCGGCATTCCGACGTTGATCATTTTCAAAAACGGCGCAGCCCATGCAACCAAAGTGGGTGCATTGAGCAAGCCGCAGTTGGTCGACTTTATCAATTCCTCACTCTAAGTACGCTGGGCCATCACTCGATGGCCCAATTTGTTTTTGCACTTGGAGATTTTTGTGGCTATACTCCAAGCATCCAATGTTTGTTGCTGAGTGAATCCCCTTCCCGGTTCTGTTAAATAGCAAACAAACTCTAAATTCCCTGCTGTTGTCCTTGCCCCGGTATCTGAAACGCGAATAACTCAACCGACCAGTTATCTACTAACAAAAAATGATCGGGCTTCTTCACGCCCATCATAGTCTGACTGGCTAATTGATTATCCGCTGCACATTGCCCGATTCCATCGCAAGCCAAACGGCATAATGAGTATGAACTTTCTACCTGTTTTAAATTTCTATAACGCGTTTCAACATTCTAACCAGCATCGCTTTGGCGATTCCCTGCAATAAACCTACATCCATCTATAAAGTCTTTCCTATGAACTTAACCGATCTTAAAAAGAAACCGATTGAAGAATTAATTGATATCGCTCATGGAATGGGGCTGGAAAATATCGCCCGCTCGCGCAAACAGGACATTATTTTTAATATCCTCAAGCGTCATGCCAAAGGCGGCGAGGATATTTACGGTGATGGTGTTTTGGAAATTTTGGTGGATGGTTTTGGTTTCTTGCGTTCCGCCGATAGCTCTTACCTGGCGGGTCCCGATGATATTTATGTTTCGCCCAGTCAGATTCGTCGCTTTAACTTACGCACTGGCGATACTATCTCCGGCAAAATTCGCCCCCCTAAAGAAGGTGAACGTTATTTTGCCCTGTTGAAAGTTAACGATATTAACTTTGATAAACCCGAAAACTCCCGCAATAAAATTCTGTTTGAAAACCTCACCCCGCTATTCCCCAATGTTCGCTTGCCCCTCGAAGCCGGTAACGGTTCTACCGAAGACCTCACTGGCCGTATCATCGATTTGATTGCGCCCATCGGTAAAGGCCAGCGTGGTTTGATTGTGGCGCCTCCCAAGGCGGGTAAAACCATCATGATGCAAAATATTGCGCAGGCGATTACGCGCAATAATCCCGAATGTCATTTGATTGTATTGCTGATCGATGAGCGCCCCGAAGAAGTGACCGAAATGCAGCGCTCAGTGCGCGGCGAGGTGGTTGCTTCTACTTTTGACGAGCCACCAGCGCGTCACGTGCAAGTGGCTGACATGGTGATTGAAAAAGCCAAACGTTTGGTTGAGCACAAAAAAGATGTGGTTATTTTGCTTGACTCTATTACCCGTTTGGCGCGCGCCTACAACACTGTAATACCCTCATCTGGAAAAGTATTAACCGGTGGTGTGGATGCCCATGCCCTTGAGCGCCCCAAGCGTTTCTTTGGTGCGGCACGTAATATCGAGGAAGGTGGCAGTTTGAGTATTATCGCCACCGCGCTGGTAGATACCGGCTCAAAAATGGACGAAGTAATTTACGAAGAATTTAAAGGTACAGGTAACCTGGAATTGCATCTTGATCGCAAAATTGCCGAAAAGCGTATTTACCCTGCAATCAACGTGCGTCGCTCCGGTACTCGCCGCGAAGATTTGTTGATGAAAGAAGATGAGCTGCAGCGCGCCTGGATTTTGCGTCGCTTGTTGAACGATATGGAAGATGTAGCAGCAACAGAATTTTTGCTCGATAAATTAAAAGATTTCAAAACCAACGACGAATTCTTTATGTCGATGAAACGCAAATAAAACATCCCCTCCCGACCTCCCCCTTTTTAATGGGGAGGAGAAATTCCCTCCCCTGTCAAGCGGAGGGTTAGGGTGGGGTAAACTTGTAGCCCGTATGGAGCGCAGCGTAATGCGGGAAATGTAATCCCGCATTCACTGTGTTTCATGCGGGTTTTTCTTTTTTATAGTTTTCCTCTTTTAAATTTATTTTTGCTTTCATTTTTTAGTTTTTGTCATTTTTATAGCTTCGCTTTTTTAACGTTGGCTGACTCGGGTTGTTAAGAATATGAAATACAAAGACCTAAGGGATTTCATTGATTTGCTGGAGGCGCGCGGTTTATTAAAACGCATCAAGCAAGAAATCGACCCTAATCTTGAAATGACTGAAATATGCGACCGCACCTTGCGCGCCGGTGGCCCTGCATTATTGTTTGAAAATCCTAAAGGTTATTCCGTTCCTGTGCTCGCGAATTTATTTGGTACGCCCGAGCGAGTCGCCTTGGGTATGGGGCAGGAGTCGGTCAGTGCGCTGCGCGAAGTGGGCAAATTGCTTGCGTTTTTAAAAGAGCCAGAGCCGCCCAAAGGTTTTAAAGATGCCTGGGAGAAATTGCCGCTGTTTAAACAGGTTTTAAATCTGGCGCCCAAGGTACTGGGCAAGGCGCAGTGTCAGGAGGTCGTGTTGGAAGGTGATGCGGTGAATTTGGATTTACTGCCCATCCAAACCTGCTGGCCGGGAGATGCGGGGCCGCTAATGACCTGGCCATTAGTGGTTACCCGCGGGCCACATAAGGAGCGGCAGAATTTGGGTATTTATCGCATGCAAAAAATTGGTAAAAACCGGTTGATTATGCGCTGGCTTTCCCATCGCGGCGGCGCGTTGGATTTTCGCGAATTCCAAATCCAAAACCCCGGCAAAAATTATCCCGTAGCAGTTGCGCTCGGCGCTGACCCTGCAACGATCCTTGGTGCGGTAACACCCGTCCCGGATACGCTTTCCGAATATGGTTTTGCCGGTTTATTGCGTGGCGATAAAACCGAAGTGGTGAAATGCATTGGCAATGATTTACAGGTGCCTGCCTCCGCTGAAATTATTCTGGAAGGTTACATAGCGCCGAATGATCTGGCGCCCGAGGGGCCGTTTGGCGATCACACGGGTTATTACAATGAAGTGGATAACTTTCCGGTCTTCACTATTGAGCGCATTACCCATCGTCGCGATCCAATTTATCACAGCACCTACACGGGGCGTCCGCCGGATGAACCAGCAATTCTTGGCGTGGCTTTGAATGAAGTCTTTGTACCGATTTTGCAAAAACAATTTCCGGAAATTGTGGACTTTTATTTGCCGCCCGAAGGCTGCTCTTACCGCATGGCGGTGGTCACAATGAAAAAACAATATCCCGGTCACGCCAAGCGGGTGATGATGGGAGTGTGGAGTTTTTTGCGGCAGTTTATGTATACCAAGTTTGTGATTGTCACTGACGAGGATGTAAATGCACGCGATTGGAATGATGTGATCTGGGCCATGACGACGCGCATGGATCCAGCGCGCGATACGGTGATGATTGAAAATACTCCTATCGACTATCTGGATTTTGCTTCGCCAGTGTCAGGCCTGGGGTCCAAAATCGGTTTTGATGCAACTAACAAATGGCCCGGTGAAACCACGCGCGAGTGGGGTACGCCTATCGTTATGGAGCAAGCAGTAAAAACACGTATTGACGAAATTTGGGACGAATTGGGCATAGATTTACCCACTGCGTATTAATTCATCACAGCCATGTTGTTAACCAGTGAGGCAGTTTATGAGCTTGCAAGAAGAGTGTTTTCTCGATTGCCCTTATTGTGGTGAGCCTATCAGTGTTTTGGTTGATTGCTCGGTGGATGAACAAAGCTATATTGAAGACTGTCAGGTTTGTTGTAGGCCTATCTCACTTCATGTCGTTATGGACGATGAAGGGTTGCCCGAGGTTTATGCCCGGCGTGACGATGAATAATCCTCGCCTTGGTTTTGCTCGGGTTATGCGCTATAAGTTCCACGTGGTTTGCGATGCGGCTATTACTTAAAAATTGAAAGGAGAATTTAAATGAGTTTTGCAAAAGAGTTCAGAGAATTTGCCATGCGTGGCAACGTGGTGGACATGGCGGTGGGTATTATTATCGGCGCCGCGTTTGGCAAGATTGTCAGCTCATTGGTGAGCGATGTGTTTATGCCGCCGATTGGCTGGTTGATTGGCGGTGTGGATTTTAGTGATTTGGCCGTTACTCTGCCGGCGTTGATTGAAGGGAAAGAGCCGGTGCTTATCGCTTACGGTAAATTTATCCAAACTGTACTGGATTTCACCATCGTTGCCTTTGCGATCTTTATGGTGATTAAAGGTATGAATCGCCTTAAGCGCAAAGATGAACCCGCTCCTGAAGCGCCGGCTGAGCCAGTGCCGAGCAAAGAAGAATTACTGTTAACAGAAATTCGCGATTTATTAAAACAACAGCAAAAGTAATATTTCACAGCAGCTCGGGGCGTTATGCCCGGGCTACCAAAAGGCGATCCAGCGATGGATCGCTTTTTTTATGGCTGGGATTTTGGCGTGGGGTTAAGCAACGTCCATTCTTCAAGTTCAGGATGAAAAAATCCGCACTCACGGTAGGCGCGCTCAATCGTGCCATTTGCTCGCAATTGTTCAATCCCCAAACTCAAGGCTCGATAAAATTCATCGGCCAAGGTGTGTTTTTTACTCACCGGCCAGTGGCGGCTGCCACTGATGGCAATTTTAATTCCCTCAATCGGGATTAATTTTATGCCATCCACATTAATCTCTTTGGTGGGGGTGTTGGCAACGGGCGATAGGCTCAGGTCAACCCGTCCTGCATTCAGCATGCGCGCTATGTTCACCCAATTGGGCGTGAACATAATTTTGTCAAAACCCATTTGTTGCAGGGTATTCAGATCGGGTTTCCACTGGCGACTGGTTGCTACTTTAAGTTGGGTTAGCTGCGCCAGAGTTTTGCTGGCGAGGGCACGTTGATTTTTTGGCGAAGTATAAAGCCCAACTACAAACTGCCCCTCCTTCACAATGGGCGCAGAAATGTGCAGTTGGTTCTGTTGGTTGATCAGGTCCTGATACCAGACGGTGCCGCCAATACTCAGGGTTTTACCGTCAATCACATTGCGGATACTGCGAAAGTAATTTTCTTCATCAACAAACTGGATTGGATGGCTAAATCCACCCAGTGATAAAGCCTGCAGCATCAATACCAATTCAATGACATCGCGGCGGGCGTAGGCACCTCCGTAATAAGTCACCGTCTTCACATCGCGGTCGGCGAGAAAGCGTTGGTAGTCATTATGAATATCGGGTAGTACGGCGATAGGGGCGGTTTGCAGGGCAAGACTTGGCCCAGCAAACAACAGGGCAAGCAACAGGCAGCAGGTTTGCAGGCGCCGAAAGGGGAACATCATCAATTAGTCATCCAGTGGCTGGAATTACACGCCGGGTCACCCAGTCAGGGTGCAGCTGGGCACAATCATTTTGGGCGCCATTTTGCGGTTCGTCCAGCTTAAAGACTTAAAGAATAGGTTGGCCGCGATACATGCGCACAGGTTTTTCAACGACAGGTGCGATGGGGTTAATTATTTCGCTACGCACTACTTCAGGCTCTGCGCCGGCGGACTCCTGATGTGCCTCTTCCAATACTGTTTGCCCGCGATACACCTTAACTACCTGACGCGGAAGCTCTTTGTTATCGAGCTGTGCGGGCTCCAAGAGGGTCGCCCAGGGTGGGCCCGCCATAAACAATAGTTCTTTGATCAGCGCTTTGGTGATGGTGTCTTTACTTTGGTGATGGTAATCGGCCAATTCTTTTAATAGCTCGGGGTTGGCCATTTTTACACCGGGTTTCATGGCTGCATCAACCCGGCGCCGAATTTCGTACACCAAATCAACCATGGGTTTAGTGTATTGCATCTTCGTTCTCCTCCGTTGTGGGTGGGCCTTGTGAGCCCAGATCAAGACTTGAGCAAAATCCAGACCAAGGCATATTTACAGCTTAACTCGGTGGTTTTTATTGCTTTTACAGCTAACGGAAGCGTTATTTTGGTGCGCGGTGATTTTTTTGGTGCGGCTGGTTGCCTTTTGGTTGGGCGCCAGCCTTGCGGTGGGGAATTAGCGAATAAGGTGATCCATTTCACGGGCGGGTTGTGAACACTGTGTCTCGCCTATAACTTGGGCGGGCACGCCAGCGACTGTGGCGCGCGCGGGAACGTCTTTTATCACTACGCTGCCGGCACCAACTTTGGCGCATTCTCCGACCACAATATTGCCCAGTATCTTGGCGCCAGCGCCAATCAACACGCCTTTGCGCACTTTGGGGTGCCGGTCGCCTGCCTCTTTACCGGTGCCACCCAAGGTGACGGATTGCATGATGGATACCATATCCTCCACCACAGCGGTCTCACCAATGACTATGCCGGTGGCGTGGTCAAACATAATGCCTTTGCCAATGCGCGCGGCCGGGTGGATATCCACAGCAAACACTGCCGAAATGCGGTTTTGCAGGAAGAGGGCAAGCGAGTTGCGCCCCTGATTCCACAGCCAGTGGGCGATGCGATAGGCCTGCAGTGCGTGAAAACCTTTGAAATAGAGCAGGGGAGTGACCAGTGAGCAGCAGGCAGAGTCGCGCTCGCTTACGGCCTGCAGGTCAGCACGTACAGACTCTACTATGCCTGGATCCTTGTTCATCGCCTCCTCGATTACTTCGCGGATCAGCATCGCCGGCAGCGCCGGGCTGTCGAGTTTATTGGCGAGATGGAAGCTAAGCGCCGCTTCCAATGTGTCGTGGTTGAGGATGGTGGAGTAGAGGAAGCTGGCGAGTACCGGTTCCGCCTCGGCCTGTTTGCGGGTTTGCAAACGAATCGCCTCCCACAGGCTGTCGATTACACGGGCATTAACGGCGGTTGCTGGGGCGGTGGCATTCATGGCCAAGTCCTTAGAGAAAGCTAAAAAACCATTATTGGGGGCGCTGGCGAATAATTCCAGCGCCCTATCAATTTATGCTTAATAAATAACCAGTGTCGGTTCCTGTAGCGCTGCCAATTGTTCGCGCAATTCCAGAATATGTTCACCCCAATAGCGTTCGCTGTTGAACCAGGGAAAGTGATGAGGAAAGGCGGGGTCAGTCCAGCGTCGTGCCAGCCAGGCGCTGTAATGCATGATACGCAGGCTCCGCAGGGCTTCGATCAGTGCCAGCTCGGCCAGGTCAAAGTCGCAAAACTCGCGGTAGCCTTCCAGTATTTCGCTCAGTTGCAGCGTCTGTTGCTCGCGTTCACCGGAGAGCAGCATCCATAAATCCTGAATTGCCGGGCCCATGCGGGCATCGTCAAAATCTACAAAGTGCGGCACTTCATCGCGCCACAAAATATTACCGGGGTGACAGTCGCCATGCAGGCGGATGGGGGTGTATTTCACGCGCGCAAAAACGCGTTCGCAAGCATTGAGTAAATCGGCGCCCAGGGTGCGATAAGACTCGCGCAGGCTGGCGGGAATAAACTCATTGCCAAGCAAAAACTCATAGCTGTCACGGCCAAAACTCTGGATATCCAGTGCCGGGCGATGCGCAAAAGGTTGTGCCTGCCCCAAGGCATGAATGCGCCCCAGAGTGCGACCGAGACTGAGCAGCGCATCAAAGTCATCCAGGTTGGGCGCATGGCCGCCCTGACGCGGGTAGAGTGCAAAACGAAAACCCTGGAACTCACGCAGGCTATTGCCGTTGTCATCCAGCAGCGGTGGCACTACCGAAATCTCCAGCTCTTTAAGTGCAGCGGTAAACCGGTGCTCCTCCAGAATCTGTGCATCGCTCCAGCGGTCAGGGCGATAGAACTTGGCGACAAGCGGGTTACCGCCTTCGATTCCCACCTGATAAACGCGATTTTCGTAGCTGTTCAGCGCCAGAATGCGCGCATCGGTCAAATAACCGGTGCTGTCTATGGCATCCAGAACCAAGTCGGGCGTGAGTAGTTCGTAAGGGTGGTGTTGGCTCATGGCATAGGCTCGCAGAAGTAGATGGCGATTGTACGCCCTTGCTTGCCAGCCCGTGCGAATCAAATGGCTTTGTGGTGCAGATCTTTTTCCGGTGGTTAAATTTTGTGTGAGGCGGTTAAAAATGCTACAAGTAATAGTTCGTTGATCCGGAACCTAACCATAGTCACCGCTAATAAACGGAATTCCTATGATTAAAATTGCCTTTTACAACCTCAAGGGCGGTGTGGGGAAAACCACCACTGCCGTCAACATGGCTTATATGGCTGCAGCGGCCAAAAAGAGTGTCATCCTCTGGGATCTGGACCCGCAAGCGGCGGCAAGTTGGTTTTGCCAGCAGGAGCCGGGTAGCGGTAAAGCCATCAAGCTCTTTAGCAAAGGCAAATCCATCGCCGAGATGGAGTTATTCAGCCCTTTTCCCAATTTGATGTTAATTCCCGCCGACCTAAGTCTGCGCAGTTTGGATAGCGAATTTGACGAGCTGGGCAAGGACAAAAAATTCTTCAAACAGCTGCTTAAACCCCTGGGCGAAAAAGCCGACATACTGATATTTGACTGCCCGCCCACACTCTCGCCCAGTGTTGAACAACTGTTGCAAGAAGTGGATATTCTGCTGATTCCCATGATCCCCAGCCCCCTGTCCATTCGCGCCATGGAGCAGGTGATTGAATTTCTTGCCAGTAAAAAATCCTCGCCCAAGCGCATAGTCGGATTTTTCAACCAGGTGGATATGCGCCGCAGCCTACACCGTGAAGCTGTAGAAAACAGCAAAAAAATGCCGGTGCCCATGCTCAAAACCTACATTCCCAATGATGCCGCGGTGGAGCAAATGGGGCTGCGGCGTGCGCCCCTAACCAGCTACAATCAGCGCAGCCGCGCCGCGCTCGCCTATCTGGATTTGTGGAAAGAAATCGCGCGTCTGCTTAAAGCGACGGCCAAAGAAAACGAATAATCGCACCGCGATTACCAAGCGTCTCACCTGAATGAGTTATCCGATGATCAAGCATTGTTATCCCCTGTGCCTTGCCAGTCTGCTATCAGTGCTGGCCGGTTGCTCCACCCAGTCCAGCTACCCTCCATCGTCGCAACCACAGGCAGCACCCAAACCCACCGCGCCGCCACCAGCCGTTACCTATCCGCAACCCGGTGCGGTTGCCCCCACGCCGGCGACGCCTGCCGTAATGATCAACCCGGCCGCCCTGAGCCTCGCTCGTCAGGGGCGCGGCCAATATCAACAGCAGGATTACCAGGGTGCCATAGCCACTGCCGAGCGCGGCTTGCGCATCGACCGACGCGCTGCGGATCTTTACCTGTTGCTCGCGGAAAGCTATTTGCAACTTGGCCAACCTGACAAAGCCCGCCTGTTCATCCAACAGGGCAAGCGTTTTGCCACCGCCGGTTCAGAAGCTGCGCAAGGTTTACAGCGTTTGGAGTTGATGGTGCAGGGATACTAACAACAGCAATCTGCTCACTCCGGCAACAAAAAAGGCAATCAGCTGGTTCAGCGATTGCCTTTTTTGTTGCAGGGAATTGTTGTTGGGATTTGTTGACGGAATAAAACAGGCTTTTACTTTTCTGCAATTTAATTCCAATTATCGGGCGCTAGGCCATTGAATGCAGCCCAATTAAATTGCCTTCAGTGTCTTTCACTAAAGCGCAGAAGCCATGCTCGCCGATAGCCGTTTTTTCCTGAAATACACTGCCACCACATTCAGCAGCTCTGGCTGCCTGTACAGCGCAGTCGTCACACCCAAAATAGACCAACGTACCGCCAGCGCCAGGTTCAAAACCCTCCATTTTAACTAGCATTCCTCCTGTACCATAACTGCTCATAGGAGCCTCATCGTCCATTGGGAATGACCACATTTCCATCTCCATCTCCGGTATGGGTGATGGAATTTTTTCAAGTGTCACTTCAAAAGTGCTTTCGTAAAACTTTTTCGCTCTTTCAATATCCTGAGCATAGATCTCAAAGTGAACAACTGGATTGCCTTTCATTTTCACGCTCCTTTTATGGGTAGTTTTTAATGCCTTGAAAACTGTTTCACGCACCGGGGAATGGATTGCTGCGCTTGGTTATATTGCGAGTGAGGCTGGACAACAGATTTAGTTTCAAAACAGTCAGCACGCACAAACATAAATCACTCTGCGGTCTGCAAGGCAAATACTACCCCCGCTGGAGTCTGGCTGATAGTAGGAGGATATTTTTTTGTCCAATAGCAGCCCATATTACGCGCCGGGTTAATTACCAATGGTAATGGCTGCGAAGTGTTTGAAATGGGTAATACAAAGAATTCACTACCGCAATTGAAACAACATAGTTTTACTTCCGGGCTGCGATTTTTATAAAAATAATAAATCATGCACATTGGTATTTTTTATCCATAAAGTTTTCAAATCGCTTGCATGGCGATATTCAATTAGCGCCGCTGCACTTCACTCCTTAATCTGCACGCCGTAACGCAATTAACCCACGGGCGTGGCCCATATAGACTCAGGAGTGTGACTCATGGCAAGTATCAATTCAGAAATCAAACCTTTCAGTGCCCAGGCTTATCACCAAGGCAAATTTGTTCACCTGACCGAGACTGACTTGAAAGGTAAATGGTCGGTAGTGTTTTTTTATCCTGCTGACTTCACGTTTGTGTGCCCCACCGAATTGGGTGATCTGGCGGATAACTACGCTGAATTCCAAAAAATGGGCGTAGAGATTTACGCAGTATCTACCGACACTCACTTCACTCACAAAGCATGGCACGACAGCTCTGAAACCATTGGCAAAATCCAATACCCAATGATTGGCGACCCCACCGGTACTATCACTCGCAACTTCGGTGTGATGATTGAAGAGGCAGGTCTGGCTGATCGCGGTACCTTTGTGATTGACCCGCAGGGCAAAATCCAGATCATCGAAATCAATGCCGGTGGTATTGGCCGCGATGCGTCTGAATTGTTGCGCAAAGTAAAAGCCGCGCAATACGTTGCCGCGCACCCAGGCGAAGTCTGCCCGGCGAAATGGAAAGAAGGTGAAGCAACTCTGGCGCCTTCACTCGATTTGGTTGGCAAAATCTAAGCTGACTTTGACCTGCGCGTTTTTTATCAAGAGCGCTAAAAAAGCCCGCTCACAAGGCGGGCTTGCATTAAAAATCCCACGGAGACGACCATGTTAGATGCCGCGATCAAAGGCCAACTCACTGCCTACCTTGAAAAACTGCAAGCGCCAATCGAATTGGTAGCCAGCCTGGATGCCAGCGCCAAAAGCGCGGAAATGTCAACGCTGTTGGAAGAGATCACCGCGCTCTCCAACAAAGTGAGTTTGCGTCAAAACGGCAGCGCGCGATTAACACCCTCATTTCACTTGGGCGCTGTAGGTGCCAGTGCGCGCATTCAATTTGCCGGCATTCCCATGGGGCATGAATTTACGTCGCTGGTATTGGCGCTGTTACACAGCGGTGGTCATCCGCCAAAAGTGGATGCAAAAACCATTGAGCAAATTAAGGCGATTGATACTCCGCTTCACTTTGAAGTGTTTGTATCCCTCTCCTGTCACAACTGTCCGGATGTAGTGCAAGCCGTGAATTTAATGGCGGCACTTAACCCCAATATTACTGCCACCATGATTGACGGTGCCTTGTTCCAACAAGAAGTGGATGCGCGCAAAATCATGGCGGTGCCCACGGTGTTTGTTAACGGCGAACACTTTGGTCAGGGCCGTATGACCCTGGAAGAAATTATTGCAAAAGTAGATACCGGTGCGGCCGAACGCGAAGCCAAAGCGCTGTGCGAGCGCGACCCTTACGATGTATTGGTGATTGGCGGTGGCCCCGCCGGTGCAGCCGCGGCGATTTATTCCGCGCGCAAAGGTATTCGCACCGGTGTCGTTGCCGAGCGGTTTGGCGGCCAGGTATTGGATACCGTCTCGATTGAAAATTTTATTTCGGTAAAAGAAACCGAAGGTCCGAAATTAGCGATGGCGCTGGAGCAACACGTCAAAGAATACGATGTGGATGTGATCAACCTGCAAAAAGCCGCGCAGGTAATTACGGGTGATAATCACGGCGATATGATTGAAGTAAAACTCGCCAGTGGTGCAAGCTTGAAAAGTAAAACCATTATTCTCGCTACCGGCGCACGCTGGCGTGAAATGAATGTACCGGGTGAGCAGGAGTATCGCGGCAAGGGTGTGGCTTATTGTCCCCATTGTGATGGCCCGCTGTTTAAAGGCAAGCGTGTTGCGGTAATTGGCGGTGGTAATTCCGGTGTGGAAGCCGCGATTGATCTCGCTGGTATAGTTGCCCATGTCACGCTGATCGAGTTCGATTCAAAACTGCGTGCCGATGCAGTACTGCAGCGCAAATTATTTAGCCTGCCAAACGTCACAGTCATTACCGAGGCAATGACTACCGAAGTAATCGGCAACGGCGAAAAAGTAACTGGGTTGAAATACAAAAGCCGCAATACCGATGAAATTGCAACAGTGGAGCTGGAGGGTATTTTTGTGCAAATCGGTTTATTGCCCAACACCGATTTCCTTAAAGGTACGGTGCAGTTAACCAATCGCGGTGAAATTGAAATTAATGCGCGCGGTGAAACCTCAGTGCCGGGTGTATTTGCGGCAGGCGATTGCACCAACGTGCCCTACAAGCAAATTATTATCGCCATGGGTGCCGGCGCCACCGCATCACTGGGTGCGTTTGATCACCTGATTCGCACCAGCGCTCCGGCTTAAATAGCAGTTCAAATAAAAAACCGCGTGATGCTTATTCTTCACGCGGTTTTTGTGTTTGGTCTTTCCCAACTCCCGGCAAACTAAACCAAAACAGGCTGCCACCATCATCGGTTTTTTCGTAGCCTACTTCACCGCTCAGCGCGCGCGCGATACGCTTGACGATAGACAGACCAAGGCCGTGGCCGTCGGCGGATTTATGCTCAAACTGTACAAACAGATCAAACAGTTGTTGCTGTTGAGTTTCGCTTAGGCCAGGGCCAAAGTCTTTTACCCAGTATTTTACATAACCATTATTCATTGGGGTTGCGCCGAGTTGTATTTGCGGGGCGTTGCCACCGTATTTGAGCGCATTGGATATATAGTTCATCCACATCTCCTCCACCCATTGTGCATGCCCCATAGCGCGTGGCCAGTTTTGAGTGAAATCAATCCTGCCATGATTTTTTTCAGTAAGTGATTGCAAGCGGCTGCAGGCTTCGGTTGCGATAATGTGAATATCCAGAGGTTGTAATTTGACATTACCGGTTTTGCGCAGGTTAGCAAGCAGTAATAGCGCATCGATAATCGACTGCATTTTTTTTGCTGAGTGCAGTAGCCCTATTAGCAACTCTCGCTTTTTTTCATCGGATAAATTTATGCCGTAACTCAAGGCACTAAGCAGGGCTGCACTGGCGGCGACGTTGGTTAGTGGTTGTTTTAGATCGTGTGCAACGGTGTGAGCATAGGCATCCAGTTCAAGATTTTGTTCAAGTAATTCAGCGGATTGCAGTTCCAGAGTTTTAGCTTTTTGTTCAAGGGCTACAGTTTTTTCTTCCAATGCCTGAGTGCGTTCGGTAACCAATTGTTCCAGTTTGTCGCGGTGAAGTTGTAGTTCTGCCATCAAGCGATTGCGATTTTCAAGGTCGTCGCGAATGCGCAGGCGCATTTGATTAATCGCTTCCACCAATGTTTCCAGCTCATCGGGTTGATGAGGGACTGCGCGTGTTAGTTTAAGTGGTGCCTCAAGATTATTCAGATCCAATTGCTGTGCGTAAGCAGCCATTTTTTCCAGATGGCGACTGACCCACCAGTGAATAATAAATAGCACAAACAAAGCGCTTATTAACAAACTGCTGAGCGTGGTTATTGCAATACTCTGCGCCGTTCTACGCAGCTCGCTGATAATTTGGTTATTCATCAAGGAGATTTGCAACTGGCCGAGCAAAAACGTTTCGCCGTTATCTTCATAGTTAATCGCCAAACGCAGGGTTTCCAGCGGCGCATCAAAATCGCTGTGGCGCTTTGCCCAGCGGTTACCAATATCGTCTTCCAGCAGCACCTCTCCTACGTCTGGCAGTTCGGCTATGCTTTTTAGCAGCGCCGCTATGCGCGGCTCATCCACTGACCACATGGCGGCTGCCAGCAGCGGCAAATAATTGCGCTCTATATCCTGCGCATGCAGTCGCATTTCATCCAGCGCGTTTTGATAAGCCTTGTAAATTTGAATGCTGGAAACGATTGCGGCAAACAGGAGTGTACTCAGCAATACCGTGGCGACAATACGCAGGCCAAGACGATGAGGGCGATGGGTATTGATACCGGACGCGGAAGTGCTGGTTGATGACAATGCCGGAGGCGCGGTTCGGCGCATTAAAAACCTCGGTTGACGTCAAACCAGAGGGCAGGGTTGTCCAGCGGCGTTTCCGCTGACAAGAGCGGGTTCTCCAAACGGATAATCTCGCGTTTATCCAATGCCATGTGTTTGATGCTCTCGCCAAAATGTTGCAAAAATAATTCGCGCATACTGCCATCCGCCATCGCGATTAATAAACCGCGTTCTATGGCTTTGGCTAAATCGGGGCGCTGTTTATTAACAAAGTAGTAAACCGGAGCGGGGTAGTAAAGCACCCAGCGCGGCGCAATGGCGAGGGGAATCTTTTCCTGGGTTTTTATCTCCGGCAGCACTTCGGTGAGTGCGCGCGGGAAAAAGGCGATACGCCCGCGCTGCAACATATAAAACAGCCCTTGGTAGTTAGTGGTGGGCGTGATCTTGAAACCATTGTGGCGCAGGATGGGGTAGTCGGGCCAATCATGCTCCTGACCGCAGCGCAGGTCTTTTAATTGCTCAAGGCTAAGTGAGGCAAAAAGCTCACTGTTCTCCGGCTTGATTAGCAGCAAACGCCACCCCAACAAGCCGCGATCCAGCGGGATGCGAATCGGCAGTAAACGTGTCTCGCGCTCCGGTGTTGTCAGTGTCCAGGTAATATCCAGTTCGCGCCCCAGTTCTACATGGCGCAGGGTGCGCGATTGGGATAAATCGTGGCGCGCCGCCACTGGGGTATAGTCACCGCCCGCTTTGGCCAGCGCCAGCTTCAGTAAGGCAACCGGATAGTGGCCGCGCTCATCCATGCTGCGCGACTCAGCCCAGGAATAAACTACGTTTTCAGCGGCATGCGCTGGCAATGCCAGCAGCATAAGTAGCGCCAGCGGTGCGACTCCATAACGCCAAAAACTCCCTGCAAGACAATAAATAAGCAGGTGTTGCATAAAAAAACTCATGTGCAATAGCCAGGAGGGCGCGGTGCCCCAACGGCAAATAAAGAAGGCAGGCGAGCAGTGGGAATACCAAAAAGTATAGACGCTTTTGCGCCAATCGAGCGCTTCACCAGATTTGCGCCAAGCTCTGCGCTGGAAATGCAACAAAACGCCAGCCGCGATGCCTGGTCATTTGAATACAGTGAAGAGCGGCTGCACAAAATCATGTGCAACATTCATCGGGATTGTTATGAAACGGCCAAAGAATACGGTCAGCCAGGTAACTATGTGGTGGGTGCCAATATCGCCGGGTTCCGCCGTGTGGCAGAGGCGATGGTCGCCTTTGGTATTATTTAATGGTTGCGATTGGATTGGTGTGAGGTAATTTTTTATCACCAGTTAAAAATCGCGCGGTGTTTGGTTATGCCGCGCGATTTTTTTTGTGCACAGCGCCATGTTGCTGCGCACTTGTTGTTAAGCCTTTGCGCAACAAACCTTGCAATGCATCAGCCCCTTCTTGCCATACGCCTAACTGTGAGTCGCTGTTGATGTGCCCCACATTTTTTAAACGCAAAAAATCAGTTCCCCACAGCAGTGCCCAGTAAGCGGCTTTACTTTCGCTTAGCCAGGGATCATTGCTGCTGGCGATGATTTTTCCCGGCACATTCAGTGGCTGCTGAGGCAAATGTTCGGCGAGTTGAAATTTATCCGGATCCGCCGGCGCCACTAAAAAGAGTGCGGCAATTTGCGCCGGGTTTTCTGCAGCGATACTGGCGCTGGCCAGTGTGCCGAAGCTGTGCGCTATGACTATGGCGGGTTTATCGGTGTTGTTTAATTCGGTGCGGATGGCAGTTTTCCATTTCTCCAGATCCGGCGTTTCCCAGTTATCCAACTGGATGCGTTTGCTGTGTGGCACCTGTGCTTGCCACAGGCTTTGCCAGTGATTTTCATCGCTGTTGCGCAAGCCCGGAACAATAATTACCGAAAATGCTTCCAGCAAATGCGGGAGCCGCAAGGGTTTGTTTGCTAGTAGTGATTGATGCGCTGTGCGTGCCACCCGTTTGCTCCTCCGGTTATTTTGATCGGGTGAATGCTTATCACCCATTGGGAGGCAGCTTAATGGCCATGCATTTTTTTGAGAAAGAATTCTTTTGTCTTTGCTTATTCCATTGCTAGCTGATGGTGCAGTTATAGTTTGCTAAATGCGAGTGCAATACCGGCTGCTACTAATAAGCCTCCTGAAATCCAATTAAACCAACGCTGGTTTGCCGGGGTTTTTAGCCAATACATAATACTGCGCCCACCCAGTGCGTATACACTCATCCACACTAAATCCATAGCGACAAAAATCACCGTGAGTAGCAAAAACTGCGGTGCAAGGCTGTGCTGTACATTAATAAATTGTGGAAACAGCGCACCAAAATAAATTAATCCTTTGGGGTTGGTAACCGCGATAATAAATGCACGGCTAAAAATTTGTTGATGGGGAGCTGGTGTGCTAATTGCAGTTGTTGTGATGGGAGCGGCGCGCATCAATTGCAGGCCTAAATAAACCAAGTAGGCTGCACCTATCCATTTAATGCTGTGGAAAATCCATTCGGCTTGTTCAACCAATAAGCCCAAACCCAGCGCCGAGAGAAGCATCAACACCAGATTGCCAAGGGTGGCGCCCGCCATGGTGTAAAGCGATTTTTGAAAACCGTAGCGGCCTGCATCGATCATACAGGCGAGCATTACTGGGCCGGGGCTGGCAGAAACTATCAGGGTGATGCTGATAAATAACCAAAGTTGTTCGAGCGGCATAGTGGGTCCTTGGACGAGGCGCGCAGTCTAGCAGAGCGAGGTGCGGCGTCACTAAAGTCTTCTATACTCAAACCACACTATAGACGTTTAACAGGTGATTTATGTCCAGCAGTATCGCAAATGCAATCCAGACCCTTGAGGAATTGTTAAAAGGCTTGGATCAAGCCTATTGGGAAGCAAATAGTTTGGATCGCAAAGATTTTTTTTACGATTTAATCAGCGCGTTGCATGCAGAATTATCGGAGCTGAATAAATTGAGTGTGCAGGACCATCATCTGGAATACGAATCAGTGACTGAAGAGTTCCGCGCGGCGCGCCCCAAGCTCAGTCGTTTGCGCAAATTGGTGGATGATTTTGCCTTGCGTTCCACTACGGCAGTGCGGCTGGAAAACCTGATCAACCAAACACTGGTATTAATGGGGCGACATAGCGGCTTGCTGTAACTGCAGCCCAGCTTGATGATGTTGCGGAAGTTATAGCCATTTCGTATGAGTGGTTTTTGGTTATCGCAAAATAATTTAAAAGTTGTCAGACAAAAACTGGCATCGCGCAAAAAACGAACAATACTTGAAATACCGGAAGCGAAAGTTCCTGTGGGGTAAATGGCATGAGTAATTGCCCCATCGATGTAGGAACAAGTAGTGCTTTTGGGCGGGTTTTTAGTGGCCCGGTTTGGAATCCCTTTCTTTGTAATCTAGTATGGTCTTGGCCGACATCCTGTGGTGTCGGCTTTTTTTTGCTTTTTTGAACCCGAGGGATGGCTATGCAAAGCAACCGTTTGATCATCGGGTTAGTTGCCCACCCTAAAAAGCAAAAGGCGCTATTGGTGCCTTTTGCTTTTTAGGTTATCCCACAATGGTTTAATCAGGCACGCGGATATTTTTTTGCCCAGCTCGCATAGCGTTTTAAAACGGCGTTGGGTGAGTTGGTATACCAGGCATAACCTTCGCGCCGCTCTTTGGAGACTTTTCCTACTTCATAGTGAATGGAATCATCGCGGTCACCAAAAATTGGTTTGTTGGTTCCCAGTTCATAAAAGCGCGCCCACATAGGTGGTGCGTCTTGTTTGTCAGTAAGTGTGGCCTCGCCACGCACCCATGTTTTTCCGGTGATTTTAGTGGCTTCATACCAGGCAGCAGCCGAGTGCACTGCGTTGATAATTGCCGGGCTTGGGTTGTCCAGAGTCATGAGAAAATCCAGCATCCACACACTTTCCGAGCTGGTGAGTGCGGCCATTTCGTAGGCGCGGGCTTTGGCCGGCTGCAAGGTCTTGGCATCGTGCTGTGCGCCCCACACGGTGAGTTGGCCATTGCTGACAACCTGGGTTTCAAGTACGCATTTCAGTGCGCGCTCAAGGCTTGCCTGGGCCGTGTTGCGCTGGGTAGCGCTGACAAAATCGAATTCGTTTTTGCCCTTGGCGACACTATGCAACACCACCATCAAATCGTGCATCAGCGCATCATTGTAAGTGATGTGATCGTGATAGCCGCCCACTAGCGGGAAGCTTTGCGGCCAGCCGCCGTTGGGGTACTGGGCAGTCAGGATTAATTGCAAGCCACGCTCAAAGGCGGTGCGGTAACGGGTGTCGCCTGTGGCTTTAAAGGCGCGGGCAAGCAGGGTGATCTGGGTGCTGGTTGCGCCGTTATCAAAGGTGGGGATGTAGTCGTCCTCTACCCCAAAGGCCTGACCCTTGGCGCGGGGTTGTGCGGCCATATCGGTGCGTTTTGACCAGCCACCGGAAGGAGTCTGGAAGGAGAGGATAGTATCCATGATGCGTTTGCCCTCTGCCGTTTTGAACCATTCAAGGGGCTGTTCAGTATCAAAACCAAACTCTTTGGTGGGCGCGGGGCGGCTGGGGGATGTTAAGCCGAGGGCTTTTAACTCAGTTTTCAATACGGCTTGGTCTTGCGCCTGTAATTGCGAGGAGCTTGCCAGATAAGCCGCCCAGTCACGTGTTTGTTGTTGTGCAGCAGCGGTTGACTCACTGCGGGGAGTGGCGGCATTGGTGTGCGTCAAGGCGGCGCAAGCCACAAGCGCGAGTGCTAAAGCGGATTGTTTGAACATAACTCATACCTGGTTGGGGCAGTGTGAATAGGAATTGTCTGCCGGATGACCGAATTTTTATGCCGGGGGTAATGAGTGTTATTGCAGACAATAATCTAGTTAAAGATATTGCCATCGCCAGGGAATAAACCTGACTTTACATCCGCCACGTATTTTTGCATGGCACCGGGGATATCGTTGGCTTCCAATAAAAAATTCTTGGAAAATTTGGGTGGCTGTTCGGTAAGGCCGAGGATGTCGTTGATCACCAATACCTGGGCGTCCGTATCGCGCCCTGCACCTATACCTATGACCGGAATTGGAATCTCTCGGGTGATGCGGGCGGCAAGGGCTGCGGGTACACATTCCAGCACCAGCAAATCTGCGCCAGCATCGGCCAGTAATTTGGCGTCGCTGAGGATTTTGTCCGCGCCGTTTTCATCGCGTCCCTGCACACGGAAACCGCCAAATTTATTCACTGATTGCGGGGTTAAAC
Organism: Cellvibrio fontiphilus; assembly: GCA_035317345.1. Lineage (GTDB taxonomy): Bacteria > Pseudomonadota > Gammaproteobacteria > Pseudomonadales > Cellvibrionaceae > Cellvibrio > Cellvibrio fontiphilus. The sequence continues at coordinate 37,808 of JAYKTU010000011.1, read as the reverse complement.
CCAAGTGCGCGCACACAGGTACGCCGCGTTCGGCGAGCATGCGCACGGTATCGGCAAGCCAGGCGCCACCTTCAAGTTTTACCATCTGTGCACCAGCCTGCATGATGCGCATACAGTTTCGCATTGCGTCTTCGGGGGTAGCGTAGGTCATAAACGGCAGGTCGCCGATGATGAGCGATTTTTTATTGCCGCGCGCCACCGCTTCTACATGATAAATCATCTGCTCCATGGTTACCGGAATGGTGCTGTCGTAACCCAATACCGTCATGCCCAGTGAGTCGCCAATTAGCACTACCTCCACGCCACAGCGCTCGGCCATTGCAGCCATATGCGCATCGTAAAGTGAAATCACCACAAACTTTTCACCATTGGTTTTTAATTTGTTGAGCGTATTGATGGTCACGTTTTTAGTGAGCGCAGTATTCGCGGTGGATGTGCTATTGATGGTGGAGTAGGGCATGGCAATTCTCGCTGCAGAAAAACAAAAGTGGTGTGTTTTTTAAAGCACAGGCACTGGGTTGTAGTAGTGGCGGCCACTCTTAATCGTCAAAATATACTGCACCAGCTGCTTAAAATGGTCGCGATTTTGCGCCAGGTTTAAATCCTTGGCATTCACAATTAGCAGCGGTGCACCATCATAAAAATGAAAAAATTCGGTGTAGGCATCGTTGAGTGCTTTTAAATAATCAGCGCTGATGTATTGCTCGGCACTAATACCGCGCTGACGAATTCGATCGAGTAAAACGTCCAGCGGCGCTTGTAAATAAATCACCAGATCCGGGCGCGGCGCGTTAATAACCAGTTTATCGTACACCTGGCGATAGATATTCAGCTCGTCGTCGTCCAGTGTGGTACGGGCAAATAATTGGTCTTTTTCGATCAGGAAATCCGCCACCCTGACCGGTTCAAAAATATCGTCTTGCCGCAGTGCTTGTAATTGGTTGGCGCGTTGAAAGAGAAAGAAGAGTTGGGTGGGCAGCGCGGTGGATTTTGGCTCGCGATAAAAGCGCTCCAGAAATGGATTCTCCTCCGGCTGTTCCAATAGCATGTCGTAATTAAATAGCTGTGCAATATTACGCGCGAGGGTAGTTTTGCCCACGCCAATGCAACCTTCTACGGCAATATAACGCGGCAGTTGGGCATGGGTTAAATCCAATCCAAGTTCTTCGAATACAGCGTCCACATTAACTCCTTGCAACTTCAATTCTGAGTTGGCCGATGTAGGCCAGCAAGCTCTTGGTTAGCCACTATCGGTGCGTTACAGCGCGGGGGATATTCTATTCAGGCCATCAGGCGGGCATTGGGCCAGCCAGTTGCATAAAGCGCTGCCATCTGGCAGGTGTAAATCCGGTGTTATGTCCGCCAGCGGGTAGAGTACAAAACTGCGCTGGGTGAGATAGGGGTGAGGAACCATCAGGCGCGCACTACTAATGATTTCATTGCCGTAAAGCAGGAGATCCAAATCGAGCGTGCGTGGCCCCCAGTGCTGGATGCGCACCCGCTGGTGTGCTTGCTCAATCGTTTGTAATGCATCCAGTAATGCCAACGGCGCCAGTTGGGTGTCGAGCAGGGCCACGGCATTGGTGAAATCGGGTTGTTCGGGGCCAACAGGCTTGCTGGTATAGATTGCCGAGCGCTTCAACAACCGGGTGAGCGGCAGTTGCGATAGCTCCACAAACGCACGGTTTACCTGCGCCAGTGGATCTTCCAGATTGCTGCCCAGACCAATATAGGCCAGTGTCATGGGTTATTCGTTCCCGCCGGGAGCAGCAGCTGGTTTGCGCGAGCGACGACGGCGTGGTTTGGCAGCGCTTTTGGGGCTTTGTTTGGCCAGATTTTTAACCATCTCCTCGCGCTCCTCGTCATTGGCTGTCTGGTAGTTGGTCCACCACACACCCAGACCATCCAGGGCTTCGCCAGCAGCTTCGCGCATCAACAGGAAGTCATAAGCAGCGCGGAAGCGCGGGTGATCCAGCGTGCGCAGGGCGCGCATACCCAAGCGGCTGGGCAGGCGTTGTTGCAAATCCCAGATTTCGCGCATAGGGATCAGGAAGCGCTTGGGAATAGCGGTGCGGGTTAATTGCAAATTAATCACATTCTGCGCTGCTTGCGCCCAAGCTTGTGCGGGCGTCATCTGGCCTGCCAGCTGTTTGAATTGCTGTTGCAGGGCTGGCCAGAGTAGGGCGGCATAAATAAACGCCGGTGTTACCGTTTTGCCGCTGCGAATACGCTTGTCGGTATTGATCATGCATTGCTCGATCAGGTTGCCGCCAATTTCATCACCGGCTTTCAGGGCTTTATCGGTGGCAGGTAGCAGATGAACCAGCAGGTCATAGTCGCGCATTAAGCCAAAGGTGGCGGTAGCTGAGCCGTTAAGGAAGAGTTTGAGAACTTCTTCAAACAGGCGGGCATCTGATACGTTGAGTAATAGCCCGGCCAGCTCACGAATGGGCTTGGCCGTGTTGGGCTCCAGAGTAAAGCCCAGCTTGGCGGCAAAGCGCAGGGCGCGCAGCATGCGTACCGGGTCTTCTTTATAGCGGGTTGCCGGGTCGCCAATCATGCGCAAAGTACGGTTCTGCAGGTCTTCCATGCCATTGCAATAGTCGATGACCGAGAAGTCTTTCAGGGTGTAATAGAGCGCGTTAACGGTAAAGTCGCGGCGCATCGCATCTGTTTCGAGGGTACCGTAGACATTGTCACGCAACAGCATGCCGTCTTCGCTGCGAGCCGCGTGCTGGGAGCTGTCGTCATGGTGACCGCGGAAGGTTGTTACCTCAATAACTTCGCGACCCATGCGCACATGTACTATCTGGAAGCGACGACCAACAATACGCGCACTGCGAAACAGGCGTTTTACTTCATCTGGTGTGGCATTGGTGGCTACGTCAAAGTCTTTAGGGTGCCCACCCAACAAAAGATCGCGAACCCCGCCACCTACCAAATAAGCCGCGAAACCGGCATCTTCCAATTGTTTAATGATTTTAATCGCGGCTGAACTAATGTTCTTGCGGGAAATCGTATGTTGATCGCGAGGAATAATGGCGGCGCCATCGCGATTGCGCGCAGGGGGCGTTTTTGTAGAATCCTTGGAACCGGAAGTGAAGAGGTTTAGCAAGCGTTTGAGCATGGTGTCTCGCTGGGGGCGTCAGTTGCACAAGAGTGGCGAGTTTAGCAGATGCTCAGGGTTTTTTACGACCTTGGCCCAGCTATGGTTATCCAAATGACAGCCCGGGGAATATCGGGGTCGGAAAATTTCAAGGCAGTAAATTTCACTGGTGCCTGAAAAGCAAAACGGGAAAGCTTTCGCTTTCCCGTTGGAGGGAGCACCGAGGTGCTGCAAATGGCATTTAATGGGGTGCTTCCGTGCCCATATCCAATCTCGCGTGCTATCCCATCCAGTGCCTGATTTGTATCCGCTTTATTTTAGTGTCTTATTGCTCTTGTTTTCTAGCGTGGCCAATCTACGTCTACGTTATTGTTTTACTTATTTTTATTAATATTTCTGTTGTTATTATTTGTTGTTGTTATGTTCCAGTTTCTACGTTTCTTATTGTTTCTTGTTGTTATTTATTAATGTCATTTTCTTATTGTTTCTTGTTGTTATTTTGTTTTTTCCGTTTTTTATTATTTGTTGTTGTTATTAGAGTTTTGCATTTAATTCTTATTGTTTGTTTTTGTTATGGCGCTCTAAAAGCAGTTGTTGTGCCATATTTAAAAAGTTAAATAAAAACAAAGGCTTATGTTTTTTGCTCTGCTCTATATGCCTTTTAGTTATTTCGGACGGTTACATATTTAGCCTGTGATTGTTACCGGGAGGCAGAGAAGTAACAGATTTTTTACGGTAACACTTGCGTGACATGGGGTAACAGCGTGACGCTAAAAGCTGCTTTTTGGCATCAAAAGTTATTAATTTTGTCACCCCAAACAAAAAATCCCCGCGAGCCTGGGGGCTGGCGGGGATTTTTGTGAGTGTGCGTTACTGCTACTTGCCGCTACTGGCTCCGGCTTTGGTGCGGGGAATGCCCAAGCGCTGGCGGCGTTCCCACAGGCACTTACGGCTTACTCCCAGCTTGCGCGCCAGCTCGGTTTCGCTCATGGTGTCTTGATGTTCCAGCACGAAACGCTGGAAATAGTCCTCCAGGGAGAGATCCTCGGTTGAGTTGTTGCTGGCACGGCTTGCCAGTCGAGCGGGTTCAAATACCGAGCTGCCGGTATTGTCATTCAAATCCGGTGAGTCCATATCAATAGAGAGCAGGTGGTCGCCAATTTCGGTGCTGTCTTCGCAGAGAATCACTGCGCGCTGCATGGCGTTTTCCAGTTCGCGCACATTGCCTGGCCAGTTGTAACTCATAATCGCATCCATCGCGGCCGAGGATAATTTGAGTTGAGGTTTGCCAAATTGAGTACAGTAACGCTGCAGCAGGGATTCGGCGATACTGATAATGTCGCGACCACGTTCGCGCAGTGGCGGTAATTCCAGCTGCATTACATTAATGCGGAAATAAAGGTCTTCGCGGAACTTGCCTTCACGCGCCAACTTGCGCAGGTCGCGGTGAGTTGCGGCGACAAGGCGCACATCAACTTTGCGCGACTCCACTGAGCCCAGTGGGCGAACTTCCCCTTCTTGCAATACCCGCAGCAAGCGCGCTTGGGCTTCCAAAGGCAGTTCGCCGATTTCATCCAAAAACAAGGTGCCACCGTCGGCAGCGGCAACCAACCCTTCGCGATTGTTGGATGCACCAGTGAAGGCGCCCTTTTCGTAACCGAATAATTCGGATTCGATCAGGGTGTCGGGAATGGCAGCGCAGTTGACCGAGATCATCAGGTGATTATTGCGATTGCTCTCTTCGTGAAGTGCGCGTGCGACTAATTCCTTGCCAGTGCCGGTTTCACCGTGAATCAAGACCGTGGCGTTAGTAGGCGCTATTTTGTGGATACGGTTATACAAGTCTTGCATTACATCGCTGGAGCCAATCATGCCGGCGATAGTGGTGCTGGCTGTTGGGGTGTTGGCGGCGATTTTATTGGCAGCTTTGGCCTTGCCTATGACCCGCTTTACCGCATTGACCATCTCGTCGTGATCGAAAGGTTTGGCGATATAGTCCACCGCGCCCATACGCATGGAATCGACCGCCGAACGCAAGCTGGCGTAGCTGGTCATGATCAATACCGGTGTGTCGCCGGCGAGTTTGATCAGGTCGGTTCCCGGCGCCCCCGGCAGGCGCAAGTCGCTGACGATCAGATCAAAATCCTTTAGTTGGAACTTGGAGGTGGCCTCCTTGACAGAGGGTGCTTCGCTAACCTCGTACTGGTTGCGCTCAAGCAATTTGCGCAGTGCGGTACGGATGATGGTTTCGTCTTCAACAATCAGAATCTTACTCATAGCTATCCGGGTCTTGCGTCTAGTGTTACTGGTAAATAGCTGGCAAGGCGCGCTTGCGAGCCGCGGGTGTTTATCGGGTTACATTCAGGCATCCATTAAGGAGTCAAGATGGCGCGGCAGCGTTATCTCAAAGCGGGCACCACGGTTATGTACAGTATCGGCGGGGCTTATGATGTCCATATGGCCGCTGTGGTCTTCGACAATGCTATACACCATGGCCAATCCCAAGCCTGTGCCTTCACCGGGTTCTTTAGTGGTGAAGAAGGGTTCCAGAATGCGCTCGATCAGCTCGGGTGGGATACCATGCCCCTCGTCGGTAACAAAAACTGTTACCGAATCCTCATCTTCGTTACTTTCTAGCATAACACGCCCTTGCTCGGGGCTGGCATCCCGGGCATTAGATAAAAGGTTTATAAAAACCTGAATCATCCTTTGTGTATCGCCAGCAATAATGGCGGTTTTGGGAATGTCGTTACAAAAGAGCACCTGGTTTTTGTCCTTTTGCAGCGACAGCAAATGAATCGCTTCATTGGCGCAGTCGCGCAAGGAAACTGCCTCGAACTCGGTTTTGCTCGCATGACCGGCGTGGGAGAAGCTCACCAGCGATTGTACGATACGGCCAACACGGTCGGTCTGGCTGAGGATTTGCTCTGCGGTTTCCAATACTTCGGCAGGGTCAGTCGAATCATATTTGAGGTTTTGGGCCAGGCAGGCGATACCGGTGATAGGGTTGCCGATTTCATGGGCAACTCCTGCGGCCAGGCGGCCTACTGACGCCAACCGTTCTGAGTGCACCAGTTCCTGTTCCAGCAATTGGGTTTCGGTGACGTCTTCCAGCAGCATTACCTGATCGTAAACGCCTGCGGTGAGTGTGCCTTCAATATGGGCTTTATGCAGGCTGATCCAGTGGGGGCGATTGTCCAGTTCTATCTCGCGGCGATAAAAATGCGGTTCGTTGCTTTGGCTGAAATCAATCAGCAGGCTGCACCAAGGTTCAGGGATGTCTTCAAGATAAGAGCCGGTTACATCGCCGCTGGGAATGCCAGTCAGCTCTGCCATGGCGCGGTTCCACATCAATACTTCCATGTCGCGGCCCAGCGAGCAGACTGCCATTGGCAATTCTTCCAGCGTTTTGCGGTGATAGAGGCGCAGGGTATTGAGTTCAGCGGCCATGCCTGTTAAGTGTTCCCGGTACTCGGACAGGCGGCTTTCGATCAGGTTGATATCCACTGTGTTGCGGGTTTCTGCAACCACATGAGGGATATAGGTATCCATGATTTCGCTCGCCACATGAATACCCATCAGGCTCGACAGGTTGCCCTCGATCTGGTCGCGCAAACGGCGCAGCGCATAGGGGCGGCGCTCATCAATACCCAAACTCAGTTCTTTCAGGGCTATATCCACCTCGCGACTGGCAGTCACTTTGCCCAAGGGTTTGGCGAGGCGATGTTTGAATTCGGCGGCGGAGTGCACATCCAGTGCCTGGCGCACCGGATGACTAAGTTCATCGGCGGCGCAGACATCGGCGCTGTACTGTTCGTCATCCGTTTGTGTGGTTACCAGCGAAATCACCACAAAACACAGAGTGTTCAGGCTTATAGATAGCAGCGTGACCTGGCTCCAGTATTCGATGCCAACCGGAATGGCCCAGTCGACTAAGGGTATGGGTAGATATTCCATACCTGTCAGCATCGGCACTAACAAGCCCAGCGCCCATATGCCGGTGCCGACACTCAGGCCGGCAATGACTCCGCGCCGGTTGCCCTTGCTCCAAAAAACAATCGCAAAAGTGGCTGGCAGGAATTGTAGGGTTTCGATAAATGCAGTCATGGCCAGATGGCTCAGGCTGAAGCGATTATCGAGAATCCAGTAAAGCAGGTAGGCGCCGAGGAAAATGGTGGCGATCAAAATCCGGCGCAGCCAGATAAGTTGGCTGTAGAGATCGCTGCGGGTACGCAGCTTCAGGCTAGGTAAGAGCCAGTGGTTCATCACCATAGTAGATAGCGCCAGCGAAATAACCACCATAGCGCCGGTAGCGGCAGATAAGCCACCAATGAAAGCAAGTAGCGTCAGGCCCGGTGAGTCAAACAATATAGGTACACCCAAGGTGTAGTACTGGGGGGGTAAGGGTACGGAAAGTTCTGTGCCGGCCCAGAGGATGGGAAAAATCGGTAGTGCCATCAGCAGCAAAAACAGGGAAAACGCCCAGGTGACAGTGCGAGAGTTGCGCATCAGCGGGTTTTCAGCCAAACCTAAATGGAAAATATGGGGCATGGTGACGGCGGTGGCAACAAAGACCAGTAGCAGTGTGTGGGTTGAGTCGGTGTGGATGGGGCTGTGCAGCAGCGCCAGGTTTTCCGGGTGATCGAGCAGCCACTGATCCAAGCCTTCCAGCCCATCAAACACGCCGAAAACTGCCACTAATCCAATCGCACAGAGCGCGCAGACTTTAACCAATGACTCAAACGCCATGGCGGTGATCAAGCCCCGGTGCTGGTCGCGGTTGGCGCCAAATGAGATGGTGAAGAAAGCGAGAATGGCGCAGTAGCAGAGGGCCATCAAATCCTTGAAGGTAAGCCCTGTGCCTTGCAGTGGCAGTGAGGGGTTACCACTGACGGTCAGTATATGCATGGTGTCGGCTATGGCCTGAATCTGCAGTGCCATCAGCGGCAAAATACCGCAGAGCATGCACAGGGTGGTAAGCGCCCCCACGCTGTGACTGTGGTAGCGGAACACCAATAAGTCGGCGAGCGAGTGAACCTGGTGGCGGCGAGCCAATTCCGCTAAAGGGGCGAGGGCAACCGGTGCAAATAAAAACAGTGCGCCTGTGCCTATGTAATATGCGAGCGCGCCGTAACCGTATTGGAATGCCAGGTCGATAACCCCGTAAAACGCCCAGGCACTGGCAAAAATACCCAGCGATAAGATGTAGGTGATAGGGTGGGAGGTTACTGCCTCGGGTATCCAGCCGCGCTCGGTGATATAGGCAATGCCAAAGAGCAGGAGCAGATAGCAGAGGCCGATAAGCGCAACTTGGCTGAGATCAAATGTCATTATGCAATGTTCTTATATGAGTGAATTGCTGTCCGGGTAGCACTTTGTGCCGGGGCCGATCAGTCCGGTCAGAGTCGTTGTTAATCAAAGTCCTGATAATTCTTGCGCCGTATTTGCATCACAAAGGCAACCAGAATCACACCCACCCAGACGATGTAAGGCCTATACCAGGCGCCCTGGGGGTCAAGAATCCAGTTAAAAAGACTGGGGGAAAATATATAGGCCACCAGCAACAGCAAAATAACCAGGCGTTGATTGTTCATGAGAGTAGTTCCTGAGCGCTGCCATTAATGAGTTGTAGCGGCGCTTGCTATGACCGTGAATCGTCGCGGTTGTTATTCTTCTTGATACCAGTAACCAAGGCCTTTAACTGCTTGGCGATGCCAGTGTACCTGCGCCCAGTCGAGTAGTTCGCGGGTGGAAGCGCGCGCCATATCAGCAGGGGGATTCTGCCCTAAAAAGGCTAGCCCATGCCACAGGTTCCTGCCTGCCTTGTTGTTATCCAGCGCTTTGGCTTGATTTTGTTTGCTGAGTTTCTGGCCGTTGGCTTGCAGCGCCAGGGGGATGTGCCCATAGGTGGGACGGGGTGCTTCAAGTAGGTCAAACAGACGCAGTTGGCGGGCGGTTACCTCCAGGAGGTCGCTGCCGCGAATAATGTGGGTAATGCCCTGAAAGATATCATCAACCACTACGGCTAATTGATAGGCATAAAAGCCATCGCGCCGTTTAAGGATTTGGTCGCCCGCATGGGTGCGTAGATTCTGTTGTTGTGCGCCCTGGAATAGATCGACAAATCCAACGCTGTCATCGCAGGGGCAGCCAGGAATATCGTAAAGCTTGAGGCGGATAGCATGCGGGCTAGTGTCATCCTGCTGGTGGATCCGGCAGCGGCCGTCATAAATGCCGCCCATAGCAGCCAGTTGTTGGCGTGAACAGTTGCAAGGGTAGGCGAGTCCGCGGCTGATCAACTCCTGAAGGCGAGCTTCATAGGCGCTATGGCGGCTGCTTTGGTAGATCAGTGTTTCATCCCACTCAAGTCCGTGGGTTTCGAGGGCTTGCAGGATTAGATCGGCTGCACCTGGCTGCTCGCGCGGCGGGTCCAGATCTTCCATGCGTACCAGCCATTGGCCGCGATTGGCTTTGGCGTCCAGAAAACTGGCGAGGGCTGTTACCAGGGAACCAAAATGCAGAGGGCCGGTAGGTGATGGAGCAAATCGGCCGCGATAAGGCAATAGCGCATTAGCGGATGGTTGTTCCGATGGTGGTATTGGTGGTGATGAGGCAGGCATAAAATAGAAGAGGCGGGTTGCCCCGCCTCTGCGAACCGGCTTTAACCGCCGATTTGTTTTTCTTTGATTTCAGCGAGGGTTTTGCAATCCACGCAGAGTGTTGCGGTCGGGCGGGCCTCAAGGCGACGAATACCAATCTCCACACCGCAGGCATCGCAATAGCCGTAGTCGTTGTTTTCAATCAGCTCAAGAGTGCTGTCGATTTTCTTGATCAGCTTGCGCTCGCGGTCGCGGGTGCGCAGTTCAAGGCTGAATTCCTCTTCCTGGCTGGCGCGGTCGGCCGGATCAGGGAAGTTAGCCGCTTCATCTTTCATGTGGCTAACGGTGCGATCTACTTCTTCCATCAGCTCTGAACGCCAGTTGAGCAGCAATTGTCTGAAATGCGCCTTCTGGTTATCGTTCATATACTCTTCGCCTTTTTTCTCCACGTAGGGAGTGAAAGGGCGGAGTGCAAAGGTTTCTGTAGAAGGTGATTTTTTCGCCATAGGTAGCGCCTCGTAAGACATCCTGGATCATCAATCAGCTGCACCAGGGGGTGGGCAGAATTAGAAGGGGGAGCAAGCTATCAGATAACATATGGGAGTGCTAGCGTTTTTTCGCAGCTTTTGCCCGGTTAACCTTGGCGGCTCAAATCCTGCCCCACTTATATCCTAAACAAAAACTATAGCCGCAAATCGCGGCATTTGTGGTTCAATTTATCGCTTCTAATCGTTGTTTTTGGGGGGGTGTTTTTTTGGTTTTCTATCCGGCTGTGTCCCTATGAATTTATCCGCTTCCTTTGGTATTGAAAATGGTTCAGGGGGGCTTGATGCTCTTTACCCGGCGCTACTGCTCAGGCGCTATAAACGTTTTCTGGCGGATGTTCGCCTCGCGGACGGCAGCGAAATAACTATCCACTGCCCCAATACCGGTTCGATGAAAAACTGTGTGGTCGCCGGCAGCCCCTGTTGCTATTCAGTATCTGAAAATAAAGCCCGCAAGTATCCCCAGACCCTGGAAATTGTCACCACTCCGCATGGTCATCGGGCGGGTATCAATACCGGGCGCGCCAACCAACTCGTTGCTGCGGCACTGGAAGCTGGTGTGATTCAGGAGTTGTTGGGTTACCGGAATATCAAGCGTGAGCAACTATACGGTGATGAAAAATCGCGGATTGATTTTTTGCTGATGGATCATGCTGCCGATAAGCGTGCCTGTTATCTGGAGGTGAAAAACCTGACCTTGATGGAGGCAGAAGGCCAGGGGTATTTCCCCGATGCTGTCAGTGCCCGCGGCACCAAGCACTTGCGGGAGTTAAAGTTGATGGTGGCCCGGGGGCAGCGCGCAGTGCTCTTATTTTGTGTGCAGCACACGGGTATCCGGCAGGTTAGTCCGGCGGATCATATCGATAAGCTTTATGCCGATACCCTGCGCGAGGTGAAAGCGGCCGGTGTTGAAGTTATCGCTTACGGAGTGCAACAGGGCGCTAACCTCCATCCCTGGCGTTTGGCGCGGTCGCTTCCGGTTGTTTGTTAGGATTTTTCCCACTGAAATTCACCACTGCGACAGCGCTCAAAATCAACAGGGTTGCGGTATATTCAGGCCATCCCGGTTGCTCTCCCAGAAGATAGATGCTGGATATTACCCCGACCAGTGGGGTAATAAGCGAGGAGATTGAAGACACACTTACTGGCACCAGGCTGACCAGGCGCACCCAGGCCCAGTAGCAGAACATAAAGGCAAAAAATACGTTATAGACAACACCCCAAAGCGCCAGGGTGGAAGGAAGCTGCCGCGGTGCCCCGTCCACTATTGCGGCCGCAACCATGATTGGCAGGCTGGCCAAAAGCAGTAACCAGCCCGTGAGTACCACCGTATTAAGGGGGATCTGCCAGAGTTTCATCAGCACAGTGCCGGCAGCCCAAGACCAGGCCGCCACCACCATCAGTAGTGCGCCAAGTAATAGTTGCACATTTAATGGGCCGCTGAACCAGGCGATTAACGACTCACTCATCAGCGCTGCTATACCGCCAATCCCCAGCAGCAGGGCGATACCGACCCGCAGGCTGAATTTGTCCTGTAACAGCCAGACCGAGAGCAATACTGTCCAGATAGGCATGGTGTAGCCAAGCAGTGCCGAGCGACCGGCCGGCAGCAGGCTCAGACCATAGGTCGCCATCACATTCCAGCCAACAATATTCAGCAGGCAAACCCAGCAGAGTTTTTTGATATAACCCACCGGCAGGGCGATGGATAAGCCTGAGGCACGCGCCAACCCCAGGATGCCCAGCCCCCCAAAGAACAGGCAAAAGGCGCGAAAACTCAGCGGTGGAATTTCGCTGATAATAAATTTCATGATGGGCCAGTTAATGCCCCAGCAAATTGCCAGACCAATTAACAATAAAATGCCTTCAATGGAAAGGCGCGGTGAGTTGGGCATAGTGTTGTTTATCGATCTTCAGGCGGATGACTATTCAGGCGGCGACCGCCCTGAGTGTAACTGGTTTGGCGAATAGCTGCGTCAGGGTGCATTTTTCGGCGGGAATTGGCTTAGCAATTGTGCCATGGTGTCCCCCAGTTTTTGTTCGGCGCTGAGTGAAAACTGAATCAACGGAATGCCTTCGGCACTGCCGCGCCATATGAGGGTGTTGTCACTAACGCGCGTGATATCAATCAAAATGACTCCCTCCTGTTTGCCTCTGTTCAGCAATTGCGACGTACCAAGGCCCACGCTGCCGTGTCGTCCCACCGGCATACCTATGCCAATGCCGATACTGCTATTGCCCCCCTGGCTTTGGCGCGAGAAAACCTGCATGTCCAATAATAGCTGGGGTTGGTTTTTATCCAGCACAAACCCTTGGGCTGCCAGCTGATTATCGGCGAGTCGGGTCAGTAACGCTTGATCCGTTCCACCTACATCCAGTGTGATTGCACGCCAGTTATAGGTTTTCAAATTGTTAAATTGGGTATCAGATTTGTAATCGTTGGCGTAGTGAACGCTGGCGCATCCACTGAACAGGAATGAAACAATCAGTGTAAAGAGCGCATAAATACGGCGATTAACCTGACACATGATGACTCCTTTAAATGGCGCAAAAATAGAAGCCGAGTATACTCCGCGGCGCGGCGCGGAACTGTGCAAATTTGCAAAATAGATGCTGCTCCAGCAGACTTGGCCGGCAATTTGCGTGGCGGTTATAGCTTGTCGGCCCGTGTTTTTTTGCCTTTGATTGGGCTGTTTGTGAATCATGTTTTTTTGCCAAATCCGAGTCTTACTCGCAAACCAAAGGAGTTCTTGTGGATCTTGTTCTTGTGCTTAAAGCCATCATCATGGGCATTGTTGAGGGAGTGACTGAGCTATTGCCTATCTCCAGTACCGGCCATTTAATTCTCGCTGCCGATATCATGAATTTTTTGGAGAACGACAAGCGCACCCTGTTTGAAATTTTTATCCAGATGGGGGCCATGTTGGCAGTGGTTTGGGAGTATCGCGCCAAGATTTTTGGCAGCTTGAAAGGTATTCATCGGCCAGGCATTGCGCGCAATCTTTACATCAATGTGGCACTGGCGTTTTTCCCCGCGGCGATTATTGGATTTTTGCTGAGCGATTTTATTATGAGTGTGCTGTTTAGCCCCTATGTGGTGGCAGCAGGTTTCATTCTGGGTGGTTTTGCGATTATGTGGGTGGAAAAATTTGCTTACTCACCACGCATTGATGAAATGGATGATCTGACTTATATCGATGCATTGAAAGTAGGTTTGTGCCAATGTTTGGCGCTAATTCCTGGCACCTCGCGCTCGGGCGCTACGATTATTGGCGGCATGTATTTTGGTTTGTCGCGCAAGGCATCTACCGAGTTTTCATTTTTTCTCGCTATTCCCATGATCTCCGCCGCCTCGCTCTACAGCCTTTGGGGGGCGCGTGAGCAATTGCAGTGGACCGATGCGGGCTTGCTGGCAATAGGTTTCATCACTTCGTTTATTACTGCATTTGCGGTGATGCGCGCGCTGTTGAAATTTATCAGCAATCACACTTACATGGCATTTGCCTGGTATCGCATTGCTTTTGGCATAGTAATCTTGATTACCGCCTATACCGGTGCAATCAGCTGGACGCATTAATTCCTCCGTGGATTGCATTAATAAACCGCTGAATACGTATGTAACACCTGCTTAACCTGAATTTGGCTTGGTACTATTTTGTGCAAACCTTAACCGGGCTTGCTTATGAAATTTACTACCAGTCTTGTACTGTGCCTGTTTGTGCTGGGCTGCAGCAGTCAATCTACTCACTATCAACACTATGCGGCTGGGTCAGTACAGCCGCGTATTGATTATCTGAAACCCTTTGCCTCGCAGTATGTTCAACCGCGCAATGTGGAAGTGTGGTTGCCGCGCCAATATTTTTTAAATCCCCAGTCTGCGTTACCTGTGCTGTACATGCACGATGGACAAAATCTATTTAATCAACAGAGCGCTAATTTTGGGGTGGCGTGGGAAGTGGATGATATAGCCCAGCAATTAATGGATGAGGGGAAAATAACGCCTGCAATTATTGTAGGTATTTGGAGTACACCAAACCGGCGTATGGAGTATTTCCCCGAGCGCGCCGCGCAGTATTTTTCCACGCAGGATGCAGCGGTTATTGAGCGGCTCAAACAACATTTGGGCGAAGGTAAAAATGCCGATTATCTTGCCGATGAATACCTGAGCTTTATCGTCAAAGAATTAAAGCCCTACATAGATTCCCATTATCGCAGTGTGCCTGATCGCGACAATACGTTAATTGCCGGCAGCTCAATGGGTGGTTTAATTTCTATTTACGCGTTGACGCAATACCCGCAGGTGTTTGGCAGTGCTGCAGGCGTTTCCACTCACTGGCCATTATTTTTTAATAACGATCATATGGGGCCAGCAGAAAAACTTCGCGATTATTTGCGTGCTGCGTTCCCCGTGGCTGGCCAGCACAGGGTGTATTTTGATTTTGGTACGGCAACACTCGATCAGTACTACGAAATACATCAAAACCAGGTCGATAAAATCATGCTCGATAAGGGATATGTTCAGGGGCGCGACTGGGTAACCAAAAAATTTCCAGACGCTGAACACAATGAACAAGCCTGGCAAGATCGCGTGCCACAAATTTTGCAGTTTCTGCTCCCGCCCAAATAAAAAATAATTCATTAAAAAATTTAACAATAACCACGAGAGGCTCAACCATGAAAACGATTCGATTTATTTCACCTGGCCTATGGCTGTTGGTGCTCACCCTCTTACTGGGCGCCTGCGGCGGTGGAGGCGGTGGTGGCAGTAAGCCTTCTGCCTCCAGTGTGCCGCCGAGCAGCGCTCCGGCATCTGTTGCTTCCAGTTCCAATTTGTCCAGTTCACCGGTTTCCAGTGTTGTTTCATCCCAGGCGCTTACTTCACAGGCGGCATCCTCTATTAGTAACACCATCACTTCGGTGACTATTCGCTATAAACGCAGCGCGGAGGATTACACTGGTTGGGGGTTACATTTATGGGGCAGTGCAATTGCCAGTAGTACTGCGACGACTTGGGCTGCGCCGCGCCCGTTTGATGCGATTCAAGATGGCTGGGCGGTGGCCAGCGTGCCGGTAACAAACCCGGCAGTGGCGTTTAACCTCATCACCCACAAAGGCGATTTTAAAAGCCCTACTGCCGATTTAAGTTTTGTGCCTAACGTGAATGGCGCAAATGTGTGGGTGGTGCAGGACAACAATAATTTATTTTTTAATGAATCTGATGCTAATGCTGCCGCTGCGTTAATTGGCAATGCTTCGGCTGTGCTGGATTTATCCGCCGTTGCGCCCATGACGGTGGATAGCGAGCTGCCGGATGGATGGAACAAGCGCGCGAATTTCATGCAAATTTTTGTGCGCTCTTATCAAGACTCCGATGGCGATGGCCGTGGTGATTTTCAGGGTTTAATCAGTCGCTTGGATTACTTGCAATCGCTGGGTGTCACCGGTATTTGGCTGATGCCAATGATGGAAAGTAGCGATAACGACCACGGTTACAGTGTGATTGATTATCGCAAGGTGGAAAGTGATTACGGCACCATGGAAGATTTTGAAGCCCTGCTTAGCGAGGCCCATGCACGCGGCATAGGTGTCATCATCGACTATGTTATGAATCACAGTTCAAGTTCAAATCCGCTTTTTATAGATGCGGCATCGTCTGCAAATAACAGCAAGCGCGACTGGTATATTTTCTCCAATACCAATCCCGGTTGGACAAGCTGGGGCGGCAATGCCAGTTGGCATTCGGCTGCCAATATTTTTTATTACGGTGTATTTACCTCCAGTCTGCCGGACTTTAATTTGCGCAATAACAATGTGGTTGCCTATCACATGGATAATTTGCGTTTCTGGTTAAATAAAGGTGTTGATGGTTTCCGTTTCGATGCAACTGGCGTGTTGTTTGAAAATGGTAGTAATGCCTGGAGTGATCAAGCGGAAAACCATGCGCTGCTGGCCGAAGCCCAAGCGGTGATTAATAGTTACGATAATCGCTATATGATTTGTGAAGCACCCGATGCGCCTGCGCTCTATGCGGTTGACACATCCTGTATTAATTCTTTTGCCTTTGGTTATCAAGGCGCTATTAAATCCACGGCCACCAATCGCAGTTTTAATTCGTCGCTCGCGAGTTTACTCAACTCTGCTACCAAAGCGACTATGCCACTTATTCTATCCAATCATGATTCCTTCGCTGGCAACCGCCCGATTGGTGAATTGAGTGGGAATAATTTGGGCGATTATCGTGTTGCGGCTGCTATTACAACGCTGGTATCCAGTACGCCCTTTGCCTACTACGGTGAAGAAATAGGTATGGCGAACGGCAATCAAAACGACGATGGAAAGTTGCGTACACCGATGAGTTGGACGGCGAATACCACCAATGCCGGGTTTACTACGGGCACTCCCTATCGCAGTTTATCGACCAATGTCAGCACACGTAATGTTGCAGCCCAGAGCGGCGTTGCAGGCTCATTACTTGAACACTATCGTGCACTTTATGCGGTGCGTAATGCGGTTCCATTGCTCGGCAGTGGTAATTTGAGTTTGCAATCTGTAGCGGGCAACAGCCATGTTATTTTTACCCGCAGTGCGGAAGGCAAGGTGGCTGCGGTGTTGATTAATTTATCACTTGGCGCGCAGAGTCTGACGGTAAATACCGGGTTAAATAACACAGGCTTTGTACAAAAACTGCCATCAGGCGATGCGCCATTTACCAGTAATGGCGCAGGTGTGATCAGCCTCAATGTTCCAGCGCAAACTGCTGTGGTATTGGTAAGCCAGTAACAAACCACATAGATTGGTTGTTGATAAAATTAATAGCGCCCTCCGTGGCGCTATTTTTTTAATGCTTGCCGGAGAGCAAGCCGCGTGAATTGCTATCTCTAAAAAAACGCCGCTCTTCGTCTTGTACTTGATGCAGTTTTTGTTTATCCAGAGTAATCGCCGTGTTGTTAATATCAACCCAGGAGTATTGTTTGCCGTTGCTGCGATCCAACACGGCGCCATCTACCCAATAGGCGTTATTGTAATAAGAAGACATCACCAGGCTACGTGTCTCAGGCAGTGCAAACAGGTTGGCACCAGTACTATAGGCTTCGCGTGCGGTGCTGCAGCCGAGTACATTTTCCATCAGGGTCGGCACTATATCCTGATGACTGGATACTCTGTTTTCAAACTGATTAGTGGTTTGTCCCGGTGCATGAATCAAGAGCGGCGTATGCGTTTGCCAGCGGGTAAAATTACTGCCATGCCCCCAAAATCCCGCCGCGTTTTCATTAAATTCTTCCGCGTGATCACCCGTAACAACTACCCACGTGTTTTCCAGTGCGCCGGTTTTTTCCAAATGATTTACTATTTTTCCCAGCAGATGATCGACGTAATACAAGCTGTTGTAGTAATCATTTTTATAGGGGATGTTGTCTGCATGTTTATTAAACGCATAGCCACCTTTCACACTGGGCAAAGGGGTAAAGCGAGAAAACTTTTTTGGATATTTATAGGGCGAGTGTGAAGAAGTTAAAAACACAAAATCAAAACGCGCCTCTGTGGTTGAGGGTCTGTGCTGTTGTAAAAATTGATCCACTACTGCTGCGTCAGTTTTTTCCTGATAAAAATTTGCAGGCGCAACGCGAGGAAAAATCAAACTGCGCATCGCAAAACGATCAAGGTTGGAGTTGGTAAAAATATATTGTTTATAGCCTTGCTCGGCCAGGGTTTCAGTAAATTCACTGGGGTTAGCGGCGGGCGTTGCTTTAAAGGCGGGGTAATAGCTCGCATGCAGCCCATAGAATAGGCTAAACAAACCGGGAATAGTGGCTGAGCCGCCGGAAATATGCTGATTAAACTGTGTCGTCTGTTTGCTGAAGCGAGTGATATTTGGCATTACATCCTGGTTGAGCGCGGCGGCTTGCCAGCTTTCAACCACCAGCATAATGATGGATGGTTTTTTTGTGGGGGCTGCACACTGCAAAGGTTCAAGTGGGTAGCGCACCACACTTTTTTCCTGAATTGCTGCGCGATCCATTTTGCCTTGCAACGGAGGTAAAACCGCTGGCGCCAGGTGCGCCAGAGTTTCGGCATATTTGCTACTGGTTACCGGACGATAAAGCGGCAAATAGGGGTTGATATAACTCACCTCCTGGCGATGATATTTATCCGCCCAGATATTAATTGAAGAATTAATCACAAATAATATAGTAACAATTGATATCGCTGAAAATAACGTCATTGTGCCAAAACCCGGGCGATACAACTCCCGCAGAGGGGTTGCCTGTTTATTTTCTGGCAATTTATCGCTTGCTAATTTATTGGCCAATAATTGGCTAGTGTATTTTTTATGTATCCAGCTACTCAGCCATCCGCATCCGGCAATTATTAACACTGCTGCGGCTATAGCAGTAAACAAAATAATATTGGGAAGTCCCAGCCCCTCAAAATCCATTACGAACATTTCCAGCATTATCCAATCCACATGAAATAAATACAGGCTAAATGTGGCGGCATCCACGCCTAAAAAAATAAGCCAGAGCGCAAGCAACAGCGCGTAAACTAGTCGGGTAAATTTTGATATCGCCAAGGGTAAACATGCCAGCCCGATAATGGTTAGCAAGAGTCCGTAATAACCTATGCTACTCAGCAGGTATAACTTCCCATGAGAGTTATCGGGAGCTGGCATCATCCACCAATAACTGGATAGAGGAATAAACGAGAGAAGCAGCACTAACAAAGTAAAATAGCCGTGCGCAACAAAATGCCTTTTATTCATGGATATAAATCTCTGTCTGGCGGTATTCATGAAAGTTTTTGCAAATCCATTGGGCCCACATAAAACGCGGAATAAAAAGCTACAAATTGCAGGCAAATAAATGCCGTGTCGGTGAATAAACACTGACGTAAGATCTGCAGTTTGTAGTTGTTATTAGAAGTTGTTATTAGATGTGATGTTTTGTCAGCGCAAAGCTGCGCAACAAGGGAAAGCGCTGCTCTATTAAATGGCGGTTTGGTTTAGCCTATTAATAGATCAGCAGGTGTTTCATGCAGTTTAAGCCTGCGGATCGATAAGACGAACCACACTGGTATTGGCTTCCCGGCTTTTGCCTGCCTTATGCAGGGCTTGCAAATAGCTCTCCCAGAGCTGATCTCTATTTACACCCAAGTGGTGCAAATATTCCCAGGTATAGATACCTGTGGAGTGGCCATCATCAAACACTAATTTCAGTGCGTAATTTCCTGCGCGTTCAAGTGTATTAATGCCGACATTTTTTTTGCCATATTGCAACACTTCCTGACCTGGCCCGTGCCCTTTAACTTCTGCGCTGGGTGAATGCACGCGCAAAAACTCTGCATCAAGTAAAAAAATATCTGCACCATAATGCAGCTCCAGCTGTTGCGAATTTTTATGGAAACGAATTTTTGAAGGCGTCATTGAGTGGCCATTGTTGGCAGCGGGGCCAGCCCCTTTTGTTGCAAAATTTTTACTGATTTGCATTTGCGCTGCAACTTACACTTGTCATAAAAGTGTAAGTTGCAGCGGGAATGTTGTTATTCGCTTGTTGTTAGGGCGTAATAATCAACAGCAGGTTAGAGGATAAAACGGCTCAGGTCTTCGTTTTTGGCGAGTTCACCCAGGTGATGCTCAACGAAAGCTGCATCGATAGTCACACTGCGATTGTCGTCGCCGGCGCTGAAAGAAACATCTTCCAATAACCGCTCAAGAATGGTGTGCAAGCGACGTGCCCCAATATTTTCAGTGCGTTCGTTTACTTCAAAAGCGGTTTCTGCAATGCGGCGAATACCGTCTTTGGTAAAACTCAAAGTCACACCTTCTGTTTTTAGCAAGGCTTCTTGTTGTTCAGTGAGTGAGGCTTTGGGTTCGGTCAATATGCGTTCAAAATCATCGGGGGTTAGCGCTTGCAGCTCAACACGAATCGGCAGTCGCCCCTGCAGCTCGGGAATCAAATCCGAAGGTTTACTCAGGTGGAATGCACCTGAGGTGATAAATAAAATATGGTCCGTTTTTATTGCGCCGTGCTTGGTGGTCACGGTGCAGCCCTCGATAAGGGGTAGCAGGTCGCGCTGTACGCCTTCACGCGATACGTCAGCACCACTCACATTACCTCGACGCGCTACCTTATCAATTTCATCGATAAACACTATGCCATTTTGTTCTGCTGCTTCGATGGCTTGTGCTTTGATATCTTCATCGCTCACTAATTTTGCAGCTTCTTCATCTTGTAATTGTTTGAAGGCTTTTTTGACGGTGAGTTTGGCTTTTTTGGTTTTGTCGCGCCCCAGCGAGGAAAACATGCTTTGCAATTGGCTGGTCATATCTTCCATGCCAGGTGGAGCCATGATTTCTACGCCGACACTGGCGGCGGCTACATCGATTTCAATTTCTTTATCATCCAATTCGCCTTCCCGCAATTTTTTGCGAAAGATTTGGCGAGTGCCTGATTCATGTTTGCTTTCTTCGGGCGATAAATTGCGCGCGGGCGGCAAAAGTACATCTAATATGCGTTCTTCCGCTGCTTCGGCGGCGCGGTGCTGAACCGATTTAACAGCTTGCTCGCGGCGCATTTTGATGGCGACATCGACCAAATCGCGAATAATGGATTCCACATCGCGACCGACATAACCCACTTCGGTAAATTTGGTTGCCTCTACTTTAATAAACGGAGCATTGGCGAGTTTGGCCAAGCGCCGCGCAATTTCGGTTTTACCTACCCCGGTAGGGCCAATCATTAAAATATTTTTTGGTGTGATTTCATTGCGCATCTCGGCCGGCACTTGCATACGACGCCAGCGGTTGCGCAAGGCAATAGCTACTGCGCGCTTGGCGTCGGCTTGGCCCACAATGTGTTTATCCAGTTCATGCACGATTTCGCGCGGAGTCATAGAAGACATAAGAATCTCTTAAGTAGCCCGCATGGAGTGCAGCGCAATGCGGGTGTTGTTGATCAAATCAAAGTCCCCGTATTTCGCTAGGCTTCATACGGGGCTACTGCTGTTAATAGTCGAGTACTTCGATGGTGTGATTCTGGTTGGTGAACACGCAAATATCGCCAGCGATTTTTAACCCTTTTTCGACGATGCTACGTGCATCCAGGTCAGTATTTTCAAGCAGTGCACGTGCGGCTGCCTGCGCATAATTGCCACCCGAACCTATAGCGATCAAATCATCTTCCGGTTGGATGACATCGCCATTGCCGGTGATGATAAGTGAGGCATCTTTATCGGCGACCGCCAGCAACGCCTCAAGGCGGCGCAGGCTGCGGTCAGTGCGCCAGTCTTTGGCAAGTTCCACGGCAGCGCGGGTGAGCTGGCCGTTATGGGCTTCCAGTTTCGCTTCAAAGCGTTCAAATAGGGTAAAGGCGTCAGCAGTACCACCTGCGAAGCCGGCCAATACCTGGTTTTTGTATAGGCGGCGCACTTTGCGCGCATTGCCTTTCATGACGGTATTGCCGAGTGAAACCTGGCCATCGCCGCCGATAACCACTTGCCCATCGCGGCGCACAGAGAGGATTGTTGTCACGGGAATTCCTATTGAGTTGATTCGGAAAAGGCTGTGTATACCCGCCGGGGTATTGTCGCGTTAAGTCGGGAAAATGGGGGCACCCGCGCCTTTTTCAAGGCGCGGGTGCGCGATGTGAATGAGCGGGGATTATTTGGTTTTAGCGCGTTTTAATACGAGTGCATTGTATTGGTTATTAACCAATTGACTGCGTGCGCTGGTTAATTCGGCTTGCGTATTAAATGGCCCAACCACAACACGGTGCCAGACTTCACCCTTGCGGATTTCCACGGTTTCGATGCGCGCATCCAGATTGATCATAATTAACTGGGCGCGCAACTTGTCGGCATCTTCTGCTTTGGGGAAAGAGCCTACCTGCAGGAGATACTCGATTTTTTGTTGGTCTGCGGCCGGCCTTTCATCATTTATGGTCTCGCTGGCCGGCACTATGGTCTCGCTTTCCTGCAGTAATTTATAAAAATCAAAACGCGGTTTTGGCGTTTTGTTTTCCTCCACCTTGGGTTTGGGTTGCTCTTGTGGCGCAGGAGCTGTAGTGGGGTTCTTAATAAAATACAAACTCGCCGCAAAGGCGCCCAGCACCAAACCCGCCACAAAGAATAGCCATCCGGGGGTTTGGCCATTATTGGCGGAGCGGCTGGAGGCACTGCGGCCTGCCGGCGAGCGGCTCTTCTTGGCGAAATCTCTACTCATGAAATATAGGTATCTGTAGGGGTGACACAACAGGTGACACAGAAGGGTAAATCCAGGGGCGCGATTGTAAACGGCTTGCCTTCCCCAGTCACTACGCGGTCTTTATGCCATATCTTGCGGATCTACATCGATTGACCAGCGCACTTTGTTGGCGAGTGGGTGGGCTTCCAGTTGGAGCGCCAGTTGTGACAATAAGGCTTGCAGGGGTTTGCGTTGGGCGGCGTTGAATTGCAGTTGATAGCGGAATCTGTCGCCGCGCTTTTCCATCATAGCTGGCAGTGGGCCCAGGTAGCTCAGCGCTGGGCTGGGTGCTTGTATCGTCTCGGCTAACTGGCGTGCCTGCTGTAAAAAATGCACCGCTTGTTGTGCCTGTTTGCTCTCTGCCCGCAGCAGCGCCAGATGGCGAAATGGCGGTAGCTGGGTGAGTTGGCGCTCATGCAGAATCAGTTCCGCGAGGGCGTGATAGCCTTTATGCATCAGTGTTTGCACGAGCGGGTGATCTATGTGATGGGTCTGCAGCAGGACGCGGCCGGGTTTTTCGGCGCGACCGGCGCGACCGGCGACTTGAAGTAGCAGCTGTCCCATGCGCTCCGGCCCGCGGAAATCAGTGCTAAACAGACCGGCATCGGCATCGATAATCACTACCAGAGTCACATCTGCAAAATGATGCCCTTTGGCCAGCATTTGGGTGCCCACCAAAATACAGGGCTCGCCTGAGTGCACATTGGCGAGCAGGGTTTGCATACTGTTTTTATTGCGGGTGGAGTCCCTATCTACCCGAATCACTTTGGTCGCCGGAAATAACTCCTGCAGCACCAGCTCGCTGCGCTCTGTGCCCTGGCCAAGCGGTTGTAACTTGCCGCTATTGCAGCTTGGGCAGCGCTTGGGCAGAGCACGCTGGTGATCGCAGTGATGGCAGTGCAGATGGCGCGGGGTATTGTGAACCGTCATACGGGCATCGCAGTGATTACAAGTCGCCAGCCATCCGCAGTCATGGCACTCCAGTGCCGGAGCGTAGCCGCGCCGGTTGAGGAAAACCAGCGCTTGGTTGCCCTGTTTCAGTGTGTCGCTAATCGCATCGACACTGGCCTTGGCAAACCCCTCATGAAGTGTTTCACCGCGAATATCCAGGAGTTCTATTGCCGGCGGTTTGGCATTGCCGGCGCGCGCCTGCAGGCGTAAATACCGGTAACGCTCCAGTTTGGCGTTATATAGGGTTTCCAGTGAAGGGGTTGCCGAACCGAGAATTAAAGGAATGCCCAGGCGATGCGCCCGCATTGCTGCCAGATCGCGGGCGGAGTAGCGAAAACCGTCCTGTTGTTTGAAAGAGCCATCGTGCTCCTCGTCAATAATGATGATGCCCGGCTCCTTGAGGGGCGTAAACAATGCCGAGCGAGTTCCAATGATTATTCGTGCAATGCCCGCTCGCGCCTGTAGCCAGGCATCCAATCGTTCACGATCATTCAAGCCCGAGTGCAGTGCCACAATAGGTAAATTAAACCGGCGTTGGAAGCGTTGCAGGGTTTGTGGTGTAAGACCAATTTCCGGAACCAGCACTAACGCTTGTTTACCATTCTTGAGCGTTTCTGCGATGGCTTGCAGGTATATTTCTGTTTTTCCACTGCCGGTGGCTCCATCCAGCAGGTAGGTGTTAAAGCTGTGATATTGGATCTGCTCAAAGGCGGCTCGTTGTTCATCGTTCAATGGCAGCGGTGGTTCGCGCAACAGGGGCGCCGGTTGCACTCTGCTATCGGGAGCAACCTCTGTTTTCTGTACCAAGCCTTTGTCGATGAGGGCTTTGGCGATGGTACTGGGGATGTTGAACTCGCTTAATTCGCGCAGCGCAAGTTGCTCTCGCTGTTGCAATACGGCCAGTAACGCGGCCTGTTTGGGAGAGCGCTTAAGCGCGCCCGAGGGTAGCCCCTTACCTTCGATGGTCAGGCGCAAAACGGGTTCACCGCGCAGGCGAGCTTGCTCCCCCTGACGCAGCAAGGCTGGTAGTGCGGTGTGCAAGGCTTCGCCCGGTGCGCATTGATAATAGTTTGCAGCCCAACAGCATAAGTCCAGTAACTCGGCGTCTATTACGGTTTGGGAGTCAATCACCTCGATTGCAGCGCGCAGTTTGTGTTCAGGTTGTTCGCTGAAACTTTTTATAGATATCAGTACACCTACAAGTTGCTGTCGCCCAAATGGGACGCGCACTAAAACTCCCGGCCGTAGTTGTGTCAATTGATCTGGCGACAGGTCGGCAGGCGGCAAATAGTCGAAGTGTCGTCTAAGTGGGACGGGCAGCGCGATTTCGAGCAGGGGGATTTGAGTGGCTGTCATTGCGGTGGCTGATGAATCAAACAGTCGTCAAGAATAGCCTATATTGAATACAGGTGTTATGGCCGCGAGCTACTGGCCTATTTTTATCGGTATAACGTATTTGGATTGAATAATTTATTTGAGTCACTGTGTGTCCTTTTTGTTGTGAGCTTCCCATAGAGCTGTTTGGGGTAGATTCATATCAATACCTTTCTAATGGAATAGTTGTTAAATGATGCCCGGTGCATCGCCACAATAAGGCCATGAAAAATGGCCAAATAGCAGTTGAAATCGCCGTGTTAGGTCAATTATTAAACCCAAGAGGTAAAACCCATGAAGCGTAGAGACTTTATTAAACTGTCTGGTATCGGTGCCGGTTTGGCGCTTATTCCGGTTACTAATCTGGCTGTAGCAGAGACCCCCAAAGTAAGCCCAACAGAGCCGCAAGCAAGCGCATTGGGTTATGTGGAGCAAAGCCCGCAAGCTGGATCTAATTGTGCGAATTGTGCTCAGGCCAAGGGCGATTTGGCGGGTGAGTGGGTCGGTTGCAACATTTTCCCCGGTAAGGAAGTGAAAGCGGCTGGCTGGTGCAAGGTCTGGTCGCCTCGCCCGCAGTAAGACGGGTTTGATCATTGCTGGATGTTTTTCGCGCTAAACGGCTGTTTTGGGTTGCGCCCAATCGGGTTTCTGGTAATATCGCGCCTCCTTGAAAACAGCCGTTTTTTTTAACCATGTGCGGTGCCCGGCAAGAGATCGGGTGGCGGCACAGCTCACAAAGGCATTCATCATGAAAGCAGATATTCATCCAAATTACGTTGAAGTTGCAGTAACTTGCAGCTGCGGCAACAGCTTCACCACCCGTTCAACCTTAGGTAAGGCGTTGCACGTAGACGTATGCGGCAGCTGCCACCCTTTCTACACTGGCAAGCAAAAAATTGTTGATACTGGTGGCCGTATCGATCGCTTTACCAAGCGTTTCGGCAGCCGTATCGGTGGCGCCAAGAAATAAGGTAGATGACTTGTTAGTCAGCCTTACTGCCAGAGTGCTGAAAACGCCGGGAATGAAAATTCCCGGCGTTTTTTTATGTGCTTTTTTCTCTTTTTCCTCTGCTGCGGATTGCGGTTATCCATCCGGCGCATTTTATGAGGTTGCAAAGGTTTCTGATGGCGACACCATCAGACTGGCAGATGGCCGTTCGGTTCGGGTGTTGGGTATCAATGCGCCCGAAATTGCCCATGGTAAAAGCGCTGCACAGCCTCTTGGCCGCGAATCCCGTGCGGAGGCGCAAGCATTTGTCCGGCGGGCAGGTGGACGGATACGGCTCGGGTTTGAGCGTGAAAAGTCAGATCGTTACGGCCGATTGCTCGCTCATGTTTACGACAGTAGTGGTCGTAGTATGGCGGTTGAGTTATTAAAACAAGGGATGGCGCTACAAGTATCAGTTCCCCCGAATGTGGCTCAAGAGGCATGTTTGCTCGACTTTGAGCGCAGAGCCCAAGCGCAGCGTTTAGGGGTGTGGCGCAATAGCTATTGGAATGCCTTTCCTGCTGAATCGCTAAAGCCTGGCGATGAGGGTTTTCGTTATTTACGAGGGCGGGTTGCGCGAGTGGATATCAATTCATCTGTTTGGCTGGAGCTGGATGGCAATCTGGTGGCGCAAATAGCAAAGCGTGATTGGGTGGGGTTTGGTTACAACGAGCAGCAATGGCTTGAGCTAAAGGGTAAGCACGTCAAGCTGCGAGGCTGGGTTAGGGCGCGCAATATGGCTCGTTCTGGTAAAACGCGTAATTTCAAGCCGTTGGTAATGCAATTGCGCTCACCTTCTGCTTTGCTGGTGAGCGCTTCGGTTGATACCAAGGGCGAGAATAGGGTTTTAGAATAATTCTTCAGGCAGCGTAACCTGTTCGCTCACTTCGTTTCCGGCTGCTGATGTGCGAGTGGTGTCTTCACCTAAAAATACTTCAAAAATCGCATCCGGGTCCCCAGGCATGGCGGGCTTGCCTGTGTCCGGATTGATTCGCACAGTGACTATGCCTTCGGGTTGGCGAGGCAGGTTATCCGGTACTCCTTCCAGGGCGATACGCATAAAGTCAATCCAGATTGGCAGTGCCGCCGAGCTACCAAACTCACGTTTCCCCAGTAAGGTATTTTGGTCAAATCCAACCCATACTGTTGTTGCGATATTTGGATTGTAACCAGAGAACCATGTGTCGCGTGGGCCATTGGTTGTGCCGGTTTTTCCCGCCAAATCGCGGCGCCCCAGTTGTTTCGCCAGACGCGCGGTGCCTTTATCAACTACATCGCGAAGAATTGAATCCATTAAGTAGGCTATGCGTGCATCAATAATTCTTGGCGCTCGCTCGCTCGTATCCAAACTGGGAACTGCAGGTAGCTCAGATCCGTCTTCAGCGTAAGCGATGGATCGATTTTCACACTCTTTACATACTCGTTTAGGGCGCGCTTCGTAAACGACCCTGCCTTTGTCATCTTCTATACGGGTAACCAGATAAGGGTCAACTTTGAATCCACCATTTGCAAAGCTGGCGTAAGCTGTTGCCATCTGTAGCGGAGTGAGCGCATGAGTCCCCAGAGCAAGAGTGAGGTCACGCGGAAATTCCTTGGGATTAAAACCAAAACGCGCAAGGCTATCCAGCGCGGTTTGCATGCCAATACTGCGCAACAGGCGAATTGATACCAGATTACGTGAGCGGTAGAGCGCTTGGCGCAAACGCATTGGTCCTACAAATTTGCCGTCGTCGTTTTCCGGGCGCCAAGCGACTCCAGTGCTGGTATTTTCTATAACAATAGGTGCGTCATTGATAATAGATGCCGGAGTAAAGCCATTTTCTAATGCGGCAGTATAAAGAAGAGGCTTGAAGCTGGATCCTGGCTGGCGAAAACCCTGGGTTGCACGGTTGTAGTGGCTTTGGTTGAAATCAAAGCCGCCAACCAAAGAGCGTATGGCGCCATCCAGTGGGTCAAGCGATACCAATGCTGCCTGAATAGCGGGAACCTGACTAAATTGCCATTGGGCATCATCATTTTTGGTTATACGTATTACATCACCAGCTTTAAGAAAGTCAGTTGCTTTGGTATAGGCAGGGCCTCGACTATCTTCGGTGATGTATGGCCGCACATTCGATAATCCCTGATTCCAATCCAGATCAATTTGTTCTCCATTGCCCAGTAGTACCTTGATGGTTTTTTCAGTAGCTTGCAAGACGGCAGCAGGATCCAGCCCTCCTAAGCTTGGAATGGTCTGCAGTTCATCTTGCCAATCTGACAGGTCAGGCTGTGTTGATGGTTTAAGGCGGCGTTCCGGCCCCCGGTAGCCATGGCGCTGGTCGTATCCTAACAGCCCTTTTAGTACGGCGGCTTGAGCTGTGGCCTGCATTGCGCTGTCAACACTGGTATAGACTTTGTAACCCTCTGTGTAGGCTTTGTCGCCGAAGCGATCCAGCACTTCCTGCCTAGCCATCTCCGCAATATAAGGCGCTTGAACATCCAACGTGGTGCCGTGATAACTGGCGGTATTGGGTTCATTGATGGCTGCTTCGTATGTCTGCTGATCTATGTGGCCCAGCTCATACATACGGCCGATGATCCAATCGCGGCGAATCATTGCTCGTTTTAGATTGGCTAAAGGATTGTAGGCGGAAGGCGCCTTCAGTACACCCACGATCATTGCGTATTGGGCAACGCTCAGCTCTTTAATATCTTTCCCGTAATAGATTTGCGCGGCGGACTGGAGACCATAAGCGCGATTACCAAAAAACATCTTATTGTTAAATAGTTCAAGGATTTCCTCTTTGGTAAATTTTCTTTCAATTTCAATGGATAAGAGGATTTCGTTAAACTTGCGTGAGAAGACCTGTTTGCGAGTGAGAAAGAAATCACGCGCCAACTGTTGAGTGATTGTGCTTCCTCCTGATTGGATGGCGCCGGATTTCAGAATTTGTGAAGCGGCGCGCAACATGCCTTTTATAGAAACTCCATGATGATCAAAGAACTCTGCATCTTCGGCGGAGAGGAGCGCTTTTATGTATAGGGGAGGGATCTGATCGTAAGTAAGCGGGGTGCGGCGCTGTTCACCAAATTCGCCAATAAGCTTGCCGTCGCTTGAATAAACGCGTAATGGCGTCTGTAATTTGATTTCACGCAAAGTCTCTACTGAAGGTAATTTGGGGCTCAAGTAGAGATAAAGACCGGCAAGTGTCACCAGGGTAACGCTAATGCCGGCCAGTAACAGCCAAAAAATAATGCCAAAGAGGGATTTTTTACTGAACATTTTTTCTATGTGAATTAATGGGTTAGCGAAGCCGCTGCGGGTAGCCAGCATTATACGGGCTTTTTGCCTGTTTACATATTCATCGGTTTGTTGCAGGCTTAAGTTAAAGTGCTATAACATAAACAACGTCTAAGTTACGGATATAGATAGAAAAATGGGCATTTTCAGTTTCCTTGATAAGAAAGCAAAACCGGTGATCGGGCTTGATATAAGCTCCACCTCGGTCAAGTTGCTTGAACTCAATCGTGTGGGCGACCGCTATCGGGTTGAGTCCTATACCGTAAAAGCACTTCCACCAAATGCAGTCGTTGAGAAGAACATAGCTGACCCAGCCGCTGTGGCTGAGGTTATTCGCTCAATGGTTAAGCAATCTAAAACCAAGCTCAAACATGCCGCTGTAGCAGTAGCGGGTTCAGCAGTGATCACGAAAATGATCGACATGCCGATTGACCTTAGCGATGACGCTATGGAGAGCCAGATTGCAGCAGAGGCAGATCAATATATTCCTTTCCCTCTTGAAGAGGTAATGCTCGATTTTGAGGTTCAGGGCATATCCCCGCGCAATCCTGACCAAGTCGAAGTGTTGCTCGCAGCTTGTCGTCGCGAAAATGTTGACGTGCGTCAGCAAGTATTAAGTGATGCAGATCTGATTGCTGAGAAGATTGATATCGAAGCTTATTGCATGGAGAGAGCCTTTGAATTGATCGCTGAGCAGTTGGAAGACCAGGAAGGGCAGGTGGTTGCCATTATCGATATAGGTGCAACCATGACCACACTCAGTGTGTTGGTGGATGGTAAAACGGTGTATACCCGTGAGCAGCTATTTGGCGGCCGTCAGCTTACTGAAGAAATTCAGCGTCGATACGGTTTGTCCCGCGAAGAGGCTGGGCTTGCTAAAAAGCAAGGCGGATTACCAGACGATTATGAGATGGAAGTGCTTGCGCCATTTAAAGATGCTGTTGTGCAGCAAGTTACTCGATCCCTCCAGTTTTTCTTTTCCGCCAGTCAATACAATGATGTTGACTACATTATTCTCGCCGGTGGCGTCGCTTCGCTAGAGGGGCTAGTTGGTCTGATCGAAGAAAAATTGGGTACACAAACAGTTGTTGCCAATCCCTTCGCCAAAATGTCTGTTTCCTCAAGAGTTAATGCAGTGTCTTTAGCGAATGATGCGCCTGCATTGATGATTGTTACTGGGCTGGCAATGAGGAGTTTCGACTAATGGCCAAGATTAACTTATTACCTTGGCGCCAAGCCTATCGCGAAGAGAAAAAGCGCGAATTCATTGGAGTTATTGTTGCGGTCGTCATGATGGCATTGCTGGGGGCATATGCCTGGGTCGCCAGTGTGCAATCTGCAATAGAGAATCAAAATGCCCGCAATCAGTTGCTTAAACAAGAGATTGCCAAGCTTGATGCCCAAGTAAAAGAAATTAGTGAGATTAAAAAGGTTCGTGATGATTTATTGGCTCGTATCAAGGTTATTACTGATCTGGAGGGAACGCGTCCTGTTATTGTTCGCTACTTTGATGAAATGGTGAGAGCTATTCCTGATGGTGTATGGCTGACTAGTATCGATCGCAAAGGCGATCTGGTCACTATCGAAGGAGTTGCTGAGTCATACAATCGAATTGCAAGCTTTCTCAGAAATCTTGAGGCTTCTGAGTGGTATGCATCACACAACCTCATTTCTGTGGATGCGGCCCCGGATGAAGGTGAGGATGCAAGTGTATTCAAGATGACTGTTCAGACTTCAGCTCCAGTGGATCCTCTTGGCGAAGCAGCGCAATCTGCTGGAGGAAAGAAATAATGTCGTTTCAGGAAACCCTCGATCAATTAAAAGATTTTGATGTCAATAATATTGACTTCGACAAGGCTGGTGTATGGCCTTGGCCCGCCAAGCTTTTTGTCTGCCTTATCTTGATCTGTCTGATCTTTGCGGGCACTTACTATTTTAAAATTAGCGATTTGAATATCCAACTTGAGACTGTTGTTGCTCAAGAGGCCACACTCAAAACTACCTATGAAAAGCGTAGCTTTGAAGCTGCTAACCTGGATGCCTATAAAGCGCAGATGGAAGAAATGAAAGTGACATTTGATTCTCTTCTTTCGCGCTTGCCAGCAAAAACAGAGGTTCCCGGATTGCTTGAGGATGTGGGGACTCGTGCAGGTGAAAGCGGGCTAACCAATATCAATATTAACTTTAGGCCTGATGTGGTTGCCGAGTACTACATTGAGGTGCCCATCGATATTTCGGTAGATGGTGGTTATCACGATATGGGCGGGTTTGTCAGTGGTGTTGCAGGTATGCCAAGGATCGTAACTCTGCACGATTTTTCTATCAGTTCTTCAAAAACAAATAAAACGCTGAGTATGAAAATTGTTGCAAAAACGTATCGTTACAAAGCTCAGGAGGGCGACAAATGAAGAATGCCTTTCACTATGTCCCTCTGGTGTGTGTCTTATTCTTGGTTGGGTGTGAGCAGTCTAGCCATCAGGATATTATTAATTTCATGGAGGAGGCTAAGCGGCGCCCTAAAGGGCAAATAGAGCCTTTGCCTACATTCAGCCCTTATCAGCCATTTGCGTACAGCGCGATGACTTTACGCAGCCCTTTTGAAAAACCTATTCCAGTTGATGAGACTGCTGCAAAAGGTGGGCGTACAGTCGTTCCTGATTTAACTCGAGAAAAAGAGTTTCTTGAGCGATTTAATGTAACCGCGTTGAAAATGGTGGGAACCATTGAGAAGTCGGGGAAATTGTGGGCTTTAATTGATAATGGTGAGCGTGATGTGGTGCCTGTCACTGTTGGAAATTATCTCGGAATGAATCACGGAAAGATTATTACAACTAGTCCATCACAGATCGAAATCATGGAGATCGTGGGAGATGGTTCAAATGGTTGGGTTGAACGTCCCAGAATTATTAAATTAGAAGAGAAGGAATAAGCAGATATGCGTGCTCTATTCACTCCGGGGTTGAATATGCGTAAATTTTTAACAGTATTGGTTGGCATCTTGGCGGCACCAATATCTTTGGCAAATACATTGACTGACATTGGTTTTTTTCAGTTGCCAGGAGAGCGTTTTGAGGTGCGGATGTCATTTGATTCTCCGCCTCAGGTGCCTCAGGGTTACACCATTGAAAAACCAGCGCGTATTGTGCTCGATTTCCCTGATGCCGTGAGTGGACTCAAGGAGCGTCGCTATCCATTAGCTGTGGATAATGGGCAAAGTGCCATGGTTCTCACGAGTGAAGGTCGCACACGTTTAATATTGAATCTCAATGATTTGGCTCCCTATACAACCCGCACCGATGGCAATAATTTTATTGTTGAGGTCGGTGCTGCCAAAGGTGTGGAGGGTAAGCAAGCTGTTCGCCCATCAGTAGACATAACTCAAAAAACCGGATTAAAAGATACAGACATTGCTCCCAGCCAGACACGTATTACTAACGTAGATTTTCGTCGCGGTACGACGGGCGAAGGGCGAGTAGTTATTACTCTCTCAGATCCAAAAGTTTCTGCTGATATGGTGGGTACCGGCGCTGGCGTGCGGTTAACATTCAAAGATGCATGGTTGCCTCCAGAGCTTCGTCGTCGACTTGATGTTGTTGATTTCGCAACTCCTGTATCTTTAGTTAGTGCTGGTCAAGAGGGCGAAAGTGCTGTGCTGAACATTGCTGCAGGAGGAGACTTTGATTATTTGGCTTATCAAACTGATAAGGAATATGTCGTCAGTATTAAACCTCTTACTGAGCAGGAAAAGCAGGAGAAGAAAAAAGATTTTGAGTACACCGGCGAAAAGTTATCACTTGATTTTCAGGATATTGAAGTTCGTGCTGTATTGCAGATCATCGCCGATTTTACTGATTTGAACTTAGTTGCCAGTGATACCGTTCAAGGTCGTATTACACTGCGTTTGCAAAATGTACCTTGGGATCAAGCTTTGGAAATGGTGCTCAAAAACAAAGGGCTGGATAAGCGTCAAGTTGGTAATGTTCTGATGGTTGCTCCTGCCGCTGAAATTGCAGAGCGTGAGCGTCAGGAAATCACGACCAAAAAGCAACTTGAGGAACTTGCCCCACTGCGAACTGAGTACATTCGTGTTCGTTATGCAAATGCAAAAGAAATGTTTGAATTATTTCGTGGTGAGTCGGGAGGTGGTGGCTCGCGTGGTGGTGGTTCTGGGGGCAATCGTGCAACCGGTAGTGTTTTGTCTGAACGCGGTCAGGGTCTTGTGGATGAGCGCACTAACTCCATCATTATTACTGATACTGCGGAGCGAATCGAGGCATTTAAACGCTTGGTAGATCAAATTGACATCCCAATACGTCAGGTAATGATTGAGGCCAGAATTGTTATTGCCAACACTGATTTCCAGCGTGAACTTGGTGTTCGTTGGGGTGGCATTGGCTACAACGAAAAACCTGGTAGTCGGATTATTGACTTTGCTGGATCGAGAGAGGGGCTGGATGATACAGACGGTACAAGCCCACGCGATTGGTTTGTGCAAGGTCCTGAAGACAATAGATCATTTGATATAAATGAAGCTGATGCAGTCGATCTTGCTGTTGCTAATCCCTATGCCAGCGCAGCAATAGGTGTTTTAACAGATAATACTTACTTGGATTTGGAGTTAAGCGCACTAGAGAATTCCGGTTATGCGGAAATCGTTTCCCAGCCTAAAGTGATTACTAGCGACAAGCAGCTGGCGGTAATCAAATCCGGTAAAGAGATTGGTTATCAGGAAACAGCTCCGAGTGGCGGTACAACTACAGGCTTCCGTGAAGCAGTGCTGAAGTTGGAGGTAACACCTCAGATTACACCTGACAACCGCATCATCATGGATTTGATTGTTTGGAAAGATTCGATTGGTCAAAACACCCCGTCTGGTGTGCCGACTGTCGATATCACACGCTTGGAAACGAAGGTGCTCGTAAACAATGGCCAAACTGTGGTTCTTGGTGGGGTCTTTTCTTTGGAGGGGACCAAAGGAGAAAACAAGGTTCCTGTGCTAGGGGATATTCCTTATCTGGGGCGCTTGTTTAAGAAAACAGTAGACAATCAATTCAAGACTGAGTTATTGATTTTTGTCACGCCAAAACTGATGTCGGATACCTTGTCAAACTAATGCGAAAAACGAATGTATTTCTGGTCGGCCCAATGGGGGCTGGCAAATCAACCATCGGCCGCCTTTTGGCGGCCGAACTTAATTTAAGTTTCCGTGATAGTGACCGCGTTATAGAGGAGCGGACTGGGGCAGATATTCCCTGGATATTTGATATGGAAGGTGAGGAAGGTTTTCGCGAACGGGAGACGGCAGTTCTGCAGGAGCTGGCAGGTGAGGCGGACGCTGTAATTGCGACGGGTGGTGGTATTGTTTTGCGAGAGCAAAATCGTAATCTAATGCAGCAATCCGGTTACGTTTGTTATCTGACCGCTTCTATCGATCAGTTGGTTGAGCGCACTGCACGAGATAAAAAGCGCCCTCTCCTACAAGTAGAGAATCCACGCCAAAAGATCATCGATCTCGTGACCCAGCGCGATCCGATGTATCGTGCCGCTGCTGATTTTGTTGTAAGCACAGATCGCCGCTCTCCCAAAGCGGTCGCGCAGGAAATTGCATCCCTTGTTCAAGGGGGCTAACACCCCCCCCCCTCGATTGTTTTTCTTCTTTGCTGCACTTTGGCAGCTCCTCTTTGATTATGACGCTTTGTGTTAAAGTGCGTGCCTTTCCATAATTATTCCATCAAGGCGATTTATATGCAGGTTTTGAGTGTTAATTTGGGTGATCGCAGTTATCCCATCTACATAGGTGAAGGATTGTTATCGCAACCTGAACTCTTGACTAGGCATATTCACGGGCGGCAGCTGTGCATCATAAGCAATGATCGCGTTGCGCCTTTGTATATGGATAAACTTTGTAGCTCCTTAACCGGTTTGCAGATCAGCAAAGTTATTCTGCCTGATGGTGAAGGTCATAAAACTCTTGAGGTTTGGGCTA
Source organism: Cellvibrio fontiphilus (assembly GCA_035317345.1). Taxonomy (GTDB): domain Bacteria; phylum Pseudomonadota; class Gammaproteobacteria; order Pseudomonadales; family Cellvibrionaceae; genus Cellvibrio; species Cellvibrio fontiphilus. The sequence continues at coordinate 2,741 of JAYKTU010000011.1, read as the reverse complement.
GTATTTTTGATACCTTGCTAGCCGAAAAACACAATCGCACAACGACACTTATAGCGCTTGGTGGGGGTGTTGTTGGCGATATGACTGGCTTTGCGGCCGCCTGTTATCAGCGGGGGGTTGATTTCATCCAAATTCCAACCACTTTGTTGTCAATGGTTGATTCGTCGGTTGGTGGAAAGACCGGTGTTAATCATCCTCTTGGCAAAAACATGATTGGAGCCTTTTATCAGCCTCAATGTGTGCTTGCTGACATTTCATTGCTCTCCAGTTTGCCTTGTCGCGAATTATCAGCAGGCATTGCCGAAATTATCAAATACGGCTTGATATCTGATTATGATTTTTTTGTATGGCTTGAAAATAATATTGATGCATTGCTTGGTGGTGATGCATCAGCCCTGACCTATGCCGTTCAGCGTTCTTGCGAGAATAAAGCGGCTGTTGTTGCACAGGACGAACGCGAGGGTGGGTTGCGCGCTATTTTGAATTTTGGACATACCTTTGGTCACGCTATAGAAACTGCTCAAGGTTATGGGAATTGGCTGCATGGCGAAGCTGTCGGGGCAGGTATGGCAATGGCTGCTGATTTATCATGGCGGCGTGGTGCGATTAGTGACTCTGAACTTGCCCGTATTGTCGATTTGTTGCACAAAGCCAAGTTGCCAACCAAAGCGCCGGCCGATATGTCACCAGCACAGTTTATGGAGTTAATGGGGGTTGATAAAAAAGTGCTTGATGGTCGTTTGCGCTTGGTATTACTTGAGTCAATGGGTAAGGCGATTACAACCAGCGATATAGATTTGGTAATGTTGCAACAGACTTTTGATGCCAGCAAAGCAGTTATCTGATTGATGTATTGAGAGGTTTTTCATGACGGGACACCCGCCATTGCGAGCACAGCCTGATAGTCGATTGGTTGATCAGCCTGCGGGCCAGCAAGGTTATTTGTTTGATGTACCTGACTCTGAGGCTGATGAACAACTGTTGGCCGATTATCGCCAGCGTTACGGTTTGTCCGAAGATCCTTTTGCCCAGGATTACTCCTTTCCGCTATTCACCGGTGCGGGTCGACGTCAACTGCTCGATCAGTTATTGCACCTGTGCCAATTCAGTAACAGTCTACTGGTTGTTCTGGGCGACGTTGGTGTAGGTAAAACTCGCACTGCCCATGCATTCATGGATTCCTTGTCCGATCACGACCAAATCTGTTTCTTAAGCCTGCAGTCGAACCAGAGTCTGGAGCAAGTGCTTACCGCTATTACCCAGACCTTTGGGATCAATACAGGGCCATTGCCTTCGGCCGAAAATTTATTGAGTGCGATTGAAGCGTTTATTGCGGAAGAAGCACAGGTTGAGGATGAAGGGCTGGCAGTTGTTGTTGTCGATAATGCCCAGTTGTTGGATGATCAGACACTCGCTGTGCTGTCTGCACTACTTAATAATTTCCCCCAACAAAACCGGTTGCATCTTGCCTTTTTTGCTGAGCCTAGTTTTTTACGCCGTCTGGAGCGCATCAGCCCTGAAAGTTTGTTGATCAACGATTTTCATTTGCAGCCATTCACCTTGGCAGAAACTGTAGATTATTTAAACTTCCGGATGGAAATGGCTGATTACCTCGGTCCGGAAATTTTTACGGAATCTATGGTTGATCCGTGGTGGCGCCAAGCGCAGGGGCACTTGGGAATCCTTCATGAATCTGCACAAGAGCGGTTACTGGAATCAGTCACTCCCAAACTTACATTCGATAAACGCAGTCTGCCAGTTGCACACATAGTAGCAATTGCACTGCTGATTGCTGTAGTTGGTACGGCCTTCTTGTACATGGGTGAGGATGATAACCCGGCTCCGCCAGTGGCAGTAATGCCGCCACAGGTGCCTGCGACCGGTCAAGCGGCAACTAGTAGTTCGCTTGAGCTTACCTCCACCCAAACGCCGGTTCAGCCATTGCTTCAAACCCTGCCTCAGCCGCAGCAGCCAAACCAGATTGCTGCTACCCAGCAGCCAGTAGAGTCGTCGCAAGCACCACAGGTAACCGGCGAGAGTGATACTGGTTTCGCGCGTGAGGAGGTAGTTCCACTTGCACAGTTGCCGACGGTACCGGCCAAGAAGGTCGAGCCGGTTGCTCAGGTGCCGGCCTCAAATGCTGCACAATCGACAGCTGCATCTGCCTCCGTTGTTGCTGAACCCGCCCCAAAACCTGAACCTAAACCCGTTGTAGTCGAACAGCCGGTTCCAAAAGCGATACCGGACAGAAAACCATTGGCTACAACAGCCAGTTCACAGGAGCGCAATATTCTTGCCTGGAGCCCTAGTGAATACACAGTGCAGTTACTTGGGGTGAGTAATCGCAAGGCCGCGCTGGACTATATGGCTGCCCAACCTAACAAGGGCGAGCTACTGATGTTTAAAAGTAAGCGTCAGGGAAATGATTGGTTTGTAGTAATTACCGGTCGTTTTTCCAGTTCCGCTGAGGCGCGTCAAGCTATTGCCCGTTTGCCTGCATCACAGCGTGATGCAGGCCCATGGCCGCGCGATGTAAAAGCTATCCAGTCGGAAATTAAGTCTGCGCTGTGATATCTGGGAGTAAGTTTCATAAAAAACGCGACTCTAGGTCGCGCAGACCGCTGACAAACCCCACCGTAAAAAAGTGGGGTTTGTTGCTTTAGACGGCAGCGATTATCAGGTCGTTGTGGCGACACCGAGTTAAAAATACAGTCAAGAGTCTGTACATATCTCTTATGCGA
>JAYKTU010000010.1:0-126916 GCA_035317345.1 Cellvibrio fontiphilus | reverse complement strand
TCGCATAAGAGATATGTACAGACTCTTGACTGTATTTTTAACTCGGTGTCGCCACAACGACCTGATAATCGCCGCCGTCTAAAGCAACAAACCCCACTTTTTTACAGTGGGGTTTGTCAGCGGTCTGCCCCGACCAGTTCGGGGCTTTTTATTTTTAATGATCCTGAGCATCAATAAGTCAACAAACTATTCATTCCCCGATACCCAGCGACAATCATCAGCAATAGGCTGATACGAAAGCGTAAGAAGAGATTGATAACAAACAGAGGCCGGAGCAACAGATAGCCAATACCAAAAGAAGCACCTTAGCAACATACAAATAAGTCTAATAATTACGGCAGATTTGCAGCAGCAAACATGAGTTGGTTTATGGTGGGCTAGCGCGGGAGATATTGCCAAGCGTACTACGAAACACAATTCGTTAGTTAAGGGAGAGAAATTGAAAGTAAAAATCCAGCGGAGCGTGGCACTTACTTGATATACACAACACCAACCATCTAACAATCAATGGCAGCGCTCAACAAGCGTTTACACGCAGATAAACAAACAACAGCCTGTGAAAACTCGCGCGATAAATATCGCGCGAGTTTCGCTCACATCAACTTATTCTTAAAAGTTAGCTTGCACTGATGTCTCAAGGATTCCCAAGGAGCCATTTACGATTTCGTCACCGCGCTCAGTGAGGTTTACCAACCCCTCATCAAGCGAAATATCCAGTGGGGCTTTATCGCCCGTATGGCCTTTCCATGAACTTGCAGTCCAGCCAAAAGGAACCACTCGCCAATCTGAATATTTTGCGGTGGCAAGGGCTGATTCAGAGAAACCACCGCCGGCAAAATCAAACGTAAAGGCGTCGTATTGGGCTTGCGTTGAGAAGTCCACATGGAGGATAGGCTGCGAATCATCAATCTGGATATCACCATAAATTTCAATGTCATCCAATTTGACTGTGCCCGCTGATACAGCGCGATATTGCATACCAAACATTTGAGGCTTGAGTGTGCGCGAAAAACCACTAGGGAATTCGGTAACTTTAAACTCCAGCTCATTCCACTCACCAGCGGTCAGCGTAGCTGTCGTCAATGCAGGAGTGAATTCAAAGTGGCTCCAATTGCCATCCTGGAAGAAGAATTTCAGCCAGAAATCATCGCCAGCCCAATCAGCAGGAATAAATAATTTCATTTTCACTGTGATGCCACCACGGAAATCTATTTCTGAAATGGAATTAATATCAGCCTTGTTAATTGCACCAAAATCACCCGCAGGCACAGTGACGGCTAACTCCGCATTGGAGGCATCCAGTACTGGCCGCCCACCATCCCAGTTAGCATTCACAAATCCCTCAGTCCCTTTAGTGAAGCTGGCTTTGTATTGCAAAGCAGTAACGGTTTTGGTCGGGCGCGCATTGGGATCCGAAATGCTGATGGAATCCAGCAGAATAGGCTCAACTTCCGAGCCGGAAAAACCACCAATTTGTAAACCAAACGCTTGTGCTGTGTTGATGTCGCCCGCACTGATTGATTCATTGAAGGCAATCAATGCTTTCACCTCAGTCCATTGACCTGGCACCAGTGCCGCTGCATTAAACGAGGTTTCAACCCAAGTCCAGCCAGCGCCAAATTGACCAAACAATTTAGCCCATAAGCTTTTCCCCGCATATTCACTTGGCAAGTAGATACGGAAAGTGGCTTCCAGAGTTTTATTGAACGGAATAGTGCTGATACCTGGGCCGTTCCAACTCGCCAACTGGATGGCGTAATCTCCACCTGTCGGTTTCATTGTGAAGGCGCCATTGGCAAGGCCAACATCGACCGCACCCCAGGCTTTGATCCACTCTTCATTGGCGCTATCAAAACTGGCGACGTAAACCGGCGGCACGCCCGGCAGAATACTCAATTCATCGAACTTGACCGGCGCTTTGAGCGAAGCCGCCTTACCGTTGGCCATAATCTGGATGCCGACTTGTTTTACCGCTGTCAAATCAAAACTGGTGGCGCCATTCATCAGCTGCGCCGGGTCTATATCACTGGCGGATTTGGGCAGATCATAACTTAATTTACTCCACTGATTGCTGCGCAGATCCAGAGCCGATGTACTACCTGCCCGCAAAGCGTTGCCATTGGCATCTTTCAAATAGAGCGCGAAGCTGAGCTTACCCCGCTGCACAAATTGGCCAGAGTTATTTAGCTCAAATTCTGCATAAAGCTTATCGAGGAAAACATTGGTGGAGAGCACCGCACCACCGCGCAAATCCAATGTATTTTCCAGAGTCATGACATAGGCTGCTTCGTCGCTATTAGTCACCCAAGGGAAATTAAAAGCCAAGGCGACATCACCAGCAGATTTAGCGATCAGGTCTTTATGGTCGATAGGTGTTTCATCAACACCCGCAACCCCCGAACCGGCAAATTCAGTCACGATAAACGGCACTTTTTCGTTGTACAGCTGGGTCGCCGCATGCACGATTTTATCGCTGGAATTCCACTTGGCACCCTCGGCATGCACACCAAACACCAGGTTTTTGGCAGTGTCAGCAGCCATCAGCTCGCGCGAACGACCACTGAGGAAGGCATTAAAATCCTGGCCGCAGCTGGGAGCATCAATTACCAGCGGAAATTTAAAACCGGCGGTGCGAAATTTGCGGATAAGCGCTTTGTAGGTATCCAGATATTCCTGATAGCCGAGGCTGTCTGGATTGAATACATCCATAATTCCCCAGCCGTTGGCAATGTTGAGCATCAGGTGCGGTTGGAAGCGATCCTGCACTAATACCGGCATGAACTTTTTCAGCCACAGATCATCCACCGCTTTCAGCAGATAGGTACTGTCTTCAGTACAGGTCAGCTTGTTACCCTCAGCCGTGAGCGTCACCAGTGCCACCATTTTGTTTTCCACAATCCGCGCCATGGCACCTTCAAATTGTGTTTCGGTGGTGGCTTCATCGAGCTGCAAACGAATCACGTTGGAACCCGCAGTTTTAATCGCCGGGATACCATTGATGCGCTCATTGGGATTAGCCGCGTATAGATGGTTAACACCACGTAAAAATACCGGTTGTTTTGCGGCATCATAAATAAAATGTTGGTCGGTAGTGATGACCACCGCATTCTCTGGTGGACGTGGGCGCGCAGATTCATCCTCAACGCCCGCCTCAGGGCGAATAGTATCCACGTCTTTGTCATTGCCGCCCGCGAGACCACCGCCACCGCAAGCTTGTAGCAACAAGCTGCTCGATAAAAGCGCCAGATAACCTAACTTAAATTTCATATTCAGACTCCAATGTAAATTTTTATTCTTGGCAATGGGTTTATCAGTAAGTGAAGGTTACACCGGCATTGAAGCGACGCTCCTGCACCCAAATGGATTGCAGTTGGTCTTCAAATTGCGCGTAACTTTTCTTGCTCTGCTCGGTCAGGTTGGTACCGCTGAGCGAGAAACTGACATGCTCGTTAAGCCAGTAGTTGATCGACAAATCCAAATAGCCCGTTGGCTCGATCCAGTTACCCAAATTGAGTGGCTGGCCACTGGTATTGAGCCCGGCGCGGCCCTCGTACTCTTCGCTTTTCCAGTTGTAGGCCAAGCGCACGTTGATACCGTCTTTGTCGTACCAGAGAATCAGGTTGCTCTGGTGTTTGGAGTTGGATTGCAGCGGCAGTGAGTTACCGTAGAGATCCTTATCGCCAGAATCACTTTCGGAGTAGGTGTAGTTAAACTCGATACCGGTTGAACTGAGGATGGAAGGCAGGAAGGTAAATGGCTGCTTGTAGCCTAATTCCACACCATACAGGTTTGATGCCCCCACATTTCTGGACACCCAGACATTGCCGGTATTGCCCCGGTCAATACCATCGGCGTCCACAAAACTACGACGCTCCTGGAAGCTTTGTACGGCGGTGTTGACATCGATCAGGAAGACACCAAGGCCAACAATAGAGTTCTCGGCAAAGTACCATTCCGCCGAGGTGTTATAGACGTTCGCTTCCCAGGGCTTGATGTCAATATTGCCCTGATCGCTACCGCCACCGGTACAGGTCACGTTTTCACCTTCCAGCTGGCCGGAGCCGTTTACAAACATAACCCGGTTGCCGTTTTCATCGGTTTTGGGGCATTGCGATAACCAGAGACTCAGGCCTGCGCCTACATTTTCCAGATTGTTACGCGAGGTGGTTTTAGCCGCACCAAAACGCAGTATCACATCGTCGCTCGGGAAGAAGTTCAGGTTGAGTGACGGAAGGTATTGGGTGAAGGAGCGCTTGCTGGTTTCTACGTCATACACAAATGCCAGCTTTTGATAGTCCGCTGCACCTATGGAGTTGTAGATATCCAACACCTCCGGAATATTGTTCCGATCCACGGTGCGGTCAGTGCGCATTACATGCAGGCCAAGGTTACCGCTATAGGGAATACCAAACACACCCTCGGCATCATCCAAATTAAGCTGCACATAGGTCGCGGTTGATGCCTCCTCCACGCGATAGGCGTAGGCAGGATCGTCCACCGTTTTGGTGCCTGGATAGAGACGATTCATAAAATCGAGCGGGTTGTCCCATGCGGCTGGATTTACCGCCGCAACACCATTCTCAAAGCCCTTAAACGGGCCAAAGTCAGTGAAGGGGACAATCAGCGGGTCATTGGCACGGAATCCGTTATCGTAAAGACCTGCATCACGCAAAGCCTGATTCTCAAGGTTGTAGTCAAAGGTACGGAAATCCGGATAGCGCTGCCAGATCAGGTTGCCAGAGTAGAGCTGGTTGCGTTTAGCCAAGGGGATACGCTGATCGTTACTGTAACGACCGGTTGGCGTCACGTAATAGAACTTGGTGTACTCCGCGTCGCGAACACCGTAACGTGCACCCACATCCACCGAAGCCAGAATACCGCGGTCAAGTTGGTAGCTCAGGTCACCGCGCAATACGTTGAGCGTTGCATCGGTGTTGTTACCATCGGCCATGGCCTGGTAATAAGTCAGGTTACTGGCATCAGCTAAATCGGCCGTGTAAGAGAAAGAAGGGAATTCACCACGATAATCGACAGTAACACGGTAGGGTTTGATCACATCCTTACCATTGACACCATCGGCATCTACCCAGTGCCATGCCGGAGTGCCCTGTTGCAGGTTAGCAAAGCGACTTTCTTTTTCAGCCTCGGCATAAATGTAACGCACACTGGCTTTGATATTGTCCTGATTGTCGTAGTCCAGCTGGATATTGCTGTTAATGGCCCCGGTGCGGTTGATACGGGTACCAGAGGTAGAACCAAAGCTGGATGACAAAATCTCGGCGACACGCAAGGTGTGCAAGTCGCGGGTTTGGGTTTGGCCCTGATCATCAACATAGGTAAATTGTCCTGCCGGGGACACCACCGACCCCGGAAGAATTACGTTGTACAAGCCATTTTCCTTGTACTGCACGTCAGGCGCAAACGCGGCATACTCCTCACCAAAAGCATTGTCCGGGCCGCGTAAATCACCATTGACTGAATAGGCCCAAGGTGTGTCAGCACCATCAAAGCTAGCTTTTACGTAGCGATCGAACTGTTCCATCTTGGTGTAGAAAACATCGCCGCGCAGAGTGAAATAGTCATTTAGCTCCACTTCAATACTGGTAGAGCCACCTTCGCGCTCACGCTCCATGAAACTGCTTTCCACACCATAATTGGTGGGAACCATATACCAGTCATTGACCAGATCACCGTCGCCATTGATGTCTGAGGGGTCAATCGGGGTGCCGTTGCGCTTATCCAGGAAGGCAAATGCCTGGGTTTGGGACATCTGGTAGTTAGCGTTGTAGGTACTGGAGCTGTAGGCCCCCAAGGTTACCGCCATGCGGTCATTGGGCTTGTAACCCACAAATAGGTTGATATTGTCATCGGGCGAACGGCTGCCGGTGGTGCCATCGCTTTTCATCTCTTTATCTGAGCGTTCGCCTTGCGACGCCTCCAAACGCAAGTTGGCAGTTATCCCCTCCTCCAGCGAGAGAGGACGAATGGTTTTCAGATCAACAACACCGGAAATACCGCCGGGGATAGCGTTAGCCCCCTGGGATTTATAAACATCCACGCCACGAATCATGCTCGCCGGCACATCGGAGTAGTTGGCACCCACATCGGTGATATTCCAGGGGCTGAGAAACTGCTCGCCGTTCAAAGTCGTGAGCACCTGCGGCATACCGCGAATGTTGAGCGAGGTTCCCTCATTAGCCTCACGCTTGATTTGCACCCCGGTCACACGCTGCAGCGAATCGGTGATGGTCATATCCGGCAATTTGCCTATGTCTTCCGCCACGATTGAATCCACCACCACGGCAGAACCGCGCTTGATGTCAATCGCTTTGGCTTGGGAAGCGCGCACACCTTTTACTATCACTTCTTCCAGATTCTCATCTGCCGCCGGCGCTTCTTGCGCGAATGTGGCAGTAGACAAGCCGCCCAGTGCGCAGCTGATCGCCAGCACCAGAGCTTTTCTTCTGGGGTTAAAACCGTTGGGATAACTCATGCTCAAATCCTCATCTTGTTATTGGTATATCTAACTCTGTGCCGGCGGGTCACATAAAAAGCGGGGGGAATAGCAAACGGAGGAAGATCTCTCGCTCAGGGGTTGTTCGCTTTTATTATTTGAATTGCCCGCCAATCAACAGCGGCAATTAGACCTTTAGGTGCCATGATAATGGCTCAAAATGTAATCGGTTTCAATATAAATATGATAACGGTTACACCGTTTTGGAAAGGAATGTGACAGGCAAAGCTGAGGTGGCAGGTAGCAAAACGGACAAAATGAAGGGGTTAAGTAAAAATTTTGACCAAAAAAATGCCAAAATTACACATTTTTCTATTTTTTCAGCATTTTATATACAAAAACTATTTTAGTTTTTTACAAAAATGGATACGGTTTCATAGAAACAGAAAAAGATCACGGCAGTTTCCAGTAGGCATAAACCCGATTTTTAGGCGATAAAAAACCGGCAAGGCGCTAACCTGCCGGTTTTTGGCGGGCGGCTCGGGGGGGGGGCGGATTGGATTGCACCCGCCAGAAAGCTTAGAGTGCGGTTTCTATCGCCTTGGACAACTCAGAGGAATCCGGCTTGGTCATACTGCCGAAATGCTTGATTACCTTGCCGTCCTGTCCGAGCAGGTACTTGTTAAAATTCCACTTGGGCTCTTTGCTCTGCGCAGCCAAGGCTTTGAAGAGCGGGTTGGCCTTGTCGCCGGTAACCGCCGTAGGAGAGAGCATGGTAAAAGTCACACCGTAGTTCAGGTAGCAAATTTCCGCTGCCTTCTCCTCGCTGGCATCCTCCTGCTTAAAGTCATCGCTGGCAAACCCCACAACTACCAGCCCCTTGTCCTTGTACTTTTTATGCAGTGCCTCAAGCCCTTTGAATTGGGAGGTAAAACCACAGTGGCTGGCGGTGTTCACCACTAACACGGTTTTGTTTTCCATCAACTCACAGAGGTTAACTGTGTCCTTGGAGTGAAGCTTGCGATAGTCGCCTTGCATATAGTCGGGGCAAGCGGCACTCGCCAGTTGCGACCACCCGAGTAGGGCCAACACTGTCAGGGAAGATAATAGGGTTTTCACGATAGATCCTCTTGTAGAGCCAGGCCCGGTGGCTGGCGCGCTAAAAAACGGTGACGATAAAACTGATCGCTTGATATTTGCGGGGTTAACGACAGAATTCACCTAGTTGTGATTACGCAGTCTAAGCCTTTTTGGATGCCCTGCCAGCTGCACCCGGCGGAATTAACCAATCCTTACTCTGTCACTGAAAAGACCATAAAAAAAGCCAGGCAAACGCCTGGCAAATACGGGAAACAACCTACAACAAAAACAGTTTCAGTGAAACAAAAGCGTCACCGTAAGTGCCAGCAACAAACCGGCATTCAACAGCAAACAGGTGATATATAAATTGCGTTTGATAAATATTTTATTTGTCATTGCCTGTCATTATTTTTTGTCCGCACCTAACGCGGACAAGTAAATCAATCGATCATTAAAAACTAGCAGCAGAATATCCGGCAGGCAATTACGTTTTTTGGTAGGGAGAAAAGTCGAACCCGCCGGATATTTTTTTCATGCAATTCCACGACCTGCATTTTATAGCGAGGCCAATAAGGTTTGATGTGCGGGGAAATTCAAACCGCAACGGCGAATAAAGTCTGCAACCTGAACATTGCCCTGTACCGCAGAACCCAATGCAGTTGAGCGCGCGGTATCAAGCGGCGGAAATACACCGTAGCCGGCAAGTAAACAAGCCCAGGATTTGGGCTGGTAGCTGGTCACCAATTGTTGCTCATACATATCGCGCGCAAAATCCTGGCTGCTGTGCCACAACTGCAATATCCGCTGCAGCCTTTCAGAAATTTTTGTATTCGCAGAATTAGCGCGCCAATAATCCCCATTCTGCCGCTGGTTAACTTTGTAATGACACACTATGTAATCGCGCACGCCTTCAAATTTGGTATTGATTTCACGATTAAATAAATCCTGAAATTGATTAGTAAATAAACCCTGTTCGTAGTGGGTGATAAAGCGTGAAATAGTGTCAAAAGAAAGTGCCAGCGCGGTTGCCTCCAGGGGTTCAATAAAGCCCTGGGCCAGTCCCACAGCCACACAATTTTGTTGCCAGTGTTTTTCAACCCGCCCTACTTTCATGTGCAAGTGCCGCGCATTGATATCGGCATCCAACAGGCCCAAATGCTGACGTAATTCTGTTTCCGCTTGTTCAGGGGTGAGGTAATCGCTGCTATAAACATAACCATTGCCAAAGCGATTGGTCAGGGGAATTTTCCATGCCCAACCACAGGAGAGCGCCGTGGCTCGTGTCTCTGGCGGAATAACCCCAGTAATCGCACTGGGCATAACTACCGCCGCATTATTAAAAAGGTTTTCGCTAAAGCTGGTGAAGGGTTGATTGAGTGCGCCTTGTAATAACAGCGATTGAAAACCGGAGCAATCTATAAAAAAATCTGCGTCAATCAGACTATTGTCATCGAGCCGCAGGCTGCTAATCGCACCGCTGGGAGCCAGTAATACTTCTTTCACCTGAGCATCAATTTTTTTTACGCCGCGACTCATGGCTTTTTCCGCCAGAAATTGTCCGAGCAAGCCAGAATCAAAATGGTAGCCATAGGCTACGGCAAATGGAAAAGTCTCTGCTGGAATTGGCCCAAGATTGTGGCGAGTGATGTGACTTTCTAAAAAATAATGATCCGGATGCACATCAACATCCAAGCCCCGCATCCGCGCGCTAATCTGATTAAAAAAAACCGGGAGGGTAAAAATATCGTCAGTCTGTGCAGGAAAGGGATGAAAATACGCTTCAAAACCGGGAATTTCCGACCAGCCAGCAAAACTGATTCCGTTTTTATAGGTCGCATTTGCACGTGGCATCCATTCCGCATCCGTCACACCAATCGCATCAAAAAAAAATTTCAAATGGGGGGTACTGCCCTCACCTACGCCAATAATGCCAATCGCTGAAGATTCCAGTAGACAAACCTCAATGTCAGGCCAGCGCACTGCCAGTAAATTAGCGGCCATCCAACCGGCAGTACCACCACCGACAATCAAAATCTTTTTAGGTTTCTGCGAGTGACTGTTCATGGGCTATTACTCAGAATTGACGGCACAAGGGTTGTTCGCATTTATTATTTTTTTAATTTTTCAATAAAATAATCTTTAACCGCCCTAACATAATCCGGCTCCAGTTTCCCCAATAAATGCTGCTGGTGCTCCGGAATGTAAGTGGCAGGGTCGGTTCCCTGTTTAAATAGATAATGATCAAACATGTGGCGCCAGGCCTTGCGCTGTTCCGGAGTCAAATCGCGCATGGCAAGTAGCGCCAGGTTTAAACTGTCTATAGGGCTTGGGGATGCAGCATCCCTGGATGAAGATCCATTCCACCAGTAATTCATTAACCCATTTACTTTTTCCAGGGACTCCACGTGATGCCACCAGAGCATGGGAATAAAAATCGCATCGCCCGGTTCCAGTTCCGCCATGTAAGCATTTTCCAGCGCGACGACAAAATCAGGGTAGCGATTAAAATCAGGTGAATTCAGGTCAACCATACTGGTCGGCGCACCGGCGGGCGTAAAATTGAGCGGCCCGGGATAAAGGTTGGCCGTTTGTTCCGGTGGAAAAAGAATAAACCGGCGGCGCCCTGCAACCACACAGGCAATATTATCCGCACCGTCGTAATGGGCGCTTACAATTCCCTCATTACCTATCCACAAACGCGGCAACACATCGGGAAAATAAGCGCTTGCATTCTCGCTCACCAAACCGGGCAGCAATTCTTCAATCAACGAATTCTGCAAAGAAATCGCGGGATATTCTGCCCTGGGCATTAATTCCAATAAGCGCCCCAAAAACAAATCCAGCCGTTCCTCGCCACTCAGGTAATTTACGCCGGTCATATCCTCGTTGTAATAAAACCGTTTATTAGCCGCAGGTGGCGCGACAAAAATACGCGCTTTTTTGCCCTGATAAAACCGCAGTAAATAATTCACAAACTGTTCGGGCGATGTTTTTGCTGCCGCCACCAAGGGCCACTGCTGTGCAAAACCGCGAATAACAATTGGCTGCGATACACACGCAAATTCCGCGAAAAACCGCCCGGCTTCAAGGCCGTGAAATTCACCAATCGTTTTATAAGCAGTCATTTATACTTTCCTGTCAGCAAGTCAGGCAGATTAGCGGCGCAATGTTTTGTCAGGTATTGCGCATGTATTGGCATTTGCATCACAGTCGCGAAAATATTTTCAGCGCTTTCGCGCAATGAGGCAGACAACTGGGTGGAATCAAAGGCATGTATAAGTGGATGGCATTTTTGTGGCCGCTGGTGCATGCCTTCCAATATAGAAAACCAACTGTCCTTGCTAAAAAACTGCTCCGCACTATGGTTGATTTGACCGCGCGCGTGAAAGCGCTGCAGGGTTTCGCGCAGGGAATCCGGCAGAGGCATAGACTTACACCAACGCCAGAAATCCGTATCGCTACGCCCACTGGTACAGTAATGCAAAATAATAAAATCACGGATCTCGGCGTAATCACTATTTATTTTTTCATTAAACGAGGCTTCGCAAATTGCATCAAAAGTGCGATCAGGAAAATCGCTGATAAACCGGATCAGGGTTTTGTATACCAAATGAATCGCAGTGGATTCCAGTGGTTCCAAAAAGCCCGCAGCCAACCCCAAGGTTAAACAATTGTTGTGCCAAATTTTTTGGCGCCTGCCGGTAACAAAAGGGATAATTCTCGGTTCGTTTAATAACTTTCCTTGCACTGCTTTATGCAAGGTATTTACAGCCTCATCATCAGAACAATAACGACTGGCAAACACATAACCATTGCCAGTGCGATGTTGCAGTGGAATTTTCCAGGTCCATCCGGCAGCACGCGCAGTGGCCAGGGTATAGGGCACTGGAGCCGATGTATTTTCAGTTTGCACTGCTACGGCGCGATCACAAGGCAAATAATGGCTCCAATTTTCGTAACCTATTGCCAGCGCACCATTTATTAACAGCGCCTGGAATCCGGTGCAATCGATAAAAAAATCACTGCTGACAGAATTGTCATTGGTTAACAGCAGGGATTTAATAAATTGACGCTCATCAAGCAGCACCTTCCCGACAGTTGCTTCAATACGTTCAACACCGCGGGCGATTGCAATATCGCGCAAATAACGCGCCGCTAACACCGCATCCAAATGCAATGCGTAACTGTAATTTTGCAGCACCCAGTGTTGGGCTTGGGGCGAGCGCAACATAAAACGATTTTGTTCCGCCATCACCGCACCGGGGGAATGATCCAACCAGCGGGTGGCATTGCCTGCCGCTAGAGTTTTCAGCCAGATCTGATAAAAATCAAACCCCTGTAGATCCTGCCCCACGGCACCAAAAGGGTGAAAAAACGCATCGCCAGGCTGCGTCCAGTCGGCAAAGCGAATACCCAGTTTAAAACTGGCGGCAGTTGCCTGCATAAACGCTTTAAGGTCAATCTGACAGATGCGCAAAAATTCCATCATCGATGGCACAGTGGATTCGCCGACACCAATGGTGGCTATATCAGGCGATTCAATCAGCCTTATTTTGATACCACTGCCTTGCAATGACGATGACAACAAGGTCGCTGCCATCCAACCGGCAGTACCGCCACCGACAATACATATTGACTGCAAATTATTTTGCATGGGCTACATCTGTCTCATTGATAATGAAATGTATAAAACAACCGCCTATCCAACACTGATATAGCTAAAACACTTACATGAAACCCTTAAAAAAATAAAACACTTAAATACATAAAACCCTGTAGCACCAAAACACAAAAGCGCGCCGCAAAATTGCAGCGCGCTTTTTACTACTCAGTTATGTTGACAACAACTGGCCAACAAAAATCTCTCCATTAGAAAGTTGCGCGCACACTCAAGGCATAGCGACGATCCGTAGTAAAACTCAATGCATCGGTTTTATCGCCGGCCTGATTCAATTGATACTGGGTTTTGGTTTCGGCATTCAACAAATTGCTGCCTTCGAGACCAATTTTCCAAGTGTCATTGATGGTGTAATACAAACTTGCATCAACCATGCCCTGAGCTTTGGCGTAAGCCGGTACAAACTCTTCAGACTCGCGCATAGTGAGCAGATATTCCGAGCGCCAGGTGTAGGCCAGGCGGAAAGAAATATCGTTGTATTCATACATGCCCACAATGTTCAGGTTTTCATCGGAATAACCTTGCAGCGGCAAGCCGGTAAAGGTGCGGAAGCTATTGCGATTATCGGTAATAGGTACACCGGCACCGTTGTAGCGAATCGGCTCGGATGGATTTTCATTAGGATCTTCCAAACCATTTTGGTCGATGTAGGTGAAATTCAATTGCAAACCCAAACCGCTCCAGGCACCGGGCAACATATCGTAGAACTGTGAGTAGGAGAATTCGACACCGCGAATGGTTCCTGAACCGGTATTGTCAGGGCCGTAGGCAGAAACCGGGTAAGAATTACCGGCGTAATCAATCTCCAGATCAAATTGTTTATTGCGAATAATGTTGTCCAGATCCTTATGGAACAGCCCGACAGCCAATGAACCCGCTTCGGCAAAATACCACTCGGTAGTCAAATCAAAATTCACTGACTCTTCTGGCTCAAGGTATGCGTTGCGCGCGTTCGCACTGACTTCGATGTTGGTTAAATCCACCACTGGATTGTAATTGGCACTGGTTGGATCATCATCTTTACCGGCATTGGGGTTTTGCAACACTTCGGTGTAATCCAGGCTCACCACCATACTGTTGCGTGCATCCAACAGCGTTGGGTAATACAAACCTTTTGAGGCACCAAAGCGCACTACCACATCATCAGCCACACCGAAGGTCATATTCAAACTCGGCAATACCGTGTCGTAATCTGTGCCTTTGACTGTGCTGGAAATTGCATCGCCTGACGCCAGCGCAAAAATACTTGGGTATTTTTGCTGCATTACCTGATAGAGCGATTGCGTGGGGTTAGTGCCACGACGCGATGCGGCAGGCAAGGTCATTCCACCGGTAGATTCCAATTGATAGGTCACATGGCGCAAACCCACATTACCTTTTACCGGCACCGCCAATTCATCAAATTCAAAATCAGCACGCACATAAAACTCGGTGCGCTCTTCATTAGTTGAACTCAGGTGACGTGGCGCAAAATGGCTGTATACACGATCCGCCAAATCCTCATAGGGAACCGCGCAGTTGGCAACGCCGGCTTTGGTTGGCCCCATAGCATTACCCGCGGCACTCCAGCTGCCGCAACCATCGCGCAGGGTCTGGATATAATTTTCAACCAATTCCATTTTGGGGAAGAGGAAACTGTTGTATTCACCCTTCACTACTTTGCCATTG
Organism: Cellvibrio fontiphilus; assembly: GCA_035317345.1. Classification (GTDB taxonomy): domain Bacteria; phylum Pseudomonadota; class Gammaproteobacteria; order Pseudomonadales; family Cellvibrionaceae; genus Cellvibrio; species Cellvibrio fontiphilus. Next base: position 113,036 of record JAYKTU010000010.1, on the reverse strand, counting down.
TATTGATCGGCAAAACTCACACGTTCAAATAATTGCGGTGCCGCTTGGGGTGATGCATTGTAAGACGCCTGCGCATTCCAGGGCGTTCCCAATGCCTGCCAACCTTCGTATTCGGTGTCACCCATATTCAAATCTTTATCGGAATAATAAAGACCGGTTTTTACTGCGGTGATCACACCATCCAAATCGTATTGCAGATTTAATTTAACGCTGTCGGATTTTGCCGTCGCATGAACTTCCTGTTGCATACCACTCGCCAAACGCAAAATCGGATTGGTGTTTTCTGCAACATCTGCTGGGAAAGACACATTTTCATTCAGGAATTCAATGGTGGGGTTTGAACCGCGCAAATCCATGAAAAAAGGCGCGTTAACGGCAGTTTGGTTGCCGTTAATGCGCGAGGTCAACCCGTAGTTGTGAACAACTTGTTCGGAATCCACATGCTGAAAATCAAAACTCGCGGTTAAACGCTCAGTCGGTTTAAGTGTGAGACTGAAGGAGGTATCTTCAACAGTATTTTCGTTGTAGTTGTAACGCGAGCGGAATTGTAATGGCATTTCCGGGTGATTAGCGCGACCCACACCCGAGGTGAGGAAACCATTTTTGTCTACAGTGAGTGGATGACCATCTTCCGCCTCATCAAACCATTGGATAGTGTTGGGCACGTAAGGCAGGAAGCCGCGATCACCGGAGGCGATCACACGCTCGCGCCAATCCAATGAAGCTTTGGAATTAATATGTTCGAGTGTGGCGGTAATAGTTTCATCGGCATTTTGCCACTGCGCCGATGTTGTAAAACCAGTACGCTTGCGATCATTTTCCGCCATGCTCACATGATAGTTGGCTGGCGCATACCAGGTTACACCTTCGGGCTGCCCTTCCAATGCCTCGCCTTCATAAGGGGGAACGTAAGCGGCAGCATCATCCGGTGAATATTGTTTTGCACCGTTTTGCAATTGCGCGGCACTACAGGCGCGCCAGCCTGGATCACCGGGAATACAAGGCTGTGAATATTGACCAGCGACTACACCGGGGGTGGGTGTGCCCCACTCATCGTAGGAAAAGGTGTCTATCACACCGCGACTGTGGAAGTTACCCAAACCAACACCATCGCCGCGCGTTTGGTATTCGGAGTGGGAACCCGCTAATAAAAATCCGAATTTACCGGCACTGGTTTCCCAGTTATCCGCAAATAAAGCAGAGAACGAAGGAGTGAGTTCTTCACGATAATCGCCGTAGTTGGCTTTGGCGTTCACTGACAACAAACGCTCATCGGAATCAAACGGTTTGCGCGTAATCAGGTTAACGGTACCGGCAATACCGCCGGAGATACGGTCGGCAGTTTGGTTTTTTACAACCTCAACCGCACCCAATAATTCCGCCGGGAAATCCTCATAGTTTAATCCGCCCCAGGGGTTTGCACTGAAGGCATCGCGACCATTCACTTCAGAGCGCACGCGATCCAAACCGCGCACCAATACTCCGGTTCCTTCATCGGCATAGTGTTTTGGGTCATCAGAAGATGCAAAACGTTCGATAGTAACACCGGGTACACGCTGCAGCGCTTCGGTGACAGACTTGTCTGGTAGTGCGCCAATATCAGTAGCGGTAATCACATCCACTACCGTATCGGAATTACGTTTTAATTCCTGCGCGGTATTTATACTGTTGCGCATGCCTGTTACCACAACCTCTTCTACTTCAGCCGTGGCAGCATTATTGGTTTGCGCAAACGATGGCACACTGAGCGCCATGATCGATGCTGCAAGCAGTGAGCGTTTAAAGTGAGTGCCTGACATTACTGCCGCACCTTTTTTGCTGTTAAACATAAGTAACCCCTTCTCATTTTTTTCGTCAAAAACCGGCATTTATAAAGGGCTAACACTTTATAAAACCGACGCCTTTCCCCATTTGCACCTGCGGCACTTTTTCTGTCCAAACCCTTTACAAGAAACCGTAAATGGCAAACAAAAATGCCTGTATTTTGTTGTTAAAGCGCAAATTCCGACGCTAGCATTCTGTTTTTTCAAGTGCCACAGCAAAACCAAAGTCGTACCGTTTTTACCAAAAGTCGAACGCTAACAAATTCAAAAAAAGTTACTTGATGCAACCCATTAAAGGGTGTTGCCCTCACTAATAATTCCGTTGCTCCAGGCGCTCCACAGGTGGGTGGCAATTCACTTGTGCACACTGCATCCTGTATATACTGGGCGTGACGCCAACGGATTTTTTAAAGGCCTGATTGAAAACCGATTTACTGTTAAAACCACAGCTTTTCATAATTTCGCAAATGGGTTTTTCCTGCAGGCTGGCATCCGCCAGACGCTGCTTTGCCTCCACTACCCGGTAGTTGCTAATCAATTCAAAAAAATTCATCTGCAATTCACTATTAATCGTTGCCGACAATAGCTTTGGCGATACATTTAATTTAATCGCCAACCGCTCTACGGTGATATGCGGTTCCAAATAGGGTTTATGGGTGCGCATAAATTCGGTTAGTTTTGCTGCCAGCTGGGGCTGCACATCGGCGTGTGCCTGCTCGCTTTCCATTGCCGGGTTAGGGTTGTGGGTTTGATCCATAACCGGTTGCGGCGCTGCATCAACCGCAGAAAACAAGGCGCTGTTTTTGGTGGCAACGCCACTTGATACTGCAGCATTTTTTTGAACCGCTTGCACCTTGGTAAAAAAGCGCGGGCCAAACCAAAAACAGACAAAGGCAAACATAAACAACAGGTTATTAATCACCAGCAACAGCGCCGCATGCATGGCTATATCCCAGTGCAATAAAGCGGCGAGCATGCGCACTACACCCAGCGCAAAAAACAGCAACAGGCAGCCGCCATAGGCAAGGCGCAACGCGCTACTCTGTGGGCGCATTATTAATAAACCCACCAGTATCAACACCAGGGCACCGCTCATTAGCAGTGACAGGTCTTTAATGACTGGCAGTGCAAGCTCAAACATTTGATTTACCCATAGGCAAATTAAGCCGCAACGCATGGAGCTGGCTAACGCCTGGTGCAGCCGTCAGTGACAAGCTGCGCTCCGTTAATTATTTTTTGATTCCTGCGCAATCTGGTTGCCTCCGGCAAGGGCTACTTAAGCGCGAAAGGACAACGTTGTCAAACAAATTTACAAATTTTCCCACTCAATTCTTTTTGCGCAGGGAAATTACAGTGAATCCAGAATTTTTTGTGCTGAAAATACCAGCGCAAATATCATTTCCTGTTCTATCTGTGAGTAAGCTAACAGGCGCTTTTGCAATTGTGCTTTTTGCACAGCAGATATATTTTGCCGCTCATGCACTAAACGCAAAAGTTCTTGTGTTAATACAATCAACTCTTTGTTTTTCGCTGCCAGGGGCACCAACCACAACTGCTCTTTAAAATAGGGAATCAGCGCTTGATGCAAGTTAACCCAGCGCTGCAACTCAGCATTCAAATATTGGTAATTGTCAGTGAACACGGGGTTTTGTAACCAGAGCTCCAATTGCCGTTCAAATTGTCGCAGGCGCTCGTTCTCTGCAGGCAAAGCATCCGCCAAACGATTGAGCGGATCAGCCTTGGAATAAGTTTCATATGCCGATTTTTCATGCTGACGATGGTAGTAATAAGCGGGCTGCAATAATTCAATAAACGCTGACACAGCCGTCAGTGACCCTTTACCAAATAATTTTTCCAGTGCCTGCTGGCTTTGCACGCGATGCAATAAGCCGGTGGAAACCTCTGCCCAATTAGCCACCGCATTTTTGCGCAAGTACATGGCGTTTTCATCCTGCAATTCTTGCGCCGACCAGAGGCGTTCCGCAATCACAAAGGCGCGCGGCCAAATACGTATATCAATTGACTGCTCATCCACTATTTCAGCCCATAATGCTGCTTCGCCCCCCAAAACCAATGCCTGCGCCTGTGCACCTGTAGGAATCATTAATTGAGTTTTTGCCGTCACTTGTGGTGCAATTTTTTTACCGCTCAACCGGTAGGGGGCATTGCCCACTATCGCCCTGCCCTGCACCTCATCGCCAATAAATTCCACACGAAATTCAACCGGCCCCATCCAGCTATCCAGCGAAAAAACCGCCGCACTTTTTGTCCACTGTTGAACAGTTACCGCGCGGCGCGATTTACCGGCAAAATCAATAAAACCCTTACTTCCATTAATCAAACTAAAACTACCTGTGACCGGAATCCCGCGTTTGCGCGGCAATTCAAATGACCAACTGGCGATTGTTTCGGCCACTTTTTTATTTTCGATCAAACCGCTAAATGAATTTTCATCCGGCACTGATGGCAGTGGATCATTGCGATAGTGATACGCCGCTGTTTGCGGCTGATCCAAATAATAACCCGTGGATAAAATCGTTTGAAAACCAGCAGCTGCCGCTTGATTGACGCCGTCTTGTCCGCGCCATGACTGGATGACGATATTGGATGGCAACTCAGGATGAAGAATTTCATCCCAGCCAATCATATGGCGTTGATGCTTCTGCAATATTTTTTGCACACGCTGATTAAAATATGCCTGCAGTGCTTCACTGTCCTTAATCTTGTTAGCGCGCATAAACACTTGAATATCGGCATTGTTATTCCAGTGTTCGGGATCTACTTCGTCGCCGCCAATATGCAAATACTCAAAGGGAAAGATCGCTTTGGCTTCTGCAACCAATGCATCCACAAATTCATAGACTTTTTCATTGGCAGGGTTGAGTGTGGGCTTGTGTACACCCCAGCGATATTCCATGACATAGGGGCCGGGGGCAGACATTAATTCCGGGTAGGCCACCGCAATCGCACTGGCGTGCCCCGGCACATCAATTTCCGGTAAAACCTGAATGCCGCGGGCCTGGGCGTAGGCAACAATATCGCGCATTTGCGCCTGGGTATAAAACTCACCATCGGAAGCGAGTTGTTGCAACTTGGGGTAGCGTTTGGATTCAAAACGCCAGCCCTGGTCATCAGTCAAGTGCCAGTGAAAAATATTGTATTTAGCGGCAGCCATTGCATCGAGTTGGCGCTTAATGGTTTCTACTGAAAAAAAATGGCGCGAGCTATCCAACAGCAAACCGCGCCATTTAAAACGGGGAAAATCGTTTATCGCGATCTGTGGCAGCTGGATTTTTTGCTCCTGTAGCCCAATTAACTGCAACAAGGTTTCCAGGCCGCGCAAAACGCCGAGGGTTTGCTTGGCGCTGAGTGTTATTTGCTGGCGGTTGACATTTAATTCATAGGATTCATCCCAGTCTTTGATAAAAGGCGACATGGATGTTGAATCTTTAACGGCAATCACCAACTGTGCATTATCTTCACGGGTGTTTTTTAAATGAATCCTAATGCCGGTTTGCTGCGCAACGCGATCTGCAAAGCGCTTCAATGCAGTATCCAACTCGCGGGATTTTTCACCATTGATGGCAATATTCCAGTTTTTTCCCAATAGCAGTGCAGGTTTTTCGCTGTAATGTGTGAGTTGTTGTGGATAGGGCATAAGCGGCAGCACGGATTCCTGCGCGACCGCAGCCAGTGCCAAGCCACTACACAATAAAAATAACAACACACGCAACATAAAATTCATTCCACGTTTATTAAACAACTGAAATTAATCGTTAGATTTTTTATAGGCCACACAATCCACTTCCACTTTACAATCCACCACCATGCTGGACACCACACAGGCGCGCGCCGGCGGGTTTGCGCCAAAATATTCCATAAATACGCGATTAAAAGACATAAAGTCGCGCGGGTCATCCAGCCACACACCGCAGCGCACCACATCTTCCGGCCCGTAGCCTGCCTCCTGCAAAATAGCGATCACATTTTTAATGGCTTGGTGTGATTGGGCGATAATTCCGCCGTCAATTACTTCACCATTCACCATTGGCACCTGACCGGACACATACAACCAACCATCGGCTTCTACCGCACGCGCAAACGGCAAATGCTGCCCACCGGTTCCTTTACCACCTTCAACACCGTAACGTTTAATTGCTGACATTTTTCACCTTTTGTAATCTGAACTTTCAAGGCTGCTTCGATATTTCTTTCAGGACTGTCGGAGACATGGATGTCGACGACAAGCCTACATGGATGTATTCACGGCGTGTCCTGAAAGGAATATCGGAGCACCCCGGAATCACACATCAATAAAACCCGATCCGTAAATCTCGCTGCTTTTCCAAAAACTTTCCTGCGCGTTTACCGGTAATTTTCTTGTTTTGATAAGTCAGTACACCATTTACCCATACGGCCTGAATACCTTCGGCTAATTGCTGTGGCTGTGCGAATGTTGCTGTATCTTTTATTGTTGCGGGATCAAAGATAACCAGATCCGCCGCTGCGCCAATTTCAATTCGACCGCGATCATCCAATCCAAAGCGATCTGCTGATAAGCGTGTCATTTTGCGCACCGCTTCAGCGAGTTCAAATAATTTTAAGTCGCGACTGTAATGCCCCAGCACACGCGGGAAGGCGCCCCACAAACGCGGGTGCGGCAGCGGGTCTACGGGCAGCCCATCGGAACCAATCATGGTGAGTGGGTGTGCGAGTATGTTTTGCACATCCGCTTCGCTCATGCCGTAATACACAGCGCCAGCGGGTTGCAATTGTTGGGCAGCGCTGTGCAAATCGGTATTCCATTCGCGCGCAATGTCGGCGAGTTTTTTGCCACCCTGTTCCGGGTGCGGCTTGCTCCAGGTAATGACGATATCGAAATCGCTGGTGACCTGTTGTAAATCCAGAGTGGATGAACTGGCACTGTAGGGATAACAGTCACAGCCAATGGGATGTGTTGCGGCTGACTGTTCAATTTTTTGCAGCACTTCGCCACTGCGCCCCCAGTTGCCGGCACCAGCGCATTTCAAATGCGACACAATCACCGGGGCTTTGGCGCTCTGCCCTATGGCAAAGGCTTCATCTAACGCCGCGATAATTTCATCAAACTCGGTGCGCAAATGGGTGGTGTAAATGGCACCCGCTGCCGCTAATTCCTGCGCCAATTGTTTTACTTCATCGGTGCTGCAGGAAATTGCCGAGGCATAGGCAAGGCCGGTGGATAAACCCAGCGCACCTTCATTTAAGGCTGCGCGCAACTGCTCACGCATGGCGGTAATTTCAGAGTCACTGGCACTGCGATCCAAACTATCCATGTGGTTGTTGCGCAAAGCCGTGTGACCAATCAGCGCAGCCACATTCACAGCGGGCACCATTTTATTCACGGCTTGTTTGTAACTTGCCAGATCAGGAAAACAAAAATCTTCTGTTGTGCCGAGCAAGTTCATTGGATCCGGCAGCCCATTTTTTAAGGTGACCGGGCTGGCACTAATACCGCAATTGCCCACTATTACAGTGGTAATGCCTTGGGAAATTTTGGGCAGCATATTAGGTGTGCGAATGACTTGAATATCGTCGTGGGTGTGCACATCAATAAAACCTGGCGCCAGTATTTGCCCCCGGGCATCAAAGCAATTAACTGCATTGGCCTGCGCGCTTAAATCACCCAGTGCGGCGATTTTTCCATCAGCAATACCCAGGTCAGCGGTGTAAGCGGGTTTACCGCTACCGTCCAGAATCCGGGCATTTGTTATTACCCAATCCAATGCAATGTCGCGCTCTGCTTCCAACACACTGCTCCCAACAGATCTATTAAAAAGATGTTCAACAACAAGAAAAATTCAGTCACCCAGAGGCAAGCGATTATCGCCACCGCGATATTCATCCAGCGCAAACTTCACCCGGCGCAATAATTCCTTGCTCTCGGTTTTGCGTGCGAGCGCAAGTTCGGTCGCGAGTAGATCTATCGCCAATAACATGCCGTAGCGCGAGGCCGAGGGCTTGTAAATAAAATCGGTTTCTTCGGTGACGATGGGAATAAATAAACTGGCTTTTTGCGCGAGCGGAGATTCTGGTGCAGAGAGCACAATGACTTGCGCCCCGTATTCGCGGGCAATATCCGCGACTTCCAACATTTCTGGCGTAACACCGGTAATAGAAAGCAGCACCAGCACATCCTTTTCGGTGAGGGTGGCGGCAAACATGCGCAGCAACACCGGATCATGATAGGCAGTAACAGCGATGCCCAAACGCGCAATACGAAATTGCACTTCATCTGCCAGCATGGTGGATGCACCGCCCATGCCGCCCACATAAATCAGTCGCGCATTATTCAGTAATTGTGCAGCACTGCGAAAATCTGCCTCCACAAAACGCACGAGATTCGCGCGCAGGGTGGATTCTACTTCGCTGCAAATTTGTGAATAGAAAGCGCTTTCCTCCAGTGCAGGAATCTCCGCCAAAAAGCGCGTACCCACGGCACTGGCTTGTGCGAGTTTCAATTTTAAATCGCGAATATCATCGCACCCAACCGATTTGGCAAAGCGTGAAATAGTGGCGATGCTCACGTTGGTTTTTGCCGCGAGTTGATCAATGCTGGCAGAAGCTGCAAACGCAATATCCTCCAGAATAATGTCCGCGACTTTTTGTTCAGTAGCGGACAGCCGGTCGCGATTGGAACGAATGTGGTAAACAATATCGAAAAGTGCAGTCATATTTTTCACTTGATTGTTTCTGTTAGCGCTTGCAGCGGGTTTACATAAAGGCCGCAACCAGCAGCACAAAACCCAAGGCCACAAACGAAATAATAGTTTCCAATACCGTCCAGGTTTTTAAGGTCTGGGTGACGGTCATGTTGAAATATTCTTTGATTAACCAAAAACCGCCATCATTTACATGGGACAAAATTAATGAGCCAGCGCCGGTGGCGATCACCAATAATTCGGGATGCGGATAACCCGCCGCAATCGCAATGGGCGCGACAATGCCGGCCGCCGTGCTCATAGCAACCGTAGCTGAACCAGTAGCGATGCGCATTAACGCCGCCACAAACCAGCCCATCAATAATGGCGTTAATGCCATGTCGGAAGAAAAATTAACAATTTCTTTGGCAATGCCAGCTTCCACTAAAATGCGGTTTAAACCACCACCGGCGCCGACCAATAAGGTGATGCCAGCGGTGGGCGCCAAACAATCGTGGCTGAATTTTAAAATCGAATCGCGATTAAAACCGCGCGCAATTCCGAGGGTGTAAAAACTCACGAGCGTTGCAATCAAGAGCGCAACAACGGAATTGCCGATAAATAATAAAAAGTCATTCAGACCCGTGCCGCGCTCAGCAATTAAATCGGCCCAGCCGCCAAGCAACATCAAAACCACAGGCAATAAAATAGTCGCGAGCGTAATACCAAAACCGGGCAACTGGCGCTCGCTATCGGCGTGAATAAATTGCTCTTCCAGCGGGTTGTGCGCAGGCAACTGGATTTTAGGCGCAATCCATTTGGCAAAAATTGGCCCCGCTATAATCGCCGTGGGAATGCCAACAATAAGCGCATAAAAAATGGTGCGGCCAACGTTGGCTTGGTATTCGCCAACCGCAATCATCGCGGCCGGATGCGGCGGCACTAAACCATGCACTACCGATAAACCCGCCACCATGGGTAAACCCACCAACAACATGGAAGTGCCGGTGCGGCGCGCCACGTTAAAGGCGATGGGAATTAACAATACAAAACCGACTTCGAAAAAAATCGGGAAGCCCACGAGGAAAGCGATAAACACCATCGCCCAGTGCACATTTTTTTCACCGAACCAGCGAATCATGGTGCGCGCGATTTGTTCCGCGCCGCCGGATTCCGCCATCATTTTTCCGAGCATGGTGCCCAGCGCCACAACGAGTGCGATGTGCCCCAGGGTTTTACCCACACCGGCTTCATACACAAACACCACATCTTTGGCGGGAATACCGGCCATTAAACCCAGACCGAGGGAAACGAGGGTAAGCGTAATAAACGGATTCAAACGATAGCGGGCGATTAATAAAATCAGCGCGATAATGCTGAGCGCCGCGTACACCAACAGCCACTGGCCTGAGGTTAATGCATTAGAAAAAAAATCCATCGCTGCGCGCCTTAAAAAAACGTTTCCACGGCATCGATCACCGTGTAGTTATCGTCAACCACCAATAGCTGGCGCCACTTATCAAAGGTCAGGCAGGGGTGGGAAATATCCAGCGCGAGCATATCGCCCACCTGCAAATCAGCACCGGCAGGCACCTGCATAAAGGCGTGTTGATCCATCATTTTGGTCAGCTGCCAGTCCGCTGGAGCAGGCGCGGGTTTTTCATCACCGGGGCGACCTTTGTTGTGAGGACGAAAGTGCAAAGCGGGAATGGGCAGACCGGCATCAAAGGCAGCATCGCGTTTACCCAGCCCGAGAATCACCAGACCGGGCTCGGGAATGGATTGCACATAAGCCCAGAGTTGTAGCGCGGGCAGCAAGCTGCTGTGCATAGCCCGGGCGATGGGGTTGCAAGCTTGGATACGAGCTTCGGAGGCTTTGTAAATGCCGACATCATGGGTGAGGTAACAACCGGGGCGCAGGATGATATCCAGCACGCGGGCATCGCCCAACGAGGCACCGGCCCATTCCTCCGCCACCAGGTCAAACCAGGCGGAGCCAGCGCCAGTCAGTATTGCCGCCCCTGCCGCTAACTGGCCATGGGCTTCCAATGCCATGAGTTCACGGAGCGCAAGGCGCAGGAAATCGCGGATCTCCGCCTCGGTTTTAAGCACCCCTTCATAGACTTCTATACCGCGCAGGGCGAGAGAAGTCGGGAAACGATTGATAGCCTCCAGTACGGCGGCGCGGGTTGCGGCGTCGCGCACACCAGTGCGACCGCCATCCACCCCCAACTCTAATAACAGGGGTAAACACTGGCCTGATTCACGGAAAAACTGCCCCAACTGCTCAACATTGGCAGCTGAGTCCACAATGACATAACACTCAAAATCCGGGTCTTGCAGCAGGCGGCTGATAATCGCCATGTTGGCGCGGCCCACCAATTGATTCGCCAGAATGACCCGGCGTACACCGAAGTGGTAAGCCGCCTGAACTTGGGGCGCGGTGGCGAGGGTGATACCCCAGGCGCCATTATCCAACTGGCGCTGGAACAGCGCGGGGCTCATGGTGGTTTTGCCGTGGGGCGCGAGTTTCAACCCGTAGCTGGCGATAAAGTCTTTCATCCACTGCAGGTTATGCTGCAGGCGAGACTCGCTGAGCACAGCCCCTGGCAGGCTCACATCCTCGCGCAGCAGGTTCCAACCCTGCGCGGCAATCTCGCCCACCAAAGGCTGTGTCAGCGAACCCCCAGCCGCAATACCTAAACCCTTGCCCACAGGGCTAAGCGGTCTAATTTTCAGGTTTGACTGTAAATTATTTTCTTTATACATGTTCTTTTCACGCCACCAGCAGAAAAAGTGAGCATTTTTACTAGGCTACCAGCAAAAATGCTCCATGTTAAGAAAGTTATTTACAAAAAAACCTTTTCACCTGAAAATTTCTTACAAACGAACCTGGTTCGATTTTCACCCTCCCTAACCAGTCCATACCCCATAAGAACAGAAACCCGAACCATTCAGCCAGTTAGCGCAAGAGCAACCACTCGCGCCCGGCATGTTCGCTGCGGAAGGTTTCTATCGCGCCGCGCTCCTGCAGGGTCACATACACGGTTTTGCCATCGGCACCGCCAAAAGCGACATTGGTGGGTTTTTCGCCCTTGAGTTTTATACGCTGTAGCACTGTGCCCTGCGGTGAGACTACGGTGACCTCACCGGCGCCGTAACGGGCGATATACAAATTGCCGCGCACATCGCAGCGCATGCCATCCAGCCCGTGATCGGGAAACTCAATCAACAGACGTTTGTTTTTTACCTTGCCGGTGTTTTTATCTATGTCGTACTTCCATACTTTGCGCTGCACACTTTCATTCACGTACAAATGTTTTTCATCGGTGCTCACTTCAACGCCGTTGGTGGTGCCCATATTCGCTTCGAGCAGGGTGAATGTGCCGTCGCGGGCGATCATCCACAGGTTGCCAGTATTGTCCGCCCACTTGGGGTCGCTCGCGTAAATCACCCCGGATTTGGCGATGGCAATATCGTTGGGCTGGTTCATTTGCGCGCTGTGGGCGTGAACAGAAATCGCTTTGGTGCGCGGGTCGATTTTTAAAATATTGTGGCCGGTGTAATCCGCCACATACATAAATCCGGCGCGATCAAAACGTATGCCATTACCGGTACTGCCTTCAGGCAAGGTGACAAATAATTGCGCACTATCCTGTGTGTCGCCTTGGGTTTTATAAACGACCCCGATGGTGCCTTCCCGCGCAAAATTAACCGCATATAAATTGCCCTTGGCATCCACCGCCGGGCCTTCTATCCCCTGGGTGAAAATACCATCGCCCACATAATCGGTCGTTTGTGCCAGTACAGGGGCGGATATCACCAGCAGTGAAAGCGCCTGCAGCGCAAGCAACGGCGAACAAAAGAAAGTAAATAACAAATATCTCATAGCGACCTCTTTGTATTTTTTAAATATCTGCCAGAGCCGCCGTAGTGGTGGGGCATAGATAACACAAAGCAGGCGCGCAATAAAAGCCCACTGTGTGGCGCTGCACACTTGAGGTGCAATTTAAAATGCACCATTAATTCCCAAAAGCCACCACGATGGCATTTTATTGGAGCACAAATTCCTAACGCAAAAGCACCAGAAGCGCTCACAGGAACAGCAAGCAGCAGAAATGCCGCACTATTTTCGTATTGGCATAGCCGTTGCAAAAGCCCGCTTAACTCGCGTCGAAAAACCATAACGCACCAAAATGGAAATCGCTGCGATATTTATTTTCCTAACCGGCCTGGGCGATCTTCCATGAGCACTTATCGTTTCCCCCTGTTGGATTTTTCCAATAAATCTGTCGCAACCTTGCACTTCACCTGGTTTGCGTTTTTTCTCACCTTTGTGATGTGGTTTAGCTTGCCACCACTCAAACCGCTGATCACCGCTTCCTTTGCGATGACGCCACAACAATGGGCCGCGTTGTTAACGCTGAACGTTGCGCTGACCATTCCCGCGCGCATTGTGGTGGGAAGCTTGGTGGATAAATTTGGGCCGCGTGCAATTTACTCCGCGCTGCTGATTTTTTCCGGCGCCTTGTTAATTGCGTTTGCCTGTGCACAAAGTTTTGAACAGCTCGCACTCTTCCGCTTTTTACTCGGATTTGTCGGTGCGGGTTTTGTAATTGGTATCCGCTTGGTAAGCGAATGGTTCCCTGCGCGTCAGGTTGGATTGGCCGAGGGCATTTACGGCGGCTGGGGTAACTTTGGTGCGGCGGCCGCCGGTTTCACCCTGCCCTTTTTGGCGATTCATGTGTTTGGTGGCGAAGATGGCTGGCGTTATGCGATGGGCACCGCTGCTGTTATCGCGATGATTTACGGTGTGGCTTTTTATGCAAGCGTGCGCAATACGCCCAAAGGCTCTACTTATTTCAAACCCAAAAAATCTGGCGGCTTGGAAGTGAGCAATCGCAAAGATTTCCTCTTCTACGTGATTATGAACGTACCTATGTATTTAATTCTCGCAGTGCTCGCGTGGAAAATGTCACCGACTAACCTGGGCCTGTTAAGCACCGCCACCACTTATGTGTTGTATGCAGTATTGATGGGTTTGTTTGTGTTCCAGTTTTCGCAAATTTACCGCGTAAATAAAGACATGCTGAAAAAAGGCAGCGTAGCTGAGCACGATAAATACGAATTCAAACAAGTGGCGATTTTAAGCTGGGCCTACCTTGCTACCTTCGGTTCGGAAATTGCGGTGGTGTCGGTGTTGCCGGCGTTTTTTATGACCACCTTTGAAGGCCTGAGCGTAACCCAGGCCGCTATGCTCGGCGGCTCTTTCGCGTTTATGAATTTGGTGGCGCGCCCCGGCGGCGGTTGGGTGAGCGATAAATTCGGGCGCCGTTTTAGCATGAGTATTATTCTCGCCGGTGTGAGTGTTGGTTATTTGCTGCTGTCGCAAATTAACGCCATCTGGCCACTCTACCTGGCATTTACCGCAGTGTTTATTTGCTCGCTGTTTGTGCAAGCGGGCTGCGGCGCTGTGTTTGCAGTTGTACCCTTAATCAAACGCCGAATGACGGGCCAAATTGCGGGCCTTGCCGGTGCTTACGGTAACGTAGGTGCACTCTTCTTTTTGACCATGAATACCTTTATTGATACACAAACGTTTTTCTGGATGCTCGCCGGCGCCGCTGCCATTGGCCTGGTGTTTGTGCAATTCCTGAAAGAACCCAAGGGGCATACGGTTGAAGTGAATGAAGATGGTTCACTGCATAAAATTGAAGTGAGTTAATGGTTTAATGGATCACCTGCAATCAGTGCTGCAAATTTCCTTCGCACAAAAAAGCGAAGCCGGGCGCAAAGCCGAAAACCAGGACACGGTCGGCGCGCGTATTCCCGAAGGAAATTTACTCACCACCAAAGGCATCGCCATTGCTATTGCCGATGGCGTGAGCAGCAGCACGGCTGCACGTGAAGCCAGCCAGACCGCGATTGCCGGTTTCCTCAGCGATTATTACGCCACTCCCGATACCTGGCGCACCCAGCAATCGGCGATGCGCGTGATCCAGAGTTTGAACTCCAGCCTGTGGGGGCGCAGCCAAAATTCCATTTACGGCGAGGGCTACCTCACCACCTTTTCGGCGCTGATTTTAAAAGGCGACAGCGGTTTTATTTTTCACGTGGGTGATACCCGCGTCTACCGCCTGCGCGAACACAATCTGGAATTACTCACCCGCGACCACACCCAGCGCATCGACAAACACACTACCCATTTAAGCCGCGCCATGGGTGCCGATCCTTATTTGGAAGTGGACATGCACAGTTTGGAATTGCAGCGCGGCGATATTTTTATTTTGTCCAGCGATGGTATTCACGAGCATATTCCGCCCGCCGAATTCAAAGCGCTGATAGTGGCCGAACAACACAACTTGGATGCACTGGTTAATCAGGCACTGCCACTGGCATTGCAGCACAAGAGTGAAGACAACCTGAGCATTCAGGCACTGCGCATTGAAAATTTGGGCACCGCCGGGCAAAACGATGCGGTGCAGGTGCTATCGCGCCTGCCATTTCCGCCAGTGTTTTCACCGGGCCAAAGTATTGATGGTTTGACCATTAAAAAAATCCTGCACGAATCGACGCGCAGCCAGGTGTATTTGGTAGAGGATGAAAAAAAACACTTGCTGGTGATGAAAACACCATCGGTTATTTATCAGGACGATAAAGCCTACATCGAACGTTTTGTGATGGAAGCCTGGATCGGCGCGCGCATCCAAAGCACTGGCGTAGTGCGCGTTATGCCTGCACCGGAAGCGCGCTCCTGTTTGTACTACCTCACTGAATATATTCCCGGCCCCACACTCACCCAGCTATTAAAAGAGCGCGGGGTTTTATCTATTCTCGATGCTGTGGAACTTACCGAAGGTTTAATTCGCGGCATTCGCGCTTTTCATCGCAAAGAGACACTGCACCAGGATCTAAAACCGGACAACATAGTGATTAGTGGCAAAGGCCCGGTGATTGTGGATTTTGGTTCTTGCTGGGTAGCCGGCGTGCAGGAAGCGGGCGCGCCCATTGAACGCGATCTGGTGCTGGGTACGCTGGATTACTCTGCGCCGGAATACCGTTACGGCGGCAGCACCAGCGAAGCCTCGGACCAGTTTTCGCTCGCGGTACTGCTCTATGAAATGCTCACCGGCAAACAACCTTACGGCAGTGGCTACAGCAAGGCGATGGACTTAAAAAGTCTTCAGAAACTGAAATATATTTCGGCGATGAAATTTAATCCGCTAGTGCCCTACTGGTTGGATCGCGCACTGGAAAAAGCACTCAGCATCAACCCTAACCACCGCTATCAAGCCCTGTCAGAGTGGCTGCAAGATTTAAAACGCCCCAACCCCGACTGGCTGGTGCCACGCTCCCAGCCGCTGCTGGAAACCCACCCGGAGCGCGTGTGGAAGGTGCTGGCGATTAGCGGTTGGCTGACCGCCCTCGCCGCGTTCATCTTCCTGCACTGATTGAGCAAGCGGCCGATCAAGGATTCATTGACCTATACATCAAAACCAATCCAAGCTGTGATTAACTTGGCCGCCCAGTGCGGCCATTTTCTGTTAGGCTCCCGCCTGCTGCAAACGCCTGCATAAAACCGCAACACTAATAACCATAAACATCGAAAATTCCAGCGACACCGCAGAGGGATATTTTGTCATGGCCAGTAAACGTGCACTGATTGTGGATGACTCCACCACCGCCCAATACCGCCTCAAAAAAATGCTGCGCGCCTACCCGCTCGATATAGATATTGTCGACTCCGGTGAAGCCGCGCTGCGCTACCTTGCCCATCACTCACCCGACGTGATTTTTATGGATCACCTGATGCCGGGTATGGACGGATTTCGCGCGCTGCAAATTATTAAATCCCACCCTGAAACGGCGATGATTCCGGTGATTATGTACACCTCCAAAAGCGGCGATGTCTACACCGGCCAGGCGCGCGCACTGGGTGCGCTTGATGTAGTCAGCAAAGACAAAATTAACGCGACCGATTTATCGCGGGTGATGGAAACCATCCATATTTATCCGCTACCCAAATCTGCCGCGCCCGACAATCACCCACACAACAGCGTGGAAAGCCCGGAATTAATTGCTGCCGCAAATAAAGTTACCGCTAGCGCCAACTCGCAACTGGAGCGGCGCGCTCCCAATCAGGCCGCTATGGAGCAAGCGCGCAACATTGAATTGCGCCTCAGCCACATGGAGCACAGTTTGGAAGATAACCGTCGCTTTATTACCTCGCGGGTATCGCGCGAGCTGCAGGGCTTGCGGCAAAATTTGCGGCAGGAATTTAGCGATATTTTGCAACAACAAACACCACCAGCCGCTGCAGAACCGGCAGCACCAGTTGAGACGACCAGCGGCAATCGCTGGGTGTTGGGTTTTGTTTTAGTGATTGGTGTTGCGCTGAGTTTGTATTTTTTACTTCAAATTAAAAATCAACTCGGGGAACAACAACAGCAACAGCAAATACTCAGCGAGCAATTGCAGAGCTTGTTGCAAATGCCATCGCCATCAACACCGCTACTCTCGCCCCAATTACCAGCGGATAGCGCAGCGCAACCACCAATAGAAAGCGCAGCGCAACAAACATCCCCCGAACCGCAGCTCACCACTGGGCCGGCATCCGCCGCTGCGGCATCCGATAATTACCTGGAAGATCTGGCTTGGACATTCAATCAGCAGGGTGCACTCGCCTTTCGCCAATACACCATAGATACCGGCACCGTTTTACGTTTGCATGAGTTACTCCATCGCCTTGCCAGTCGCGGTTTTAAAGGCATGGCGGTGATTACTATTTATGTTGGCGATTTTTGTATCGGCAAGGACAAAAACGGTATGGATCAACTCGCCGCCGATGAAACCAGCCTGAGCAACTGCATGCTCTCCAGCGAGCTATACGGCATGGATCGCCTGCGCGCCGACTACGCCCGCGAAACCGAAATGATTTTGCGCAATTTAACCGGCAGCATTAACAGCACCTTGAGTGTAGACATCCACGCCATGGAAGGCACAGAACCCTACCCCGAACGCCTGCCCACCTTTTTTGCCGGCGAGTGGAATGCCATCGCGCAAAAAAATAATCGCATTGAGTTGGTGTTGGTGGAGGCGGAATAAAATCTGGCAAGTATCAACTACAAAAAAAGCGGAGCCTGTAATTCAGCTCCGCTTTTTTATTGCATTGATGTTAAATTGGAATTTCTCTTTCAGTAAAAATCAATTCTCATCAATATCATACATATGGTCGATCACAAACCTCGCCTTGGGTAGCAGGCCATTCTCCTGGGTATTACTGTAAAACTCCTGCCAGTGTTTAACGCCACTCCAAAAGGTTTCCGGTGCAGATAAATTGGCATTTACGCCGGGTGCCAAATCAAATCCATTAGCGCTGAAGATCTGGTTTAACATCATCGCCGACGGAAAGCCGATATTTTGCATCAGGGGATTGGCAGCATTGCCTGCACCCCAGACAAAAGCGAGCCAGGGCAAAATATTTTCCACTGCATCGTAACTGACTCGCGCTTTTTGATAATCCGCTAGCGATGCAAGAATTTTTTCCTGAGGCACCGGAATGGCAAGCAGCGCCAAATTGGGAAAATCCTTTTGGCTGGGCAATAGCGCAAGCGGTAATTCAATCAAACCGTTGCGCGTGGGTGCATAGCTTGCATGGGCGGGCTGAAACAGCGGTAAATTAAAAAAACTCGCGCTGGAAAAATCGCCCTGATTAACATTCAGCAACGCGCAATCTGACCAGTAGGAGGGCAACATGTCACCGCGCAAATGGGATTGCGCCACACGCAGGCGAAACGAGGCTACATCCTTACCGCCGGCAAGCACCACCAGGCTCCACTGACTGCCATCGCCCAGTACTAAATTCTGATGGGCGCGCGGCAGCCATTGTTCATTCGTTTCACCCGGTTGGCGCGGTAGTGGGTGCACATCAGCCGTTAGCGTGTTTTGAGTGGCCAGTGTTTGTTTGATCATTATCCTTTCCTCAATTTGTTCAAATTTTTATAAGCTGTTTAATTTAAACGGGCCGCAACTTTTGCTGTAAGCGCGGCGTAATTTTTCATCTGCATCGGTACACACATAATCCACGCTGAACTCAATACCTGCCGGTGTGGCGTGAAAACGCAGTAGCGCCACATGATCGCCGCGCTGGCGGTGTTTGATCTGCAAACGCAAATTGGCAAACTTCAAACAATCTACTTCTGCTGCTGTGGGGTGGCAGGGAAAATCCTCGCCCTGACCAAATAAACTGCGCCAGTTATTGCGGGCAATTTTGTATTCATCCACACAATTGGTATCAATCAATCGCGAGGGCGAGGCAATCACTTCATAAAACAGGGTTTTGCCGCGCGTATTTTTGCCCTCCACAATACGCCCCCAATGCACATCACCGGTGATATAGAGCACCGGAATTTCAGCGGCGAATAATTCGGCGAGGGCGCGGGTGAGCAATGCAAAATCAGCGTAATTGGGCATTTCCATATCGGCCATTTTGCGCGCCCAAGGGCCGGGCGTTTCAACCAGTAGCGCTTGGCCGGAACTTAATAAACCCACTGCAGGTAAACCTTGTTGTTTACCTGCGAGTAAATCCGTTTTCCACTGTTCAATCGCCGCGTGGGTTTCGCTATTAAACATGCACAGCCCTTCAGCATCGCGCTGGGTGCGGCCATCCAGAAATAACATGCTGAGGGGCGCAATATCCTGCCGAAAAAAACCTGCAGCTTGCGCGGGCGAACGCTGGTAGCGCTCATATAAACGATTGGCGATATCCGCCCAATTCACCCGATCCTGTTCGCAGTGGGTATTATCCAGTTGCACCTGAAAGAGCGGAAAGTTATTCCAGAATTCATGGTCATCGGGCACACAGAGCACAGGGCCATGGCGCAAAATATTCGCCAGTCCCGGTTGCCGGGCATTATTGGAAAACCAGTTGAGTTGATATTTTTTGCCCAGGGTTTTGGCGAGCGCGGTTTTATTGCTGGGCAAATCCTGCTGCGAGGGCAGATCCAGATACACCTGATCGCCAGCTAGCACCGTAAAATCCGGTGCGGGTTTGATTTGTTTGATGATATCCGCCAGCGCGCGACTTTTATCATTGGGTTGGTAATAGCAGGAGGAGAGCAGCAGGTTAAAACTGGCACTGCTTTTAAGCGGTAATTGCAGCGGTGGCCGACGACTGGTAAGGCTGGCCTTGCACGTATTGGCACTCAGATTAATGGTGAAACGCTCGCTTGTCGCGGGCCAATCCACTTTAAAAATACCACTGTAATTAATCGGCGTGCCACGCGCATCACACACATCATCGCCCAGCGGCATAAAACCCGGCGCTAATAATTGCGCGGCCACTGGCTGACCGGCAATTTCAAAACAGACGTCAGGCGGCGGGTAAACACCCAACACACCAACCCAAATTAAGCATTCATCGGGCTTTCCGATTAAGTTGTACGCAAACAACTGCACCTGAGTTCTCCCTACAGATAAGGCAAGGCAGCACTATATACAGGTTTTTGCGCCATTCAAAATAAACAAAACCGGCGGTTGCCGGCTTTGTATTTTGTTGTTGCATTAAGAAATAGTAGTTATTTACATTTTGCCGACAGTGATTCAAAAGAGCGGTTGCTTTGGCCGTAGGTAAAGATATTGGAACTGATGACGGCAACTCTATTTGTATTGGTGTCAGATGGTTTGAAGGTCAACTTCAGCGCAGTTTCAATTGAGACTTTATCGAATATCCCTTCAGGGAAAGATTGCATTACAAATGGATCGGCGGTTGTCCCATCGGGAGCAATCGTAAATCCAATTTTTGCGCAACCTTCAACACCATTGATCAGCGCTGCCCTTGGATAATCAGGAGGTACCACAACATCACTCAACCAATAAATTGGGCTCTCAGAAGACTGGATTATTGAAGGAGTCGGGTGATAATGCGGAATTTTTTGTGTCGTTGGCGTTGAAGAACAGCCTGCCAAAAGTAGGGTTAATGCCATGGTCGATTTTTTCATTTTTAGCTCCTTGCCGTTAGTGATCGTTTAAATAAGTTTTATATTGTCACTTTAAGGGTGATAAGCCATATCCCTGATGAATACAGCTTTTCGGATGATACCAGAGCCTCTTCCAGCAGGCTCTGGTTTCAGGAACATTATTTTTACTGCGGTGTTAAACGCAACACCACTACGCTGTGTGCGGCCATAGTGAGATTTAATTTTTCCGCTGTTGAGCCGTCACCGCCATTCCAGATATCGCGCCAGTTGAATTTTTGTTTATCAAAGAAAATTTCGTGTTTGCTAATATCATCTTTCATGTAGTGGAAGCCCCAATCCAGGCTGTAATTCACAGTGGTGTCCGCGCGATTTAAAAACAGCACTGCGTAATCACCTTTTTCCAAAGGTTTGACATAAATTTCAATGTCGCCTTCATCAATCCATTTCATTGCTTGAATGCCCAGCTTGTCCTGATTGATCGCGAGCATATCTTTGTTGGTAAGGATTTTTTTGGTGACCTCGCTCATGTTGCGCAAATCATTACCAGCAATCAGCGGTGATGCCATGATGGCCCAGAGGGAAAAATGCGCGCGATCTTCGTCTTCGCTCATGCCGTTGCCCACCTCCATCATATCCATATCATTCCAATGGCCGGGGCCGGCGTATTTACGCAAACCCGCTTGTTTGTCGAGGATTGGCAAGACGCCCCAGGATGACCAGGAACCGTGGTTGTGCTCGCAATTCCAGCAGGGATAAATGTCGCCCGTGGTGCGCCAGGAATGACCAACATCCTGCGCCCACTCCCAGGGTTTGTTATCGCCCCATTCACAAATACTGAACAACATAGGGCGACCGGCTTTGTGGATAGCGTCGCGCATGGTGGCATAGGCAGATTTTGGGTTGATGTCTTTGGTGTCGCACCAATCGTATTTCACGTAATCAATGCCCCAGCTCGCATAGGTGATGGCATCCTGATATTCGTGGCCACGACTGCCCGGACGACCGGCGCAGGTGGTGTTGCCAGCGTCCGAATAAATACCAATTTTTAAACCCTTGCTGTGCACATAATCCGCAAGGGCTTTCATACCCGAGGGAAAATGTTTTTTATCCACCTGGATAAATCCATTTTTATCGCGCTCGCCGTGCCAGCAGTCGTCGATATTAATATATTCATAACCAGCCGCTTTCATGCCGGATGACACCATGGCATCAGCCATTTCGCGAATCATTTTTTCATTCACATTGCAGCCAAAGGTATTCCAACTGTTCCAACCCAGCTGCGGGGTGTTGGCGAGTTGCTCAAATTTTTGCGCGCTGGCACCCATGCTGGCAGCCAGTGTCACTCCGAGCAATGCAGCATTAATCAGTAGTTTTTTTATCATAGTGTTGACCTTTTTTGTGGAGGGAAAATCGTCGAATAATTTATTGTATTAATAATCCGACAATTTAATCCGGCGCTAAAAAAAACTGCAATCTGTATTGCAGTTTTTTAACCAGGCTTTGCATTTGTTAGCGCTTGTCAGTGCGATTGAAAGCGCGCATTAAATTCTCTGATAATCGCAATCGTCGATACATCGGTATCGAACACACCGTACATACCCTGCTCTTCTTGCGGTGGATCGCCCATAAAATCATCGCCCTCTTGCCACCAATAATTGGCGCGTGTGGTGCGACCATAACCATTCCAGGCCCAGATGTTATAACCAGCACTAGGTTCATCCTGCTTTATGCTGGTTAGCAGCAATTCAAATACGCCGCGAAAATAGCGATCTCGATATTCAGTGGTGGAATCTATTGCATAAGAACCCATGTCGCGATCCAAACCAAACTCTTCCAGTACCAGCGGTTTATTTAATTGCTTGGCAACATCGATATGCGCCAACATGTATTGCCGGGCTTTTTCCCAGGCTGAAGGCCAGGTTTCGGCGGGTTTGGTTTTATCAAACCAACTCCAGTTGCGAATCCACATATGGTAAGTGAGGTAATCTATATCGGGGGATGCATGAGCATCGATAAATACTTGCATGTCATTCACCGATCCCATTTCACCTTCACTACCACTGCTTACCAGATGATGGGCATCCAGGCTTTTAATGTACGCAGCAGTGGCGTGAACCCAATCAACGTAAATCTTTTTTTCTTCTGCGGTTGTTTGTGAATTGCCCGGGCGAGGTTCATTCGCCAACTGCCAGGACATAATAGTGGCGTCATCCGCATAGGGCTTGCCATTAATACTGTTCACGCGGGTGATAATTTTTTTAATGGTGTTGTGATATTCCTGCTGGGCTTTTTCACTGCGATAAAAACTCGCCGATTTCGCCATAAATTTTTCCCATTCCTGGGTCACGTTCGGATCTTGCACAGGCTCGCCATCAATCCAACTCATGTATTGGGTCATACCGCCCGACCACTGCCAGAAATTATTAAAGTAGAGCACTAGTGTCATATCGCGCTTAGCCAGCTCTACCAGCAAATAATCCAGGCCTTGCAGTAATTCTTCATCATAATTACCAAAACCCTTGGTAACCGCTGGTTTGACCGCCGAATTGATTTCGCTTTCTTCTGATACAGCCAATACCCGTAAATTATTTACGCCCATGGATTGCAGATTGTCCAATTCTTTGACAAGACGCGCGCGATCACCCACCGCATTGGGTGCACCCAGATAAGCGGCATACCACATGTTTACACCGGTAATCACATAGGGTTTACCACGACGTTCAAACTGACCGCCCTTGACGCGCACAAAATTCTGCTGCGCATTTGGTTGTGCCACAGCTTCGCTGGACAGTGCCGATGCCGATGCGCTCACCGGACCAGAGGTTTTTTGGTTGCAGGCTGTTAATACAAGCGCACAACAGCTTATGAACAGAAAAATTATTTTTTTCATTTGTTATTCCGGGTGTTTAATCTTGTCAGAAAATGCTGCACTAATCCGTCTCTAAATACTGCAGAGCTTCCATCATCGCCCTGCCGTTATGGTAGGGGCATTTCCAAAAACCGACTTTGTAATGCGCCTGTGAATTATCATCCAACCGCGACAACCACAGCCATTCACCACCATCGTGATCGATTTGATATTTTTTAATAAACTCCCAGACAGATTCTGCTGCCGCAAAATATTTTTTCTGCCCGGTCACGCTAAATGCATAGAGAAAACCCACCAAGGCCTCAGCTTGCACCCACCAGACAGATTCGCGATTGATACTGGCGGTGGCAAAATCGTAAGAGTCCAACACCTGCCCTAATTCACCGACACCCTCTTGCAAACAGACTTCTGCAATATTTATTAAGGTGGGCGTAAGCTGCTGGGTGTAGTCTGCATCACCCAGGGATTCCAAGGCTTTGGCAATTAACCAACTGGCTTCTATGTCGTGACCGAAGGTGTAACCGGGTGAAAAATCCTGCCACTGCAAATCCATAAACATCCGCAGGTGGTAAGTGTTTTTATCGATCATGTATTTATCAAACATATCGATATTGTATTTCAGCGCGGCGCGAATTTCGGCGTTAGGCTGGGCCTGATACAAGGTGGTATAGGCCTCCAAAATATGCAGATGGGTATTTTGTGACTTGGGGTAATTCAAATCCTTTTCGCTCAGGCGCAAATCCTCAATCAAACCCCACTCGCGCGTAAATGCCTCCAGGTAACCTTCGTTTTTACAGTCAATCGCATGGCGCTCAAGTAAATAAAAACATTCCAGCGCACGGGTAATTGCCTTGGCATCGCCCGTGAGTTGGAAATAGGCGCAGAGTGCATAAATCGTGAACGCTTGTGCATATACCTGTTTTTTGGTGTTGATGGGTTTA
The DNA here is from genome assembly GCA_035317345.1 of Cellvibrio fontiphilus. GTDB lineage: Bacteria > Pseudomonadota > Gammaproteobacteria > Pseudomonadales > Cellvibrionaceae > Cellvibrio > Cellvibrio fontiphilus. Next base: position 88,745 of record JAYKTU010000010.1, on the reverse strand, counting down.
CCCGCTGCATCAAGCTCCCAATAAACGCCGCCATGTTTTTCATCAAAAAAATGTGCACACAAATATTCATAAGCGCGGTTTGCGCAAGCGCGATACACAGGGTTATTAATTTGCTGCGCGGTTTCACTAAAAAACCACAGAATACGCGCGTTCAAAATAATACCTTTGGTTGCACCGGCAACCGGTTGGTTATCTGCACCAACCTCGCCGTAAAAGCCACCCTGCTGCTGATCAACAGTATGTGCGGCCCACCAATCGGCAATCGCCACTAATTCTGTGCGAAATTCCCGCTGTAAAAGCTGTGCAGATGAAGGAAGCATGGCGGCATTCATGATTTAGATCAGGTCCTTCATCACGCGTAAATTTGCACTGATCAATTCATTGCGCACCGCCACTGATGCAGCTGAACGCAAACCATCTTCCGGTGTGTTCTTGCAATAGTCGATCAGCTTTTCCACTGTTGATGTAGCCACATGCATACGCGTATCGGATGAGGCGTAATAAATAAATACTTCATTTTTCTCATTCACAATCCAACCATTGGAAAACGCCACGTTGGATACATCGCCAACACGCTCAGCGCCGTGCGGTGCAATAAAATGTCCTGCCGGGCGATGCGTTACTACCCAAGGACGCTCCAATTCAGTCATGAACATATAAAGCACATAACGCAAACCAGCAGCGGTATTGCGCACACCGTGGGCCAGATTCAACCAACCTTCAGCCGTTTTAATCGGCGCAGGACCCTGGCCATTTTTCACTTCTTTGATGGTGTGATAGACCTTGCCATCCACAATTACTTCAGCCTTTACTTCGGCGCGAGTCATGTCATCCACCAAGCCCCAGCCGATACCACCACCAGCGCCCACGCTGATAAAACCATCTTGCGGGCGGGTGAACAATCCGTATTTACCGTCAATAAATTCCGGGTGCAATACCACATTGCGCTGCTGGCCGGAGTAAGTAATTAAATCTGGCAGGCGCTCCCAGTTGATTAAATCCTTGGTGCGGGCGATACCACATTGCGCTTCGGCGGCAGAGGTATCGTTGGGGTGATTTAAATCTTTGCGCTCGGTGCAAAATAAACCGTAGATGTAACCATCTTCGTGATTGGTTAAACGCATGTCATAAACATTGGTATCAGGGCGATCTGTTTCCGGCATGGTGATGGGGTGATCCCAAAAGCGGAAGTTGTCGATACCGTTCGGGCTTTCCGCAATCGCAAAAAAGGATTTGCGATCAACACCTTCCACGCGCACCGCCAAAATATATTTGCCATTCCAATACATGGCACCGGAGTTAAACGCGGCATTAATACCCTGGCGCTCCATCAAATGCGGATTGGTTTTTTCATTTAAATCGTAACGCCAAAAAATCGGGGCATGTTCAGCAGTGAGAATCGGATTCTCATAAGTGGTGTAAATGCCATTGCCTTTGGCGGCGGGTTTATTTTTTTTGCTAATCAGCGCCTCATGCTCCTGCAACAGCGCTTTGGCTCTTTCAGTAAAACTACTCATGCAATGAATACTCCGGTGAGTGATGTTTGCCTTTTGCCAATACCTATGTGGATATTGGCCATAAAAAACGTAATCGATTACATTGCGCACTAAAATTTTTTGCGCGTTGCTACCAGCAAACGCGCAAAAAAATTACTCGCAGATTAACTTTTTGCGATCAGCGCCTCGTCATTACTACCCTGCAATACCGCAGCAGGCGTATCGGCTGGGTAGTCCTCCAGTTTTTTGTACCAGTTAAACCAGAGGAAAATACTTGTCACCAGAGCAACAATCATGGCGACAATAAATTCAGGCCAGTGTTTGATCACCATAAAAATGGGCGCTGCCACCAGGGAGGTTTGCCATACAATACCGACCACTACGTTGATGGCATCGCGCGCAAAATTTTTATTGGCCTGCAGCTGCGGATAATCCTTTTGCACTTCTGCCAATACCGGCCCCCAAAAACCCCAGGGGCGAACTTTGATATAAAACTTTTTCAGCACTTGCATGTCATCCGGCGCAGTCAACAGCGAACCAATTACACAGGCAGCGATGCAAGCAAGGAACATAAAAGGGAAGGCGTGAATGGGCGCTATGTCGGTAAATATCAGCGGAAATGCAATCGCAAAACCGGTCACCATGCCCCAGAAATAACCGTAGCCATTAAACCGCCACCAATACCACTTCAACACATTGGATGCGGTGTAGCCGCCGTAAAGCGCACTCACCAACCACTGGATAACCTGATTCAAGCTGGGAATAAAAAAGCCAATCGCCACACCTAAAATCACAAACACTACCGAGACGATATAACTCATTTTCACGTAGGTTTTGGGGGATGCATCGGCGTTGATGTAGCGCTTGTATAGGTCATTAACCACATAAGCAGGTGCGGCGTTAACGGTTGCCGCAAAAGTGGACATAAACGCAGCGAGCAAACCGGCAATTAATAAACCTAACAATCCACTCGGCAAAATATCGCCCGCCAGTACCATGGGCAGGATCTGTTCAAAATCCAGATTGTCGCCCATCGCATTTAAATCGCCCATAAACAAACCGAGTGCCAATACGGTTAAACCGGTGATAAGCATATAGCGTGGAAACATCAACACCACCGTCACTACACCACTCATTTTTGCCGCTTCTTTGGGCGTTTTTGCCGAGAGCACGCGCTGCATATCGTAAGTGGGCTGTGGGCCAGCCATACTTTGCAACATGCCCTTGAATAACATCAGCATAAAAAAGATGGCAAATAATTCGTAACCATCTGCATCAATTTTTTGTTGCGCAGCGGCGAGTTTTTCTGACCAATCCACATGCAATTCCCAGCTAAAGAAAATACTGGTCCAGCCTTCAGGAATGGCCGCATTTAATACTTCCGGGGACACGCGTTGCATAGCAATAATGCCCACCGCAACACAGGCAATCGTCATGATGATAAATTGCAACACCTCGGTGAACACCACACTGAACATGCCACCTTTTACTACATACAGAGTGGTGATCGCAGTGATAATCAAACCGTAGCAAACATCGTTCAGGTGCGGATCTTCCGCCAGTTGCCAGGGCATAAATACCGCTGCAAATTTACCAATGCCGATAAATCCGTAAGCAATAAAACCAATCACATTCACTAGCGCAAACAGCACCACAATTAAATGAGAAAGCCGCGCGCCCCTGCTTTCACCAAAGCGAAAGGTGATCCATTCTGCCCCGGTCATTACACCCGAGCGGCGCAACCAGGCGGAGAGAAAAATCATTAAAAAGATTTGGTTGAATACCGGCCAGAGCCAGGGAATAAACACGCTGGTGAGGCCATAAACAAACAACAAATACACCAGCCACATGGTGCCGGAAATATCGAACATGCCCGATGCGTTGGATAAACCCAATTGCCACCAGGAAAGCTTATTGCCGCCGAGGAAATAACTTTTTATGTCTTTGGAGGCGCGATTGGAAATCCAAAAACCCACCAACAATGTTGCAGCCACGTAGGCGAGGATGATCGCTATATCCAACAGGGGAAGATTCATTAACAAAATCCGGATTTATTATGTGGATGACTGTTTGTATTGAGCGCTTGTTTTTACTGTTTGTATTTATACAAAACGGCATAGCCTAGAGGCGGCGACCGGGCATCACCGCCCCCAGGTGCATCGGCAAGACGCATATGGCATATAAGACTATAAGCACCACACCGACAAGCTAATGTAACCGTTTACATTTTATTTTTCTAGTCTCTTGGGGGGAGCTGTAGTAAATTTTCAATCAAATAAGCCATTTTTTGGATGAATTCCTGTCCATCCCACTATTTCCGGCTCTTTAAGGTCGTTTTCTATGTCCAATATTCGCGATGTCGCCCGCTTGGCTGGCGTTTCCGTTGCCACCGTTTCACGTGCCCTGAGCAACCCCGAAAAAGTATCCGATGACAGCCTGGACAAGGTGCACAAAGCCATCGCCCAGGTGGGCTACCGCCCGAATATGCTGGCGCGCAACTTCCGCTCCGCACGCGCCTATGCCGTGGTGGTACTGGTGCCCGATATCGCCAACCCCTTTTATTCGCTATTCATTCGCGCGCTGGAAGACCGCGCCCAGCAAAAAGGCTACGCCGTACTGCTGGGCGATACCCGCGGCACACCAGAACGCGAAATGGAGTACATTCGCCGCGTGGAAACTCGCCTTGCCGATGGCATAGTGCAGCTGCGCCCCAGCTCGGAAAAAAGCCAAAACAACATTCCGCCCGACATCCCCTGCGTAAATGCCTGTGGCTGTGAATACACCACCGGCCCGGCAATTCGCATCGACAACCGCGCCGCCGCCAAAACCATGGTGAATTATTTGATTTCGCTGGGTCACAGGCGCATCGGGGTGATTTCCGGCCTGAAGGACAACCCTCACGCCATCGATCGTTTGGAAGGCTATAAAGAAGCGCTGGCCGAAGCCGGCATCCCCTTCGAAAAAGATTTGATTGCAGAAGGCGACTTCACCATGTGGTCCGGCCTGAATGCCGCCTTCCAGTTCTGCAATATGAAAGTGCGCCCCACCGCGATTTTCTCCATGAACGACGAAATGGCCATAGGTGCCATGCAGACCCTAAAAAACCAGGGTATCCGTATTCCGGAAGATATGTCGGTCACCGGCTTTGACGATATCGCCTACGCCAAATATTCAGACCCAAGCCTCACCACCATTTCGCAACCCGCTGAGGAAATGGGCAAAATGGCGATGGACATGTTGCTGAAAGTGATTGAAGGCGAACCCCTCAGCCAACGCGAATGTGTACTGCCCACCGAATTCATTATTCGCAAAAGCACCGGGCCGGTGCAGAAAAAATAATGTTTATCTGAATCCTGTACGCAATAAAAAAGCGCGCTGCGAGTTAATCGCAGCGCGCTTTTTGTTTGAAGTTAAAACTTAACAGCCAAAACCACATCAAAATGGCCAGTCTTATTTTTCAATCGCCTTCCATGCGCGCAAAAAAGCGGCTAACTGACTCAGGAACGCTATTATCAAACTCTGGAAGGCCTAGCTCTTGCCGCTTTGTCGCCAACCCCTCGTAAATAGCATTTGCTCTATTTTTTATATCCTCCAAATCATGCTCAGTTAACGATAAATCATGCTCAGTAAGTGTAAATTTTCTACTGGTAATTTTAGGCAACTTATCCCCCCTCCTTTCTGCAACATCGAGATAAGCTAGCGAATCAAAAATCATATTACGGCGCTGCTCACTTGATTGAATCAAACCTGCCTCAGACGACAAAGAAAGTGCCAGTTGATTTAGTGCCCATGTGGAGCCATATATTGCAGCTTTAGAAAAAAATTCCCTATGGATCTTAATACCTTTTTCTCCATCCCCACGCTCCACATATTCTTGCAGATAGCGATCCGCCAAAACATGCATCGCAGTAATATCACCATTATCACTTAACTCTTCTAGAACTGAAGTTTCATAATTTTTGTACACGGCTTCATTTTCTGTTGCATCCCCCCAAGGTGAAGCTCGCTGTGAAAACCATTTTTCAACCTCATTCTTTTCTTTATCGTTGCCATAAATAGACGTCGTTATTACTCTGATCTCATCTTCCGGTATTTTATTAATATATAAATCATCTTTAACTTCTTCATGCGTCGGGATTGCAACCTGTGCCTGCAAGTCTATATTTTCACCATTCGCTTCTTTATTCGAATCCGCAACACCACTAGAAGTATCGCGATCAATTAACCAAAAAAATAAGACACATAAAGCTAATATGCCTATTGATATTCCACCAGAAAATAACTTTTTTACAAAGAGTGTCGTTTTAATACTTGTCATAGAGTTCCCCACATTAAGGCGTTACTATTTATCACGATAAAATCCTTATCAACTATAAAATTCCATGAGCCTTGCACGTACTATACTCTGGCTTTGCATTACATATCATTTTATCCGTATCAAGTTCCCGTTCCAATTGCTCTACGCATATTCTGTGACGTTCAGATGTAGCGTTAATAAGACCTAGAGTTACACTTATACGTGAATCGGTTGTGCATTTCCTAGCTTTTGAAGAGTACCTAGTCTGAGCAGACGTACGGCACTGAAAATTTTCAGAAAATATTCTGGCTTTATTAAGTTTGCAGTGTTTTATCTCGCTTTCTACTCCTGCCGCAGTTCCACTACCACCAGAAGGTGTAGGCGCTCCACCCGAGAAGGGATTACTTATGGGCGAGTAAGTGACACCACTAGGGTAACCGTGACACTCTATGCGATCCCAACATGTTTTTGTTTCGCCACCTTGGCTCACATTAGTCACTTCGCAGGTTGTCACAGGCTGGCACATCCATTGCGCATAGGTTACTTGAGGTAGGATTGTTATAAAAATAGCAATTAAAAAGCGGATGCAGAAAGTTTTTCTGTTCAAGATTGACGCTCCCTATCAGAGGATAAATATTATGGTTTATGTGTGTACTCACTACTTACAACGCGCTTGTCAGCACGTCAGCGGCATGGTACCCCCCCCTTCTTCGCCAAGTCAATTCACCAATAAGAGACCGGCGTCACCAAAAAAATAATCTCCTGAATTAAATTCAAATAACCAATATATTAATCACTTACGTAAGGCTGTTGCTCTTTTAATTCTTTAAAAAATTTAGCTACAGATGCCGGAACAGAGTTATCAAACTCACCGAGGCCCATACTTTCACGCTGAGCTTCCAGTTGTGTATATATGGCTTGCGCAAAGGACTCTATAGATTCCTTTTCTTCCGGCTCCAGAACGATTGGATTAATTTTTAAAAGCGGATCCCTCATAGTTATGGAGCCCCAATAGTCACCCCTTAGTTCAGCCGCACGGAAGTAAGCCATTGAAACAATGGTCAAATGCCTTTTATCCAGTTCAGATGCAGCACTAAAGCGCTGACTGTGTTTAAAATCAGCAATCACGGCCAATGCATATGAAGAGCCATATAGAGCTGCTCGCATCAACATATCTTCAGCGGCCTTAAAACCGTATTGTTTGTGATAGACATCAGATATGTAAAGGTGCGCCAGTTTATGCATTGCATGTAAATCACCAGAGTCAGCCAGCTGATGCAAAGTTGCAAAATCATAGCTGTCGTATTCACTTCCTCTAACCCCAGCAAAATTACCTCTGCTCCTAAGCCACTCCTGATACTCAGCGACTTCGGCGGGACTAAAGAGCGATGATTCTTCGGGTATCTCTTGATGGTCCTTTTGTAACATCTCTCCATCATTTTTTTTATTTGATACTGGTGCATCCTCTACTGAAGAAATCTTAGCTTCGCCTTTAGCCGTCGATGTTTCATAGCCTATTTGTATCAACCAAACTCCTAATAAAATAATGAAAAAAATAACAACCCAATATATTTTCTTTTTGTACATACAATTAAACCTTCTTGACTGGCATTACATACATGACAGTAATAAAAATTATCATCCTTTACATTGTTTATCTAAGGCGCGCCTGACATTTTCTGCATCAGAATCACGCCTTGAAATAGCAACATCAAATTCAACAATATTATATTTAATGTGTGTAATTACTAGCAGTACGCTTGTAAACATACAGATCGCATATTACACCCCTCCCTATTCGTTATATCAACTCTGCAACAAGAGACATGCTTCACCAAAAAATTATTTGATTTGAAAAATAAAAAACGCGTTGCGGAATTTCCGCAACGCGTTTTTTATTTACATCTTTCCAAGTTAAATTTGGATACCCGGCATTTTATTTAGCGACAAATAGCGCCAATATTTTCCACTAACCCCGACGCAGCCTCACCGATACAGCCGTGGCGATTATTTACAAACTGTGCGCCCACCAGCATGTTGTTAACACAGCTGGCATCATTAGCTAAGAAACCTACACCGCCGGACTGTGAAATGACAACCGAAGTGAATGTGTTTCCTGTTGCTCCTGTTGAGGCATCGGTATTGACTTGTGCAAGAAAAACACCGTGTTGGATATTGTCGCGAATATGCATATTGGTAAATGCGTTATCCAACGAATCGCGCATAAAAATTCCTACTGTGCCGTTGTTGCTGATGGTCACATCGTAAAATTTGTTGTTATTAAATTTAATGTCGGTGGAAATACCGGCCGCTTTGTTACCGTACAAATGAATGCCGGTAAACGTGCTGTCCTCGGTTTCATAACCGGCGAGGCCATCAAATTCATTATCAAATGACGTGTAGTCGCGGATATTTAACCGGCGGCAGCCCAATTCAGTGACCAAGCCACCGGACATAGCGCCAAACACTGTGACCGATTGCACCGCACAGTCCTCACAGCGGCGAATGCTAATGCCGTTATTGCGCAATGGAAATTCCATACTGCAAGGACCGCCCATGCATTCCGATATTTGATTGGCGCGGTTGCCGTCAATCATCAGATCCCGCACTTTTACGTAGCGGGTTGTGCGACTGGGAATACCTTCGGCCAGCCCCATGATGATCACTGGCGCATTGGCTTTATCGGCAAGTCGCAACAAAGTTGCGGGCCCAGTTCCGCGCAGGGTTACATTGTGCCGATCAATTATGATGGGGGCACTGCAGTGATAGGTGCCGGGTAAAAGGCTCACTTCTCCCCCTTCCGGCGGCAATTGATGAATCGCTTTTTGGATGGCGTCGCAGGTTTTTTCTTTTACCTCCACCGCAAGTGCAGGTGCTGCGCTCAAAGTGAATGAAATCGCTAATGCGATGGCTAATCCGGAAGTGAGGCGATGACTTTTCATAGCGGGTCTCTCTTATCGCAGGAACTTTACAGCCCTTTAATCCAAGCCTAGACCCAAAGCGCAACTCATTAATGAAAAATGCGCCTATAGCAAAAAAAAATCTAATCTCTTGTTACAACCATTCAGTTTCGTATAACTGCTGCGATTTATATTTTTTCTGCACAATCTGTGCGCGATAAAAAACGGGCAGTGATAGCGTCACTGCCCGTTTTTTATACAACCAAACCCACAATAACATTTATGGTTTTATTAATTCAAAATGATCCTGCAACTCCATGGCAGCTACAATCAAGTGGTAAAGCGTACTCGCCGGAGCAACATCCACTACCACATCATCCTGTGCACCGCGCTGGTCCACATAGGAACCTGGAGTTGAAGCGCACAAGTAATATTTAAACAAATCATCCACACCTTTGATGGCAATGGCTTCGGCATCCGGGTTGCCGGCACGAATTTGCACCAGGCTGGCCTTGATTAATTCGGTAATACCCCAGCAGCGTTTATTAGGATCAATAACCTCGCCGGTATAGCTCACCGCGTCAAATAACAAGCCGGATTTGTCCATGCCGATTTCCAAACCGCGCGCGTAGAGTTTGTCGGTGTATTGAGCCACCGGGCGACCACTGCGGCGGTGATACCAATCCAATAACCACACCCATTCCATCATGTGGCCAGGCTCAACTGTATCGCCCTTGGCGTTGGGTAGACGCGTCCACTCCTCGTCAAAAAATTCAAACAACACCCCTTTTTCCGCATCAAAAAAGTGGCTTTGGAATAACGCAAACAATTCGCCTACACGCGCCAGATATTTTGCATCGCCAGTTGCATCAAACAGCGCGAGGAAAGCTTCAAATAAATGCATGTGCGGGTTCTGCCGGCGGCAGGCGTAGGGGTAATCACCTTCAATCCACCCCCCGACTGCAGAGCCAAAAGCGGCATCCAAATGCGCGATTAATTTATCGGCCTCCTGCAGGTAGGCATCCTCCTTAAACGCGCGATAGCACCAGGCATTGGCAAGCAGGAAAAATGCATGGTCGTAGAGGTCTTGTTTGGTATCTACGACCTTGAAATGTTTGTCCAGCAGGTGGGTATAACCCGCGGCTGCGGTGGGGTGTGCGGCGTTCTGCTGCACAAATGCCAGCAGTTTTTTAGCCACTTCCTTACCTTGAGGGCACCAGCCGCGATAGTAGGCTGCGGCAAAAAAGAAGGCTTGCCGTGCCTGTACCCTTACTCGGGTACTGGATTCCAGATCCGGCACCCCCTCAGGCGTCAGGCGTTCATAATTAGCGCCAGTTCCCGGCACCAACCCGCGCTCCGACCAAAGTGGCAAGGCATCCTGTTTGATCCAGTTTTCAAGGCGACTGGCCGCCGCATGCAATGCTTGTGACATAAATATTCCATTTACCGCCAATGCGGTTGCAGTGGGTTGTGAACCAGAAGGGATTATGGCGGATTGATATTGAATTTTACGCGGCACTTTTAACAACAACTATATAAAAGGCCAAGAACACTGATAAAAACACGACTGCTGCAAAAGAAAAAACCCCGGAGAACCGGGGTAAAAAAACACAACAGCGGGCTAATGCTTAACAATTACTCACTCACAGTTGCCAATAACCTTACGTGAGATACGAGAACAAATACCCACAGCCGTAATCGATTACTTACCAACAAACATGAATAACAAGGCTTTAGCGGGGGTGATTATGAACAAAAATGTAACCGGTTTCAACATTTTTGGCACTTGTCTTCGCGGCTATCCACCGAACCGCAAATCAGCTAGCAACTACAGGCTATAAAAAACCCCGGCAAGCCGGGGGTAATAGCTGGATTCAGGGATATCTACTGGGGTAAAAAATCAAAGGTCTGGTTAATCGTGGTGCGCGCCACATTAGATGCCGGGAAGCTGATCAGACGAATCCGCTGGAGGATCTTGCCTTCCAAATCGCTATCGCCCAATTCACTCGATACCAGCGATGCTTCCACAATCTTGCCGCTGGGGTCGATCACAATTTTTACCACCATCTTGCCTTCCAGCGCTGCATTTTGGCGCAGAGCCCGATTGTAGATGGAATAGATCGCGCCCTTGTGCTGTTCCATAATCTTGCGAATTTCTTCCTCGCTGCGCGCTGCGCCACCGGCACCATTGCTGTTACCGGGGGCGGCCTGGGTGGACTTATTGCCCGCCTCTGCCAAACCACTTTTTACCTTGGTGGTTTCACGACCCGAAAGCGCCACGCCGCCGGTGTCACGGCTTAGGGCCGCAGTATTGATACCACCACTCGCGGTTTTGGCACCGCTGGTAATCATGGCGCGATCAACCTGTGCAGCGTCGCCAGTGCTGTTGGTGACAGTGGTTGCCGCCGTTTCTACTGCTGATGTCTGCATCATGTCGCGCATTTCAGCCAGGTCATCTTTGAACTGCATAACACCGGCATTGGCGGCCTGCTCGCGGGCTTTTTCCAGCTTCTCCCTGGGCGGTGCAACCACTGGTTTTTTGACCGGCTCCGGTGGTTTTACGACCGGTTCAGGTTTTTTTTCTTCCGGCTTTGGCTCGGGCTTTTTCTCCTCCACTTTGGGAGGCTCCACCGGTTTGGGCGGTGGCAGCTCTTTCTTTTCCAGCACCACGCGCGCCAGCTGCGGCGGCAACTTTTCTTTTTCCGCGCGACTGATTTCGGGCACCTTGGTCAAGGTCACACCTATGCTAAGCACTAGCAACGCCACCAAGCTGGCAGAGAGTATTTTGGTAAAGCGTTGGTCGTCTTGCGCGGACGCACTCCAGGGCAACTGGGTATTTAAAAGGGCGCTGGTCATTTCACCCCTCCCCATTGTTGCTGGTGGATTCTTTTTTGGTCACTGCTAACGAGATATCGCGATACTCAGCCGCCGCACAGGTCGCCATGATTTTTTTCAGCAACTGATAAGGCACTTTCTGATCTGCCATAACGGTTACCGGGCGCCCGGTAAGCTGGTTTTTCTCTGTGAGCGGGCCGGCTTTTTGCGCGTGATATTTCAACTCTTTTGCCAATGGCTCAAATTGATCGCCTTCTGTTGCGAGCAATTCCTGCACTGAACCCACCGCCTGACCAGCGACAACCACCTGGGTGGCACTGATCAATACCAGCAGGTTATTTTCCGGCACCTGATCCGATACCGAAGCAGGCAATTTGATACTTTTATCCGTTTGCAGGACTTCTACATCACCGGAATTTACCAACAGGAAAAACACCAGAATGGTGAAAATATCCATCAGTGAAACGAGATTTAATTTGGAACCCTGCTTCAAACGGCGATGATGTTTTGCCATACGTTTGGCGCGCAGCGACTGCTTCATTGCGCACCTCCGTTTTGCACAGCACCGGTAGAACCGCCGGGCGCTGGCGCGTCACCGAGCGAAATTTCCGGAAACAATTCTGCATCGACGACGCTGGCAGCCACTACCGCTTTGAAGGAACGCGCGGTATCCATAGTGGTTACCAGGGTTTGGTAGTCAGTGTCTTTTTCCGAAAGGATATAGATATCTTTTTTCTGTATACCCTTGTCTTCCAATAAACGTTTGGTTTCCTGCAGCACAGTTGCCAGGAGCGCAAAATCGTATTGGCCATCGTCAGTTTTTTCGATCCACTTTAATTTGATACCCGCCGGATAATTCACTTCAAATTTATCAGCGCGGATGATTAACTCCAATTGCTGTGGCGGCTCCTCGGCTGGCGGGGTGCTGGAGTCCGCCATGTCGGGTAATTTGAGATCCAGCACAGTGGTGCGCGCCAGCACCATGCTCATCAATAACACCGGCACCAATATGATCATCAAATTCATAAAGGAGGTGATATCGAGATCCGGATCCTCTTTGTAACGGCGTTTTATACGCATAAAAAATCCCCAATAAATACAACTGCAAATTGCACGATAATTACAACGGGCAGCAGGTTTATTGAGCGCTTGGCTGCGGTTTTAACCCAGCTTCGGGCGCGCGGGTGCGCACAGCCACTTCGCTACTGTGGGAAATAATGTTTAAACATTTCACGCCGGCCATTTCCAGGCTGTCGATAATTTCTGTTGTTTTACTTTGGATCATGGAATGAATTAACAGCAGCGGAATTGCTGCAATCAAACCAAACGCAGTGGTATTCATTGCCACCGCAATGGAAGAAGACAAGAGCGCGGCTTTTTCCGCTGGGTCGGCGCTCGCTACCGCCGTAAACGCCTGAATCAAACCGATGATAGTGCCGAGCAAGCCAAGCAGGGTGGCGATATTGGCGAGGGTTGCTAAATAAGGGGTGCGCTTTTCCAGGCGTGGCATGGCTTCCATCACGCCCTCCTCCATTGCCAACTCAATGTCATCGCGGCGCGGCGATTGCGCCATACGTGCAATACCCGATGCAATGATACGGGCAATAGGTGCGTTGCTGGATTTGCCCAGATTGAGCACAGCGTTGTAATCCTTTTTTTGCAGCATGGGCAGAATGCGCTCAAAGGCTTGGCGATTAGCCGACTTGGCGGTGGACAATACGATCCAACGCTCAATAGCAATAGCTAAACCCGCTGCCAACACAATCGCAATCGGGTACATGAAAGCGCCGCCATCCTGAAAAAAACGAATCAAAGTATCCATAGTGTTTATTAACCTCAACCAGAAAGAATGTTTTAAAAAAATTAATCTGTGATATCCAACTCGCCCGCTGCTTCCAGCTGACGTGCTAATTCATCGCGCTCCACATGGCCAAATACTGCATCGGCTTCGCTGCCCAGCATTTCCATCTCCAACTCGGGGCTGAGTGGCGATTGCCAGGGCAAAATGTACATAACCCGAGGCTGCTCCTGATTGCCGGTCACCGTTGTGCGCAAATTAATATTGGCTTCGCCGCGCGCAGGCTGCTCAGGCACTGCCATTTGTGTTGCGGGTAAAGTTTCACTTTCACCTGTTTGATTGGGCACCTCGTCTTCCTGCGCAACACTGGCAAGCGAACAACACAGCAAGACCAACCCACATAATTTATTCATTGCTAACACCTTCTGCAGACGCAGGCGCTGCTTCTGTTGCTTTGGGTTTGGCGCTTATTCCCAGGCGGCGCTGCAAATCGGCGATCCAACTTTTTGCCTGTTTATCTTCACCACCGGTCAACGCGAAATAGGCTTCAAAATGCGGCAATGCCTCTGCACTTTTACCCAGATACAAATCGTAGAGAATGGCAATATTTTTGTGGCTGTCGGGATGATAGGGCCAAACACTCAGGGCTTTTTTGTAATTGCTTTCTGCCGCCGCAAAATTACCTGACTCACGCTGCAAAATCGCGAGCTGGTTGTAGGCATCAAGATTGGTGTGATTGGCGTTGAGCGCATTATTAAACGCTTGCTCAGCGCGTTTGTTTTCTTGTTGCGCGCGATAAACCAAACCCAAATTCAAATGCGCGCCCGACAATTTAGGATCGGACTGGATAATTTGCTGCAACAAATTTTCTGCCTGACTCCATTGTTTATTGCGCATTGCGCGCGTGGCATCGACAAATTTCTGGCTGAGCTCACGGCTTACCGCAGGCTTATTTTGCAAATAAGGGTTAGGCGTTACCGGGCCCGCCGGCAAAATACTCGCTCCCGGTGCAACCACAGTTTCTTCTGCTGGTGCTTTTTTTTCGGCTGTTTTTTTGGGTGTATTACTTGTGCAAGCGGCGAGCAAACCAAGTGCAGCAATCACACAGATCAACCCTGCGGGTTTAGTGAATTTCATTGCTCACCTCCACGCGGGCTTCGGGCTTGTTGTAACGCGCCGGCAAGAGTTTGGCGAGAGCGTCAAAACTGCGTTTTACACCCGCATCGTAAGTGCCTTTCCAACTGCGCTGAATATTGGCCTGATGGATTTCAATCGCCTTTTCCTCAAAGGGATACGCCTGCTCCTCCAGCAAAATCTCGTACTGCTCCAGCGCCAGCTCGTCTAATTCTTTGGGGCGCTGTGAGGCCATTAAATCGCGACTGAGTTGCGCATAAATCTCACCAATTTTAAAACTCGCCTCGGTGGTAAATTCCGCAACGCCATAGGTCAATATCTGCTCTTGCGCTTTGAGTGCTTTTTCCAATGCGGCACGTTTGCGTTGCAAGCTGTTTTTTAACGGCAGCGTGAGTGGAATGCGAGTAAATTCATCGTAGGCAGGCTGCGCTAATTCTGCTTGTGCACTCGCCGCCAGATAGGTGGAGCGATCCGTTTTAGCGGTGCCGGCACGCTGATGGGTGTTAATAATATTTTGCAGCCAGTAAAGACGTTTATCGCGCTCACCCGAGGCTTTATACAATTCGGTTAATTTAAATTGCGCTTCAAGATTGTTAGCCAAGGGGCGTGGATATTCTGTGGCGTAGCGGCGGTACTGCTCAATCGCCTGGGCGCGCTTGCCGGACTTTTCATAGAGTTCGGCCCCCATATAAAGCGACTGGCGTTTCACCTCCGGGTCATTGCTACTGCGCGCCATCACCACCAGCTCATCCGCCGCTTGCTGCCATTTATTTTGGTTTTGGTAAATCAACACCATTTTGGCGGGCAGGGTCGCGGTTAAAGCATTGTCGGGATATTTTTTGCGAAAGCCCAGATACACATTTTCAGCTTGGGCCCACTTTTCCTGCTCGATTAAATAAACACCGGCATCGTACTGGGCTTTTGCGGCTATCTCGGTATTGGGCGTCACTTGGGTGATGCGCATTAACTGGGCGATAGCCGTGTCTTTATCGCCAAAAGTTAAACTCGCTTCGGCTTGCTGATAAATACTGGCTGCGATGCGCTCTTGCACTTGTTGCACGCTGGGTGCGCCCGGTTTTTTACCAAAGGCCGGCAGCAAATTCAGCACTTGCATATAGGCTTGCTCGGCAGCGGCATACTCTTTGGTTTCAAAACGACTGTGCCCCAAAATCAGCCAACTGGAAAACAGCAGCGAACCTTCGGCGGCGGGTTGCCACTGGATCACACGCTCGGCAATGGTTTTTGCCTCTTCATAATTATTTTGTTGCAGCAAATCATTCGCCGCTTCCGCTAATACCACCAGGGCGCGCGGATCGGTTTTGTAGACATCGGCAAAATTCAGCGCATTCTGGATTTTACGACGCTGCCATTCATCCTGACGATTATCGGGCAAACTGCGCGCAGATTGGATTAGCTGTTGCGGCAGTAAAATCGCAGCATAACCCGCATCGGCGCCGCGCAATTTATCCATATAGCCATAGGCAACCTGCTCGTAAGCGTCCATGGCTGCCGGTAAATCGCCGGCTTCATTCAAACACTCTGCCAGCAAAAAAGTCATTTCTGCCACCTGCGCATCTTTCGCAAAAGTTTGCACAAATTCGCGATACCATTTTGCGGCGCGTGCAAAGGCGCGCATGGCTTCGGAATTATTTTTTGCCTTGAGTGACTGCGCCTGTGCGTGCTCGTACTGCGCCAACTCTTGCAGCGACTGATGCAAATACGCGAGGGAATTATTGCCAATTACGCCTTTGCGACTGGTCCAATAAAAACTGCTAATACCATAGCGTTCAACAAAATCCTGTTTGGCCGGCAGTATCAGACTGGGAAAGTTTCCTTCCTGGTAAACATCAATCACCTTGATGCTAAAACTCGGCGCAAAATCCGAATCAGGATTATGTTGCACAAAATGCTGGTAAGTTTCGGCGCTGTCGGTGTAGCGTTTTTGCTCCAGATACAATTGTCCCAACTGCTGGTACAACATGTATTCGTAGGAGCGACGCCCCCCCAGTTCGGTTTGTAAATTGACAATGGATTTTGCCCCATCCAAATAGGACAGCGACAAACCCATCACCCGCAGAGTGTCCTTCACTAAATTTGCTTTTGATGGGCCTATATCACCCAGAACCGCATCCACTTCCTCGGGGTTTGCCGCATTACCCAATAACTGATCCAACACCTGCGCAAAGGACAGTAGCGCCAGATCGTAATCGCCGCGTTTAAATTGCGCCCAGCCGCGCATATAGAGTGCATTTTGTTTTAATTCCGGATTGCTGCCATTAACTACTGCCGCGTAATTGCGCTCGGCCGCTGCATAATCGCCATCGGCAAACGATTTTTCCGCGCGCCGGAATTGGGTTTCCGCAATAAAACCGGAGTCGGGCGCTGTCTCGGCCAACTGATCCAACACCTGGGCTGCTTCGTCATTGCGACCATCCAGCGACAGGGCTTTGGCCAGTTTGTAACGCAGTTGATCAGCAGCTATCCCGCTTGCGGGCGCAGCACCATTCGCTTGGGATTGCAGTAATTCGCGATACATGGCGACTGGTTTGTCATAAAAGCGGCGCATATCAGTAGCATCCAACTGCGCTTTTTCACTGCGGGTCATTTCCAGATCCGCAAGACGCACCAGAATTTGCTGGCGCAGTTTTGGATCTTCGGCGACCGATAATGCGCGCTGGTAACTCTGTTCAATACGCGCCACATCCACCACCGCCACCTTGGCTTTGGCATCGGGCAATTTCGCCGCGGGTAAATCTGCCAGGGTTTTGCCGCGGCCATCATCACCCAGACCAATATAACTGCAGCCTTGTAGCTGGAGCGCGGCGATGGTCAGAACAAGCAGCAGTCGCTTCATTCCGGTTGCCTCCGCAGTTCAGCGTCATATAAACGCGCTACCGCCAAATGCGCTTGCGACAAATAATTTTTCAAGCGCAATTCATGGCTCGCCAATTGTTGATCCACCTGCTCACGCAGCAACCTTGTTTGTACAGCGATAAGCTCATCGGTCGCCCGCAAACGGCTGGCTGTTTCACCTTGTAATTCCAGCACGCGCGCCAAGAGTGGTTGTATATCCAAACTGGTCGCCGTTATTTCATCAATATTCGTCAGTGTTTTTTGCGCGTTTGTCAGGGCGCTGTCGATTTGCGCCAATTCGCGCTGCTGCGCTGCCAGCGCTATGGGGTAATGCTGCGCGGCGCGCCACAGCAAAATACCCGCAAACATTTTATGGCGCTGCACTAACTCATCCGTCGCCTGCCCTGCCGCTTGCATACGCGCAATGGTTTGGCCGGCGCGTGTAACCCGTGCTTGCAGCTCACGCGTCTCTTCATCGGCGAGGGCGAGATAATCCTCAGCGGCGGTAATTTGCTCCAGGCGCGCCGCGAATTCATCGCGCCGTGCTTGCAGCGCTTGTGTCTGTACAGCAAAAGCAGACTGTTGCAACTGACGCTCCTGACGGCCGCGCAGGGCTTGTTTTTCCTGCAGTAAATCGCGATAGGCCTGCAACCTGGGCTGCCAATCTTGCAACAAATGCTGCAGGCGCAATAAATCGCGCAGCTCAAGCACCGCTGTCTGGAAACGGCTTTGGGCAAATAATTCGCTCAGGTAAGCGGAGCGGGTTTTGATGATGCTAGTGCTATCCAACTTCAACCAGTTTTGGCCGTCGTCGGTGATCACCGCCGTCACCCCTTCGCCTGTCGTTTGCAAGGCGGCCTGGGCGTCTTTGGCGCTTAGGGGTTTAGTGTCAATCAGTGTGAGTAACTCGCCCTCGGTAAGGGTCGCGCGCATGTCGCGAATCAGCTGGATTTCGCGCGCCAATAACTCTTCCGCCTGTTCGTAAGCCACCACCGCCTCACCCTGGGCGTTTAATTTTTCATAGGCATAGGGCAGCGCCAACAGCGACTCCTGTGCGGCGGGGTACATCAAACTGCGGCTGCGCAACAACTGCCAGGGCTGCAGGGCTTTGGCGTATTCCTCTTGGGCGACAGCAGCCCAACCGTAGCCCAGCAGGGCTTGATTGGCGTAGCTACCCTCCAGCCGCACCTTGGTAAATTCGCGAATCGCCGCCGCGTATTTTTTTTCTGCAAGATAGGCATAACCCAGGGCGGTATAGGCCTTGTCCTGCATGGCCCAATGAATTTTGCGACTGCGTGCACCCCCGGCTTCATCTGTCTCTGCCAAGGCCTTAAAAAATGGCTGTGCCTGACCAAAGTTACCTGCACGGGCATGGGCCGCCCCCAGGTTGAAGAGACTGTAGGTGTTCCAACTGCCCAGCTCCTGCTGCTCAATTTGTTTGGGAGTCAGCTGGCTGAAGTTCCCGTTGCGGATCAGGATATTAATTTGCAGTGCCTGCAATTGAGCGCGCAATCCGGGTGAAAAGTCGGCACTGACACGATTGAATGCCTGATTGGCCGCCGGCCAATCACCGCGGGTGTAATGCAGCTTTCCCAGATAAAACCAGGCAGCATCGCGCACTGACTGAGGGCGACGCTCATCCTGAAGAATTTGATTAAATACCGACTCGGCATGATTTTGCATGCCAAACGCGAGGCTGATGCCGCCTGCAATTAATTCCGGGTTGTCGCTGTGCCCCTGAATCCCATCGCGGCTGTCAGCCACCATTAATTCGGCAATCGCACTGACATAATCCTGTTGATAGTAGTGGTAAAGCGCTACCCCGTAGCGCAAGTCAGCCACCGACGTTTTTAACTTCTCATCCGCCTGCACACAGCCAGCCAATAGCAGGCATGGCACTAGAAGAAATTTGAGGCGGGAGGCGATAGGCGGCATTACATCTGCCATTGTTTGATGGTGAACTCAGGCTGCATCTGTGCCGTGGAATCGATAATTTTCAATTCCAGCACCACCGGCTCCTGATTTTTGGTGAGGGTAATTTTGGCGCCGCGTTTATAGTCCTGCTGCGGGCCACGACCGGTAAAAAAGGCACTGATTTCATGCTCGCCAGTCTTTAAATTACCAATATACAAACGCTGAACCCCGCCGCGAAACAGCGCTTTGGTCTGTTTATCGGTGTATAGCTCACTGGCAACCAATTGGTTATTGATCTCCAATTTGATGGCATCCAACGCAAAATACTGGCCCAAATCCATGGAGACATAGACCGCGATCTGTGTGCTTGCGGGATATAACAGTTCCTCTTCCAAAATCAATAAATCGCGATTGAGCGTGAGCACTGACTCCTTGAGTGATTCCACCTGCCCGGCGGATTGCGCCCAAACTGGAGTAACAGGCCATGTAACCAGCACCGCAAGCAATAGGTTACGCAATGAAATAAGTGCTGCCAGAGAGAGCCGCCGGCGCAAGAAGTGAAACATGGTTTGTCTCCACTGAATGAATAGATCGCACACACACTTGGGCTGCAACCGGAAAGCCCAAAGCATTTTGTAGACCAATTAGAACACGGCAATAAAAACCCTACGATTCGCAACTTACATCACTTTTATTATGAGAACCAATACGCATGGATTTAAGCAAAATAATAGCTTTTGGTTTTGTAGCAGCCAGGATTTTAGGTGGCAGACAGATTTTGACCAACCGCAAGACAGTGTCGACTTACGTTTTATGTCGTCAATTAACAATTTGCGCGCTGTCATTGGGCGGCATTATCCATGCGCGATCAAACCGCCAACAAGGGAACCAATCGAATGGCTAGCGGGGGTCAACCAAGCCCTGGCTGTAAAGCACTTTGCCTTGACTGGTGATAATCACTGCATCAAAACCCGGTAGCTGATTGATCAACGCCAGGCCGCGCTCAGCGCCCATGACAAACACGCTGGTGGAGAGTGGATCGGTATCAAACCCAACAGGCCCAATGATAGTCACGCTATTAATGCCCTTGCTGGGCTTGCCAGTGCCTGGATTAATGATGTGATGCACTCGCTCGCCAGTGTCGGCGATAAAGTAGCGCTCATAATCGCCAGAGGTAGATACGGCAACATTCTCCAGCGGCAGGCTGATAGCCACCGCATCAGCGCGCGGATTTTTAATACCCACCATCCAGGGGCGGCCACGCTTGTCACCCAGCACCCGGCTATCGCCACCGGCACTGAAACTGGCATGGGCTATACCGTAGCGATGCAAAATCGCTACACCTTGGTCAACCGCGTAACCCTTGGCAATGCCACCCAAATCTATGTAGAGCTGCGGATGTCCAAACCAGACTGAGTGCCGGTTTTTGTCCAGGTGAATCAAGCGATAGTTAATCGCGGGTAGCAGCGCCTCGCGCTGGGCTTCGCTGGGGGAAAGCTTGTTGCGGTAATCGTAATAGCGCGCCAAAGAGGCAAAGGTGATATCAAATGCCCCCTGGGTAAGTTGGCTGTAATACAGGGATTTATCGATCAGGCGCGTGAGCTCAGGTGAAATTATCAAGGGCTGATCCGCTGTTGCATGTACCGCCTGGCGATTGACGCGGGACAATTCACTGGTATCGATATAGGGGCTGAACTGTTGGTCGATGCGCTCCATTTCTGCCATGATTTCTGCAATCGCTTTAATGGCGAGCGTTTCATCTTCCAGCCAAAAAGTCAGGCTGAGACGGGTGCCCATGGCATCCCAGGTTTTGCTGTGCCAATTGGCTTGGGCGGCGACGGTAAAAACCAGCAGCAATAGCATCAAGATCAGGCGCATGTGTTTTGCCCGATTTACAGGTTCATATCAACGCGATAATGCGTCTTACCCTGTTCATCCACCCTATCCTCCTGGGCAAACATGGCAAGTAGATCCATAGCGTTAGCCGACTGGAAAAAGGCTTTGGGCCCGGCCAGTTCACCGGTTACCTTGCCACCGCTAGGCGCCATAAACTCCAGAGTCAAGTTGACGTCTACTGGCCCGGCCAACTGGAACAGCTGTGCCTTGATGCCATTATTGGCGTTGTCGGTAAGTTCGGCCGCGTAGCTGCCAATATCCAGCCAATTTGTACCGGTATTCACCCTGGCGCCATTCCAGGTCAGTTTACCCTTGAGGGATTCCAGTACATCACCGCGCAATTGCAGATGGTCGATGTGGGATGAAAACTGCCCCTGGATAGGGACAGGTACATGGGTTTGCAAAAGTGCGGCAGGCACCAGAATATCGGCATTGCGAATTTGCAGGCGACCTCCGCTGCCCGCGCACACCTCACCTTCAAACTGCTGCTGTGGCAAGCGAGTAGTTAACTGGGCGCAGGGCGAAAGCGTAACCAGGGAAAATGGCTTTAACCGCCAACTCAGCTGGCCGAGTGAATATTCGCGTGTTGGGGTACGCAGGCTAGCGAGGCTGGCGCGCCCATCCCACAAGGTGCCGGTGATACCGCTCAGCGCCAAACCTGAGCCGCGAGTTAATAGATAGCCGCCCCAGGAAGCGGGAATTCGCGCTATCGCAAACACTAAAAAAAGCGCCAAACCGAGTGAAATCCACAGTTTTTTGTGCGCAGACAGTGAGTTGATTATTGGGGTCATAGTGATCGCTAGCTGAAGAGAATAAATATCGGTGAGGATGGCGCTTAGCGCTTTTGCAACCGCAGGTTGACAGTGACCTGCCCTACATCATTCGTGGCAGCTATGGATAAATCACTCACACTAATGCCCTGTTTGAACTCCATTTCGTAGAGCCACTGCATTAGGGGTTCGTAGGCTGCACGCTCCAATCGCACCCGCACTTCGCCGTTGGCGCCCGGCTGGAAGCCACTCATACTGAGGCCGTTAGCGCGCAGGGAAGAATCAATCACCCCACTAATATTGCCGGCATTGGTATTGGCCCCCTCACTGCGCATTTGCTGGATTTGCGCCGCCATAATTTGCACCTTGCCGAGCGCCTGGGTTGAGGCGGTATTGGCTGCCAGCAACTGATCGCGCTTGTTCTGGATTGGCGATAGCACCACAAACCAGAGCAGATACAGGGCAACCGCCAAGGCGCATACCAGAATCATCAATTGCTCGCGACGATTGTATTTATTAAGCAGGGTAAATAGCTGGTTCATGGTCTGAGCCCTAAGGATTTTTGCTGACTTTGAGACGCGCCGACTGCACATTGCCCTGTGCATTGGCGCTCAGTACCTCGGCGTTCAGCCCCTGGTCGCGAATTTTCTGACTCAGCGATTCGAAAGCGCCAAAGCTGTCAGCCTGGATGTTGATATTCAGCTCGCCCAAATCCCCGGCGTAGGAAATACCTTTAATACTCACCGAGGGCACACCGGCAATCTGTGGCATAGCCACCGCAAGCAGCTCAATCACGCTGGCCGATTGGCCTGTCGGTTGGTTTTGGCGCAAGATCGCAGCCAACTGCTTCTCGGCGTCCACTACTCGCCCCTGGGGAATAGCAAGCCGTGCTGCCGCTTCGATCTGTTGACGAATTTTAAGGTTATCCGCACCAAGCTTATGAATCTCGTAAAGCAGTGTACCCAAGTGAACCGCCACGCAGATGCCCGCAAAAATGGCGATAGAACGCCATAACTTCCACCAGCGTTCAACCGGCAAGCGCTGGGAAAAATCGCCCTGACAGAGGTCAATTGAGCTGTTGCTGAAATCCAGAGCCCAGGGGTCGGCAAGGGTTTGACTTGCAATTTGCGCTTGCAGTCCGGGAGGAATCATTTCTACCAGTGCTGCCAGATCTTGCTCACTGGCAGCGCGCAAGTGCATCACGGGTAGCTGCTCGCCATTTACTTGGTCGGCAAGCAGCAACTGCAGCGCCAATCGCCCTTGGGCATAGGCGACACTAAACCCCATGGTCGCGGCATAGCGCAGATGTACCTGCCCTTCATAGAGCCCCAAAGTCCAGTGGACGCCAGCCTCGCCGCTGGTATCCTGCGCCAAAGGCTGAGTGAGCGGTGCGCTCCAACAGTGAGTCACCTCAATTCCCATGGCTGCCAACTCGGCAAAAGCGGCCTGAAGCCAGGTTTTATCAGCATAGGCAACTACTACCTTGCCCTCCGCAGGTGTGCCCAGCGCAAAGTGCAGGTCTTCCACATCACCAACTACCGAATCTTCCAACTGGAACGGCAAGAGGTTGCGCAGATGTTTCTTTTCCTTGTCGGAATATTCCAATTGGCGCGTGCTGACACGGCTGCCAGGTAATATGACCCAGGCACCCAGTGGCGCGCTGGTGTGCGAACTGACCGCCAGACGCAGCGCTTCGCGGTCGCCACTGGCAGTGGCATTATTGGCTGGGGTCCCATCCGCTCCCAGCCAACACCAGCGAAAGCTGTCGGCGAGGCTTTTACCGTCTTCGGAAGTATTTACGGCGAGCACCAATTGCATGGACATAATTTGCTCTAACTCTGATCACATTAGGGTTGCGGCTTAATCGACCAACTCGGTTTTGCCGCTCTTTTTATCTTGTTCGTTACGCACGGCGCTGGGCAATTCAAACACATCATCGCGCTGGATAGCTTTGAGGCTGTTATTTTCACCACGCTGCATCAAGGTGCGCATACTGCGGCGCTGCTCGACCAGTTGCACGGTCGCATTGAGCCAAAAATAATTGGTTTTTACCGTTAAACCATCCAGCACCAGATTGCGCCCCGAGAATAATTTATTCCAGGCCTCACTGATTACCGAGGCATCAGCAAAGCCAGTCTCCGGCCGTTCGGCGATAAACTGTTCCGCTTCTGCAGGACTCAGGGGCTCAAGGTTAGTGGCATCGTTCAGAGTTAACAGCAAGTTGTTAATACCCTCACCAAAAGGGCTGACCGGATCAATGGTATTGATATTCATGCCCACCTTGTCGCCGGGAAGCGCAGTAACAAAGGGCTGCAGGCGCAATACCAGCTGTGGCAACTCATTAAAACCGCGCACCAAGCGCAATTCATCAATCGATTTAAAGGGTGCATTTGCCGGCAGATAACCGTCCTGCAGCCCCTGATAATAATTGGACTCTGCGCCGCCCATCCCCGACTCGGTATCATCGGGATCAATCCAATCAACGACGGCCTCAAGCAAGTACTCAGCCTCATTCTGACTCAGCGGAAACTCTGGAAAAGTCTGCAACAGGCGAATGAACCGCCGTTGGGGCTCCGAATAACGCTCAGGGTCGCCAATGGGTTTTTCTGCCACCAGAGGATTAAGCAGATCATTCATGTTCAATTGAGCGCTGGCATCAGCCAATTGCGCCACACCACTTACACCCTCATCCTCAATCGGCACCTGGGCACTCCAATCCTCACCCAGAAAATCGATGTTCGGGTCATTATCGGCTACGCTGAACATCAACTTGGCCACCTCTTCGGTGCCCTCTAAAAACGCCCTCGCCTGAGCGCCGTGCCAGCGCGCTTCGGCACGCGCCAAACCTAATTGGTATTGCGCAGCAAATTTCACACTCAGACCGGCCACCAGCGCCACAATCAACAACACCAGTACCAATACGGTTCCAGATTGGCGGCTTGATGCCAAGCCGCTATCGGCAAGGCGGAGATTACTGCTCGGGCAGGGCAAAAAGACGCGCACTGGGCCCCACTCCTTTAACGTCGATGGTAATTTCTACTGCCAGAGGTAATCCCACGGCACCCTGTAAGCTGCTATCTGGCCATTGTTGCAACCAATCATCGGCAAATTCGCGCCCTTCCAACGCACTCTTACCGCGAGAAGTGATAATGCCTTGATGTAAAAAACGCAGCTGTAAATCATCGACGTTTTCCAACAAAAGCTGATGCAATGCATCCTCTTCCATGTCGATATCCGCTAGTTCGCGGTTGTACTCAGGCATAAAATCACGCCACAACTTGCCCTCGGCAACACGATAGCTCACCAACTGCAAATCGCTACGCGGCAAATTGGCAAAATTCACCCAACCACGACGCTTGAAATACAACACTGGTTGATCAGCATTTTCACCGGAGGAACGCAGGCTTTCGCCTTGGAACAAAGCATTTCGGTCGCTCGCCAAGGGCGGTTGTATATGGCGCAAGTCCGCGGCAATTATTTGCCAGGCACGATCCAGCCGATTAATTTCTTCCAGCACCTCGTTAGTGCGCTGGGCGCCTTTGTCGGCAGCATCCAATGACTGAAAGGCCATGACCGCAATCAGCGCAGAAATCACCAGCGCAATCAGCACTTCCAACAGGGTAAAACCCTGTTGGGCCAAACGCCCGGGCTTACTGGACAACTTCAGGATCACTGATATACCCCGTCAACCGCGCAAGTGCAGGTTGATCCTCGTTGAACATCGCAGAACCCAGCGAAGCACCTGCTGCCGGCCCCATGAGACGCACGGCAATTTCGACTCGTTTGAAGCCTTTCACCGGCAGGGTATCCATCGCGATGGTGTTTAACTGCCAATGCCAGCGCAACCCAGCCAGATCAACCAAACCTGAATCCTTTTCCGGCACCTGATAGCTCGGTAACGCACCTTTGGATTTCTGCTGTTGCAGGAGGCGCACACGCGCCAATTGGTTTTCCGCCACCCAATGCGCATAAGTTTTATCGCGTATAGCACCCGAGCCATCGAGCTGGGTCATCACCAGAGTAATCAGGGCCGGCAGCGCCATGGCCACAATCATCAGCGCGATCATTGACTCCAGCAACGTAAAGCCCCGCTGCCGGCGATTGCAACAAGGCCTGAACCCCAGCAATCTCTTCATCCTCCGCGCTGCTCCTCTGCCAAGCGTTTTTCTTCGTTGATCCAGCGCAGCTCGCCGGTAATTTCCAGCTCAAACAGCTGGGTCTCCTCTTCGCCATCACTCTGTGTTTGGTCGGGAAACACACTTATTTCTACCATTGCAGAAGCATCGCCACTGGGGAAAAAACCTAATACTGGTTCCTGTACCTCCAGTTCGGGATCGTACTCCCAAAGCTCATCCTCTAACCTGAATTCAATTACCAGGCCTTCATCGAGACAAGACTGGGGCAACTCAGGCACCACCTGCCATTGGCTATCGCGGATGCGCATCCAGGTATAACACCACTGCTCACTGGCATCTATGTCCTGCGCTGGGCGCAACTCCACAAACAACCCGTGGGTTTCACCCTTAAGCACTGATTGCTCAGCGACATAAGAAGCCTGCAACATAAATGTTTCAGCGGCTTTTTTTGTGCGTTCCGCAAAGGAATTACCGCCAACCGAGATAGAGATAACGCTCACTGCCATGCCGATAATAAACACGACAAAAATAATTTCGATAAGCGTGAATCCGCGCTCGCGAGCACTCACTCGATCAGCTCCGCTGCACAGTAGTTACTGCTCGTCCCATACGCTGATGTCAGCATTTTGGCCTTCACCGCCAGTTACCCCATCGGCACCCAGACTGTAAATATCGTATTCGTGACCATCCGCCGGGCTCATGTATTGATAGTCATTGCCCCACGGATCCTTACTCAGCGAGTCCAGATAACCGCTGGATTTAAAGTTACGTGGCACTGGCGCAATTGAGGTTTTAGTCACCAGCGCTTCCAAGCCTTGCTCAGTGGTCGGAAAATTAAAATTATCGATGCGGTATAGCTTCAGGGCGGTTTGAATTGCACTGAAATCGGCGCGCGCCTTCTGCACATTAGCCTTATCCAGGTTATCCATCACGTTGGGTACCACAATGCCAGCCAAGAGGCCGATGATGATTACTACAACCATGATTTCCACCAGCGTAAAACCTGCCTGACGCAGTGGAGATTTGGCCAAAGAGACTTGCGTTTTGTTAAACATAAAAGCTCCTAAAATGTCGCGTGTTTTTGGGTGTGCACCGGGTTAACCCAGTTTTGTCATTTCAAAAATCGGGGTCAGGATTGCCAGCACAATCACGCACACGGCACCACCCATAAAAATAATCGTGGCGGGTTCAAGTAACCCCATAGCTACGCCTAACATCATTTCCAGTTCGCGCTCCTGATCTTTTGAGGCGTTGTCCAGCTGCTGTGGCAAGGTGCCATTGGTTTCACCGCTGGCGACCAATTGCACCAATAGTGGAGGAAAGTGACCGGTATTTTCCATAGCGCGACTCAGACTCATACCTTCACGCACAGCCGCCGCAACCTGATCACAAGCCTCTTGAAGCACTTTATTGGTCATCACCTGACCGGAAATATTCAACGCTTGTAGGAGTGGTACACCACTGGCAGACAATAAACTCAAGGTGGCCGCAAACCGCGCCGAATTGATCTGTTTAACCAACTCACCAATGACTGGCAATTTCAATTGCACCACATGCCAGGCACGCAAGCGTTTGGGGTCGCGCATCAGGCGTTTGATAAAAAAATACAGGGCGATAAGCGCAACAAAGAGATAGACGCCGTAGTTCATCAAGAATTCACTGGTAGCAATCAGGCCCTCGGTAAGCGCAGGCAATTCACGCTTGCCCTGCTCAAATATTTTGACCAGTTTTGGCACCACCAACACCATGAGCGCAATAATGACCGCCAAGCTCACGACCAGCATAACAACGGGGTAGATCATCGCCATTTTGATACGCTGCTGCAGCTGCTGGCTGGTTTGGGTGTAGTCTGCCAAGCGCTCCAATACCGGGCTCAAATACCCGGACCCTTCACCGGCCCGTACCAGAGCGCGATACATGTCATTGAACGCAGCAGGGTTGTCACCCAGCGCTTGGGCGAGACTAAAACCTTCCAGAACCTTGGTGCGCACCTGCAGCACAACACGTTTCACGTTCGCCTTCTGCGATTGCTTGGCGGTGGCGTGCAAGGCTTCATCTAGCGGCAAACCGGATTTCACCAAGGAAGCCAACTGGCGGGTAATCAAACTGAGTTCACGGGTGCTTAGACGGCTAGCGCGACGACGCGACCATGCCGAGAGATCCAAACCATCACCGGTACTGGCTTGAGCCTCACTGCCAGCGCCTAAAACTTCCAGTGGCTTGAGTTTTTTGGCACGCAACTGTGAGCGTATGTGGCGCTCGGAATCCCCTTCAAGAATACCCTTGACGGTTTTCCCCTCTTCATTCAGCGCTTTGTAACTGTAGGCTCCCATATTCCTACCTTTACAACTGCGTTGTCACACGCAGTACTTCTTCAATACTGGTGATGCCATTAAGTACACATTGACGACCGTCATCGCTCATGGATGCGCTGTGTTTACGCGCCTCAGCCAACAGCTCTTGCTCACCCGCCTGCTCGTGGATCAGGTGACGCAAACGCTCGTTGATTTCAATCAGTTCGTAAATTCCCTTACGCCCGCGGTACCCTTGGTGATTACAGTGTTTACAGCCGCTCGCCGCAGGGCGCCAAATAGCAGTCCCCGCAGGCAGTTTGAGCATATCGCGCTCGGCATCACTGGGAAGATATTGCTCTTTACAATGAGAGCAAAGCACCCGCACCAGACGCTGCGCCATCACTACTTCAAGGCTGGAAGCGAGCAGGAAGGGCTCCACTCCCATATCCTTCAAACGCAGCACTGCACCAATCGCGGTGTTGGTGTGCAAGGTAGACAGCACCAGGTGACCCGTAAGAGAGGCCTGAATGGCAATTTCAGCCGTTTCGCCATCGCGGATTTCACCCACCATTACCACATCGGGGTCTTGGCGGAGAATGGCACGTAGGCCACGGGCGAAGGTCATATCTACCTTGGTATTGACCTGGGTTTGGCCTATACCCGGCAAGAGATATTCCACCGGATCTTCGATGGTCAGGATGTTGCGGCTGCGGGTGTTGATATGGCTCAAACCGGCATAGAGCGTAGTGGTTTTACCCGAACCCGTAGGGCCGGTGACCAGAATAATACCGTGGGGTTTAAGCAGGTTTTTGGTTAGACGCTCATACACCAATTGCGGCATTTGCAGCTGCTCCAAGCGCAACTGGCCGGCGGCCTGGTCAAGTAGACGAAGCACAATGCGCTCACCGAATGCCGAGGGAATGGTGGAAACACGAATATCCACCGCATGACCCGCAAGGCGCACAGTAATACGACCATCTTGTGGCAAGCGTTTTTCGGCGATATCCAGACGCGCCATTACCTTCAGCCGCGATACTAATACCGGCGCCAATTCGGCCTTGGGTGAAAGTACCTCGGTAAGCACACCATCGATACGAAAACGTACCGATACGCGATCTTCAAATGGCTCAAGATGAATATCCGATGCCCCCTCACGGACCGCTTGCGAAAGGATGGCATTGATCAAACGGATAATCGGTGCATCGTCATCGCCCGCCAGCAAATCAGTTCGGTCAGCCAAATCATCAGCCATGGAGGACAGGTCAAACTCGTTGCCCAAGTCCTCTGCTGCCCGCTGCGCGGCGCCATCACCGCTTTGATATTCCCGCGTCAGGCGTTTCTGAAAATCTTCGGCTGGCAACTCTTCCAGAAGCAAGTCAGGCCCCAAAATACGTTGTAACTCCAGCAAAACCTCCAGTTTGAGGCCAGGTTTGTGCAGCACTCTTGGCAGCCCATCAGCAGGAGATTCATCCAGCATGACACCATGCGCCGACGCGTAACCAAAAGGCAAACGCTCATAAATAGCCGGCTCAGGGGCAACCAGTTGCTCGCCCAAAGGTAAAGGTTCATCCAGCTGCTCACTCACGATCACTGCTCCCCTGTCGCCTCGGTGGCACTGGCATCCACTGGTAGTGACTGGCGGTAGCGCTCGATCTGCTCTTCCCACTCTGGCAATACCGGAATATCGCCATTATTTAGCAGCAGCCCTTTACTGCGACGGGTTTCGATTTGCTTCTCGCGGATCGCCTGGTATTTCTCAGCAGTTGCACCGGTCAATACACGATCATCGCGGATGATGGTTGGGCGAATAAAAATCAGCAGGTTGGTTTTGACCTTTTTTGAGGTCTGGCTGCGGAACAGGTGCCCCAAGACAGGAATGCTACCCAGTACTGGAACACGACTATTGGACACCAGCACATCATCTTTGATCAGACCACCCAGAACGACAGTTTGGCCGTCAGCAGAGAGGATCTGGGTTTTGACTTCGCGCTTACTGGTGACCGGCCCATCTTCGGTTGAGCGAACTACGCTGGAGATTTCCTGCTCAATATCCAGCACTATACTGTCACCTTCGTTGATATGCGGCGTAACCTGTAGCTTGATACCCACATCTTCACGATTGATCGTATTGAAGGGGCTACTGAAGCCGGTGTTGCCCGTAGTTCCCGTATTACCCAAGCCAGAATAAGAGCCTGTTCTGAACGGAACTTGTTCACCAACCAAGATAGATGCTTCGGTATTGTCTGTGGTTAACAGGTTTGGCGTGGAGAGAATGTTGCTCGAATCGTCTGTCTGGAGCATTTTCAGTACCGCCAGGAAGTCAGTTTTTCCACCCAGTCGCCCAACACCAAAAAGCTGGCCGGGAATGCCCGCAACACCAGCGGCCAATTGGACAAGGGAATCGCCAGACGAACCATTTTCTTCCAAATCTATAGCGGCAGCACCTACTGCGCCCAAAGCGCCACTGTTGGTTGAGCCGCCAAAGCCGACATCATCGTTGCGATACATCCACTCAATACCGAGCGATTTATCATTACCACTGGAAAGCTCAACAATAATCGCCTCAACCAGAACCTGGGCGCGACGGATATCCAGGCTATCCACTATCGACAACAGTGTATCCATGGTGTCGACATCGGCGGTAATCAGCACCGAATTGGTCGCCTCATCAGCCTGCACTGCAGGTTGTGCCGTATTAGCTGGGGCACCCTCTGCCTGCTTGCCCTGCCCCAGACTCTGCAACATCCCGGAGAGCACCTTGGCAACATCTTCTGCCTTGGCATATTTCAGGTAAAACACCCGCACATTGCTGTTTTTGGATTGTGGGCGATCAAGGTCATTGATCAAAAACTTGAGGCGCTGACGCGTTAGATCGTCACCGCTAATCACTACGGCATTAGTACGCTTGTCTGCGACAATTACAGGTGGCGCAGTAGTCATGCCGCGGTTGGGGTCGGGCTTTTCCAACTGGGTAAGCATGGCCACTACATCAGCGGAATTGGCGTAGCGCAGCGGTATTACATCGGTGTGAGTGCTACCAATTCTATCCAGCTGCACCACCAGCTCGCTTATCCGTGCGGCGTTAGCGCGAGTATCGGTGATGATCAATGCGTTACTGGGCTCATAGGTGGTCAAATGCCCATACTGCGGCACCAGCGGACGCAATGCAGCCAGGATTTTGGCGGCACTTGTATTTTTTAGCGGTATAACCTGGGTGATATAAAGGTCATCGCGCTCTTTAACACTGGTCTCGGTGGGAATAGCAAACTGACGTGCATCGCGGTTCATCACCACCCGAACTATGTTGCCGCTCTCAACCGCTGTAAAACCGTGAACATCCAAGGATGCAAGAAACAGCTCATAAAGCTCCTTGGCATTTAGCGGACGAGTATTAATTACCTTGATCGGACCACGCACCTTGGGGTCGATAATGATGGTTTTGCCTGTAAGCCCAGCGATGGACTTGATTACGTCCTGAATATCGGTGTCGTTAAAATTAACCGACCAACGCATTTCACCCTGACCTTCAACAGCCTGCACCTGGGCAATAGCAGAGCTACTCAAGCCAATCAGTGCCGACAATAGCAGGCTGCCAAATGTCCGGCGAAGCACAACCCTGCGGGAGCTGATCTTGTTATTGTCACGACCTTTGAACCGGATCACACAGACCTCACTTGAGCATTACGTCTAGATTTACTGTACTGCCACCGCGTCTGATTTCCAGATTCGCTGATGTGGCACTACCCATACTTTTATAGATTTCCATCACCTTGCCAGGCGCACTCAATGGAACACCATTGACGGCGGTGACTATGTCATCTGCCTGCAACCCCAGGGAATTAAATAGCTCCGCATTGCGCCCGGGGCGAATCTTGTAACCCACCACTTGCCCGCCTTCGCGGTAAATACTCATCGCGACCACATCCGCCAGCGTTTTACTGACTTCTGTCATGGAAGGCTCAGGTGAAGATGAGGGCGAGTTTTGTACTGGATTGCGATCAGGGCTAAGCGCTTGCGGCTGGAAACTTTGCACCCCGGTATTGGGGGCAGGCGGCACAAAATGGCTGTTGGTAAGCTTGGGGGCATTAGGATCATCCTTAAACATCCATAAGGATTCAAAATTGCCGTTGTTATTAATAATTACCCGCACATCCAACACCTTGGCCAGAGTGACTTTATTACCCACTGGCAAGGTATCCCCAACGGCATAAACGTCCGCCTTGTCGCCCGCAACAATAATTGCACGCGCCGCCGACTCGGTAGTACTTCCAATAACGCCGCGTAATACCAGATTCAGCTGGGTATCTGTATTTGCTTCTATGTCAGCTGCCGCTGCAGGCGCCTGCTCTACCACAGGCGCTACCGCCACATCACCAAAAGGTTTGAGTGATTTAAGCTGGGAGATATTAACTGCTTCTGTGGGGCCTGTACTTATTGTTTGTGGGTCGCTAGCCAATAGCGAAATACTGGCGGGAGGGATTTCCGGGGCGGGCACCACCAACCATAAAAGTCGCGCAAAACTGTGACTCAGCCAAACGACCAACACTAAAGTCACTAACCACTGCCAGCGACTGAGGGGCACACGATTGATAAATGCGACAAAGCGCCGCAGCTGGAGCTCCAGTTGCGCAGTGCGCTGTTCAAAAACAGCTCGATTCGATTGCAATCTCTCTTGCATGGGTATGACTGTGTCCTTCACGCTGGCTGACGACAGGAATGACGTGGGGATGGCAATTATCAGACGTATCAAAAGCTTAGTGCGTTATGTTTATCAAAGCCACGGGATTCTACTCCATCCATATTACAAAAGCGAAATAGTCCGTTTGCCCGCAAACTCTTGCGGCATAAGCATTTTGGCGAATATTGGATAGCGAAGTAGAACAGAAGTTGCAACGAAATAAAAATCTGCGATGGGAGACACAAAAAATACACTTTTAAACAAAAAAACCCCGACTGCTAAGGGGGCAATCAGGGCTTTTTACAGGATGAGAACCATACCTTGGCAATACGGGGGCTTTATTCCATTCAACTCCTTGCGACTGCCACGTCCTGCGGCAAGCTCCTATGGCTGTCATTATTGATGAACCAGACGTCAGTTTATAGTGGCGAAGCTCTGTATGTTTTGTAGGAAATATCTCACAAGCCTGCCAGCCAAAACGCCTGCAGTTTTATGACGGCAGGTTTATAATCCGCCGCCAACAGCTAATCGCCAGCGAGACATCCCTATGCCCCCCAAGAAAAAAAGCATCGATTTCGAGCAGTCGCTCGCCACGCTTGAAAACCTGGTAAACCGGATGGAGCAGGGCGACATGACCCTTGAAGAATCGCTGCAAGCCTTTGAGACGGGCATAGCACTGACACGCGAGTGTCAAAACCGCCTGGCAGCGGCAGAACATCAAGTCAATAAACTGATTGAACAACAAGGCAATATAAACCTTGCGCCTTTTGATGATGCCGATGAAGGCGACCAGTAATGCAGCCGGATTTCAAAACCTTCGCCAGCAACTGCCGGCAGCGTGTAGATACGGCACTTGACCTGCATTTTCCTACCGGCGATGACCCCACACAGTTGCGTGCAGCCATGCGCTATAGCCTGTTTAACGGCGGCAAACGAGTGCGCCCTACGCTTGCCTATGCGGCTGCGCTGGCAATAAAGCCGGAGCTGGATTTAAGCCTGATCGACCCAATTGCCTGTGCCCTGGAATGCTTGCACTCCTACAGCTTGGTGCACGATGACCTTCCGGCCATGGACGATGATGACCTGCGCCGCGGCAAACCCACCTGCCATATCGCTTTTAATGAAGCCAGCGCCATACTCGCCGGAGATGGCTTACAGACTTTGGCATTTGACCTGCTTACCCAAACCCGGCTGCCGGCCAGTATCCAGATCCAACTGGTTCGTCTACTAGCCCAGGGCTCGGGCGCCCAGGGCATGGTCTTGGGCCAGGCGATAGATTTAGCTGCGGTTGACCATCAACTCAGCCTCGCCCAATTGGAACAGATGCACAACCATAAAACCGGCGCCTTGATCCGCGCGGCTGTTGCCATGGGCGCCCTTGCCGCCGAAGCGACTCACACTCAATTAGCCGCGCTGGACACCTACGCCGCTGCTATTGGCCTCGCGTTTCAGGTACAGGACGATATTTTGGATGTCACCGGCGACACTGCAACCATAGGCAAACAACAGGGGGCAGATATAGCCAAAAACAAGCCCACCTACGTATCACTATTGGGCTTGGAGCGCGCCAAACGCAAAGCGATGGAATTGCACCAGCAAGCCATTTCCGCATTGAACGAGTTTGGCGACAGCGCAGGCTATTTGCGCGATTTGGCGCGCTATATAGTAGAAAGGTCAAACTAGCCAAGTATCGCGCAAGCTGCCTACAATGGCCGATTGCCAGACGATAATCAGACTGAAGACATTTAATGCATAACGAGATCCCAACCTCCCGCCCGCACACCCCGCTGCTTGATAGCATCAACAGCCCCGAGGAACTGCGCGCCCTGAACGAAAAGCAGCTGCCGCAACTTGCCGATGAGCTGCGCGCCTTCCTGCTTTACAGCGTCGGCCAGACAGGCGGTCACTTCGGCGCCGGGCTGGGTGTAGTGGAGCTGACAATTGCACTGCATTATGTCTATCAAACTCCGGAAGACCGGCTGGTATGGGATGTAGGCCACCAGACCTATCCCCACAAAATTCTCACCTCGCGCCGCGAGCGCATGGCCAGCATCCGCCAGGGCGGCGGGCTTTCCGGTTTCCCCAAGCGTGAAGAAAGTGAATTTGATACTTTTGGCGTAGGCCATTCCAGCACCTCCATTAGCGCCGCCCAAGGCATGGCGATTGGCGCCAAAATGGCAGGAATTGAACGCAAAGTTGCGGCCATTATCGGCGACGGTGCTATGACCGCCGGCATGGCGTTTGAAGCCCTGAATCACGCCGCTCACACCGAAACCGACATGTTAGTCATCCTCAATGACAACAATATGTCCATTTCACCCAATGTTGGCGGCTTGTCCACTTACCTGTCCAAAATCTGGGCGAGCAAGTTTTACAACTCGCTGCGCGAGGGCAGCAAACAAGTGCTAGGCAAGATACCGCCAGCATGGGAATTCGCGCGCCGCACCGAGGAGCACTTCAAGGGCTTTATGTCGCCAGGCACCCTGTTTGAAGAAATGGGGTTCAATTACGTTGGCCCCATCAACGGCCATGATCTTGGCGATTTGGTGCGCTGCCTGCGCAACCTGCGCGAAATCAAAGGCCCAAAGCTTTTGCATATCATCACCCAAAAAGGCAAGGGCTTTGAGCCGGCAGAACTGGACCCGGTGGGCTATCACGCGCTCAATAAAATTGAGCCCAAAAAAGCCGAACTGGGCGCTGTAGATGCCCCCAAAAAAGTGAAGTATCAGGATGTATTTGGCCGCTGGCTGTGCGACATGGCCGCACAGGATGAAAGACTGGTTGGCATCACCCCCGCCATGTGCGAAGGCTCCGGCATGGTGGAATTTGCAGCCCATTTCCCTGAACGGTTTTACGATGTCGCTATCGCCGAACAACACGCGGTTACATTGGCAGCAGGCATGGCCTGTGAAGGCCAGAAGCCGGTGGTAGCAATCTATTCCACGTTCTTGCAGCGCGCCTACGACCAGCTCATCCATGATGTTGCATTGCAAAATCTGGATGTCACCTTTGCCATTGATCGCGCAGGACTGGTCGGTGAAGACGGCCCTACACATGCCGGCAGTTTTGATATCAGCTTCCTCCGCTGCATTCCCAACATGGTGATTGCCACCCCCAGCGATGAAAACGAGTGTCGCCAGCTGCTCTACACTGCTTACCAGCACCCGGGGCCCGCTGCTGTGCGCTATCCGCGCGGCACTGGTGTGGGCGCCGCTATCGAGCGCGAGCTAACAGCACTGCCAATTGGCAAAGCAGTCGTTAAGCGGGAGGGCACTCAAGCCGCCCTGCTCTGTTTTGGGCCACTCCTGGCAACAGCCCAACAAGTCGCTGATAAATTTAACTACACACTGGTGGACATGCGCTTTGTAAAACCGCTGGATGGTGAGCTCGTTGTGCAGATGGCAAGCACACACCAACTCATAGTGACACTTGAAGAAAACGCCATTGCCGGTGGCGCCGGTAGCGCGGTGACTGAATACTTGAACACACTTGGCTTGCAGTGCCCGACACTGCAACTGGGTTTTGCCGATGAGTTTGTCGATCACGATAGCCAAAAACAGCAACTGGCGCAGCAGGGGCTGGATGCCAAAACCATTGGCGAGCGCATTGGCCAGCGCTTGAACACAACTATCACCGATGCCATATCACTCGTGCAATAATCGGATTATTCGAGAGCTTAGTTAGGACGCTCAAAGCTGGAACATCACCGGACTTAACTGCGAGGAGCATTTCACCTTGCCATCCGCTAAAGCTGACCACGCCCAAGGGCTGTTGTTATTCCGCCTGCACAACCAACAAGTGTTTGGTCTTGGCACCCTTAAAATTCAGGAATTGGTGCCCTTCCAGCCCGTTACGCCTATGGTTAACCAGCACCCGGGAATTTTGGGAGCACTGAATATTCGCGGCCAGACTATGCCTATCGTTGACCTGGCAACGGCCATAGGCAAAGGTGCAACCCCACCGGACATGCTGGCGAGCAGCTTTATTATTGTGACCGACGTACAGCGCCAAAAGGTAGGTTTTTTGGTGAGGCAAATTGAGCGCATTGCCGATGCAAACTGGCGCGACATAAGTGCCCCCGACAAATTCCTGGGCAATCACATTTACATTACCGGCGTTACGCGGGTGGATGACCAGCTAGTCCAACTGCTGGATGTAGAAGTGATTATGGCCCGCCTGTTCCCACTCGACGCCTCCAAAGCAACAGCCACTATCACCGATGTGGAGCGTGAGCAGCTTCGCCCGCTGCGCATACTGTTGGTAGACGACTCGCGCACAGCGCGCAAACAGCTCAGCGATTCGCTTGATGCCATCAACGTCAAGTACCAGGTAACTGACGATGGGCAAAAAGCCCTGGACATAATGCGTGCCGCCGCCCAACAGAGACAACCGATTGACCTGCTGGTGAGCGATATAGAAATGCCAGGCCTGGATGGTTACGAACTGGCATTTGCGGTGCGCGATGACAGGAATTTGGCGGGAGCTTACATCATTCTACACACCTCGCTATCCAGCAGCATCAGCGTTAGCCAGGCGCGCCAAGTGGGTGCTGATGAGGCGCTTACCAAGTTTGATGCACGCGAACTAATTGATGCCATGCTGCGTGGAGCAACTAAAAAACAGCATTAAACTCTAGCCCTCCAACAGCATTAAGCTTCAGCCCTCCAAGGCGCAACACCACTGGCAAAATGCTCCGCCAGAAAATCAATGAACAAGCGCACCTTGGGCGCCAGATGACGCTGCTGGGGGTAGACCACCCAGACGCCGGCATCGGTGAAGCGATACTCATCCAATACTGACTGCAATCGTCCATCGCGCAAGAATTCATCCACGTAGTAATCCGGTAATTGCGCCAGCCCCAAACCTTTGAGCGCAGCATCCAGCAATGCTGGGCCGGAATTGGCCTGCCAGTTGCCGCGCACTTGCAAATCTTTGCGCTGCCCACCATCACTTAACAGCCAATACCCACGGGTGCCGACCAAACAGTTATGGCGCTCCAAATCGGTCAGTGTTTGCGGCGGCGCGATACGCGCCAAGTAAGCAGGCGACCCCACTATATACTCGCGCCGGTCACACAAACGTTTGGCGATCAAGGTGGACTCGCGCATCACCCCCATGCGAATCGCAAGGTCAAAGCCCTCTTCGATCAACTCCACCTGGCGATTGCTGAAATACATCTGCACCTTGAGCTGCGGATAAAGCAGCTGGAAATCGTTGACCAGTGGCGCTATGTAGCGATCACCAAAGGTGGTAGCCGCTGTGATTTTTAGCAACCCCGTCGGCTGCCCCTGATGGTGCTGCAGCAACGATTCGGCTTCACGCAAACCATCAAACAAGTGGCGACAGCTATCGTAATAAAGCTGACCGGCATCGGTGAGGCGAATCTGGCGCGTGGTGCGATAGAGCAGCTGGGTGCCCAACTGCTGCTCCAACTGACTCACCAAACGGCTCACATGGGAGTTGGAAACCTGCAAATCGCGCGCTGCCGCCGCAAAACTGCCAAACCTGACCACGGCAATAAACGCCTCTACCCGCTCCCAATGTTGCATTGTTGCCTCATAGCAATAATGAAGTGATTTTTAGCCAGCTTATTGCCGCCAGATCACTAGTCTACACTTTGCCACCAGAAATTCCCTGATGGAATTAGTTGATCACTCACCGAGGAACCTCCAATGAAATCACGCGCTGCTGTTGCCTTTGCCGCAGGTAAACCCCTGGAACTGGTGGAAATTGATGTAGAAGGCCCAAGAACTGGCGAAGTGTTAGTGCGCATCGTAGCTACCAGCGTCTGTCATACCGATGCCTATACACTGTCAGGTAGCGACCCCGAAGGTGTATTTCCGGCAGTACTCGGCCATGAGGGCGCGGGTATTGTGGAGGCAGTAGGCGAAGGTGTAACCAGCCTGAAGGTGGGCGATCATGTCATTCCGCTCTACACCGCTGAATGCGGCAAGTGCAAATTCTGCCTCTCTGGCAAAACCAATCTGTGCGGCTCGGTGCGCGCCACCCAAGGCAAAGGTTTGATGCCCGACGGCACCACCCGCTTTTCCTTTGAGGGCAAACCCCTGTTCCATTACATGGGCACCTCTACCTTTTCCGAATACACAGTGCTACCGGAAGTTTCTCTTGCCAAAGTATCCAGTGATGCACCACTGGATAAGATCTGCCTGCTCGGTTGTGGTGTCACTACCGGTATAGGCGCCGTTATCAATACCGCCAAGGTCACGCCCGGCGCCACTGTAGCGGTTTTTGGCTTGGGCGCCATTGGCCTCGCGGTGATCCAGGGAGCACAAATGATGAATGCCGCCCGCATCATCGCGATTGACATCAACCCCGATAAATTTGAACTCGCACGCCAGTTTGGTGCCACTGACTTTGTCAACCCAAAGGATTACAGCGCGCCTATACAGCAGGTAATTGTGGATATGACCGACGGCGGTGTGGATTACTCGTTTGAATGCATAGGCAACGTGAACGTGATGCGTTCGGCACTGGAGTGCTGTCACAAAGGCTGGGGGGAATCCATCATTATCGGTGTGGCCGGCGCCGGCCAGGAAATCAGTACCCGCCCCTTCCAACTAGTGACCGGTCGCGTCTGGAAAGGCTCAGCCTTTGGCGGCGTAAAAGGCCGCAGCCAACTACCGGGCTATGTAGAGCGTTACATGCGCGGCGAGATCAAAATCGACGAGTTTATTACTCACGATATGCCTTTTGAGCAAATCAATCACGCCTTTGATCTGCTTCACGAAGGCAAAAGTATTCGCACCGTATTGCACTTCTAGGGATTAAAGGGACATCGCCATGACCAGCATTTTGACCAGCATCTCCAACACCAAGAGTTTTGGCGGTTGGATCAAGCGCTACCAGCATTACTCCAGCAGCCTCAAGTGCGACATGGTGTTTGCCATCTATTTGCCACCTCAAGCAGAAACACGTTCTGTGCCACTGCTTTGGTGGCTGTCGGGCCTTACCTGTACCGACGAAAATTTTATGCAAAAGGCTGGCGCCCAGCGCATGGCGGCAGAGCTGGGCATAGCCATCATCTGCCCGGATACCAGTCCGCGCGGCCTCAACTTGCCCGGTGAACACGAAAGCTATGATTTTGGCTCAGGTGCCGGGTTTTACCTAAACGCCACCCAAGCACCCTGGGCTGAGCATTACCGCATGTATGACTACCTTACCGAGGAGCTGCCGGCACTCGTCAACGCACATTTTCCTGTGAATGGCCGTGAGGCCATCAGCGGGCATTCCATGGGCGGCCACGGCGCATTGGTACTCGCACTGCGTCAACCGGGGCGCTACACCTCAGTATCGGCCTTTGCGCCCATCGCCAACCCCAGTAATTGCCCTTGGGGACAAAAAGCTTTTGGTGGCTATTTAGGTGAAGATCGCAGCGGTTGGCAGCAATACGACGCCTGCGCCTTGATTGCCAGCGGCACATCTACCCAGGAGTTGTTTGTGGATCAAGGCGAGGCTGACGATTTTCTGATCACTCAGCTAGGTGCGGATGCCCTGCAAGACACCTGTAAACAGGCGGGCGTGCCGCTGATCTACCGTCGCCACAGCGGCTACGACCACGGCTACTTTTTTATCGCGAGTTTTATCGACGACCATTTGCACTACCATGCCCGCCACCTGAATAGCGCAAACCAGACATGCTACACCCAGGATAAACAAGGCTAACTAACAGGTATTTTTCCTACACCAAAACAGGGCTTGCCAAGCCCTGTTTTTTCTTCTATTTTTGTAACCGATTACAAAAATAATTATTCAATTTCAAAAAGATCACAAGCCAAACGCCTCAAAAAATAAATTTATCGATAAAAATCAAACAATTATAAAAAAATATTGTTTTCACATAAGCGCTCTCAGCGCCGTAATTTTTGAAAATAAAAGTAACCGATTACAATTAAATAAGATAAAACAGGGAAATGGATGTCAGGAAGAGGGTCTTTACAGCGAGTAACTCATGCCTTCCAACCAAAGGCTAACGCAAGAATAACCATAACGAGGTACACCTCCAATGAAACCAGCAACCCTGCTCAAACAACTTGCTGCACTGGCACTAAGCCTTGTTGCCACCAGCAGCAACGCCGGAATCTACGTCTCCGGCAGCACCGTTTATGAAAACGGCTCACCTTTTGTCATGCGCGGAGTTAACGTCGCCCACGCCTGGTATGCCGATAAAACCAACAGCTCACTGAGTGATATCTCTGCAACGGGAGCCAACAGTGTTCGCGTAGTACTGGCCAGCGGCAAATTGTGGGCGCGCACCCCGGAATCCCAAGTGGCCAGTATTATCAGCCAAGCCAAAGCCAACAAACTGATAACCGTTCTGGAAGTGCACGACACAACAGGCTTCGGCGAACAAACTGCCGCCACCCTCAATGAAGCAGTGGACTATTGGATTAGTATCAAAAACGCGCTGATTGGCCAGGAAGACTACGTAATCATCAACATAGGTAACGAGCCTTTTGGCAATGGCCAGTCTGCCAGCACCTGGACCGATGGCCATAAAAATGCCATCAGCCGCCTGCGTGCGGCCGGTTTTAAACATGCACTTATGGTGGATGCGGCCAACTGGGGACAGGATTGGCAAAACATCATGCGCGACAATGCCGCGAGCGTATTGGCCAGCGACCCACAGAAAAACGTGATGTTCAGCGTGCACATGTACGAAGTGTACGGCAGTGCCAGCACCATCAATAACTACATGACCAGCTTCAAAAATAATGGTCTGGCGCTGGTAATAGGCGAATTTGCCGCAGATCATTTTGGTAAAAATGTCGATGAAGGAGCCATCATGAGTTACGCCCGCCAGCACAACTATGGCTATTTTGGCTGGTCCTGGTCTGGTAATGGTGCAGGGCTCACATCACTGGATGTAGTGCAAAACTTTAACCCCAGCAGCCTGACTAGCTGGGGCAACACCCTGATTAATGGTGCAAACGGAATCAAAGCCACAGCCAGACGCGCCACTATTTTTGGAGGCACTTCCTCCAGCAGCTCCAGTGCTGGCCACGCCTGCGGCACAGCCCCCAATGGCTACCCTTATTGCTGCAGCGCCAACTCTGCCACAGGTAATGGCTGGGGCTGGGAAAATAACCAAAGCTGTGTCGTTCGCACTAGCGCTACCAGCTGTAATTGGTACGGCACCAGCTATCCCATTTGCACCAGTGTAAGCTCCGGTTGGGGCTGGGAAAATAATCGTAGCTGCATTTCTCAAAGCACCTGCAACTCGCAGTAAACAATCAGATTTTTTGTTTTAGCCCTTGGCGATGTAGAAAATACATCGCCTTTTTTACGCTCAAAAAAACCTAAACCATCAAGATAAGTAGAGAAAACAATAAAAAGGAAGGTAATGGGAGACAAAAACGAGAAAAACCAAGGAGAAAAACATCAGGAGGATGCATGGAAACTCAAGTCCTTTTGAGCCTCACTAAACCACTCACTCATTTCATGGTCATGCCTCGCTTTTATACCGCTTGTACTTTTTTAAAACCAATCAGGCAACTCGCTTATGTGATGCAGTTCCCATCTTTGGCGCAGAACTCTTCACCTTATTACACGACATTACAAAAATGCCGAAGGATAGTGCATAAGTGTAAAAAAAGCGCCCTGAGGCGCTTTTTTGTAAAACCCAAGGATCAG
Organism: Cellvibrio fontiphilus; assembly: GCA_035317345.1. Lineage (GTDB taxonomy): Bacteria > Pseudomonadota > Gammaproteobacteria > Pseudomonadales > Cellvibrionaceae > Cellvibrio > Cellvibrio fontiphilus. The sequence continues at coordinate 46,093 of JAYKTU010000010.1, read as the reverse complement.
GCGTTATTTGCTGTGGGCAAAACGCTTGCGAATCAAGAACAGGAAGCCGAAAGCAAAAATCAGGAACAGTGGAAAGAGCGCCAGATTTTGCAGAGTTGCCTGACCTGCAGTCAGTTCTACCGCTTCAGCGGGAACCCCCTTGGCGATAGCTTCTGCCTTGGCATCATCCAACCAACCACCAATCACCGGGTTCCACATACTCATGGAGAACATGCCCGCACCGCCCAGAAGCGACATCCCCAAGGCGCCGGTTTTAGGTTGGTACTCACTGATAAAGCCAATCATGGTCGGCCAGAAATAGGTTACGCCAAGGGCGAATACCATAGCGGCGATATAAATCATGCCGCCGGAGGCATTGCTCAACAGGTAGATACCAATGGTGGTCACTATGGCGGACATCAACAGCACACCTACGGGGTTAAGCGCCTCCACAATGGGGCCGGCAAAAAAGCGACCCAGCGCCATCAAGCCGGTCACCAAGGCCAATACCAGCATGGGGTGAGCGCCAGAGGCACCAAAAATACGATCAACCCACTGCTGGGTGCCAAATTCGGAGGCGGCAGTTACCGTCATGCAGAAAAACATGAAGATAAACAGCGGTGAGAATAGTGCTTTGATGTTGGTTGCCGTAGAGGTTTCAGAATTGGCCATGCTGGGGAAGGGCTGGCCAAAAATCATTACACCGTAAATGATGGTCGGGATGATCATGATCGCGATCTGCCATTCCCAGCCCAATCCCAGCTTGGTCATCAGGGTAGACACCAAAGCACCAATCACAATACCGCCAGGGAACCAAACGTGGAATTTATTGAGCATGGCGGTTTTACGGGTGTGATAAATGTCGGCGATCAGAGGGTTACAAGCGGCCTCGACCGAGCCGTTGGCAAACCCGATAAAGAAGCTGGACAACAACAGCGACCAAAAGCCGGTGGCGGAGATGGTCATAATCAAACCCAGCAGATGGCAAGCAAACGCCAGATACATAAGGGTGCGGGCGCCCACATGGTTATAAATCAGACCACCAAACATCATGGCGACCGGAAAACCAAGGAAGGCCATACCATTAATCCAGCCCAGCTGGGTATTGTTGAAATTAAAATCTGCACTCAATTGGGTGAGGATACCGGCGCGAATCGCAAAGGTCATCGCGGTCACAATCAGTGCGATGCAGCAGGCCATAAACAGGCGCTGCGGGTTAATGATGGCGGGTGTACTGGTCATAGGAGTCTGTACCTTTTTATTGTTGGCTGGTTATTGTTGAATGATTGTTTGGATTGTGTTTGTACTACGTGTTTTTACGGTTTGAACAACCGCCGGGCGAGCGGCCCGGCGGTTGTTCAAGCTCACACCAAAGGCGTCCAGGCACCGTCTTTTTGCGATGAAGCCAATACTGCCTGGATAAAGCGCATACCTTCTACGCCCGTGTCGATATTCGGCACCCAGTTCAAGAGGAAATGGCTTTCACCCTGCTGACGGGCAACAAGGATATCGGCTATGTCTTTGTAAAGGTTAGCGAAGCCCTCAAGGTAGCCTTCAGGGTGACCGCCGGGGGTGCGCATGCCGCGTGCGGCTATGTCACTGCCAATATCACCGCGCCGGGTGATGCGCTGACGCGGCTTGTTCAACTCGGTGAACCACAGTTCGTTGGGATTCTCCTGCGCCCATTCGATGCCGGCCTTATCGCCAAACACACGGATACGCAGGCCATTTTCACAGCCGGGCGCAACCTGACTGCTCCACAACATGCCCTTGGCGCCACCATCAAAACGCAACAGCGCATGTACGTTGTCGTCCACCAAACGGCCATCGACAAAGCTGGTTAAATCGGCGCTGACTGCGCTGAGCTTTTGCTGGGTAATAAAACGTGCGAGCTGGAACGCGTGGGTGCCTATATCGCCCAAACAACCGGCGGCACCAGAGCGCGCGGGATCTGTGCGCCAGGAGGCTTGTTTGTTGTCATCGCCCGCCGCTTCGGTGAGCCACTCCTGGGGATACTCCACCTGCACCACCCGGATCTTGCCAAGTTTGCCCTGCTCCACCAACTCACGCGCATAACGCACCAGCGGATAAGCTGAGTAGTTGTGGGTAAGCGCAAAGAAGCAGCCACTTTTTTTAACGATTTGCTCCAGCTCCAGCGCCTCTTCCAAAGTGCGGGTAACTGGCTTGTCGCAAATCACATCCACGCCGGCTTCCAAACAGGCTTTGGCGACGGGAAAGTGCATATGGTTTGGCGTCACAATCACCACGGCTTGAATGCCATCGGGGCGGGTCTTTTCTACCCGCAACATTTCTTCATAGGAGGTATAAGCGCGGTCGGGGGCGATGTGTAAATCAGCCGCTGATGCCTTGGCATTTTCAGGGTTAGACGAGAGTGCGCCGGCGACCAGCTCAAAACGGTCGTCCATGCGGGCAGCAATACGGTGTACCGCACCGATAAAGGCACCGCGACCACCACCGACCATGGCATAACGAATTCTTGGAGTTGTCATAGTTGTGTTCTTCTTGTTTGAAATGGAATTTCAGAACGGAGTTACCCCCTCCCAGCCTCCCCCTTGGCAGGGGGAGGAGCTTGACTGCCCCGTTATAGCAGAGAGACTGCGCTTTCCCCCTCCCCTTTTTGAAGGGGAGGGTCGGGGAGGGGTCAAGTTTTTACAAACCGAGAATCTTACGGTTTTTAGCCTCATCGATACCGCTCTTGGCGAAATCATCAAAGGCGCGCTCTGTCACTTTAATAATGTGCTGCTGGATAAACTTGGCACCCTCTTCTGCTCCCACCTCCGGGTGCTTGAGCGCACACTCCCACTCCAATACCGCCCAGCCCTCGTAGTTGTAAGCGGCAAACTTGGAAAAGATTTGTTTGAAATCCACCTGACCATCGCCCAAAGAACGGAAACGGCCAGCGCGATCAACCCAACTTTCATAGCCACCATAAACACCCTGCTGGGCGCTGGGGTTGAATTCAGCATCCTTCACATGGAACATTTTAATGCGCGAATGGTAGCGGTCGATGAACGCAAGGTAATCGAGCTGCTGGAGTACAAAATGGGATGGATCGAACAGAATATTCGCACGTGGATGATTGTTTACTGCCGCGAGGAAACGCTCAAAGGTGGCTCCATCGTGCAGGTCTTCGCCTGGATGGATCTCGTAGCAAACATCCACACCAGCTTTATCAAACGCATCCAGAATAGGCAGCCAGCGTTTGGCCAGCTCAGCAAAACCCTGCTCTACCAAACCAGCGGGACGTTGCGGCCAGGGGTACAAATAGGGCCAGAGCAGCGCGCCAGAAAAGGTGGCGTGAGCATTCAAACCGAGGTTTTTGCTAGCTTGTGCTGCCAACATCAATTGCTCAACCGCCCATGCCTGACGCGCTTTGGGGTTTCCGCGTACTGATTCAGGCGCAAAGCCATCAAACATTTCATCGTAAGCGGGGTGTACAGCAACCAGTTGGCCTTGCAAGTGGGTGGACAATTCAGTGGCCACCAAACCGTGTTTGGCAAGTGTTGCCTTGAATTCAGCGCAGTACTCAGCGCTGGTCGCCGCCTTTTCCAGATCAAACACGCGCTTATCCCAGGTGGGAATTTGTACACCTTTAAAACCTAAACTTGCCACCCAGCCCGCAATACTATCCAGGCTATTAAATGGCGCTGTGTCACCTAAAAATTGTGCGAGAAAAATCGCGGGGCCTTTCAGCGTTTTCATGGGGGATCTCCAACAGAACAGGGGCATAAATCAAGGCGGCATAAGGGGTGATTGCCGCTTCATTATTCGATTACTTCTGGAAACATTTATCCAGGGCGACTTAAGGTTAAGATAACAATAAGTCACACAGAATCAAGACTTTATTCCAAGTCGCCAAAAGGCGCGACAGAGCAAACAGTTATTTACACTTTTGGGCGCCGTATGGAGTGTAGCTCAGCTGGATGACGCTGCCGCGACAAGCAACGGAAAAGAAATATTGTCCAACGCACCAAAAGCGGGATGCGCTTTAAGCCGGGCCCGACTGGTTGCAGGGCTGGGCAACCCACACAGAAAACGAGCCAACTGCCGCGGCTGTTGCAAGGCCGGATGCGCCTCCTTTTGCAGCGCAAAAATTAACGCTTGTTGCTCAGCAGTGAGTGGCAAAGTTTGTGGCGGAGCAACACATGGCGACAGCTGCCCTGCAGCGCGACAGTGGCTGCATATACCGCAGGCCGCCACGCCGGTTTCGCCAAAGTGTTGCATCAATTGGCGGCTCAAACAGTCGGGATTGTTTACCAAACCCAGCACTGAATGAATCCGCTGAATATCGCGCGCCTCGCGCTGGGCAAATAACTCAGTCAGATAATTACCGAGTTCATCCAACGGAGCGGCGGCCGAATCTGACATAGTGCGCGTGCAATTATTGCTATAGCCTTGGCGCAGATTGGCTACCGTCAACTCAATCCAGCCCTGCTCAGCCAAATATTCCAGCGCTCTACTGATGCGCTCTTTAGATTCATTTAACTGTTCCGGCACGCGCAACATATCCAGGGTCAACCATTTACGCCCCATGCGCCCAGCAGCAAAAACACGCTGCAGAAATTGCGCACGCTCCGCATCAAATTGCGCAAGGACAAATTGTATATCGCGCACAAAGGCAATTTTATATTCGGTATAAAACAGGCTTTGCGCGGCAATAACCCCACGCAATTCCAAATAAGTCAGTGCGGTGTTAAGCACCAGCGGACGCAAATCAAATTGATTGGACAACTCGTAGCTGGATATATCAAATTCATCGTCAAACGCAAGCAAGTGCTGCACAAGGGCGCGTAAACTTTCAGCCGTTGGTGTATCGCCGTAGGTAAAATTTTCCAAGACTCGCAAATCATCCGCCACTGCAAACATTTCACACAATGACGGCAAACCATCGCGGCCGGCACGGCCAATTTCCTGTACGTAATTTTCTATCGATTTGGGCAAATTAAAATGGTACACCGCGCGAATATTACTTTTGTCGATACCCATTCCAAATGCAATAGTGGCGACTACTATCGGAACATCGCCGCGCATAAATTGATTTTGTACTTGTTCGCGCTCATCATCGGTCAAGCCGGCGTGATAATGAGCCGCGCGCAAGCCAGTGCTATTAATTGCCGCCGCTACCGATTCAGCTGTCTTCTGCAAGGTGACATACACAATCGTTGCCGCATCACGCGGGTGTTTTTGCAACCGGGCCAGCAACAAGTGGATTCGCTCCTCACTGCTGCAAGGCGTAACACGCAACTGCAAATTAGGGCGCGCAAAACTGGTTTGAATATGATCTGGTGGCGCTATAGAAAATTGCTGGCAAATATCGGCAGCCACGGCGGGTGTGGCTGTGGCTGTTAATGCCAGCACTCGCTCTGCGCGCAAATTTTTGGCAACATCAGCAAGGCTCAAATAATCCGGGCGAAAATTATGCCCCCACTCAGAAATACAATGCGCTTCATCGATAGCCAATAAACTGATATTACAGCGCGCCAAACGCTGCACAAAACGTTCGTTCTTTAAACGCTCGGGTGAAACATAAAGCAGCTTGATTTGCTGCTGGAAAATGCCATCGTAAATTGCCTGGGTTTCCGCTTTGGATAATGAAGAATCCAAACGCGCAGCAGCAATTCCCAGCGCACTGAGTGTATCCACCTGATCTTTCATCAAGGCAATCAAAGGTGAAACTACCAGCGTAAGCCCATCGAACAATAATGCGGGCAGTTGGTAACACAAACTTTTACCACCTCCCGTAGGAAAAACGGCAAGTGCCGAGCGCCCGGCTAACAATGCGTGAATTACCTGTTCCTGACCGGGACGAAAAGCAGCGAGCTTGAAAGTGCGTTCAAGCACAGCATGAGGAGAGGACATAAAAAATTTCCATAATATTGTTGTTCTTCCATGAACAGCGAGTTATTAGTGTGAGTGAAGCAAGCGCCGCCAACCAAGTACAATAGCGCTCACCAACACCAGCCCCCATGAACCTGATTCAGGCACGTGGCTGACAGGTTTAAAGCTGACATTGGAAGCACCAAAACCTTCAAAAGAATCCATGGGTTCCAGCAAATTAAATAACACCGAATTGTTCCATACTGAAACCGACGATTCCAAATTATGTAAATAATCATCAGGTTTGTAGGTAGCTTCCATCCACAAATCAAACAAAAAACTTTGCCCCGATTGATTCTTGAATGAACCGCGCAGCGCGATACCAGTAAACATATCGGCAACGGATTCAATATCCATATAATTCGCCGCATCTACATCAAACGAGTAAGTTTCACCCGTAATAAAATTAGTAAACTGCCCGCCTTTAATTGCTCCTTGATAGCGACCTCGATCAGCCTGCGCATTGGAATCTGCAACCGATTCATCAATAAAAAAACTGACACTACCACCCACGGCTGGATCACCGGTTTGCCAATCGTAGCGAGTGAGATTCTCTACATCCAGGCGAATCAATCCCGCCATAGCTGAAGGAGCCATCAAGGCCACCCACAAGCCCAGTAATGTTATTAACTTCATATCACGTCTCCCGAAATCCCTGATAACGACATCTTTCTCTCGAACCTACACTAACAGCAGGCCGTCCCGAAAGAAAGATTATACTAACGCTAAGCCCAGCGGATAACAGTGAACTTTTTGACAAGAACAATTTTTTACAAGGGTGAACAATCAAGGGATCAGGGCAAATATAATAAACAAGTTATAACAGCTAATTTTGTAAAGATTGAATTTGAATAACAGCAGGTTCAACTTTGTATCGGATAAGTCAGCCAGGCAAAATGAAGCAAGTTCACCCAGAAATGAATCATGATGGGATAACAAACATTTTTGCTAAGGGTATAGCTTAATCCATACAACAACCCAGCCAAGGCATAAATCCAGATTGCAGCCCCGCTTAACCCGGAATGGATAGCAACAAAAATGCCGGCCACTACCACCAGCGAACCTAATTCCTGCACCCAGCGATTTGCCCCCAAACTTGCCGCAGCATTGCGTATTGATTGCTGTAGTAACAAGCGCATAAATGCTTCTTCTGCGACAGCAATCACTACCAAATTCACCAGTGCAAACCACAATACTTGCTTGAAAATTTTAGGCTCGAAAACCAACCCCAACACCGGAATAGCAACCGCAATAATTGTCAGCGGAGCAAATAGCGCAATTAAAAACTGCCACTTGGGCGCCGCCACAAATTCATCCTGTCGCGGCTTGTGCCAAAGCAAGAACAACAAAATAAAACCAACCAGGGCTTTGGCAAAATTGACATACAACTCAAAGCGCGATTCACCAACTTCTGTGCCGAGCAGAGCAAACAACAAGGGATAGGAGAATCCCCCCGGGCGATAGGTCGCCACCCAAAAAACCAAAGGCACCAACAGAAAAAACAAACCGGTTTTAACCCAAGGGTTTACTTTTTCTTTGCGGAAAAACCATGCAAGGCACGCAACACACATCAAACCAACCGCATTGGCCAACGGTAGCCACCCCACCATAACCAACACTGCGACAACAATCGCCAACACAAAACCCGATATCAATTCTTTTTTATTCACGACCATATTTCTTCGCATCAATGTTGGGCATCGCTGCGCTCAGCACCAACCTACATTTAATTCATCGCAATAAAAAAGCCGATTCTCTCGAATCGGCTTTTTAGATTTAAATATTACTTACTCACCAAAAAACTTCTTAACCCCATCGAACCAACTCGACTGTTTGGGCGAGTATTTTCCGCCTTTCATAGTCGACTGGAATTCTTTCAGAAGCTCTTTTTGTTTGTTGGTTAAACCCACCGGGGTTTCCACTACCACACGGCATAGCAAATCACCCACGCCGCCACCACGCACCGGCGTTACGCCCTTGCCGCGCAATTTAAATAACTTGCCGGTTTGGGTTTCGGCTGGGACTTTTAATTTTACGCGACCATCCAGTGTAGGAACCTCCAGTTCACCACCGAGTGCAGCATCAACAAAATCGATAGGTACTTCGCAATACAAATCGGCGCCGTCGCGTTTAAAAATATTGTGTTCGCGCACGTTGACTTGCACGTACAAATCGCCGCTTGGCCCGCCGTCTGCACCCGCCTCACCTTCGCCAGACAGACGAATACGATCACCAGTGTCCACGCCTGCAGGTACTTTTACTGACAGGGTTTTGGTTTCCTCTACGCGGCCCTGGCCGTGACAGGATTTACAGGGGTCAGAAATAATCGTGCCGCGCCCGCGACAGGTTGGGCAGGTTTGCTGCACCGAGAAAAAGCCCTGCTGCATACGCACTTGGCCGTGGCCGCCACAGGTGGAACAGGTCACGGGTTTGCTGCCTGCTTTTGCACCGGAACCGTCACAGGTTTTACAGCTGACCAGCGTAGGCACTTTAATCTGTACGTTGGTGCCTTTAACGGCCTCCTCCAAACTCAGTTCAAGGTTGTAGCGCAAATCGGAACCGCGACTGGGGCCGCCGCGACCACCGCGCCCGCCACCAAAAATATCGCCGAACACATCGCCAAAAATATCGCTGAAATTATTAAAGCCAGCACCACCGCCACCACCCATGCCGGATTGACCATCCACACCGGCATGTCCAAAGCGATCATAGGCCGCGCGTTTTTGTTCGTCAGACAACACTTCGTAAGCCTCGTTGGCCTCCTTGAATTTTTCTTCCGCTGAGGGATCATCCGGATTTCTGTCCGGGTGATATTTCATCGCCACACGACGGTAAGCTTTTTTCAATTCTGCTGCGTCTACATCTTTTTTGACGCCGAGCACTTCGTAGTAATCGCGTTTTGCCATGGTGCTACCTTAATAATTGTCATCTCCTCCCCCTGACAAGGGGGAGGCCGGGAGGGGGTTCAGGATTTCATTACCCCACCCCAACCCTCCCCCTAAAAAAGGGAGGGAGCTGTGAAAAATATTTGCTTCTTACATGACAAATGCGGGCAAGCCCGCATTTGTTGTTATTACTTCCTGTGTAGTGCAAGAAAACTTATTTGTTGTCTTCTTTCACTTCTTCAAACTCGGCATCCACTACACCGTCGTCAGCTGGCTTGCTGCCGCCAGCTTGTTGTGCACCACCAGCACCTGCTGCTTGCTGCTCGGCGTAGAGTTTTTGTGCCAGTGAGCTGGAAGCTTCAGTCAACTTGGTAGTGGCCGCTTCGATTTTCGCCAGATCCTCTGACTTGGCAACATCGCGAGCTTCGGTCAATGCTGCTTCGATTGCCGATTTTTCTTCTGCAGTGGCTTTGTCGCCCGCTTCTTTCACCGTTTTTTCCGTAGCGTGGATCAAACCTTCCAGAGTGTTGCGCGCGGTGACGACTTCAGCAAACTTGCGGTCTGACTCGGCGTTGGCTTCTGCATCCTTAATCATTTTTTGGATTTCTTCATCGCTCAAACCTGAGGATGCTTTAATCACAATGGACTGCTCTTTGCCAGTTGCCTTGTCTTTCGCGCTCACGTTTAAAATACCGTTAGCGTCGATATCAAATGTCACTTCAATTTGTGGCATGCCGCGCGGTGCTGGCGGAATATCAGCCAAATCGAAACGACCCAGCGATTTGTTCTGCGACGCTTGTTTGCGCTCACCCTGCACTACGTGAATCGTTACCGCAGTTTGGTTGTCATCTGCAGTCGAGAAAATTTGCGATTTCTTGGTTGGAATCGTGGTATTTTTGTCGATCAACGGCGTTGCAACACCGCCCATGGTTTCAATACCAAGGGTCAGCGGGGTTACGTCCAACAACAGTACGTTGGTGGTATCGCCCGACAATACTGAACCTTGAATTGCCGCACCGATGGCTACCGCTTCATCCGGGTTTACATCTTTACGCGCTTCTTTACCAAAGAAATCGGCAACCGCTTTTTGTACCAGTGGCATACGGGTTTGACCGCCCACCAGAATCACATCGTCGATTTCGCCCAGCGATTTGCCGGAATCTTTGATGGCTTGTTTTACTGGCTCCATTGAGCGAGTCACCAAATCTTCAACCAGCGATTCCAACTTGGCGCGAGTCAGTTTTACTACCAAGTGTTTTGGACCGGTTGCATCGGCAGTGATGTACGGCAAGTTCACTTCGGTTTGCTGGCTGGATGACAATTCGATCTTGGCTTTTTCAGCCGCTTCTTTTAAGCGTTGCAGCGCCAGTGGATCGTTGTGCAAATCGATGCCGGTATCTTTCTTGAAAGTATCCGCGAGGAATTCAATCAAGCGCATATCAAAGTCTTCACCGCCGAGGAAAGTATCACCGTTGGTGGAAAGCACTTCGAATTGATGTTCGCCATCTACGTCGGCAATTTCGATAATGGAAATATCGAAAGTACCACCACCCAGGTCGTATACCGCAATGGTGCGATCGCCCACGCCTTTATCCAAACCGTAAGCCAGTGCTGCAGCGGTTGGTTCGTTGATGATACGTTTTACATCCAGACCTGCGATGCGGCCGGCATCTTTAGTGGCTTGACGCTGTGAATCGTTGAAGTAAGCCGGAACGGTAATTACCGCTTCAGTAACCGTTTCGCCGAGATAATCTTCAGCGGTTTTTTTCATTTTCTTCAGCACTTCAGCAGAAATTTGTGGCGGTGCTTTTTTATCGCCTTTCACTTCTACCCATGCATCGCCGTTATCGGCCGCTACGATTTTGTAAGGCACCATAGAGATGTCTTTTTGCACCACATCGTCTTTGAATTTACGACCGATCAAACGCTTCACTGCATACAATGTATTGTGCGGGTTAGTGACGGACTGACGCTTGGCCGATTGGCCCACCAGAATTTCGTCATCATTGGTAAAGGCGATGATGGATGGCGTGGTGCGATCGCCTTCGGCGTTTTCAATCACTTTTGGTTTGCCGCCTTCCAATACTGATACGCAAGAGTTGGTAGTACCCAAGTCGATGCCGATAATTTTGCCCATGGTGTTGCTCCTGAAAATCTCTATGTTGCCGGGCGCACAATCGCATGACCTGCGCCGAATTGTTAACGAATGAATTAGGTTGTTACCGGCTTGTTTAAGACAAATCGCGGAAGATTTGTGCCTTTGCCTGTAGTTGTTTCCTATATTGGCGCACGCCTAATGAATTCAAGTGGCCCAATAAAAAAATCCCCGCTTTTTTTGCGGTTATTGGTTATCAGGGGGCCTTGGATACCACTACCATTGCCGGGCGCACCAGACGGCCATACAAGGTGTAACCTTTTTGGAAGCAATTGAGCACAGTATTTGGCTCAACATCCGGATTGGGCACTGCTGATACTGCTTGATGCAAATTGGGGTCAAAGGGTTCACCCTCGGGGTTTACCACGGCCACCTGATGGCGAGCCAACGCATCAACAAAGGATTTGTGGGTTAGCTGGATACCTTCAACAATCGCAGTCAGACTTTCATTGGCAGGGTCGATGCTCGCCAGTGCGCGCTCCAGGTTATCCACTACTGGCAAAAGGTCGTTAACCATTTTTTCCAAGCCGAACTTATGAGCTTTTTCAACATCCTGCTCGGCGCGACGGCGGGCATTTTGCGCATCCGCCTGGGCGCGCAGCGATTGCTCTCTGGCTGACTCATAGGCCGCAGCCAAAGTTGCCAACTGTGCTTGCAGGCCTTCAATACTCAGCTCAGCGCTGCCCTCTGCCCCAGCTTGCGCCTCGCCAGCGTCCTGTGGTTGAGGTTCAGTTGCGTGTTGAATATCAGAATAATCTTGAGTAGACACAGTGTTCTCCAATGATCAGTTGGGCGGAGCCAGGCCGCCGTGAATAGCCAGAATCGTCAAAGTTCGCTATATGGGGCTAGCGCAATTGGATTCAAGAGCAGGCGCAAGTTTTTGCTTGCACTGATTGCACCATGTAAGTGCGCCGACAGTAGCAATTCCCGTGCTTTTTATGTGTGTTTTGAAGCCAAATGGCAGGGCTGATTATGATCAGAGTATAAAAAATGCAAAAAACCAAAAATGATTCCAATGCCGATTGACAACGTTGTCCGATAGATCTAATGTCCTATAACTTGATCACAACTTAGCCATCTTCGGAGGCATCATGTCACTGCGCGTCAAAATCTGGATAGTTTCCGCCCAAATTCTGGTGGGGCTACTCGGCATTATGTTGATCGGCCTCTTCACCCTGCGCTATTCCAGCAATCAGGACAATGCTGGGCGGGTAGAACAGTTACTCAACAGCACCTACGCCACCGTAATCCAGATGGAGCAATTGGCGGCGCGCGGGGAACTGAACGATGAGCAGGCAAAAAAAATCGCCACCGACCTGCTGCGTAACAACATCTACCACAAATCCGAATATGTTTATGTCGCCGATGACAAACTCAACTTTGTTGCGGCGCCACTGGATCCGCAACTTCATGGCACCAGTTTTCATGAATTTAAGGACGGTAAGGGTCGTAGCGTAGGCGACATCATGCTGAAATCCGTAGAGAAAGCGCGCGGTCAAACTGCTCGCTATGAGTGGACCCAGCGCCAGGCCGATGGCTCCATCGAAAACAAATTATCCATAGCCAAACTCTCCCCGCGCTGGAATTGGGTGGTAGGCACAGGCATAGGTTTTAACGAAGTCAACGCACGCTTTTGGGAAACCGCCAAATGGCAGCTCACCATCTGTTTATTGGTGATGCTGGCAATTGTGGTGCCGGTGGTGATGTTTGCGCGCAAATTGGATAAGGGCTTGGGCGCTGAGCTTAAAGAAGTATTGGCATTGGTGCGCGCCGTAGCCAACGGCGACCTCACCGAGCGCAATGTACACAACGCCCCGGAGGACAGCATTTACGGCTCAGTCGTCAGAATGCGCTCAGCATTGCGCGAAATGATTGGCAGCATTTCACAAATGGTCGCGCGCCTCCACGCCATTAGCGACGACATAGTCCATAAAGCCGAAACCAGTACCGCCATGGCCGAAGACCAAAGCGCTAACACCATCAAAATCGCCTCCTCAGCAGAGGAATTTAATATGCAAACCAAGGATGCAATGCAGCAGGCCAAAATCGCCACCAGCCAAACCGATCACGCCTCCAAAACCGCCAATCAGGGGCAAAAGCTGATATCCAATGCAGTGAAAAGTTTTATCGAAATCGACAACAGCGTGACCCAAACCCAGGCCAGTATTGATGATCTGGCGGGGCGAATTAACAGCATTTCAGCGGTGATTTCGGTGATCAGCGAAGTCGCCAACCAAACCAATTTGCTTGCGCTGAATGCTGCAATTGAAGCCGCGCGCGCCGGCGAACAGGGGCGTGGTTTTGCGGTAGTGGCTGATGAAGTGCGCCAGCTTGCCCAGCGCACCACCCAGGCTACCAGTGAAATAGGCGATACCATTACCGCCGTACAAAACTCCAGCCGCGTGGCCAAACAAAACATGGATGATATGGTGGTACAGTTAAAAGACGGCATAGGCCAAACCCGCCAGGGCGGAGAGATAGTGGAAAGCGTGCGCCGCGAGACTGATGAGGTCGCCAAAATGGTGGCGCACATAGGCAACTCGCTGATCGAGCACGTACAGGCCAGCAGCCTGATTCTGGAGTATGTCAGCCAAGTGGAGCAGTCATCGCTGGGCACCAAAGACGCCGCGCGCGGCACACTCATGGCATCGCAGCAAATCCGTGAGGCCTCTGACGAACTCAGTCGCCAACTGGAGGGCTTCCGCTTATAAGGCAGCCGCACAGGCACAAATCATTCTTGCCACCAGACACACAAACACTGTATATATAGCCAGACAACTAATTACCTGATGTCTGGCTTTTTTATTGGCGCATACCGCCGGGTGCAAGCCATACCCAAGCCGGATTTGCGAGGCGCTAATGCTGACTCACCTGAATATTCAAAACTTCACGCTAGTCGACCAACTGGACCTGGATATCAAAGCGGGCATGACGGTGATTACTGGCGAGACTGGCGCGGGTAAATCCATAGTCCTGGATGCCCTTGGGCAGGCGCTGGGCGACAAAGCTGACGGCGAGCGAGTGCGCACCGGCGCCAACCGCGCCGATATTTGCGCGAGCTTCGACACCAGCCAGATTCCGGCGGCGCAGGAGTGGTTACAAAACCATGATTTGCAGCAGAGCGACAACCCGCAGGAATGCCTGCTGCGCCGGGTAATCAATGCCGACGGTAAATCCAAAGCCTATATCAATGGCCAGCCGGCCACTCTGCAGCAATTGCGTGCTTTGGGAGAAATGCTGATTGATATCCACAGCCAGCACGAACACCAATCGCTTCTGGTAAAAGATACGCATCGCCGCTTGGTAGACGAATTTGCTGGCCAAAGTGATTTGGTTAAACAGGTGCGCCATGCATTTCGCGAATGGCAGAGCCGCCTTGAGCACTTCATCCACCTCCGCGATAACGCCGCCGATGTCAGTGCTCGCTTCCAATTATTGAGTTACCAGTTCAACGAACTGGAGCAGTTGGATTTGCAAACAGGCGAATTGGCCAAACTGGAAGCGGAACAGCGCAGCCTGTCCAACGCCGAAGAAATTTTGCGCGGCAGCCAGCAACTGGCAGCATTTTGTGGTGATGACGAACAGGGGCTGAGTGTAAACCTACATCGCGCCCTGCATATTCTGCGCAGCCTGCCGGAGAAATCTGCCGCGCTGCAAAGCGCTGAAGAACTACTCACCAGTGCGCAGATTCAAGTAGAAGAAGCCCAGCATGAGATCGACCGCCACATCGATAATTTTAACCTCGACCCGGCCCGCCTGTCGGTGGTGGAAGAGCGCTTATCGGCGATTTACGACATAGCGCGCAAACACCGTATCCAGCCGGAAGAGCTGCCAGCGTTTACCGACAAACTCAGCGCCGAACTGGAACAGCTGCAAGGTGGCGATGCCCGCCTGGATCAGCTTGCACAACAGGTCGAACAGGCCGAAAAAGCCTATCGCCAACTGGCGGAACAATTGTCTGCCAAGCGCAATAAAGCGGGCACAACACTTGCAAAACAGGTTAACGAACAGCTCAAATTACTGGCGATGGAAAATGCCAAACTCACTATCAGCCTACTGCCATTAACCGATAAACCCGGCCCTAATGGTTTGGAAGAGGTGGAGTTTCTAATCAGCACCAACCCGGGTCAAGCACCGCGTCCACTGGCCAAAATTGCCTCGGGTGGCGAGCTGTCGCGCATCAGCCTTGCGATCCAGGTGATTACTGCCAAAACCTCAGCCACACCAACACTGGTATTTGATGAAGTGGATGTTGGCATAGGCGGTGCAACCGGGGATGTGGTGGGGCAACTGCTGCGTCAGCTGGGTGAACGCGGTCAGGTAATTTGTGTCACGCATTTGGCGCAAGTTGCCAGCAAGGGTCATCAACATTTGCAGGTAGTAAAAACCGCGAGCAAGAAAAGTGCAGAATCCACTCTGGTGGAATTGTCGGGCGATAAAAAAGTGGAAGAAATTGCACGTATGCTTGGCGGCTTGAAAATTACCGATCAATCCCTGGCGCACGCGCGCGAAATGCTGGGCTGCTGCGAATAAAAAAGGGCGCTGCAGTAGCGCCCTTTTTATTCACCCGATGTGCCCATCCAACCCTGACAGAATCAGCGTTTTTTTCTTACGTAGAGCACCAGACTGTGGTCGGTAAGTTCGTATCCATAATCAGCCGCAATGCGTTTTTGCAACGCTTCAATTTCATCATTATGGAACTCAATGATGGTGCCGGCATCTATATCCACCATGTGATCATGATGCTCGCCACGCGCCACTTCAAACACGGAGTGGCCGCCATCGAAATTATGCCTCACTACCAAACCGGCGGTTTCAAATTGGGTTAATACCCGATAAACAGTCGCCAATCCAACATCGTCACCCTGCTCCATCAGCGCTTTGTAAACATCTTCCGCGCTCATGTGATGCTGTTCAGAGGACTCCAGCATTTGCAAAATTTTCACCCGAGGCAAAGTCACTTTAAGACCCGCTTTGCGCAGTTCGTGGTTACCGTCTGCCATTATTTCCCCCAAACCCTTCTCAGTGTTCCTGTGGTTCGGGTATTATCCGCGTTCATTTTCGTTAGTGGAAGCCCTAGTATGAAATTAGCCAGCCGCGTATTTCTGGCCCTTGTGTTTATTGCTGGCCTCACCGCCTGCTCCAGCTTCCGCTTTCCCGGTGTGTACAAAGTTGGCATTCAACAGGGTCATATCATTACCCAGGAAATGGTTGACCAATTAAAACTCGGCATGAGCAAGCGCCAAGTGCGTTTTGTTTTGGGCAACACACTGTTACCCAACACCTTTAACGATGATCGCTGGGATTATCCCTACAGTGTGCGTCGCGGGTCACAGGGTGAAATTACCCAATACCTTTACACCGTGTACTTCGAAAACGACAAGCTGGTAAAAACAGAAGGCGATTTCCTTCCCGGTAAAGCACCTATGAGTGGTGAAAAATCCGAGCGTTATTTACAAGATATGCAGCGTGATGTACCCGTGCCCACTGAAGACAGCACACCACCGGAAATGCCAGATCCCGAAGAGTTGGAATAACCACTCACTACATTTGGCTTGCTCGCACAAAAACGCCCGGATTTCCGGGCGTTTTTGTTGGTGAAAATGTTAATGTCTTATTCGTTGTGAATTTTAGTTATCGCCCGCCACAGGAGAACTACAAACCCTATTCCTGCCCTCCATTTTCGCGCGATAGAGCGCTGCATCTGCCTGCTGCAATAAATGATCGGCGCGTTCCACACCAGCCTCATAGGCAGCAATACCTGCACTTAAGGTCACATGAAACGTTTGTTGATCGACACTGAAAGTGATATCGCGGAAACGCTTGCGAATATCTTCCATGAGTAGCTGTGCTTCAGCGCGAGTACAACGCGGTAACACAGCGACAAATTCCTCGCCACCATAGCGCCCTACTGCATCTACTTTTCGCAATCGCTGACGCAATAAATGCGCAATCGCTTTGATGACTTTATCGCCAGCGGGATGACCGTAGCTGTCATTAATTTGTTTGAAATGATCCAGATCCAACATCACCAGGCTCAGCGGCTCGCCGCTACGCTGCGCGCGGCTGAGCTCTATGTCCACCTGCTCCTTGATACGCGAATGTTTCAGCAGGCCAGTCAAGCTATCGCGGTCCAGCGCATCACTTAATTGCCGGCTGCGCGCGGCGCGCACCGACACTGCCGTGACCAGCTCCAAATCGCTGAGCGGTTTACTCAGGAAATCATCGCCGGCACGCCCCATGGCAAGAGCGCGTTTTTGTTCATCCTGTTCGGAGGATAAATAAGTAATTGGAACGCGCAGCCAATCCTGATTCAGGCGGATCACCTGCGCCAATTCAATGCCGCTGCACTCGGGCATATTGATGTCGAGCAAAATTAATTCGGGGTGAAAATCATTAAGTAGGGAAAAAATCTCGCGTGGGCTATTGCTGACTTCAGCGCGAATATCGGCGCTGCCAAGCACCAGTTTGTAATGCTCCGCCAAGGCCAAATCATCGTCGATAATCAACACCCTGTAGGGCGTACTGCGTCGGCGGTCAAGATGATTTTCAAAACAGTCCACCAGACGAATAATATCGAGTGGCTTCACAAAATAACCAACAGCGCCGGCTCGAACGGCTGCTAGATAAACATCAAAATCTGTGCGGCTGGATACAAAAATAACAGGCACAGATTTGGGCAGCTGCTGCTGCAAACGAATGACGGCTTCAGGGGTTTCACGACCTTCCGCCTCAAACATCACATCGCAAATCATAAAATCAGGGGGACGCCGCAGAATTTGCTCTTCGGCGGCAGCGATACTGGCAAAATGCTCCACTTGATGACCAAAATGACGCAGGGTTATAGACAATTCATTAGCTACATCAGGGTCATCTTCCAGTACGTAAATCAGCGAGCTGGGCGCTACTATGGAGCCAGCAAATGGCAATGGTGTTGCTACCACCGGAGTAGTCTGTAGTTCACCCGCCAAGGCGTTAATCGCGACAGAGAATACCCGTAACAACCCAGTATCAATGCTACCGGTAACTAACCAGCCCTGTACCTGCAGCTCCAGTTTTTTTGCCTGTTTACCCAGCTCGGGAAAACCAAAACTGCCGGCGGAGCCAGCAAGCTTATGCAACTTTTGCGCAAGCTCAACCAGCGCATTGGCCTGACTTTCCGGTACCAATGCAAGAGCAACCAATTCTCTCAATTGCGCAATTTCCCCCGGCAGCCGCGCAGCATAATCTGCCCGTAACGCTGCGAGGCGCTCAGCAATCTCCGTTTTTTTATCCATAGAAAAACTGTATCCGGTTTGCATCAGTATTTTATTCTGTGGTTCATCAACAGGTGTCCTGTCGGTCAGGGTAAGCAACGACTAACGAGATCTTTATCAGAGAGTAGAAGCCTTCAGTGTGAATATCCAATCTATCACCAGGGCCATTAGCTGGCGAAGATGAATATATTGCGGCATGGAACTGTGTCTCAATAAAGCCCGTCTATACTAAACTCAAAACCATTTGCTGAATGCACCTATTTGCCCTTTGCGACCACTGCGGGACTCCATGCTAAAAAGAATAGCTGTCAAAGATATAAAACTGGGCATGTTCATCTGTGAATTTTGTGGTTCATGGATGGAACATCCATTTTGGAAGACCCGTTTTTTGTTGGACGATGAAAAAGACCTGCAAGCCATTATGGGTAGCGGCATCAAAGAGCTGTGGATAGATGTGAGCCAAGGGGCTGATGTCGGATCAACTGCATCCGCCAAAACTGAAGCTGAAGTTGCGCGCGAAACAGAGGCGCTCTTGCTCGAGGCGAATAACGCGGTAGTCGCGGAAAAAGTCTCTCTGGACGATGAAATACGCACAGCAGCAAAACTCTGCGCCAAAGCCAAAGAAGCGGTCATTGAAATGTTTAGCGATGCGCGGATGGGCAAAGCAATCAAAGTTGAGCAAGCGCGCGCGTTGGTTGAAGAAATATCCAGCTCGGTGCTGCGCCAACCCCACGCCCTGATCAGCCTCGCGCGGCTCAAGAATGCCGATGAATATACCTATATGCATTCCGTGGCGGTCTGCGCCTTGATGATTGCTCTGGCCCGGCAATTGGCGCTGGATGAAGAAATGGTGCGCGAGGCGGGTTTTGCCGGGCTGCTACACGATCTGGGGAAAGTTGGCATACCTAACAAGGTACTTAACAAACCGGGCAAACTGACCGACTCCGAGTTTTCGGTAGTGAAATCCCACCCGGAAGTTGGCGCGCGGATTCTGATGGAGAATTACGATGTCAGCCCTCTGGTGCTGGATGTCTGTTTGCATCATCACGAGAAAGTGGACGGCACTGGATACCCTCATGGACTGAAGGGTGAAAACATCAGCCTGTTTGCCAAAATGGGCGCCGTTTGCGATGTTTACGATGCAATCACATCCAATCGCCCCTACAAAAAAGGCTGGGCACCCGCCGATTCCATTCGCAAGATGGCGGAGTGGAGCAAGGGGCATTTTGACGAAGCGGTATTCCAAGCGTTTGTGAAAACCGTGGGCATTTACCCCACCGGCTCGCTGGTGCGATTGGAGAGCGGGCGCTTGGCCGTGGTGGTGGAGCAAAATGAACGCTCGCTGTTGAACCCCAAGGTAAAAATCTTTTTCTCTGCCAAAACCAAAATGCCTATCCTGCAAGAGACGCTGGATTTGGCGGCACTCAAAGGCAAAGACAAAATCATCGGGCGCGAATCACCCGATGACTGGGGTTTTAAGAATCTGGATATGCTCTGGTCGGGTCTCAGCTGAACAATACCAGCGGAGCAAACTAGCGTTTCTCCCAGATACTTGTCAGCTGCTGGGCCAGAGTCATAGGGTCAAAGGGCTTGGCTATCACCCCCAGAGCACCCAAATTCAAATAGCCCTGCACTTCTTGCGGCTGTACCTTGGCCGTCATAAAAATTACCGGCACGTCCACCAGCTCGGGAAACTTGCGCAAATTCTTCAGGGTTTCAGGGCCGTCCATACCCGGCATCATTACATCCAGCAGGATCAAATCGGGCTTGAACGGCACCGCCTTTGCCAGGGCATCGGCACCGGAACTGCAGGCCTCCATGGTAAAACCGTGGATAGATTCCAACACCATCATGGCAATCGCCTGGATGTCCGGGTCATCTTCCACATAAAGAATACGACTGAGTTCCTGAGTCATAAATTCAACCTGCTGCTGATCGTTGGATATTGGAGTAACTACTTGATAATGCGATTTGCCAAAGGAAAGATGGCATAAAAGGTAGCGCCCTGCCCCGGCACTGAATCAAAACCTATGCGCCCTTGCATGCGCTCGACAAACGTTTTGCTGATTGCCAGACCAAGTCCGGTACCGCCGCGCTGCCGCGAACTGGAAGAGTCGGCTTGGGTAAACTTCTGGAATAGCCGTGCGCGGAACTCTTCGCTGATACCCGGGCCATGATCGACCACCGCGATTTTTACCTCGCGCTGCTGCTGGATAACCTGCACTTCCACACGCCCCCCGCTGGGGGAAAACTTGATGGCGTTTGACAGGAAATTCGCCATCACCTGCTGCAGACGATGGGCGTCCAGTACGACTATCAGCGGCATGTCCTGCTCGTTGGCGACAACACTCAGGTGCAAACTCACATTAAAGTTATCGGCATAGGCTTTATTGATTTCCAGCGCCTGCTCGATGATAGGCACCAGTGGCTGGCGCTCCATATCAAATTCCATTTTGCCGGCAATCAGCTTTTCCATGTCCAGCAAATCGTTAATTAACTCCTGCAGGCGCAGGGCATTTTTATGGGCGATGACTAACATCTTTTCCATCGTGGCCGGAATGTCGCCAAGTTTACCGCTAACCAATAAACCCAAGGCGCCGGAAATGGAGGTGAGCGGCGTGCGCAGCTCGTGGCTGACCGCCGATACAAAATCATTTTTCAGCTGTTCGGCACGTTTGCGGGCGCTGATGTCCTGCACAAAGGTCCAGATTTGCTCTTCACCTGCGGGGGTTTTAATCAGCACACCGTTGAGCAGCACCGGAATCAATGCACCGGTTTTGGATCTGTACTGTTTTTCGTAAGGGCCATAACGCCCGCTTGCCACTACCTGTGTTAATTGATTGGCATCGGCGAGGGCAAACTCTTCGGGAGTGATATCGGCATTGGAGAGCTGGTGAATTTCCGCCGGGCTGTAACCGGTCAACCGGGCAAACTCGGGGTTGAACTCGACGAACCTCCCGTCAAGATTATTCAGGACAATACCCAGGGGTGCCTGACTGTAGAGCGTAATCAACTTTTGCTGGGACAGTTGCAGCGCCTGATTGGCCTCGCGCAGCTCCAACAATTGCATCACTTGTTGGGCGAGCAATTTGAGCGCCTGAACTTGCTCGGGGTGCAACTGACGGGGCTGTCGATCAATCACACACAAAGTACCAAAAGCGTACCCCTGCCGGGATACCAGGGGTGCCCCGGCATAAAACCGGATGTGAGCCTCTCCCTGTACGTTGGGATTATCGCTGAAACGGGGATCTTGAGTCGCATCCTCAACCACTAACAATTCCGTGGGCTGCAATATCGCATGGGCGCAGAAGGCTACATCGCGGGGCGTCTCGGTAGCATCCAACCCAATACAACTCTTGAACCATTGGCGATCGCGATCTATCAGGCTCACCATAGCCATTGAGGTAGCACACACCGTCATTGCCAGATAGGCGATGTCATCAAAACTTTGCTCGCGTTCAGAATCAAGGACATTTAATGCCCGCAGGTGGGCAAGGCGGATCAATTCGTTCTCCGGCAGCGCCGCTTTCATAACAAATTCTCCGGGGTTTTATCGCTAGCGCGCGCTAACACCTTATTCAACAGTTCATCAAACTCTATATACGACAGTGGTTTGGCCTGCCAAAAGATATCGGCCAATAAACCCGATGCATTAAGCTGTTCACGCGCCGGCTCTATATCGCCGCTGATGATAATGATCGGCAAGAGCCTGGCTTGGCCTGCCTTACGCAGGCCCGCTGAGCGCACCTGCTGCACTATGTCCAGACCGCTCATATCCGGCAAATTGAGATCCAGGGTCATCAGGTCATAGTCGCGCAGCTGCAGTAGCTCCAGCGCGGCCTGTCCGGTGGCGGCGCAATCTATATCGTAGTGCTCACCCGGCAGGAGTGCACTGAGAATCTCAGCGGTTGCTTCATCGTCTTCCACCACCAGTAAATGTGGTTTGTTTTTAACTGGCTCAAGGCGACTGGAAGGTACTTTTTGTGTGGCATCCTCACAGGGTAATTCAAAATAAAAGCAGGCGCCTTTGCCGGTATCGGCCTCAATCCCCAGGCTGCCGCCCATACGCTCGATAATCTCCTTACAAATCGCAAGCCCAAGGCCGGTGCCGCCTTTGTGTCGGGTATCGGATGAATCCGCTTGGGAGAATTTTTTGAACAACCGCGGGCGAAATTCCTCGCTGATGCCGGGGCCGTTGTCGCTCACACTCACCCTGGCGCGTCCGAACTGCACCTCTATCTGGATGCTGACACTATCCTGGGCAGGAGAAAACTTGGCGGCATTGGAGAGGTAATTGGCCAGCACCTGCAGCAAGCGCTGCGCATCTACGGTGACCTTGGCATCGGCGCGCCCCAGCAGCTGGTACTGGACCCCATACTGTTCGGCGTAGGCGGCGTTCTCTTCGATACTGCGCAACACCAGCTCGCGCAGGCTATGGGGCTGCATATCAAAATTCATTTTCCCGGCCACCAGTTTTTCCATATCCAGCAAGTCATTCACCAGATAGATGAGCCGGTGCGAATTGCTGTGGGCGATTTGGATCATGCGCTGTGCCTGTTCAGGCAGGCTGCCAGCCAAGCCGTTAATTACTATGCCCAGCGCGCCGCTGATGGCAGTTAGCGGCGTGCGCAATTCATGGCTGACGGTGGAGATAAATTCGGTTTTCATCTGGTCGATGCGTTTGATCTCGCTGATGTCGCGCCCTATGCCCAGATAGCCGGTGATTTCGCCATCGCTATCGCGCAGTGCAGAAACCGTGAGCAATACCGGAAACTTGAAGCCATCCTTGCGGACATAGGTCCACTCGCGCTCATCGCCAAAACCCTCGCGCGCCTTGGCGACAAATGCATCAAAGCCGGGTGCGACCGGATACCCCAGCTCGCTGGTGAGCTGTTCGGCATAGGCGCGATTTTCTGTATCCAGGTGAAACAGTGCGGGCGTTTGTTGGTTGATCAACTCCTCGGCGCGATACCCCAGCATCAGCTCGGCGCCCAGATTGAAGGTTTTGATAGTGCCGTGAATATCGGTGGAGATGATCGCTATATTTGCCGCATCGAGAATTGCCTTGCGTAGCGCATTTGTCTCCTTGAGCTGCTGCTCGGTTTCCTTCAGTGAAGTGACGTCGGACACATAGCCATTCCACAGTACACCGCCATCCTCCAGACGCTCCGGCAGGGATTCAAAGTGCGCCCAAATCAGGCCGCGCGTCGGGTGATTGATGCGCACCGTGGACACCCAGGGCGTGAGCCGGCTGGCGGAATAGGAAATAGTTTCGCCGACCCAGCCGACATCCTCGGGGTGAATCATCGGGAAGACGCGCTCTGCAGACTCGGCTACCTCTTCCGGCTCCACGTCGTAGATATTTTTGATACCGGCACTGGCGTAGGGGAAAAAGGAGCTGCCATCCGGCCGCATCTGGTATTGGTAGAGAAACCCGGGCAGGCGCTCACTCAATTTATGGAAGCGCTCAATAATCACTTTTTTGTCTATGTCCTGCTGCCAACGCTCCACCACCGAGCTGATCCAACGCGCCAGCAGGCGCACAAAATCCTTGTCCAGCGAATCGTATTGGTGATGACGGGTCTTGCGCGAACTAAAGGCCAGGGTGCCGCTGATTTCGCCATTGATCCACAGCGGCGCACCTATGTAGGACTCCACCTGGGTGAGGCGATAGGCAGGGTGCTGGCGATGTTGGCTGGTGGGAATATCATCCTCGGCCACCACGTCGCGAGTGGCCAGGGTCAGGCTGCAATAGTGATCCGCAAGGCGATTGCTAGTACCTGGTAGATCGCGCTGGCTCTGGGCGGAAAAGGCAACCCGCACCCGGTAATTACTGCCGCTGATGGCACTGATCACCGCACAACTTAAGCCCAGGTAGCGCGCACCCAAGGCCAACGCGCGCTGCAATTGCGCGTCAGGGTCGACGCCGGAGAGGGAGGCAATCTCATTCAGGGAGTGAAGCGCCGCCTGCTGGCGAATGCTGATAAGTTCAGTGTTTTTGCGCTCGGTGATATCGGTATAAACACCTACGACCAAGGCCGCTTTACCATTGGGCTGCCACTCCACCACCTTGCCACGGGTGAGAATCCACTTGTAGCTGCCATCGTGGATTTTGAGCCGGTATTCGTTTTCATACATGGGCGTTTCGCCCTTGATATGGCGAATGATGTCGCTGTAGCTGGCGCGCTTGTCTGCCGGGTGGACGCGGCTCATCCACTCGTCCAGATCCAGCGAATTGGGGCTTTCCGGACCAAGGCCGCAGAGCTGGCGCCACTCGGGTGAAAAGCGGGCGCGGTCGTTCACTATGTCCCACTCCCAGAAGCCCGAGTCGCTGGAGCGCAGCGCCAGCGCCAGTCGCTGCCGCGCCTGCTCAGTTTCCTGATGCTCCACCTTGAGCTGTTCGCCATGTTCCGCGATCACTTCGCGCAAATAATTGCGCTGCAGGCGGATAAAACCAATCAGTAACAACAGCGCGCAAAAGAGCGCCGCGGTCCATTTGATCATCACCCGCCGCAGGCTCGACTGGTAGGCGGCGTATTCGTCGGTGACCTCGTGCCACACCAATACGGCCATAGGGGATTCGCCGCGCATCTCGGCAGCTGGCTGCAACTGAATCCAGGAGGTGATGTAAACCTTGCCATCGCTGTGTAACAAGTGCCCCAGGTGGTCAATCATCACTTTGCCTTCGTTCCACCACTGGTGCAGCTGCGGGTTGTCGCTGCTTTCCAGGCGCCAGTTTTCCACTGTTGTCGGGTTCAAGTCATGTAAGCGCTGGCGGGTGCTATCCCAGAGTAATTGTTCGATGGCATTTTTTTGCAGGAAGCTGGCCATATGAATCCCGCTATCGGGATCATCCAACGCCAGGGGCGCCATGCCCACTTCCACCACAGCGACCACTTCACCGCTTTGATCGCTATTGGCCATGACGGGTATTGCTGCACTGGGGCCGCTGCCGCTGCGTGATACCTCAGTGCCCCACACCGGCAAACCGGAACTGAATGCCCGGCTGACCATAGGGCGGACATTGCCCGCACTGTCGCCGGCGCGTTCGGGCAGGTGCATGCGCAGGAACACCACCCCACCCGGCGCTATGTAAATAGAGAGGCGCCGAACACCCGAGTCGCGCATGCCCAGCCAGTAATCATCCAGCTGTTGACGCAAGTTCAGCTGGGCATTACGCACTGGTGGCGATGCCATACGCCCCTGGCTGGCAACAAATAGTTGCTGGGCTTCGCGCAATTGGTTGACGACATGGGTATCGCGCAGGATCAATTGGGCAAGCAACATCGCCTGTTGGGTCATATCGCGATTGTGACTGGCGACCCTGTCCTGATGGCGCTGCACCCACAGCCCCAGCCGCTCCTTCCACACCAATTCATAATGATGCAAGTCAGCGCGCATAAACGCGGCAAAGGCCAAGGTCAACCCCAGCGCGGCAAGCCAGGGCAACCATGAGTACCAACCTTTGCGGATCAGGGACATGTGAATCTCGGGGAAAGCTGTAAACAGCGATTACCCCAGTGTAGTGCAAATTTTTTGTGACGCAGGTTTACGGCGTGTCAGTACTGGCGGGAGCTTGATCGCTAGTGGTGGCAGTTTCAGCGGCAGTTTTTTCCGCGCGTTTGCGGCGCGCTTCTTTGGGGTCGGAAGCCAGCGGGCGATAGATCTCCACCCGGTCGCCGGCATGCAATATGTGTTTATCCGCTGTATCCAGCCCCTTGGTGCCCAGCGACTGGCCAAAAATACCCAATTTGGCGTTGGCGAGATCCAGATCAGGGAAATAATCGGTAATTTTGGAACGCTGCACCGCTTCCAGTGCCGTTGTGCCCGGCTCCACCAGCAGGGCGATAATTTTTTGCTTGTGCGGAAGTGCGTAGGCAACTTCCACGGTGATCAGGTCAAAATCAGCCATGTTTTTTACTCAGGTAGCTCTACTCGTTCTAAATGTTGTTACTAACTATTGCCCAGTTTAAAAGAGTGATGGTCACAGAAGGGGAGATGTTTGGCGATAACCCTGCTTAGCGATAAACCTGTTTGGCGCGCGCGCAAAGAGAGTCCACCTGCTTGTTACTGACCGCCTCAAACAGTTTGCCAACCGCCAGCCCCAACAGGCGATTACTCAGCTCAAACTCCAACCCCAGCGACACTTTACACGCCGTATCGCCCAGGGGCTGGAAACGCCAGGCACCGGTCAGGAATTTAAAGGGGCCGTCCACCAGTGTCATGGTCATACACAGCGGCGGTTGCAATTGGTTGCGGGTAACAAAACTCTGGTTTACGCCGGCTTTGGATAGCTCCAGCCGCGCTTCCAGCCAGTCATCCCCGCGCGCCAGGATTTTAGCGCCGACACAGCCCTCCATAAATTGCGGATAGGCTTCTATGTCGTTGATCAAATCAAACATTTGCTGCGCGGAGTAATTCACCAGCGCACTGCGCTCTACTTTATATACCACCAGAATTCACCACTCGATTTGATCAATCCGCTATTCAACCAATACACCGCGCAATACCGGGAAGATCCCATTGATCAGCACAATCAAAACGGCGAGCGGCGAGAGATAACGCAGCACTGGCCGCCACCAGCGCAACAGCCAGCTGGATTCATATTTTAATTCGTGCAGCAGGTGTTCATCGCGCAGCTTCCAGCCCACAAACAAGGCGATCAGCAAGCCGCCCAGAGGCAACATAATATTGGTGGCGATAAAGTCCATGCTGTCGAACCAGGTTTTGCCCCAGAGGAAGGGTTTATCTGCCCAGTCGTTAAAGGACAACAAGGAGCCCAAGCCCAATGTCCAGGCAATAGCACCCAGCAGAATACTCGACAGCACCCGATGCAGGCCAAACCGTTCATTCAGGTAAGCCACACCCGGCTCCAGCAGCGAGATAGTAGAAGTCCAGGCGGCCAGCACTACCATCGCAAAAAAGATGGAGCCCACCACTACGCCAGCACTCATATTGCCAAAAGCCACCGGCAGGGTCACAAACATCAGCCCCGGCCCGCTACCGGCCGAGATACCTGGCGTTGCAAACACAAAGGCAAAAATCGCGACACCGGCAATCAGGGCGATAAGGGTATCCAGCAGCGCCACAGTCAATACTGTCTGCCCTACCGATTGGGTGCTGGGCATATAGGCGCCATAAGCCATGATTGCGCCCATGCCCAAACTCAGGGTGAAAAATGAATGCCCCATGGCAATAAGGGCCGACTCCCAGGAAATATCCTCAGGATTAAAGCTGAACATAAAGCGCAATGAGGTCGCAAACTCCCCTTCCATCATGGCGTAGACCAGCAAACAGAGCAGTAGCAGCATGAGCAGCGGCATCATCAAACGCACCGCCGACTCCAAACCGCGCGACACACCCAGTGCCAGAATAATCACCGTCATGAGGGTAAACACTGTGTGCCACTGCAGCATTTGGTCAAAATTACCGAGTAACCCGTCGAACAGCTGCTGGGAGCTATCGCCGGTCAAGCCGGCAAAGCGGCCATCCAACGCTTCGCTCAAATACTCCAGAGTCCAACCGGCGATCACGGTATAAAACGAGAGAATCACCAGGCCCGCCAAAGCGCCCATCCACCCAATTATGGTCCAGGCTTTGGAGACTTTGGCGGTTTCGCAGAGTTCAGCAGTCGCCAGGATGGGATTGGCGCGCGCGCGGCGCCCCATCAGGATCTCCGCCATCATAATTGGCACGCCAATCAGCAAAATACAGCAGAGGTACATGAGTACAAACGCGCCACCGCCGTTTTCACCGGTGATGTAGGGAAACTTCCAGATATTGCCCAAGCCCACGGCCGAACCGGTGGCAGCAAGAATGAAACTGCCGCGCTGCCCCCAAATCACATGTTGTTTGAGTCGTTTCACCGGCTCGCCCCCAGAAGTCTTGTCATTATTCACAAAAGGATAAGTGATTGTACCCAGATTCCCCTGCAGGGCATAATGCCTGCCCGTTTTTGCTTCACTCAAGTAGCGTTCCGTCATGGCCAAAAAAGCACAAAAGAACCAAGGCAATACCATTGCCCTCAACAAAAAAGCCAAGTTCGACTACGAACTGCACGACCGTTTTGAAGCGGGCATCGCGCTCACCGGCTGGGAAGTGAAAAGCTTGCGCGCCGGCAAAGGCAACATTACCGACTGCTACGTGATATTCAAAAACGACGAAGCCTGGCTGCTGGCGGCACAGATCCAACCGCTGCAAACCGCCTCTACCCATTTTGTCACCGACCCCTTCCGCACCCGTAAACTGCTGCTGAACCGCCGCGAGATCAACCGCCTGCAAGAAGCCGTAGAGCAAAAAGGCTACACCGTGGTGCCCACGGCGCTTTACTGGAAAGATCACCTGATCAAACTGGAAATCGCTATCGCCAAGGGCAAACAGCTGCACGACAAGCGCGAAACCGAGAAAGAACGCGACTGGGCGCGCGACAAGCAGCGCTTGTTCCAAAAAGATCTGCGCAAATAAACCTGTATCTGAAACAACAAACCCGCCGATTGGCGGGTTTGTTGTTTGGGCGTGCAAGAAACTACTTGTTATCCCGCAGCATCACCTTGCGGAAATGTTCACCCTGCATAGTTGGGGTGTAATCGTCGTAGCTGGTGATGAGCTGGGGTGACCAGTTCGGGTCAAATACCCAGGCTACCCAACTGATGCCTTTGCTGTTGAAGTAGTCGGTGATGCGTGGGCCGTAGCCACCTTCATCGATCACCGGGATGTGGGCACCTTTATCGGTGGCGCGCTGGTAGCCGATTTCGGTGGCAAAGACGGGGTATTTATCGGCCATAAAACCAAAATCGCGCTCCCAGTTAGCCTGGTAAGGTGCGCCAACTTTTTGTGGGTAGGGGTGGCTCACGTAGGCGATGTTCTTGCGATCAATCGGATTGGCAGCGGCCTCTTTCAAGTCATAAGCCCAGTTAAATCCGGCGACCAGGGCGATAGCCTTGGGGTTGTGGGCTTGAATGATGGTGATGGCCTCTTCGTTGATGGCTTTCCACTCCGCCCAACTCACCACCCCCAAACGACCATTGAATACCGTTGGCTCGTTGAAAATCTCATAGAAGGCGACGGAGTTAACGCCGTTGTAGCGCTCGGAAACGCGGCGCCAGAAATCAAAGGTTTCGCCTTTGGTGGTGTGGTAGGAACTGTTCTGGAACATTTCGGATTTGAGGTTTCCGATGGAGTGCCAGTCGATAATGGTGTACATGCCCAGCTCGTTGTTCCAGGCCACCACCTGATCCAGCAGTTCCAGATAGCCTTTGACGCCGCGCGCTTTCCAGGCTCTCGGGTGCACAGGCACCCGCACCACGTTGGCGCCCCAGCTGCGAATCACTTCAAAGTGTTTTTTGGTGAACTGCTTGTCGTTGGCGATCTTGTCCGGGTCAGCAATGTTCACGCCGCGAAATACCAGGGTTTTGCCCTGCTCGTCTACAAAGCGGTTGCCGTCCACCTTCACCAGCGGTAACTGGCGGGTGATTTTACGTTGGTCAAACACGGGAATATCGCCGGCGTTCCACCAGCCGCTGCTGTTTTCCCATGCGTTGTCGGCATGACTGACACCGCTGGTTAGCAGGAGCAAACTGGCGAGAATCAGGCGCGGCAGCCTGTATACCAATGGCCTATATACCAATGATTGGGCGGCGGGGTAATGTGTCGTCATAGGCTTGTCTCGTTGGTTATTGTTTGAGAGACAATATGTAACCGATGACAGCCGTTAATGCCACGAGGTTTGCGCTAATTTACGCCGTGCCGCCGCTGCGCGCCCTAGCGTTCGATTTTGTAGATCACATCCACACTCTTGGTGGTGCCCGACTCTGCCTCTATGCGAAAGTTGTCGGTGAGCTGGTATTCGATGCCAAAGCTGAACGCCTGATCAAATATACCCACCACATAGCGCACCAGTAACTTGGGCGTAAGGTATTTACCCACCCACAATTGGCTTTGGTCTATGCCGTCATCCGCCTTCACTTCCAGCTGATCCACCCCGAAAAAACGGTTGATCTCCGCGGTGATGGAGCCGCCCGAATCCATGCCCAGACCGCTCATGGCGCTGAGTAGCAGTGAGGCATCGGCGCTGGAGGCATCCTTGATGGGTTTGCCGGTCAGCAACATCATCATCGCCTCGCTATCACTTTTGCTAGGCGATGAGAACACCTTGGCCTTGGGGCGTTGCAGGGTGCCATCTATATCCAATCCGACCTTGGTACTCTCGCTATCGCGGATGGTACGGGTGGCGCGAATATCCAATCCGGGGTTGTCATAGGGCCCCTGAAAGGCCAAGCGGCCGCGTTCAATGGTCAGAGTTTGGCCGTAAGCCTTGTAGCTGCCCTCGGACACACTGACATAGCCGTTGGTAAAAAACGGGCGATGGGCTTCCTTGAGCAAATTCAAGCGACCGCTCAGCTTGCTGCTTAACCCGAAGCCTTTGAAACTCACATCCTCGCCCAGCGACAGGTTGAGGTTGCTGTAAACCTCAAAGGGCGAAACCGCCTGCTGCTGGAGGAATTTTTCATCCACAATCAGGGCGTCATCAGACAACTGCACAGCGCTGGGTGGCAGGCTTTTGATATTGGTGCGCGCCCAGGGAATCACCGCATCACCGGTGAGGTGCATGGCCTTGGCATCCAGCTCCACTTTGATAGCGGGCGACAGGTTGGCCTTGAGTTGAGGCAGTGAAACCACCCGGAAATTGGTGCCATTAACAAACGCCTGGGCACGCCAACTGTCGCTGCCAAACCCCTTCAGGTCACCCACCAGCGTCAAGCGGCCATCGCCCGATTGCGCCTCGCTCATCAACCGCAACTGGCCATCGCGCGCAGCGTTCAGGCTCAGGCTGATGGCCTGTAAATCCAGCCCCAAACGGGTCAGCTTGGCGCTGCCGTTGCGCAGGTAAATATCCCCGGCGAGATAGGGGGCGCTGAATTTGCCGCCGGCCGATAAATCGGCACTCAGCTCACCTTTCACATCGTTAGTGAAGGGCAACAGGGTTTCCAGCGGCGCTATGTTGTGGAAGTTCACCTGCAACCTGGCGCTGTTGATGGTCTGTTGCTGCAAATCCAGCAGGCTGGCCAGATCCATGCGGCCAAAGCCCGCCCACTCCAAGCCGGCACTGGTACTGAGCTGGGCTTTTTGCAGTTGCGCCCGCACCGCAAAATCGCGCCAGGGGTAAACATCGGTTACGCCACCGGCGTATTGGTAGCGCAGCTCGGCATTGCGGGTGGTGATATTCAGGTTGGCAGTGGTGCCCGCCAGTGTCAGATCGGGGGAACGCAGGCTGAGATTGCCATCCATCACCCCGGCAAAAAACACCTCGGTTTTGAATAGCGACAAAAACTGGCGCAGTGGCACTGCATCCAGCTGGGCGTCGAGACGGGCGCCAGTCTTAGTCGACCAATCACCCGCCAGGCACAGGCGCGGCAGGTTATAGCGCTCGATCTGGCTGGCGGGAGGCGCGGGTTTATTTACCAGCCAATCATAGGGATTGATGCGCAGCGGCGACTGGTTGGGCTGCCACTCGGCACGCAGTTGCTCACGCTCTATGCCAGCATCGCGCTCTACCGCCGCCGTAAGGTTGCTGCGGGTGGTGAGGCACTGCTCGCCCAGCAGCAGGCCTTCGGCACTGATGCGGATGGGCTGGCCCGAGGTGAGCCACCAGCGCGGCACCTTGGTAAGTTTGAGCGCCAACTGGGTCAGTTTGCCCTGCCAGCGGTAGTCGGCGTAGTCACCCTGCAAACCTATATCGGCCCGCCCCAAGCTGGGGCTGCGCAGGGTGGCCTGCACTTTATGCTGGGCTACCGAGCCACTGCCGCTCATGGTGACGCTGGAGAAATACTGTTGCGCCAGCTGCAGGCGGCTGGCACTCAGGTTTAGTTGATAGCGCTCCTGTAGCAATTCGCCGGTGAGCAGCCGAACCGGGTTGAGGCCGGCGCCAACCGGTGAGCTGGCAGCAGCGCTGTTATCCAGTTGCGGCGCTGAACCTGCGCCTGAACCAGGCTGTGGCCCAACAATTGGCTGGGACTGAGCCGTCAGTGGAACCAGCGCCAGCTCCAGCTTTTCCACACCATAGTCGCCCAGAGATAGTTTGTTGGCGCTAGCGCTCAGGTCGATCCGCGGGTGATCGCGATCCCCGCGCAACTCGCCCTTGCTGACCAGGCTGCCGGTAAGACTCTCATCCAACTGCTGCAACAGCGGCGCATTAATATTCCACTGGAGGTTGAGGCTATCGCCCAATTCGCCTTTGAGCTGCAACTGGTTAGCGCCCACCGTCAGCGCCAGCGAATCGCTGCGCAGGTTGCTGCCATCCAACACCAGACTGCCGCTGCCCTGGGCATAGACGCCGCGCAGCTCGCCCTCCAACCTGAGCGCTTCCAGTGCCGCCTGCCAATGGTCGTCTTTAAGGCTGCCGCGACTGGTGAAACTGGCATCCAACCGGCTCGGCCAATTGTCAATCAGCCCGGCCAGATTAAACGCCTTGGCCTCCACTGCCAGTTGCCAATCCAGCACCGGCGCCCAGGCAACCCGCCCCTTGAGCGAGAGGCTGGCATCGCGGTTGAGCGATTCCCTATCTATCGCATCTGCCGCTGCCACATCGCTGGCGGTTGATGCTACTTCTTGAGCGCCCTCTTCAGGGGCAGCAGGTGCAACCGACGAGGTCGTCGCCAGGCTGCTCAAGGCCACCACCGATTGCAGCCGCTCACCCAGTTCGCGGATGTCCAACTGCTGGATATTCACCGCTTCCAAGCTGCCATCCACCCGCGTATTCACAGCCAGGGCCGGGGTATCCGGCAGTTGGATGGCGCCTTCCAGGCTGGCGCGGTAGGCCTGCCAATTACCCTCTGCCTTGAGCAGGCCACGCGTGAACGGCGGGCGTTTCTGCGCCAGCCACCAAGCGGCCGGCAGGGGTTGGGCGTCCCATTGGGCTTGTAGCTGCAACGCCGGCTCCAGCTGCAATTCTCGCCGGGCGTTAACCAGTGCACCCGAGGCCTTGGCGCTGAGCAGCACCGGAGAATCGATACGGTTCTCCAGCGCCAGCTGCGTCAGGTCGCCCTCCAACTGGCTCAGGCCGCGATACAACAATCCGGCGCTGCCATCCGCTGCCGCCGGTGCCTGCCATTGCCAGTGCAGATTGGCGCTGGTGAGATAGGGGTAATCCAGCGCAGTGCGACCGCTCAGGCGCAGCTCATAATCCGGGTGGATAAGGGTGAGGTCGCGATAGCGCAGGTTAAACGTACCCAGACTCAGGTCGCCGCTAAGCCTGTCCCAGGCCAGCTGCTGCTCACCCTGCTGGAAGCGGATCTGGCGCAGATCCAGTTGCGCCAATTGGATGCGCAAGGGCAAGCGCAAGCTGGGCCATTGGCTGAAAGGCTCGCTGGCGGGCGGCGCGGGTTGAGCGGCAGGTGGCAGCTGCACAGTCAACTGCGCCGCGCTGAGCGAATCAATCATCAGGGCGCTGTAAAACAGGTCGATGGGACGCCAGCGAAATGACAAGTGCGAGGCCTGCACCAGTACGCCCTCCTGCCGGTATTCCAGGCTGGTTATATCCAGCCCTTCGCGCAAGTTGCCGGTCACAGCGCCGAGGCTGATATCGGCCAGAGCCGCCAACCGGTTTACCAGCCAGCGGCTACCGGTTTGGGTTTCCATCAGCGCGCTGAGGCTGGCCAGCAGGATCAGCATCACCGCGATCAGGCCTAACAGGGTATTGCGCAGTCGGCGCCAGGGTTTGCTCATCACAGGTCTGGCCCCATGCTGATGTGCCACATCCAGGATTTTTCATCGTCCAGCGCGCGCGCCAGATCAATGCGGATGGGGCCTATGGGTGAAATCCAGCGCACCCCAAGGCCAGCGCTGCGCTTGAAGTCAATATTGGTATCGTCAGCGGCGTTGCCCTGATCGTAAAACAGCGCGGCAACCCAGTTGGAATCTTCAAAGCGATAGTCGTATTCAACGCTGGTAACCAGCAGATTATTGCCGCCAATCACCTCCTCTGCCGCCTTGGGATCTTGCAGCGGGCCGACAAAACCCTTGCCGTAAATGTTGCGGGTCGGCCCCAGGGATTTGTATTCATAACCGCGCACGCTGGCATCGCCACCGGCAAAAAACCGCACCGAGGCGGGCAGCTGATCCACATTGTCAGTCTCGGTCAGGCCCAGTTCGGCGCGCAGCAGCAAGCGCCCGTAACTAAAGCCTTTGACGTATTTGGCGCGGCCATAAAACTGCGCAAAACTGAAATCCGAACCGATACTTTTGGGTGAACCGGAGATACGCCCCAGCGCCGACCAGCCGCTCAAGGGGTAAGGCGCACCATCGGTTTGGGTACGTAAAAAAGAAATGGAGGGAATAATCAGGTTGGTATTGATAGGTGTCATACGCCCGATAACAGACTCCTCCTGCACGTAATCCAGGGCATAGGTTTGCAGCCATTTATTGTCCTGATAATAGGTATAGCTGCTGCCGTAGGTGTACTTCTTACTCAGCGAGGTCACCGTGTTCTCTTTGTCATAGCCCGTGTAAAACCGCAGGAATTCATAGGCGGGGCGCCGCAATGGAATAGTGTAGGTGGCGAGCGCCGCTGTTTTGTTTTCCGCCAGCGCCAGATCCGCATCGAACCTGTGGCCGCGACGGTTCAAATAGCGATCCTCAAACCCCAGCAACAGGCGCGGCTCGTCATTTTCAATACCCGCACCCAATGAATAGGCGTGGCGCTTGCGCTCCTCCAGCTCGATATTAATCGGCACCTGATGCTCGTCCAGCGCCTGCAGATCCGGCGCCACACTTGCTACCGCAAAATAATTGCTGGCGTTGTAGAGGTTTTTCAGCTCCAGCAGCTCGTCGGTATCGTAGTAGTCGCCGCTGTGGAAGGTGTAGTAACGCTCCAGGAAATCCTGATCCAGAATCCCGTGTTTGAGGTTGATGGCGCCAATGCGATAGCGCTTGCCGGTGTCATACACCAGCGCTATTGCCGCGCTCTTCTGGCCGACATTAATGGCAATTTGGGATTGCACAAACTCCGCATCAAAATAACCGTGCAGCGAGGCAAGTGTTGCAAAGCGCGCCTTGAGGGTTTCATAGCGGCCATGGTTGAGGCGATTGCCAAGTTTGATACCGGGTTTGTCGTAGAGCGGCTGGAAAATGGGGTCGCTACTGCCCTCGCCGAGGATTTCGATGCGCAGCTCGGTGACCAGTATTGGCTCGCCGGGCGTGAGCTGGATATTCAGCCCCCAGCAATCCTTGTTGCGCACCAGTTTGGCTTCATACTCCAGCTCATAAAACCCCAGCGCCTGGGCTGCCGCTTTAATCTGCGCCTCGCTGTCGTTCAACAGGCTATTCAGCCGCCACAAGGGTGCGGTGCAACTCTCCTCCGCGAGGCTCAGGTGCAGGCGAATATTTTCACGCAGTGCTTTGGTGCCGCCTTCTATGTCGATCTCCGGTTCCGCCGCCCGCGCTGCGCCTGCGGGTAGCAATGACAACAATGCCAATAGCAGCGCGCCAGCAACGGGAGCGGCACGCCACACATACAAAAAAGAGCCGCTGAACAGCTTGGAGGGGGGGTGAGATAACAATCCGGGTATCTTCATATAATGAATGCAGAGGCTACTCTAACTGCTTGGTTCCTTCACTAAAAGGGCAAGTGTGTGACAATCTTGTTCGGGTATTTATCCACCCGCCTCGCTATAATTCCGGCCCTTCTCCCGCACACCTGGATCGCGCCCTATGCTCAGCTACCGCCACGGTTTTCACGCCGGCAATTTTGCCGATATTCTCAAGCACTCGGTGCTGGTACATATGCTGGAGTATATGACGCAAAAAGATAAACCCCTGCGCATTATCGATACCCACGCCGGCGCCGGGGTCTACAAATTAGCCGGTCCCCAGGCACAAAAGAATCGCGAATTTGATACGGGCATAGGCCCACTTTGGACGCTCACCCACACGCCCGCCGCCGTCAGCCGCTTGCTGGAGCTGGTGAAAAGCCTGAATGATCGCGGCAACCTGCAAATTTACCCCGGCTCACCCCTGATCGCCCAAACCCTGATGCGCCCGATAGATCGCCTGTTCCTGCACGAACTGCACCCAGCCGACTATCAATTCCTGCGCGATGCCATGCGCAGCGACAAGCGGGTGAAAGTGCTGGATGAAGACGGACTGGCCAGCCTGCAAGCGCTGCTGCCGCCGCTGGAACGCCGCGCGCTGGTATTGATCGACCCCTCCTACGAAATCAAAAGCGACTACCAGCAGGTCATCAAACAGGTGATTAGTGCCCACAAACGTTTTGCGGTGGGGACTATCGCCATCTGGTATCCGGTGGTGAATCGCCTGCGTATCGATGAGATGGAATTGGCGCTGAAAAAATCCGGCATCAAAAATATCCAACTGATGGAATTCGCCACAGCGCCCGACAGCCTGGAGCACGGCATGACCGCCAGCGGCATGATAGTGATCAACCCGCCCTGGACACTCTGGGCCGCGATGGAAGAAACCCTGCCCTGGCTGGTGGACAACCTGAGTGAGGCCGGCCAGGGGTTTTATCGCCTGGAACAACTGGTTGCGGAGAACTAACACTATGACTAAAACGAGCACCATGACTAAAACGAACAATGCCAGTGCCGGTATGAGCCATGCCAAACGCGCCGCAATAGCCTCGGCTTTTATTTTTCCCGGCGCCGGTTTATTCCTGCTCGGGCAGCGCCTGCGCGGCTGTATTTTTGCGGTGCCCTCGGCGCTGATTATTGGCCTGCTGTTTATCAACCTGTTGCAGGTGGCCATACAGCTTTCCAATGAACTGGATGAGCGCGCCAAACGTGGCGACTTTGCGCTGGATATTCCCTATCTCTGGCAGAGTTTGCACAACGCCGTATTTGCTTCGCCCTACTGGGAGCAGGGCAAATGGCTGCTGCTGGCGGCCTGGCTATTCAGCATCACCAGCTCCTACGCGGTGGGGAAAAAGCGCGATCTGGAACAGGCGCAAACCACCGCTACTGCCGCGCCGGAATCACCCTAACCCCTTGGAGCCCTTATGCAGGCATCACTTATCGCCATAGGCCTGTTGTTTTGCAGCAACATTTTTATGACCTTCGCCTGGTACGCCCACCTGAAGGAGTTAAACAACAAACCCTGGATCATCGCTGCCCTTATCAGCTGGGGTATAGCGCTGTTTGAGTATTTACTGCAGGTGCCCGCCAATCGCATTGGTTACACGGTGATGAATGTTGGGCAGCTGAAAATCCTGCAGGAGGTGATCACGCTCAGCGTATTTGTGCCCTTTGCCCTGTTTTACCTGAAAGAACCGCTCAAGCTGGATTACCTCTGGGCCGGCTTATGTCTTTTAGGCGCAGTCTTTTTTATGTTTAGGGACAAAATAACAGGTTAAAAACCGCACCTTCGCGGGAAACTGGCGCGAATTTCAACTATACCTAGGGTTACGCACACCGCATCGAGCCGCGGGTTATTCCCATAACCACAACAACCGCCGCCGGTGTCGGCATCAACCTTTTCCCAGCGCTTGCCCTACCACAACGGATTTTGTGATTCACCCGCCACCCCCTTGGTGCAGGCAGGCCGCTGGCTTTATGGCCGGGGCATACTGTGGACCTAGAAACGCCGCACGTCTGTGACTCTCTCAAACAGACCAAAACCCGACGACTGGTGCAAATCCTGCGCGTCACCCAAATTGCGCTACTGCTGGTGAGCATTATTACGATGCTGGCGGCGCGCTATCACGACAGTTTGATCATGGTGACCTGCGGGATTTTCCTGTTCAGTGTCGATTGGGCAATCGCGCGTCAACGCCTGTTACTGGGCGCCAGTATTTTTTTATTCAGCCTCACCCTGATGCTCTCCTACCTCGCCTGGCATGGCAGCGGCATTCGCGACAGCGCACTGCTCGGTTACTGCGGGGTGTTGGTATTTGCTGCCATGCTCGGCAACAAACGCCTGTTGATTTTGTTGGTCGCCATCATGGTGTTGATGCTCGCCAGCATCAGTTACGTCAACCATGTCGGCTGGTATACCAATAGCCTGGCACCGATTAACCTCGCGACCGGCAGCATCACTATTATTATTTTGTGTGTGATTGCGCTCGCTGTGGGTTTACTCGCGCAGGATTACCGCGCCGCGCTGGATGAATTGGCGCGCGAAAATGAGCGCATGAAAAATATCAAAAACCAGATTGAACACTTGGCCACCCACGACACACTCACCGGCTTGCCCAACCGCAATGTTGCACAACGCAATTTTGAAAAATTTTTCCTGCCCGCCAAACAACAGCAGCAGCTGCTCGGCATTATTTATATCGATCTGGATAATTTAAAACCCATCAACGATTCACTGGGTCACCAGGCCGGCGATCAAATTCTCAAAGAGGTGGCGCTGCGCCTGCTGG
The DNA here is from genome assembly GCA_035317345.1 of Cellvibrio fontiphilus. Classification (GTDB taxonomy): domain Bacteria; phylum Pseudomonadota; class Gammaproteobacteria; order Pseudomonadales; family Cellvibrionaceae; genus Cellvibrio; species Cellvibrio fontiphilus. Next base: position 7,546 of record JAYKTU010000010.1, on the reverse strand, counting down.
GTTACACCAAAAAAGTCGAGGCGGTGTGTCGCTATGGCGGCGATGAATTTATTGTATTTTTGCCCAACATAGCATCCGCCGAGCAAGCCTCCCAAGCCAGCCTGGAAATATTGCAACTGGTGTCGGAAAACTATTGGTATCGCAATATAGAAATTTTTTGCACCTGCTCTATTGGCATAGCACTGGCACCACAGGACGGCGAGGATTTGGACACGCTGATTAAAAAAGCCGATATCGCCATGTATCACTCCAAAGATTCCGGCCGCAACAGTTTCCGTTTTTTCAACCCGGCGATTAATCGCAATATGCTCGACCATATCAGTTTGATTTCCGGAATGCGCAAAGCCCTGCAAGACCGACAATTCAGTTTGCACTACCAACCCAAAATTGATTTGCGCACCCAACAAATATGTGGCTTTGAAGCACTGCTGCGCTGGCAACACCCGGAGCAGGGTTTTATTTCACCGGGTATTTTTATTCCACTGGCGGAATCCTCCGGTTTAATTATTCAATTGGGCGAATGGGTTATTCAGGAAGTTTGTCGTCAGGCCAAACACTGGTACGACATTGGCCTGCTGCAATTTACCGTTGCCATCAATATTTCCTCCATCCAATTCAAGCGCGGCAATATCGATAATTTGGTATTGGGTGCACTCGCCGCCAGCGGTTTGCCACCGCAGTATTTGGAATTGGAATTAACCGAATCACTATTAATTGAAGACAGCGACCGGCTCGCCACCACCCTCAGCCATCTGCGCAGCGAAGGAGTACACCTCTCCATCGACGACTTTGGCACCGGCTATTCCAATTTGGGTTATTTGAAAAAATTTGAAGTGGAAGCGCTGAAAATCGATCAATCCTTTGTGCGCAAAATGGATGATCACAGTAACGATGCCGCCATAGTGCGCGCGATTATTCAAATGGCCAACAGCCTCGGCTTGAAAACCATCGCCGAAGGTGTAGAGGACGCACCCACCCTCGCGCTGCTGCGCAACCTGGGTTGCACCCAGGCACAGGGCTATTATTGGGCGCGCCCCATGCCCGCCGACGAAGTGCCGATTTATTGCGATTTGTGGGAAAAAAATAGCGCGGAATCGCTCTAGATAAAAAACCAAATACCTTTGCATTTATTCACAAGCACTGCGATTGGTTTACCCGGCAATCAGTGTTTTAATTTATTCATATTCCAAAAAACAAAAACCTGTCTTACACAGCCGCAACCCAAACCCTTTAACCGCACGCGAGGAAAATCTGTGAAATATCCAATCGCTTTAATTGCGGCCAGTTTGCTGGCTGTCACCCAGATCACCGGCTGTAGTGATGATCAACAACAACCAACCAATCAAGCCAGCTCGGAATCCAGCGCCAATCAGGTCGCCACAGCATTATCGGCCGCCAGCAGCAGCGACAGCTCACAATCAGCGTTAAAAAAATTTACTGCCTACACCCAACAATTTAACGAGCAAACACAAATCACCCAAAACCACGCCACCGGTCATGTGGGTAATTTTTTCTTCACCCATTGGAAAGATGGCGGCGCCGCATCACTCACCCTCAACCCCAATGGTGAATTCAGTGTGAGCTGGCAAGGTGGTGGCTATAACTACGTAGGCGGCCCCGGCTGGCACTACGGTGATGAAACGCGCAAGATTGGTTATCGTTTTAACGAGGACAGCGGCGCAAGTTATATCACCCTCTACGGCTGGGGTTACGACAACACCATGCCCGCCACCGACCCCGCCCATCTGGTGGAATATTACATTTTGCAACGCTGGACTTACGACCCGAGCAAAGACGGCACCTTTGGCAAAACCTTCGTGAGCAACGGCGTGGAATATTCCACCTATCGCTCCATTCGCGAGCAAAAACCTTCCATCAATGGCCCCTCCACGTTTTATCAATACTGGAGCAAACCCACAGAACAGCGCCCACTGGGTGAAGACCATGTCATTATTTTTGCAGACCACGTAAAAGCCTGGGCTGACAGCGGTTGGATTATTCCCAACATGAACAACCTCAACGCCAGCGACGACCCCAGCTATCAAGTTATGGCCGTAGAAGTTTTCAATCCCCCCAAAGACGGCACCGCCTCCGGCAAAGTCTGGGACGCCTCAGCGCAATAACCCATCCAAAAAACTGCAAGACCGCACTCGGGCTGACGGTGTTTCCAGCACCCTCAGCCCGAGTAAGCGCGCTTTATTCACTGCAAGTTATTGCGCGGCGACAAGTGTCCAGCGCGCACTCCACCAACCCGGTTGGATGCTACCTACCTGCAAGCGCCCGTATTGATTGTGGATGTATTGCGTGGGCGCCGCGCGATTCTTGAGGCGGTACTCATTGGCGGTCACTTTTTCCAATTCCCAGTGGCTGTTGGTGTCGGTTTTGGCAGCACTCGCGACAGTGAGGTTGCCATTGCTGATGGTCAATACCTGATCGGGTTTCCAGCGGTTAACCAGACGCACAGTGTTAGATCCGCTCACCGGCTCGAAGACCCATTGCGAACTCCAGTAACCCGCAGGCACGTCGGTGGATTCAGGGATGCCGTTTTCGATATGGATGTACTGGTTGGTTTGCCACACGTTTTGCAGGCGGAAGGTGCCGAGGCTATCGGGCAGTTTGTCCAGCTTGATCCAGTTGAGGTTGAAGTTGCCGGTTTTCAGGGCGAGGGCGACAAATTGTTCGCCCGCGGGCAAGCTCACTTCGTGGCTCACCGTAGCCCATTGTTGCCAGCCGCCAGTGACGGGCACAGTCACCTGGCCATAAACCGGCGCACCGCCTTGCTTCTCAAACTGAATTACCCCTTGAGTGTTCAGGCTGGCAACCCGGTAGGACACCTGATAACGCCCCGCTGCGGGCAGGTTGACCTTGTAGGCCAGCCATTCGCCATTGGCAATCCAGCCTACATTGTGTCCGCCGCCGGTGTCCGTAGTGGTTTGGATATCCACGCCATCCTGACGGTAAGCGCCGCCGGTATTGCCACTGGTGGTGTCGTAGAAGCCGGTGTAGTCCTCGGCTTGCAGGGTGATGCCGGTGGCGGCTGCATCTGGAAAGGGCACTTTGTGAATGCGGTTGGCCGACATCTCCGCTGCACGCTCGCGCCATTTGCGCGCCATATCACTGTTCTGTGCATCACCCAGCACATTGCCTTGTTCGTCTTTGATCAGGGGCGATGAGTAATAGGCCAAATTATTACCACACTGGATAGTACCCCGCCCTTCCCCAAGGGTGTGGCCAAAGTGATAGCCGCTACCGTCCGGGCAGTGGACGCCGCCCACGTTATGCCCTACTTCATGGCGATAGGCACTCGGCCAGGGTGCGCCAATGACGTGAGTGTCGCCGCCAACACCGGCCCAGCCGCCCGCACTGCCCGGAGCATCTGTTGGCATTTGCACCATGCCCACCAAATCTGGCGCGGTGCGCTCTATATCTGCCGCGAACCAGATATTCACATCATCCAGTACCGAAGTGACAACGCCGGGGTTGTTGGGTGACGTGCCGGTGCCGACCAAGCGCAGATACACATTCTCGACCTTGCTGTTTTTCAGCGCGGTATTGACCTGTTCAATGTAGGACTGGGCAGTCGCTTCCAGATTGTTGCGCACGTATTGGGAGTTGGCAGCCGCCGTAGAAAAACCGATAAACACATCAACCACATAGCGACCGGAGGCATCCTTCTCACCAAGAACCAGCGGCGCGGCAGTCGGGCTGACAGCCTTTGCAGCCTTGGTGCTCCGCGCTGCCTTGGGGTGATGTATATCATCCAGCTTGGCTGGCGGTGTTGATTTACGCCACAGGCGCGTCGCATCGCCACCGGGATTAAAGTCAAAATGGCCTTCGGTAGTTTCGGCAAATGCCACCAAATCGCCAGTGTTGGGAGTGAGGGTGACAATCAGGTTGCGGTAGTTGGCATCGGTCACCGCATAGGGATCAAGCAGGCGGGCAGTGACGATTTCTACCTCGCCACGGTTTTCGCGGTTGGTGACTTCAAAGCGGAGCTGTGTGCCGGTTTCCAGCAGTATCTCACCGTAGTTTTGGGTTTTGAATTTAGTGTACTCCGCTACGGCTGCCGGTGACGGCGCGGCGGGGGTTTGAGCCAGACTATTGGCACCCATCATGATCAAGCCAAGGGCGGACACGCGAAACAGGGGTTTCAACATGGTAGTAATCCTTCAGTGTTGTGAGGGGATAAAAGTGTGAAAAAACGGGGGCTTGCGCCCCCAAGAGGGGATCAACGTTTAGTCAGTACAAAGCGTTGGGCGGCGCCCCCGGTACACCACCATTGGTGCACTTTGGGGCCAGTACCCATATCGACATCGAGGCATTTACCAGAGTGCGCTGCCGCGAATTCCACTTCCAGCGGCGCCCAGGTGATGACCTTCATAGTCCAGGTTTGCGCGCCAGTGGCGTTGCAATCGTATTGCTGCACCAGCGTGCCATCGCCAGTGCCAGCCGCCGCTACATCCACACATTTGCCGCTGTTGAGTGCGCGCAACTCCATTTTGTAGTTGGTTAGGTCAGTGAGGGTGAAGGTCTGGGCATTGGTGCCATTGCAGCTGTACACCTGTAGTTTTGTACCGTTTGCGGTGCTGGCAGCGGGAATATCCAGGCACTTGCCACTGGCTTTGTTTTTGATCTCGTAGGTGCCAAATCCACCCACGTATCGTGGTTGTTCGCGCATCAACTGCGCAAAGTGCGCACCGCTGTAAGTTTCGCTATCAATGCGCCAATTAGCCTCACCTTGTTTGTTGATATCAAACCAGTTGAAGGCTTTGACAGCAGGGAACTTGGTGATCAGGTCGTTGCGGAAGTTGGTCATCCACTGCAGTTTGTTGCCGCCGCTAGCGACACCCATTTCACCAATCACCAATGGGCGGCCGGTTGAGGCCAAGCGGTTGTACCAGGTGCTCATTTCTGCCGCAAAGCTGCCGCCGTCTCCGGAATAGATGTCTAACCCGAGCCAATCCATGTAGCCGGGGATGTAGATATCATTCAGCTGCGGGTCGCCCGCGCGTTTGTCGGCGCAGCCCCAGTTCACCGCCCAGAGTGAATGGGCGAAGCTGACATTGGTCGCACCCACCGCGCGGAAGCGATTGACCACATGTTTATAAGCATCGCGGAAACGCGCCCAGGTTTCATTGTGTTTGCAGGGCGACCAGTCGTACCAATCGCCGTTGGCCTCATGGAACAGGTCGATCACCACGGGCACATTTTCAGCCTTCAGGCCGTGGGCAATATTGTCGATGATGTCGTTGTGCTCGCCATTCAGAATCTGCGCAATCACATTGCGGTCAACGCGCTGATTGTTGGCCGCCGTTCGCCACCAGCATTTACTGTTATCGCGCAGCGCCAACTCGCCGTGAAATTCCAAATTGATGTAAGGCACTCGCCCCTGTGCTTTGATTTTGTCGACCTCGGCCTCCCACAGGTAATACCAATTCTTGCTGCCATCCGGGCGGAACACTTCCGGGAAGATTTTGCCGAAATAAGGGCCGGCATTGCCGTACCACTGTTTATTGTCCTCCCACTCCCATTCATGGGTAATTTTATCGCCGCAGGGGTTAGCGGCAGTCCAGTCCCGGTCGACAAAGGCACCCATCAAAATACGGTCACCCGCCGGAATGGCATTGCCTTGCGCCTGAGCGGGATTTGCCATTATGCAAGTCGTAAAAATACCTATTGCAGTTGTGCCTGCGTAAAGCCATTCCTTTAACTGTGAAATCAACGTCCGGGGAGCGTTCATGGCATCACCTTTCATTCGTTATTAGTGGTTAAGTAATTGAGTTGCGGCAGAGTCATGCGATCACACTGGTCACGCCCCAATCAGCATAAACATCCTGCCAAGGCACGCACCCCACTTCAGGTTTTGCAGCAAAGTGGCAGTTCGCGTCCCGGGTTCGAATAAAAGTGGCACTGAAATACGCGAAACTGTTTGCCTTTGAGTTGTGATCCTTAACCGGTTTTAATTGCCACTAACACAGCAAGCCCCCGGCAAAGAACGGAACGCCCGAGCTCCACGCCCAGCCACCCTCCCCCCAAAAAAACCACCAAAAAAAACGCCGCACCAAAAATGGCACGGCGTTTTATCCAACAGACCATCACAACCACAAACAACATCCACACCTGTTATGCCACGTAATGGCAACCGGACCTGTATTGTTATTAATTAGGCACTGCTGGCTTCAACCCAAACTATTCATCCAATACCGGTATATTTTTAAAAGCACCAACAGATTGCACGCTCAGCCACACCAACCCGCACACTTGCCGCCGTAACGCAGCCAAAATTACCTGCATAGGCAATGACTTGGAATAACACTAGAATGATAACGCGCACCCCTCAGGGAAAAACGCGCACACACGCTTTCCCTCCAAGGCAAAGCGTAAAACACCAGCTAAAATTCTTTTGGATTCAACAAGTTCAAAAGGTTTTCTGGAAACCTTTTAAAGAATGATAACGCGCATGCGCGGTATACAAATGTTGTAAGGTAATATTTTAGCTTTGTCATCGCACTTGGTTAGAGCTGTGAAGAAAAGCGTTTGCAGTTTCTATCGCATCACCTGCCGTCCGGTATAACCTGTGGTCGAGTGCTGAAAGTTCACGTAGGTTTCACTGCCGTGCTAAATTCGCCGCAGTGTTAGCTGACGTTGAAATGGAATTACAGTGAATCGCGCTCGGCTACAGCTCCATCACGTCCGCGCGCTGAAATTTAAAGTCGGTGCGGTTTTCGTAAGAGTGCTCGCGCTGTAGCAACAACTAACGTTCTGCTTACAACCAGTCGTTCAATCCGCGCACTGCGTGCGCTGGGACAATTTGTAAGTTGCGCGCTTGGGCTGTAGTTACGGAAAGTTTATCGCAAGCGCAACTTACAAACTGCCCATTAACTAAGCGTTACATTAATCTGCAAGGGAAACAATGTGCTAAATCAAAAAGAAATTTGTGAAAAATTCAATGCCAGCTTTTTCCCGTCGAATGAAAATGAAAAAGTTGGTGTTGCGCTAGAAACTATTGGGTTACTTCCCATAAATGCTCTTCGCCATCCGCCAGAAAATGGAACTTGCGGTTGGTACATTTGGTGCGGTGAATCGTTTAGCGAAAGTCCAGAATTTTTTAAGCCTCTACATGTTTCGCATTTAAGTGAACACTTACCTGAAATAGTAAGCTACCTTTCGCTTCCACCTGGCTTTCGTGTCTTATTAGCGGGTTCTTACGAAGACGTTTGGTTTGACTCTAGTCTTTTAAATATATAATTTTTAGGTAACTTAGTTCAAATCTAAATTTGAGTTGTAAGTTATAAAATGTAACAAGTCGCTCAAGCATCGCGCCTTCGGCGCTGGACAGTTTTTAAGTTGCGATTTTGTGGTTTTGCTGCGCAAAAGTATTCCACAAAACCGCAACTTAAAAACTGCCGCTTAGCTCGGCGTTGTAAGGTAATATTTTAGTTTTGTCATCGCACTTGGTTAGCGTTGTGAAGAAAAGCCTTTGCAGTTTCTATCACATCACCTGCCGTCCGGTCTAACCTGTGGTCGAGTTCTGAAAGTTCACGTA
>JAYKTU010000009.1:0-161268 GCA_035317345.1 Cellvibrio fontiphilus | reverse complement strand
CTTTCAAACTTTGTAAACCATTAATTTTATTAATTTTTTACAACTGATCGATCTGGACGTTGTTACCGGGTCACTGCTCGACAGGGCGCGCACTATACGAACCACCCTGCACTAACGCAAGCTTTTTCTCATCAAATTCGCAGCCACCACAAATAAAGAACAACCAACAACCAAACAGCTTAAAACTCACCCAATGCAGAACAGGTGGCATTTCTTTTTACCGACACGAACCAAATAAAAGCGACCAAAAAATGCTTTTTCAGCAGCAAACACGTCCGGCAAATTCATATTGCCCTCCACCCCCTGCGCAACACCATTGACAAATACAGCACTGCGAGCAAGCGCATCCTTGATTTGCTTGCCGGACACGACCAATTCAACATCTACCAACAACTGCGCCATAGACAAACCAGACAGCTCTGAGCGATGCAACTTGGATGAAGGCAAACCATCCTGTTGCAACTGCATAAAATCAGACTCACTCAAGCCTGCAATTTCGTCACTAAATAACGCCTGCGTGATGCGCTGGGCAGCATGAAGTGCAGCTTCGCCATGGACAATTCTAGTAACCTCTTCCGCCAGAATCCGCTGTGCCTCTGGCTTACCCTGGCGAGTAGCATCCTCCGACTCAATAAGCGCAATCTGCTCAACAGTTAAGAATGTAAAATAACGAAGGAATTTGTACGCATCCGCATCGGCAGTATTCAACCAAAATTGATAGAAGGCATAGGGAGAGGTTTTGGAAGCATCAAGCCATACGGCACCTGATTCCGTCTTACCAAATTTGGTACCATCAGACTTGGTAACTAGCGGCATAGTCAAACCAAAGACATGGGCAGCATGCATGCGGCGCGTTAAATCAATACCGCCTGTGATATTACCCCACTGATCACTCCCCCCTATCTGCAAAGTACAGGCGTTACGTAAGTAAAGTTCGGAGAAATCGTAAGACTGCAGCAACATATAGGTGAACTCGGTAAACGAGATCCCCTCACCTTCTCGCTCAATACGCTGCTTAACAGACTCTTTATTGATCATGTTGTTGATAGAAAAGTGCTTACCAACATCACGCAAGAAAGTGAGCACATCCAGCCTGCCAACCCAATCCAGATTGTTCACCACCTCGGCTGAGTTGGAACCACAATCGAAATCAATAAATTGACTGACTTGCTTTTTGAGCTTATCGACCCACCCGGCAACCACATCAGACGTATTTAACTTACGCTCTTGCGCCTTAAAGCTGGGGTCACCAATTAGCCCTGTGGCGCCACCAACCAATGCGATGGGCTTATGGCCTGCCAGCTGGAAACGCTTAAGCATCAACAGCGGCACCAGGCTACCTATGTGCAAACTATCTGCGGTGGGATCAAAGCCACAATAAAGGGTGCGACTGCCAGAGTTGAGATGCTCAATAATTGCATCTCCGCCAGTCATTTGGGCAATCAATCCGCGATCGTGCAATTCTTGCAGGAAATTCGTGTCAACAGCAGTCATAGCGCACCAACCAAACCTTTTCAAAGTGTTTCGAACGGGAACAAAAAGGCGGCAAAGATACCCGATCTACCTTCAAATACAAGACCAGAGCGACCGCTTGTTGCAAAGTTATGAACTTTTGGGGTGTTAAGGGGATTTTTTTCTGCTATAAATGCTCTTTCTTGGATCACTTCCATATATAAAGAAATGCGAAAGATTTTCTCATGCCGACAATAAAGCACTATTACCAGATTATTCGATCGACCCTGTTGGAACACGTACCGCGCGGGCACCTGACTGCGGCCGCACTTGTTTCGACTGGATTAATAGCTGCCCTCGTCATGACAGATGACGCAAAAAAAACATCAGTTATCACTCAAAGCACCAATATACCCGGCCTTGAAATTCAGGGTACAGAGACACAAGCAACCCCAATTGTGATTCCGCCAGTTGAATCAATTATTCAGGAGGTTGCTGCCAAACCGGAAAAAACAGTTGTCATTACACCCGAACCAGTTGGCCCACAATGGAAGGAATTTACTGTTCAAAATGGTGATAATTTATCCATCCTATTTAAGCGCGCAGGACTAAATGATCGCGCTATCTACGAGCTGTTCAGTGACGCAAAAGAGGCAAAGGATTTGCGCCATATTCGCCCAGGGCAGAAGATGTCCTTTTTGGTTGAAGATGGCCGCCTTACAGGGCTTAAATATATTATCAGTGAGTTAGACAGCCTTACCTTTGAGCGCAGCAGCAAGGGATTCTCGGGCAAACAAGTTACCCTCAAACCTGACGTGAAATATGCTTTTCGCCAAGGCACAATAGATAGCTCGCTCTACATGGCAGGTAAACGCGCGGGCATGCCAAGCCCTTTGACCATGGAAATGGCGAATATTTTTGGCTGGGATATAGACTTTGCGCTCGATATCCAAAAAGGCGACAGTTTTAAGGTTATGTATGAAGAACAATTCCTTAAAGGCAAGAAAATTGGGTTTGGTAAGGTTATAGCGGCCGAATTTACAAACGGAGGCAAAACCTTTAAAGCGGTCCGATATACAGACAAAGACGGTCACAGCGCCTATTACACCCCCGATGGCAGAGGCATGCATAAAGCCTTCCTACGAACACCTATCGAATTCGCACGTATCAGCTCACATTTTAATCTTGCACGCAAACACCCTGTATTACACATTATTCGCGCCCACAAAGGCACAGATTATGCCGCTGCCCGGGGCACACCCATTCGCGCAACAGGTAACGGAAAAGTATCTTTTGCCGGGCGCAAAGGGGGTTATGGCAACACGGTAATCATCCAACACGGCCAAGGCATTCAAACTCTTTATGGGCACATGAATGCGTTCGCCAAAGGCATGCGTAATGGTGCAAGAGTAACTCAAGGTGACGTAATAGGTTATGTAGGCTCTACCGGACTTGCTTCAGGCCCGCACCTCCACTATGAGTTTCATGTAAATGGTCAAGTGCGCAATCCAGTTACGGTTCCATTGCCTAAAGCGATAGGAATAGACAAAACAGAACTTGCTCGTTTCAACGAGACTACTCGACCGCTCATTGCCAAACTTGATCAATTCAAATCTAACAATCGCTTGGCGGTTGCGAAGAACAATTCGAACGACAATTAGCCCTCAACTCAAGCTGCCGCTGCATCGAGCGGCGCAGCCTCATAGAGGGAATGAAAAATGCCTTCATCTCAGCTTTATATTGGCCTAATGTCCGGCACCAGTGCTGATGCAATTGATGCCGTATTAGTTGATTTTCAAGCTTCTCCGCGCATTATCGCCAAATATAGTAGCCCCCTGGACAGTGAAATCCGCAACGAAATTCATGCGCTAGCCCAACCATCCGCAAATGAGATTGATCGCTTGGGCAAACTCGATATCCAACTGGCAGAATTTTTTAGCCAAGCGTGCATTGCTTTACTGCGCGATGTAAATATCAAGGCCGAAAAAATAGTCGCTATTGGCAGTCACGGGCAAACTATCAGGCATCGCCCGCCAGGATCGAATGAAGGTTGTTTCACGCTCCAGATTGGCGACCCCAACCTGATTGCGGAACTTACTGGTATCACTACAGTAGCTGATTTCCGGCGCAGAGATATGGCTGCCGGGGGTCAGGGGGCGCCATTGGTTCCTGCATTTCATAGAGCCTTATTTCACTGTCTGGATGAACACCGGGCAATAGTAAACTTAGGGGGTATGGCAAACATTACCTGGCTCCCCAAACAAGGCCCAACACTTGGCTTTGATACTGGGCCGGCTAATGCATTAATGGATAGCTGGACGCTAACTCATTTAGGCACGCGCTACGATAAATCAGGCGCCTGGGCTGCATCCGGTCAAGTCGACCAACAGCTACTCCGCCAACTGCTAGCGCATGACTTTTTTGCCAAACCTGCCCCCAAAAGCACGGGGCGCGAAACATTCAATTATGAATGGCTTATATCATCTTTAAATAAACGAATAATCAAACCAGAAGACGTGCAAGCTACTTTACTGGAACTAACGGCAGTTTCTGTCTGTGATGCAATCAAACAATTAAATGAAGCATCCACAGCCGTGTTTATTTGTGGCGGAGGCGCATATAACCATCAGCTCATGTCTCGACTAAGCGACCTTGCTGGCAAAAATAAGGTCGCGACAACCGCACAGCTGGGCGTAGATCCACAGTGGATAGAGGCTATGGCCTTTGCCTGGTTAGCACAGCAAACCATCAATCACCGTCCAGGCAATTTGAAATCGGTGACAGGAGCGCGCAGAGAAGTAATTCTGGGGGGCGTTTACTATGCATGAAAACGCGCAGAGTGCTTTATACCGTGAACGATGAGCCACAACCGCAGGTACTGGAAGCGTTAGGGTTTTGGATAACAAACTTGGAGCCTTGTAATCCCTCTTCGTAGTCTACTTTGGCGCCAACGAGATAGGGATAACTCATTGCATCCACAACAACTTTAATCCCTTCTTTTTCAACTACAGAATCATCATCAGCCACTGCCTCATCGAAGGTAAAGCCGTACTGAAAACCGGAACAGCCGCCACCTGTTACATAAACTCGCAACTTCAGATCCGGATTATCCTCCTCTTCAATCAGGCTTTTGACTTTGGCCACAGCGCTATCGGTAACGGTAACGACTTGAGGAATGTAAATTTCGGCGGTAGACATAAATACTCCGGATAACATAACGACCACGAGGTGGAGGCAGATTATTATCCATTTACCCTAGTAAAACAGTCAACTATTAAGCTACTCAAGTGTTATATCCAAAGATCCCGGGCTCTGCTGCTGGGTGTTTACCATACTCCCATTTACTTGCGCCCCTTTAACCATCTCGACCGAGTGGTAATGAACCGTACCAATAACATTACCTTTGGCCGCCAGCTCAAGGTGCTTGCTGGAATATATGTTTCCCTGCACTTTGCCATTCACAATAATAATTGGTGCGCGTACCTCACCCTCAACAACACCAGTATCGGCGATAACCAATTTCGCATCTTTTTCATTCTCGGCGATGATATTACCGGTCACCCGCCCTTCAACTTGCAACTCACCGGTGAAATGCAAATCGCCTACAACTTTGGTGGCACGCGATATCAGGGTGTGGTTGTTCGAAAATGCCATTGGCAGCTCCTCAATCGATGACTATTTGTGTTCAGGCCATTCCAGCTGTGCTTGCACTTTTGCTGGGTTGCGGCGCGCATTGGACTTTACCGCCAACTCCAGGCGGACAGGGCTGAAACCTTCGGGTATAACGATTTCCGTTTCGATATTTTGGAAAAACTTGAAATTCAGCGGAATATTAGCGACAAGTGGATCATTGTTGTTGAGCGCAAGTTCATGCAGGGAAAAGCTCACCTCCTCGCCATTGCGCTGCCCGACGATAGTAGCCGTCAACTCACCGGTGAAGTCATCTTCACCACCGGCCAACTTTTGAACCACCAGCTTGAATAGATGCTTTCCTTCAGCAGCAGGTACAACTGAAAACACTCCGAAACTGATACCCTGTGGATTGCTGTTTTTATTCGATGTGAGGATTCGGTAAACATCAATGTCGCGTTGTAATGCCGCTTTTTCAGCTCGCAACTCTACCACCCGTTTGCGCAATTCCTCTCCCGCCTGACGATCCACTTCTGCACTCAGCTGGTACGTTGCCAACTCGCGGCGCAATTCGGCAGACTCGTCGGTGAGGTTTTCTAACTGACTCCTCAAACTCAGCACCTCATCCGGGGAGAGCCTAAGTTGACTGGTTTTGTGTTCAGCATAAAGATAGCTGGCGACAATCGCGGCCAGAACCAACACTGTGATTACAAGAGTAATCAACACAGATCGCAATGGGCGGTGCGGCACGATTTTCAAGCGATAGACCGGAGAGCCTTTGACTTTAGCCATAACGGATTTATTTCTCGTCATTCTTATTATTGCGGGGCACCAATGTACCCCGCGCGTAACAACAGCAATTTAGGGGATAAGCGCAACCACATCCAGACCGGCGGTCTCCTCAAAACCAAACATGATATTCATGTTCTGGATCGCCTGACCGGATGCGCCTTTCGTGAGGTTGTCGATCACCGATAGCACCACAACAGTATCGCGTTGTTGCGGGCGAACTACCGCGATGCGACACACATTAGAGCCTTTTACACTGCGGGTCTGCGGCAAATCACCGGCAGGCAGAACATCGACAAACGGCTCATTGGCGTAGCGATTTTCATACAGTTTCTGCAAATCGGGCACTTGGTTAGCATCAAGCAAGGTTGCATAGAGGGTCGCGTGAATGCCGCGAATGATCGGCAACAAATGCGGTACAAAGGTCAGCGCCGCCGGCGCAGCGCCAACTGGCTGTACGTCGCGCAAGCCCTGCTCGATTTCTGGCAAATGGCGATGTCCCGCAACGCCGTAAGCTTTGAAACTGTCGCTGATTTCCATTAACAGATTGTCGATTTTGGCTTGACGACCGGCGCCACTGGCACCGCTGGCGGCGTTGGCAATCAGACGTGTTGGGTCGACCAGATTATTTTCAATCAGCGGTAAATAACCCAGTTGAGTGGCTGTGGGATAACAACCGGGGCAAGCAACCAGTTTGGCAGTGCGAATCGCGGCGCGATTTACTTCTGGCAAACCGTAAACAGCTTGGGCAACCAAATCTGGAGCGCCATGGGGCTGGTTGTACCACTTCTCCCAAAGCGGCACATCGCGGATACGGAAGTCAGCGGACAAATCAATAATGCGCGCTTTGGTATTCATCAAACCCGCCATCATGTTCTGCGCTACGCCGTGAGGGGTAGCAAAAAACACTACATCGCACTCACCCAGTACAGCAACATCCGGCTCGGTGAAAACCAAATCGACATGACCACGCAAATTGGGGTACATATCCGCCACCTTGGTGCCCGCCTCAGCGCGCGAGGTGATAACACAAACCTCAACCTGGGGATGTTTGGACAGTAAACGCAGCAACTCAACGCCGGTATAACCAGTTCCACCCACAATCGCCGCTTTAATCACCTCAACCCCCTCAAAATTTTGTTTGATATCAACACTCTGCCGGCCACTAACAATTTGGCTGGGTTTTACTCTGGTATCCTGAGCGCGCCCACAGCCAGCAACGAAAGAGGGCTATCATAAGAGCCTTGTCCATAAATCGAAAGTAAAAGCTGACCGCATTACCCAAAACAAATGTGGTATCGCGACGGGAATGACATCAGGAATATCCAGTGAATTTTGAACCCAACAACCGGCAACAAGTGTCATCAAGCCCCGTGCTTAACCGATGGTTTGAATCTCTGCGCGACCAGCTGGCAAGCGCCGATGCACTACCCCAATTGACGCTTCTGGGGCTGGTCACCGGCATTATTGCCGGCGGAGTGATTGTGCTTTTCCGCTGGGCAGTAGAGTTGCCACTGGGCTATTTCCTACCCGGAAACTTTGAAAATTTTGAAGCAATTAGCCCAATACTGCACTTCGGCTTACCGGTTTTTGGTGCGCTGGCACTTGGGTTGATTTTGCAATTTGTTGATAAGCGCCATCACGCAACCAGTATCGGTCATGTGATGGATCGCCTGCAGAATCATCAGGGGCGCATGCCTTTGGGTAATGTCATCACCCAATTTTTTGGCGGCGCCGCGTGCCTGCTCTCAGGACAGTCTGTTGGGCGCGAAGGGCCAGCGGTGCATTTGGGTGCCGGGAGCGGCAGTTTGCTGGGCCAGTGGCTGAAGCTGCCGGCGAATAGCTTGCGTCCACTCGCAGGCTGTGGCGTGGCCGCCGCGATAGCCGCCTGCTTTAACACACCAATGGCAGGCGTTATTTTTGCGATGGAGGTGGTGATTCTGGAATACACCATCGCCGGCTTTATCCCCGTTACCCTCGCGGCTGTTGCCGGTGCAACCATGACCCGCCTCGCCTTTGGCCCGGAAATAGCGTTTATCAATGCCCAGTCGGTAATGGGGGACTTGCGCGAACTGCCGCTGATGGCACTGGTAGGGTTGGTAGTGGCAATTTTTGCTGCTGCCTATATTCGCCTTCACGGCGCAAGCTGTCGCTGGGCATTGAACCGCCCTATTGCGCTGCGTTTCGCTCTGGCAGGCTTGTTTACCGGCATCTGCGCGCTGTGGATTCCACAAATTATGGGCGTAGGTTACGACACCATTAGCAGTGCGCTGGCTGGAGAGCTGGGTTTCGCCCTGTTACTGGCGATTGCGATTACCAAATTGCTAGCGACTTCAATCAGCCTTGGCGTTGGCATGCCGGGCGGTGTGGTGGGGCCGCTATTGTTTATTGGCGCCTGCGTCGGTGGCGCCGTTGGCAGTGCCGCCCAGTGGGTCATGCCCGGCTCTGCCAGTGCGATTGGCTTTTATGTGATTCTGGGTATGGGCGCGATGATGGGTGCAACCCTCAATGCCCCCTTGGCAGCCATGATGGCAATTCTGGAACTTACCTATAACCCCAATATTATTTTCCCCAGCATGTTGGTGGTTATCGCCGCCTGCCTGACCACGCGCTGGGTGTTTAAGTGCGATGGACTGTTCCAACAGGTGCTGCGCATTCAGGGCAAATTCCGCAGTGCTGAAGCGATGGAGCAACTCTTGAGCCGCACCGGCGTGCGCGGGTTGATAGACCGCCATTTGGTCGTGAGCGATACACACATCAGTACACAAGCAGCCACCCAATTACTTAGCCATCACCCGCATTGGATTCTGCTGCGCGATAACAATCAGCTACTGCAACCCGCTGACTTGAGCAGCTATATGCAAACCGCAGCACCCGACGACTACATAGATCTGCAAGAGATTCCCGCGCGTCGCTATGACCTGGCACGGATCGGTGCAGATGCCAACTTGTATGAAGCCCTGGAGTTGATGAATCGCCAGCAGGTAGATGTGCTTTGGGTCGAATCATTGACCGACTCACAGCAGCCGCTGGGTATAATCAGCCGACACAAGATCGACAATTACTACCGTATTTAATGCCAATAAGGGTCACGTTTAATGATTAGGGTAAACCTATGCTCTGGATAAAAGCCTTCCACATTATTGCCGTCATCACCTGGATGGCGGCGCTGTTTTATTTACCGCGACTGTTTGTGTACCACACCATGAGTGAGGATGAAACCAGCCGCGAGCGGTTCAAAGTTATGGAGCGCAAATTACTGCGCGGCATCGCCAACCCCTCCATGATTGCTGTATTTGTATTGGGTATCTGGATGAGTTGGCTCGGCTGGGGCTATTACTCCACACAAGGCTGGTATTGGTGCAAGCTGGTACTGGTGACCATTCTTACCGGTTATCACCACGCCTGCATCGCGTACTGGAAACAACTGCGCGATGATCGCTGCACCAAAAGCCACGTATTTTTTCGCTGGTTCAACGAATTCCCAGTGCTGTTGTTGGTTGGCATAGTGATTTTGGTTGTGGTCAAACCTTTTTAAATGATGCTCTCCATGAATAACCTCTACGCCATTACCGACTCGCACTTGCTACCCGGCGACAAATTATTTGCTGCCGTAGCCGCAGCCCTGAAGGGTGGTTGTAAACTGGTGCAATACCGCGATAAGTCCAGCGATCATTCACGCCGCTTTGCCGAAGCAAAACAATTGCTTTCACTCTGCGCGCAGCATAATGCGCAATTATTGATTAACGATGATGTGGAGCTTGCGCACAGAGTCGGCGCACAGGGCGTACACTTGGGGCAAAGCGATAGCAACCCGTTGGCAGCGCGCATGCGACTGGGCAGTCAGGCGATTATCGGTGTCACCTGTCACGACTCCTTAGCGCTTGCCGGACAAGCCATCAAGGACAGCGCCACCTACATCGCGTTTGGCCGTTTTTTCCCCTCCAGTACCAAACCCAATGCACGCCCTGCGCCTATCTCATTAATCAGCGAAGCACGCAAAGCATTTAGCTCTATTCCTATAGCCGTTATCGGAGGGATTA
Source organism: Cellvibrio fontiphilus (assembly GCA_035317345.1). Taxonomy (GTDB): domain Bacteria; phylum Pseudomonadota; class Gammaproteobacteria; order Pseudomonadales; family Cellvibrionaceae; genus Cellvibrio; species Cellvibrio fontiphilus. Next base: position 151,354 of record JAYKTU010000009.1, on the reverse strand, counting down.
CTCTGGATAACGGCAAACAATTATTGGATGCCGGAGCCGATATGCTCGCGGTCTGCCACAGCCTTTTTGCGGCAGACGACATAGCCACCCAAGCCAAAAAATTTATCGATTTGAAAAATTAATTTAAGGATTCACCATGAGCCGCTCTGAAGAACTTTTTTTACAAGCCCAAAAAACCATTCCCGGTGGCGTTAACTCACCGGTTCGCGCGTTTAAAGCCGTAGGTGGTACGCCGGTATTTTTTGAAAAAGCACAAGGCGCTTATGTGTGGGATGCTGACGGAAAAAAATATATTGATTACGTACAAAGTTGGGGGCCTATGGTGCTGGGCCATGCGCACCCCGAGGTGATTAATACCGTGATAGAAACCGCCAAATTTGGTTTGAGTTTTGGTGCGCCCACCGAGCGCGAAACCACCCTCGCAGAAAAACTCTGTGGCTTGATTCCCAATATGGACATGGTGCGTTTTGTCAGCTCCGGCACCGAGGCCACCATGAGTGCTATTCGCTTGGCACGCGCTTTCACCAAGCGCGACAAAATTATTAAATTTGAAGGTTGTTATCACGGCCATTCCGATTCGTTATTAATTAAAGCCGGTTCAGGCGCACTCACCTTGGGCGTTCCCAGTTCACCCGGCGTGCCTGCGGTACTGGCCGACCACACACTAACACTGGATTACAATAACGCCGAACAGGTACGCGAGTGTTTTGCCAAACTCGGCGATCAAATTGCCTGCATTATTGTGGAGCCGGTGGTAGGCAATATGAATTGCGTTCCGCCGGTGCCAGGCTTTTTGGAGTGCCTGCGCGAGGTGTGCGACCACTACGGCAGTGTGTTGATTTTTGATGAGGTAATGACTGGCTTTCGTGTTGCCCACCAGGGCGCGCAGGGGCACTACGGTGTGAATGCCGACATTATTACCTTGGGTAAAGTCATCGGTGGCGGTATGCCAGTGGGTGCGTTTGGCGGGCGCCGGGATATTATGCAAATGATTGCGCCCTCCGGCCCCGTTTACCAAGCAGGCACACTCTCAGGCAACCCGGTCGCTATGGCGGCTGGCTTAAAAACACTGGAGTTGTTGGAGCAGGAAGGTTTTTACAACAACCTCTGCGCGCGCACCACGCAGCTAGTAGAGGGTTTGCAAAAATTAGCGGATGAAGCCGGCATTCCGTTTACCACCAATCATGTTGGCAGCATGTTTGGTTTCTTTTTTACCAGCGAGAAAAAAGTCACCAACTTTAAACAAGTCATGGCGTGCGATATTCCGCGCTTTAATAAATTCTTCCACGGCATGCTGGAGCGCGGCGTGTACTTGGCACCAGCGTCTTATGAAGCAGGATTTATGTCGGGCGCGCACACGGAAAAGGATATTAATGACACCTTGGCGATAGCTGCCGAAGTATTTGCAAGCCTCAATTAACTGCGCTCGCTCCTGTTACAAAAACTATTTAAAACAGCAGCAAAAGCAGTGCTCAAATAAAAAAGCCAGCGGGTTTACCTCGCTGGCTTTTTGTTAAATCGATTGATTGCTAATTAGTGCTGTTACTATTCAACGGCTTACGGATGGATTACAAGGTTTTACTAACCTGCATAGGCAGGGCCAAAACCAAAACTCCAAATCAACACAGTAATTGCCATCAGTGCCACAAACATCACCAGTCCGATGGTGAGAATGGAGCTGGCATACACAAACCCTTCATCTTCCGGGATTTTCATAAAAATAGGGATGCCGGTGTACAGCAAATAAACTGTATAGAACACCGCGCCTATTCCCACCAGCATAACCAGAATAACGTTGGGATAAAGTGCACACAGCCCCGCCACAAATAAAGGGGTCGCAGTGTAGGCGGCAAATACAATGGAACGGGCAAGGCCGGGAGATGAGTCGTAAGTGCGCGACATCCAGTCGATAAATGCGCCCATCACCCCAACTCCAACCAATAGCGCCAGATACATCAAACCGCTCATGATCAATGCACTGGATTCGGTAAGTGTTACCGGATCACCATTACCCACCACCCAGCCAACTTTGGTGGTGCCTATATACATAGAAACAGGAGGAATTAACGCCAGAAATAACACATGGGCAAAATACAGATGAGAAACCGATTCTTGGGTATCGCGAATTTCTTCCCATTCTTTGTGAGGATGGGTAAACAGCCCTGCAACATGAGAAATCATATTTTCCTCCAGCAACTCTGCGACAGTTATTCACTATTAAAATCTTGGGTCTTCAGGTGGCGCATAAAAACATTGGTCTCACGATTTCAGTATATAGCCTTAATAAGAACGTCTCCTCCGCCTTACTAGATCAAATATTGTTAAAAAAATTATCAGAGATAACCACGTCATACATCGACCGATATTTCTCTTCTAAAACACGGCGTTATAAAAATTTATGCAACTAAAAGATTACCATCAATGCTGCAGCATCTTTTTCATGTCTGCGGCCAGATCTGCCACAGCAAAGGGCGGTGCAAAGCTGCCCGTGTACTCTCCCTGAGGGTTAATGATAAACACCCGGGTAGAGTGGCTTACCTGATAATGCTCGTCACTGCCCTGCGGCATATCAATTCCCCAAGGAACTTTTAATAATTTACCGTCAATAATGACGGAACGATCATAGGCGGCGCCAAAAAATTGCGCGGTTCGCGCCAACTCAGTATTAGCGCCGCTCAGCGCGATAATATCGGGGTGAAAAAAATGTACATAATCGCCCAGCTTTTCAAGGCTGTCGCGCTCGGGATCAACACTGACAAATACAATTTGCAAACCAGAACCCTCACCCATCTCACGCAATAACTTCCCCAACTTTTGTAATTCCAGCGGGCAAATATCGGGGCAGGATGTAAAGCCAAAAAACACAAGGGACCATCGCCCACGCCAGAGTTCAGGTGTCAGTGGATTACCCTGTTGGTTATGTAAGTTAAATGCGGGGATTTTTTTCGCGGCTGGTAATAATTGTGCGTATTCATAACCAGGCGTTATTTGGCGGCTGGAGACATACACACCCAGCACCAGACCAAACACAATGACTGCAAGATAAAGCAAGTGATGGCGCGACCATAGGCCGCGCATTTTACTGGTCATGGGCAGCCTTTTTTACCGGGACACGCAAGGTCAACTGCGTGCTGTCAGAAAAATCAAAAGCGATATTTACACTATCATCAGGTTGCAATGGCGCTTTGGCCCCCATCAACATCAGGTGCAAGCCGCCAGGCTTTAACTGTAGCTCGCCCTGCGGGGGAATATAAAGTGTATCGCGGTGATCCATATACACCCTGTCACCCTCGCGTCGGGTTTGATGCATCATCACCTGCGCGCAACAATCCGCTGTTACAGCCACTATCACTTTTTCCTCCAGTGCGTGATTGTGTAGATCCATATACGCAGCGTTGACCGATGAACCTGGCGGCGCCAATTTTATCCATGCATTGGTAATGGAGAAGTTATCCGGTATTGCCCCTTGAGTTTGTGCAAAAGAAATTACCGGCGATAAAAAAAACCAACCGACACTTAATAAAACAACAGATCTTAATCTGTTGTTTATAGGCTTTACCTGCGATAAATATTTAATTGGAAAAGTACGCAAGCACATAATGATCCACCAACAGTGCCACAAATAGCAGCATTAAATGCACAATAGAAAAACGGAAGGTTGCCATCGCAGTATTGGCATCAGGTGAGAACTTCAACCGCCAGGCGTAACGAATAAAAACGCCGTTTAGATAGAGACTCGCCAACAGGTAAACCACACCCGTCATACCAATCAAGTAAGGCAACCAGCAGACCGCCATTAATAAAAATGTATAGAGCAAAATGAGCGTTTTGGTAAATTCAATGCCATGAGTTACCGGCAACATTGGGATGTTGGCTTTGGCGTAATCATTAACACGGTGTATTGCCAAGGCCCAAAAATGTGGTGGTGTCCAGGCAAATACAATCATCATCAACAGCAGCGCTTCGCTGGTTACACTGCCAGTAATTGCCGTCCAACCCAGAACGGGCGGCAAGGCACCGGCCACACCGCCAATCACAATATTCTGTGGCGTAGCGCGTTTAAGTAAGAGCGTATACACCACGGCGTAACCAAATAATCCCAACAAAGTTAAATAGGCTGTCAGCGGATTAACCGCAAAAAGTAGTAATAAAAATCCGGTAACCGCTAGCACGCAGGCAAAAATAATGGCCTGCTGATTTGTTAACCGGCCCTTGGGGAGGGGGCGCATATAAGTGCGCGCCATTTGTGCATCAATTTTTTGATCGAGTATGTGATTAAACGCAGCAGCTGCACCGGACACCATGGCGATGCCAATACTCGCCGTTGCTATTAACCAAAGGTCGGGCAATCCCGGTGACGCTAACATCATACCCACTAACGCCGTCAGCACGAGCAGTGCAACTACTTTGGGTTTGGTTAACTGATAGTAAGCGCGCGCGTAACCATTAATGTCTGCACGCCAACTAACGCTCGGCGATATATTTTTGATTGTGGCCATAAACCTTCTCCGGATTACGCAGAATCATCTGCCGTAAAAATACCAAGAGCAACATCAACAAATTAGCGGCTACCAGATTGTGCGCTACCGCGTTCCACAAGGGCACAAGCGCAACAATATTGATCAAACCTAAAGTGATTTGTAACAGCAATAAAAAAGCCATGGCGAGTACCAACCGCTGCATCACCCGCGTTTGTGCGTTGCGCCAGGACAGCCATAAAAAACTCCCCAACACCAACAGCGTTATAATCGCCCCGATGCGATGCAATACATGAATGCTCATGCGCGCTTCATAAGGCAAGACACCATATTCATAAGTCTCATGCCCGAGCGGTAAATGAAATACTTGTGCTAGCGAAAAACGCTCCTGCCAACCTGGCTCACAAAAAGGTAATTGATTGCACACCGCGGCAGCATAATTTGTAGATGTCCAACCACCCAGTGCGATCTGCGCGATAACAACCAGCAATGCAACAACACCAAACCCCATCAACCTTGCCAGAGCCGGCTCGGTAAATGTTTTGCTGGGAGTAGCAGATGATAATTGACTATCCCAACTGATTTCCGCGCGCAATACTGCAAGCAAACACAAAAGTGTGAATCCCCCGAGCAGATGCGCCAGCACAATGAGCGGCAATAAGTTTAACGTCACTGTCCACATACCCAAGGCTGCCTGGAAAACTACCAGCATCAATAAAGCTGATGCCAACACGCGATAACGTTTTAACCAGTGGCTGCCAATAAAAATAGCCAATACCGCCAACCCCAATAACCCGGCGATATATCGATGCAACATTTCATTGCGCGCTTTATAGGGATCAATCTCAAGATGCGGATATTTTTCCTGGGCATCGGCGATGTGATGATCCAAGACCGGGGCGTGGAATTTCCCATAACACCCGGGCCAATCCGGGCAACCCAAACCCGCATCGGTCAAACGGGTGTAGGCGCCCAAGGCGATAACTGCGAGCGTTAACACCAACGTAAAATTCACCAATGCCGAAAACCTTTTCATGTGCCGCTCCTGTCGTAATTCATCAACCGCAACAAGTCTGTGCGGATATCCTTGGCGATATGTTGCATGTGCTGTGAATCTTCACTGACGGGATAGCGCAATAATGCAAGACCATCACGATTTACAATAACAATTTGATTTTGCAGTTCCCGAGCAAGAATATTTTTTTCCAACCAATGGATCGATGAGAACTCACGCAAGACATCGGGTGTTTGCTGCGCCATCACCAAGGGTTGCATTTTTAATTGTTTACGCCCGAGGCCGGTGTAGAGCTGCTGCAGGCTATACAAGGCCTGCTGGCACTCTGCTGTGCAAGATTCAGGGGCAACATAAACCAAACGCCATGCTGCAGCATTTGCCTCTGCATCTGGCAAAAGCTCAATTTCACGCTCCAACCAATAACCTTTATTCACTGCATGGTGACTAAACCAGCCCATAGCCAAGCTAAGTTTGGCAGCCGCAAGTGGGATTAAGGCGCAAAGCAAAAACAAACTGAAAAATTTACGGCTATTCATGATTCAGCTCCTTGGTTGAACTGGCAGCCAAACTGATTACTACAACCGCTAGCGCTAATAACGCCCATTGCAACGCATAGGCCTGATGACGCTCCGGAGGTAATATGACCGGCTCATAGTGCACACGAAAAGGCGATTGCTGTTGTTGGAAAATAACTCCCCCGGTATTTAACACCGGCAAATATGCAGCAAGATTTTTTGCATCCAATTGCTGGATACGCATAGGCCATGTGCCCTTATCTTCAATATTAGTACCCAACAACAAACCTGTTGGTTTAGTGCGAAAAATTCCTTCAATAATTAATTCAGCGGGAATACTTACACGCGGCAATTCTTCGCGCTGGACAGGTGCAGCAATCCACCCCAAATTAACCAGCACTACCGAAGAATCTTTATGCACATCGCTATGCCTGGTGGATTTTTTTACAACATTTGGCGATGCTACTTCCTCTACTGCAACAATTACATCGTAACCAATGCGACCATCAACCAATTGATTATCCAGCAACCAGACCATTGGGCTAACCCAGCGCGCAGAAAACTTCAGGGAAACGCCATCCAGTTCCTGGGTGTCAAATGCTGTCAATTGGCTAAATGCAAAAGGGCCAGCAGAGTTCCACTGTGCAATCCGTTCAAGCGTTTGTTTCTTTTCGCTCGCTCGCGATAATTGCCACAATGACAACGACACCAGAAACGCTGTAGCAAGTAAACTTACAACTACCCAATGCCAGTGAATTACCCAATAGCGTTTGAAAGCTATAATGGTCATAACTCCACTCCTGCATAGGGTTTATTATGTTAATTAAAATTGTGCTTATCGTTTTACTTGCGCTGGTGGTTATTAGTTTATTTCAAGCTTTATTTGTCATGATTAAAAACGATGATAAAGCTCCGCAAATGTCTAAATTTTTAGGGCGGCGCCTGTTTTTCTCTGTAGCTGTTGTATTGCTACTTATTATCCTTCTGCTGACCGGTGTAATTACGCCACACCCACGGCCTTATTAAGGCAGCCCTTGTTACTTGTACATACCATTCACCAAATATGATTCGCCCAATATCATTGGCTCAAAATTGCTGCCAATTGTCGATATAGAAATTTCACATAAAATGTTATGGGGAATTTTTTATAAAACATACACAAACACAAACAGGTTAAGCCAGACCACATCCACAAAGTGCCAATACCAAGCAGCGGCCTGAAAACCAAAATGGCGCTCGGGGGTAAAATGACCCTTGATTAAAATGCGTAAAAATATGATGAGTAAAAAAAGCGTTCCCAAGGTAACGTGTAAACCATGGAAACCAGTCAGCAGAAAAAAGGTATTGCCGTACACACCAGAATCCAAACGCAAACCTAAGTCATTATAGGCATGCATATATTCGTATCCCTGCAAGGATAAAAATAATACCCCCAGCACTATAGTTAACATCATAAAAAAGCCGAGCTGGGTATGTTTATTGTTTTCAATACCTATATGGGCAATTTGCAGGGTAATAGAAGAGGCCAATAAGATCAGGGTGTTGTACAGGGGAATACCCTCCCAAGGCATAGCGTTGGTCTCCAACCCGCCTGGTGTTTTTTCCAACGGCCAGATAGCTTCAAAATCCGGCCAGAGAATTTCTCCCGTCATCACGTTATTTCCTGCTCCATCCAGCCAAGGTACAGAAATAATACGGGCATAAAAAAGTGCGCCAAAAAAAGCGCCAAAAAACATTACCTCTGAAAAAATAAACCAACTCATACCCTGACGAAAGGAGCGATCCATCTGCGAACTATAAAGTCCAGCCATGGATTCATCGATAACATTTTTAAACCAGCCAAATAACATATAACACAGGAGTGCAAGACCAATGATAAGTAAATAGCCGCCTGCACCATGCTGATCTTTAGCCAGGTCATTCACCAGCAAGGCAGCTCCAATGCCAATAGTAAATAAGGATATAGCCCCAACAATTGGCCAGACACTCTGCTCGGGAACATAGTAACGCTCATGATCAATTTTCATCGTGAATTCTCCTATCGGCCATGCGAACTAGCGCCCGACTAGCTGTGGGATATTTTTATATAAGCGGTACGAAAGCGTGATGGTGGAAAAATGCGCAGGCAATTTTGGATCCACATAAAATTGCACTGGCATCGCCCTGCGCTCATGCGCATCCAAGGGTTGCTCGGTAAAACAAAAACATTCGATTTTAATAAAATATTTTGCTGCCTCACCCGGCGATACTGAAGGTACCGCCCGCCCTACCATCGCCATATCGGTAGGGTTCTCCACCATAAAATTAATGACTTGTACCTGCCCTGGGTGAATGCTGATATGCGCCACCTCTGGAGCAAACGACCAGGGAATTGCGTCGTCGCGATTTGCTAAAAACTCCACTTTAATAGTGCGTGTCTCATCCACCGCGGCACGGGTTACCGCAGGCTGGTTGCTGGTTTTACCGTTAATACCTGTAATTTCACAAAACACATCGTAGAGCGGCACCAAGGCATAGCCAAATGCAAACATAGCGATGCATATAATGATTAACCTGCGCACTAATCTAGTGTTGGAAACCATGTGCCCTCCCCACCCCTGGCAAAGAATTCGCCGTTTTATTTCACCTGCGGTGGTGTTTGAAAGGTGTGGTAGGGCGCAGGCGATGGCACTTCCCACTCCAACCCCTGAGCCCCCTCCCACACCCTGTCAGTAGCCTTTTCACCTTTGCCTCGCATACAGCGCACCACCATCCATACAAAAATTAATTGCGATAAACCAAAGAGGAATCCACCAATACTGATAAAGGCGTTCATATCGGCAAATTGCAGCGCATAATCAGGAATGCGCCGCGGCATTCCCGCCAGGCCAACAAAATGCATGGGGAAAAACAGCATGTTGACGGAAATAATTGAACACCAAAAATGGAGCTGGCCAATTTTTTCGCTGTACATCACACCAGTCCATTTTGGAATCCAATAATAAACACCGGAGATAATGCCAAACACAGCTCCCGTCACCAGCACATAGTGGAAATGCGCCACAACAAAATAGGTGTCGTGATATTGGAAATCCGCTGGCACTATCGCCAACATCAAACCGGACAGCCCACCAATAGTGAAGAGCACTATAAAGGCGAGCGCAAACATCATAGGCACTTCAAATGTCATAGCACCGCGCCACATAGTCGCCACCCAATTAAATACTTTTACACCCGTGGGAACGGCAATCAGCATGGTGGCATACATAAAAAATAATTCTGCAGCGACAGGCATGCCTGTGGTGAACATGTGGTGCGCCCACACAATAAATGACAAGAGCGCAATGCTCGCGGTTGCAATCACCATTGATTCATAACCAAACAAAGGCTTGCGGGCAAAAGTAGGGATAATGCTGGAGACTATGCCAAAGGCCGGCAGAATCATGATGTACACTTCGGGGTGACCAAAGAACCAGAAAATATGCTGGAACATGACTGGATCGCCACCACCGGCAGCATCAAAAAAGCTGGTGCCAAAATATTTATCCGTTAGCACCATAGTCACTACGCCAGCCAGCACCGGCATTACTGCAATTAATAAAAATGCAGTGATTAACCAGGTCCACACAAATAGCGGGAGCTTCATCCAGGTCATGCCCGGTGCACGCAAATTAAAAATAGTAACAATGACATTCATCGCTCCCATGATGGAGGAAATCCCCATCAAATGAACCGAGAAGACAAAAAAAGCAGTGCTGTCACTACTATAAGTAGTCGAGAGCGGCGCATAAAAAGTCCAACCTGCTGCTGGCGCTCCGCCTTCCATAAAAAAAGTCGATAACAAAATCGTAAAGGCAAATGGCAGTATCCAAAAACTCCAATTGTTCATGCGTGGCAATGCCATGTCAGGCGCACCAATCATGAGAGGGATCATCCAATTCGCCAAACCGACAAATGCCGGCATAACTGCACCAAATACCATTACCAATCCATGCACAGTGGTTAGTTGGTTAAAAAAATGGGGATCAACGAATTGCAGGCCGGGCTGAAATAATTCAGCGCGAATCATCATTGCCAAAATGCCACCCGTAAACAGCATTAATAGCGAAAACAATAAATACAAGGTGCCAATATCTTTGTGATTGGTGGTGAATAACCAACGGCTAATTCCACGCGGCTTGTGATCATGCGAATCATGGGAATGATCTGCATGCTGCTGATGTGAACTGATATTTTCTCTGCTCATTATTATTCTCCTGCCTTAACAGCGGCGATATCCGCAGCTTGTACCAATTCACCGGTATTGTTGCCCCAGGCATTGCGCTCATAGGTGATAACCGCAGCCAATTCACTATTGGTCAGCTGCTTGGCAAATGCTTGCATGGCAGTTCCCGCTTTGCCATTAACAACAATTTGGATATGCGCGGGAATGTCAGTAGTTGCCATGATGCTGCCCTTAAGTGCGGGAATAACGCCGGGCAATCCCTCACCGGAAATTTGATGGCAGGCGGCGCAATGTGTCTCATAGGTTTTTTGGCCGAGGCTCATCAACTCATCCATGGTTAAATTACCGCGCGCCAATTCAGCTGCTTTTTCCTGAGCCTGACGCTCCAACTCCTGCGCGACCCATTGGTCAAAATCTTCCGGGCTACGCACATCCACAACGATTGGCATAAAAGCATGATCTTTTCCGCATAGCTCTGCGCACTGCCCGCGGTAAATACCTGGCTTATCTACTTTGGTCCAGGTTTCGTTGATAAAACCCGGGTTCGCATCTTTTTTAACGGCAAAAGCAGGCACCCACCAGGAGTGAATAACATCATCGGCAGTCACTAAAAAACGAATTTTTTTACCCGTCGGCAACACCAAAGGTTTATCTACATCACGCAGATAGAGATCGGTTTTTTCAGCTTGATTATTGATAGCTTCACGCGGAGTAGCGAGCAGGGAATAAAACTCTATAGGATATTCCAAATATTTATAGTGCCACTTCCATTGCGAACCGGTAATTAATACGGTGAGATCCGCCTCAGAGGTGTCTTCCATTGCAATCAAGGTTTTACTGGCAGGAATAGCCATGGCAATCAAAATAAGAACGGGAATAGCCGTCCAAATAATTTCTATTTTCAGACTGCCATGAAATTGGGCAGGCGCTGCGCCTTTTGATTTGCGATGATGCAGGATAGACCAAAACATCAAACCAAAAACAATCGCGGCAATCGCACAACAAATATAAAAAATTATCATGTGCAGGTTATAAACCTGACCACTGATGTCAGTTACGCCGGAAGTCATATTGTATTTTGCTTCTAGCGCAAACAATTGTTGGGCAAAAGAAAAAAACACAACAATCAATAGGTATCGAACAAAACGCAGGCTGGATGGGCAATGTTTCACTGCACAACTCCTTTATCACGAGGGTTAGCGTTTTTTATTAAAACAACCACGAAACATTTAAATTAACGACATCCACTAGACCAACTAGATCCAGAAATAATTGATGAACAAGAGCGTCCAGCATGTGAAAGCCGGAAAAACAAGGGCTGAACGCCCGAGCCATTTTTAGTGTTCAACAATTAATAGACGCTGGGCCATAACCCAACACAGGAATCAGGTGTTCATAACCAAAGAGGTGCGACCTGACAACAGAAAAGCCAACTGGCAAAAACGGGGGGAGGTATATTTGGCCGCCATGTCAACGGCAACCTCCCTAACTACACAGCCAGAACACAGGACGAACCAGAACCAACTACCGGTCACCTCAATTCCACGGCCTTTGGGTGCATTTTTAAATTAAAAATAACTGACAAAAAATAGCCACCCGGCAAATTAACTATAAACCCAAGGCTATAAAACGCAAGAAATAAAATAAAAACAAAAAAACATGTAAAAAGTATTTTTTATATAACAAAAAGCCAGCTTATCCATAAGCTGGCTTCCGGTGTGCTCTACATAAAATATTGAGACTAACGCACAAACACTAATTAAAAACGAATTGTGCCGCCGACCAATAAACTGTTTTCAAACTCACCATCCACATAACTCAGCTCAAGGCTGGCTTTATCGGTAAAGAAATTGCGTGCGCGGACAAAATAGTCAGTATCAGCATTGTCAGCAACAGATGAATCGTAAGATGTATTAACAAAACCTGCACCAAGACTCAGATGACGATCAATATAATAATCAGCAGACATAGTGATTGTGTCATCAGCCCACCCCAGTTTGGATTTTTCGTAACTTGCCTCAAGATTCAAGGCCTGCTCACCGCGCAAGGGCAATACATATTTGCCGTTGATATTCCATTCATCATTGACATCAATATCCTCTGTAAACTCGGACCAAACCAATAGGCCTTCGATTGGTGCAACACCCGCTTTCACAAACCAGGCTGACTCCCAATCATAGGATTGACCAAGCGTAGCCGGCGCTTTGGATTTTACTTCTGCGACCCCTGCACCTAGAAAAAATATTGAATTGGGAATATAGAAATCTGCACCAATTACTCGCCCGTATAGATCGGCTTTTTCACCACCCAATTTGTATTCTTCGGTACCTAACTGTACATAAACATTACTGGACTTTTCTATAAATGCAGCTTCAGCCAACGGATGCCCATTGGTATCCACCGGTGAAAAATAATACTTCCCTTCGAGACCAATAAATTTTCCTTCGCCGTTTGAGTCGGCATAATCAATATCTTCGTATACCGCCGAGACTTCTGCCTGATAGTTTGCAGCCAACGCCAAAGGCGCACCAACGAAACCAACAGCAGCAACAATACTGGAGAGTAATTTCATTTTCATAATCTATCCTCTGATAATTACAGCGGCATCTACATTGATGCACGACTTCATACTAGCGATAGGAAATTGAACGAAAACTGAATGTACATTTTTTTACGATTGATAAATGGTGGGAGTATTTATAGAAAGGAATAGCTATTGTTGATTTTTTACTTTCAACTAATAAAAAAATAGGAATTGATTTTTCAGATGAAGCTCAGGCAAGGCAGTTGCATGAAAAATATACACCATCATCAAGACGCAGTGCAGTTAGCTCCCCACCCCAGACACACCCGGTATCCAGTGCAAAAATATTTTTGGTATTAGCCTTACCCTCCAAGGCAGCCCAATGGCCAAAAATAATTTTATCATTGCGCATTTTTCGCCCTGCCAATGAAAACCAGGGAGCAAAACCTGTTGGTGCGGCGTCTGCACTTTCTTTGGTTTGCAATTCCAATTCACCTTCTGCTGAACAAAAACGCATACGGGTAAAATAATTCGTAATCAAACGCAAACGCTCTGCACCTTCAAGGCTATCATTCCAACGCGAAGGTGTATTGCCGTACATATTTTCCAATAATAATTCCGGTGCTTCACTTTGCAACACTGCCTCGACCTCACACGAGCGCGCCAAAGCATCTGCTAATGTCCATTGCGGTGGAATACCCGCATGTACCATGGTGAAATTTAATTCAGCATCGTGATGCACCAGTTTTTGTTGGCGCAACCAATAGACTAAATCTGCACGATCTGGAGCAATTAACAATTGCTCCAGCGTGTCGTTTTTACCCGGCTTACGCAGGCCGTAATAGACCGCAATAAAATGCAGATCATGATTGCCCAACACCAAGGTAATAGAGTCGCGTAATTTATATAACAAGCGCAAAGTGGCGAGCGAATCTGGGCCGCGATTAATAACATCGCCGGCGATCCATAATTTATCCCGAGCCGGATTAAATTCGATTTTTTTTAACAGGCATTGCAAAGGCTCAAGGCAGCCCTGAATGTCACCAATTGCGTATGTCGCCATAATTGTTACCGCTTAATGAATAGCATGGGGAGGGACTAACGCAAACAGGGGAATTTCGGCATCAAAGGTTTCACCGGTTTCCGTGCGCATTTGATAACTACCTTGCATTAACCCGGTTTCCGTTTCCAAAATAACACCACTGGTATAGGTATAGCTGTCACCCGGATTGATATGCGGTTGCTCACCAACAACACCTACACCCTGCACTTCTTGCCGTTTTTCATTGGCATCGGTAATTAACCAATGACGGCTGATCAGTTGCGCAGGAACATCACCCTGGTTTGCAATGGTAATGGTGTAGGCATAGACGTAGCGGTTCACCAGCGGCTGGGATTGCGCTGCAATATAAGTAGTTTTTACCGATACCTGAATTACGGACATCTTATTCATCACTGTTATTTATTGCAGAGCTTACTGCGAGATTACCTAATAAATTACTCATCGCTACATATTCAGCCAAACTAATCTCTTCCGGGCGCAACCCCAAATCGACGGGCAAGGACTCCATCTGCTCAGCAGTTAATAATTGTTTAAGCGAATTGCGCAAGGTTTTGCGGCGCTGTTGAAACGCCACATTTACCAGGGTTTCCAAGGTTTTTATATTGTCTGCCACATGCGGCAACTGTGCATAAGGTGTGAGACGAACAATCGCTGAATCCACTTTAGGTGCAGGGTCAAATGATGTGGGAGGAACATCAAATAAATCCTCCACAGCGCAATAATACTGCACCATTATGCCCAGGCGACCATAGGCTCCATCACCCGGTTGCGCCGCCATGCGTTTGACCACTTCCTTTTGCAGCATAAAGTGCATGTCTTGCACTTTATTAGCATAGGTCAGCAAATGAAAAATAAGCGGCGTAGAAATGTTGTACGGCAAATTACCCACAATACGTAACGGCTGGTCGTTTTTAATCAGCTGGTTAAAATCAAATTGCAGCGCATCTGCCTGGAATAATTGAAAGTTTGGATGACGCTCAAATTTTACTTTTAACCAGGGCACTAAATCGCGGTCGAGCTCAATCACTGCCAAATTGTCACAGCTATCGGCAAGCAGTTGGGTGATAGCACCTTTGCCTGGGCCAATCTCGACAATCTGATCATTTTTTTGTGGATGAACTGAACGCACTATGTCACGAATAATGCCGTGATCGATCAAAAAGTTTTGACCAAACCGTTTGCGGGCTTTGTGGTGGGATTCTTGCAAAATATTTTTGCTCATATAAAAAATTACTCGTCAAAACTTTCAAGATTTAGCGCGCTTGTTTTGCTTGCACCATAGCCACTGCATAAGCAAGTGCAGTGTGCAAACTGCCTGAATCAATCTTACCGGTGGCCGCCAGATCCAATGCCGTGCCGTGATCAACCGAGGTGCGAATAATCGGCAAGCCCAAGGTCACATTTACTGCCTGGCCGAACCCTTTGTATTTGAGCACCGGCAACCCCTGATCATGATACATGGCGAGCACTGCGTCGGCGCTGCCCAAATATTTTGGGGTGAACAGGGTGTCTGCCGGTAGCGGGCCTATCAGATTCATGCCCGCTGCCCGCAGCTGCTCCAACACAGGTTCAATTACCTCTATTTCTTCGCGCCCTAAATGCCCGCCTTCACCGGCGTGGGGATTCAAGCCACACACCAATATGCGCGGCTGCTTAATACCAAACTGCTGCTGCATATCACGATGAAGTATCTCCGTGATTTGCGTAAGTTCATCCCTGGTTATTGCAGCGGCAACATCTTTTAGCGGTAGATGTGTTGTTGCCAGCGCAACACGCAATCCTTCCGTGGCCAACATCATCACCACTTTTTTCGTTGCCGTTTTGTCGGCCAGGTATTCGGTGTGCCCACTAAACGGAATGCCCGCATCGTTAATCACACTTTTTTGCACCGGGCCAGTCACCAACGCCGCAAACTCACCGGCCATACAACCGGCAATGGCCGCATCCAGTGTCTGCAAAATATAGGGAGCATTGCGCACATCCAAGTGACCAGCCTGGGCATCTGCAGCCAACGCAATTGGCAGTACCGGCAACTCACCCGCAGGGCTGGGGCGCGGCTTGTCTTGCAGATTCACCAGTCGCAACTGCAGCGGCAACCCCAGCTGCGCAGCCCTGCTTTGCAGCAGCGCAGGGTCTGCAATTGCCACTATCTCATGTTGTTGCGGTTGTTGTGCCAATACAACCGCCAGATCAGGGCCGATACCTGCGGGTTCACCCGGAGTGAGGGCGATGCGAAAACAGCTTGCCATATTGATGTGCACCTGAAAAATCGATGTGAAAATCTATTGGAATTAAAAATGTGTTTGCGCAAAAAGCACAGCGGCTGAAAACAAAATTGCACCAGGCAATTCCATTTTCAGCCGCAAGATATACCGGCGTACCGCAGCTGCGGCAGGCTATCTAGAGTTTGATTTCAACGTAAGCCTCTTCGCGAATTTGCGTCAGCCAAAGTTGGAACTCCTCATCAAAGCGGCGCGCACGCAATACATTAGCGGCTTGATTGCGTTTCATTTTATCACTCATGTCTTCTTTGCGACGCTCAAGCACTTGCAATATGTGCCAGCCAAATTGGCTTTTAAACGGACGACTGATGCCGTTGATTGGAGTATTTTTCATCGCCTCTTCAAATTCAGCCACAAACATTCCCGGCATAGACCAACCCAGATCACCACCATTTAACATAGAGCCGGTATCTTCTGAATTATCGCGGGCGAGTTTGGCAAAATCTTCGCCTTTTTCAATACGAGCTTTCAAATCAAGCAATTTCTGACGCGCCTGGGCGTCATCCATAATTTCAGAGGTTTTTACCAGAATATGGCGCGCGTGGGTTTGCTCAACCAATTGTTCGCCACCGCCGCGCTGCTCAATATTTTTAAGGATATGGAAACCTGCACCACTGCGGAATGGTTTGGATACCTGACCGGGAGACAAGCTCAACATCTGATTGCCAAACAATTCCGGCAACTGTGCGAGCTTGCGCCAACCTATATCACCACCCTGCAGCGCAGCTTGATCATTCGAATAACTGATCGCCATTTGCGCGAAATCGCTGCCACCTTGCAGTTTCTGATAAATATCATTGGCCTGCTTTTCCGCCTCAGCAACCGCATCGGCATCAGCACTGCTGGATACGGCAATCAGAATATGACCGATACGGTAGTCGGGCGAAGTTGCATACTTTCCATCGCTGGAAGAAAGGAAGTTGGTGATGTCCTGATCGGTAACTTTAATGCGACTGTTTACTACACCTTGCTGCAAGTTACTGATGATCAATTCATTGCGCAGCTGCTTGCGCAGCCCTTCAAGGTTTAAACCCTGACCTCGCAGGTCGCTTTCCAGTTGCGCAAGACTGATCTGGTTCTTTTGCAGAATGCGGCCGATAGCCTGGTCGATTTCAGCCTCTTCTATGGTGATTTCGTAGCGCTCCGCTAACGCCAGCTCGATACGCTCAATAATCAACTGTTCAAGAATTTGCTTATTGAGCACATCCTCGGGGGGCAGCTGCTGATACTGGCCACGCAAACGCTCCATAATCGACGCTTTACGCGCATTCAGTTCACTTTCCAGCACTACATCCTGATCGACAATTGCCACCACTCGATCCAGAGAAACGGAGCCGGTCTGTGCCAGGCCAAGCTGACTGCCCATCAATAAAAGGCCGCCCAACACCATGCTCAAGCCCAGAAAGTTTTGACGCTTACTCATAAATTCAATCACTGTTTTATTGTAAAGAAGCTTCACGCTCGCGATAGCCATACATAGCATCATCGAGCAGGTTACTAATACGCTGACTTATTGTGCCAAAACCACGCAGTTGCACTTCGATAAAAACACCGCGGTCATAGTCATCGCTATTAAGGTTTTCCATAAAATCATCACTGAAATCAAAATCTACCCACTGACGTGCCAGCAAGCGGACTCTGTAACAACAATCGGTATATTCGAGCCCGGCAAAGGTGTCGAGTTCCGCGTCATACGTAAAATCATAATTAGCCCGGGCAATAACGGCCCATTGATTGTTGAGTGGCCAGAGGCTGGTGACATCCAGCTGATTCAGCGTAGCGCCTGTCGCGGTATTGATATCCAAAGGGCTCAGGGACACAGGATCGCGGCTGTAGCGATAACCAACATTCAAAATCCGGTATTGCTCATCGACATAATGCAAACTGCTGCTGAAGGAGTTCACTTTTTCCGTCTGATGATCGTAGAGCAGATCATTGGTTAAACGCAGGTGTTCACCAATTTGCGCACTCAACTCCCCCGCGATAGCGGAGTTGGTTCGGGTATTGGCGTACGCATCCTGGGTATTGAGAATACTTACACGACGGTCATCAAAATAAGTGACTTGCCCGATACTCATACGCAAGCGCTCAACTCCGGAGTCGGACTCCACCAGGCGACTGGTCACCCCCAGGGTAAGGTGATTGGCATCATCAATTCGGTCACCGCCTGAGAAACGGGTGTCGCGAAACAATTGGCTGTAGGTGAAGACTATGTCTGATGTATCGAAGTTGACATAGCTTGCGTCTGTCGTCAGGCCGTAGAGCGATGATTGGCCTTCATAATCGCGATAGAGATAGTAGGCGCGCGGCTCTAATGTCTGGGTAAAGTCGGTGGCAAACAGGCTTTTATCCCGCTCAAAGAACAACCCGGAATCCAGACTGACCTGAGGCGCAACAAATTGTGGTTCACTGTCCGCTTGCGCACGCATGTTGTCCGCTTCCAGTTGATAGCTGAGCGTTTTGACGCCAGCTCCGGGCCGGATAAAGCCAGCAGAATATTGTTTATCCCACACCACCCCGTAATTGGTGCGCAGGCGCTCGCCAACAATCAAGTCCCCCAAGCGCGCCGCATTGGCTGGATCGTCGCTAAAGTAGCGATTTATCGAGAAATGCGTGAACTCATTTTCCAGAGTTAATACCCAGTCATCCAGTCGATAGTTGCCATCAGCGCTCAACCGCGGCAACTCGCGGTAGGGCAACTGCCGGTCTGTAAGCAGGCGAAACTCCTCCGCCTTAGCCCCCAACCGCCAATGTTCACTGCGGTAACTGGCGGCAAATGTTTGGCGTATAAATGCCTGACGATTGATATCTACCGCCCCTCTGTCCACGTCGCGAATATAGTCGGTATCGCTAACATCGGTGTAATCGATCAGGGTAGACCACGGTTGGTTGCGCCCGCCGGTTTGAGCCAAATTTAACTGCCAGCGATCCTGCCCTCGATAGGGATAAGCATCCGCCTCAGTCAGTTCGCCCGACTCAATCTGGCTTTGCAAACGCTCACTGAAGCCACCGCGATCATTGTTTAACCCGCTGCCGCTCAGCACTGTGTCAAAGTAAAGCGACTTGTGACGAAATTCACTCTGAAGCATATAGCCGTGATCGGCCAGATAGCGCGGCACAAAAGTAGCGTCATAGTTGGGCGCAATGTTCCAATAAAAAGGCACCGAAAACTCATCAATGCCTTCGCTGGTATCAAGCCCGACAGAGGGAAACAAAAACCCGGTCAAACGATCAGGGCCAATAGGAAAACGAAAATAAGGCGCATAGGCGACAGGCACATCTTTCACCTTCAGGCGCATATGCTTTGCTGTACCGTAATGCTTATCGTTATGCAGGGTGATATTCGAGCCTTCAATCAGCCAGGTATTGTCGCCCGGCTCACAACTGGTAAAGGTTCCCTGATTGAGACTAATGATTTGATCGCCAAACTTTTGCAGGTTTTCGGCGCGCCCTTGGACGCGCGTTTCATAGAGTACAAATCTGGCATTATCGAGCCGTGCATTGCCGGTCTGGGTATCGACATAAGCACTATCGGCACGCAGCAACAAACCCGGCTCACGCACTTGGATATTGCCCTTTAATTCAGCTTCACGACTCACCTTATCGAACATAAAAGTATCGGCGTAAAACGAGCGGCGCCCTTGGGTCAAGCGCACATTGTCGCGCATGATAAATTTGGTCTGCTTTTCCGATTCTGAATAGTCTGCAGTCCCCAAAATACTGGCCTTCTCGGGGTCGAGTTCCGATTCTGCATCGTCGCGGGGCGGTGCTATGTAGGCGCCACAACAAGCAGCAGGAACCAATGCTTTCTGCTCTTCCGTCAGCTCCTCGATGGGCACCCAATCCAGTTCACGCAACTTGTCGTTGGGGTCAGACTTTGCCGTTTCTTTATCAACGATATTGGGGGCTGTACCGGTAAGTTCACTCTGCGCAAACACTGGTGAGGCAAATGATAAAAGCATGCCGGCGCAAGGCGCGGCAATAAGAAGCGCAAGGCGGGAGCGAGAGAAATGACGAGGCAATTTCTGGTTGGAGTAATTCGAGGTTGGAGCCATTTACCGCGGTCTCGTATACGTGGCGCGGCCGGCGCCACCTAAAAATTGCAGCGATTCTACTGTAAAGCCGCTGCACAGGGAATGAATTGGGGGAAATCAGCGGGCTGGGGTAGAATCCGTGAATTGTCATTCAACGTGCAGATACACCATGCCATCAACCCACACCAACTCGCTAAAGACAATCGATTCAGCGCAAGATTCCCGCACCCTGGCGCTCGCCCACTGGGTGTCGCAGCAAATAAGCAGTTTGACTGCCCCCCCTACATTGCGCAGTTTGGGAAGTGACGCAGGGTTTCGTCGCTATTTTCGCTTTGACGGCGGCCAGAATTTGCTCGCAGTAGATGCGCCACCCACCACGGAGGATAGCGCTCAATTTATCGCTATCGCCGACCTTATCGCTCGCCAGGGTATACGCAGCCCGCGCATTATCGCCGCCGATGTAGAACAGGGGTTTCTATTGGTAGAGGATTTTGGCGATCGACTACTCTTCAATACCGTTAACCCGGACAACGCCAACAGTCTCTACCAACAAGCAATGCAAACCCTCCTGCAACTGCAACGCAGCGCCGATAATCCTTCACTTATACCGCGTTATGACCGCGCCTTGCTGCGCCGCGAGCTGGAACTCTTTAGCGACTGGTTTGCCGGGCAACTGTTGGCTTACCCACTGGCACCGAATGAACTGGCACTGCTGGATCACACCTTCACCCTGCTGGAAAATCTGGCGCTCACCCAACCCCAGGTTTTTGTGCATCGCGATTACCACGCACGCAACCTGATTCTTTGCTCCAATGGTGACTTGGGCGTCATTGACTTCCAGGGCGCACTCTGGGGAGGAATCACTTATGACCTGGTATCGCTCCTGCGCGACTGTTATCTACGCTGGCCAGCGGCACAGATCAAAGACTGGGCACTGGGCTATTACCAACAAGCTATCGCCGCCGGGCTTATTCCGGCTGACACCAATCCCAGCCTGTTTATGCAGTGGTTCGACTGGCTGGGATTACAGCGACACATCAAAGTACTGGGCATATTTGCGCGATTAAACCTGCGCGATAAAAAGCAGGGCTACCTGAAGGATTTGCCTCTGGTTATGCGCTACACCCTTGAGGTTGCAGACGCCTACCCTGAATTACAGGATTTTGCCGTATGGTTCAGGGCAAAACTGCTCCCGCTGGCAATAATCCAGCCTTGGTATAGTGATTACGCAACGGCCGGAGGACATCAATGAAAGCCATGATCCTTGCGGCAGGTCTGGGCAATCGCATGCGCCCTCTTACCGACCACACCCCCAAACCTTTGTTAAAGGCAGGCGACAGGTCGCTAATAGAGCATCATTTGTTGAACCTCTGCCGCGCAGGAGTAAAGGATGTGGTTATCAACCTGGCTTATTTAGGCGAGAAGATCCGCCAATATCTCGGCGACGGCAACACCTTTGGACTGACGATCCACTACTCACCGGAACCTGAACCATTGGAGACCGGCGGAGCCATTCTCCATGCCGCCGAATTACTGGGAGATGAACCATTCCTGCTTATCAATGGCGATGTCTGGTGCGATTTGGACTTGAGCAAGTTTTGCAAGCACAGTCGCAAGCACACAGGAACACTGGGGAATTTGCTGCTAGTGCCCAACCCCGAATTTCATCCGCGCGGTGACTTTGCCTTGTCCGATAACGGACTGCTTCTGGACGACACCGCTGCGCCTACTGATCGCAAATTCACCTTTGCCGGCATCAGCTACCTGAACCCCGCGCTAATCACTAGCTACCCAAATAAGCGGCAAAAATTCCCCTTGGTAGAAGCCTTCCGCCATGCGATCAGCAACAACCTGCTCAGTGGCGAAGTGTTTTATGGAAACTGGAGCGATGTAGGAACACCGGAACGGCTTGCAGCGTTGGACAACCAACTTAAGCAGAACAATCAACCAAAACAGGCTTAGCAGGGCATCCGCCCCTGACTGAACAAAAAATGCTATGTTTGGTTGACAAACCAAGCGGACACGGCATAATGTCGCGTCCTTGAATTTAGACCCTTTTTCGATAGTTTTATCCAGAATTTATATATAGGAGCACTAAGGTGGCAAACTCACCCCAAGCCAAAAAACGCGCGCGTCAAAATGAAAAAGCTCGCAAGCACAACGCAAGCATGCGCTCTATGGGGCGTACTTACCTCAAGAAAGTGCTGAGCGCCATTCAAACTGGTGACAAAGCTGCAGCCACTGCCGCTTACACCTCTGCTGTTGCAGTAATTGATCGCATCGCCGACAAAGGCCTGATCCACAAAAACAAGGCAGCTCGTCACAAGAGCCGTCTGAATGCCAAGATCAAGGCAATGGCTGCCTAATAAAGATTAGGTGCTATTCAAAAAAACCGGCTTATGCCGGTTTTTTTTCGTCCTGAATTTGTTCAAACAACTCCCATGCTGCACATAAAGCGCTCGTCACACTCTATACACTGCTATCAAAACAGATTATCTTCGGCAGCAACTTTTTGCTGGAACAAGAATCCCGCGCCATACTGAGAAGCTGCGGGGAGGCGCAGCAGAGACTAGCCATCACAACGATGGCACAGCTCGCAAAGCCTGCCTGCAGAGTGCACATACTAATAATGGAGATACGTTATGCTGCCACGCGAACACTATCTGAAACAAACCTTTCAGGATGCTGTGAACTTTCCCGAAGGATTTGAAAAAGGTGGATTGTCCGATATACAAGCACGCCTGGTGCGTAAACACGGCGCATTGATTAATGCCATAACCCAGGAAGAAGTCTCGGATCCAACTGCCGATGATCTTCACATACTAAAAGTTGTCGCCAACCAGAGTGTGCCCAAAAGCCCTATAGAGCAGGCCTGGGTGAAATATCTGTCAATTGTTAAAACGCGCCAAGCCTCAGCGCCCACCAAAACCAATAAACCCAAGGCCACAAAAGCTAAAGCTGCCGAGCCTGAAGCTGTTGTCGAACCCGCCGCCAAACCCACCAAGAAAACCAAAAAAACAGAGGCTAGCTAGAGCGACTGCTCTAAACAAAAAATCGATCAGCAGCGCAACCGGATTATACCGGGCGCTGCATGATAAACAGTCCCTGCACCACCTTGCTTAGATGCCCAACATTGGATTAACCAGCTACTGCTGGTAAAACCACCTCCAAATGGTATTCACGCCCCGCTTCAATATTGCGCACGCAGTTATCCAGCAAACGTTCACCGTTACAACTCAGCATTAATTGGTCGACATCACCACGGGTAACCACCAGATTAAAAGTGGCACCGCGAAATTCTCGCCGGGCTTTTGCCTGTAACCAATTCGATGGGATTTGCGGCATAACCCGCAGCCCCTGCTCGCAGCCCTGCAGCCCAAACAATCCCTCCACCAAACAGCGATACACCCAAGACACAGTACCGGTATTAAATAGTTGCGACGATCGCCCCGCCGTGCGCGGGTATTGGTGATAGGCGCCGCGATAATAATTGGGGATATACACCGGCAGCTGGCCACGCTGCAGGTAATCTGCCTCACTGGGGCCGGGAATCATCTGCCGTAATAATTTATAAGCCTTGTCAGCATGCGCGGGACTCTGCTCAGCAATAGCAAACAAACTGTAGATATAAAACACCGCCGCGTGGTTATAAACAGAACCATTTTCCGCCGAGCCGGGATGTTTTTGGGTAACCCTACCAACATCGTCACGCATAGCTGTATAGGCTGGCGCCAGCATGGCAACACCATAAGGCGTTTCCAATTGCTGTTCTATTGCAGCAATCATTTTTGCACGTTGCTCCTGGTTGGCTGCACCACCCAGAATCGCCCAGCTTTGCGGGTTTAAAAAAATACGCCCTTCGGTATCTTTACTAATACCAAATACAACATCGTCATCGGTGATACCGCGCCCAAACCACTCACCATCCCACAGGTATTTATTAACCGCCGCATTAATTTCCCGCGCGCCTGCACTAAATTCCTCGCACAATTTTTCCTGTGCTTTTTTGCTACACACAGATGCCCACAAATTCAGTGCATAAGCCGTGGCGACCGACAACCAACCCGATACACCCCTGCCCTTATAACCCACCATATTCATAGGGTCACACCAATCGCCCTGGGCGATAAAACTCAAGCCGCGATAATCACGCGCGTGCAATAACCAGCGCATCGCACTGCTGATACGTTCAAATACCGATAAGGTTTTACCATCGTGCCCGACAACCAACTCATCCAACAACGCATAATCATTGGTTTCATCCAGATAGGTTTTTAAACATACCGGTAACCACACACAGTGATCGGTATGCGGAATCTGGTTGATGTATTTAAGTTCTGCGTCTTCACTCAGCAAA
This sequence comes from Cellvibrio fontiphilus, assembly GCA_035317345.1. Lineage (GTDB taxonomy): Bacteria > Pseudomonadota > Gammaproteobacteria > Pseudomonadales > Cellvibrionaceae > Cellvibrio > Cellvibrio fontiphilus. Next base: position 126,882 of record JAYKTU010000009.1, on the reverse strand, counting down.
ATTCCATCGGGCATTGCGCCTGATGCTTCCTGTTGGCTGAGTGCATGTAAAAACGCCGCGCGAATTACCTGTGGCTTGATGAACGTCATACCCATATTGTCCTGCAAATAATTGCGGGTTTGTGGGTCGGTAGTCAGGCGATTAACATCACCGTGATAAAACACTTGGCGCGGCAACCAATGATTCACAAAATTATTTAATTCCGCGTCGGGGGTTTCAATCTGCAAACAGCCGCTACCACTAGCAACATAAGCGGCATATTCGGCTTTTGCTTTGGCAAAACTGTGCGCACTTAAATAAGTCTCACGTATTTTTTTTATTTCATCCTCATCAAATGCAGGGCCAAAAATAAACCGGTAGTTTTCTGTAGCACCAGAGGCTAATTCCAAGCGATATTGCAACACCGCCGCCGGTGTTTCATAGCGCGCATCACCGCCTTGTAATAGCTCAGCCTGCAATGCCGATGGATTGTGTAGCCCACCTTCACCTTCAAAAGTTTCCTGCTTTGCCTCCCACGCAGCGGGTATTTTTTCGTGCAGGAAAAATGTTTTGTCCTTGAAAAATTTATTTTTAAAGTGATCAGCTACTTTTTGATAGGGTGTGACACAAGTAGCGACTATCCCCCCCAAATCTGCACGATACTCCGCCGACTGATTCATCCATGACATGTAACCAACCGGGAAATAGGGATAAACACTAATACGCCGCGCGCGCGATGAGCAGTTGGTTAATTTCACTTCCCACAACTCAACAACATCCGCCACCGGTAGTGAAAGTGTTAATTCAATTTCAATGCCTAGCGCTTGCAACCTCCAACGCAAATCGCTCTTGCCTACCGAGAAGCAATAAGCCTCATAGCTAGCGCGCACAGGCTCATAGGGCGCAGAAAAAACCTCACCGGTCTCGTCATCTTTCACATAAAAAAAACGACCGGGGTGATGCGCATAATAAGGCTGCTCCGGCTGCATAAACGTTTTTGCTTCCAGATTGGGCGCATAGGCATATTTGGCCGGCTCAGGTTGCATAAACTGGGCAACCGCATAACCGCGACAGGTGGCTTGAATCATCATGCGCTGATTCCACAGAAAGCCTGCAGCGCGCGGCATGGCGGTCGGTGAAAATAATTCATAACGCTGCCCCTGCTCGGCAGGCTGTAATAACGGCGTGGACATAAATCCCTCCAAAAAGGCGCAAAAAATAAAAGGTATGCCGGCTGATTCACACTGCGGTTGACCAACCCAAGAAAAGATTAACGGGAATCAGCTGTGCGCTGGCTTAGATCACTTTGAATACGCGCGAGCATGGCATTGGTGAGCGGATAAAAACTGATAATCGCAGCAGCAATCAGCGCAATCACGCCGGGAATAATTGTTTGCAACAGCGCGATGCCGGTTTGCGATGCATCGGACTGCGCCTCTTTGGCGACATAACCAATAGCAGCCAGCACCCACAACATTACCGCCGACCCCAGAGCTCCACCCAATTTCTGCGCAAAGGTAGCAGCAGAAAAAGTCATGCCGGTCGCGCGTCGCCCGGTTTTCCACTCGGTGTAATCCGCCGAATCCGCATACATAGACCATGCCAGTGGTGATTTAGGCCCAAGCGCCAAACTAATTAAAATATTCAACACAAAAATGACAGAGACATATTCAGGCGGAACAAAATACATAAGGATGGAAAGTACGCCGACTATCGACATTAACAACATCAGCAGTTTGGTTTTATCGATAAATTTGGTGAGCAGCGGAGTGATGGCGGCACCTACGCCTAGCGCGATACCCTGCACAAATAAGTAATCCGAAATTAACTCAGGGCGCTGCAAATAATATTTCAAGTAGTAATAACTGGAGCCGCCGCGCAAAGTAATGGTCATCATAATTACAATCGCCAAACCAATTAAAATTAACCAGGGGCGATTGTCGAGCAAATCTTTGATATCGCTCAGCGGTGAGGTTTTTTGTTGTGGCGGTGGAGCAATGCGCTCGCGGGTGGAAAAAAAGGTAATCGCAAATGCGATTGCAGCAACACAGCCATAAAGCGCCATAGTGAGTTGCCAACCCAACTCTTCATCACCTGCACCCAGATATTCAACCAGCGGCAAGGTAAATTTATTCACTAACGTTGTACCGGCAAAGGCGGCGATAAAACGAAAACTGATGAGCGTATTGCGCTCCTGCGGGTGTGCTGTCATCACGCCGGAGAGCGACGAATAGGGTGTGCTTAAAATGGTGTAACACAACATCATTAATGAATAAGTGATGTAGGCGTAAATAATTTTTCCATTCTCACTTAATTCCGGAGTGCTGAAGGTAATCACGGCAGCGCCCGCCATAGGCACACCGGCAAAAAGTAAATAGGGACGAAACTTTCCCCAACGGGTTTTGGTTCTATCTGCCACCGCCCCCATAATCGGGTCAGTAATCGCATCGACAATTTTGGTGACCAAAAACATAGTGCCCGCTGCGGCAGCGGGAATGCCAAACACATCGGTATAAAACACCGCTAAAAAAGAAGCGATGCTGGCCCAATACAAATTGAAGCCTAAATCGCCCAATGCAAAACCCATTTTTTCGCGCAGTGAGAGCTGCGCCAAGCGATCATTTGTTGAAGTGTTCATAGACATTCCCGGTGCTGGTTATTAGTTTTTGTAAAAAATTAACGGTTGGTGGAATCGCGCTGCTTGATCACAAATCCCATATCGATTTGTGTGTGTTCCGGCAGCTGTTGGTTAAGTGATTGGATAATTAATTCCGCGGCTTTAACGCCCATCTCGTAACGCCCTACCGCCACACTGGTGAGCGATGGGTTTACAAACGCCGCAGCTTCAATATCGTTAAAGCCACAGATCGCCAATTGTTTGGGAATGGCAATATTCATGCGTTGCGCTTCAAACAGTGCACCCAGGGCAAGGTCGTCGTTAGCGCAAAAAACAGCGTCAATTCGCCCCTCATTGGCCGCTATCAAACTTTTAAATAAGGCGCCGCCCAGCGCGATGGAAGATGGCTCAGGTGATGTGGCGACCAGGCTTGGCTCAAACAAATTGCGCTCACTGAGCGCCTGGGTATATCCGCGAATACGCTGCTGTACCCGCGGGTCCATACGCGCGCCAATAAAACCTATGCGCCTGTAACCCTTGCCCAGCAGATGATCGACTACATCTGCACCGGCCAAATGGTGGGAGAACCCGATGTTCATATCGATGGGATTGCTGAGCAACTCCATGATCTGCACCGTGGGAATACGCGATTTACGCAGTAATTGGTCGCAGGCCGGGGTCTGGTCGCCACCGGTGATAATCAGCCCCTCGGGCGATTGACTCAGCAGGGTGCGCACCATCTTCTCCTCCTCAAGTGGGGAGTAGTGGGTATCTACCAGAAGTACCTTGTAACCCGCTGCCCCCATCACTTTGTAGATGCCACGCAGTACATCGGTGAACACCACGTTGCTCAGGGAGGGAATGGCGACACCTATAATGCCCGAGCGCGCCGATGCCAGGGAGCTGGCGTGCTGGTTGGGAATGTAGCCCAGCTCGTCGATGGCTTTCTGGACTTTGAGCTTTACCGCGTCAGACACCTTTTCGGGCTGATTGATAACTCGTGATACAGTGATAGGACTAACAGCGGCTATTCGCGCCACATCGACCAGGGTGATTTTGCCGTCGGAACCGCTTTTTTTAGCTTTTTTCATGGTTTTTAGTGCTTTTTGGTTGGTTGTGTTGGTTGATTAGTGTTTATTTTTTTATACCCTATCACGATCAAAATGATTGCGCTATCATTTGCTTGCAAGGTTAGAATGTCATTCACCCGACGCTCAGGAAGAATTAATGCACTCGCCCAGCCACATCCAGCCCAGCAATCCGGACGCCAGCACTCATTTGATTATTCTGATGGGGGTATCGGGCAGTGGAAAATCCACCTTGGCGCAAGCGCTTGCCAAACACTATGGCTACGAGTATCTGGATGGCGATGACTTCCACAGTCAGGAGGCGCGTGATCGCATGGCGCAAGGCCTGCCACTGGACGATGCCATGCGCCTGCCCTGGGTGATGCGGATGCGCGATTATTTCAGCGCCCCGGCCCACCAGGGCAAACACGCCACCCTGGCCTTCTCCGGCCTGCGTCGCGCCCATCGCGATGAATTGCGCAAGGCCGGACGCAAAACACTCTTCCTGTTCCTGCATGGCGACATAGGCACGATTCAACAGCGAGTGGATAATCGCGCCGGTCATTTTATGGCGCCCAGTTTGGTCAATAGCCAGTTTGAAAGTTTGGAGCGCCCCTGCAACGAGGCCGACGTAGTAGAAATTGATGTGCGCGCGCCCTTTGCCGAGGTATTACAAGAAGCGATTGCAGTAATTGATCGCCAACTGCTGACTGAAGCCCTACCCGCCTGAGCCAAGCGCCCCTCTACGCAGCCAACACAGAACGCTTGCATTCGCCCCCGTGCAGTAGAGAATAGGAACTTCTGGCAGCGGGTTAAATCCAAATTCCGGTAATACCCGGAAAAGGTTTAACCCGATCGCTGAATTAAAAATCCTGTTCACTTACATGGAGTGGCCTATGTCAGCCAAACTTTCGCTTGTTAGCAGCTTACTCATCGGCGTTCTAGCGCTGTCGGCCTGTGCCGGTAAAACCCAATACCGCAGTGCCTGCGCATCCGAAGTGGACGCCGCCTGGGCCGAATTATCCATTGCCGATGCAGAAGGATTTAGCGGTACCGTCAGCTACAGCAAGGCACTGGGTCTAATCACCAGCGCGCGTACCATGCAAACCGTAGAGAATTTTGATAACTGTTATCGTCACGCTAAAGATGCACGTTTTTATATTCGTGAATCGCGTAAAGGCCAATAATTTTTTATGCACAAGCAAATTCACTGGCCTGCAATAAAGACCAGTGAATTTGTAAAGATCGACGATGTTGTAAAAATCAGCAAAAAGGCCTGAGAGAAGATTCGCTATTTAGTTGTTAATCCACCGGTAAATTTAACGCTCTCCGAATTTTTTCCCAGCTCACATATTTAAAGTTTTGTGGTGCTTCCGGCATTACTTTATGGCCGTCCTGCACCACCAGCATACCCTCCGCAAACAAACCGCCCAAATTGCTACTGGTCACTTCCAGTCCGTCGGTTTCAGAAACACCATCAATGTTATTACCTGCATCCAAAGCGATGCGCACAATACCGCGCAGACTATAGGGCGCTGACGCATCCATCACCACAAAACTGTTGTTGCCCTGACTGGAAACCACCAGATAAGACTCGGTTTTGCCGGCGTAAACACCAATGCCTTCAATGTCAGCTACCAGCAAATCTCCGGCAGCAAGAATTTTTTCCACCGCTGTGCCCGCGTCAGGCTCAGCACCAATAGTCCAAAGCGCAACGTCCTCCTCACCTACAAATAAACGTTGGTTTTTATCGTCGGCGACACAGCCCTCAGGTTGGCTATCCACATAAAAGCGGCGCTTGACCTGCCCCTGCCACTGCAGGCTATTCTTCTGTGCAGCATTCACTGCGGCGCTCAACTGGATTTGCTGGAACTCTCCGCTTTTATCGTTGGGGAAAGCATAAAGTGCCGCCTCGCCTTGTGCGTTCCTCAACGGTGATTGATAAAGACAAAAACCGTAAATGTCTTTCATATCGGTGGCGACACTGCCGGAGAAGGTCAGTTTTCCACTGCGTGGGTCTATGGTGTAAATAGATAAACTGTTGTCATCGCGATTAGTCGCCACAGCAATATCAACTATTTTTTTACCCAGACGCACACCATAACGCACATCCACATTATTCAATCGGCCAGTATTAAAATGTTGAACCTCGCGGCCCTGCAAGTCGTACACAAATAAACCCTGCTGTTTATTTGTGCCGAGTACCAAACTTTTTTGCGGGCGCTTTTTATTGACCCAAATCGCGGGATCATCTGCTGCATCACCAAAACGCAACATCGAGTCAGTTTGCACATCAGCAGTCACAGCGACTATCGGATGCGCAGGTGATTTCTGCGCTGCAGTACGCCAAGACAACTGCAGCGTATAACTACCGGTTTTTTCATCATTTACGATTAAAGCCACAGCATTTTGATCAGCCACATACGCAGCCTTAACCACTTCGGGCTCATCGGTTTGCGGTAAATCGATCAATTGCTGTTGCTTAAATTCACCCTGCACAGCTGAATAAACAGCGAGTTGTTTTTCTTCGGCAATTGCTGCAACCAAACCTTGTGGCATAACGGCGAGCGATTCCACACTGCCCGGCAATTTTCCAAACGGCTGCTGCATATCCACCGCAATGCGACCAGGCGATGACTCCTCACTCGCACCCTGCGCCCAAATACCCACACCTTCTTCGGCAACAAATAATAGATCCTGCGCATCATCTACCGCACAGGCTTTGCTGTTAGGTGCAATGGGGACACGGCGCAAAAGTTTTGCATCCGGCTTACCATCGGCGTCAATGACCAACCAATGCTCGGCGGTGCCGCGCTCATCAATTAAATACAACGATAAATGTTCGCCGCCCGCATGACTCAAACAAATATTTTCTATTTTAAACGCAGGGCTAGGCACGCGCAGTAATTCGCGCAGTTCACCACTGGCTGTGTTTAACATTACTAATCCGGGCTGTTGCTCAGGTAAAAAAACCGTAGCTGCAATTAATACCGATTCACTTTTCCCGTGCGCCGTTATTGTCACCGGATAACGCCAATCCAGTAATTCGGCAGATTGGTTTAACTGCGCCAGTGATTCCCCCTTATCATCGCGCCAGTGAATCTCCTGATCACCCAGGGTTAAATAACCCTGCTGTTGATTTTTTTGCAAGGGCAAAGGAGCAATCAGTTCTGCTGTAAAAGCCAAGGGTTTTATTGCTTGCGCCTGCGCCGAAGCACAGGCGTTAAATAACAGACCAAGACTTACCGCGACGGCACCTATAGGAAAAACATATTTGTTCATAAAAATTCTCACCTTAAATACAACACCAAACCTGCACAGTAGCTATGTAAAAGCCTTAGAACTGCATAAAAGTCACACCCAGTTTATAAGTCGCACCATAGCGTTCATATTGGGCGTTGTATTGCGGCTTGTTAACGTAGGAGTAATAAATCTCATCGGTTAAATTCAGTGCTTCAAAATGCAGCTTGATGCTATCCGTCAAGAAATAGCGCAGCGAGAAATCCAACTGGACTTGATCATCCACATAAGTGTCATAGTTAGCGTCCATTGGCTCCAATACTTCCAGCAAATAATTGGATTTATAATTAGCCGATAACCGCATACTGATGCGATCAGATTCATAACCCAGCATCAGGTTCGCCGAGCGATCTGATTGGCTTGGCAGGGGAATATCGCGCGCAACAAACTCGCCATCGTCATAGCCGCCAATTTCTGCTGTAGAGTCGACAAAAGTTGCGTTGGCACCGATTAATAAACCATCCCAGGGGGCAGGTAGTTCGGTGAATTGCTTTGAAGCCGCCAGTTCAATCCCCGTGAGCTCTGCCTTGGTTCCATTTATAAATGTGAAGGCTTTATCAAACTCTTCATAACCCGGAGTTCCACCCAAATCAGTTTGATAGGCAAAATTATCTATATCTTTATAAAACACAAATGCGGAGAGCACACTAGCCATGCCCGGGTAATGCTCAATACCCACATCAATATTGCTGGATTCAAGCGATTTTAATTCCGGGTTGCCAAATTCAGCTTCGATATCACCATCATCTTCTTCGATTAAACGACCGGGAGACAATTGTGCAAAACCGGGGCGTACCACAGAATTAGTCCAGGCGGCACGCACCTGGGTTTTATCATCGATGCTGTAGCGAATATGCAGTGCAGGTAAGAAGTAATCATCAGAGTTACTAAAGCTTTGCGTGGTTATTGCATCGTCTTCGCTGTTATACGAAAAGCCCTCTGCGGTGAAGTCTGTATTTTCATAACGCACACCGGTGAGGACGCGCCAGTTATCAATATCAATTCGCCCCATGATATAAGCAGCAGAGGTATCTTCAGTAAGATCGTAATCACCAATGCTGGATTCAACGGTATCGTCCTCCAACTCCCCAACTGCTGCTGTCACCGCGCGCGCATTAATTTGATTACCAAACTGACCAAACTTGTAATCCACTGCCGCACCCGAAAAAGCGCTTAGGGAGGTATCGCCAACAAAATCTTCAGAAATCCAAACAGCCAAATCATTATCTTTGCTACGCGCTTGATGTTTTGCACCAAATTTTATTTGTGCAGCATTGCTGCCCAATTCCATCTCGCGAGTAAAATCCATATTGACCGCAGTGCTTTCATCGTTGGTATTAGTACTGCCCAACTCAACCTCATCCAGTTTATAACTGGCGTTTTGATAAAACCCAGCAGGAGCAGATAAACTTATTTTCCTGCTGTTGTTGTAGGAAACATCAAACGCCTCGTCAGCAATCACCGCGTCATCAATTTTAAATACGGCGCCGGCGATATTCTGCGGCTCGTCTTCGCTGGATTTGCTGTAAGCAACGCGATAATCCACTATCCATTTATCCAGGCGAGTTTGACCGCCAAGCGCCGAAGAGAGAATTTTTTGGGTTTCAATGCGATCTTTTAATTCTCGCTGCACTTCAGCAGCAGCGGTTTCGCCTGCAGTGGTTGCATCTTCAAATTCAATTACATTGGCGAGGCGAATTTCCGCATCGGTGTACTCACTGTAAAGATTGCGCCAATAAAGATCAGTATCTTCTGTGGGCTTATAATCCAAATTAAAGGTTAAACCCGAACGCTCGCGCGTAATGCGATAATCGCGCTGCTCCATCTCCTCCAGACGCGCCTCACCATCTTCAAAATCCCAGGCGCCGCCGGTTTCCACATTATCGGAACCAAATTCGCGTTTAAAAGAGCTAACGCCAAAGGCGACGCCGAGGTTTTTTTCGCCGTTGCCAAGACTGAATTGATTACTCGCCGTTGCCGCCAGTTTTGGACTGTACTCTTCGGTATTTTCATCAAAGCTGCCTTCTGCCGTAAATTGATAGAAAAAACCATCGCGATCAAACGCCGACAAACTCTGCACATCAATACTGCCACCGAGGGAGTTGGCATCCATATCAGGTGTCAAACTTTTAGTAACGGTTAAATTTTCAAGTAAATCAGAAGGGATAACATCCAGCGCTACCGCACGACGATCTGCATCCGGCCCGGGAACGCCCACGCCGTTAATAGTGACGGCGTTATAATCCGGACTCATACCACGCACGCGAACATAGCGCCCTTCGCCCTGATCGCGCTCAATCGATAATCCGGGTAAGCGCTGCAGGGATTCGGACACGTTAGTGTCAGGGAATTGGCCTATCGCATCGGCAGACACAGAAGTAATAATATTGTCGGCACTGCGCTGTTTATTGAGCGCCTTATTCATGCCCGCCGCTTGACCGATCACAATCACGTTCTCCACTAATCCAGAAACGCCTTGTAATTGAAAATTAGTGCGCGTGGTTCTTAAATCAGTCACTGTGATTTTGCGCGAGATATTATCGGCACCTATATAACTCGTCTCCAAGGTATATTCACCTGGCTTCACATCCACAAAAATAAAGCGGCCATCGCGCTGGCTTATTGCCTCGCGATTTAATTCCTTGATGCGCACCTTTGCGCCCTCCAGCGCAATTCCTTTTTCTGTTGCACTAACTTGTCCCTCAATACGGCCATCGGCAAACGCATGCAGTGACATACCGGCAATAACCAAAGCCAAACAGCTTTTATTAAAAAGGTTGTCTGTTTTAAATTTTTTGATTGATTGTTTGATTGATTTTTTGTTCACAATAAGCCCCCAAGCGAGTGATTGAATTCCACTGCGCCAAACTAGGGCTGCTCTGTGACACATCTGTTACCAAACCAGCAATACAAAATAAAACCCCTGAGCTGATTTGCCTCCCTTTATGACTTTCCTCACTAAAAAATATAATGAAAAAATCGCCACGCACAGTCACAAAAATGTCACAACAATTTGTTAAGGGTGTCAGCCATCATTAATATTTCATTGCAGTGGATTCACGCTCTATGCTCGCACTACACAAATGGAAACTGCTTTTTCTCGCACTGGCGGCCAATCTGGCTTTAGTTGGCAGCCTTGCCAGTGGCGATATAAAAACCACTAGCGAATGGAATTGGCTAGATATAGTTGGCGAGGGCGGCTTGGCGTTGCTGGCGCTAATTTGGCTGTTATTGATTCTGCACAGCCGCCCCGCAGGGCGAGTGACACAATTTCTCAGCTTGGGGTTGAGTGCGGTATTTATTGCCGGCTTTCAGGATTGGTTGGACGAGTTCATTTATTTTCCCGAAGGGGCACTCTGGGATCACTGGATTGAATCGGGCTTTATGCCAATAGGGTTAATTTTATTAACCTTGGGCATTTATCACTGGCACAAAGAACAGCTATTAATTACTGAACAATTGCGTAAACGTGAGCGGCTTTTTCGTGAGCACCGAGGGCTTGACTTCACCACCAGTTTAAGCGGCGCACATTATTTACGCGTGCAATTACAGCACGAATTGGCACAGGGTAATCAGGAAAATCCGCTGGCCTTAGTGCTGATTGATATTGATAATTTTGCGCAGATTAATCGCCGCTATGGAAATCGTGAAGGTGACAATCTATTACATTCGTTAAGTGAGTTATTGCTGCTCAATATTCGCCGCAATGATTTACTCTGCCGTTATGCAGGTGATCGTTTTGCGCTGTTGCTGCCGAACACAGGCAAACTCATGGCCAATACTATTGCGGCGGAAATATCCCAGGCAGTGCGCCATTTTGCCTTTAAACCGCAACAACAGCAGGACAGTATTTTTCATTCCGTGAGCATCGGCATAGCCTTCAGCTGCGGGCAGACGGCAGAGGCAGATACACCCGATAGCCTAATCGCCCGCGCCACCCAAGCATTACTCCATGCCAAGGAACAGCGCGACTCGCAACAGTTGCGCGCTGCTTGATATGAGCAAGTCTGTCGAGCTTCCGCTGCGCTCTGTGCCGCCGGTTTATTACGAGCGGGACAGCACTATTGTGCACTCACACTTTTGGCCAGCAGAGTTAATCGAGCTGGCACAGGCAAGGGTAATTCCAGAACACAAACTGCTGCGCCACACCGGTATTTTTTGCGAGGACATTCATCGCCCGGATCACCGCATCTGCCCGGAACAACTGCTGCAATTAATCCAAAACATCACCAAAAATACTTCCGCTGACGACCTCAGCTTTTTAGTGGGGCACCAATTGTTACCGGGCAAGATTGCGGTTATTAGCGATCAATTAATGGCTTCAACCAATCTCGATGAATTGATTGATGCCCTAGTAGAACACCAAGCGTTTTTAAGCCCACTGATTAATATTCGCCGCTGCTATGAAGGTGATGAGCTGGTGCTCTATTGGCAAGATGCCTGTGGCGCGGAGGATTCATTTATTTTTTTAGTAGAAGCGTTAACTACTGCTATCAGCAGCCTTGCGCGCTGGCGCTCCAACAGCCGTTTGCCTTGGCAATTTTATTTTTCCCATAAGGCACCAGTCTATATCGAACAGTATGAAGTACACCTGGGCGGGAATATTCACTTTGATTGCCAACGTAATGCCATGGTTATCCACCGCGAATATTGTTATCAAGCCTGGGCAAAAAACACACATGCGTCAGTGGAAAATTTTTTAGCCGCTTCACGCAACACGGTAAATATTCCCACGAAAGGCTTTCTTGCCGCTGTCTATGATTACCTGCATAGCAATATCGCTACTGATCCGAATTTAGAACAAACCGCTGCCGACTTCGGCATGAGTAGCGCGACTTTTAAACGCAAACTCAAAAAACACCGCAGCCACTTTCAAGCCATTTACGATCAGGTACGCAAAGACCTCGCCGTTTATTGGATTAATCAGGAAGGCTGGAGCAGCGAGCAAGTCGCAAAAAAATTACATTTTCATGATGTCGCCAATTTACGGCGCGCGTTTAAGAAATGGACGGGATTAACGTTGTTGGCGGCACGCAGCTAATAACTTTAAAAAATTCATATACTCATAGCCATTACCACACTAGGGTAATTCGTAAACGGTCGCCAATCGCATTCTCCCACTAGAACATACCCCCAGGATGAATACATGTTGATTAACGCAGTTGCCGGAGCGGCTGTATCCAACGCCATAGTTTTAACTCCTGCAACTCTCATTAAAGCAACACCATGATCGTGAATCGCTTTGCCATACCCCATACCTTTGTATTTAGGCGCTACGCAAAACTGCGCCAAGGCTCTTACACTCGGTTCTCGATATAGCGGTAGCATAGATTCAGGATTATGGCGACGAAAAAGTGCCGTACCCACATACTCCCGTTCACGCAACGCAACCAAGCATGTACCTGAAGCTATTCGCTTTTTTGTATCTTCTACACTCTGGTGAGTAGCCCAATATTTTAATCCGGCAGCAGCATGAGGCGCATAAGCTGCACGGATTAAATCAGTCAGTTTTTCAACATCATCACCCATTTCAAATTCACGTATTATTAAATCCATTGTATGAGCCTTATTTATTTCTGTTTAACTTAACGATCTGCAGGGTGATTAACTCCATCATTCACTGGTACATTAGCAATGAGAAAAGGGTTAACTCCTTCCAAACACCCCACGTTGTACCCGTATAACGCTGGATTAGATCGGCGCTGGTGATGGGTATAGATACCACACACCGAACAAAAATAATGTTTCGCCTCATGCGTATTGAATTGGTAAAGCCTTAGCACATCCTCACCTTTTACAACTCTAATCCCCGACAACACAACGGAAGCCACAACAGCACCCTTTCGCCGACAGATAGAGCAATCACAACGGCGCGGATCTACAATTCCATCGGGCAAATCAATCTCCAATTCCACTGCACCGCAGTGACAACTCGCTTTGTGTTTTGGTTGTATATCGGTATTTCCTACACGCTTGATCATTAATATGCTCCTTTAAGGCCGCGACAACTCAACCAGATTATTAGCAAGGCTATAAAAATCCTGCCCCATTTTTCCCACACTATTTAATTGCGCTTGATTGATAAAACCCTCTTGCCAAAGCGTATCATCGACAAAAATAGTTTTTACATCCAGTAGTGCAGCACTGCCACCCATGGGTATGCTGTTGAAACGGATTATTTCGCGCAGGGTACATTCGTATCTCACCAGGGAGCCCTTTACTGAGGGTGGTTTAACACTGTGGCTTGCGCATTGTTCAAGTTGGGCGAAATCGAATTCGCTGCGATCAGCGGGAAGTGAGGCGCAGGTCTGATTCATTTTTTCCAGCAATGGTGAACTGACAATATGTACTACGCACTCCTGGGTATCGAGCAAGTTAGTGAGCGTGTCTTTGTCACCACCTTCACGCGGGTTAACTTGGGAATACCAAAGGATTGGCGGGTTGCAGCTGGCGACATTAAAAAATGAGTAAGGTGCAAGATTAGCAATACCGGTTTTTGACAGAGTGCTGACCCAAGCGATTGGCCGTGGAGTCACACCACCAACAAGCAGACGATAAATTTCTTGCGGGTTTAGCTGCAAAGTATCGAACAACATAATAAAAATCCGAGCAAGGGTTTTGTGAGTTGATAGCGATACTAACAAAAAAGGAGCCTTGCGGCTCCTTGGTAAGGCGGATCATTTTTAATGTTTATCGCCCGGTAGGGAATTGAGCGAGACAATACGTGTTTTGCTGATTTTGTGGCGATAGATTTCACGCAGATATTTGATTGCTTTTTTCACGCTGTCACGCGATAGGCGAATATCATTGATCGAACAGAACTTTTCCGAGTCGTTGATAAGCTCGCGGTATTTTTTCTCGTACATGGGTTTGATGGCGTACCAGTTAGTGTCGAGAATTTTGGCGGGATTTTCATACTCGTTAAGCATTTTATCCACCAGCGCCTCATCAAATTCATCTGAGCGGATAAAGTCCAGCATAGCCGCATCCAACTGCTCATCAAATCGATAGGCGTCTTTAGCAAAGCAGCGTTTAATAAAGGCGACAATCAAAGTGAGGAAGTCATCGCTTAAGCAGGGGCTTTTTACAATGAGCGTGGTGAGCGAGATATTGGCGGAAGCACCGATTACCAAGGCATAACGCTTGAGGGTAGTATTGGGGAAGAGTGCATTCAAATGGGATTTGAGTTTATTCAAATCCATGTAGCTGAGTTTGTAATCTTTTGGCAATGAAATAATAGATACAACAGACGAGCAGTTTTTAAAGAAGTGCAGGTCTTTTAACTCATTCGCGTCGTAGCCTTTTTGTAAATAGCGCGCCAGTGCTTCACGATAGCGTGCGGATTCAATCGGCAGCAAACTAATGCCTTCAATCGCCTGGGTAACTTTATTGAAGTGCGGCAAATCGATGGAGCGATAGAACAAATCGTCGATGTTCAGTTCGCCAATTTTTTTCACGTCTATGCCGCGCAGCTTATCTACTCCCTGTGGAATATTCGCGGGGATCACCGATTCGGCATAGGCGACGGCGACCGGACCGGCGAGACTCATAAACAAGTCGTTGGCATCCAAACGGATAGTTTCACCAATATCGATACCGGCGCGGCGGAAATAATTTTCGTCGTAATCGGTGGTGACCGCTTGCGCGGTGAGGATGTTGAAAATTTGCTGGGAGATATACTGATTGGCGTACTTTTCCATCGCATTGACATCGATATGCTGGATGGCGCCCTCATCGGTTTCTTCGGCATAGCGCATGATGTCGTTGGAGATCAGCATCATCGCATTCCAGGGGCGAATGCGATGCATAACGCTGGCTTCACTGCTGTCTTCGTTATCGAAGTTGTAGGAGAAGTCCCACTCTTCCGATAAATATTTACACAGCAAACGCCCGGCGTTGATATGCAGTGCTTCGGACATTTCCACACCGTGGTCGGAAATATTCGGCAGTATGCAAATGCCGCTGGTAAAAATAGGTTCAAACACAAAGGAGTGGCCGCGATTGCTGTTGTCCTCGGTTTGCGCGCCCACATCGAAGGTTTTGCTCATGTAAGCATATTGCTGGGCCAAACCAAACTCACTTGCCATGCCCGAACCGGTGCCGCCACCGGCGCTGAAAATATAAAAATACAAACGCGACTGGTTGGCTTTAATGCCGCAGGAATCGATAAGGTAGGAGTGGATAAAGCGCCAATCTGCATTGGAAAAATGCTGGGTATCTTTATTGAGAATTATTTTGGCGAGGTATTGGCCAAGGATGGGCGCATTACCGGAACCGCCGGCATGAACTTCTGACAAGTCCATGATTTTCATTTTGGTGTAATCCTTGAGGAAACCGGCGCGCTCACCTTTGTGGGAGAAACGAATGCGGCCCTCAATGTCTTTGTCCAAGTCCCCCAACATCACCAGCGGCTCGATCAAAAATACCGGCTTGAGTTGGTGCGCGCCCTTTAGATGCAGACTGCGCTTGATCCAGCGCATAGGCATATGATCCGGCTCGCGCACCACTTTTTCTTCAACATTAAATTCGTTCAGATAAAAATTGCGCGCGTTATAAACCAGGCTCGCCACATCCAGCGCGATATTGGAACCGCAGCGCCCCAAACCAATCAGGCAGACCGAGGGAAATTGCGGCTGTTTTTGGGTGTCGGCATCCTGCTGATTTACCAGGTAGGGGTAAACGTTAGTGCGCAGGGTGTCCAGGTTATGCAGGATCTTGTTCAGATCGCGCTCGGTAAAGTACATGTAGCTGCTGCCGTTGGCGCTGGTCAGCGGACGGCTGATGACCTCCTCTTCCACATCGGGGCTGGCGGTAATCAGATCATCCTGCTCAGCAGCTTCGGCGGTGCGGGTAGTTTTTTTGGTGGCCATCGAGTGAATCCTTTTGGATGTGATTTAGGCACCGGGGCGAACCCCGGCGCGCTGAATTTGCGTCGTAAATGATATTTATTGTGCTTGCCGGTCAGTTTTTATAAAACGAAGACCTAAACACTGTTAACGCTAGCTGCGACTGACGATAAATACAAATATCGCCAAGGCTGTCACATTAAAAAAACCATCAAATTCGCCAAAAACCTACTGAGCTGCCGTTATCTGGATCAATGGCTGGCTAACACGCTGATTAAGCGCACTCAAAACCGCCGCATCGCGCGCATAGATATCCGGCTTGAAGGCCACCTTGCTCTCGCTGATGGCATCCACCGTCCAATAGGCGAGCATGATGGGAACGCGTTTAGCCAGAGTGACATTACGGGTTTTACCGGTCGCCAGGGTTTTGTTGATTGCCGCCTCGTCCCAGCCCGGCGTTTCTTCCAGCAACAACTCAACCAATTCCAGCGCGCGCTCTACGCGGATACAACCCGAACTAAAGGCGCGCTGGCTTTTATTGAACAGTTTTTGATGCGGCGTATCGTGCAGGTAAACCGCATAGGGATTGGGGAAGCGAATGACCGCCTTACCCAAGGCGGCGTCATCGCCGGCGTCCTGGCGCAGGGTGACATTGCCGGGGCGCGACCAGTCGATAGTCGCCGGGTCTAACTGTTGGCCGTTGCTGTCGAGCACACGGATATTGTGCTCGCGCAGGTAGCTAAGATCCTTGCGCAACTTGGGCAGTATGTCCTTGCGCAAAATCGTGGGCGGCACTGTCCAGGTGGGGTTGAGGGTGATGTAGTTGACCTCGGACTTGAAAACCGGCGTAGTGCGATAGGACATGCCCACCTGCACGCGCGACTTCCAGACCTCCTCGCCACCACGATAATAAGTCACCTTGAAACCGGCGATATCCACCAATAGCAGCTCCTCGGGGATGTTGTGCAACAACCAGCGGGCACGATCCAGGTTGACACGGATTTGCTCAACCCGCGCATGGGCTGAAATATTGAGCGCAGCGCGGGTCGCCGGGCCGACGGCGCCATCATCCTCCAAATACTGATCGCGCTGGAACTGCTTAACTGCATTGACCAGATACTCATCAAACACCTCGTCAGGGTTAACTGGCGGAACACTGCTAGCGGCGGAACTGGTTGCACTGGTTGTATCACCCAACTGCTCCCCAAGCTCCAAACTCACCGCTGGATCGAGGGCATAGTCCGTCTCGCTGCTTGCCGCTGAGCTGCTGGCCAACCCCATGCTGCTCTGTGCTGCTGCAGCTGCAGCTTTGGCACTGGAGGCAGCATTCGCGGTAAGACAGGTGGCAACTGCCTGCTGTTGATCCATGTCCGCCACCGCTTGGTACTCACCGGTAACGCGCAAACGCGCGCGCAACTGTGCGACCTGGGGGTCCACCATACAGGGCTTTAGGGTTGGGCCAGCCGGCAGTGCAAACCAACCGCCTTGTGCGGCAAATTCACGGTAGCGACTAAGACCAGCCTGCAAACTGGCGTAGGCCGGGTGCTGTGGCCGTGTTTGGGCAAAACTGCTGGCGATGTTGCGCGAGCTGATACCGTCATTCATGAGGCCGGCCACCAACTCTGGTGCCAATTCGTGCAATTCAAAATTCCACTGGGGATCGAGGCCTGCAGGGTCAACCTTGCCATTGAAAAGGTGATAGAGCGCGCGCAGGTAGGCATTGGTTGCGAGCAGCTCCCACTCCACCAACTCACCCAGCTCTGGTTTGCGATCAGCAGCCAACAACTGATGCATCTGCCGCAGAAAGTTGATGGAGTAGTCCTCTGGATCAAGGCCGTCGGCAGTCAGGCTATCCAAAGCGGTAATCAACTCCTCCAGGCGAGCGGCTTCTGTCCACACCGGTTGAAAACCGCGCTGTTGGTAAAAGCTGCTGACTGCAGGCGCGACCGGGCTGACCGGCGGGGCGACATTCGGGTCATCGGCCGCTGTTTGCAGCCCCAGAATCCGGGTTTCCAACGCCGCTGCCAGCAACCCGTTTGCCGCACCGCGTAACTGTGAACCAGAATCCCTGGCAGATTGCGCCACTACTGAAAGGCTTGCCACCAAGCCCAAGGCCAATAACACCAACCGCATAACACTAACGCTCCTGCATGCTTAAAAAACTACAAAGTACTTCCCAATAACACTAAAAACAGTCTAGAAACGGCATATTTTTTGATCAATTTTTATTTGCCGCTGCTTTTTCATGATGCTAGCATTCATAGATCTTACCCCTGTTGTCGGGTAAAACATAATTTCACCGAGCAAGGCCGCTACAACTTCAATAACCCAGATCGTCCGGGGTATCCATGCTGTATCCACTATTGAAGGCCTTGTTTTTCTCGGCCGCCTTAAGCTTTTTGCCCGGTTTGTCTGCCATAGTCACCGCAACTCCGGCACAACCCCATAACGCTATTAAAACACCTGCCGCCAACCCTTTTACGCACCCCACGTTTGGTAAAGACCAATCCTTTTTACAGTTACTGGATCGCCTCAGCCGCGCAGCGCCCGGTGCTAATCCGCAAGTGATATCAATGGCGCTTACCGCGCTGGATTGCGCCTTGAAAACCGGAATGGAACCGGCACGCAATCTGACCATGATCGACTACTCGCTAGTATCCACCCAAAAACGCCTCTGGGTATTTGATTTGGTGAGCGGCAAACTTCTATTCCATGAACTGGTTGCCCACGGCAAAAATACTGGCGAAAACTTTGCCCGCCATTTCTCTAATACCTACGGGAGCCTGCAAACCAGTTTGGGGCTGTTCCGCACCAAGGAAACCTACATGGGCGCCAATGGCTATTCGCTGCGCATGGAAGGCTTGGAAGAAGGCTTTAATGACAAGGCGATGGAGCGAGCCATTGTTTTCCACGGCGCGCCCTATGTAGATTTGAAGCTGGCACAAAAACTGGGGCATCTGGGGCGTAGTTACGGTTGCCCGGCGGTGCGCAACGGCATAGCGCGCAAGGTGATAGATACCATCAAAGGCGACCAATTCCTGTTTTCCTACTATCCTGATAAACACTGGCTGGCATCATCCAAATTCCTGAATTGCCAGGGCCGCGAACAACTGGCCCGGCAGGATCTGCGCTAGGCCGCTGCACCACTCCTCCCACGCAGTTGGCGGTGCAGCCTGATGCCCCGCCAGCCAGCGTCTGTTAAGACGTGTTAATCAACACGCCATATATCAGATAAATTATCAAGCTGTGTAAAACCTGTCGCTGATTGGCAGGGGAGCAGCTATATAGCCAGTCTCCACACAAAACATAACAACGACCTGAACCCCAAGGGAAAACACACCATGAAAAAAACTCTAATGACCAAGGCGCTGGCGCCGACTGCTGTTGCGTTTGTCGCCTGTGCATTTGGCAGCCCGGCAATGGCAGCTGAAACCAAAAAAGAACCCTGGCAATTGGCGCAGGAAACCGAAGTCTGGGAGCCCGTCCCGCCAGTGGTTTCTGCTCCGGCCAAGGGCGTACCCTCTGATGCAGTGGTACTCTTCAACGGCAAAGACCTGAATCAATGGGAGTCAGTGAATGGCGGTGTCGCCGCCTGGACCCTGGGTAAGGGTGCGATGACGGTTGCTGCAGGTAAAGGCGACATACGCACCAAAGAATCCTTCTGCGATGTGCAACTGCATATCGAGTGGAAAACCCCCACCGATATCAAAGGCGCCGATGGCAAGCTTCTGGAAGGCCAAGGCCGCAGTAACAGCGGTGTGTTCTTCCAGGAACGCTATGAAATCCAGGTATTGGATTCCCACAACAACAAAACCTACCCCAACGGTCAGGCCGCATCGGTTTACAAACAAACTATCCCTCTGGCCAACGCCACCCGTGCGCCGGGTGAGTGGCAGACCTACGACATCATTTTCACCTCGCCCAGGTTCGATGGCGACAAACTTGCCAAACCCGGTTACGTGACCGTGCTGCACAACGGTGTGCTGGTGCAAAACCACGTAGAAATCCAGGGTGCTACCGAATGGATTGGCAAACCCTCTTACAAAGCCCACGGTTGCGCGCCTATCCGCCTGCAGGATCACGGCAACCCGGTAAGTTTCCGCAACATTTGGCTGCGCAAACTCTAAGGCGTACCGGATTTTCATCTGTCCGCTGACAGTTTTAGTTTTGCCTGAACTGTCACTTTCTTTGCGCCGCAGCTAACCCTGCGGCGCTTTTTTCATAATTGGTATCGGTATTGATCATGTCTCTACTCAAAAAAAGCACACTGCTGACACGCAGTACCCTGCTTGGCTCGCTGATTGCCTGCAGCCTGCCACTCTACGCGCAAAGCCCGGCGGATTTTTTCAAGGAAAACAAAGCCTGGGTCACCACTACCAAAGCCAGTGCTGTGGGCAATAAATTACAACTGGCACCCAGCAGCAAAGCAGGCGACATACTCGCGCTCAGCGCCAGTAATGGCGAACACCTGATCGCCCACGAGTGGCTGGGTGATTCCGTATTGGATATGGAGTTTTTGGTTACCGAAGGCAGTGATGCACAATTGTTTATCCAGGGCCGCTACGCTGTGCCACTGAAAAATGTCACTAACGAGTGGCAGCACCTGCGCGCCAAATTCCGTGCTCCGCGCTACAACGAAGCCAGCATCAAAACCGAACCGGCGCTGATTTTGGAAGTCACCATCAACGGCGAGCCAGTGCTCACTAACGATATACGCACCGGCCTGAGCGAAGGCTCCAGCATTCCTTGGGAAGGCACCGGCGGCCCCACCAGCTTGTTGGTGAAAAAAGGTCAAATGGCTCTGCGCAATTTCACTCTGGCCGGCGCCGATTTCTCACTGGTAACCCTGCCTAAAAACTCCGGTGAAGCTACCAACGAAAAAGAATTGGTGGATTTTGTGGCCTTGGGTAAAGAAACCTTCGGCGCTGTCGGCTGTAACGCCTGTCATTTAGTGTCTGCAGATGACAGCGGTGTCAGCACCGGCCCCAACCTCTATGGGCTGTTTAAACGCGAGCCACGCAACCGCGAAGTGGTTGAGGGCGGCGAAGGCCATCGCTTTACGGTAAAAGCCGATCGCCAATACCTGCACCGCAGCCTGCGTGAACCCGAAGCACAGTTAGCAATTGCCGAGAGCGGCGCCAAAAAAGGCGAAGCTTACTTGCCAATCATGCCCGCATTTTCGGCGCAGGTATTGAGCGATGTACAAATCGATGCAATTGGCGACTATTTGGCCACGCTTAACCCACCGGCAGAACAAGGCCCGGCGATTAAATTACTCGCGCAAACCGGCGCGGAAGAATACGACCCGGTAAAAGATCGCCTGCAATTTTTAGTAGGTGATGAAGTGCGCATCCAACGTGGCCCAATGGTGCTGAGCGATGGCTTTGGCAGCTCGGGCCGCGCCATCCATGTAGGCACCCCCTGGGGCGTGAACTACACCTTTGATCCACGCCTGCTAGCCGTTACCAAAATTTGGCAAGGTGGCTTCTTGGATATGAGCGGCGAGTTTTTGAATCGCGGCGGCAAGGGTTTAAAAATGGGCTTTGAAAGCCGTGAGATCAGTCTGGGCAACAAAGCGTTTTTGATCGCCCCACTCAATGCCAAAGGTGAAGTGATCGATTTCTCCTTCAAGGAAGCCCAGTATGGCGATGCCGCCACAGTAAAAGCCTCGCTGGAAAGCAAAGAGGATCACCTGCCCCGTGTAGCGGCAATGGACGCACAATTCCTCGGCTACTTCCGCGATTCCAAACAGAAGCAGCAACTGCCCAGCTTCAAGTATCGCGTAGGCAAAAACACCCTGGAGATTCAAACCAACATCGCTGCCGATGGCACAGTGACGGTCAACCTCACCGGTGAATTGGCCAGCCCGCAAACCTTTGCCCTTAACGGCGATGCGCTGCAAAACATCAGCAGCAAACAAGGCAAAATCGCCAACCAACAATGGACTTTACCCGCCGGTAAAACCAAGGCCAGCCTGAGCGCCAAAATAACCCTGGCAAACAACCCCTGGCGCCCGGAAGTGGTGAAGTTTGATCACTACAAACAGCCGGTAAAAATCACCGAGTCCAAAGCCAATATGCCTGCCGGTTACAAAGTGGAAAGCTACTATCCGCCCAAAGATAATTTTGGCCGCGAGCAGTTGTTTGAAGCCCTGGGTTTAAGCCTGACCGAAGACGACACAGTAGTAATCGCCACCCGCACCGCCGGCATTTGGCGCATGGTGAAAGGCCAGTGGCAATTGTTTGCGGAAGGCACTTTTGACAGCCTGGGCGTGATCGCCGAAGACAAAAAAGGCCTGACGGTTGTGGTTGGCCAGAAAGCCGAATTGACGCGCATCAGCGATACCAATGGCGACGGCGTGGCCGACAAGTTTGACACCCTGTTTGATGCCCACTCCTACCACGGCAACTATCACACCTATATGCACGGCCCGGCGCGCGGTAAAGACGGCGCTTACTACATCAGCCTCAACCTCGCCCACAACGAAGCTGGCTCCAGCTACAAGGCCGGCGGCCAATACATGGGCACCGAAGGCGGCTTGGGCGGCTGGAATATTCGTGTCGAACCCAACGGCAAATTCACACCATGGGCTTACGGTTTGCGCAGCCCCGCTGGCTTGGGTACTTCACCGGATGGCCGCCTCTGGTATTCAGATAACCAGGGCGAATACATGAGCACCTCCAAGATCTTTGTGATCGAAAAAGATGCCTACTACGGCCACCCATCGGCCTTGGTTGACCTGCCCGGTGTAACACCTGAAATGGCGGAAAAAACCCGTGACAGCATGCTGGATAAACGCGCCGATGCGATTATTTTGTTGCCACATAACCGCGTCGCCAACTCACCCGGCCACCCGGCGTGGGACACCACCAAAGGCAAGTTCGGTGCTTTTGCCGGGCAGATGTTGATGGGCGACCAGACCCAATCCAACCTGTTGCGCATTGCGGTGCAAACCGTGGATGGCAAAGAGCAAGGCAGCGTGATGCCGTTTATCGATGGTTTGGAATCCGGCGTAATGCGCCCACTGTTCCTGAAAGATGGCAGCCTGTTACTCGGCCAAACCGGTCGCGGCTGGCAGGCGAAAGGTGGTCATGTCGCAAGCCTCCAACGCATAGTGTGGGATGGCAAAACCGTCGCACCGGCGATTCATGAAATGCTGGCAACAGCTACCGGTTTTAGTTTGCAATTAACCCAACCACTGGCCGCGCAAATCACCGCAGAGCAGTTGCAATCGCTGCTGGCATTGGAGTCTTGGGTGTATCGCGATGCGGCGGATTACGGTTCGGATGAGCTGGGTATGCAGAAAGAAACCATCAAAGCCCTGCGCATCAGCGCCGACCGCAAAAGTATCGAGATTGATTTAGGTTCGCTCGTGCAAGCCAAGGTTCACCCACAGCAAACCGCGCGGGTGTATCATGCCAACCTCAACAGCAAAACACTGTTTGCGAAAGATGCACCGGAAAAAATGGAGGCTTATTCCACACTCTATAAATTTCCCGCTGCGAAGCAATAGTTCTACGCTGTAAGGTAGAAGCCGGATAGCGGCATTTACTCTGGGACACGCCGTAAACCCATCCATGGGGGCTCGTCGTCGACATCCTGTCTCCCACGGTCCCAGAGTAAACACCGCTATCCGGCTTTTTCACGTCTGATGGATCGGTATTTTTAATTTTATAAAAGGCTTTATATGAAACACTTCCGTTTGACGCCGCTAATTGCAGCACTAATTACCCTGCCCGCAGTATCCGCCACCGAAGAATTAATCATTACCGGCAGTTACAACCCGGTCACCAACGAACAACTTTCTTCGTCCGTCTCGGTGTTAAATCAAGAACAACTGCTGCAACTAAGCAATCACAGTTTGATTGATGCCCTGCGTCAAATCCCCAGCTTATGGGTGGAAGAACAAGGTGGCCCCGGCGGTGTTACCTCGATTAATTTGCGCGGTTCCGAAGCCAATCACACGCTGGTATTGCTCGACGGTGTGCAATTAAATGACCCCACCAATACCCGTGGCGGCGCCTTCGATTTGAAAGGTATTAACATCGAATCCATCGAGCGCATTGAAATTATTCGCGGTGCACAATCTGCCATTTACGGCTCCGATGCACTCGCTGGCGTTATTCATATCATCACCCAAACCCCGGGCAAAAAATCCACCACTCTCAATGCAAGTATCGGTGAAGATGACTACGCCAGTACCGGTGTTGCGGCAAGCGGCGCAATCGGCCAAGTGGGTTACGCATTCAATATTCAAACGACCGACGCCGGTGAACCGGTTGCTGGTAGCACTGCTAAAAATAAAGAATTTTCTGGCCGCTTAAATTGGCAGCAAGAAAATCACGCCCTGAATTTTAGTTATCGTTATTTTGATGGCGAGCGCACCAGCTTCCCGGAACAAAGTGGCGGCCCGGAATACGCACAGCAACCCGATTTGGACAGCAGCGAATACACCGATAAAAGTGCAGCGCTCAGCTGGACTATGCAGGTCAATAATTTCTGGCAAAGTAAAACCACTGCAAGCTGGTATCAGCGCGACGAAAACCAAACCTCGCCCGGCATATTGCCCTATAACGCTGTACCACCCAACGGTGCCGTTATCGATTTTGAACGCACCCAATTTAGCTGGATCAATACCCTCGGCGATCAACAAAAAGTCTGGGCGAATATTGGCGTAGAAACCAAACGCGAAGACGGCATCAGCGAAGGTTATTTATTCGCGCCAGATGTATTCCCGTTAGATTTTGCATTGGATCGCGAAATCAACAGCGCATTTATTAATGTGAATGCTTATGTAGTTAATGACTGGTTAGTGCAAGCCAGCCTGCGCCGCGACGACGCCGATAGCGCTGCCGCCAACGACTCAGGTCATATAGGCACGCGCTATAAAATAAATGACAACATTTCCTGGTTTGCCAATTGGGGGCAGGGCTTTAAATTGCCCAGCTTTTTTGCACTCGGCCACCCGTTTGTTGGCAATGCAAATTTAGTGGAGGAAACCGTCACCACCAGCGATACCGGTTTTGAATACACTCGCGATTTAATCAGTGCACGTTTGGGTGTGTTTCACCACAAATACAAAAACCTGATCGACTACGATGGCGAAAACAATACCAACGTCAATCGTCCACCGGTAAAAACCCAAGGCGTGGAAGCGGAACTTAATTGGCAATTGCTACAAAACCTGCACTGGCGCGTTCACGGCAGCTACGCAGACATCGACATGCCCAGCTCGGAAACTCACCTCTTGGGCCGCCCACAATCCACCTACGGCAGCGCGTTTTACTACACACTGAATAATGCCTGGTCACTCAACCTGCATTATTCGCATGTAGACGAACGCTTCGCCGTAAGCCGTTACACCGGAACCGGCGTAGAAGAAATTCTGGATGCCTACAATCGCATCGACGCTAACATCCGCTGGAACGTCAACTCCAACACCCAGCTTGGTTTGACACTGGAAAACCTCGCCGACGAAACCTACTACACAGATATAGGCTTCCCCGCCGCAGGCCGCTTGGCGAAATTGAATTTGCGGTTGAGTTTTTAGTTTTGAGAACAAAATAAAAAACGCCCTGACAATTTCTTGTCTGGGCGTTTTTTATTGCGACGAAAGTGCCTGTATTTTTTACAGGTTTAACGTCGCGATCTCCTTAAAGGCAAGCTCAATGTTGTTTTTAATTGCCCCTTCGGTCGCTAAACGCAAACGGGTCACGCCAGCAAAAGCTTCACCAGCGCCAGCAGTGTGCTCAGACTGAACAACCTTGCGCCATACGACCCTATCGCCATCGACTTTTCTTAACTTCCAGGCGATATCGGTTTTCACCGTGAAACTAAAGCCCATGGAAGGTTGGTTGACGGTCATGATCGAGGCGGACAATTCGTAGTCTGCACCGCCCACTTTCACCAACTCTTTAAAAGCTTTGGTTTTGAGGATGGTTTCTTCGATGGCAGTTTTTAAATCGGCATCGGCAACATTGGATTTACCCAAGGCCGAGGTCTCCTGTCCACCAGCGACCGTCACGTTTACAGAATAGGGCTGGACTTTCCCCGGCACATATTCAGCAGGCACCATAGCGGTAGGTTTGGTTGGCGACGCACAACCTGTAAACATAACAGACACAAACACTAAAGCGAGTAAACGGTACATAAGCTTTTCCATCCTTAGTTAGTTTGTTTTTTGTAAATATTCGTGATGACTTCATCCACCATTTCTTCCGGCGACAAACGCGTCAGCGACGTGTGCATAGAGTAACCCTTGGCGATAGGAAATTTATCTTTAGGGTCTTGCATCACCACCGTCAGCTCAATCATGTACATGGTTATATCCCACATCCACTTATCGGTATAGGTCACCACTGCATCCACATTTTCAGGTGCATTGGCTGCACTACCGGTAGTTGCTTGTTTGCCAATCGATGTCAACTTTTTGGTAATCAAATCATTTACACCACGCTCATCGGCATCAAGCTTAACCACATAAAACGAATTGATTTTACTGAGATCCTGATCGGGGAAAATCTGTGCATCCATTTTGTTAACAGCACAACCTGACAAAAGGTTTAACAGAAGGAAGGTAAATAAAACGCGTATATACATTTGAAGCTCCATGCAATTATTGGTTATTGGATTAATACTGGCAGTCGTTACGCCAGCCTTCAAATGCTAACATAGGCGCCAACCCCCAAGCGACATTTCCCTTGGGAGACACAAAAAAATAAGCGATAAATACCGCTCATTCATTCTCACCAAGCTGCAGCAAAAAAAAATGCTTGTTGCCGCGCTGCAGAATCCAATAGCGATCAAACAGGGCGAAGTGTTCTGCTATATTTTCAGCCGCTGTTAGTTCGCCATTAATGCGCACGGCGTTGGCTTGTAGCAGTTCGCGCGCTCTGCTTTTGGATGGTGCAAATTGTGCAGCAATCAGCGCATCCACTATTGGCATTTCTTTTTTTACTGCCACGCTGGGCAGGCCGTCCAATTCCAACTGTTGTAATTCGGGCAGGGTTAATTTATCCATACGCCCGGAAAATAACGCGTCGGTAATACGCTGTGCCGATGCCAGCCCTTCGCTGCCATGTACAAAACGCGTGACCTGCTCTGCCAATATTCGCTGGGCCGCAGGCTTGCCGGTTGCGGTGCGATCCTGCGCAGCGATTGCAGTTATTTCTGCGCAGGATAAAAAAGTGTAGTAAGCGAGCAAACGGTATACATCTTTGTCCTCGGTGTTTAGCCAAAACTGATAGAAACTGTAGGGTGAGGTTTTCGTGGCGTCCAACCAAATAGTGCCGCTTTCGGTTTTGCCAAACTTGGTGCCGTCAGCTTTGGTGATAAGCGGCAAGGTGAGGCCATCCACTTTTGCGCCATTTAGCCGCCGGGTTAAATCGATACCGCTGACAATATTGCCCCATTGATCGTTGCCGCCAATTTGCAAGGTGCAGCCATGGGTTTTGTTGAGCATGGCAAAGTCGTAAGCCTGCAGCAGCGAGTAGCTAAATTCAGTGAAGGAAATTCCCTGGTCAGGGCGCTCCAACCGCTGCCGCACGGATTCTTTGCGAATCATATTGTTAATGGAAAAATGTTTGCCAATATCGCGCAGAAACTCCAGCACATTTACAGATTCCAACCATCTACCGTTATTCACCAGTGTTAGCGGCTGTGGCAAGTGGGGCGACATTAAACGCGCGATTTGTTCACTGAGTTGATCGCTCCACTGCGCAACTTGCGCAGCAGCATTTAAACTGCGGTCGGTAGCTTTAAAACTCGGGTCGCCAATCATGCCAGTGGCGCCGCCGATCAATGCAATGGCATTGTGGCCTGCATCGCTAAAGCGTTTAAGCATTAACAAAGGAACCAAATGGCCTATATGCAAACTGCCAGCGGTTGGGTCAAAGCCGCAGTAAACGGTTTGCGCTGTGCACAGAAACTCCCGCAATTGTGTCGGGTTTGAGGTTTGTGCAATTAAACCACGCTCATGCAGTTCATCAAAAAAAGTGTCGGTCATGTCCCAGCTCCACCAGTAAATGTTCGCCCAGCCTAATGGGCAGAGCGGGCGGAGTGGATATCCCTATAGGGATAGTGCAGGCAAAATGAAGGAGCTTATTAACTGGATAGCAGATGGGTCAAAAACACTTGAAACAATTCACTGAGCGAGGCCACATGCAATTTGGCGTAGATTTTTTTGCGATGGTTTTTCACTGTGCCGACAGAGATAGCCGACAGCTCGGCAATTTCCTGCGAATCAAAACCTTGAATTAATAACAGGGTTATTTCCTGCTCGCGTTTACTCAGCACCTCGGCACCAAATGAGCTGAGCGCGGCGGCTAGAAATTGTTGCAAGCCAGTTTTATTGAGCGCGCCCGCCGACATAGCAAAACTTTGTGCACCCCATTGCTGATTGAGCAGCGCATGAAGCAGCGGCAGCAAGCGAACCAGTTCGGTATAAACCGCTTGGTAGCGCGCCGGGTTTTTATCGTTGTAACCCAGAAATAGCAGCAGCCAACGGTTTTTATCCAAAGGACTGCAAATGCACAGCTCATCTTGCAGGCCAGTATTGCGAATAAAATTATGTTCATACTCGCGCCGTTCGCGAACATCGCTCACCACATCTTGCAAACGCAATACTGCCGCTTGCGTTTGTTGTTGCGCTGCGCGATAAAAGGGATCATCTAAATAGGAGCCAGTTAAATAGCGCTGAAATAAAAAGTCACGCTGGGTGGTAATGGAATCGTAAAGATAAATCGGGTGTTTATGCGCGCGGCAGCCCAGAATCAGCAGATGATCAAACTGCAGCTGTTGTTTCAGGTAGGCGGCCAACTGCGCGCTAAAACCCGGCAATTTCAGGCTGGCCACCACGCGGCCCAGCAGCTCAATATCATTAGTCACCGGCTTTTAATCCCCACACCTGAAAATTGCGATAGCGGAAATGGCTCCACTGCATTTGGCGGAAACCGATTTTCCCACCGGCCAGTGGGCCGCCGGTATCGACACCCTTAATGAGCGGTTGGTTATCGATGTAATCAATCACGCTGCGCCCATCAATCAACAAGCGAATATGCGCGCCCTGTTTTATCAAGGTGATGCTATGGATGGCGGTGGACTGGGTAGGAATACCTTCGCTGCCGGACTGCAGCAAACTGAACGTATTATTTTTGCGCAGGTTAGCGTGGACTCGCCCCGGTTCATGAGCGACATTGGCGTAATAAGAGATGTGATAACTTTTTATGCTGCCGTTGGTGTATTGCGTAAAAGTGCCGTCGCGCGCGGGCAAGGTGGGCGCAAAAATATCTTCGCCGTTTTCACCGGTTGCGGCGAAAAATACAATTAATAATCCGGCATCGGTAGCTAGATTTTGTGCTTCCCAGGTAGCAATAAAACTGTCGGGGAAATCCTGCGGACACCAAAACACATGGTGTGCCGATTTATCTGGCGACCAGATTTCCATCCAACCATCGCTGAATTTTACCTGTGCATTACCTTCCATGATCCAGTTGGCAACCGATTTTTTATCGTGCATGGTTGATTGGTAAAGCAACTTACCTTTAGCTGGCAAGGCATTTTCATCCAGCAACATGTCAACATCAGCGGCATAGCCAGGCAGAGTAAAAAATAACGCAGCCAACAAAATAAACAGGCGTGAAAATAGCTGTGTCATAACGGCTCCATGAATACCCTTTACCGCAGTATTCCAAATAATCACGCATGATTCATCCCCATTTTTAACGGCGGCAATTAATATCCAAGCAAGGCAAATACGCCATCCATATGCTGCGCCAGTGCAAAATCCTTGTCGCTGATACCACCTGCGTCGTGCGTAGTAAGTTGCACAGCGACCCGATTATAAACATTGCTCCACTCAGGATGATGATTCACTTTTTCACAGTAGAGGGCGCAGATAGACATAAAACCAAAGGCATGTTGAAAATTAATAAATTTGTATTCTTTACTGAGCTTTCCATTGTGAAGCGTCCAACCACTTGCGGTTTTATTTAGCGAGACCAATGCCTCGGCAAGTTGTTCAGGCGTTAATTTTTGTACGGACATATTGATAAATACTCTGTGCTTGGAAAAATCAACTGGTTAGCAACAAACAAAAAGGCTTCCACAGTGGGAAGCCTTTTTTCAATTAACTGCCGCTATCTACGCAACACCATAATTTTTCGTGTGTCAGGCAGGATTAACTCACCCTGCCCCTGTTCGGCCTGCGGTTTTTGCAAGCTGCGGGTCACAGCGCCGGCACAGCTTCCGGTTGCACGAAACCGCAATGCAGTGGCGAGCATGGCTTCACTGGTGTCGCCCAGCTGACGAGTTAAATCATCCTCCACATTACACCCTTTGATGCGCGTAGTACCGTTATCGGTACTGGCGGGAATAAAGCCATCGCTGTATTCGCCAAAACCTTTGGCATTAGCGCCCTTGAGTTGGATGGTGTAATAGGTAGTGCCGCAGTTATCTTCAGGGTAAAAACCATAGGGCTTGCCACAGCTAGTTCCACCAATTAAAAACACCTGCACATTGGCGCCGCGCAGCCCGTTAATAATGGCTTCACTCGCCGAGCAGGTGGACTCACTGGAAAGAATGTAAACGCGATTTAAATTCAAGGAAGGCAAAGCCAGGTTGCGATTTAATCCGTAAATTCCTTCATCCAAAAACGGGAAGGGCTCCAGGCGTGGCTGTTTGGAGTTTTGGATCTGTTCATAAAATACTTTGCCCTGCACATTGTTCCCCGCAATCATGTAAGACGCAAGACTGGCAATCGACAAAAGCCCACCGCCGTTGTAGCGCAAATCCAGAATTAAATCGCTTACACCGGCCTGTTTAAATTGGTTGATAGCGACAACCCATTCGTCCTGGGATTTTTCTACGTGGGTGTTAAATACCAGATACCCCACAGGGCCGCTGCTGGTTTCCAACACTGCCGTTTTTAATACGGTTTTGCTGTCGATTTGTGCCGCTTGCAAGCTGACATTTTTGGTAGCTCCGTCGGCTGCTTGCAATTCAAAATTATGTGCAGCGCCCAACACACTGGGAAACAAACCTTCGTTAAGCGCATTTAATCCTGCATCACTATTTTCATTAACCAAGTCGTAATTATCGATTTTCATAATGCGATCACCGCGCGCCACACCCGCGTTAGCGGCAGGTGAACCCGGCTCTACGTAAGCAATCAAATATCGACGCGGCGGCACACTGGAATATACCTTCAAACGATAACCATAGTCGTAACTAATACCTGCCTCCCAGGCTTCGGCATCTTCGGTTGGCTCGTAGAAATGAAAATTATCTTTAGGCGCACCCGAACTGGTGGTGCGATTGGTTTTTAGCAGCATGAAATAATCTTGCGGAGTTTCACTGGCCACAGCGGGTGAGCGATCAGCCACTTCGTCAAACCACAAGTAGGTTTCATTGGTCCAGGAGCGCAGGAAGTTTTTTTCGTCTGTGCGTGTCCCTTTTTTATCGGGGAAGGCAATGTTGGTGAATTGGCTGCGCCCACTGCGCGGTGCTTCGCAGAGATTGGCAAACCTTTCGGATGACTCATAAACGCCTGATGTCCCGCCGGTGTCATTTTTCACCGGCTTGGGACCAAGCACTGTGGTATTGCCACCACCACAGGCGGCCAACACTAATGCAAGCCCGGCCAGGGCCATAGCCTTGAAACCGCAGACTGACGATGCGGGCGAGGTTAATCCGGACGACCTTGCCACTTCCTGTATTGCGCTGGTTTTATTCACTGGAGGATTCCTTTTGTGCTCATGATTGATACTGGTAATACTCTGCTGTCAAAACAGCATAAAAGAGCCACCCCAAAGACACCAGAGGCGTCGCCGCAGTCTGCGAAATACAAAGCAAAAAAAAGCCGCTAGCAACACCTGCAAAAAATGCAGGGGTTGTAGCGGCAGAGGCTTTGCTAGAAATTTTGGTGCAGGTATTGCCTGCACCAAAAAAACGGGTAACAACCGGCGATTAACGGATGTAACGGTTGATAATGTTTTCGTACAGTTCCTGACGACCACTTTGCAGGGTGACTTCGCCACCTTTGTTGCCAAGTTCGGCCAATTGTTGCAACGTCAATTTGCCTTGTTCGTAAGCCGCGCCGTTACCTGCATCAAACGATGAGTAACGCTCTTTGCGCATGCTTTCCAGTGGTGATTTTTGCAACAGATCATCAGCAATCAGCAGCGCACGGGCAAAGGTATCCATGCCGCCGATATGGCCGTAGAACATATCCACTGGATCAGGTGAA
The DNA here is from genome assembly GCA_035317345.1 of Cellvibrio fontiphilus. Lineage (GTDB taxonomy): Bacteria > Pseudomonadota > Gammaproteobacteria > Pseudomonadales > Cellvibrionaceae > Cellvibrio > Cellvibrio fontiphilus. The sequence goes on along the minus strand of JAYKTU010000009.1, from coordinate 94,830 downwards.
TTGCGGCGTACTTTTGCATCAAAGTTCACACCGCCACCTTGCAGGCCACCAGCACGCAGGAAGACCAACATCATCTCTACGGTTTCGTTGATGTTGTAAGGGAACTGGTCAGTGTCCCACGCGTTTTGGTAATCGCCACGGTTAGCATCGAGTGAACCCAACATGCCGGCATTTGCAGCGGCTTGCATGTCGTGACACATAGTGTGACCAGCGAGTGTTGCGTGGTTAGTTTCCAGATTCAGTTTGAAATCTTTATCCAGACCGTGATGACGCAGGAAGCCGATAACAGTTTCCGCATCAAAATCGTATTGGTGCTTGGATGGCTCCATCGGCTTTGGCTCGATGAAGAAGTAGCCTTTGAAACCCTGACCGCGCGCGTAATCGCGAGCCATAGTCAGGAAGCGAGCCAAGTGCTCTTGTTCGCGTTTCATATCGGTATTGAGCAGGCTCATATAACCTTCACGGCCACCCCAGAACACATAGTTTTCGCCATTCAGGGCGATGGTTGCGTCCAGCGCATCTTTCAATTGCGCACCGGCGTAAGCCACTACGTTGAAATCCGGGTTAGTTGAAGCACCGTTCATGTAGCGTGGGTTAGAGAAAAGGTTCGCAGTGCCCCACAACAATTTCACACCAGAGGCTTTTTGTTTCTCTTTGGCGTATTCAACGATAGTTTGTAAACGCTGTGAAGTTTCTGCACGGCTGTTGCCTTCGTCCACCAGATCAATATCGTGGAAGCAGTAGTAAGGAGTGCCCAACTTGGTGATGAATTCAAACGCGGCATCCATTTTTTCACGCGCACGCGCAATTGGATCCTGTGTCGCCATCCAGGGAAATACTTTAGTGCCTGGACCAAAAGGATCGTGACCAGCGCCACAGAAGCTGTGCCAGTAACAGGTAGCAAACTTGAAATGCTCTTTCATGGTTTTACCGGCAACTACACGATTCTCGTCGTAGTATTTAAAAGCCAGCGGGTTATCGGAATCAGCACCTTCGTAACCAATTTTTCCGATACCGGGGAAGTATTCTTTGCTACCGAGAACAATACTCATAGGGTTCACCTTGTTGGGTTTTGCTGTAAAAAAAATCGCTTACTGCACCGGTTTTTTGCACGCAATTAACGCGGCAAAAGTTCGCACCAGTGTTGGTAGGCATCCTGATATTGCGCAAACAACTGCGCTTGCGGCTCAATCACATTCAAGCGATGCAAGCCGGTAAAAGCTTCATTGGCCGAGGCGTAATAACCACTGCCCAGCGCGGCGGCGCGTGCAGCACCTTCGGCGCCGTCGGTTTCAAACATTTCTACTGCTGCTTGTGTGGTGTTGGCAAAAGTTTGTGCAAACACCTCACTCAAAAACATATTGCCTTTGCCCGCGCGCACCACCTCGCAACTGCCACCCAATGACTTCAGTACATCGAAGCCCTGGTTGAGTGAGAACACAATGCCCTCTTGGGCAGCGCGCACCATATGACCCAAGCCGTGGCGGTTAAAATCCAGGTTGCGCAATTGCGCACCCAAATTTTTATTTTGGAAAATTCGCTCGGCACCGTTACCAAACGGATGGAACAACAGACCTTCGCTACCCACCGGTACCGCTTGCGCCAAGGCATTTAATTGCGGGTAGGAGGGAGTTGCACCAGCTTCACCGAGGGTTTGACGCAACCATGAATACAAGCGGCCGCAGCCGTTGACGCAAACCAATACGCCGTTGCGTTTTTCCGCCTCGGTATTAGTGACATGCAAAAATGTATTCACCCGCGATTGCACATCGGCCGCCGGTTGATCAGTCACACCGTAAATCACGCCAGAGGTGCCCGCAGTTGCCGCCACTTCGCCTGGCTGCAATACATTCAAGCTAAATGCGTTGTTTGGTTGATCGCCCGCGCGATAGCAAATTTTTACGCCCTTGCGCAAACCTAACTCTGCTGCAACCGCATCACTCACAACGGATTGCACACCAAAACTGGGAACCACATCGGGAATCAAATCCGGCGAAATGCCCCAGTGATTTAACAATTCAGTGGCGACACGATTGTGTTTGAAATCCCACAGAGTGCCTTCAGATAAACCGGAAGCCGTGGTGTTGATAACGCCGGATAACTTCATCGCAATAAAATCACCGGGCAGCATCATTTTATGAATGCGTGCAAAAATATCCGGTTGGTTTTCCTGCACCCAGCGCAGCTTGGCAGCAGTGAAATTGCCGGGGGAATTTAATAAATGTGCAAAACAATAATCGCTGCCCAAATCAGCCAAGGCTTTTTCACCCAGCGGCACAGCGCGACTGTCGCACCAGATAATTGCCGGACGCAGAACCTGCTGGTTGTTATCCACCAACACCAAGCCGTGCATTTGATAAGAGATGCCTATAGCGTCAATTTGTTCCAGTTTGATCTGGTCGCGCGCGGCCAAGCGCGCCAGCCCCTGACGCACACAATCCCACCAGGTGTCCGGGTGTTGTTCAGCAAAACCAACGGCGGGACTGGCAATTGCCAGCTCAGATTCGGGGTGTGACAGCGCGCCCAGGCTTTTACCGGTGGTGCCATCCAGCACCGACAGCTTTACCGAGGAGCTACCAACATCAATACCAAGAAACAGCATAGAGACTCGTTTGTTTTATCAATTTATAGGCTGCACAGGGGCGCACATCAGCTAATACCGATGAGATAACGCCAGTAATGTAATTAGAATATCTTATTGTCTAACTGACAACAAGATGCCGGATGTTAATTTTTATCAATCTCCGGGCGATTTACTGGCGCAAACGGGGAGGAATCGCCTATATAGATTCAATAGGACTATATGTGAGTACTAGAAATATCCAACCACCATAAACATAAATAGGTAAGGCTCGACCAATGTGGGCATGACTTATACAATGCCGCCCTTTGGGCACAGCGCGCCCAGCCTACTATTTCCTACAACATGCAAAGCCCTTGAGGACATTGCTCGTGCCTAACAACCATATTCCCGGCAGTCTCAGCACTACCAACTCAGCGCACCTTGATGACAACATCATCAAAGCGCTCTCCATTGATAACCTGATTTTTGGCTTGGATAACGACGAGCTGAAAATCCTGCTGGTTAAACAAACTGACCCCTTGCACCAAGGCAAGTGGGCGCTTCCCGGTGGCTGGATTCGCTACGACGAAAACCTGCGCGATGCCGCCTATCGCCTGCTGGAAGAGTTAACCGGCGTGCGCGATTTGTTTCTGGAACAATTAAAAACCTTCGGCCGTGTGGATCGCTTCCCTAACGAACGGGTGGTTACCATTGCCTATTACGCCCTGGTGAGCGCCGACAAATTTTCGCTCGTCGCCGGCCAAAGCGCTGCCGATGTAAGCTGGCAAAGCGTTAACAAATTGCCGGAACTGGTTTATGACCACGCCGAAATAGTGGCGCACGGCTTGAAAGTATTGCGTCACCAGGTTTGCCATCAACCGATTGGCTTTAATCTGCTGCCCGAAAAATTCACTCTGTTGCAACTGCAAGCGCTGTACGAAGCAATACTCAATACCAAGCTGGACAAGCCCAACTTCCGCCGCAAGATCATGAAAATGAACCTGCTCAGCCCTTGCAACGAAAAACAACAGGGCGTGCCTCATCGCGCCGCCAGCCTCTATCGGTTTGATGACGAGGCATACAGACACCTGACCGAGTCGGGCTTTGCGTTTGAGATATAAACAAGACAAGCAGCTCCTCGCAGCCATATAGTCTACAAAACCATAATGGTTTAGTATTCGACAGCACTAAAGCGCCGGATCACCTGATCGGCGCTTTTTTGTATCACCGCTTCGCCTTTATCACCACCAAACCCTGCGGAAAGCGGTCGCCGGCTCGTTATAGCTAGCGCGGGCGCCTGCCGGGAAATAATCAAGTGTGATAAGGTCTTGCCCATTGCAACGCAATCAAAGCCTCTCCCAACCACTTGGCAGGGGCGAACACAACGACCGGCAAAGCCAGTAGCAACACCATAATTTTTATAACAGGAATAACCAATGAACCAGACTATTACCAACACCCAGGCAAATACGCCGTTTATTGTGCTGATCAGCGTGATCGCCACCATCGGCGGCTTTCTCTTCGGCTTTGACAGCGGGGTAATTAACGGCACCGTTGATGGCTTGCGCACGGCTTTCAACATCAATACCGCCGGTTTTGAAGTTTCTTCTATGTTACTCGGCTGCGCTGTGGGTGCTTTTTTTGCCGGCACTCTGGCAGACAAATATGGCCGCAAAGCGCTGCTGATTGTTGCGGCGGTATTTTTTATTGTTTCAGCCTGGGGATCAGGTATTGCAACTGGCTCTATCGAATTTGTGATTTACCGCGTCCTGGGGGGCTTGGCAGTGGGTGCCGCATCGATAATGTGCCCTGCCTATATCAGTGAAGTGGCCTTGGCGCGCTATCGCGGTAAGCTCAGTTCAGTGCAACAAGTGGCCATCATTACCGGTTTGACAGCAGCCTTTGTCAGCAACTACTTCCTGGCAAAATGGGCAGGTTCATCATTAGCAGTATTTTGGTTGGGCTACGAAACCTGGCGCTGGATGTTCTGGATGGAACTGATTCCAGCCGTCATCTTTTTTGTGGCCTTGCTGTTTATCCCTGAAAGCCCACGTTTTTTGATGGCTTCCGGCCAAATCGAGAAAGCTCGCGCCGTGCTGGTCAAACTCTATGGCGCCAGCGAAGGCAACGCCAAGGTCAGCGAAATTGAAGCCTCCCTCGCAAGCGACCACCACAAACCGCGCCTCTCGGATCTGATTGATAAAACCACCAAGCGCGTTCGCCCGATTGTCTGGATTGGTATTGGCCTCGCGGTACTGCAACAATTTGTGGGAATTAACGTGGTGTTCTACTACGGCTCAGTGCTCTGGCAAGCGGCAGGCTTTTCGGAATCCGATGCGCTCCTGATTAACGTAGTATCCGGTGTTGTGAGTATCGGCGCGTGTTTCATTACCTTCCTGGTCGTCGACAAAATCGGACGCAAACCGCTGTTGTGGATCGGCTCGCTGGGCATGACTATCACCCTGTCACTGGTGGCATTTGCTTTTGCTGGCGCACCCCTGGACGAACAGGGCAAGCTGATGCTGAGTACTGAAATGGGCACCCTTGCTCTGGTCGCTGCCAATCTTTACGTGATTTTCTTCAACGTCTCCTGGGGGCCGGTAATGTGGATTATGCTCGGCGAAATGTTCCCCAACCAGATTCGCGGCTCGTCGCTAGCCGTGGCAGGCTTGGCGCAATGGGGCGCCAACTTCCTGATCACCTTTACCTTCCCCTATCTGCTCGCCTCTTCTCTCGGCCTGCCGGGTGCCTACGGTATCTACGCCTTCTTCTCTGCCTTCTCGATTATTTTTGTACTCAAGCTGGTCAAAGAAACCAAAGGCAAGGAATTGGAGCAGATGGAAGGTTAATTACCCTCATATCGCCCACTCCAAAAAACCACCTTCGGGTGGTTTTTTTATGCATGAAATAAGTTTTCCGCCAATTGTGAAAAAAACACACTGAAAGCGCACCGCAACATCTGCCACCTGTGTACAGTTCAAATTTTGTTATGGTTTAATTGACTAGAACAACACCAATAACTAGCACTACACAGGAAAAAAACCATGCAGCATGTTCATCAACTGTTATCAATCGGCATATTTACCCTGGCACTAAGCGCCTGCGGCGGCTCTGGCAATGGCAGCTCCAGTTCAAGTGCCAACAGCTCCAGCGCACCCGCAAGTGTCGCTGCCAGCTCTGAAGCACCCAGTTCCACACCGCTAAGCTCAGTAGCACCCAGCTCCACCGCACCAAGTTCGGTCGCACCTAGCTCTGTGGCCGCCAGTAGCCTGCCGGCCAGCTCCAGCAGTGCCGCGAGCGCGACAGTGTTAACTCTGGATATGACCACTGGTTGGCGCGGCAATGGCAACGGCAATAGCGGCATTACTTACAACGGCGATGGTGTGAGCTTTAATGCCAGTGGCGACGATATAGGCGCGGTTACCGACTTGCTAAAACCTATTCAGCTTGAAGATGCTGTAATCACCATGGTGATTAATGTCAGCAGCGAATTCAAAGCCAGTGGCGCCAGTTTGCAACCCTTGGTACAGATCAAAGGCGGCAGTTGGGCAGGGGAATGGGGCTGCTGGGCGGGCAATGAGCTGTTCACCGCGGGCGGCGATGCCACCATCAATTGCACCGTTACCGAAAGCGACAAGAAATTTAACCAAACCGAATTTGATGTACAGCTTGGTGTGCAAGCCAAAGGCACACCCACCGGTGTAGTTACCATAAAATCCGTGAGCGTCACCCTGGCCATGGCAGCCAGCAGCTCATCGGCACAAAGCTCAAGCACTGGCAGTGTTTATTCCGCAAATGTGGCGCGCCTGCAAGCACTCGCCAGCTTCCCCATTGGCGCTGCCGTCACCAACAACGATGGCCCCAGCTTTAACATAGTGACCAATACCTCGGAACAAGCCGTGGTGGAAAAGCATTTTGGCGAAATGACGGCAGGCAACATCATGAAAATGAGTTACTTGCAGCCCGGCAACGGTAACTTCACATTCACCAATGCGGACACCTTTGTGGATTACGCCAAAGACAACAACATCAACGTTCACGGCCACGCACTGGTTTGGCATTCAGACTACCAAGTGCCTAACTTCATGAAAAACTGGAGCGGCTCAGCTGCAGACTTTATCGCTGAAGTTGAAGACCATGTGACGCAAGTGGTTACCCACTTCAAAGCCAAGGGCAATGTAGTGAGCTGGGATGTTGTGAATGAGGCCATCAACGACGGCTCTCCGGTGGCTAACTTCCGCACCACCGATTCCACCTTTTATGTAAAAAGTGGCAATAGCTCGGTGTATATCGAAAAAGCATTCCTGGCGGCGCGCGCCGCTGACCCAAGTGCCGTGCTGTATTACAACGATTACAACATCGATCAAAATAATGCCAAAACCACCAAGCTGGTTGAAATGTTGACCGACTTCCAAACCCGCAACATTCCTATCGATGGTGTAGGCTTCCAGATGCATGTGTTTATGGATTTCCCGAGCATCGCCAATATCAGCGCAGCGATGAAAAAAGTGGTAGATAAAGGCCTGAAAGTAAAAATCACCGAGTTGGATGTAGCGGTAAATAACCCCTACAGCGGCGGCTGGCCAGGCAACAAAATTACCAGCTTTACCAACACTGTCGCCCTGGCACAAAAGAAGCGTTACTGCGAAATTGTAAAAGCCTATCTGGATACAGTCCCCGCCGCACAACGCGGTGGAATCAGCGTATGGGGCACCACCGATGCCAATACCTGGTTAACCACAGCGACCGCCGCCTATAACGGTGAAGCCATCGCCTGGCCGTTATTGTTCGACAACAACTACAACGACAAGCCCGCTCTGCGCGGTTTTGCCGACGCGCTTGAAGGAAAATCCTGTAATTAATAGCAATAACTAGTAGCGGTAATTTAGAGAGACAAACGCTGCAATTACAAAGCAGCGCAACACCAATAAAAAAGGCCAACCGATTTCGGTTGGCCTTTTTAGTTTTTTAACATCGCCGGAAAAATTTAATCCAAAGAGCGACGCTTTCCGGTAACCATAGACAAGGGTAAGTTTTCCTTGAGGCGATAACTTTCAAACAGCGCCGCACTGAGATGCACTACCACTAATGCCATCACCGAATTGGCAATCCATTCATGCGCATCTTCTACCCACTGTACACCCCAGAAATAATCTACCTCCTGCATCATATAGCCGGTAATACCGAGAAAGAGAATACCCAGCATCATTAACAGCATCACCAAAGCGCCGAGCGGTGAATGCCCCATGCGATGGTATGCTTCACCACGCAACAACGCCTTGATGTGCACAGCAAGGCGCGCCGGTGTAGGGAAAAAATCTGCCCAGCGCGCTGCGCCCTTGCCAATAAAACCCCAGACAAAACGCACCAGTAACCAGACCACAGCAAGGTAACCCAGCCACTGATGCCAGTCCTCACCGGCTTCATTTAAAAAATAATTGGCGATAAAAATCAGCGCAATCGACCAATGAAACACGCGAACCAACGGGTCCCACAGTGTTGTGCTGGCTGCGCGCATTATTCTTCAATTTCCTCTTTTACAACTTTGCCGGTAACCGGATCAAAATAAATTTCTACTTTTTGTTTGTCTTTGTTCCAGCCATAAATTTCATAGCAGTTGCCATCAGTCACTTTGAATTCTTTGATCTCATAACCCTGCTCTTTGAGTTGCTCCTGAAACTTGGTTTGATCCAGCCACCCGGATTTATCTGCCTGGGTACACTCCGGGCCAGCAAATGCGGTTGCACTCAACATTGCCAGGCTTGCCAATACTAATTTGCGCATAACGATTCTCCTTGAGAGGACAAAATTGAAAATAAAAACGAACTAAAGGTAAAAACAAACCAAGGGTCACTGATAAATCATTGCCACCCACTATTGGGTTAAGAACAGTAAGGAAAGGTTATATCGCAAACCAAACCACAAATCCTGCGCAGACATGACACCAAATACCCACAGGGCAGCCGACACTAACCAAGCCAGCCGGCTGCGTCAACCGGAGCAGATAGTAACGGCTAAAGCTTAAATAATCCTTAACGGCAAGCACCAATAATCCCGCCAATAAACCCAAGTGAGAAAACATAGGCAGCCAAACTAGTATACAAGTACACATCGTCTGTGCTGTAATTTATACCAGATACATCCCCTACTCCGAGGAACAGGTCATGGTGCACTCACTCCGCCTCACGCCGGTTTTGCGCTGGCTCACCAAACACCAGGCAGCTACCCCCATGCAGTATTTACTGCTGCTATTGGCGATAGCCAGCCCCACCAGCTGGGCACTGGGAGAGGAGTCCTGGCTGGCAACCAGTGCACGCGGCAATCTGGTGCTGGTGGATAAACAGCAAGCTCTGGATATTGTTATCGACAGCAGCGAATTACCCGGCGTAGTGCGTGCGGCAAAAAATTTGCAAAGCGATATTGAAAAAGTGACCGGCAAACAACCGGCGTTAAAAAACACTCTCGCCGGGCAAAAGCAATTGGTGTTGGTGGGAACACTGGGCAGCAGTGAGCTTATCGCGCAATTAATTGCCGCTAAAAAATTGGATGTCAGCAAAATCCAGAATCAATGGGATGCCTTTCAAGTCGCGGTGATTGATAAACCCTTTGCCGATGTAGAGCGCGCGCTGGTAATTGTCGGCGCCAATAAACGCGGCACTATGTATGGCATCTACAGCCTGAGCGAACAGATTGGGGTATCGCCCTGGTATTGGTGGGCGGATGTGTCCGTTAAACAAAAAGCGACTATTTTCATCGACAAAAAAATAAATATTGTTGAAATTCCCAAAGTGAAATACCGCGGTATTTTTTTAAACGATGAAGCCCCCGCCCTCACCAACTGGGTCACTGAAAAATATGGCAACTACAACGCACAGTTTTATGAAAAGGTGTTCGAGTTATTGCTGCGCTTGAAAGCCAATTTTTTATGGCCAGCGATGTGGAATAACGCCTTTGCCGATGATGACCCACAAAATATGATCCTCACCGATGAATACGGCATAGTCATGAGCACCTCGCACCACGAACCCATGATGCGCGCTGACAAAGAGTGGAACCGCTACGGCAAAGGCCCCTGGGAATATTCCAAAAATCCGGAAAATTTATATAACTTTTGGGTCGATGGTGCAACGCGCAACAAACCCTACGAAAGCATTTACACCCTGGGCATGCGCGGCCAACAAGACGAGCCGATGAGTGAAGGTGAAAATATCGGATTGTTGGAAAAAATCGTCAGCGACCAGCGCAACATCATTAGCGATGTGTTTGGCAAAGATCAGCTCACAAAAGTGCCGCAAGTCTGGGCGCTATACAAAGAAGTGCAAGGTTTTTACGAGCGTGGCATGCGTGTGCCGGACGATGTAATCCTGCTCTGGTGCGATGACAACTGGGGCAATATTCGCAGGTTACCCACACCCGATGAACGCAAACGCAGTGGCGGTGCCGGCGTTTATTATCATTTTGATTATGTCGGCGGCCCACGCTCCTATCGCTGGATTAACACTATTTCCATCGCCAAAATTTGGGAGCAAATGCACCTCGCCTACACCTTTGATGCCAACCAAATCTGGATCGTCAATGTAGGCGATTTAAAACCCATGGAGTACCCGATTGAATTTTTCCTGAACATGGCCTGGAACCCAAAGGCTTGGCCCAAAGAGCGCATTCCCGAATTCGCCCGCCTGTGGGCTGAGCGTGAATTTGGTGCGCAACACGCCGACGAAATTGCTGCGATTATGACCGGCTACACGCGCCACAATTTGCGCCGCAAACCCGAACTGCAAGACGCCGCCACCTATAGCCAACTGCATTATCGCGAAGCAGAACGCGTTACCACCGAGATGAATGATTACGTTGCTCGCGCCGAAAAAATTTACGCACAGTTGCCCGCTGCACAGCGTGCGGCGTTTTATCAATTGGTGTTATTCCCAACCACTGCCAGCGCCAACATTACCGCACTGTACAACGCGCAAGCCAAAAATCATTTGTATGCCGCACAGGCCCGCGCCACCACCAATGATTACGCCGATAAAGTGCGCGAATTATTTGCCAAAGATGCTGCGCTGGAACAGGAATACCACCAGCTCAACGGCGGCAAGTGGAACCATATGATGTCGCAATCGCACATTGGTTACAGCCACTGGAATCACCCGCCGGAAGATACGCTACCCGTCACCCATCATTATGAGCCACATAATTCAGCGGAAATGGGCATAGCGATTGAAGGCGTCGCCTCCGCCTGGCCCAAGCCTGGCAACTATGTGCTGCCGCGTTTTGATCGCTTGGGCACACAGTCACGCGCGATTGAAATTTTTAATAAAGGTAAAGAATCCTTCCTCGCCACTGCCAAAACCACTACGCCCTGGATTATACTGAACAAGACTAGTATACAAGTTGACAAGGGCGCGCAGCTGGATGTGAGTATCGACTGGAGCAAAGCACCCTCAGGTAGTGCGATTGGTCGTATAGAAATCAGCGGCACCGGTTGGGGCAGCGCGAGCATCGGCGTGGAAATTGTAAATAACCCGATCAACAAAAAAGCATTGCGCGGTTTTGCCGAAGCCGATGGCTACATCGCTATCGAGGCAGAGCAATTTAGTCGCAGGGGTGCGAGCGGTCATTTGCGCTGGGAAAAAATCCCCGAACACGGCCGTACTTTATCGTCCATGTCGGTCTACCCGATTGGCGATTGGCAATTTAACGATGCCACCAACGCGCCCTACCTTGAATACGATATTTACACCCACAGCAGTGGTGAATTTACCTTACAGGGATTTTTTGCACCTAGCTGGCCGTTTATGCCCGAACGCGGTTTGCGCTACGCAGTGGCAATTGATGATGAGCCAGCACAAATTGTGAATTTGGTGGCCGACATGAGCGATGCCACTTGGGCGGAAACCGTGCGCAGCGATGTGCGCCTTGGCATTACCAAACACAAGGTTGCACGCGCAGGCGCGCACAAACTGCGTATTTATAGCCTTGACCCGGCAGTCACTCTGCAAAAGCTGGTGTTGGATACCGGCGGTTTACAACCCAGCTATCTGGGGCCACCCCCCAGCAAGCGCTATTAATTGTTATTCATTTTTTAAACAAAAATCTTACAGACACTTTTTGAGACGCCATTGAATGAAAATTGTTGATGCTAAAGTCATTGTGACCTGCCCCGGCAGAAATTTTGTCACGCTAAAAATTACGACCGACCAAGGTGTGTATGGGATTGGCGATGCAACACTCAATGGCCGCGAAAAAGCCGTGGTTTCCTACCTGGAAGATTATTTAGTCCCGGCATTAATTGGTCGCGACCCGCAACAAATTGAAGACATCTGGCAATTTTTTTATCGCGGTGCTTATTGGCGTCGCGGGCCGGTAGGTATGACGGCACTGGCGGCAATTGATGTGGCGCTGTGGGACATTAAAGCCAAGCTTGCCAACATGCCGCTCTATCAATTGCTCGGCGGAAAAAGTCGCGAACGCATCCTCACCTACACACATGCCAATGGCAAAGATCTGGACTCCACCCTGGACGCCGTGCGTAAAGCGCGCGAAAAAGGTTACGACGCAATTCGTATTCAATGCGGTATTCCCGGCATTGAAAAAACCTACGGCGTGGCCAAGGGCGATAAAAGTTACGAACCGGCCGATGCCGATTTGCCCTCTACCGAAATTTGGTCCACCGAAAAATATTTGAATTTTATTCCCGAAGTATTTGCGCAGGTACGCAAAGAATTCGGCAATAACATTCATTTATTGCATGACGTACATCATCGCTTGACACCAATCGAAGCAGCGCGCTTGGGCAAAGATTTGGAACCCTATCGTTTATTCTGGATGGAAGATGCGGTGCCTGCAGAGAACCAGGAATCGTTTAAATTAATTCGCCAGCACACCACCACACCACTGGCGGTAGGCGAAGTATTTAATTCCATTCACGATTGCCGCGAGCTTATCCAGAATCAGCTCATTGATTACATTCGCTCGACCATTGTGCACACTGGCGGCATCACCCATGTGCGCCGCATTGCTGATTTTGCCAGCCTGTTTAACGTGCGTACCGGCTTTCACGGCGCGACGGATTTATCGCCGGTATGTATGGGCGCCGCCCTGCATTTTGATTATTGGGTGCCTAATTTTGGCATTCAGGAACATATGGCCCACAGCGCGCAAATGGATGAAGTCTTTCCACACGCTTACGAATTTAATCGCGGTTATTTCACTCCCGGTGAAACACCCGGTCACGGCGTGGACATAGATGAAAAACTGGCGGCTAAATATCCTTACAAACGCGCTTGTTTGCCCGTAAATCGTCTGGAAGATGGTACTCTCTGGCATTGGTAACAGCATTGCTGTTACCGTCATGTCTATTCAACAATAATGATCGGAGCAGCGAATGTATTACCGCAAAACATTACTCACTCTGGCGCTTGGCGCCGCAGTCCTGGGCGCAGGTTGCAGCGACAAAAGCGCTGCGCCTGAAACACCAAAAATTATGCCGAGCCTGATAAATGCCGAGAGCGCCAAGCCCGAGCAATTTATTAACCAGCCATTGGTAACTCACCGTTACACCGCAGACCCGGCAGCGCACGTATTTAATGATCGCGTTTATATTTATCCCTCACACGACATCGATAGCGGTATTACCACTAACGGTGAAGGCGATAAATTCGACATGAAGGATTACCATGTCTTTTCCATGGATAAAAATAGCGTTGGCCAAACCACCCCCGAGATCACAGATCACGGCGCGGTTTTAAAACTGGAAGATATTCCCTGGGCCAGTCGCCAACTCTGGGCACCTGATGCCGCTGAAAAAAATGGTCAATTCTTTTTATATTTTCCTGCAAAAGATAAAGACGGCATTTTTCGCATAGGTGTCGCCCGCAGCAATTCACCCAGCGGCCCCTTCACCGCAGAGCCCAAGCCAATCGATGGCAGTTTTAGTATCGACCCTGCGGTATTTAAAGATGATGACGGTAGCCACTATTTGTATTTTGGCGGCATTTGGGGTGGACAATTACAGCGCTGGGCAAGTGGCAGCTATGTGGAAGAGGATAAATACCCCGCCAGCAACCAGCCGGCACTAAGCCCTAAAGTGGCACGCCTGAACGATGACATGCTGCAATTTGCCGAAGCCCCCCGCGATGTGCAGATTCTGGATAACACCGGCAACCCGCTATTGGGTAGCGACAGCAATCGCCGTTTTTTTGAAGGCGCCTGGCTACATAAACACAATGGCAAATATTATTTTTCTTATTCCACCGGCGACACCCACTACATTGCCTATGCCACAGGCGACAGCCCCTATGGCCCTTTTACCCATCAGGGAATTATCCTGATGCCGGTGCTGGGCTGGACCACGCATCACTCTATCGTACAAGTGGACGGCAAATGGTTTTTGTTTTACCACGACAGCCAAATCTCCGGCGGCAAAACCTATTTACGCAATATGAAAGTCACCGAATTAATTCACAATGATGATGGCAGCATCCGCACCTTGGATGCGTATTTGGATTAAGCCAGACAAACCCAGCCTTGGCTGGGTTTATTTTCTGTTTGCAGTGCCAATAAACGTATTTATGGTTAGCCTTCCTTTGCGAGGATCTGATTCAAAAATAAAATCAGAGCCTATATTGCCCGAGTGTAAACTGGTGCAGCGATAGATAATGATGCGATTGTAAACCGCCTCATAACTCGCAATCTGCTCAAACAGCTGGTTGCTACCATTCATATAAGCCTGTCGATAGGAATGTTGCTTGATGCCCGCATTCAATTTTTCAAAATAGGTTGCTACTCGATCGCTATCAATATATTCAAAACCAGTATCCCTATGACGGTAAAACGCAGTTCCACCCTTTTCACCAGGGCATAAATAGTGCACGGCTGCCAACTCAGATGAAATTAAAGAATCATAATGCGGTAAACACTGGGCCAGCTTTAATTGATTCACTGGCGTAAGCACCATTGAATAATCGGATTTAACATGCGTAACCATCGACTCATTTAACGCAAAGGTCTTGCATATTTCCTCTCGCAAATAATGATAAATCAATTGTAAATAACTGTCCGGAGCAGTAGCCCGCAGCCCGGGATACATAGCATCAATTTTATTCAGCTTTGTATAACGCGCACAGTGCTCAACCCAGTAGGCAGGATCACTGACAAAGTTGTCCACGATTAAAACAGGCTGCTGTTCATCGCCAATAAAATCAACGCGACAGGAAAAATCCGGGTGCAGTTGCATATCAAATGCGCTCACTATCATCCAACGTCCAATTATTCTTTAGCGCAATGTTCCGCAATAAATTGGGCATGAGACGGCATATAGTCCACCGCAACATCTATTACACGTTTAACCTGCGCCATGCGCCGATCAAACTCTTCCTCCGGCAACACATCTACCAGAGGATGATAGCCCTGCGGAGTCATCCGCTGCCCCAACATCACTTCCACCCAGCTGATTTCATTAAACAATTCATTGTTAAAACGAAACACGTGTCCGTTTGCTTTAAAGACATCAATTTTTTTCTGCAAAGTATCGGGAATTTCCATTTCACGGCAATAATTCCAGAAGGCCGAGTCATTTCGTTCAGTCACTTTGTAATGCAGAATCAAGAAATCGCGTATTTTTTCATATTCAAAACCAACTTGCTCATTGTATGAGTCAATCTCATGTTGGTTGAATTCTTTATGGGGAAACATCGCCATAATCCGCGCTAGCGCACTCTGCACCAAATGGATACTGGTTGATTCAAGCGGCTCCATAAAACCAGATGCCAATCCAATAGCTACACAATTCTTATGCCAAAATTCCTTCCGGCGACCGGTGGTAAATTTTATTTTCCTCGGCTCGGCTAATTTTTCGCCCTGAATATTCTCCAGCAAAATTTTGCGCGCCTCATCATCTGACATAAATTTGCTGGAAAAAACATGCCCGTTCCCGGTTCTGTGCTGCAGCGGGATTCGCCACTGCCAACCAGCTGAGTGCGCTGTAGCACGGGTATAGGATGGCAATGGGTCCAACCGCTCACTGGGAACAGCCCAAGCGCTATCACAAGGCAACCAGTGAGACCAATCCTCATAGCCAACACCCAGGGTCTGGGCTATCAGCAAGCCTTTGAAACCGGAACAATCTATAAAAAAATCACCTTCCAGCAATTCACCATTTTCCAGTTTCACGCTGCTAATGAAACCATTGTTTTCATCAAGAGCAACATCAATTATTTTTCCTTCAATGCGCTTTACACCTAATTTTTCAGCGTAATTGCGCAAATATTTTGCGTATAACCCCGCATCAAAATGAAATGCATAGGCAATGTTGGATAACGGCGAATTGCCCGCATCAATTGAACGCATAAACTTATTTTTTTTACTCGCCAGGGTATTTAGACAATAGTCGCCAATATCCTTGGAGCGCCCCTGCTTTTGCAGTTTCAACCAATAGTGATAAAAAGGAAGCGACTCCATATCGTGGCCAACACTGCCAAATGCATGAATATAGCTATCGCCTTTCTGCCCCCAGTTTACAAATTCGATTCCAAGCTTAAACGTCGCATGTGTTTTACGAATAAAATCGTCTTCATCTATATTCAGTGATTTATTAAATAGTTGAATCTGTGGAATGGTAGCCTCACCAACACCCACAGTACCTATATCATCGGATTCAACAAGAATAATTTCGTATCTGTTATTTTTTAAGTATCTGGATAAGGTCGCCGCTGACATCCAGCCCGCAGTACCACCGCCGACAATAATCACTCTTTTGATATGATTATCCTGATTGTTGATAAAACTATGCATAAGTGGGTTATCTCCCGTTTTTTATTTGACCGATGGCCAAGTTTCAACCTCTGAACTGACAGCTGACTTAATTTTATTAAATACGTTGCGCATTTCAGCCGGACTCAAATGGAAGGTGATAGGCTCAATCCGGGATGGCTTTGCACCCAACCCCAAGAGCAGCCATTGCTGCCATTGCCTTTTATAGATTTCATGTTCATAAGCCGGCAATTTACCCCGATGCACAAATAAATCCAACTTATGCTGGAGCTGGGAAGACACTTTGCAACGATTGATGGCAGCAAACGTACCGGGCAGCTTTCGTTCAACCTGAATAAATACTGCCTGGGATAAATCACGTAGATTTTCATAAGCTGCAATCAAGCGCTGGTTGTATTCACTTGCAGCTGAAGGCCCATCAGGCAATGCCGGATAAAATTGCTGCAGCATTCGCAACGCTATCCAAATTAAATCTACTTCACACACCAATGGCGAGTGCAGGTTAATTAACGCCCTGCCTAAATGTAATAATTGATTTTCACGCGGACTTGCTATGCAGCCCGAAAAAAGCTCGGCGTTTTCCTCGCTCACAGGCTCATCAGGCAAAACGTAGGTCGTAGTTTCTTGCGAGTCAGCCGCATAACGGGTTATTCGCCATTCATTATGACCAAACTCAACATCACTCACCAAGCGCCGCCGTTCTTGCGCAGTATTTTTGCGTGTCACTTGAGTGAAAGGAATAAATTCCCGCCAACTGTTACAAGATGCGACTTGATCGCGCAGTTTCGGGCAAGTATTTATCAGAAAGTCAGCGCCAGCCTTATCGCCACTGTGAAATTCAATGCGGTAGCCATCAGTGCTTTTTAATAAATAATTAATTGGACGACTATCCTCTTGGACACCTGCTTTTTTACAAAGGTGCTGCAGCCATTGGATATAGTTTTTTGTCAAAAAACTATATGAAGTCTGATAGGTAGCGCGAATTGATAACTGATCTCTTGATGGCAACATAAAACGATTGTTTTTGGCTGCCAGTGCAGCAACCGATAAACCATTCAAGTCACTGTGTTCGGCCTCGAGCATTGCACGAATATAAAGCTGGTGAAATTCTATAGCGCCCAGAGGGGAGCCATATTCACCCCATATATGATAAAAATCATTGTGTGAACTTTGCGCCAACTCATATTGAGAAGAAATTTTATAGCAAGTACCCAAAGTCGGAGTGGCTGCACAGGCAGAAATAAACTGCTGGTCAGATACACCCACAAGCGACAAAAAGCCGGAAAAGTCGGGAATTGGATTTTGAATTGAATCATCACAACCCTGACTTGCGCCAGTGAATATTGATATATTGGGGCGCTGGCCTGCTGGCTGCACAGCAAAAAATGCAGCAGCCATCCAGGCTGCAATATCATTTCCGATAACACCTATAGATTTCATAGCGCGCCACCATACAAACTCATCCTTGGCTTGACATAATTCGCTGCCCTTTCCCCTGCTGATAGCTTCTGCAGTGCAGCCATATGCGATGGCATTTTTTCAACAAGACTGCGTAGATGGTTGGGAATTTTTTGGATCAGTGGCAGAAGTTCTTGTGGGGGAATTTGTTGAACGCGCGAATCTGTCCTTTCAGGAAAAAAGCCCTGACCGAAATACACCGCTAACCAACTTGGTGGCATAAACAAACCTGCATCATACTCCACAACAACCGCACTCTCTTTGAACACTTGCATTTTATGTTGCAGTGAGTCGGGCACACTCATGTTAGCAGTTTGCTGCCAGAAACCTTCCGTCCGATTGTTTAAGTGATAGTGCAAAATAATGAAGTCGCGTATTTTTTCGTATTCATCAGCAACCATTCGATTAAACTCTTTTGCATCGAGTTCAAAATCGCTGGAGATAGGTAAAAGCTCTAATAATTTGTATATGCCAACCTGAATTAAATAAATACTGGTTGATTCAAGCGGCTCAAGAAATCCACTTGCCAGACCTATGGCGACACAATTTTTTTCCCACGCCCGGTGACGCATTCCCGCTTCAAAATCAATCCGGCGCGGATCGGCCAGGGGTTTGCCCTGCACATGTGCCAGCAAAGTATCCACAGCTTGCTGATCGCTACAAAACGATGAACAGAAAACGTGGCCATTACCCACGCGATGCTGGAGTGGAATTTGCCAACACCAACCAGCTGACTTTGCACTGGAGCGGGTATAGGGCCGGATAGCGGCAATTAATTCGCTGGGCATGGCATATGCACGATCACAGGGCAACCAGCGGTTCCAACTGGTGAAGGGAACCTTTAACTCCTGCCCCAATAAGCGCGCACGAAAGCCGCTGCAATCGATAAAAAAACCACCCTCGATGATTTCTCCATTACCCAGATTAAGGCTTTCGATAAAACCAGAATCCTGATTCAGTTTGACGCTAACAACCTCTCCCTCAACCCGCTGCACACCCCGCGCTTCGCTATAGTCGCGCAAAAAAACGGCGTAAGCACCCGCATCCAAATGGTAAGCATAGGAAAATGTAGACTCGACAGAGTCCTGTTTAGCAGAGGGATATATAAATCGCTCACCGGCAGCCATAACATTCGCCAGTGAGTAACGATCAAATGCTTCCACCTCTGCCTGCTGACGGGCACGCAGCCAGTAATGATGAAATGGAATGCCTTTAATGGGGAACCCATGATCGCCAAAAGGGTGGAAATAATCGCTCGACTCACCACCCCAACCTTCAAATCGGATACCCAATTTATAGGTGGCATGGGTTCTGCGCATAAATTCGTTTTCGTCGATGCCGAGCATGTCATTAAACACGCGAATATGCGGAATAGTTGCTTCACCTACGCCAACAGTTCCAATCGCTGCGGACTCCACTAACACAATTTCTGTGGTCTCGGATTTGACAAAACGTGACAGGGCCGCCGCAGTCATCCAACCCGCAGTTCCACCACCCAGGATTACTATTTTTTTTATGCTTGATTTATTCAAGGAGAACCCTCCCAGACCAAGATGGTAATTAGCCCATAAGTTTCACATTTATTTTTTGGAAATATTTTTCTTTTAAAACAAAAAAGCGCGCCCGGTGAGGGGCGCGCTCTCCTTGCTGCAAGCACAAAGGCTTAGAAGGTTGCTCTTACCAAGAAGGTATAGCGACGGTCGTTAACGAACCACGAACGTCCTAATCTCAGATTATCATCAACCTGCATAAAGGTGCGGGTTTCTGTATTGAGCAAGTTAACGCCCTGGAAGCCGACCTGCACATTATCCGTTACGTTGTAAAAAATAGATCCATCCATAAAGCCAGCATCGTCGTTGTAAACCGGCAAACCGGTAATTACATCGCGAGAGGTCAACAGGTATTCCGAACGCCAGTTGTACGCAAGACGTACCGACCAGTCATTCTTGTCATACATCAACACGAAGTTGGCAGTATGGTCTGACTGCCCTTGCAGCGGAATATCACCACCAAACGCAAAATCAGTTCCGCCATCCAGGTTGGAGTTTGGAACACCACGCGCTTCAATGTAAGAGTAGTTGGCCTGAATACCAAAACCATCCCAAGGTGCTGGCAACATGTCGTAGAACTGGGTGTAACCCAATTCAAACCCTTTCATTTCACCCTTACCACCGTTTTGCGGACCAGATACAAACACTGTCTGGGTCACACCGGAAACAGGGTTGGTGAATTCACGGTTGTAGGCGCCGTTGATGAAGAAGTTCTCAAGATCCTTGTAGAAGAAGGATGCAGTCAATGAACCCACTTTACTGAAATACCATTCAAACGATGCATCGTATTGAATAGATTCCATTGGCATCAACAGCGGGTTTCCTGATGAACCGGTCCAGCCACCGAAGGTGATGCTGTCCGCATCAACGATACGCTGCTGGTTAACAATCTCACCATCAGGACCTCTGTATACGGGGTTGCCCGCCTCGTTGAACTCGGGCAGACCAGTAGTCGGGTCTATAGTCGCTGGTAAACCAGAGACATGGCGCTCACCCGTTGCTGGATCAATTGGTGTATCGGGGTGAGGATTGTTTGGCCCCCAGTAGGGGTCTTTGAAGTTGTAGGTGAAGCCATCGTTACTGCCGATGTTGGTGTAGTTACGCAAATCGCCAATATCCGGCAATGCAATAGCTTTGGATACCGCAAAACGTCCAATCACTTCAGGAGTCAACTCTACCTTCAAGTTAAAGCTGGGCAGAATGTCATCGTAAGTGCGCTTGGCGAGGTTGGGCGTATAGGCGTCGTTCGCAAAGCCGATGTATATATCATCCACATAGTTGGAAGGTGAACCGAGGAATTCATTCTCGGGATCAAACAGGTCGAAGTCAGCACCCGTTACGTTGCGAGGATCCCAATCAGCCGGTAGTTTTTCACTGCGTCTCAACTCTGGATAAGTTGTAAAACCAGCAGTCTCATTGGTAATACGCACGTAACGTACACCGATGTTACCGGAGGCGCGACGCTCGCCGATATCGGTTTCAAAATCCAAGCGCACATAGGCGGCCTGATTTTCTTCAGTGGTAGAGTTAATTTCACTGTCGCGGAAGAAACCGTTCAAGTCAGTAGAAGCCAGACAGCGGCCCGCTACCGGATCCCACTCTGACTGGACACGCTCAGCTGAAGGGCGCCATTCATCCGCACAGGTGTCGTTGTCATTTGGGTTATACAGCGGTGCAAAATAAGTTCCCCAGTTTGCATAGTCTTTGACCAGCGCATCACTTGGGTGAAGCATTTTGTTGCCGCCTTCAATATTAACCACATCACCGCGGTAGAAGTCGCTCCAGTCAAGTGTAGTGACCTGGGCCATTGGCGTGTCTTTAACCACATCAGAGTCCAGCCAACCCACTGGGTTATCCCAAATTGGCGCTAGACGACCCCAGTTGTAAGCAGAGTTGCGAACCGTTTGCTCGCGCTCGGCAGCACGCACACCGGCTTTGACTTTGGTGAAGAAACCATCATCAAATGCATAGGTACCGTCGATACGAATAGCGTCGGACTGACCTTCGCTGCGCTCATAGTGATCCATAGCTGCGTTGTAGTTGTACGAGCTGGGACTCTGGAAGTAAGGCACTTCACCGTTTGCATAATCGCGACCGTCAGCTGCATGCGCAGCCAGATTTTCTGGTGTAGCAAACGCCCATGGGTTGCTGATATTCAGTGAAGGCAGGCCTCTGAGGTCGTAATCCATAATGGCGTGAGTCATCAACATCAGGGTTACGTCATCGTCGTTGGTTTCTGCTTCAATGTGCTGGAAGTCAAAAATCAACTCAAATTTGTCGCTCGGCGCCCACTTCAGATTAAATGCGTAGTCGTCAACGATAGTTTCGGTTTTCTTGTAGCGGTTATCCGCCTGGAAACGGTGACCAAATGCATAGACAGGAGAGGTGCCCCAGCCTGCACTCGGTGAAACGTTGTGAGGGATACGGTCATCGTCACCACGCCAGCCATCGGCCACGTCGGCGAGAGATCCGTTTAAGAACACACCATTCTCATCAAACTCATACTCTTCACCCGGGGCCCCCCAGGTTCTATCGGTATTGAAACCCGTTTGATATTTGACTGCATTTTCAGTCCACGCGAGTGTTGCATCGGAGCGCATAAACTGCAGGCTTGCCAGCAGCGTATCGTCAGCACTTTCCCATTGGGTAGCCAAGGCAATACCGGTGCGATCACGCTCGTCGTTCTTCATCGTCATATTGGCGCCGTTGGGAACAAGAACGCCCTTGGTGCCTACTGGCGGAATATTTGCTGTGCCGCTGTTTGGGCCAGAAAAGTAAAAGCTGCCGTCATACACATAGGGGTTTTCGGCATACTCAAATCCGGGCAACTGGACGTTTCCGCCCGGAGATAAGCGCGGCTCCAAGCGGCGGAATTCATAACGATCAGTCTGGATACCGTGGGAGCTGGCCTCCAGTTTTGAATCTGACAAGTTGACAAGGAATCCGAACTCACCCACATCGGTATCCCAACGATCACTGAAGAGCGCCGAGATAGTAGGCGTAGCTTCTTCTACCATATCGCCATAGGTCACATCAGCCGAGACAGCAAAACGGCGACCGTCCTGATCGAAAGGCTTACGGGTACGCAAGCTCACTGTGCCCGAAATACCACCTTCAATCATGTCCGCAGTTTGGTTCTTGTAAATATCTACCCCTGCCATCAACTCAGGCGGTACATCCTGGAAATTCAGACCACGCCCGGAGTTAGCGGTAAATGAATCGCGGCCGTTAAATTCACTGCGGGTTTGAGACATACCACGAATTACCGCGCCAGACCCCTCTACACCAAAGTGATCCGGGTCATTTGCCGCCGCAAAGCGCTCAATCGATACACCGGGAACACGCTGCATAGCTTCAAGCACACTGCGATCCGGCAGTGAGCCGATATCTTCTGCAGAAATAGCATCTACAAAAGTATCTGCATTGCGCTTGATTTCTTGAGCATTCTGCAAATCTGCACGAACACCGGTAACAATAATTTCTTCGACACTCGCGTCTTTTTCTTCATTCGTATCCTGCGCAAAAGAAGGCACGCTGAATGCCATGATGCACATAGCCAACATGGATTTTTTAAACTTGACGTTCTGCTGGTGTGCGGTCTTCTGATTTTTATGGAAACCCATAGCCAACCCCATTGTTAAATTTATCTTTAGGTTCTTTTTGACATTTACTTTCTAGCCACCAGCCCTTTTTAGAGGCCGGCTAACACTGCGTAGATATGTCCTTCAGCTTGCATACTTGTAGGCAATTTGAGGAGACAGTCACAATCCTACGCCAAGGCCAATTATTGTGTCAATCTGACCATAAGTCACTTTTGACGCCATTTGCTCCGGGTAAAAAAACGAAATTTGTCATAGCCACGGAATGGCTTACAGCCAAAACGAAGTTCTTTTTTTATGGGGAAAAGTTTTTTTTACAAACAAAAAAGCCCGCTATGAGAGCGGGCTTTTGGGAAGGCTAGTGAACCTGATTTCAGACTTGGAAGGGATGGCGTAGAACGATGGTTTCGACGCGATCAGGGCCAGTTGAAATGATATCAATCGGCGCCTTAATCAACTCTTCCAAACGCTTGATATAAGCGCGGGCATTGGCCGGCAAATCTTCCAGCTTTTGCGCACCAACGGTGGACTCACTCCAACCGGCCATTTCTTCGTAAATTGGCTTTAAACCCGCCCATCCGTCAGCATCAAAAGGGATGCCAGCAATCGGGTTGCCTTTGGCATCCTGATAGCCGATACAGATTTTTACGGTCTCCAAGCCATCAAGCACATCCAGCTTGGTCAAGCAAATACCGGTCACACTGTTGATGCGATTGGCATGGCGAACTGCAACCGCATCAAACCAACCACAGCGACGCTTACGACCAGTGGTAGCACCAAACTCATGACCTTTTTTGCCCAGGTATTCACCGATCTCACAATCCAACTCGGTTGGGAAAGGGCCGGAGCCAACGCGTGTGGTGTAGGCCTTGGTGATCCCCAGAACATAATCCAGATAGAGCGGTCCAAAACCAGAACCGGTAGCGGTACCACCTGCGGTGGTATTGGAGGAGGTTACAAAGGGGTAGGTACCATGGTCGATGTCCAGCAGCGAGCCTTGGGCGCCTTCAAACAAAATGCTTTGGCCTTCCTCGCGCGCGGCATGCAGCAGCTCGGTCACGTCTGCCATCATCGGCATTAATTGCGCGGCCCATACTTTGCAATCAGCCAACACCTTGTCAAAGTCGACCGCATCTACTTTGTAATATTGGGTCAAGGCAAAGTTGTGATAATCGATAATGGCTTTGAGTTTAATGGCAAAACTATCCATATCGAGCAGATCGCCCAAACGCAGTCCACGACGGGCCACTTTATCTTCATAGGCAGGGCCGATACCGCGGCCGGTCGTGCCAATCTTGGCGTCGCCACGCGCAAGTTCACGAGCCTGATCCAGAGCAACATGGTATTGCAGGATCAAAGGGCAAGCTGGAGACAGGCGCAAATTTTTGCGCACTTCGACACCATTGGCTTCAAGACCTTCAATTTCTTTAAGCAGCGCTTCTGGCGACAACACCACACCGTTGCCTATCAGGCAGGTTACACCATCGCGCAAAATGCCGGAGGGGATCAGGTGCAGTACGGTTTTTTTACCGTCAATCACCAGGGTATGACCCGCATTGTGACCACCCTGAAACCGGGTCACCAGGGAGACCTGATCAGTCAATAAATCTACGATCTTGCCCTTGCCTTCATCACCCCATTGGGTGCCCAATACCACGACGTTCTTGCCCATGACTGGTTTAACTCTCTGTGCTAGATAAAAAATAAGGTTTGTTTAACAGGCTATCACCTGGTAGCTGCCATCGCGCAATACCAGCTGGCGATTGCAGCCTAACTCCGCCAAGTCGGCATTGACGCTGACCGCTATCACTCGCTCGCCCTGCAGACGCAGGGTTTGGACGGTTTGCCACTGCAGTGGGTCGGCGGTTTCAACTACCGCAATGGCGTTCACTTGCCCTTTCTGTAACAAGCCCAGCTTGCTGATAGCCGTAATGTCTACAGCAAAACCTGTCGCTGGGCGCGCACGCCCAAAGACCTCACCAATATGATCGTAACGACCACCGCTGGCGATGGGGTTGCCATAACCCGGGGCAAATGCAGCAAACACCAAGCCGGTTAAATAGTGATAACCACGCAGTTCGCCTAAATCAAAATAAAGCTCGGCACTGGGATAACGCTGTTCAATGACCTGCGCCACCTGAGCCAATTGATCCACAGCCGCACGGGCAGCCGGAACCAGCCCAAATAACTCGCGCGCCTTGGCAAGTACCTGCTTGTCGCCCGCGAGCGATGGCAGCGCCAAGAAGAGCAATGCTTTATTTACATCTGCAATATTGGCTGCAACCCAGTTGCGAATCTCGGTTGTGGCCTTGCGCTGCAACAACTCAAAAAAAGCATCCTCCTGCGCTTTGCTCAAACCAGCGTCAGCAGCAATCGCACGATAGATACCTACATGTCCCAAATCGATATGCTGGCGCGACAATCCAGCAACCTTCAAAGACTCCAACAGTAAAGATACTACTTCGATGTCAGCCGCTATGCCTGATTCGCCGTAGAACTCAAGGCCAGCTTGAATAGGCGTGCGCGTAGCCAAGGGATTTTTCGGCCGGGTATGCACTACGTGCCCGGCATAACAGAGACGATTGGCGCCAGTGCGCTTGAAGCTATGGGCATCCATTCGGGCTGTTTGTGGCGTTATGTCAGCGCGAATACCCAAGGTACGACCACTGAGCTGATCAGTTACCTTGAAGGTAAGCAGATCAACATCGCGCCCCAATCCAATAAGCAAGGAATCGGTATATTCCAGAAGTGGCGGAATAACCATGTCGTAACCCCAAGTGCTGTATAAATCCAGCAAATGGCGGCGCAAACTATCTATAGCTTTGGCTTCCGCGGGCAGAATTTCCTCTACCCCATCCGGTAACAGCCAGCGATCAGCGTAGGTCATAAGCGACTCTAGTAAAAAAACAAATCCGGATATTTCCGGTAAGCACGCGAAAAAATTGACCGGAAATCTTATTCAAGATCACCCAGCCATGGTTCGGCGAGAGACCACCAAGGAAAGTTGGCCATAAAAAAACCGAGCGATCGGCTCGGTTGCGGCATTTTAACACTGTTTACTGAAGGATTTGTAGGTCAATTACACTCCACCCGAGAGCACAAACAAAATCGCCCGCAAATGCGGGCGATTTAACTCAAGCAAAGGTAACTTAATTCTTACCTTGAGGATCTTTCAGATAACGAAAGAAATCACTTTTAGGGTCAACTACCATCAAGTCCTCTTTTCCACTAAAGCTTTGACGATAGGCATTCAGGCTACGTACAAAACTGTAGAATTCGGGGTCCTTGTTGTAGGCCTCAGCAAAAATAGCCGCAGCACGCGCATCACCTTCACCGCGAATACGCTCTGCATCGCGGTAGGCATTAGCTTCAAGCACCGCAACTTGCTTGTCAGCATCAGCACTAATCACCTCAGCTTGCTCTTTACCTTGGGAACGATATTCACGCGCTTCTTTTTCGCGGTCAGCAGCCATACGAGCGAATACAGACTGGCTAGCCTCGGCGGGGAAATCAATACGTTTTACCCGAATGTCCTTTACCTCAATGCCCAGCGACTTGACCGCGTCCTGATTGATACTGGCGGTAATTTCACTCATAAGTTCATCGCGCTTACCGGACACTACATCATGAAGAGTGCGGCGACCAAACTGGTTACGCAAGCCATCGGCGACACGCTGGGCCAGACGATTCTCTGCAATCATCTCCTCTCCACCAGTTGCTTTGTAGTAGGTTTCCACATCTTTTACTTGCCATTTGATGTAGGAATCGACCATCAAACGCTTGTTCTCGACTGTAAAAAAGCTTTCTGTGGCCATGTCGGCAGTCAGAATGCGCCCATCAAATTTGCGCACTTTTTCCGCAAAAGGGATTTTGAAGTGCAAACCGGGCGGCACATCGGCCTGAACCAGACGACCAAATTGCAACACTACAGCACGCTGGTACTCAGTCACTATATATACGGTATTGGAGGCAACAATCAGGCCTACCAACAACACAACCAAAGAAAATAAACCTTTAGTGGACATTAGCGCATCTCCCGACGGACAAGGGGCTTGGTCGTTTCAACGGGCTGAACCGTGCGACTGTTGAAGTTCTCTGTTTGCACTTGCGGCTCTACCGCTGGCTGACGGTTACCCATACGATCCAGTGGTAAATAGAGCATGTTGTTGCCGCCTTCGACATCCACCATCACTTTGGAGGAACGCCCCATCACCGACTCCATAGTCTCCAAATACAAACGCTGGCGGGTTACTTCCGGGGAACGCTTGTATTCAGCAAGCAAGCTCTCAAAACGATCTGATTCACCCTCAGCGCGAGCAACCACCTCCGCTTTATAAGCCTCGGCTTCTTCAATCATCCGTTGGGCGCGGCCGCGCGCTTCAGGAATAATTCCATTTGCATAGGCCTGGGCCTGATTCTTGAAACGAGCCTCGTCTTCTTTAGCGCGAATTACATCATCAAACGCGGAGCGCACCTCTTCTGGCGGGCGTGCATCCTGAATATTTACGGTATTCACTTGTATGCCGGCACCATAGGTATCCAGATAGGATTGCAAACGTTGTTTCACCTCTACTGCAATCGCCTGACGCCCTTCTGATAACACCTGATTCAACTCGCTAGAACCAATCACATGGCGAACAGCGGAATCGGTAGCATGGCGCAAACTGGTTTCGGGGTCGCGCACGTTCAAGACAAAGGCTTTAACGTCAGACACGTTGTATTGAACGGATATCGGCAGTTCAACGATACTTTCATCCTCGGTGAGCATCAAACCGCGAGAAGGGTATTGGCGCTCGCCGGTGACGTTAATGATGAATACGTCGGTAATCAGCGGCGCATTCCAATTCAAACCTTCTGTTTTGATCTCAGAAAAGGCACCAAATTTAAGTACAACAGCGCGCTCTTTGGCGTCAACCTGATAAACACCGGCGCCTATGTAAAACAGCAACGCAACTACTGCGAAAATACCGAACAGAGGCTTCATATTGGCTCCCCCGGAGGAGCGCCCACCTGAACCACCGCTGCCAAACATGCCATTGAGCTTGTCCTGCAGTTTTTTGAACGCCTCATCCAAATCTGGCGGTCCATCATTACCATTTTTATTACCACGACCGCCCCAGGGGTCTTTGTCTCTTCCCGGTTCATTCCAGGCCATAATGCTTCTCCACGTAGAAAATAAAACAGAATTGGGACTTAAAACCTTATCCCTCAGTAACCGGTCTTTCCGACCCTTCCACCGACTCGTCCCACTGCAAATCCTCAAAAGCCACACTTTCTGCACTGAGAATCCGCAACAAATCATGCTTTGGCACACGTACAACCAATAAACTGGCGCCGTCTGCACGGTGATTTTCACTGACAACCGCCTGCTGCGCATAGAGCATTGCTCGCAGCCGCCCTTGAGTAGGCGATAACACCAAACAGCCAAAGATTACTTCAGTTCCGAGAACCTCGGAAATCGCGCGACTCAACAGCTCACAGCCAGCCCCCGTTTGTGCCGACAACCAAACCGCTATGGGCTTACCCTGCTCATCGCGATCTATGTGGGGCTCGGTATCAGCCAACAAGTCTACCTTGTTATATACACGCAGCTGCGGCAAGTTTGCTGCATCAATTTCATCAAGCACCAACTCAACCTGCTCGATATTACGCAAGCGCTCTTCAGCAGCAGAATCTATCACATGCAAGAGTAAAGTTGAGTTACTCGCTTCCTCAAGGGTCGCCTTAAATGCCTCCACCAAACGGTGAGGTAGATGGCTGATAAAACCAACAGTATCCGCAAGAACAACGGCACCTATATCCGGTAATTCGATGCGACGCATGGTTGGATCAAGCGTGGCAAACAATTTATTTTCAGCATAAACATCTGCACCGGTAATACGGTTAAACAATGTGGACTTACCCGCGTTGGTGTATCCAACCAGCGATACCGTTGGAATCGCCGCACGCTGACGCGAACGCCTTCCCTGCTCGCGCTGGGAGCGCACTTTTTCCAAACGCTGTTCAATTTGCACTATGCGATTGCGCAACAAACGACGATCGGTTTCCAGTTGGGTTTCACCCGGCCCGCGCAGACCTATGCCACCCTTTTGGCGCTCAAGGTGCGTCCAGCCACGAATCAGGCGTGTAGCGCTATGACGCAGCTGCGCCAACTCAACTTGCAGCTTACCTTCAAAAGTACGGGCGCGCTGGGCGAATATATCCAGAATTAATCCGGTACGATCAAGCACCCGACACTGCAGCTCGCGCTCAAGATTGCGCTCCTGACTTGGCGTTAGGGTGTGATTGAAAATGACTAACTCAGCACCATGATTAGCAACAAGTTCTTTTAACTCTTGCAGTTTGCCGGTACTGATAAGAAATTTAGCGGTGGGAACAACGCGCGAGCCAGTTAGAAAAGCGACCGGATCACCTCCGGCAGATAACACCAGCTCTTCAAATTCACGAGGGTCTTCGGCGTCTTGGCCATGAGATAGATTCAGGTGAACCAGCACCGCCAGTTCACCTGATTCGGGACGATCAAAAAACAATTAGCGACCTCGAGCCTGTATCAAATGTTTTGATAAATTACTCGGCTTGCTCGTCTTCTTCGCCTTCAACACCACCCGCTTCATTCAAGAGTGGAACACGAACAGCGCGCGATGGCACAACAGTGGAGATGGCGTGCTTGTAAACCATTTGGCTTACCGTATTCTTCAACAGCACCACAAACTGATCAAATGACTCAACCTGGCCTTGAAGCTTGATACCATTTACAAGATAAATGGACACCGGCACACGCTCTTTGCGCAGAACGTTCAGGTAAGGGTCTTGTAAACTATGCCCTTTTGACATGTTTATTCTCCTCGGGACAATAAAAAAAGAAAGCTAAAAAATTACCCACCCATTAAGCCTAAACGTTAAAGGTGTCTCCTTTTACAGCAATCAGGAGAGGGTGGAAATGCATGAAAATCTGTCTAGGGTTCTCACTCCGGCATTATATGGCTGCGCGACCTATAAAATTCAAGGCGCACTGCACAATTTCTTCCTGAGTCAGCGAAATACCCTGTTCAGTTTCCGTGTTAATCCAGTGTAGTTCACTATTTGAACTTGTCGACCAACCGCGCAACCAGGTGAATTGGCGTTTAGCGAGTTGCCGTGTAGCGATGATACCCCGCTCGCGCATTTCGTTGTAATCGATTCGCCCATCCAAAAAATCCCACACTTGGCGATAACCCACTGCGCGAATCGCGGGCAGGTCCGGGTGCAAATCACCGCGCTCGTAGAGCACACGCACCTCATCTACCAAACCAGTGACCAACATTTTTTCAAATCGTTCAGCAATACGACGATGCAAGATGGCGCGATCACGCGGCGCGATCGCCAATTGGCAAACATTAAAGCGTTCACAAAATGTATTCACAGTCGATTGTGCATGCTGGGTCTGACGCAACTGCGCCATAGTTTTGCCACTCACGCGATACACTTCCAGTGCGCGACTGAGGCGCTGCGAATGATTAGGGTGTATTTCCGCAGCGGTTTGCGGGTCGACTCGTGCCAGTTGCGCATGAATATAGGGCCAACCAAATTCCGCAGCTTCGCGCTCAATTTGCGCACGCACACAAGCATCTGCGGCAGGCATTTCAGCTAGACCATCCAACAGCGCGCGAAAATAGAGCATAGTACCGCCAACCAACAAAGGGATTTTTCCCCGCGCATGAATCCCTGCAATTTCGCGCTCGGCGTCCGTTAAAAAATCAGCAACCGAATAGGGCTCCGCCGGATCGCGGATATCAATCAAGCGATGGGGGGTTTCAGCAAGTTCAACGGCAGAAGGTTTTGCCGAACCTATATCCATACCGCGATAGACCAGTGCGGAATCCACACTGATCAACTCCACTGGCAACAACTTGCTCAAACGAATCGCTAAATCGGTTTTGCCCGACGCGGTTGGCCCCATCAAAAAAATAACGGGGGGCTTATGCAATGTGTGGCTCATGTTATTGCCCTCGCATAAACAATTTGTCGAGGTCATCAAGCGATTGCAAAAGCCAGGTTGGTCGTCCATGGTTGCACTGGCCGCTGCGCTCAGTTGCCTCCATGTCGCGCAAGAGCGCATTCATTTCAGGAATAGTGAGTTTGCGATTGGCGCGCACGGAACCATGGCAAGCCATAGTGCCGAGAATTTCGTTGATGTGATGCTGAATGCGCTCACTGCTGCCATGTTCGATTAGATCCGCCAACACATCGCGCACAAGCTGTTCCACCCTGGCGCGATTTAAAATCACTGGTAACTGGCGAATTAATAGCGTCTCTGGCCCAGCGCGTTGCAACTCAAAACCGAGACTTCTGAAAACCTCGCTAAAATTCTCGGCAAAATCTGCTTCTTTTTCACTGACAGCGATCGATTCAGGAACAAGCAATGGTTGGGTTTGTAAACCGCCGCATTGAAAAGATTCCTTCATCCGCTCGTAGGTGACACGTTCATGCGCCGCATGCATATCCACAACAATTAATCCCTGCGCATTTTCTGCAAGAATATAAATTCCCTTGAGCTGCGCAATCGCATAACCCAGCGGTGGAATGTCCTCGCTGGGCGATTCCGGCAGGGAAAAACTGCTGGTGCTGGCAGGGCGATGTAACTCACCGTAAACATTCATCTGCTCACGCACAGCACCAGCGCCAATCGCTGCGGGCTGATAGGCCGGATACGCGGGCACTACCGGATGTCCTGCGGGGGATGTGCGAAACCCCATGGTTTCCTGGCCTTTAAATTCGCCCGCAGCAATGCCTTGGACAGGTTTGGTCGCAGCGAGAGCAAAAGGATTAATGCCTGAGGCGAGGTCTTGTCCTTCGCCCAGTTCGCGCTTGGTGAGGGTATCCTCCGGCCGAATTTTGGCGAGCGCATGATGCAAGCTTGAGTATATGAAGTCATGCACATTGCGATTGTCGCGAAAGCGCACCTCGTGCTTGGTCGGATGCACATTGACATCGACTGTCGCCGGGTCCAACTCCAAATATAATACAAACGCCGGATGACGACCGTGGTAGAGCACATCTTGATAAGCTTGACGCACGGCATGACTCACGAGTTTGTCGCGAATCGCACGACCATTCACATAAAAATGTTGCAGATCGGCCTGACTGCGCGAAAACGTTGGTAACGCCACCCACCCCCACAGACGATAACCGTTGCGCTCTATATCCAGGTGCACGGCGTTTTCCATAAAAGCGGGGCCGCAAACCTGGGCGACACGGCGCTCTTGCTCTAATTGCGAATCGCCGGCGCGCCACGAATAAATCGCGCGGCCGTTGTGGCGCAAATTGAAAGCGACATCAAAGCGCGACAGCGCCAAACGTTTTACAACGTCTTCCAGATGAGTGTATTCGGTTTTGTCAGTGCGCAAAAATTTGCGGCGGGCGGGCGTATTAAAAAACAGGTCGCGCACCTCTACGGTGGTGCCGCGCGGGTGGGGCGCAGGGGAAACCTGGGTTTCCATATCGCGCCCTTCTGCCACCACTTGCCAGCCGGCACTCTCATCGTTGGTGCTGCTTATGAGTGCGAGGCGCGCAACCGAGCTGATACTCGCCAAGGCTTCGCCGCGAAACCCCAAGGTTGCCACTGCCTCAAGGTCATCCAACTCATAAATTTTACTGGTGGCATGACGACTGAGCGCCAGCGGTAAATCGTCCTTATCGATTCCGCCACCGTTGTCACGGACGCGGATCAGTTTAATGCCCCCCTCTTCCACATCGATTTCCAGACGAGTCGCTCCTGCATCCAGAGAGTTTTCCAGCAGTTCTTTGATAACCGATGACGGGCGTTCGACCACCTCACCAGCCGCAATCTGGTTGGCGAGGCGTGGACTGAGCAATTTGATTTTTCGCATGGACAACCGGAGCAATTAAGAGGTGGGTATTTTCAGCGTCTGGCCGAGCTTTACCGTAGTGCTTTTCATATTGTTGTGACGTTGGATAGCACCGGGGCTAACACCATAACGACTGGCAATACGCGACAATGTATCGCCGGCAACCACCTTGTGTACACGGGGCGCCGCTGCAACCGCAGGACGGGGCGTAGACACCGGCGCTTGCACCTGCGCCACAGCGGGCGAGTTAGACGCCGGAATTTTCAGATTTTGACCGACATTGACGGTAGTGGAGCGCAAGTTGTTGTACTGCATGAGGCGCTGCATGCTCACACCATAACGATTGGCAATGCCCGACAAACTGTCGCCAGCCACTACCGAGTGCTGGCGCTCAAAACCTCCAACACTACCTGATTCAATCTGCGCCGCGACATAAGTACCCGCGGGTGGATGCTGGTAAAAATGCTGGCGAATACCCTTGAAAACTGATTGCGCCATTTGCTTGCGGTAGGCGGGCGTGGCTAACTTACGCGCCTCCCCCGGGTTGGAGATAAACCCTGTTTCCACCAGTATCGAGGGTACATCTGGCGATTTCAGCACCAGAAACCCGGCTTGCTCCACATGGCGCTTGTGCAGGTGAGCTATACCTCCCATGGAGTTCAATACCTGCTGGCCGACCTGCAAGCTGGAGTTGAGCGTTGCGGTCATAGACAAATCCACCAACACCCCGGCCAGAACCTGATCTTTATCATCCAGGCGAATGTCACCCACCCCGCCAATCAGATCCGACTCATTTTCACGCTCCGCCAGAAAACGCGCAGTTTCTGATGTGGCGCCATGGCGCGACAGTGCAAATACCGACGCACCACGCGCACTAGGCTTGGTGAAAGCATCCGCGTGGATTGAGACAAACAAATCCGCTTTCATATTGCGCGCCAGATCGCGACGCTTTTTGAGAGGAATAAAATAATCGCCCGTGCGTGTCAGTTTGCCGGTAAAACCTGGCTGGGCATTGATCGCTGCAACCAACTCTTTGGCGATCATCAGGGTGACATCCTTCTCGCGCAGGCGATTGGGCCCCAATGCGCCAGGATCTTCGCCGCCATGTCCAGCATCCACTGCAATCACAATAAACCGCTTGCCACTCAGGTCAGCTTTGGCAACCGGTTGACTGGCAGCTTGTGGCGCTGGTTTTGTCACAGGCTTGGTCGCTGCACTGACTGGCGTGGAGGCACTGGTTGCGATGTTAGTGGCCGGAGCAGTATTTGGGGCGGGAGCACTGGCTGTATTTTGAGGCGATTGGGTTGCTGCCGTTGTAGTAGCAGGCGTTTCATCGTAAAGGTCTATCACCAAACGGTCATGCATACCACCGTGAGCCTTGAGCAAAAAGCTATTGGGCGCCACTTTGCTCTTTAAATCAAACACCAGGCGGAGATCGCCATTGGTTTGCATCGAAGAGCGCACCGCCAACACCGGCGTATCCGCCAAAGGCAACTGGCCCAGCGGGGCTTTGAGGCTGGTTTTGGGAACATCGACAATAATGCGCTCAGGGTTAGCCGCGAGCGTCAGGCTGTGCTGCACGGGCGCATCCAGATCCAGCACGATGCGCGTGTGATCCGGCGCACGCCACACGCGCACACCATCCACTTTCGCCGCAAAAGCCAGAGGCGCAAGTAGTACCCCCAGACAGCAAACCCATTTCAGCCAGCGAACCAATGACATAGGCGATCTCAAAACCATGCTACTCATGAAATATTATTTGGTAAAAATGTGACGGCAGGCAAGATTTTGTGCCACAGCCAATGGCGGGCACTCTACCGCAAAAGCATGAGCACCCCTAACAAAAATGGCTAACAACTCGCCAGCAAGGTATTGACCGGCGCAGCGGCGATCAACTCCAGACGGCGCCCCTCGCCCTCAGGGTGAATATTTATCAACAAATCCGGCGCCGGTAACACACCTTCCCCGCGCGCAGGCCATTCGATCAGGCAGAGATTCCGGTCATCGAAATAGTCGCGGATCCCCATGTACTCCAGCTCTTCCGGGTCGCCCAAACGATACAAATCAAAGTGGTAGACACGGCGCGCGCCAAACTCGTATACCTCAACCAGAGTGTAAGTTGGGCTTTTGACCGCACCTTGATGGCCAAAAGCGCGCAAAATTCCTCGTGTCAGAGTGGTTTTACCCGCCCCCAGATTGCCCAGCAGATGAACAGTCAAAGGCCCCTGATAGGCAGCAAAAGCCCGGCCCAGACACTCGCCAAACGCGACCATAGCCGCTTCGCTATCGATGAACCGCACCAGAGTATCCATAGTCGACCTCAGAGCAGCTCGCCCAAATAGGGGATCAAATCCGTCGCCAGTAAACTGCGCTGACCGACATCTTCCGCCGCCAAATCAGCTGCACAGGCATGGATCACTGCACCCAGGCGAGCCGCATCAGGCTGGGATAACCCCTGAGCTGCCAGCGCTCCCAAAATACCGCAAAGTACATCGCCCATACCGCCGGTCGCCATGCCCGGATTGCCATCAGTCACGACCGATATATTAGCGCCGGATGCAGCCACCAGACTGCCAGCCCCCTTGAGAATCACCGTAGCGTTGTAGCGGCTTTGCAGCGCCTGTACTGCGGCAAATCGGTCGGCCTGCACTTCGGCCGTTGTGATACCCAGTAAACGCGCGGCTTCCGCCGGGTGCGGAGTCAACAGCCAGGGAGTGCTCCGTTCATTGCGCTGACGGGCGGACGGAATCACTCTGCCCGCCGCCAGAATATTCAGAGCATCAGCATCCAACACTAACGGCAGACCGCTTTTTACCGCCTGCTGCAGCATCTGCTCGGACCAGGGCGAACGCCCGAGACCTGGGCCGACAACTAACAAAGTAGGACGAGCAAGCAATGGCTCAAGTTCCTGCCCGGATACCACCCCACAAGCCATAATTTCCGGGCGGCGAGCGAGGATGGCGGGAATATGTTCGGGGCGAGTGGCGATACTGACCAAGCCCGCACCGGAACGCGCAGCCGCCTCAGCCGCCATCAGTGCTGCGCCGCCATAACCGGTATCGCCACCAATGACCATGACATGGCCAAAATCGCCCTTGTGTGCATCGGCCACACGGGGCGCCAAAAGCCCCTGCAACAGCGATAATTGCAAGCGCTCCGCCTTGGGTGATACCGCAGCGTAAGCGGCTTCAGGCACACCCAGGTTAGCAAGCACCAACTCACCACAAACCGCTGGGCCGCGCCCGGTGAGCAGGCCGCGTTTGATGGCAATAAAACTCAACGTCAGGCTCGCCTGTACCACCTCACCGGCGACCGCACCAGTATCTGCGTTGAGCCCGGAGGGAATATCCAGTGCAAGCACAGGTAGGCCACTGCGATTAATTTGGCTTATGGCCGCGGCAAAATCAGTGCGCGGGGCATCGCGCAAACCAATTCCCAGCAGCGCATCCACAATAACCCCATCAACTGGCACATTCGCCGCCGCAAACGACTGCATCGCTACACCCTCCTGCAGGGCGTACTCATAGGCCTGTCGCGCCTCTCCGGTTAATGCATCTGCCGGCGTCAGCTGAATTGCCACCACCGGCACCAAACGCTGGGCCGCCAGGGCGGCGAGAATATAACCATCGCCTCCATTTTTGCCCGCCCCGCAGTAAACCGTGATGCGCTCGGGCACAGGAAAGCGCTCTACTAACAGATCGTAAGCCGCACGCCCGGCACGTTTCATCAATTGAATGGAGGGAATGCCACTGGCAATGGCAGCAGCATCCAGAGCATAGGTTTCAGCGGCGGTATAAAGCAGGGGCGAACTGGCGGTAATTTTCATGAAAGCATTGGCCTGAACAGCTGGGGATTGGATGACTAATCGCAGTAACAAGGCGCGATTATACGCAGGTTGCCCTATAGTGGTTAAGGCAGAGCCGCCGTGAATTAGCTATATTGAGGGCCGCACCCAACCCTAAAATTGCCAGATTGATATACCAACCATGCCCAGTTTTGAACTACCGGCAATATTGGCCGGCAACACCAGCCAATTGTGTGATGCCCTTACCTGCCTCTCTGCGGCAACCAACCAGCGCCCGGAAGATCTGCGCCAGCAGCTGGCAGCTCGGGTGTATCGCCAGTTGATTGCGCGCCCACAACTGGACATGCAATTGCTTCCCCTGTTCACCCGCATGGAGCCGCACTGGGTGCAAGGCATAGCACTCGACGACCATTTTTATAGCCAGCCCAGTCACCCATTGCGACAGTTGTTTGACCGATTGCTGCCGGCAGCGAGTCACTGGTACGCCCGT
This sequence comes from Cellvibrio fontiphilus, assembly GCA_035317345.1. Classification (GTDB taxonomy): domain Bacteria; phylum Pseudomonadota; class Gammaproteobacteria; order Pseudomonadales; family Cellvibrionaceae; genus Cellvibrio; species Cellvibrio fontiphilus. The sequence goes on along the minus strand of JAYKTU010000009.1, from coordinate 57,747 downwards.
GAAGGTAAACAGGCGCAACAGTTTTACGACAAGATCTCAGCACTACTGGCCGCCCTGACCGCGGCACCACCGGACAACGTAGCGGGCAGTCAAGCACCCATCATTGAAGAGTTTTTTGGCTGGCTCGGCACCGAAGAAAAACGTGCAGCAATGCTGGAAAGCCGCCTGTGTGAAACCGAGCTGAGCAGCCACAAGCTGGCGTCCGCGCAGGCCAGAGTGATCAACCTGCTCAACAAATATCTCGCCCAGCGCCCCCTACCCCTGGAACTGCACACAGCAATTGCCACCAACCTCAAAAGTGAGCTGCAGTACTGGGCCTCAAATACTCCCGCAGCCGAACTGGACACACTCCCCCTCTGGCTGCACTGGCAGCGGATGCTGCCGCTTCTGGGGCAAGTATTTGCGCTGGATGCCATCAAAGTTGATGATCAACAGCTCTACAGCCAAATTCCCGCGCTGCTCACAGAGCTGGAGCGCAGCTTGAGCCAACCCACCAGCAACCATCCGGCCTATCAGCAATTGGTTGATAACTGCAGCCACAGCCTGATGTTGGCGATTCAAAAGCACCCCCAGGAAATTGCCCTCTTTCCCCCACTGCCGCCGCCTCAGGGCCAAGCACTGGCCAACACCCAGCTGCCGCAAGCGCTGGTACAAGCCACCGACGCTATCCAGCCGGGGGACTGGATCATCATGCGCGGCGATCAGCAGGAAGGCATCCGCTGCAAACTGGCCTTGAAGGATGCGAGCATCGACCAACTCTTGTTTGTTGATCATGCCGGCCGCAAAGTCATGAGCAAAACTGCCAAAGAGTTTGCGCTCTGCCTCTCCACCGCACTGGCACAGCCACTGGTACGTCCACCGCTCGCACTGATCATCGAACAACAACTGACCCCCTTGATTGAACAAGCCAATCAAGCGGTCACCGCCAAACTTTTGCAGCAGAAACAAAAAGCCGAGGCGCTGGTGCGCGCTTTTATGGCCGAGCAACAAGCCTTGATGGATGCCGCCGAACGCGAGCGACAAGCGGAACAGGCGCGTTTGCAAGCCGAATTGCAAGCGCGCAAAGCAGCAGCTCACAAAGCCATGGAAGAAGCGCGAGCACTGGCCGCCGAACAAACGCGCCGCGCTGCCGAGCAAGCCGCTGAACGCGAACGCCAGATCCGCGAACAGGCCGCCAAAGCAGCGGCAGAACAGCAGCAACGCGCGCAGGCAGCAATCGCTGCAGTTAACCATTTACAAGTAGGTGCCTGGCTGGAGTTTAATAGCAGTACCCAGCCGCCCGGCCTAAGGGCAAAATTGGCTGTCATTATTGGCGCCACAGGAAAATATATTTTTGCGGATCAAGTCGGTCGCAAACTGGCGGAACTCACCCGCGAGCAATTGATACAACAATTGACCAGCGGTGAATTAACCCTGTTGCGCAACGGCGATAATTTTGAAGAGCAACTTGCCAAAGTCATTCGCGGCCTACGTCGCGATGTTAATTAATACCTGCGAAAATCAGGACCAAGCCATGAACAATAATGAAACACAAAAAGCGGCTACAGCGATGGAGCAACGGCAGGAATATCGCCTGAACAATCAACTCACGGTGATTATTGAACTGGACAGCTCGGCAGACGAAGAGCCAACGCTGGTAATCAGTAGCAGCCTGGATATCTCAGCCAATGGACTGCGCGCCATAGCACCAAGCGCTATACCCACTAATAACATCCTGCGCTGCTGCATTCGCGATGCAGTGAGCGATCAACAGTTTTTGCTGGTTGCTGAAGTTAAATGGTGTCGCCCCTACGAAACAAGCAGCGATTATTTAATTGGCCTGAGCTTGTTTGATTCTGAAGGCACCGACATTTTGCACTGGAAAGAATTTATTGCGCACTGCTGTACAGCAGACAACTAAACCCCTTCATTCACCCCTCCACGCTCTTCCTTTGTGCGCCAATCGAGATTATGGCGCACCTTTCATCATGAATACGTATGTAGTGCTTTGAAGCTGCAGGCTCACGCCCTTTAAGATCACTCACATCAAAAATAATCACGAGCAACTGTGGCAGCTCACATAAAAACACGCTCATAGCATCATTCAATCATTTCATCTCCGCCCCCAAAAAAATCATACAACAAGGATGCTTTTTATAAAGGAATGTACGCAAGATCGCGCAGCTCGCATTGAGATTAATGACGGCATGCGCATTTATTTCCTCTCTTTTCGAGAAAAACCAACATTAATTTAATCAAAAAAAGGAACTGAAAATGAAATACACAAGCCAAGATATCGCTGGTCTGATTGAAGAAGTAAATGGTCATGATGATGTAATAGGCCATTGCTGCTGGGGCGGTTCAGCCTGGTATAACTCCAGCGCACGCTTTGAAGATTGTGGCGGCATCCCAACCGAAGATCTTCCAAAGTAGTAACTCCCTTTGCGCGGGAGTTTTCTTGAAAGAGAAAGCTCCCGCGCACAAGTCCTCTGGATTACATAATGAATAAAAATATCACTATCATACTCAATACTCACATGCCTTATGTGTTGGGTGGAGATCGCATTTTTGATGAGCCGGAGAATTGGCTATTTGAAGCCATAACGGAAACATACATCCCACTCATCAACGCCCTGGGCGCCTGGAAACCAGATAACACTCAAGGAAAGAAAATTATATTTTCGCTAACGCCTTGCTTGATGGAACAGCTATCCAAATGCAAACCACGCTATTTGGAATACCTGGACATCATGCAAAAAATAGTTTTTTTCGAACTGGAACGAGCAAAAAATGGGGCGCTGTATGATCGATACGAACACCACCCAAAGCATTTTACTAGCACTCAATTAAGATTGATCGAGACCACCGCAGCTCATTATTTAATTCGCATAAACAATGCCATTGAATTTATGCGAAGTCATGATTTACTTCAGGAAATAAAACGCGTAGCCATACAAAAACCGGATCATATCGAACTCTGGACTTCATCACCCAACCATAACTTCCTGCCATTTTTTAATGATGTCAGCAGTACGCACTTTATTCGGCGCGGCATTGAATTATTCGAGGAGCATTTTGCACAAAAACCGTCAGGATTCTGGTTGCCAGAGTGTGCATTTAGTCCCGGGCTGGAAGATATTTTTATTGATGCAGGGGTTAGAAAAATCGCAGTAACTCCACACTGCATCGGCGTACATCACACCGACATCAAGAGCGGACATTACCAACATAAAGATTTGGAATTACTCGTTCATGATTATCGAATTGCCATGCACATCTGGAAATCAGAACTCGATACGCTCCCTGCAAATCCGATATACCGGGAATTTTATCGGGATATGGGTAAAGACGTGAAGCCGCAATATTTTACTGACCTTGGGCTAAACCTACCCAAGGCAGAGCAAGGTGGAATCTGGACCGGCCTCAAATACTTTGCTGGCACCGGGCATCAGGTTCCGCTTGGCGAAAAGAATCTCTACAACCTTGAATCTGCACAGCAACAGCTGCGGGAAGACGTGCCACGATTTATCGAAATCCTTGATCAAAAACGCGACTTTACTTACGACCGATCCAATTTTGTTTTGGCCTTTGATACTGAACTATTTGGCCACTGGTGGCATGAAGGCGTGGATTGGTTGCAACATTTATTAAACTATAAAATTAACGACGAATAAGATCCTCACCATGAATAAATACCCTGAAGTTCCCAATCTGTTTTATTCGACTTGGGGAACAGATTTTTACAGCGAACACTGGTTAAAGCCAATCAACTGTTGGATGTTAGCCGTCATTAAGTTTGTTGAGGCCAATATCGATCTGGATAAACATAAAAACGCGATTCGCGCATATGAAAAACTCGCAGGCAGCGATTTAATGTTTATTTATCCAGACAAAACCCAGCGTGAATTAGTGAGCCAGGTTTTTGCCGAGCAATATCGAGCAGTCGTTCAGCACCTGCCCCAATTACAACCTGAGCTGCTTTGCACTTATCCGGTAGATCCATTCAAGACACTTTTTATTTACGTCACCCCCATCAAGCCGCAAACTGCACCACAGTTCTTGATTGAAAAAACATTACACAACTCTGATCAAATCCAGCAACAAATAAGCATAGAGCCAAATTACACAGAGTTTTGCGGGCTACACATTTATCATCAATTTTTTATGATGATGCCGGATTCACACTATCAATTCCGCCTCGATGGAGGCAGCAGCACCCATAAATTTACTACACCGCATTTTGGAATACCGCTGTATGTAGTGAATCAATTAAAAATGAAACCCAAATACAATCAATCAACGCTTTATGAGAAACTCAAGAAAATATGGGGCAAAAAAGACGTCATTCCACGCCGCCAAGATAAAACGATCAGCAGCAAGGTTATTCACCAACATCAGCAACTACAAAAATTACTCGCTGGAAAAACTGTTGCCGTCTTCAAATACAACAAGGAATTTTTTAGCCTGTTGCGTTTTAAAGAGCTATCGCCCTACCAGCTGAGTGTCGTGTTTGATGAAGCTATCGCATTGGACGATGCCAGCGAATATATTCAAAGCGAATCCAGCAACATTCCCGTCATTAGCAACATTAACAAAATCGATAACTGGAATTTCGATGCCATTATTCTCACTTGCGCCATTAACTATGAAACAGAAATTCCTTTTGTTAAAGCGTTAATGCGCCGTGCAGTTGCAGAAAAAATGCCAGTTGTATCACTTTATGATGACATTCTTGAGTTCGATGTTTTCCCGCAGCTGAATGTGGATGCGAGCCACTTTTATTGCATCGGATTATCGCCCGATGACACAGTGGCGCATACACCGGTAAACCCGGCGGGAGAACCCCGCGCGGAAAATATACTGGCGGTATTTGGCACCGATACTGTACAGGGGAAATTTACCACTCAACTCTATTTGCGTGAGGCATTAAAAAAACACTTGCGAGTTGCGCATTGGGCCACTGAACCAACCGGAACGCTGCTGGGTGCTGACATTGGGTATTCACGTAGCTATAACGGATTAAGCGAGCAGGATAGATTTGATTATGAAACCAGCCAAATCAAACAACTTGCAGCGAATCACGACCTGGTTATTACTGGCGGCCAAAACTCTATTATTTTTACCATGCCGGATTTACCCAGAGAGCAAAATGCATCTACATTTATTTTCAATACTTTTCTTCCCCGATATCTAGTGCTGACAGTCGCGGTAGATACACCAGTCAAGTTAGTTGAGGAGTCCATTGCTTACATTGATGAACTGGCTGCCGCACACAAAATCACAACCCAGGTAATCGCGCTAGCCATGATGGAGGGAAGAAAAATGCATGGCAGCCGCTGGACAGATACTTATTTTTCTGCAGTGGATGAAGAGGTAATTACAACAGCCAAAAAACGTATGAAGGAAAAATTTGATTTGCCGCTTTATGTAATTCCCGCTGAAACCGATGCCTTGGCAGCACAAATAACCGGGCTGATTAAAGAACATGAATGAGCAATCCAAAAAAGACTCGGGGTTAAAGCTCTTTTTACGGCTGCTCGTACTCATCAAACCTTACCAAAAAGCTATGCTCAAGGGTGTTATAGCTGCACCCTTAATCGGCCTGTTAACCTTGGCACCTCCTTATTTCACCAAACTTTTATTTGATCAGGCAGGTGCAGACTACAACTACTCACTGATGACACTGTTGGTGATAGGCATTTTCAGCTTTTCAGTTGCATCGGCCTTGGCTGAAGCAACGCTTACTTACTACTCAAATTACCTGAGCATTAAACTGGAAAGTGCGTTTCACCTGCTCTTTTTCAATCACATACAACATCTGCCTTATCGTTTTTTTTATCAGCGCCAGACCGGTGAAATATCCAGCCGCTTTCAAGATTTAAAACAAGCCTTGGAAAGCGTACACAGCTTTTTAAATATCACGGTTGGACAAGGCATTTACCTACTGATTATCCCACCCTTTTTATTTTGGCTGCACTGGCAGCTAGCGTTAATCGCGCTATTAACACTGCCAATCAGTGCTGCGATTGTTTATTGGAGTAGCAACAAACTGCACAACACCTGGCGTCACGTGGTGGAGTCCCACGCCGATTTGGAAGCAAACCAGATGCAGATGCTTAATCAAATCGCCACCATAAAATTGCTGCAACTCGAAACTGATAATTATCAAACAACCTCACGGCAGCTCACCCGGATTCTGCAAGCCCACTTGCGCGCCCAAGGTATTAGTGCGCTGTTGCGGCTCACTGAAAAGTTAGTGAATATTCTTGCGCTGGCTATTTTCACCTGGTTTGGTTGGCACTATGTCATGCGCGGCGAAATTAGCTTGGGCGATTTTGTCGCCTTCACCGCTTACATTGGATATCTGCGCTACCCTGCTACCGACATTATTGGATTTTTTAGTCAATTCCAGCATTGGGCTGTACATCTCAAACGCATTTTTGAATATTTGGATGTAGCACCTGAACAAAATAGCCTAGAGGCAAGCGATCCCGCAGCAATATTAACTGCGGCCAATACCCCCGGCACAATTCGCTTTCACAATGTGTCTTTTGCTTACAAGCAGGATGAACCGGTGTTGCAAAAGATTTCACTGGAAGTATCTGCAGGCGAATTACTTGCAATCAGTGGCACCAATGGTTCAGGTAAATCCAGCCTGCTGCGCTTGCTAACCCGTATCGAATGCGATTATCAGGGCGAGATCACTATTAACAATAAAAGACTCGAAGACATTCCATTACACCATTGGCGCAGACAAATTGCCGTTGTCTCGCAAGATGTAGAACTTTTTAACGGTAGCCTGCGCGATAACTTATATTTGGGTACACACAAGCATTGGGATAACAGCAAAGACCGCGCAGATCTGCAGCAGGTAATTCACATCTGCGGCTTGGACGACATCATTAGCAATCTGACCGCCGGGCTGGATACCGCCGTCAACGAACGCGGAGTCACTTTCTCCGGTGGCCAACGCCAACGCATCGCGCTGGCGCGGGCACTCTTGCGTCAATCGCCCTATTTATTTTTGGATGAAGCTACCGCACACCTCGACGAAGGCACAGAGAAACAGGTGATCCAACGCCTGATCAACCATCTGCGCAACACCGGCACCAGCTTGATCATGATTACCCACAACCAGGCAATTGCCCAGCTTATGGATAGATGCATCCATATTGAAAACGGGCGCTTGGCAAGGCCAACACATTCTCCGCTGGAGCAATCACCATCGCGACTCACCAACACGCCTGAGCCCACAGCATGAGCAAGACACCCATTGAAAAAATTCTCATGGAAGATCAACTCATCCGGCAGCATCAGCTGCCCCACTTAACTGAGCCAGCGCATTGGGGCGTTTTTTTTAATCGCCATTTAGTCTGGACACTCGTAATAATTGTGATACTGCCGGGATGCCTGATGTGGATGCTAGCCAGCAACACTCAGGTCGAGCAGAGCCTCAGCGCCGCACTTATTGAACAAAGCCGTTGCTTGCCGGAACAAAGTGAGATGCTTTGCATTACCCTCTCACCGACACAAGCTGTCCCTGCGCGCAAGGATCAAGCTATTCACTTACGTATCGAATTTGAAAATCCATCAACCTTCACCCGCACCAGTCGTGACGTCCATGCCATACCATTAACTGAGCATAACGGGCTGCCGACAAGATCGTTCAATCAGCCGCTTTATCGCGCGGTATTGGCCAGCCCCACATCTCAGCCACACATAAAAAAGCTCTTGGTAATTACTGAGACCTCCACTGCCTGGCAGCGGTTTTGTGAATGGTTTAGCGCTCGATTGCCAATCACAGAATAGTCGGCCGCCCATGAATTACGCTCCCTATCAAGCGACCCAGTTGCCACTCAAAATTGGCATCATCGATAGCGGTATTACCAAAGAATTTTTACAACACACAGACGCAACTGTTGCAGCAGCAGCTCGCTTCGATATCGATTGGCAAGCAAAGCGTCTGACAATCCAGCGCTACGATACCAGTGACCTTAGCGCCTGGTTAGCCGGCACACAAACACTGGAAATAGACGACGCAACAGGTCATGGCACTGCGGTAGTCAGTATTTTGCATCGCGAATTACAGCTTCCCGTTATTTACTACATCGCCAAGATTTTGAATGACAATATGAGTGGCTCGGCAATTTGTCTCACCGAGGCTATAGACTGGCTGAGCGGTGAATGCCAAGTGGATGCAATCAACATGAGCTTGGGTTGCGATAATTTTTATTGGCAGGCGCGAGTACAAGCAGCAGTTGATAGAGCACGCGCCAACAACTGCCTACTGTTCGGCGCAGCGGGGGATATACCAACACTGCCCTCTGAAGCAGAGGGCGTCATCAGCATTGGTGTGGCCAGGCATCAGCAAAAGCGACCGACACGGATCGATTGTATGGCACTGGATTCCGAGATAGATATTTTTCAACAAGGATATTGGACAAATGTTCCAATATCCTCCAGTTATGCATGCCCGCAGCTTCTGGCCTGTAATTTCAACTTGCAAGCCAGCAGCATCTGTAAGTTATAAATTATTAATATCCAGCCACAACTCCGGCCGATTCACCGGTGTCTCCTTGGGTAAGGCGGGATTGTCCAAATAAAATACTTTACGATTTTTAAGATCGGCCAAGTCGATTACTTTTTTAATGGAAGGATCATTTAAAAACTCATGATCGAAAGTGCCATCAGCAATCATCGAATTGAATCCGCTTTCGATATCGCGAGCCAAGGAGGGGTTATCGGGAGCGACAAAAATATAAAATGGCATTTTGTAAACCAGCATTAAACGTTTTTCTATCGCCAATTCCAAGCCGGGAATTTTATTCACTTCGCCCCAAGGCTCTTGCACGCCACGCGGGAAGGCATCAAACCGACCACCATCCAACATATGGAAAAGATTTTCATATTTTTGTGTTTTAACAACAGTGAGTCCGTTGCTTTCCAAAATGTTGGTGTCGGCCCAGGTAGCCCCCTGACCAAACTTTATTTTTTTCAGATCTTCCAGGGTATTGATAGCATCAAACTTATGTTGGCTATTTTTGTGGATCAAAAAAATCCTGTGCCCCAACAAACCTTTCAACAGCGGAATGCGCACCGGCGGAACCAGGGCTTCGATACTGGCGTCGGAGGCGGCCCACATCACATCGATACGTCCGGTGCGCAAATCCTCTATGTAGCGCCCCTGGGTGCGCTGGCCACTGGCGGTGTCCTCGACAATTTCATATTTAGTGGATGCGCGAGCGAGCGAAAGCTTCAGCATCCTTACCGAGTAGTTATCTATATCCGTAAACGCCGGCATAATCACTATGCGTTTGCTGGTTTGGGCATTGGCGCCTATAGCGAGAAACATAAACAACATCAGGCAGCAAACCAATGTTTTTCGGCGGAAACGAGAGCAAGTTGCGAACATAATGACCTCAAACAGGGAATCTAGGTTTCAGCTTTTATGTGATTTATTGCTGAAACTACGGGGCTATAGCTGTTTGAGTATAGAGAGCGATGTGGCATTCAGCGCAAAAAAACACTGTAAAACCCAATGAAAACGAATGCAAAAAAAATGGCAGCGGATCTGCTGCCATTTTTTATAACCAATTTTCGCCCTGAAAGGCTATTTCAGCAAATAGACCACATAAACCTGGGCGCTGATCTTCATCACTCCCGGTTCAAATGGCTCATTAGCGACGCGCTGTAATGCCATAGCATCTGTCTTCATTGATGGTGAGCTGCCCATCAATTCGCGGTTCGGGCGTAACTCCCAGCGCTCATTACCGCGATTGTTAAATTCAGAGATCGACCAGGCATCTCCAACTTCACGCCCCTGCGCTTTTGCCAAACGGCCGGCGCGCGCCTTGGCATCATTGATAGCTGCCGTCTGCACTTTTTCTTCTGCCGTTTTTTTATCGCTCAGGGTTAATTGGGTATTAATCGTTTCTGAAATTTTGGCATCAACCAACGCTTTCATCATCTCCGGGTATTTTTTCAAATCGCGCAAATTGATATCCACTTGGCGCGACACATGATTGCCAGTTAATACCCGTTGGTTTTCCTTGTAATCATATTCCGGGCGAATATTTAATGCCGTTGTCGCAATATCATTTGTTTTGATGCCAAGCTTTTTTATGGTGTCGATCAATAAACGCGAACGCGCATCCACATCGGCCTTGGCTTTAGCCAGATCCAGATCCACCGTTTGGATACTCAGGGTAAAGACCATCACATCCGGCTCGATCTCCAGCTCGGCCGCGCCTTCAACGTACACATGCGGTTGTTGTGGCAGTGGTGTTGCTCCGACATTGGCACAGAAGAGTGCAACCGCACCCAGTAGCATCCAAACGCCAGCAGAATAATTTACGCTCATAAGTGACTCCTTTTTTAACCAACCCAATTAGCTAACCGACCAAATAATGTATTGCCGTTGCACTATAGCGGCTGAGCCTGAACACCGGCCAACTCAACTGTTTAAAAATGTAACGGCGCCTGATTTCAGGCAAAATAACGCAACTTATCTTTGCCCAGTGATAGCCACCGCCATGCCCCACAATCTCGATCTGCATCAGCTTGCCAGCAACATCAAACTCTGGGGCCGCGAGCTGGGTTTTCAGCAGCTGGGCATTACCGATATCAACCTGCAAGACGCCGAGATCAAATTACAGCAATGGTTGGCCAAGGGTTATCAGGGCAGCATGGAATGGCTCGCCGCACACGGTAATAAACGCTCGCGTCCGGCGGAATTGTTACCCGGCACAGTGCGGGTGATTTCGGTACGTATGGATTATCTGCCGGGCGATACGCAGCAAATCAAAATCCTCAAGGACCCAACCAAAGCCTATATTTCCCGCTACACCCTGGGGCGCGATTATCACAAGCTGATCCGCAAACGCCTGAGCCTACTTGCGCAAAAAATTGACGATGCCCTACCAGACGACTACCCACTCAAAGGTCAAAACCGCGCCTTTGTGGATAGCGCCCCGGTCATGGAGCGCCCGCTCGCTGAAAAAGCAGGACTGGGCTGGACAGGCAAACACACACTGATCATCAATAGCCAAGCCGGCAGCTGGTTTTTTCTAGGCGAGATCTACACCTTTATCCCCCTGCCCGTGGATGAACCCCGGCAACCCAACCAATGCGGCGATTGCACCGCCTGCCTCAAAGTCTGTCCCACTGACGCCTTCCCTCGCCCTTACGAACTGGATGCGCGTCGCTGCATTTCCTACCTCACCATCGAGAACAAAGGTTCTATTCCTGAAGAATTCCGCGAACCTATTGGCAATCGCATCTTCGGTTGCGATGACTGCCAGGCGATTTGCCCCTGGAATAAATACGCGCAATTCACCGGTGAGACGGATTTTTTACCGCGCCACGGTTTGGCCGATAGCGATTTGGTCAATCTGTTTAATTGGACAGAAGAAGAGTTTTTAGCCAGAACCGAAGGCTCGGCCATTCGCCGCGTGGGCTATGAAGGATGGTTGCGCAATATTGCTGTAGGTTTGGGCAATGCACCGAGCGATACAAATATTATCGCGGCGCTTCAACATAAACGCCCAACCGCCTCACCACTGGTGCAAGAACATATCGACTGGGCGCTGGCACAACAGGCCATGCCGGAGCGGCGACGCAAGCGGAAAATCAAGCATCCACACCAAACAATTAGCTAAAACAATCACCAAAATAGCCTGAACCATGGGTGACTCGGCTATTTTTTTGCGCCGCAAACAGGAATAATACGCACCCTTCAAAAAAGTGCGGCAAGCTGGACAGACCAAGCATCAAAGAACTGCACTACTTAGGATTAAAATCGGTCAATCACTGCTCCCTGAACACCTCAGGACCGCAGCCTGGTGACTTTCTGCCGGAACTGTCCTGATGTTCTCCCGAGTAGGACATCAACCACAACGATAGGCTATTACTACTATGAAACCACTTTCCGATATAGGCTTGGTTGGCTTGGCCGTGATGGGCGAAAACCTCATCCTGAACATGGCTAGCAAAGGCTATACAGTTACCGCTTACAACCGCTCCGTAGAAAAAGTAGACAGCTTTATTGCTGGCCGTGCCGCTGGCAAAACCATTCGCGGCGCTCGTTCCATTGAAGAGCTGGTAGCGTCACTCGCCAAACCACGCAAAGTTATGCTGATGGTAAAAGCCGGTAAAGCAGTAGATGACTTTATTGAACAATTGATTCCTCATCTGGAGGCTGGCGACATCATTATCGATGGCGGCAACACTCACTTCCCCGATACCGACCGTCGCACTGCGTACCTCGCGAGCAAAGGCTTGCGTTTTATTGGCACCGGCGTTTCCGGTGGTGAAGAAGGCGCATTGACTGGCCCGTCCATTATGCCCGGCGGTTCACCCGAAGCCTGGCCATTTGTAAAAGATATTTTCCAAAGCATCTCCGCCAAAGTAGATGACGGCTCACCTTGCTGCGACTGGGTTGGTGAAAACGGCGCTGGCCATTTTGTGAAGATGGTGCACAACGGTATCGAATACGGCGATATGCAATTGATCTGTGAAGCCTACCAACTGCTCAAAGAAGTGGTTGGCCTGACTGCAGACGAAATGCATGAAGTATTTGCCGAGTGGAATAAAGGCGAACTCGATTCTTACCTGATCGAAATTACCCGCGATATCCTTGCGTACAAAGACACTGACGGCGAACCACTGGTTGAGAAAATCCTCGACACCGCTGGTCAAAAAGGTACTGGCAAGTGGACTGGCGTAATTGCGTTGGATTTGGGTGTACCTCTTACCCTGATTTCCGAAGCGGTGTTTGCGCGCTGCTTGTCATCGCAAAAAGCGGAACGTGTTGAAGCAGCTAAAGTGATTAAAGGCCCAGCGGTGAATTTCACCGGCGATAAAAAAGCCTTTATCGATGACCTGCGCAACGCCGTATTTGCATCAAAAATTATTTCTTACGCACAAGGCTATTTGTTGATGCGTGAAGCGGCCAAAGAATACGGCTGGAACCTGAACTACGGCGGCATCGCATTAATGTGGCGCGGCGGCTGTATTATTCGTTCATCTTTCCTTGGCAATATCAAAGAAGCGTTCGACAAGAATCCTGAATTGAAAAACCTGCTGTTGGATGATTACTTCGCCAAGACTGTAGATGCCGCCCAAGCTGGCTGGCGTCGTGTGGCTGCTGCGGCGATTGTGAACGGCATCCCCGCGCCAACCATCACTTCAGCCCTGACCTACTTCGACGGCTACCGCACTGCCCGCTTGCCCGCCAACCTGCTGCAAGCCCAGCGCGACTACTTCGGCGCGCACACCTACGAGCGCACCGACAAACCACGCGGTGAATTCTTCCACACCAACTGGACCGGCCGCGGCGGCAACACCGCATCGACCACTTACAATGTTTAAGATTGTAAACGCGATGTGAGAAACCAAAAACCCGAATCAGAAATGGTTCGGGTTTTTTGTTGCAAAATAAAAACTAATTAAGGAATTGAGATAGTGCTTACCGGACTCAACCACATCACCAAGGTGATTCAGACCGCAGACAAACCCCACCGTAAAAAAGTGGGGTTTGTCTGCGGTCTGAAGCGCGAAAAACTCGCGCTATTTTTTATAAGGTTTGGCACCACAGGAACCGCGCACGACTAAATTGGCGGGCAATAATAGGGATTCGGGACGCTCACCGCTGACCAGCTTTAAGAGATTTTCCACCAACAACTCACCAGCCAATTGCGTGTCTTGTTGAACTGTTGTCAATGGCGGATGGGTGTATGCCGCCATAGGGATATCATCAAAGCCCATCAAGGCTACATCTTGCGGGACATGCAACCCAGCCTCTTCCAATGCGGTCATGGCGCCAATGGCAATTAGGTCGCTCGCACCAAATACGGCATCAAAAGGCACACGGCGCTGCAGCAAACTCATAGTCGCTTTGTAACCTTCTGCCTCTGAGGTTTCGGCAGCAACCTGAAGTTTGGGATCAACCGCAATACCAGCCTCCTGCAGCGCCTTACAAAAGCCGTGGTAGCGGTCGGCGAACTCGGGACTGTGTTCGGATACATCGCCGAGGAAGGCGATATTTTTGCGCCCCAGCTCAAGCAAATGTTTTGCTGCGTAATAAGCGCTATTGAAATTGTCGCAGCCAATGGATACTCCGGGCTGCCCTTCAAGCACAGGCCCCCAGGTAATAAAATGGGCGCCCACCTCGGTGAGATAAGTTAATTTTTTAACAAAAGTTTCGTAATCACCGTACCCCAAAAAGATAATGCCATCGGCACGATTGGCATCTTCATAATCTGCATGCCAGTCTTCACTAAACTGCTGGAATGACACTAATAAATCAAACCCACGATTGGCTGAGGCGCGGGTGATGCTACCGAGCATGGAAAGAAAAAACGGGTTGATGAGTGAGTTGCCAGTACCGTGATGTTCGCACAATAAAAGTGCAATGGTTTTAGTCTGCTGGGAGCGCAAGCTGCTCGCATTTTTATCCACTTTGTAATTCAGCTCGCGGGCGATTTGTTGCACCTTCAATCGCGTTTCTTCGTTGACCAAGGGGCTATTGCGCAGGGCGCGCGATACGGTCGACTGTGATACACCTGCGCGATAGGCAATATCAAAGGATGTGGGTTTATCGTCTTTCAACTGGGTGACCCTCGCTGAGATTCTTTTGTTGTTGTTTTACTTTTGTTGTTGTTTTGATAGTCGCTTGTTTTTACTGCAACTGACGAGACTGATACTACATCAGCCTCGAGTAGAGGTATAGCAACGCGCTTAAAGTGATGGGGTAAAGCCCTCCATCTCCGGCGGTAATATCGGGTTTTTCAAGGTAATTCTGGCTCTGGCATTAAGCTGTATCGCCGCCAAGTCTCTGCCAAAATAACGATCAAAAAGCGCATCCAGCTCACCGTTGGCCGCAATAATTTTCAAGCCATTTTCCACACGCCGTGCCAAATCAGGTTTGTTGGGATTAACATAAAAAACCAATGGAAAGGGGTAATAAACCAGCAGTGAATGATCGACCATCAACTCACCACTTTGGGCAGCGCGTTCCTTAAATACGCCAGCTACTTCATTTGCACCGAAGGTGACGTAATCAAACTCTTTATTCTGCAGGCGGGTAAAAAGCTCATCAAAACTCCCCTTTTCCACTACCGGATAACCATTTTGGCGAAACAGTTCAGCATCGGCCCAGGTAGCAGGAATACCCATAGTGAGTTGCTGCAATTGTTTAGCCGTTTTGATGGCCGCAAATTTTTCTTTGTCGGCCGCGCGAATAATTAAAATGCGATGCCCTAGCAAGCCTTTCATCAAGGGCTGGGGCACTAGAATTTTTTTCTCGCCAGCCAATTTAGTATTGCCCGCCACAGTGCCAAAAATATCAAAACCCTTAGTACGAAATACGCTGGCTTCGTCTTCCGCCCTGGGGTAGTCGGTAAGATCTTCCACCAGCACCCAGTCGCCCTTGCGCTGGCTGGTAGCCGCTAAAGCCAGCTCTAGTATCTCCCGCTCGTACTGCTGGCGCGACGCCGTTTTATTGCCATTCCAAAGTTTAATAGTTGCCGTTGCTGAGGCATCGAGTGCGATGCTATGGGGAGCCATAAGCGCCAGGGAAAAAACCACAAGAGCAGCGCCTGACAAATGCCATCGATAGCGCAGCTGAAACTTGGAGAATAACGCGATTAACAAACGAGAAGGGTATGTCGTCATGATGAAATCTCTTTTCATTTTTATTTTCGCCCGGGATTTATAATACGGGGCTGATACAAAACAGGGCGCACTCGGTTATAAGTGCGCCCTGTCCAAGCCTAACAAAAATAGCTGCCTGTGGCTAAAACGGGATATCGTCATCGAAGGAGTCAAAACCGGCGGGCTGTTGCGGAGGGACGTTTTGTTGAGCCGCCGGACGATTGCCCTGCTGACCAAAATTGCCCCCCTGATTTGCACCAGCCGGACGCGGGGCGGCCTGGTTGTAGGCATTTTGTGCTGGAGCGTTGTTATAAGATTGATTGAATTGCTGATTATTGGGCTGTTGATTGGCGTATTGGGGCGACTGATCAAAGCCACCCGCCATGGCGCCAGCACCCATGCCCGCTGCGCCCATGTTGTTGCCCATACCATCGCCGCGGCCATCAAGCATTTGCATTTCACTGGCCACAATTTCCGTGGTGTAGCGATCACTGCCATCTTGCGCCTGCCATTTGCGGGTCCGCAGTGAACCTTCTATGTAAACTTTGGAGCCTTTTTTCAGGTACTCGCCGGCGATTTCACCCAGGCGATTGAAAAACACCACGCGGTGCCACTCGGTGCGCTCTTGCGGTTGACCGGTGTTTTTGTCCTTCCAGGTTTCCGAGGTTGCCAGGCTGACGTTGGTAACGGCGCCACCGGAGGGCATGTATTTCACTTCCGGGTCCTGCCCGATATTACCGATAAGAATTACTTTGTTGATACCGCGAGCCATGGTGCATTCCTCTTGATTGTCCGAGTATCCGCCTTATGTGGTTATGCAGGGCGGCATTCAGGTTTATGGGTTATTGCCCCTTCGGGGCGTCGGTCACTCTACACGTCTGCGCTGCCGTCCACAATTGCAGCTAATTGTTTCCTATCCACGCGACGCTGATCCACTTTCAGGTAAATAGTATTTTCTGAAGCCACTATCACCGCCTCAGCGACGCCATCTACGGCGCGCAACTTTTCCAGCAATATCCGGGGATTGGCAAGCCCCGCGCTTTTGCCTTCAAGGGGAATCAGCACGCTGGCTAAAAAATGCGGCGGCTTCATCGACCAGGCTACCGCCAGCCAGATAACAATTAACAGCGCATTCAACAAAAAAACTGCGTTAGCGCCCTGCTCTTGTAACAGCCATCCACCCAGTGCACCGCCACCAAATACGCCCATCACCTGGCAGGTGGAGTAAATACCTGTCGCCGTGCCCTTGGCTCCCGCCGGGGCGATTTTGCTCACCATGGAGGGCTGGGTCGCTTCCAACACATTGAAGGCGATAAAAAAGACAAACAATACCAACAGCGCAAGGATCCGGTTGGCGCCAACTAACATCAACGCCAGCTCAGCGAGCAGTAGCAGCACCACCGCCAACAAAAAAACGCTTTTAATCTTGCGGCGTTTTTCGGCGATGATCACAAACGGCAACATCAATACAAACGCAAAGGCGAGTAGCGGAAAATAAATCAACCCGTGGTAATTGCGGGGGATATCCAATTGGTTTTGCAGCATCAGAGGCAACACAACAAAACTGGACATGAGCACAAAGTGCAGTACAAAAATTCCTACATTCAACCGCAGCAATTGCGGATGCAACAGGGTTTCGCCCAGCAGCGCCGGCACAGCAACCGCTTCCCGTTTGGGGCGAACACTGGGCGCCACCTGCGGCACCAACTTTAACAGGATATAAATACCTACCGCTCCCAATAGAGCGGTCAGCCAAAAAATCGCGGCTACACCACCCCAAGCAGCTAGCAGCGGGCCTGCAGTCATCGCCAGTGAAAAGGAGACACCAATAGACGCGCCTATAGTGGCCATGGCCTTGGTGCGATTTTCTTCCGAGGTCAGATCGGTGAGCAATGCCATCACTACCGCCGAAATAGCACCACCGCCCTGCAGGAAGCGCCCAAGAATCAACCCGTAGACCGACTCAGCAAGCGCGGCAACAACACTGCCCAGCACAAAAATAATCAAACCGGTCAGGATCAGCGGTTTGCGCCCAATACGATCCGACAAAACCCCAAAAGGAATCTGCAGCAGCGCCTGACTAAAACCATAAGCTCCCAAAGCCAGGCCTAATAAAAACGGACTGTGGTGAGCATATTCAGTGCCATAAAGCGCCAGCACTGGCAGCAGCATAAACAGACCAAACATGCGAAAGGTGTAAAGCGCCGCCAGCGACCAAACCACCTTTTTCTCGAAGGGCAAAGGAGCAGAATACTGAATGGAGCTGGCTGAATCTTGCATAGCATTTAAGGTTTCGCGAGGTTTTAACGGGGTAACAGTGTACCAACTCGCGCCAAGGCCAGACCACCAATCCCCAAAAGATTCTCACAATTCGGGATTGAACGATTGACTATCTCCTCCCTCAATAATCCACATCGGTGACATCTGTCAGTCAGGCATTCACGTATAATCGCCCCTCGGCGAAATAAGCTCGCCTTTTCTTTTTGTCAAAAGCCCGGGTGGACGCAGTACATGGACAAAATTATCGTGAGGGGTGCGCGCACCCATAACCTGAAAAATATTGATCTGGATATTCCGCGCGACAAGCTGGTGGTAATCACTGGCCCCTCGGGTTCAGGCAAGTCCTCACTGGCGTTTGATACGCTCTACGCTGAAGGCCAGCGCCGCTACGTTGAATCGTTATCTACCTACGCGCGTCAATTTTTGTCGATGATGGAAAAGCCAGATGTGGATCATGTCGAAGGCTTGAGCCCGGCAATTTCTATCGAACAGAAATCAACCTCACACAACCCGCGCTCCACGGTGGGCACCATCACCGAAATTTACGACTACCTGCGCCTGCTCTATGCGCGCGTCGGCGAGGCGCGCTGCCCCGAGCACAAGGTTCCGCTGGCAGCGCAAACCATCAGCGAAATGGTGGATACCACCCTTGCCCTACCCGAAGGCACCAAGCTGATGCTGCTGGCGCCAGTGGTCAGGGATCGCAAAGGTGAACACCTGCATATCTTTGAGCAGCTCAAGCGCGATGGTTTTATCCGCGCTCGCATCAACGGCGTTTTGTGCGATTTGGACGATACCCCCAAACTCGATAAGAAAAAGAAGCACACGGTAGAAGTGGTTATCGACCGTTTTAAAGTGCGCGAGGATTTAAAACTGCGACTGTCGGAATCCTTTGAAACTGCGCTAAAGCTGTCCGAGGGAATAGCCTGCATTAGCTATATGGATGGGGAGGCGCCGGATCGTTTGTTCTCCTCCAAACACGCCTGCCCGATTTGCGATTACAGCCTGACCGAGCTGGAGCCGCGCCTGTTTTCCTTCAATAACCCGGCGGGCGCCTGCCCCACTTGCGATGGCTTGGGCGTGCACCAGTTTTTTGATGAAGACAAGGTGATTCAAGACCCCAGCCTGAGCTTGGCGGAAGGCGCCATTCGCGGTTGGGATAAGCGCAACGTCTATTACTTCCATATGCTTGCTTCGTTGGCCAAACACTATGGCTTTGCTGTGGACACCCCCTGGTCAAAACTCAAAGCCAAACAGCGCGAAGCAGTGCTGTACGGCTCGGGTGACGATGTGATCGAGTTTAATTACATCAATGATCGCGGCGATGTGTACAAGCGCAGCCATAGTTTCGAGGGCGTACTGCCGAATATGGAGCGGCGTTACCGCGACACCGAATCCAACTCAGTACGGGAAGACCTGAACAAATTTTTATCCAGCCAGCCCTGCCCTGACTGCGAAGGCACAAGGTTGCGCCTGGAAGCGCGCAACGTGTTTATCGACGAGCGACCATTACCCAAGATTACCGAAATGCCCGTCGCCGATGCATATGACTACTACATGCAGCTGAGCTTCAGCGGGCGCAAAGCCGGTATCGCCGATAAGATTCTCAAAGAATTACGCGACCGCTTCCGATTTTTGGTCGATGTTGGCCTGAATTACCTGACACTCAACCGCAGCGCAGAGACGCTATCGGGCGGCGAAGCCCAGCGAATTCGCCTTGCCAGTCAAATCGGCGCCGGCTTGGTAGGCGTAATGTACATTCTGGATGAGCCCTCCATTGGCCTACACCAACGCGACAATGAACGCCTGCTGAAAACCCTGACGCACTTGCGCGATATAGGTAATACCGTGATAGTGGTAGAGCACGACGAGGACGCTATTCGCCTCGCCGATCACGTCATCGACATAGGCCCAGGCGCCGGTGTGCATGGCGGTCAGGTCATCGCCCAAGGCAACGTCAAAGCGATTATGGCCACCAAAGAATCCATCACCGGTCAGTACTTAAGTGGCAGCCGCGAAATCGCTGTGCCAGCTAAACGCCACAGCTTCGATCCCAAGAACACCCTGCGTCTCATCGGCGCCAAAGGCAACAACCTGCAAAATGTCACGCTGGAAATTCCGGTTGGTTTGATGACCTGCGTAACGGGCGTGTCTGGTTCCGGCAAATCAACACTGATTAATGCCACCCTGCACCCACTGGCCGCCACTGCGCTGAATGGCGCTACTACGCTCGACCCGGCTCCCTATGACAAAATCGAAGGTATGGAGCTGTTCGATAAATGTGTGGACATAGACCAGAGCCCGATTGGCCGCACCCCGCGCTCAAACCCGGCGACCTACACCGGCATATTCACGCCCATCCGTGAACTCTTTGCCGGCACGCAGGAATCCCGCTCGCGCGGCTATCAACCGGGTCGCTTCAGTTTCAACGTACGCGGCGGGCGATGCGAGGCCTGTCAAGGCGATGGAGTCACCAAGGTAGAAATGCACTTTCTGCCCGATGTTTACGTACCCTGCGATGTCTGCAAGGGTAAACGCTACAACCGCGAAACCCTGGATGTGAAGTACAAAGGCAAAAACATCCATGAAGTGCTGGAGATGACCGTAGAAGATGCTCGCGCTTTTTTTGACCCAGTACCTGCCATCGCCAATAAGCTACAAACACTGATCGACGTGGGCCTTTCCTATATTCGCCTTGGGCAATCCGCAACAACCTTGTCGGGCGGCGAGGCACAGCGGGTAAAACTAGCCAAAGAATTATCCAAGCGCGATACCGGCAAAACACTGTACATTTTGGACGAGCCAACCACCGGCTTGCATTTCTATGACATCCAGCAGCTGTTGAACGTTTTGCATCGCCTGCGCGACCATGGAAATACCGTGGTGGTTATTGAGCACAACTTGGATGTTATCAAAACCGCCGATTGGATCGTGGACTTAGGCCCTGAAGGTGGCAGCGGCGGCGGGCAGATTATTGCAACAGGAACACCAGAAGATATCGCACAGATGGAGCAGTCACACACCGGTAGATTCCTCAAGCCGATGCTCAAGAACCCACAAGCAAAAAGCGCAAAAACATCAACCACCAAAACTACCAGAGCCAAAAAAGCTTAAGCCTAAAACGAAGATGGCAAGTTAGTTGCTGGTTCGCCATCTAGTTTAAAACACATGCAATTTGACATGCCCAAAACAAAAAAGCCAAGCACTAATGCTTGGCTTTTTATTTATCGATTAAGCTCAGCTTATTCAGCGTCTACAGCAGCCTCTACAGACTTGCTTGGACGATCTACCAACTCAACATAAGCCATTGGCGCTTTATCACCAGCACGGAAGCCGCACTTCAGGATTCTTACATAGCCGCCTGGACGGGCGTTGTAACGAGGACCTAACTGGCTGAACAGCTTGCCTACGGCTTCTTTGCTGTTCAGACGAGCAAACGCCAAACGACGATTAGCAACACTATCTACTTTTGCCAAAGTGATCAGCGGCTCAGCAAAACGACGCAATTCTTTTGCTTTTGGTAAAGTAGTTTTAATCAATTCATGCTCAACCAGAGAGATAACCATGTTACGGAACATAGCTTTACGGTGAGACGCATTACGGCCTAACTGACGACCAGATAATTTGTGACGCATGAGAGGTTTCCTTCAAAAAGGATTGCTAATAGCAATCTCGTTAATCACCTGCACCGAAGTGAGTTACAGGCAAACTAATAATAAAAGTCGTCTATCGGGTACAAGACCATGTAGACGACTTCGACTTTTTAATCGTTTCTCAAACTAGCTGGAGGCCAGTTTTCCAAACGCATACCGAGTGACAGCCCGCGTGAAGCCAGAACGTCTTTGATTTCGGTAAGAGATTTTTTACCCAAGTTTGGCGTCTTCAGCAACTCAACTTCTGTGCGCTGAATCAAATCACCAATGTAGTAAATATTTTCCGCTTTCAAGCAGTTTGCTGAGCGAACGGTAAGCTCTAAATCGTCAACAGGGCGCAATAGAATAGGATCAATAGCCTCTTCTTTTTGCTCTGGCGCTGATTGTTTCTCGCCTTCCAAATCAACAAACACAGCAAGTTGTTGCTGCAGAATGGTCGCTGCGCGACGAATAGCTTCTTCTGGATCAATAGTACCGTTGGTTTCCAGATCTAAAATCAGCTTATCCAAATCAGTACGCTGTTCAACACGAGCACTTTCAACACTATAAGCCAAGCGCTTAACAGGGCTGAAGGAAGCATCAAGTTGCAAGCGACCAATTGCACGACTCTCATCATCGTCACGACGACGGCTATCAGCTGGCTGGTAGCCACGGCCACGCGCGATAGTTAAGCGCATTTTCAATTCAGTATTGCCAGTAATATTAGCAATCACATGATCAGGGTTTTTAATCTCTACATCATGATCTAACTGAATATCAGCAGCAGTCACAACGCCTGGGCCTTTTTTAGTCAAAGTAAGAACCGCGTGATCCTTACCATGCATAATTACAGCAACACCTTTCAGGTTCAGCAGGATCTCAATAACATCCTCACGAACACCTTCAATTGCACTGTATTCATGCAACACGCCTTCGATTTCAACTTCAGTGATGGCACAACCGGCCATTGAAGAAAGCAAAATACGACGCAGTGCATTGCCTAAAGTATGCCCGAAGCCACGCTCCAAGGGTTCCAAAACCACGCGTGCGCGGGTTGGCCCACTTTCTGAAACATCGATATGACGCGGAGTTAAAAATTCGTTTACTGCAGTCTGCATAGCAATACCTGTTAGCGGTTCGTCCCTTACTTAGAGTAAAGCTCGACGATGAGGTTCTCGTTGATGTCAGCAGGCAAATCAATGCGATCAGGAATGCGCTTGAATACGCCTTCTTTTTTCTCGCTGTTAACATCTACCCACTCAACATTACTACGTTGGCCAGCCAAGTTCAGTGCGTTTTGAACACGCAATTGCTTTTTAGCTTTTTCGCGAACAGCAACAATATCACCAGCAGCAACTTGGAAAGACGCAACATTTACAGTTTTGCCATTTACGCTTATTGCTTTGTGAGAAACGAGTTGACGTGATTCTGCGCGAGTTGAACCAAAGCCCATACGATAAACAACGTTATCCAAGCGGCATTCCAGCAACTTCAGCAAGTTTTCACCGCTGGCGCCTTTACGACGAGCAGCTTCTTTGTAATAACCACGGAATTGCTTTTCAAGAATGCCATAAATACGACGCACTTTTTGCTTTTCACGCAGCTGTACACCGTAATCAGACAAACGACCGCGGCGTTGGCCGTGTTGTCCAGGTGCAGTTTCAATTTTACATTTAGAGTCTAACGCACGAGCACCACTCTTCAGAAAAAGATCAGTGCCTTCACGGCGAGACAGCTTACAGGTAGGTCCAATATAACGTGCCATTCTCTAATCCCCTTACACGCGACGTTTCTTCGGCGGACGACAGCCGTTGTGAGGAATCGGCGTTACGTCAGTAATGTTAGTGATCTTGTAACCAACATTGTTAAGTGCGCGAACAGCTGATTCGCGACCTGGGCCTGGGCCCTTAACTTCGACGTCGAGATTTTTTAAACCATACTCTTTTGCTGCTTCACCAGCGCGCTCTGCAGCAACCTGTGCAGCAAAAGGTGTGCTTTTACGTGAACCACGGAAACCAGATCCACCAGAGGTAGCCCATGCAAGCGCATTACCTTGACGATCAGTGATAGTCACGATGGTATTGTTAAAAGAAGCGTGAATATGGGCAACGCCATCGATCACGGTCTTTTTAACTTTTTTCTTGGTTGTGGTTTTATTACTTGGCTTCGCCATAGCAACTTCTTCCTACTAATTTGTTACCGTAAGTGAATGAAAGACGTAAGCAAGAATTACTTCTTGATAGGCTTACGTGGGCCTTTACGGGTGCGAGCGTTCGTTTTTGTGCGCTGACCACGGAGCGGTAAACCACGACGGTGGCGCAAGCCACGGTAGCAACCCAGATCCATCAGACGCTTAATATTCATAGATATTACACGACGCAAGTCACCCTCTACGGTGCGCTTAGCAACCTCAGCACGGATAGCATCCATTTGCTCTTCAGACAAGGTGCCGATTTTTACATCTTCAGCAATGCCAGTAGCAGCACAGATTTGCTTAGCCGAGGTACGACCAATCCCATATACATAAGTTAACGAGATAACGGCGTGTTTGTTATCTGGTATGTTTACACCAGCAATACGAGCCATTCAAATTACTCCAGTAACACTTAAATTGCAGCGCTGACAGCGTAAGCACCATCTTCGCCCCTGAACAAAAGGCGCGAAGGATAGCGGCTAATACACCATAAATCAATAGCTAGGCAATTTCTCACCTAACGACAGTCAACGCCCCCATAGCCTTTATTCAAAACCCACATAAAGAATCAGGCTGGTAATCCGATTGGATACCAGCCTGATATATTTAAGGAGTACTTAAATATTAGCCTTGACGCTGCTTATGGCGCGGCTCAACGTTGCAGATTACCCGCAAGACACCGTTACGACGTACCATTTTGCAATTGCGACAAATCTTTTTAACAGAAGCACGAACTTTCATGATTCAACCTCGATATCGCGGATTAGCGAGCGTTACCGCTGCCATATCCTTTCAAATTTGACTTCTTCATCAACGATTCATATTGATGAGACATCAAGTGAGCCTGCACCTGAGACATAAAGTCCATTACCACAACCACTACAATAAGCAGTGAGGTCCCCCCCAAGTAGAATGGCACACCAGTGGCAACTACAAGGAACTCAGGCAACAAACAAACTGCCGACATATAGATAGCACCAACTACAGTTAAACGAGTAAGGACACTATCAATATACTTAGCGGAATGCTCACCAGGGCGAATGCCTGGAATATATGCACCCGACTTCTTCAAGTTATCTGCAACTTCTTTCGGGTTGAACATCAATGCCGTGTAAAAGAAACAGAAAAACGTTATTAATCCAGCAAAAAACAGTATATACAGCGGCTGACCGGGGCCAATAGCCAACGCCAATTCTTGTAGCATTTCATTTACAACCCCCTCACCACCTTGACCAAACCATTGGGCAATAGACGCAGGGAATAACAAAATACTACTGGCAAAAATTGCAGGAATAACACCAGCCATATTAATCTTCAAAGGTAAATGACTACTCTGTGCAGCATACCCTTGTCGACCTTGCTGGCGTTTCGCATAGTTTACGGTTATGCGGCGCTGGCCGCGTTCAATGCGAACCACGAACCAAATTACTGCAATAGCAAGAATACTGATAATCAGTAATGCGATGATGTGTAAATCACCCTGACGCGCGCTTTCGAATGCCTGACCTATTGCGCTTGGCATACCCGCAACAATACCTGCAAAAATAAGCATTGAAATGCCATTTCCGATACCGCGTTCAGTTACCTGCTCACCCAACCACATCATGAACACAGCGCCAGTGACTAACGACACCACCGCAATGAAGTAGTAAGAAAAAGTCGGCTCACCGCCAAAAGCAAATGACGAGAAACTAACAGCCATAGCCAAGGCCTGAACTGTTGCAAGAACAACAGTGAAGTAGCGAGTGTACTGGTTTATCTTTCGACGACCTGCATCACCTTCCTTCTTTAGCTGCTCCAAAGATGGAGTAACTGCTGTAAGCAACTGCATGATAATCGATGCAGAGATGTAAGGCATGATACCTAACGCAAGAATACTCATCCTCTCCAGAGCACCGCCAGAGAACATGTTAAACATGCCAAGTATGGTGCCTTGATTCTGATTAAATAAATTTGCGATTCTTTCAGGATCTAAGCCCGGTACAGGTATGTGAGTACCTATACGATAAATCACTATTGCCAAAAACAAAAAGCGCAGGCGAGTCCATAGCTCGCCCAAGCCTCTTTGATTTGCTAATGGCAGATTACCTGGAGTTGCCATTCGCGCCTCGTTACTCTTCTACTGTTCCGCCAGCTGCTTCAATCGCTGCTTTAGCACCTTTTGATACAGAGAGGCCTTTAACAGTGACAGCTTTATTAATTTCGCCAGAAGCGAAAATTTTTGCACGCTTAATAACAGAACTTATCAAACCAGCCTGCTTCAATGTTTCGATATCAACAATAGAACCTTCAACGGCATTCAATTCTGATAAACGAATTTCTGCAGAAACCAGCCCGATACGGGAAGTAAAGCCATATTTAGGTAAGCGAATTTGTAAAGGCATTTGTCCGCCTTCAAATCCTGGTCTTACAGAACCACCTGAACGAGACTTCAAACCTTTGTGACCACGACCAGCAGTTTTACCTAAACCACTAGCGATACCACGGCCAACGCGTTTTTTTGCATGAATTCTGCCCGGTGCCGGGCTAAGGGTATTCAGACGCATCTTATTCTCCCTCTACCTTTACCAGATAGTTAACTACATTAATCATCCCACGCACTGAAGGAGTATCCTCAACTTCAACAGTGTGACGGATGCGACGCAAGCCCAAGCCTCTTACACAGGCTTTATGACTCTCCAGACGATGAGCAGTGCTCTTAATCTGGGTCACTTTAATCATTTTCTTTGACATGGTGAATTCCGCCATCTAGTAATCGAATAATCGATTAGTTCAGAATATCTTCAACACTTTTACCACGTTTTGCAGCAACGGCTTCAGGAGAAGTCATTTCTTTTAACGCATTAAAAGTAGCGCGAACTACGTTTACCGGATTGGTCGAACCGTAGCACTTGGAGAGAACGTTCTGAATACCGGCGATTTCGAGCACAGCACGCATTGCACCGCCCGCAATTACACCAGTACCTTGTGACGCTGGCTGCATATATACCTTAGACGCGCCATGAACACCTTTAGTTGGGTACTGGATGGTATCGCCATTCAGTTCAACGGTAATCATGTTGCGGCGAGCTGCTTCCATCGCCTTTTGAATTGCAGTCGGAACTTCGCGTGACTTACCTCGACCGAAGCCCACTTTACCATTACCATCACCAACAACAGTTAGCGCTGTAAATTGAAAGATACGACCACCCTTAACAGTTTTAGCAACACGATTAACTTGAACTAACTTCTCTTGCAAGCCTTCGTTGTTGTCTTCTTCTTTCTTAGCGTATGCCATATCTCACCCTTAGAATTCCAATCCGCCTTCACGTGCCGCATCAGCCAGAGCTTTAACACGACCATGGTATTTAAAACCGCTGCGATCAAAAGCTACTTGTGTAATACCAGCAGCCTTAGCACGCTCAGCAATCAGCGCACCAACTGCTTTTGCAGCTTCTGCATTACCGGTTTTACCACTGCGCAAGTCTTTATCCAAGGTTGAAGCACTTGCTAATACCCGCGCGCCGTCACCTGAAATTAGCTGTGCATAAATATGGCGCGGAGAGCGGTGAATCGTTAACCGAGTTGCACCTAATTCGCGAATCTTAGCGCGGGCACGACGTGCGCGGCGAAGACGAGTTTGTTTCTTATCGCTCATATCCTAGCCCTACTTCTTCTTAGCTTCTTTACGCAGTACTACCTCATCCGAATAGCGAATACCTTTACCTTTATAGGGTTCTGGCTCGCGATAGGCGCGGATTTCAGCGGCAACCTGGCCAAGCAATTGCTTGTCAGTACCTTTTAGTACTATCTCAGTCTGACTGGGGGTTTCAACCGATACGCCTTCGGGAAGAACGTAATTAACTGGATGAGACAAACCCACAGACAGGTTTACAGTGTTACCTTCTGCTTTAACACGATAGCCGACGCCGACCAGATTCAACTTCTTTTCGAAGCCCTGGCTAACACCGTGAACCATATTATTAACTAGCGCACGGGTAGTGCCTGCTAGTGCATCAGACTGCTTGGCGCCATCACGCGGAGCAAAGGTAAGCACATTATTTTCGTGTTTAACTTCTACGCTTGCGTGAACTTGCAGCGCCAATGTACCTTTGCTGCCTTTAACGGACAGAGACTGCCCGTTAAGAGTGACAGTCACTGCAGCAGGTACTTCAACCGGACTTTTTGCAACTCGTGACATGACGATTTCCCAATTAGAATACTGTGCAGAGGACTTCGCCACCCACGCCAGCGGCGCGTGCAGCACGATCAGTCATTACACCTTTACTGGTAGAAACAATTGCGATACCCAAACCACCGCGAACGGTTGGTAGCGCAGCTTTTCCAGCATAATTACGTAGGCCAGGACGGCTTACTCGGTCAAGCTCAACGATAACAGGCTTACCTTCAAAATATTTCAGATCAACTGTAAGCTCTTGCTTGGCGCCTTCACTTACAGAAAAACCATTAACATAACCCTCATCAGAGAGTACTTTTGCCACGCTTACTTTCAACTTCGAAGAAGGCATGGTTACAGATGCTTTGCCCACATTTTGCGCATTGCGAATACGTGTCAGCATATCTGCCATTGGATCTTGCATGCTCATCAGATTCTGCTCCTAAAATTAAGCCGAGGCTTACCAGCTGGCCTTAACCAAGCCGGGGACATCACCACGCATGGCTGCTTCGCGCAACTTGTGACGGCACAGGCCGAATTTGCGGTAAACGCCGTGTGGACGACCAGTTACACGGCAGCGATTACGCTGACGTGACGCGCTGGCATCACGTGGCATTTGTTGCAGTTTGATTTGCGCTTCCCATACCTGCTCTTCAGTAGATGAAGGGCTGACGATGATTGCTTTCAACTCTGCACGTTTGGCAGCAAATTTTTTTACTGTTTCTGCACGTTTAACTTCGCGTGCAATCATAGATTTTTTAGCCATGACGTCACCTTAACCTTTGAAAGGGAAGTTAAATGCCTTCAACAATGCACGACCTTCGTCATCGGTACGAGCGGTAGTGGTGATACAAATATCAAGACCACGTAGACGATCTACTTTATCGTAATCAATCTCCGGGAAAATAATTTGCTCGGTCACACCCATTGAGAAGTTACCGCGACCATCAAATTGCTTGGGACTAATACCGCGAAAATCGCGAATACGAGGAATAGCAATAGTGATAAGACGATCAAGGAACTCATACATACGATCTGAGCGCAGAGTTACTTTGCAACCAATTGGCCAGCCATCACGAATTTTAAAACCTGCGATGGATTTACGCGAATTAGTTACAACCACTTTCTGACCAGCAATTTTTACCAGATCGTTAACGGCGTTATCCAGGATCTTCTTGTCACCAGTAGCCTCACCAACACCCATGTTAAGAGTAATCTTGGTAATGCGTGGCACTTCCATAACATTCGCCAAACCTAACTCTTCTTTGAGTTTAGGGGCGAGTTCTTTAACGTAAAGTTCTTTTAGCCTAGCCATGTTTCATTACGCCCCTAGGGTTTCGCCATTGGATTTGAAAACACGAACTTTGTCGCCATTTTCAAGCATTTTGAAACCTACGCGGTCAGCTTTTTTTGTTGCCGGATTATAGATAGCAACATTCGAAGCGTGAATCGCAGCTTCTTTTTCAACGATCCCACCGGCCACTCCCAACTGGGGATTAGGCTTTTGGTGCTTCTTGATCATGTTAATGCCGCTTACTATCAAACGATCCTCGGCCAATACGCGAACCACTTTACCGCGCTTGCCCTTGTCACGTCCGGCGATAACAATCACTTCGTCATCACGTTTAATTTTACGCATTTATTTCTGCCCTCGACTCTTTGACTCGAAGCGCTTAGAGCACTTCTGGAGCCAAAGAAATGATTTTCATAAATTTCTCGCCACGCAACTCACGAGTCACAGGTCCGAAAATACGGGTACCAATCGGAGCATCTTGGTTATTCAGCAGTACGGCAGCATTATCGTCAAACTTGATTAATGAACCGTCTTGACGACGCACGCCTTTTTTGGTGCGTACAACAACTGCCTTCATTACTTGGCCTTTCTTCACCTTGCCGCGAGGAATTGCTTCCTTAACGGTCACTTTGATGATGTCACCAACTGCCGCGTAGCGACGGTGAGAGCCGCCAAGAACCTTGATGCACATGACACGGCGAGCACCGCTATTGTCAGCAACATCTAAGTAGCTTTCTGTTTGAATCATCGTCCGTCTCCAAAACTGACTTACAAAAGCGCGGAAGTTTTATACTTCTGATGCGCGCTCTTCAATTTTCACTAAAGACCAGGTCTTGGTTTTCGACAGGGGACGGGACTCAGATACAGTCACTATGTCACCCATCTTGCACTCATTCTTTTCATCGTGAGCGTGAAGCTTGGATGATTTAGTGGTGTATTTGCCATAAAGCTCGTGCTTTACACGACGCTCAATCAACACGGTGATGGTTTTATCCATCTTATCGCTGACAACTTTGCCAGTCAGTGTACGAGCCACTTTAGTTTCTTGAGTCATCGTTACTTACCTGCCTTTTGACTAAGCGTCGTCTTGATGCGTGCGATGTCTTTACGAACCTGAGATAACAAGTGCGACTGGTTCAATTGGCCAGTAGAAGCCTGCATACGCAACTTAAACTGTTCTTTTAATTGTTCCAACAAGACGCCATTCAGCTCTTCGACGGATTTTTCGCGGAGTTCTGAAGCTTTCATCACATCACCGATCGTTTAACAAATGTTGTTGTAATTGGCAATTTGGCTGCAGCAAGTGCGAAGGCTTCACGAGCTAATTGCTCACTAACACCATCCATCTCATAGAGAACCTTGCCTGGGCGAATTTGCGCTACCCAGTATTCCACGCCACCTTTACCGCTACCCATACGAACTTCAAGTGGTTTAGCTGTAATCGGCTTATCAGGGAATACACGGATCCAGATTTTACCGCCACGCTTAACGTGACGAGTCATCGCACGACGTGCTGCTTCAATTTGACGCGCAGTAATGCGACCGCGACCAGTTGCTTTCAAGCCAAAATCACCAAAGCTAACTTTGGAGCCACGCTGGGCTAGACCGCGATTGCGGCCTTTCATTTGCTTGCGAAACTTTGTACGCTTAGGTTGTAACATGATGCGTACCCCTTACTTGGACTTAGCGGCTTTTTTCTTGGACGCAGCTTCGGTTTCAGCAACATCACCGATAACTTCGCCTTTGAAAATCCACACTTTCACACCAATGATACCGTAGGTAGTGCTCGCTTCTGCTGTTGCATAGTCGATGTCTGCACGCAAAGTATGCAGAGGCACACGACCTTCGCGATACCACTCACTACGAGCGATTTCGGCACCACCCAAGCGGCCACCCACTTGGATTTTGATACCTTCAGCACCTTGACGCATTGCGTTTTGCACCGCGCGCTTCATGGCACGGCGGAACATTACACGGCGCTCAAGTTGCTGAGCCACGCTTTGTGCCACTAAAGCTGCATCCAAATCGGGCTTGCGAATCTCTTCAATATTAATATGAACAGGCACGCCCATTTGCTTGCTTACTTCAGCGCGCAACTTATCAACATCTTCACCTTTTTTACCGATCACAATACCTGGACGGGCGGTGTGAATGGTAATGCGCGCAGTATTAGCGGGGCGTTCGATATCAACGCGGCTAACTGACGCACTAGCGAGTTTATCTTGAATGTACGCGCGCACTTTCAAGTCGATGTTAAGTTTGTCTGCGTAATCGGTGCCATCGGCATACCAAACAGAAGTATGCTTTTTGATGATCCCCAGACGAATACCGTTTGGATGTACTTTCTGACCCATAACGCGCTCTCTTACTTATCGGCTACTTTAACGGTGATATGACAAGTACGCTTTGTAATACGGTCAGCACGACCCTTCGCACGCGGCTTAATGCGCTTGAGGCTTACACCTTCGTCTACAAAAATCGTTTTTACTTTCAACTCGTCAACATCAGCGCCTTCGTTGTGCTCGGCATTTGCAATTGCAGACTCGAGCACTTTCTTGATGATCGCTGCACCTTTTTTGGTACTGAATGCAAGGATATCAAGCGCGTCTTCAACGCCTTTACCGCGAATTTGATCGGCAACCAAACGCGCTTTTTGCGCCGACAGACGAGCACCGCTTAATTTTGCTGCTACTTCCATCGTATACCTCGATTAGCGTTTTTTCGCTTTCTTATCAGCGGCATGGCCACGATAAGTGCGGGTTGCTGCAAATTCGCCAAGCTTATGGCCAACCATTTCTTCGTTAACCAGGACCGGAACATGCTGACGCCCATTGTGCACAGCCAAAGTCAAACCCACCATTTCCGGCATAATCATGGAACGGCGCGACCAAGTCTTAATTGGACGACGATCATTACTCGCGATCGCAGCTTCGACCTTCTTAATCAGGTGAAGGTCGATAAAAGGACCTTTTTTCAGTGAACGTGGCACTGTCTCTTCCTCTATTCAGCTGTTAAGTCGGCGCTTATTTCTTATCGCGACGACGAACAATCATGTTATCGGTGCGCTTATTGCTGCGCGTTTTGTAACCCTTAGTTGGAACGCCCCATGGTGAAACAGGATGACGACCACCAGAGGTACGACCCTCACCACCACCCATTGGGTGATCCACAGGGTTCATCGCAACACCGCGAACAGTAGGACGAATGCCGAGCCAGCGTTTGGCGCCTGCCTTACCCAATGAACGCAAATTGTGTTCACTGTTTGAGACTTCGCCCAGTGTTGCGCGGCAATCGCTCAACACTTTACGCATTTCACCGCTACGCAAACGTAAAGTGGCATATGCACCGTCACGCGCCACCAACTGGGCAGAAGCACCAGCAGAGCGAGCGACTTGAGCACCTTTACCAGGCTTTAGTTCAACGCAGTGAATTACACTACCCAACGGGATGTTACGGATTGGAAGAGCATTACCCACTTTAATAGCTGCAGCATTGCCCGACTCAATTTTGTCACCAGCGCTCAAACCTTTGGGCGCAATAATGTAGCGACGCTCACCATCTGCATAACATACAAGAGCAATGTAAGCAGTACGGTTGGGATCGTACTCAATACGCTCAACAGTTGCAGGGATGCCGTCTTTGTTGCGACGGAAATCAACTACACGGTAATGTTGTTTATGGCCGCCACCAACATGGCGAGTAGTAATGCGACCGGTATTGTTACGACCACCTGATTTGGACTTTTTGTCCAACAATGGCGCAAAGGGGTCACCTTTGTACAAATCCGGATTGACAACTTTTACTACAAAGCGGCGACCTGGAGAGGTTGGTTTACATTTTACAATTGGCATTGCAACAATCCCCTTACTCAGCTACCGCAAAGTCGATTTCTTGACCTTGCTCAAGACGTACATACGCTTTTTTCCAATCGCTTCTCTTGCCGATTCCATAACGTGTACGCTTGGTTTTGCCTTTAACGTTCAGTACGCGAACTGACTCAACTTTAGCGTTGAACAGCGCTTGAACAGCGGCTTTAATTTCCACTTTATTGGCATCTGCCAATACTTTGAAAACAACTTGATTACCAGTCTCACCAGCTGCAGCTGATTTCTCAGAAACCACAGGACCTAGCAACACTTTATAAATGCGTTCTTGGTTCATCCCAGGATCTCCTCAAATTTTTTCAGAGCAGGCACAGTTACAACTACTT
This sequence comes from Cellvibrio fontiphilus, assembly GCA_035317345.1. GTDB lineage: Bacteria > Pseudomonadota > Gammaproteobacteria > Pseudomonadales > Cellvibrionaceae > Cellvibrio > Cellvibrio fontiphilus. Next base: position 24,351 of record JAYKTU010000009.1, on the reverse strand, counting down.
TGTCGAAACCAATCAAACTTACCGGATCCACACCTTGAACATCGATCACACCAACTTTGTATAAGTTGCGTGATGCAAGGAACAGATTTTCGCTCATTTCTTCGGTAACGATTAGTGCATCGGTCAGATCAAATTGAGCCAACTTTTGCACAAGTGCTTTAGTTTTCGGTGCATCAACATCAAAGCTTTCAACAACAATCAAACGATTCTGACGATTCAACTCGGACAGAATGCACTGCAGGGCAGCACGGTACATCTTCTTGTTGAGCTTTTGCTCAAAATTACGTGGTTTAGCGGCAAAAGTAGCACCGCCGCCACGCCAGATTGGACTGCGAATAGTACCAGCACGAGCACGACCAGTACCTTTTTGACGCCATGGCTTTTTACCGCCGCCAGATACTTCAGCGCGAGTTTTTTGCGCTTTAGTGCCCTGACGCGCACCAGCCATGTAAGCTACAACGGCTTGATGAACCAGATCCTGATTAAACTCTCTACCGAAGGCAACTTCAGATACAGAAACTGTACCCTGGGCACCACCGGGACTAACAATATTTAATTCCATGGTCGATTCCCCTCGGATACTTAAGCGTTCGTGCGCGCTTTAACAGCTGGACGCACAATAACGTCGCCACCTGGAGCACCAGGAATAGCACCCTTAACAAGAAGCAGATTGCGCTCCGCATCGACACGAACGATCTCAAGATTCTGAACTGTTACACGCTCAGCACCTAAGTGACCAGCCATTTTTTTGCCTTTAAATACGCGACCTGGAGACTGACACTGACCGATAGAACCCAGTACGCGGTGCGAACGTGAGTTGCCGTGAGTCGCATCTTGCATTCCGAAATTCCAGCGCTTGATGCCGCCAGCAAAACCTTTACCTTTAGATGTGCCAGTAACATCAATCATTTGACCTGCAGAGAAAACATCTACAGTGATTGTTGTACCGACTTCGAAAGCTTCTTGAGCTTCGTTACGCAATTCCCACACACCACGACCCGCCTCAACATTAGCTTTGGCGAAGTGACCGGCTTCGGACTTGGTAACACGGGAAGCGCGACGAGCACCAATGGTAACCTGCACAGCAGAATAGCCATCAGTATCCACGCTTTTAACCTGAGTGATGCGGTTAGGTTCAACCTCAATCACAGAAACAGGAATGGAAATACCATCATCGGTAAATACACGAGTCATACCGCTTTTGCGGCCGACAATACCAATCGTCATTTTACTAACCTCTTAGTGTACGGGGCTTTTACCCGCTATGGCCGCCCATTTCAGAGCGTTACACAGTTCGGACACACAATGCGCCCGAACCTTAAACATTCACCTAGCCGAGACTAATTTGAACCTCAACACCTGCAGCCAGATCCAGCTTCATAAGTGCATCAACAGTTTTTTCAGTAGGCTCAACAATATCCAGCAAACGCTTATGTGTACGGATCTCGTATTGATCACGCGCATCCTTATTGACGTGCGGGGAAATCAATACAGTGAAGCGCTCTTTACGAGTCGGCAGCGGAATCGGACCGCGCACTTGAGCACCTGTACGCTTTGCTGTTTCAACGATCTCCTGTGTCGAGGCGTCAATAAGCTTGTGATCAAAAGCCTTCAGGCGAATTCTAATGCGTTGATTCTGCATGTGAACCAAACTCCAATTGTTTGTTTTAAAGAACTTCCAATGCGCAAGAGCAAAAGTACCCCGGCAAAAGGAGGCGCAATTCTAAGGGCGGTTTTATGACCTGTCAACAAATAAACAATAAAAGCATTGTTTATTGATCAACCAACCAGAAAAGCCAGCCACCAAAATAAAAAGCGGGCCGCAAAGGCCCGCTTTTTATTAATCTTCAATTACTGAATGATTTTAGCAACAACACCAGCACCAACAGTACGACCACCTTCACGAATAGCAAAACGCAAACCGTCTTCCATCGCAATTGGGTGAATCAAGGTAACAACCATTTTGATGTTGTCGCCTGGCATTACCATTTCCACGCCTTCAGGCAACTCCACTGCACCAGTTACATCAGTAGTGCGGAAGTAGAACTGTGGACGGTAGCCCTTGAAGAATGGAGTGTGGCGACCACCTTCTTCTTTGGACAAAACGTACACTTCAGATTCAAACTTGGTGTGTGGAGTCACTGAACCTGGCTTACACAATACTTGACCACGCTCAACGTCGTCACGCTTGGTACCACGAAGCAGAACACCAACGTTCTCACCGGCGCGACCTTCATCGAGCAGCTTGCGGAACATTTCAACACCAGTACAGGTAGTTTTGGTGGTTTCACGCAGACCTACGATCGCGATTTCCTCGCCCACTTTTACGATACCGCGCTCAACACGACCAGTCACTACAGTGCCGCGACCAGAGATAGAGAATACGTCTTCTACCGGCATCAGGAATGGCTGATCAATTGCACGCACCGGCTCAGGGATGTAGCTATCCAGAGACTCAACCAGCTTACGTACAGCAGAGGTCCCCAAACCGTTTTCATCTTCGCCGTTCAACGCCATCAGCGCAGAACCAGCAATAATTGGAGTGTCATCACCCGGGAAGTCATAAGTAGAAAGCAGCTCACGCAGCTCCATTTCTACCAATTCCAGCATTTCGTTGTACTCTTCGGTACCCACACCACCGCAGTCTTCCGCCAACAAGTCAGCCTTGTTCAGGAACACTACGATGTAAGGAACGCCTACCTGGCGAGACAACAGGATGTGCTCACGAGTTTGCGGCATAGGACCGTCGGTCGCGCCACACACCAGAATCGCACCATCCATCTGCGCAGCACCGGTGATCATGTTCTTCACATAGTCGGCGTGGCCTGGGCAGTCAACGTGCGCATAGTGGCGAGTTGGTGAGTCATACTCTACGTGAGAGGTATTAATGGTAATACCGCGCGCCTTTTCTTCAGGAGCGTTATCAATACCATCATAACCAACAAACGCACCACCCCAGCTTTCTGCACACACGCGAGTCAACGCTGCAGTCAGAGTGGTTTTACCGTGGTCAACGTGACCAATGGTGCCCACGTTGACGTGGGGCTTGTTACGTTCAAACTTCTCTTTAGCCACTTTTCAATTCCTCTGTATAGATGAAATGTCGAAACTATTCTTCGTCTCTCTGCACTCGGCCCTTTGCAATAAACTCTTCAGTAATATTGCGCGGAGCCTCCTGATACTTCAAAAATTCCATGGTATAGGTTGCTCGCCCCTGGGTGGCAGAACGCAACGATGTGGCATAGCCAAACATCTCAGCCAAAGGCACCTCTGCGTCAATCACCTTCCCCATCGGACTTTCATCCATACCCAGAATCATGCCACGACGACGATTAAGATCACCCACCACGTCACCCATATTGGCTTCGGGCGTAACAACCTCAACCTTCATGATTGGCTCCAGCAGCACAGCACCGCCCTTTTGAGCCAGCTTCTTGGTCGCCATAGAAGCAGCGATTTTAAACGCCATTTCTGACGAATCAACATCATGATAGGAGCCATCAAAAACGACAGCCTTAAGACCCAACAAAGGGTAACCAGCCAACACACCATTTTGCATTTGCTCGGAAATACCCTTTTGAATTGCCGGTATGAATTCCTTAGGAACCACACCACCAACCACTTCATTCACGAATTCCAAGCCCTCTGCGTTTTCATCTGCGCCAGGAGAGAAGCGAATCCAACAGTGTCCATATTGACCACGACCACCGGATTGACGAACAAATTTACCTTCAATCTCACAGGTGTTGCGAATAGCCTCGCGATACGCGACCTGCGGTTTACCTATGTTTGCCTCAACACCAAATTCGCGACTCATCCGATCAACAATAATATCGAGGTGCAACTCACCCATACCACCAATGATAGTTTGACCCGTTTCCTCATCAGTGCGCACACGGAAAGATGGATCCTCCTGAGCTAATTTACTCAGAGCAACCCCCATCTTCTCTTGATCCACCTTGGTCTTTGGCTCTACCGCAACGTGAATGACCGGCTCCGGGAAATCCATTCTCTCAAGAACGATGGGATGATCAATGGCGCACAAGGTATCCCCAGTGGTGCAATCTTTAAAACCAATACCGGCGGCAATATCACCCGCCAATACTTCTTTAATCTCATTTCGCTGATTCGCATGCATTTGAACCATGCGCCCCACCCGCTCTTTTTTACCCTTGACGGAATTTAATACCGTATCGCCGGACTGAAGCGTGCCAGAATAAACACGAAAAAACGTCAATGTCCCCACAAAAGGATCAGTCGCAATTTTGAACGCCAAGGCAGAGAAGGGCTCATCATCACTCGCCTTGCGACTCGCGACCGTCTCACCATCCTCAAGCACACCTTCAATTGCTTTTACCTCGGTAGGCGCAGGCAGGTAATCAATTACCGCATCGAGCATAGCCTGCACACCTTTATTCTTGAAGGCAGACCCACCGATGACCGGAATAATCTCGTTTGCCAAGGTCCGGGCACGGATACCAGTCTTAATCTCCGCCTCCGTTAACTCTTCACCACCAAGATACTTTTCCATCAGCTCTTCACTTGACTCTGCCGCCGCCTCGATCAATTGCTCACGCAATTTTCCGCAGATTTCATGAAGCGCTGCAGGAACCGGCTCATAGCTGAACGTCATACCCTGATCAGACTCATTCCAGATAATGGATTGCATCTTTACCAGGTCAACAACACCTTTAAACTCGTCTTCGGCCCCGATAGTCACTTGCAGAGGTACAGGGTTGGCGCCTAAGCGAGACCTTAGCTGCTCAATGACACGCAGGTAATTAGCACCCGTCCGATCCATCTTATTCACAAAAACGATGCGCGGAACTTCGTACTTATTCGCTTGGCGCCACACAGTTTCAGTTTGTGGCTGAACACCTGATGAACCACAAAGCACAACTACAGCACCATCCAAAACTCGCAAAGAGCGCTCTACCTCGATGGTAAAATCAACGTGCCCAGGAGTATCAATAACATTGATACGATGCTCTTCAAACTGGCCACTCATACCTTTCCAAAAGGTTGTTACCGCCGCGGATGTAATGGTAATGCCACGCTCTTGCTCCTGCACCATCCAATCGGTCGTGGCAGCACCATCGTGAACCTCACCAATTTTATGGGACAAGCCGGTATAAAATAATACCCGCTCGGTGGTTGTCGTCTTACCCGCATCGACGTGGGCACAAATGCCAATATTGCGATAGCGTGCGATAGGAGTTTTACGTGCCACTACTTTCATCTCCGATTTGGATTCGCCACATAAAGCAAAGGCAGCTTTGCTGCCTTTGCTTTACACAGGAAGTTTGAAGCCACTACCGCCCTAGAAACGGAAGTGCGAGAACGCCTTGTTAGCTTCAGCCATGCGGTGAACGTCTTCACGCTTCTTAACCGCAGCGCCCTTACCTTGCGCAGCATCCATCAACTCGCCCGCCAAACGCGCAGGCATAGACTTCTCACCACGCTTGCGGGAGTAATCCACCAACCAACGCATTGCCAGAGCGGTACGACGAGAAGCACGCACCTCAACTGGAACCTGATAGGTAGCACCACCCACACGGCGAGACTTAACCTCAACCAGGGGAGCAATGTTCTCGAGAGCCTCGGAAAAAACTTCCAAGGGATCACGATTCAATTTGGTTTTAACGATATCCATAGCACCATAAATAATGCGCTCTGCTACCGACTTCTTACCACTGATCATCACGTGGTTCATAAATTTCGCCAGAGTCACGTTGCCGTACTTAGGATCCGGCAGCGTGTCGCGTTTGGCGACGACTCGTCTTCTTGGCATGTCAAAAGCCTCTCTTCAGGGATTTTCCAAGACAACACTAAAAGCCAGATTGCTTGAAGTTTGCTTGGCCTTACTCGGTGGTAAACCGAAAACATTAACGAAAAAGCATGCTTATGGCGGATAAGCACCCGCCTAACGCATTACTTTGGACGTTTTGCACCGTATTTGGAGCGACCTTGTTTACGCTTGGCAACACCAGAAGTATCCAGTGAACCGCGTACAGTGTGGTAACGCACACCTGGCAGGTCTTTTACACGACCGCCACGGATCAGCACCACGCTGTGCTCTTGCAAGTTATGGCCTTCACCGCCGATATAAGAAGACACCTCAAAACCATTGGTCAAACGAACACGGCACACTTTACGCAATGCTGAGTTTGGCTTTTTAGGTGTAGTCGTATAAACGCGAGTGCAAACACCGCGTCTTTGCGGATTGCCTTGCAGAGCAGGAACATCGCTCTTGTCTACGATACGTTTTCTTGGCTTACGAACCAACTGGTTGATCGTCGGCATGAAAACTAACTCCATAGATAAAAAACGCCTTCATGTTATCGAAGGCAGGTTTAAGAAAGCAGGTTTTCTATTAAAGGCCCCGCTTCCCACTTCGGAAAAAGTGGGTGGCGCATTGTAAAGATGCACCCTCCCACCGTCAAGGCAAAGTCCGCTTATTTACTGACCAAGCAATAGCTCGTTCGATAAAAAAGCAAGACTGGCATAGCCAGTCTTGCTTAGGATATTGCCTGGGGCACCCAGGTGCCACTTATGAACCAACAAGCATTAACCGATACTTGATTTTAGCGCCTCGGTCAGTGCTGCTTCGACATCTTCAGCGCTCACGCCAACATCTTGTATTTGCGCTGCCTCACGACGACGTTTGCGGTCTGAATGGTAGGCAAGACCTGTACCTGCAGGGATCAATCGACCCACAACAACGTTCTCTTTCAAACCACGCAATGCATCTTTTTTGCCAGTTACAGCAGCCTCTGTCAGAACGCGGGTAGTCTCTTGGAAAGACGCTGCAGAAATGAACGATTCAGTTGCCAAAGACGCTTTGGTAATACCTAACAGTTGACGTTCATAGTTGGCAGGTTGACGCCCCTCTGCACGCAACTTTTCGTTCTCTTCCAGCAACTGATTGTATTCAACTTGCTCGCCTTTCACGAAGGAAGAGTCGCCCATTGTGGTGATCTCCACCTTGCGCAGCATCTGACGCACAATGGTTTCAATATGTTTGTCGTTAATTTTTACACCCTGTAAACGATAAACATCTTGAATCTCGTTAGTGATGTATCGAGCCAATGCCTCTACACCCTGCAAGCGCAAAATGTCATGTGGATTGCTTGGGCCGTCAGAAACAACCTCACCCTTGGCAACCATTTCACCTTCAAATACGGTCAGCTGACGATGCTTTGGAATCAAGACTTCGTAGTGAGTTGAACCATCTTCTAGTACCTGACCATCAGTTGGGGTGATAATCAAGCGACGCTTGCCTTTCGTTTCTTTACCAAAACTGACGGTACCGGAAATTTCCGCCAAAATTGAAGGCTCTTTCGGACGACGCGCTTCAAACAAGTCGGCAACGCGCGGCAGACCACCGGTAATATCGCGAGTTTTTGAACCCTCTTGTGGGATACGCGCAATAATGTCTCCCACATTGATGATGTCACCGTTGTTGATGCTCAAAATCGCCTTGGCCGGCAGCATGTAGTGTGCAGGCACATTGGTGTTGGCCAAGAACAACTCTTTACCTTTGGCATCAACCAAAGTTACTGCTGGACGCAGATCTTTACCCGCTGAAGGGCGCTCGGCAGGATCGAGAATCTCGATAGAACTAAGACCAGTCAACTCATCGGTTTGGCGACGAATAGAGAGACCATCTTCCATACCCGAGAAGGCAACAGTACCCGCCACTTCCGATACGATTGGGTGGGTGTGCGGATCCCATTTAGCAATAACCTGACCACCTTTAACAGCTTCGCCATCTTTTACCGTGATCAAGGCGCCGTATGGAATTTTGTAACGCTCGCGTTCACGACCGCTGGCATCGGCAATCGCCAGCTCGCCAGAGCGCGACACAGCGACCAGATTACCAGCCGGGTTGCTTACTACCTTCACGTTCAGCAAACGAACCGTTCCTTCCTGCTTAACTTGTACGCTATCCGCTGCCGACGCTCTGGAAGCGGCACCACCGATGTGGAAGGTACGCATGGTCAGCTGTGTACCTGGCTCACCGATTGACTGGGCTGCGATAACACCCACTGCTTCACCCACGTTCACGCGGTGGCCACGCGCCAAATCACGACCGTAGCACATAGAGCAGATACCACTGCGCGCCTCACAAGTAATGGGCGAGCGAACCAGAACTTCGTCGATACCCATGGCCTCAACGCGCTCAACCCAAGCTTCGTCGATCATAGTGCCCGCAGGAACCAGAATCTCATCTGTGCCCGGACGAATAACATCGCGAGCAATGATACGACCCAGAATGCGATCACCCAGAGATTCGATAACATCGCCCCCCTCAATAACAGGCGACATCGTCAAGCCTTCATCAGTACCGCAGTCTTGCATGGTTACTACCAGATCCTGAGCAACGTCAACTAAGCGACGAGTCAAGTAACCGGAGTTTGCCGTTTTAAGTGCTGTATCCGCCAAACCCTTACGCGCACCGTGGGTTGAGATGAAGTACTGGAGTACGTTCAAACCTTCACGGAAGTTCGCCTTGATGGGAGTTTCAATAATCGAGCCATCCGGACGCGCCATCAAACCACGCATACCGGCCAACTGACGGATCTGGGCTGGCGAACCACGCGCGCCAGAGTCGGCATACATAAACACGGAGTTGAAAGAAGGCTGCAACTCTTCAACGCCATCACGATTGATAACTGACTCTTTGGAAATACCTTCCATCATCGATTTGGCAACCAGATCATTGGCGCGCGACCAGATGTCGATGACTTTGTTGTACTTCTCACCTTGAGTTACCAAACCTGATGCGTACTGGGTTTCAATTTCTTTCACTTCTGCATCTGCACGACCGATGATCTCAGCCTTGGCAGCAGGAATAGTAAAGTCATTAACACCGATAGATGAACCAGACTTGGTAGAGAAGTCATAGCCCATGTACATCAAGCGGTCGGCAAAAATCACAGTAGCTTTCAAACCAACCACGCGATAACAGTAGTTGATTGCTGCTGAGATGGCTTTTTTAACCATCGGGCGGTTAATCATTTCTAGCGGCATACCCGGTGGGCAGATTTCCCACAAGAGCACACGACCAACAGTGGTATCCACCAATTTAACCGTGGTTGTCTTCTCGCCCTCTTCGCCGATCAATGTTTCACTCAGACGTACCTTGATTCGCGCCTGCAGATCAACTTGTTTCGAGTAATAGGCACGCGAAACCTCTGCTGGATCTGCAAATACCATATTCTCGCCTTTGGCGTTTACGCGGTCGCGAGTCATCCAGTACAGGCCCAATACCACGTCCTGAGAAGGCACGATGATTGGCTCACCTGATGCTGGGGACAGGATGTTATTAGTCGACATCATCAGCGCACGCGCTTCCAGCTGAGCTTCAATAGTCAGAGGAACGTGAACTGCCATCTGGTCACCGTCGAAGTCGGCGTTGTATGCAGAACAAACCAGCGGATGCAGTTGGATTGCCTTACCTTCAATCAATACCGGCTCAAATGCCTGGATACCAAGGCGGTGAAGCGTTGGTGCACGGTTCAGAAGAACCGGGTGCTCGCGGATAACCTCATCAAGGATATCCCAAACGACTGCTTCTTCACGCTCAACCATTTTCTTGGCAGCTTTAATGGTGGTTGCCAAACCACGCAATTCGAGCTTGCTGAAAATAAACGGTTTGAACAACTCCAGTGCCATTTTCTTTGGCAGACCACATTGATGCAAACGCAAGGTAGGTCCTACTACGATTACCGAACGGCCAGAGTAGTCAACGCGCTTACCAAGCAGGTTTTGACGGAAACGACCTTGCTTACCTTTGATCATGTCAGCCAAAGATTTCAGCGGACGCTTGTTGGAACCGGTAATTGCGCGACCCCGACGACCGTTATCCAACAGTGCATCTACTGCTTCTTGCAGCATACGCTTTTCGTTGCGCACGATGATATCGGGAGCATTCAAGTCCAGCAGGCGCTTCAAACGGTTGTTACGGTTGATAACGCGGCGATACAAATCATTCAAGTCAGAGGTCGCAAAACGGCCACCATCCAGCGGAACCAATGGGCGCAAATCTGGCGGCAATACCGGCAGCACTTCCATCACCATCCACTCCGGTTTGTTACCGGAAAAGAAGAAAGCTTCCAACAGCTTCAAGCGCTTGGAGTATTTCTTGATTTTGGTTTCGCTAGTGGTATTTGGAATTTCTTCCCGCAGGCGCTGGATTTCCGACTCCAAGTCGATAGCACGCATCAAGGTCTGAATTGCTTCAGCACCCATTTGCGCTTCGAACTCATCACCAAATTCTTCCATCGCTTCGAAGTATTGCTCATCAGAAAGCAATTGACCGCGCTCCAGCGTAGTCATGCCAGGTTCGGTCACTACATAGGATTCAAAATAAAGTACACGCTCGATATCACGCAGGGTCATATCCAGCAGCAAACCAATACGGCTCGGCAGTGATTTCAAGAACCAAATGTGGGCGACGGGACTGGCTAGTTCTATATGACCCATGCGCTCACGACGCACTTTGGCCAGTGTCACTTCTACACCGCACTTCTCACAGATAATGCCGCGGTGTTTCATGCGCTTGTACTTACCGCATAAACATTCGTAATCTTTTACCGGACCAAAAATCTTGGCGCAGAACAGACCTTCGCGCTCTGGCTTGAAGGTACGATAGTTAATGGTTTCCGGCTTTTTAACTTCGCCGAATGACCATGAGCGAATCATTTCGGGTGATGCCAAACTAATACGAATAGAGTCGAACTCTTCGACTTGTCCCTGGGACTTGAGCAAATTCAGTAAGTCTTTCAAGGCGCTTTCTCCTGTTGGCTCCGCGGGAGCTTTCATTAAACTTAGAGGCAAATTCTTGTCGGCAATGCTGACAGGCAAGCAATAGGGTAACGGGAATTAACTCCCGTTACCGGAGCGGAAAACGAATTACTCGTCTTGCTCGAGCTCGATATTGATACCCAAAGAGCGGATCTCTTTCACCAACACATTGAAAGATTCCGGCATGCCAGGCTCCATACGATGGTCGCCATCAACGATGTTTTTGTACATCTTGGTACGACCAGCCACGTCATCCGACTTAACGGTCAACATCTCCTGCAAGGTATAAGCTGCACCGTATGCTTCCAGTGCCCACACTTCCATCTCACCGAAACGCTGACCACCGAACTGCGCCTTACCACCCAGAGGCTGCTGAGTAACCAAGCTGTAAGAACCTGTTGAACGAGCATGCATCTTGTCGTCCACCAAGTGGTTCAACTTCAGCATATACATGTAGCCGACAGTAACTGGACGGGTGAACTGATCACCGGTACGACCATCGTAAAGCACGGTTTGACCAGTGTCTGACAATCCAGCCAATCGCAACAAAGCCTTGATCTCATGCTCTTTTGCACCATCAAACACTGGGGTAGCCATGGGCACACCGTCAACGAGGTTTTTAGCCAGATCCAGGATCTCTTTATCGCTAAATGAAGCCAAATCTTCTTTCGCTGCTACATCACCCGTTTTGTTGTAGACCTCCTCGAGGAAGGTACGAATTTCAGCAATAGCTTTTTGCTCTTGCAGCATATTGTTGATTTTTACACCCAGCCCCTTGGCAGCCATACCCAAGTGCATTTCCAACACCTGACCCACGTTCATACGTGAGGGTACACCCAAAGGATTGAGAACTATATCAACAGTTTCGCCGTTTTCGTCATAGGGCATATCTTCGATCGGCATAATGACCGAGATAACCCCTTTGTTACCGTGACGACCTGCCATCTTGTCACCGGGCTGTATACGACGCTTGATAGCGAGGTAAACCTTGACAATTTTCAGCACGCCTGGAGCCAAGTCATCACCAGTAGACAGCTTGCGCTTCTTGTCTTCGAAACGCTCATCAAGAATCTTGCGACGCTCTGCCAGCTGCTCTTCTGCACGGTCGATTTGCTCATTAAGAGCTTCTTCCGTCATGCGCAATTTGAACCACTGGTCTTTTTCCAAACCATCGAGGATTTCATGAGTTAAGGCTTCGCCTTTCTTCACATTTTTTCCTGACGCAACGGTTTGGCCAACCAAGGCAGAACGTAAGCGTTCGAAGGTTGCAGACTCAACGATACGATATTCTTCGTTGAGGTCTTTACGCACTTCATCTAACTGAGCTTTTTCAATTTCCAAGCTACGCTGGTCTTTTTCAAGACCGTCACGCGTGAATACTTGAACGTCAATTACGGTACCTTTGGTGCTTGAAGGCACACGTAAAGATGTGTCTTTAACATCAGAGGCTTTTTCCCCGAAGATAGCGCGCAGCAGTTTTTCTTCCGGGGTGAGTTGGGTTTCACCTTTTGGTGTTACCTTACCTACCAAAATGTCGCCGCCGCTTACCTCGGCACCAATATAAACAATGCCGGACTCATCGAGTTTGCTCAGTGCACTCTCACCAACATTCGGAATATCTGCAGTGATTTCTTCGCTGCCCAGCTTGGTATCGCGCGCGATACAGGTCAATTCCTGGATATGGATAGTGGTGAAGCGATCCTCTTGTACAACACGCTCTGAAACCAGAATCGAGTCTTCGAAGTTGTAACCATTCCATGGCATAAAGGCGATACGCATGTTTTGCCCAAGAGCCAGCTCGCCCATATCTACTGATGGACCATCAGCCAAAATATCACCGCGCGAGACACTGTCACCCATACTTACAATCGGGCGCTGATTGATACAGGTATTTTGATTGGAGCGTGTGTATTTGATCAGGTTGTAAATATCAACGCCTGCATCACCGGCTTCGACCTCTGCATCGTGAACTTTTACCACTATACGACCAGCATCAACACTATCAATCACGCCACCGCGCTTAGCAACAACGCACACACCAGAGTCAGCGGCTACGTTGCGCTCCATACCGGTTCCTACCAGCGGCTTTTGTGAGCGCAGGGTTGGGACGGCTTGACGCTGCATGTTCGAACCCATGAGCGCACGGTTGGCGTCATCGTGCTCAAGGAACGGAATCAGAGAGGCGGCAACAGAAACTACTTGACGCGCAGACACATCCATATATTGGACATCTGCTGGGGCTTTTAATGTGAATTCGTTCAAGTGACGAACAGACACCAGCTCCTCAGTCAAATTGCCATTTTCATCGAGTGTTGCCGATGCCTGAGCAATAACGTAATCAGACTCATTAATCGCTGACAGGAAGTCAATTTCGTTAGTGACTTTACCATTGACAACTTTGCGATACGGGCTTTCAAGGAAACCGTAGTTGTTGGTACGCGCGTAGGTTGCCAGGGAGTTGATCAGACCGATGTTTGGACCTTCCGGCGTTTCAATCGGACATACACGACCATAATGCGTTGGATGCACATCGCGCACTTCAAAGCCGGCGCGCTCGCGCGTCAAACCGCCTGGGCCAAGCGCAGAGACACGACGCTTATGCGTAATCTCCGAGAGCGGATTGTTCTGATCCATAAACTGCGACAACTGCGAAGAGCCGAAGAATTCTTTTACTGCGGCAGCAACGGGTTTGGCATTGATCAGATCTTGTGGCATCAAGCCTTCACTTTCCGCCATAGACAAGCGCTCTTTCACAGCGCGCTCAACACGAACCAAACCAACACGGAACTGGTTTTCAGCCATTTCACCTACAGAGCGAACACGACGGTTGCCCAAGTGATCGATATCATCCACAACACCTTTACCATTGCGGATAGAAATCAATGTCTTCATTACATCGACTATGTCGTCGTTAGAAAGCGTACCTTCGCCAGTCTCAGCTTCACGCCCCAAACGACGATTGAATTTCATACGCCCTACGGCGGATAAATCATAACGCTCTTGCGAGAAGAACAAATTTTGGAACAGCGCTTCTGCCGACTCTTTGGTTGGCGGTTCGCCAGGGCGCATCATGCGATAGATCTCAACGAGCGCCTCCAGCGCAGTGCGTGTCGGATCTACACGCAGAGTGTCAGAAATAAAAGCGCCACAATCCAACTCGTTGGTATACAGCGTCTCAACTTTTTCTACGCCTGCTGCAGCAAGCTTTGACAGAACATCAGCGGTAATCTCAGTGTTACATTCAAAGAGTAACTCACCAGTGCGGGTATCAATAATATCCTTTGCCAGAGAACGACCCAGCAGATATTCCGCTGGTACATCCATTTGATTGACGCCGGCTTTTTCCAATTGACGGATATGACGCGCAGTAATACGACGCCCTTCTTCGACAATCACATTGCCTTTGTCGTCTTTGATATCGAAGGTAGCAACATCACCGCGCAAACGAGATGGAACCACCTCATAACTAAACTGACCATCTTTGCCCAGCATAAAGGCACTGGTATCAAAGAACATGCCCAACATTTCTTGTGAACTAAAACCAAGCGCCCGCAACAAAATGGTGGCGGGTAATTTACGACGACGATCAATACGGACATAAAGCAAATCTTTAGGGTCGAATTCAAAATCCAACCATGAACCGCGATAGGGAATAATGCGTGCAGAAAATAGCAACTTACCAGAAGAGTGTGTCTTGCCCTTGTCGTGATCAAAAAACACGCCTGGTGAGCGATGTAATTGAGATACGATAACGCGCTCGGTACCGTTAATAACAAAGGTACCATTATCAGTCATGAGCGGAATTTCGCCCATGTAGACTTCTTGTTCTTTAATATCTTTAATTGCTTTGTTCGAAGATTCGCGATCGTAAATAATCAGACGGACTTTTACGCGCAAGGGAACAGCGTAGGTAACACCGCGCAGAATACATTCATTAACATCAAAAGCGGCTTTACCAAGGTTGTAGCTCACGTATTCGAGGGCTGCATTACCTGAGTAGCTGACGATTGGAAAAACAGAGCGGAAAGCAGCGTGCAAACCCATGTCTTCACGCTTGGTGGGCAGAGTGTCTGCCTGGGTAAACTTTCTGTAGGAATCTAACTGAATCGCCAAAAGGTAAGGTACATCCATTACGTGTGGCAGTTTGCCAAAATCCTTACGGATACGTTTTTTCTCAGTATATGAGTAAGCCATCTGTATTCCCCAGCTTGTTCGCGGATCGGGCTTGATCGCAGCCATGAAAACGCACGTGCGTTTCTTTGTAAAAACTTGCTTAAATTCGATAACTACGCGGTTGTTTTTCTAGCAACCGTCGGCACAGCAGAGGCTTGCCTTTCACGTCATCGTTACAGCGCACAGTAGGTTTCTGAAAACAGAAAAAGGCTGGCGAGCATATTGCTCACCAGCCCTGTGTCCACACTGTAAATGGACGCGGTGACACAAGTGTAGAATTACTTAACTTCTACGAGTGCGCCAGCTTCTTCCAATTTAGCCTTGGCTGCATCGGCGTCAGCTTTTGAAACAGCTTCTTTAACTGCTTTAGGAGCGCTTTCAACCAGGTCTTTAGCTTCTTTCAAGCCAAGGCCAGTTAATTCGCGAACTGCTTTAATCACGTTTACTTTCTTATCACCAGCAGAAGAAAGGATAACGTCAAACTCAGTTTGCTCTTCAGCGGCAGCTACAGGGCCGGCAGCTACAGCTACAGTTGCAGCAGCAGCGCTAACACCAAACTTCTCTTCCATTGCAGTGATCAGTTCAACAACGTCTTTTACAGACATTTCTGCGATGGCATTGATGATATCGTCTTTAGTCAGAGACATGTCTCAAGTCCTAATTAATGGAGCATATTGCTCGTTAAATCTAAAGTAAGTGCTAATCCAAAGATTAAGCAGCTTGCTGTTCTTTTTGATCGCGAACGGCCGCAATAGTGCGAACCAGTTTGCCAGCGGAAGCCTCTTTCATCACGCTCATCAAGCGAGCAATAGCTTCGTCGTAAGTCGGCAGTGTTGCCAACATTGCGATGTTCACTAACTCACCTTCAAAGGCAGCAGCTTTCAACTCAAACTTGTCGTTTTCTTTAGCGAAATCCTGAAGGATACGCGCACCAGCACCTGGGTGCTCAGTAGAAAAAGCAATCAAAGTTGGACCTACGAATTTATCAGCAAGACATTCGTAAGCTGTACCTTGCACAGCGCGACGGGCCAATGTGTTACGGACGACTTTTACCCAGACGCCAGCTTCACGGGCCTGCTTGCGCAGAGCGGTCATTTTGCCAACAGTTACACCGCGAGAATCGGCGATAACAGCGGACAGAGCGCTCTTTGCAGCTTCTTGGACTTCAGCGACAATCGCTTTTTTGCCTTCAAGTCCTAATGCCACGGGATTTCTCCTGCATGGATAATCAACAGCCAAAGAATATTGTCTGGCTGATTATCGTTAACTACCAGTTCTAACAAATTTGTCAGAACCACTATTCGGTGATGTCATTTATTGCAATTAATGCAGCAAATAGGGTCTCACCATCTGCGTAGGCTATTAAGTAAAAACGCATTGTTGTTACACCTACGGTCTTTGACGGCCCACTAACTTAGTGGACCCCAAAGTTCTTTAGCTCGCAAATTAAACTGCGAGTGAAGCTTGATCGATCAACAGGCCAGGCCCCATTGTCGTACTCAAATAAATCTTCTTCAGGTAAATACCTTTAGAAGTAGCCGGCTTGGCCTTCTTCAAATCAGCAACCAAAGCCTCAAGGTTTTCCTTGATGGCCACGGTTTCGAAAGAAATCTTGCCCAAACCACCATGCACAATACCGCCTTTCTCTGCCCGGTAGCGCACTTGACCAGCTTTAGCATTCTTGACCGCAGTCACCACATCAGGAGTAACTGTGCCGGTCTTGGGGTTCGGCATAAGTCCACGTGGACCAAGCACTTGACCTAATTGACCAACAACACGCATGGCATCGGGGCTGGCAATAACAACATCAAAATCCATTTTTCCAGCTTTGATTTCGGCAGCCAGCTCATCCATACCCACGTACTCAGCGCCAGCTGCTTTTGCAGCTTCAGCATTTGCACCTTGAGTAAACACTGCAACACGAACAGACTTACCATTACCGTGAGGCAGAGTAGTTGCACCGCGAACCGATTGGTCTGACTTGCGAGGATCGATACCTAGGCTGATAGCGACGTCTACTGTCTCAGCAAACTTAACAGTCGATAACTCTTTTAATAAAGCCACCGCATCTTCAATTGCGTATTGCTTATTTGTATCAACTTTTTCGTTGATTGCACGTTGACGCTTAGTAATTTTTGCCATGTTATACGCCCTCCACTTCCAGGCCCATTGAACGCGCTGAACCTGCAATGGTACGCACAGCAGCGTCCATATCAGCAGCAGTCAAGTCAGCCATTTTGGTAGTTGCGATTGCTTCCAGCTGTGCACGATTTACCTTGCCAACCTTGTTCGTGTTTGGTCGACCGCTACCACTGGTAATGCCGGCCGCTTTTTTCAACAAGAAAGAAGCAGGCGGAGTTTTCATTACGAAGGTAAAACTGCGATCACTGTATACACTGATAATCACAGGAACCGGAGCACCAACTTCCATACCCTGAGTCTGCGCGTTGAACGCCTTACAGAACTCCATGATATTGACGCCATGCTGACCAAGAGCCGGACCAACCGGAGGACTTGGGTTTGCTTTGCCAGCTGCAACTTGCAGCTTAACGTAAGCGGTTACTTTTTTTGCCATGACAATACTCCCCTATGGGTGTTAGCGCCTCGACTAATTTTTGGCAAAACTAGCGTCTTAGGCTCCCCGCCTCAGTCAGCAACTGAGACACGAAAACCCCTCATCACAAAAGTGAAGAGGGGCATTGAAAGAAATCTTTATTAAGTCTTTTCGACCTGACCAAACTCCAACTCCACAGGAGTTGAGCGACCAAAAATTAACACCGCAACACGGAGCTTATTCTTATCGTAGTTAACTTCCTCAACAACACCGTTGAAGTCGTTAAATGGGCCATCGATGACGCGAACCATCTCACCCGGCTCAAAAACGGTTTTTGGTTTTGGCTTCTCCATCGAGTCATCCACACGACGCAAGATTGCTTCAGCCTCTTTTTCAGTGATAGGAGCAGGCTGATCCGCCTTCCCACCAATAAAACCCATCACGCGCGGCGTATCTTTTACTAAATGCCAGGTATCGTCATTCAATTCCATTTGAACCAACACATAACCCGGGAAAAATTTCCGCTCACTTTTACGTTTTTGCCCGCCGCGCATTTCAATAACTTCTTCGGTTGGCACTAATATTTCACCAAAACTTTCTTCCATGCCGTACAGGGCTACACGCTCGCGTAAAGAAAGGGCGACCTTTTTCTCGTAGCCCGAATAAGCATGAACAACGTACCAGCGCTTAGCCATACCAAACTACCTACCCTATGATACTTGAGGCAATAAAACCAAATAGCGTATCGAGCAACCAAAGAATCAGTGCCGTAACAAATACAACAAGCAATACTATGAGCGTCGTCTGATTGGTTTCCTGGCGAGTAGGCCAAACAACTTTGCGCAACTCAACCAGCGCACCGCGCACCACCTCGGATATTGCAGCACCTTTTGCAGTTTGAAGAGCTATAGCAACGGCAATAGCGGCCAACACCATTAAACCAAGGGCGCGATAAAGAATTGATTCAGCGGAAAAATGAGAGTTTCCTATTACACCGGCAGCGACCACCGCAAAAACCAAAACCCATTTTAATGCGTCAAGTCGATAAACTTTTTCTTCGGTATTTGCAGTCATTATCGGAGGAAACCTTCATGAAATTTGGCAGGCCAGGAGGGACTCGAACCCCCAACACCCGGTTTTGGAGACCGGTGCTCTACCAATTGAACTACTGGCCTAACATAACAGAAGCAATAAATGAGGGGCAAAACATCGCCCCTCATATTAATTACTGAATGATTTTAGCAACAACACCAGCACCAACAGTACGACCACCTTCACGAATAGCAAAACGCAAACCGTCTTCCATCGCAATTGGGTGAATCAAGGTAACAACCATTTTGATGTTGTCGCCTGGCATTACCATTTCCACGCCTTCAGGCAACTCCACTGCACCAGTTACATCAGTAGTGCGGAAGTAGAACTGTGGACGGTAGCCCTTGAAGAATGGAGTGTGGCGACCACCTTCTTCTTTGGACAAAACGTACACTTCAGATTCAAACTTGGTGTGTGGAGTCACTGAACCTGGCTTACACAATACTTGACCACGCTCAACGTCGTCACGCTTGGTACCACGAAGCAGAACACCAACGTTCTCACCGGCGCGACCTTCATCGAGCAGCTTGCGGAACATTTCAACACCAGTACAGGTAGTTTTGGTGGTTTCACGCAGACCTACGATCGCGATTTCCTCGCCCACTTTTACGATACCGCGCTCAACACGACCAGTCACTACAGTGCCGCGACCAGAGATAGAGAATACGTCTTCTACCGGCATCAGGAATGGCTGATCAATTGCACGCACCGGCTCAGGGATGTAGCTATCCAGAGACTCAACCAGCTTACGTACAGCAGAGGTCCCCAAACCGTTTTCATCTTCGCCGTTCAACGCCATCAGCGCAGAACCAGCAATAATTGGAGTGTCATCACCCGGGAAGTCATAAGTAGAAAGCAGCTCACGCAGCTCCATTTCTACCAATTCCAGCATTTCGTTGTACTCTTCGGTACCCACACCACCGCAGTCTTCCGCCAACAAGTCAGCCTTGTTCAGGAACACTACGATGTAAGGAACGCCTACCTGGCGAGACAACAGGATGTGCTCACGAGTTTGCGGCATAGGACCGTCGGTCGCGCCACACACCAGAATCGCACCATCCATCTGCGCAGCACCGGTGATCATGTTCTTCACATAGTCGGCGTGGCCTGGGCAGTCAACGTGCGCATAGTGGCGAGTTGGTGAGTCATACTCTACGTGAGAGGTATTAATGGTAATACCGCGCGCCTTTTCTTCAGGAGCGTTATCAATACCATCATAACCAACAAACGCACCACCCCAGCTTTCTGCACACACGCGAGTCAACGCTGCAGTCAGAGTGGTTTTACCGTGGTCAACGTGACCAATGGTGCCCACGTTGACGTGGGGCTTGTTACGTTCAAACTTTTCCTTCGCCATTGCGAGCGCCTCCTCAGACGTAAATAACAATCACACAGATAAAAAAGCTGCGAGAGATATCTCCCACAGCATTTATTTGGAGCTCATAAGCAGATTTG
Organism: Cellvibrio fontiphilus; assembly: GCA_035317345.1. Classification (GTDB taxonomy): domain Bacteria; phylum Pseudomonadota; class Gammaproteobacteria; order Pseudomonadales; family Cellvibrionaceae; genus Cellvibrio; species Cellvibrio fontiphilus. The sequence continues at coordinate 4,268 of JAYKTU010000009.1, read as the reverse complement.
AACTGCTGACCTCACCCTTACCAAGGGTGTGCTCTACCAACTGAGCTATATGAGCACTAACTTAAAATTAATGGAGCGGGTAGCGGGAATCGAACCCGCGCCATCAGCTTGGAAGGCTGAGGTTCTACCATTGAACCATACCCGCTTAAACGAGATACTGGATGCCACCAGGCCTTACCTAACCTCAAACTGATTGAGGCAATTTGGTGCAGGGGGATGGATTCGAACCATCGAAGCTTGCGCGTCAGATTTACAGTCTGATCCCTTTGGCCACTCGGGAACCCCTGCCGAAAACCGCCGGCATTTTCCGGCCCAAACAAGCGACTGTCAATCTATTTTTTCAATAAATTCACAGAGTTATCATAAAAAGCTGCCCCATGACTGGAGCTGGCGAGAGGAATCGAACCCCCGACCGGCTGATTACAAGTCAGCTGCTCTACCTACTGAGCTACGCCAGCTTTTTGACCACCGCTGTTTGTGGAGGCAGAATTCTATTGGAAGAACTACTGAGACGCAACACCAAAACAGTAATTTTTTCTTCTCTCAAGCCCTTTTTGACCTTCCATCAACTCCTCCCACACCGAACTGTCTATTTTCTCGGCAGAATCAGCAGAAAGAACAACCCAGGTCTCCTGAATCATTCTAGGTATAATCTTTATTTGAGCATCGTACCCCACGCTCTTAATATATTTGGCATGCGAATCAGCATCTTCATACAAAGAAAAACGCCCTAGCGAGATGCCATTCATCAGCTCGCCTTTTGATATGACATGACTCTCAATTTGTTTTCCCTGCAACTCATAAAGTCGATTCAGGGCCTCACGCTCAGAAACTTCAGGCTTTAAATAAACCCAGAACAAATCCCCTTCTTTTATCTCCAAAGAAGCTACATGAGCCTCGACCCCCAAAGCAGACAAATGCTCTACCGCATATTCAGCCTGAAGTAACTGGTCATAGGGGCCTATGATTGAGCAAAGCTCAGTATTCCGAGCGACTTTTTTAATTTCATCATCAGCAACATGATCACGCGCTGCCGTTTTTTTATTGAGCACCACATCTGGCTTTTCAGACAACAAATGCAGGGCTCGATAATCCGAATCTATAGCCTCTCTACTCTCTACATCTTTGTGGGGATCGGCAGAAAAAAAATATTGGTGCACAAAAAAAGCTATATTGGATGCAAGAATCAGAAAGAAAATTGACCTCATTAATTACTCCAAGGAGTTAGCACTCTCCCATCACATATTTAAGCCCATCCAACACCAAGTCATTTATCAACGATGCAGATGAATAGAAGGGCAATAAGCGAATCGCATCGCCTCCGGTAAATATTAATTCAAACGACTCATCGCCTATTTTTAGACGCATTTGTTCGATTGCATTATCTACAAAACCGCAAAGCATTGATGTGCAACCGCCACAAATCGCCTCAGAAGTGGACAAACCGAAATCAGCACTCAAGTAGAGATCCGCGTGATTTGATTGAATGCGGCTTGTGTTATTAGAGAGTGAGCCAACCAGTAAAGACAGACCGGGACCGATAAAGCCACCAAGATGCCCACCATCAGCTCCAATAGCATCAGCCGTAACTGCCGTCCCAAAAGAGAAAACAATACAAGCACCCCCCACCCGATGATATGCAGACAAAATACCAAGCCATCTATCAACACCAAGCAACTCTGGCTTTTTATAGGCATTTGTCACACCACAAATAGAGGAGCTACTTTTGGCAAATAGCGGTTTAAGTGAGAGCCGATCTTGAACCCAGCATATTATTTTCGCTTCCTGTTTTTCACTTACAACACTAACAATCCATACCGCCGTCAATCTTCCAATGTAGGGAGCCATCATTGATTCGAGTTGGTCCAGGCTCTCATCTGCAAAAAAAAGACCCGCTTTAACTATATTTAAGCCATCCCTAATACGCCATTTGGTACGAGTGTTGCCCATATCTATTTCAAGATACATTTGAACATCTCACAGATACTTCACCGCCATGAAATATTTTTTCACAACCATTCACATCAACTAGCAGAGCACCACTATTATCTACACCTCGCAACAAACCAGTTTGCACGCCATCGGCAGCATGAATGTTAATTTGCTCATTAATATATGCAGCGGCCATTATCCATGAGGCTCTATATGCCCTAAAGCCATCTCGTTGATATGTCGACAGGGCTGAAAGTAGATTATCTAGCAGGGAAAACACAATTTGATTGCGACTGATTAGTGGAATACCCTGTTCAGCCGAAATCTCTTTGAGACTTGTCCAAGGTTGTTCGATCAAATCGCATGAAGCATGGCACATTGAGATGTTGAGACCAATCCCAATCACACACAAACAATCCCCAAGAGGGTCACCACTTACCTCTATCAATATACCGCCAAGCTTTTTATCCCTGCAAAGGATGTCATTTGGCCACTTCAAGGCCAAGTTCTTGAAGCCATAAATCTCAAGGGCCTGCAACACTATCACGCCGACAGCAAGACTCAATCCCTCGACAGAAGCAAGACCACCATCAAACCGCCAGCCAATTGAGAGATACAAATTTTGGGCAAATGGGCTTACCCAGCCTCGCCCACGTCGGCCACGTCCAGCAGTCTGAGCCTCAGCAAGACAAACCTGGCGATCAGCATTATTTTGTCGCAAAAGATAAGAGTTGGTTGAATCTAACTGAGTAAAGACTTTTATATCCAATCTGTTGTGATATTGTTTTTGAATAGCAACGCTATCCAGAAGATCCAAACCGCCAACTATACAATAGCCTCGCCCTTTAACAGATAAAACCTGAACACCAAGAGGCTCTAGTTTTTTCAACGTTTTCCATACCGCCGCCCGACTAACGCCAAGCAACGCCCCCAACTCTTCACCTGAATGAAATTCTCCATCGGAAAGCAAGCTGAGGACAGAGATTAATGCCTCAGATTCAACCGGATCGTTGCTCATAGATCTCCACCTATATACGATCGTTTAAATCTATCACCCAAGCTTGTAAGCACTTCATAGCCCGAATTTTGTTGATTAGCCTGCATTAGTTCATCTAATGGCAATTGCTCTCCAATCACCTCAATCGAAGAATTCATCAATTCTTCTTCAGAGGCAGATACGGCAGAAATATCAAAAATCATCGAATCCATTGATATTCTTCCGACAACATTTACGCGATGCCCATATAAAATCCCAGCAGGCTGCGCCCCTAAAGTTCTATGCAACCCATCAGCATACCCCCCACTCACAACTGCGAGCTTTGTACCTACCGGAAGAGTCGCTGTTGCGCCGTACCCAACAGATTCAGATAAGCTCAGAGTACGAATTTGTCTAATAGGCAAAAGGAGCTTCAATACTTGAGACATAGGGTTTTGCTGCAGGGGCGCAGGATTCAGACCATAAAGGGCCGCGCCGGGACGAACGAGATCGAAATGCCAAGCATTACCCAGAAAAATACCAGAAGAGTTAGCCAAACTCGCGCGGATATGAGGCAGCTTTTTTCTTATTTGCTCAACTGAGATTAAAAATTTATTAAGTTGCTCAGTATTTTTATCATGTCGCTCATCGTCAGCACATGCAAGGTGACTCATGATTAAGGCGGGACGGAGCGCGGTTATTTGTTTAATATCTGCGCAAAGATTAGAGAACTCCAGGCTATCAATACCAAAACGATTCATACCTGTATTTATTTTTAAAGCTGGCTGGCAGACCGAGGAGTTAATTTTTTTTAACTTCAACCATTGCTCGATATCAAAACCTGAACAAAGCACTGGAATAATTCGCTCATTATGTAAATCAGCAAGATCTACACAACGGAGGCCTCCCAGCATATAAATTACCGCATCGGAAGGCAAAAAAGATCTCGCATCTAGTGCTTCGTCATATGTAGCCAAAAAAAACTCTTTGCAACCAGCCGCATATAAAGCTGTGCCCACTTCTTTTGCACCTAATCCATAAGCATTTGCCTTAATAACACCAGCAACAGAAGCACTGGTCATCGACGCGAGTCTAAGCCAATTATTTTGAATAGCACTTAAATCTATCGTTAACACTGCAATATCTCATGCGTGAATTAAGTAGCCATATAAGCAGAACGGCACCGTAAATACCATCGGCACCATGAGATTTATACATACGATTGTACGGCAATAGAAAACCTTAATAGAAAAAGCCCCATCAGCATGGCTGACAGGGCTTTGGATTTAAGAGCTTGACGATGACCTACTCTCACATGGGGAGACCCCACACTACCATCGGCGCTAAGTCGTTTCACTTC
>JAYKTU010000008.1:0-163113 GCA_035317345.1 Cellvibrio fontiphilus | reverse complement strand
TATATCGAAATTTTTTATAACCGCTTACGCAGGCATTCCAGCATTGGTTATGTTGCGCCAGCAGAGTTTGAGCGAACGACAGCCTTGACTGCATAGTTAGGGTGTCTACTTTTTATGGGTAAGACCAGTCTTGAATAGGATAATTAAAATAAAAATTTATGCTTTCACTTTCGTTTCGATCAACGGTTAAAGCTAGTTTCGCCAAAGTTTCTCTGCTTGGGTGTAAGCTGCGAGATTTTCCTCCATTGGTGCTTACTATAAAATTGGAACAGCTAATCATTGAAATAAGCTTTTTCGATATGCTCGTGATACTCCCATGGTGCGACAATTTAATGTAATCAAAGAAGTATTTTTTGGTATCTGAGTAGCCTTTACTCTGAAGATAATCTGTGATCACAGTAGGATGTGCATCCCCCAAAAATAGTAGATTATAGCTCTTGTATTTAAGCACGAACGCTATTGAAGCTGTGTTGGTGAAATCAGACTTTTTAGGTTTGTAACTATCACTCCTTTCTGCCAGCTCTTCGAGCTGGATTTGTGGGCTGGTTTGAGATATCGGATCCGATTCAACATCTTCCGTAAATTCTCTATACTTACTAATAAAATATTCTAGATCTTCTTGGGATGGAGAAATTACCTCTAAAGTAATATTTTCAGAGATATCAATAGTCTCTCCCGCCAATAAGCCTTGAAAAGGGACAGCTTTCAGATTAAGCAAGTTTTCAAGAGTAATTGCCTGATGAATAGAAATATTTCCACTATCTACCGCTACATCATATGAGCTTGGCACATTCACATATACTTTACCGACCTTAAAGTGAACTGGTGTATCTTCGATCAAAGGGATGGCTCCATGAATATGATCTTCATCTGAATGAGTAAGTATTAAATGGTCTACGCTCGATATTAACTGCTTTATCTTGTATTTGTAGGTCAGCTTGAATCCACAGTCCACTAACAGCGTTTTGGAGTTTTCTGTATCTTCAATCAAAAAGCTATCGCCACAATTTGCTTGAATACTTGTAATCTTCAACATGAATCAATCCTGAAATGCTGTACCAAGCCTTCGAATTACTGAAAAATAATAGGCGTTTATCCAAACTTCAGCTTTGGGCACATTACCGTCATTCAGTATGTTGGGGTTCGCAAGCTCACCGCCAACCTACCCGACAAACCACAACTCAACGTTTTCTGTAATCCCAATCTTTTTCATTCCAAAACACAAAACCATTTTCAGATTAAAAAATGATTCGCGATAGTTTGCATCTGAATCGGGATCTTGGTCTTCACCTGAAATTTAAATTTTTCTGGCTCGGAGTTCATATCACCTTGGTGCAAGGTATTTTAAATACGCAACCGCTGATGCTCTCCTCGCTGAATTGGTCGAGGATGGGTAACGCGCTTTCACTCAACACTATTGTGCGCACAAGGAAAGTAAAACAGCGGAGGGGGTTGTAGGGTCATCCGATGAGATAGTTCCTGTGGTAGTTTTTGTGATAGTTCCTGCAGTTGTTTTTGTAATAACTCTTGTGGGTGAGGCTTTCAGGCAATTGCCCTATTGATTTGGCTGGAGCTTAATTCATGAACACCTGATTGTGAATAACATCACATTACAATCGCCGTGTTATGGGACTTGTGAGGGTTTGATTTGTGCCGATACTTCACAAAACCAAATAAAAGGTACTTAAATACCTTTTAATTTATTTTATCTACATAAAAATACTTTTTTTACCCATATTGCTTATAGTAAATAATAGGTATAAATTTTACTTTAACGATATTTAATGGCAATTAAACGGTATTAAAGTAACTTTTATGAACTATGAAGCCATGACCAATAAGGCTGTAGCGGCGGAGCTGGGTGAGCGCCTTGAGCGTTTGCGGTTGGCGCGCAACCTTACCCAGCAAATGCTGGCGGATGAGATTGGTATTACCGCCAAGAGTTATCGCCAGTTGGTGGCGGGTGGTGGCAAATTGGAAAACCTGATTGCTGCCCTGCGCGCCTTGAATGCGCTGGATCAGCTGGATAACTTTTTGCCGGAGCCTGCGCCCAGCCCGCTTGAGCAGTTGAAGTTACGCGGCAAACAGCGGCAGCGGGTGCGCCAGCCCCGTGGCCCGCAAACACCGGTTGATGAACCAGGGTTGGATTGGTAGATGCAGAACCTTGCAGAAGTCTGGCTGTGGGACAAGTTAGTGGGGGCGCTGGCCTGGTCGCCCGCTACCGCAACAGCAACCTTTGAATACACGCCGGAATGGGTAAACACCGGGGTGCAAATCGCCCCGTTACATATGCCTAGTCAAACACAAGCCCCGGCACCGGCCAGCCGGATTTTTCACTTCCCCCAACTTAATCGCGATACTTACAAAGGCCTGCCGGCCTGTTTTGCCGATACCCTGCCGGATGACTTTGGCAACGCGGTTATTAATGCCTGGCTCGCCCGCAACGGCCGCGACCCACAGAGTTTTAACCCGTTGGAGCGGTTGTTGTACAGCGGCAAACGCGGCATGGGCGCACTGGAATATGCACCCGCTCTGCGCCAGACACGGCAGGCTAATAACAAGCTGGAATTGGAATCCCTGATTGCGATGGCGCAACAAGTGTTGGATCAGCGCGCGGGTTTGGCCAGTGCGTTGGAGCACAAAGGGCAAGACGATTTAACGGCGATTCTGCAAGTGGGCACCTCTGCCGGCGGCGCGCGCGCCAAAGCGCTGGTTGCGATTAACGCACAACGCAGCGAAATTCGCTCCGGCCAAGTGGATGCACCCGAAGGTTTTGAACATTATTTATTAAAGTTTGATGGTGTTGTTGAGCAGGGTAGCAACCGCGAAACCTTTGGTGACCCACAGGGTTTTGGCCGTATGGAATATGCCTACTATTTAATGGCAACCGCCGCAGGCATTAGCATGAGCCATTGCGAATTATTGCTGGATGGTGAGCGCGCCCACTTTCTAACGCGCCGCTTTGATCGCATTGGCAACCATAAAGTCCACTATCAATCGCTCTGCGCGATGGATCACGCCGACTTTAAAAAGCCGGGCTTTTACAGTTATGAACAATTGTTTGCGGTCGCGCGCCAATTGCGTTTAACTCGCGCAGAGGCGATAGAAATATATCGCCGCATGGTGTTTAACATAGTGGCGCGCAACCATGACGACCACAGCAAGAATTTTGGTTTTATCCTGCCCGGCCCGCGCAGCGCCTGGCAATTAGCACCTGCGTTTGATGTTGCTTACAGCTATAAACCCGGATCACCCTGGGTTAACTCACATCAATTGAATTTAAATGGCAAACGCGACAATTTCACGCGGGATGATTTATTAAACGCCGCAAGTTTGATTAGCAACTTTACTAAAGAAGCCAAACAGATTATTGCGCAAGTAGTGGAGGTGGTAAGCCAGTGGCCGGATTATGCGCGCACAGCGGGTGTCTCCCCCGCGTTTATGCGGGAAATACAGCGCAACCTTCGACTTTTGTAATACGCATGACGCGGAAGTTTGCTCGACTTGCGCAATTGATTGTTAATAATTTTCTGCTTTTATTTTTTATAGCGACTGAATAAGGAAGACCCAATGCAAGTCACCACCTTGGTATTTTTTGCGCTACTGATTTTTTTCACCTGGCGCGGTTATCAGAAGGGATTTATCGGTTCCATCACCCGTATTTTAAGTTGGATAGTTGCCTACCCCGCAGCGCTGATTTTTACTCCGCCCGTTGCGGCACTGCTCATGCAACACACTATGCTTACCGGTTTGATTGTGTATTTTATTGCCGGCGCCAGTATTTTTTTGTTAGTGAGTTTTATGGTTGCATTTGCGCTGACCCATGTCGGCAAATTAGTGCCTGAAAGCGAGGCTGCGACAACCGGCTCCAAAATTGGTGGCGCCGGCGTAGGTGTTTTGGTGGGCGCATTAGCGGGTTTACTGGCGGTGTATTTCATGGGGCTGGTATTAACCCCCAAGCCGCTGCCCGCCCAACACCTTGAAAGTGATCCAACTGCCAGCGCAAACCCGACAAACGCCACAACAAACGCCACAACAAACGGAGCAACCGCACCGGGCGTTCCCGCTCTGCGGGATTTGGAGCGCAGTAGAGATTCCTTTATTGAAGCCAGCGCAAAAAAATTAATGGGCGCGGCAGCGGCAACGGCGGTGGATTTGGCAGTGGAAGATAAAACCGCAAGCCAGGTTGCCAAAGCTTTTGTGCAAGACCCGCAAACCATGCTTGGCCACGTGCAGCAGATGACTAACAGCGGGCAAATGCAAAGCCTGATGGCGGATGAGAATATCCAATCGCTGCTGACTACCGGCGACACCCACGCCCTGATGCGCAACCCGGAATTTAAAGCCTTGATTGAAAACCCGAGTATGCAGGCATTAATGGCGCAGTCCGATGTAAATAGCGATGCGGGCGCACAGGCTGCCGCCGAAAAAATGGTGCTCGCCTGGAACCGTGTGCAATTAATCAAACATGACCCGCGTATTATTGCGATTGTGAATGACCCGGAGTTTCAGCAGCAATTAAACTCGCCCAACAAATTGCCGCTGATGATGAACCCCAAACTGAATCAACTCACGCAGATTATTTTTAATCAGGAGACTATTCCCGTAAACGGGATGAGCAATTATGAAGTGATTGATGTAAATACTAACCAGCCCGCAAAAGCAGATCAGCAAAACGCAGAGCAAAACCAGACGCCAACCCAAATTTATCGCTGGACGGATGAAAACGGGCGCGTACATTATTCCGACCAACCAGCGCCAGCCGGTAAAAACACGGCGCCCGATACCGCCACTCAATAAACTTTTGCCTCGCCTTCCGGCCGCGTTTTAAAGCGCGGCTGGGCCCACAAATACTGTTCCGGCGCCTTTAAAATTTCCTGCTCTACAAATTCGTTAACACGACGCGCATCAGCTAGTTCATCGCCGCTGGGGTAATTGTCAAACGGCGGATGAATTATCACGTCATAACCTGTGCCATCAGCGCGACGGTATTGCGAGAAGGGAATAATTTTAGCGCGCCCCATGCGTGCGAATTGTGCCGTAGCGGTCACTGTCGCCGCAGGTACACCAAAAAAAGGCACAAATACCGAAACTTTTGGGCCTAAATCGCGATCAGGCGCATACCAAATCATGCGCCCTTTGCGCAGTTGCCCCACCATCGCACGCACATTGTCACGGCTGATTGCAATGCCTTCTTTTACATAAGCCTCGCGGCGAACTTTTTGCACGTAATCAAACACTTTATTTTTATGCGGGCTGTACATGCCATCGTAATTCACGCACACACCGAGCATAGCGCTGCCAATATCAAGCGTAGTGAAATGCAAGCTGAGCAAAAGCGCCCCCTGCCCTTCGGCTTTGGCCTGTTCTATATATTCAAGACCGGTGATAGAAAATAATTTGCGCAACCGTGCTTTTGACCAAAAGTAACCTATGCCGGTTTCAAATACCGCCATCGCGGTAGATTGCAAATTGGCTTCCAGTAGCTGCTCAATTTCTGCTGCGGTTTTATGTGGAAAACAAAGCTGTAAATTAGTGCGCGCCATTTTCACGCGCTTTTTATTCAGGTGCAGCAGGGGCGCCAAAAGTCTTGCCATTGCCATTTGCCAAGAATAAGGCAGCTGGGCAATAACAAACCAAAAACCAAATCCGACCCAGGTTGGCCAGTGACGGGGGTGAAGTAAAGCGCGATCAAATTGCGATGAAGCCATAATTATTGAACACTTGGGTTAAATTGGCTAAAACCGTAAAAACGGCAAAACCTGCATTATAAAACAGCAAGGCAGATGATGGCGCTTGCTTGCCAGCATCTGCCTTTTTCCCGGGCTATCGGGAATAGCGGGGGGTTTACTTAAAAGCTATACACCAGGTTAATAAAGGTCGTGGTGTCAGTTTTTTCCTTACCCGGTGCCACGTCAGTATCGTTGGCAACAGCGATGCCGACCTTCATTTTCATACTTTTGTTGATCGACGTGGCCAGCGATGTCTCACTTTGGGTGCGGGTATTATCTGAACCGGATTCCACACTCACCAGCTGTTTAAAGGTGGCGTTTTCACTGATCTTCCATTCCAGTGCCGTAGCCGCACGCAGCATCGCACCACTTTCCTCAGTGATAGTATCAGGCACCAGCGGATCGTCGCTCTCGGTCACTTTTTCGCCTTCAAAATAACCCGGACCCGCTTCAACAAACCAATTAAATGTGGGTGAAAAATACAGCCAATTACCGTAACCCAACGCCAGAGTGGTGTAGGTTTTGTAGGCGCCAAATTTGTCATTGGTGTGCGAGCCAAAACCAAATAAATAGGATTCCTCCACTCCCAGTAAATAGGCAAATTTTGCCGAGCCAAAATATTTTTCAGCCGTTTTTTCACGCTGGGTGGTGTTGTCATCCTGTTTAACGCTGTCTTCTTTAAAGAGCGAATTGAAAACGTATTGGTTCTCCCACTGTTCCAGATTTTGTTTTGCATCTACTTTGAATTGCAAACTGGTCGTGTCGGTATTGCCCGAGGTAGCTATAGCACCTACATCCACTTCTACTTCCCACGGGCGTTTTTCCTCCTGGGCAAAACTACTGGTGGCAGAGGCGGCAAGAACCAGCGCAGCGGTTAATTTATACATAGTCGATCCTGTTACATCGGTTAAAAGAGGGGGAACCATAACATACAAAAGCTGACTGCCAAATGAAAACGACCGGCTCATGGCCGGTCGTTTCAGGGAGGGCAAAACGCAGTGTTAATCGCGCAACAAACAATTAAGCTCATCAACCACCTCAGCCCAGCCTGAATATTCCTGACGTGCTTCACGCAGAAAAGCCGCCTGCTCTGGAGTCCAAAAACTGGCACTGGCCAGAGGCTCCGCCTGGGGTAAAGGACGATGCGTTTCGATAAAGGCCTCAATTGCCGCTGGAGAGTTGGGCAGGCCTAACTTGGCAAACAAATCACTCAGTGAGTAGAACATGCGGCCCTCCTATAGATCTGCTGGAGAAAAACTATTCCACCACCAGCATAACGCTATAGCAAGCCCTTCACCCGGTTTAATTTTTAATCGCCCGCTCCTGCGCAATCATTGTATCCAACAGCTCGTCCTTCTCCTGCCACAGCTGGTTAACCCACTGCTGGAAGCGCGCGCGAAACGCGGCATCTTCGCTGTAATCGCCAATTAAATCGGCGGGAATAGGCAACTGGCGAATATGCACCCGAATCCGTTTTACCCGCCCGCAGGCGTAGTCCCAATAGGTGGGAATACCTTCGGGGTAGTAAATGGTGACATCAAGCAAACGATGCAATTGCCCACCCATAGCCGCCAGGGTAAAAGCCAGGCCACCTGCTTTTGGCGGTAATAGATGGCGATAGGGCGATTGCAGCTGGCTGTGTTTGGCCGACGTAAAACGGGTACCCTCCAGAAAGTTAATGATCGTGACCGGGTGATGGCGAAACCGCTCACAGGCTTTGCGCGTTTGCTCGACATCCTTACCTTTTAACTCGGGGTGACGAGCAAGTTTTGCCTTGGAATAGCGGCGCATAGAGGGGAAATCCAACCCCCAAAGCGCCAGCCCCAAGACCGGCACCCACAGCAGGCTGCGCTTGAAAAAAAACTTAACCCCCGGAATACGCGCATTAAACGCACGCACCAATACCAGAATATCCGGCCAGGACTGATGATTAGCCACCAGCATGTACCACTCGTCGCGGCTCAAATTTCCCAGCCCTTCCACTTCCACTTTGGTGGGCAGGGTGTGCTCCTGCTGCCAGGTGTTGAATGTAATCCAGACATTGGAGGCAGCATCCAGCAACCGATCAATAGCGCGACGCAACGCCGGAATTGGCAGTAATAATTTCACCAGGGCGCAAATCACTACCGGCACCGCAATCATGATGATAGTGATGGAGAAAATCGCCGTAACCAGTACCGCGCGCAGATGATTAAATAATTGCATATTGCCAACCCGTGAACTTGCCTGAGACCCTAGTGTCATAAAAACTGCGCATTTTTGTGCATTACCCAAACAGGATCAACAGAGGGACAACGAATGAAACGTTTTTGGATGGAAAATCGCTCACTGTTTTTATTTTTAGCACTGATGTTTTGCTTCCGCAGTGCCATCGCTGATTGGAATCATGTACCCAGCGGCTCAATGAAACCCACAATTATTGAAGGCGATCGCATAGGCCTGAACAAAATGGCCTACGATCTTCGCGTCCCTTTCACCCATATTTCAATTTACAAAGTAGCTGATCCCCAGCGCGGGGACATAGCCATATTTGATTCAAAGGTCGTCAATAAACGTTTGGTGAAACGTGTAATTGGTATACCCGGTGACACTGTAGCAATGCAGGACAATCGCCTTTATATCAATGGCCAGGCAATTGCCTACACGACAGCCGCCAATGGCGACTGGTTGGAACACTTAGAGGGCAAAAGTCATCTAGTGCGAATTGATCAAAATGCAAAAACCTATGCGAGTTTTGCCCCGGTAAAAATACCCGCAGACCAGTATTTGATGCTTGGTGATAACCGCGACAATAGCGCCGACTCGCGCGCAATAGGTTTTGTACCCCGCAGCGAATTTGTTGGCCGTTCCCGCAGCGTTATTATGTCCTTTGATTATGACGATAATTTTTTACCGCGCGCAAACCGTTTTTTTCATAGCCTAGAATAGCCGCCAAGCGCTAGCGCACTCATTGTCGCAAGAGATTAGCGTAAAAAATAAGTGCGCACATCCAGCCAATCATTCACACGCACCGGCGCAACTTCATTGGCATTATGCGGCGCCGAAAATAAAATACCCTGCCCTACAAAACCCTCAAAATGACGCGAGCTGTCATCGATTAAATAATCTGCCTGCACCACATTTTTCCTGCCGCAAAAAATAAAATTCATGGGTGACAAAAACGGCAAGTATTTAGTTAGCCATTGGTATTTTGGCGCAAAGGATGTGGGATGCTCCATCGCAGCGGTGGCAATCACAATGTCATATTGCTCGTGCAATTCACGGATTACGTCAATCGCATTCTCATAGGGTGTTATGTCTTCAAAAAATGCCGGCATGTCAGGGTATGCGCGCACACGCGCCAGATGCGCATCGGGTACGGCTTGATAGATTTTTTTTGCGTGCAACTCTGCTTTGGTGAGGCTTTGCTTGAATTCGGTGTTGTACCAATCCAAATGCCGACTCAAGGTGTCGCAAATGGTTTCGTCCATATCAATTGCAATACGTTTACGCATGTGAACTCCAAGGCTATGACAACTTAACGATCACTAAAAAAAATCCCCCGCCGGAGCGAGGGATTTACACAGAATCACTCAACCCATAAGGGATTAAAAATTGGTTTGCACCAAGGGTGTGGTTTCCGCATCGTAATCCACACCGGCAATACCAAAACCAAATAACCGCAGGAATTCGGTTTTATAACCTTCAAAGTCGGTCAGTTCAAACAGATTTTCTTCAGTCACTTTTTCCCAGATTTCTTCTACCGGGCGCTGCACCGATGGGTCGAGTTCCAACTCATCCACACGGTAGCGATTGCCCTCGTCCAGACGCGGATTGTTTGAATACAAACATTCGGTAAACAACCGCTGGATCTGCTCGATACAACCCTCGTGTGTGCCCTGCGCTTTCATCACTTTGAACAAAATCGCCAAATACAAAGGCATTACCGGAATCGCAGAACTGGCTTGGGTAACAACCGCTTTCAGTACGGCAACACGCGCGTTACCACCGTGTTTTGCGCTAAGGGTTTTAGCGGCGCGATCCAAATCTTCTTTGGCTTTACCAATGGTCGCTTTACCGTAAATTGGCCAGGTCAGTTTATCGCCAAGGTAGGTATAGGCCACGGTTTTGAAATCGTCGGCAAGCAGGTCTGCACCTTTGAGTGCATCGATCCACAACTCCCAATCCTCACCGCCCATTACCTTAACGGTGTTGGCAATTTCTTCATCAGACGCAGGCTCGATAGTCACATCTGAAATTTTCAGGGTGTCAGTGTTGAGGTTTTTGGAGGTGTATTCCTTACCGATAGGTTTCAATACCGAGTTATAAACTTCACCGGTTTTTGGATCGGTACGGCGTGGCGATGCCAGGCTGTAAATCACCAAATCGACCTTGCCAATGCTGTTTTTCAATTCAGCTATGACTTTCTCTTTACAGGCATCAGAGAACGCATCGCCATTAATGGTGTGTGCGTACAGGCCTTCAGCTTTTGCCGCATCGTGAAATGCAGAGGTGTTGTAATAACCGGCGGTAGCGGTTTTGCTCTCGCTGGGCTCTTTTTCAAAACATACACCCAAAGTATCTGCACCGCCGCCGAAGGCTGCAGTAATACGTGAGGCCAAACCAAAACCGGTTGAACAACCCAGCACCAGCACTTTCTTAGGTGCACCGGCAACGGGGCCTTTGGCTTTGGTGAAAGCGATTTGCTCTTGAACATTGGCAGCACAGCCTTGTGGATGCGCATTGGTACAAATAAAACCGCGGACTTTTGGCTTGATAATCATGAATCTACCTTGTGGTGATGTTTATGAATTAGCGGGTGAATCAACAACGAGGAAGCAACTTGAGTCGCTCGCGAAGGCAGGCATTATAGTGCCAGAACACGCACTTGTCCCCTGCGCGGGCTTTAAGTCACCAACAGCGCTGCTTGCGGGCTTGGGCTATAAGCCCCCCTTGCCGCTGCAGGTTGACATTTTGCGCGATGGATTTGGACTATAGTTTGACAGTTCCCCAACAAGACCAAGGAGTACCCCATGATCTACCCGATGTTTGCCATGGTGTTGCTGACATTTCTCGTGGCATTTCGCCTGCTGTTCCTGCGCCTCAAAGCTGTCAAAACCGGCAGTGTAAGGCTCAGTCAATTTCGCTTGAATACTGGCGATATGCCCGATGAAATCACCCAAACGGCACGTAACTACAGCAATTTATTCGAGGTGCCGGTGCTCTTTTATGCGGCAGGTGCAACCGCTATTGCGATGGGTACTGACAGTAGCGCAATGATCGTTACCGCATGGATATTTGTGTTGGCGCGTCTGGCACACAGCCTCATCCACTTAACTACTAACGATGTGATCAACCGTTTTCGCGCTTATACCCTTGGCAACCTTTGTGTTCTGGTTATCTGGGGGCTGCTACTAATAGACCATGCCAATCACTATGTGGGGTAAATATCACCATTGGTGGACTTATTTGTTGTAATTTGCGCCAATCCACGGAATTCACATCAACAAATGACTAGGCTAAGCCGAAGTTTCAAGCAAACCTGGACAAGGGCACACAGAGGTAGATGATCATGAACCACAAACTAATTCAAAGCTCGCTGCTTGCACTCGGCATATTGGTCGCATCCACCGTAACTGCCGACGATTTGGGTATATCCGTTATTCTGGAAAAAGAGGTCGCGCCGGGCGTATACGGCCGGGTGGAAATCGGCAACGACTCGCGCCCCAGCGTTTACTACCGTGAACCCATGTTGATTGTCACCGATTCCCGCTATGCCCGCAGCCGGCCGGTTTATCTGCATGTTCCCCCCGGTCACGCCAAGAACTGGGGCAAACACTGCAGTAAATACCACGCTTGTGACCGCCCGGTATATTTTGTTCGCTCCGCCGAATATGACGAGCACTACCATGAGGATCACGAAAGTCACAGAGGCAGGGATGACCATCCCGGCAAAGGTAAAGGGCAAGGCAATGGTAAAGGCAAGGGACACAACCATTAAGCAGACTTCCCGATAGGTTTAACTTGTTTTTTGCGCACCACTAATCCCCGCCACCCAGCGGGGATTTTTATTTGGAGGAATGCAGGCCCAAGTTTCTTTTTCTTTACACTCGCCATACAAATTTCAAGCGCACGATCTACAGCGCTTTCAGGTAAAATCGCCCGCCAATAACCACAAAAATCTTATCGATCCAACAACACTCTTCTCCGGCAGGAATAACATGATTACGCACGAGCCCAACCCGATTTACGTTGCCCACCCCGACCGTTACAAAACCATGAAGTATCAACGCTGTGGCAAAAGTGGCCTGCGCTTGTCACGCTTATCGCTGGGTTTGTGGCAAAACTTCGGCGCGGTGGATTCACAAGCTAACGCGCGCAATATGCTGCGTCGCGCATTTGATTTGGGTATCACCCATTTTGATTTGGCCAACAATTACGGCCCTAACTTTGGTTCCGCCGAATCCACCTTCGGAAATATTTTTAAACAGGATTTTGCGCACTACCGCGATGAATTAATTATTTCCAGCAAAGCCGGTTACGACATGTGGCCCGGCCCCTATGGTATTGGCGGCTCACGCAAATATTTGGTGAGCAGTTGCGATCAAAGTTTGAAGCGCACTGGCCTTGAATATTTTGATATTTTTTATCACCACTGCATGGACCCGGAAACGCCGCTGGAAGAAACCATGCAGGCCTTGGATTACATTGTGCGCTCGGGCCGTGCGCTCTATGTTGGTATTTCCAATTACCAACC
Source organism: Cellvibrio fontiphilus (assembly GCA_035317345.1). Lineage (GTDB taxonomy): Bacteria > Pseudomonadota > Gammaproteobacteria > Pseudomonadales > Cellvibrionaceae > Cellvibrio > Cellvibrio fontiphilus. The sequence continues at coordinate 150,645 of JAYKTU010000008.1, read as the reverse complement.
GGAGCAAACCAAAGAAGCGGCGCGTATTTTGCGCGAACTGGGCACACCGCTACTGATTCACCAACCGCGCTACAACTTGTTTGATCGCTGGATTGAAAACGGCTTGACCGATGTGCTGAAACAGGAAGGAGTTGGCTCTATTGTTTTCTCGCCACTGGCACAGGGTGTATTGACCAATAAATATTTAAACGGCATTCCGGCCGACTCGCGCGCCGCGCGCCCCGAGTTGATTTACTTAAACAACAAGGACATCACGCCCGAGAAACTGCAAAAGGTGCAGGCGCTTAATGCCCTGGCGGAAACCCGCGGCCAGTCGCTTGCGCAAATGGCTATCGCCTGGACGCTGCATAATGATGCGGTAACCACTTGTTTGATTGGCGCCAGTCGCCCGGCGCAAATTGACGATTCCGTTGCTGCCTTAAACAACCTGGAATTCACTGCAGATGAACTTGCAAAAATCGAAACTATTTTGAAATAAACCACCCTAGGTTGGGTTAGAGGCGAGCAGCGCGAGCCTCGTAACCCAACAGCAGTGTCGCCGATCACCTATTCATCCAATAACCTGCGCATAATTTTCCTTTAATTGTTTCTGCGGATATTTAAGGGCATAAACTTCTGCCCCCATAAATAAAACTACTGCCGCTAAAACCAGCCTTCCTATCCAACCCCGGCTCCATAAGCAGTAAGTAAACAATATACCCAAGACAAGTGGCAAGCCAACAATCAGGCAAGAGACAATAAGTTCAATCACTTTATGACTCCTGCACTGCACGGCCGGATATTTTCTGCGCACCAACTGAATACCAATCCACTTTACGGGTTAATAACATAAATAAACCCAAGACGGCAAACAGCAGCAAAGCTCCCATTAATAATGCATAGTCTTCTGCGCTTAACAAGCCATAAAGCAGTAGGTATAAAAACCCCAAACCGGCGCTAAACCCAATTCCGCGCCGCATACTTTGCAACACATGGGACACATAAAAACCAATCAATAACACACATGCAAATGCTGAAATAGTGTAAGCAACCACAAAGGCGATATGTTCCGATAAGGCTAACAACAGCAAATAAAAGAATGCCAAAGCCAAGCCTACCAACGCATATTGAACTGGATGCACTTGCAAGCGTTTTAAAATTTCAAATAAGAAGAAACTGGCAAAGGTGAGCGCAATAAATAAAAGTGCATATTTAATGGCCCGATCACTTTTTACATAAAGGTTTATCGGCTCCAATAGACTTACCCCTAAACGCCGCTGCAGGAATGGTTCGCACTGATCACTCCCGGTACAGGCCATAAAGTATTCAGAAAAATTGGTGGAGAAGTAAGACGTTTGCCAACGCGCATTGAAACCAGTATCGCTAATGCTGCGTTCTACCGGCAAGAAATCGCCTAAAAAACGTGGATGCGGCCAGTCAGACTGCAGCTCTATATGGGTTTCCTTCCCTACCGGCGCCACATGAAACTGCTCTGTGCCTTGCAGCATTAATTTAAATGAAAAAGGAATTGTCTGGGGCTGGTTATATAGCGCAGAAAATAGCTGTTGCGGCAGGCGGGCATGAACCCCATCACCCAATATTTTTAACTGGCTACCCGGCTCAAACTCATAGGTTTGTTGATTCAACACTAACTGCAATGAGTTTTTAATGCCGCGAATATCACTAATACCCACAGCAACAAATGGTGTATCAAACGTGTAATCCGCTAAATTTTCTGTGATGCCAAAATTCACTGGCAGGGAAAAATGGCCATCCAGAGTGGTATCTGCATGGTATAGACGTGCGCTATAAATACCCAGCTGGCGCGACTCTCCCTTGAGTACCCCCTGCAGGCGGAAGCGGTCAGGTAAAAAATACAGCTGGTCTTCAACTACGCGCTCCTGAAACACTTTTTCTTTCGCGTCATTAAGCGTCCAGTAGCGCTCTTTTTTACGGTAGGGAATCACCAATATCGGCCCAACCAGGGTTTGGCTGTAGGCTGAACTGCGGGCGATATCCTGCACTACCTGCTCACTGTAGGCGCGCCGCTCGTCTATTGAATTACCAATCATTGCCAGGGGAATTAGCAGCAATAGAATTAATACACCAATCGCCAAAAATTTATATAAAAGTGAACGAGTCATACTAAGCTCCTTGAGGTTAACAGGGCTCAGTATTCACTGGCTAAATGGATATTTGATGTGGGAAATATGGAGATTGAGTGAAAATCTGGTGAAATAGGAAGCAACTTGTAGCAGCACACAGCGAACATACATTTCCGCTGTGTGCCAAATGGATCACTGACGCACAAATACTACTTCATCGCGGCGCGGAAATACCGTGCGATATTTTTTCATAAATTCATCGTTGAATTTGCGCAGACGTTTGGACAACAACAAATTGCCAGCAGTGAAACTCTCTGCGCAGGAACTTGCAGCCTGTTTACATAAGGTTTTTGTATCTATGGGTGAGGCATAAAAATAGTCGGCAAAATGTTTTTCAAATTTGTCCATTTGCGCCGGTGCAATTTGTAGATTTTCCTCATCCACTATGGCTCCCATCAATAAGTACACAGGCATATCGCTATTAATAACTGGCTTGTTATCAATACGCACTGTGGCCAGGTTGAGGTTGAACACCATGCGCTGTTTAAAATAGGAAACCACAAAGCGCCCCTCGGTTTCTTTAGAACCTTCCTGATAGCGGAACTGGTACCAATCCTGCCCACCTACCTTGGTAATACTCAAGCGCTTACTGTTATCTTCACTCAGCCAATCACCCACCAAAGGCTTGGGCAGATCGGGAACAGTCGCACTGGCGAGAGGTTTAGACAGCAGGTCTTTACAGGCCGTCAACGAAAAAAAAGCAAGAAGGATCAAGAATAATTTAAGCCGAATCAACATAAGAACTCCAGCAGGGTTAATTTTATACAGGCCATACTTTTATGTGGCAGACTAAAGTAATAACAGCCATTTTTATAAAACCCGCACTCTATTTTTATCGGCTTGCCAGAGCTGTAAATAATTGTATTTTTTTGTGTTAGGTCACTCTGCGCTGAATTCCAAACATGCTTGCACTGCCGCAACACCTATGTCTGTGACAAGGGGGTGATCAAACTGCACAAGGTCGAGTTGGACGTTGCTAACCCGCAGAGAACCGCCGTGTAAATCCATAACTTCCTGTACAAAATTCAGCCCCAAACCAGTGCTTTTTTTGCCAGTAACCGGGCGCGGCAGGGAGAAAAATCGCTCTGTCAAACGTGCAATAGCAAAATCCGGAATAGGCTCACCTTGATTGGTAATCAACAGCTGAAGTCTGGCGCCCTGCCAACGGGTCTGCACCAAAATACAACCACCATGCGGGGTAAAATCCAGCGCATTTTCGAGCAGATTATTAATTGCCTGACGCAACAGAAATGCTTCGCCTTTGAGTTTTGCATCAGCCGTAAACTCTTTTTGGAGCTTTATGGATTGACGCAGGATGCGTGCGCTGTGAGTATCCAGCAACTGATCGCATAACTCATTCAAATCCAAGGTCTCCGGATCGTGCAAACTTTGCTGTTGCTCCACCAAAGCCAGATTTAACAAACGCTCGATTAACTGTTGCAACCGCAGGCTTTCGCTATCGATATTTGCAATAAATCGCTGGCGCTGCTGTGCCTGCTCTGGCGCATCCAACAGCGGCGACTGCAATAACTCGGCTGTCGCACGAATGGCCGCCAGTGGGCTTTTTAACTCATGAGTGAGGGTTTGTACGTAGCGTTCAATATAGGCTTTGCCATCCAATTCACTGCGCATGGATTCCAGCGCCTGCGCCAGTTGACGTAACTCCCCGCTGGCAATTTTTCCTTCTGGAATTGTCGCGCGCTCGCCCTGGCTCACAGTCACTGCATATTCCCGCAACTTGCGCAGCTCCCGGCTCAACCACCAGGAAAATAACGCACCGCTTAGCAGCCCCAATAAAATTAATGCGCTACCCAAAATACCCAAGCGCCGCTGGGTGCGCTCGATAAAAGGTTGCACACTGCGATTGGGTTTAGCGACTGACACAACACCAATAATCTCATCGCCATTTTTAATGGGTGCCGCCACATACATAATACTCGCGCTTTCATCACCCTCCTGCTCTTGGGATGAACGTGCCCCGTATTTTCCTTGCAAGGTTAGATAGACATCATTCCAGCGCGAGTAATCTTGCCCAACGGCTATGTTGCTGGAGTCCAATAAAACTACACCTTTGCGATCTGTGACATAAATACGGTGATTGACTGCAAACTTGTTTACACCCCAAATATTTGCATTGGGTGTGCGCTGGCCGTAAGCGCGAAAAATATCGGCATAAAAATGTTGGTCGATTTGATTTTTTAACATCGGCTCGCGTAAAAACTCAGCGAGTAAATTTGCCGTATCAACCAAGGTCTCTTCCGTCGTTTGCCTGACACCCGGGCGAATTTCCTCCATCACTGTACGCAGAACAAAATAACTGCACAGTGCCACAAAAAGCATGTAAATAATGAATATGCGTAAACTTAGCGACATTCGCGTGTTTCCGGTTGATAGCAATAACCAAAACCGCGCTGGGTTTTTATCGGCTCAGCAACGGGATTAATTTGCCGCAATTTAGCGCGCAGGGATTTTATATGGCTATCAATACTGCGGTCATATCCAGCATCCAGAGTTACGCCGACAGCGCCGAGTAATTGTTCGCGGCTAAATACCCGCCCCGGTTGGGTGATGAGCATCTCCAGCAGACAATATTCAAAACGTGTGAGGCTGAGCAACTGCTGCTGGTAATAAATGGATTTTCGCTTTGCATCTACCCGAAATTCTGTCTTTGAATGTTTATCAGCATCCAATTCAGGGTTGGCATTAATAACAGGAGCAGACGACTCTTGCCGCGGAAGGCTACGTTTCAAAATCGCCTTAACACGCGCGGCTATTTCCCGTGGGCTAAACGGCTTTACAACATAATCATCTGCCCCAATTTCCAAACCTACCACCCGGTCTAATTCATCGCCGCGCGCGGTTAAAAAGATCACAGGCAATTCTGAAAATTTACGCAATTGTTTGCAGGCTTCAAAACCAGTCATATCCGGCAAACCCACATCCATAATAATCAAATCCACTGACTGCGTTTTTATATAAGCCAATGCCTTGGTCGCCAGCATCTCCCAATGGGTGGTAAACCCCTCTGTTTGCAATACAAAGACCAGACTCTCTGCAATACTGGGTTCATCTTCCAAAATTACTATGTGAGGCATAAAGCAGATCCATAAAATCAACAGCAACTGATTCTACAAGAAACCCGTAATTTAACGTATTGCAATAAGCCTAAAAGCGCCCTACCCTCGGTAATTATTTTCCTGTTGGTAGCTACCTATGTCCGCTTCAGATTCAACACCTGCCGAACCTATCAGTATTGTTGGCGGTGGCCCTAAAAAGGTCTTGTACACGCTGAAAACTGTTGCGCGCATCGGTTTACTGAACTCAGCCAAAGCCCTCAACAGTAAAAATACCTGCAAGGCCTGTGGGCTGGGCATGGGTGGGCAGCGCGGTGGTATGACCAACGAGAAAGACGAATTCCCTTCAGTCTGCAATAAAAGTATTCAAGCGCAATCCACCGATATACAACCGGCTATTCCCGAAGATTTATTCACTCATACCCTGGATGATTTCAAACAACTCAGCGCTTATGAAATGGAACACTTGGGGCGATTAAACAACCCATTATTTAAATCTGCCGACAGCAATCGTTACACGCCGGTAAGCTGGGAATTTGCGCTGGACAAAATGACGCGTGCCTTTGGCGCTACCAAACCTGAACGCAGCTTTTTTTATTCCTCCGGCCGCTCCTCTAACGAAGCCGGTTTTGTGTTGCAATTACTCGCGCGCTTGTACGGCACCAACAATGTGAATAATTGTTCTTACTATTGCCACCAAGCCACCGGTGTGGGTTTATACAATGTGATTGGTAGCGGTACCGCGACTGTATCACTGGAAGATGTCGGCAACTGCGACTGTATTTTTGTGATCGGAGCCAACCCTTCCTCCAATCACCCGCGTTTTATTCATCAACTAAAAAATTGTCGCGAGCGCGGTGGGCAAGTGATTGTGATAAACCCGGCCAAAGAGCCGGGGCTGGTGCGTTTTGCAGTGCCTAAAAGTGCCAAATCCATGTTAAGCGGCGGCAGCTGGATTGCTTCGGACTATGTGCAACCCAATATTGGCAGTGATCTGGCGCTGTTAAAAGGTATCGCCAAAGCGCTCATTGAAAGCGAACAAATTGCCGCATCTTTTATCGCCCGGCACACCAATAATTTTGCAGCTTTCAAACAGGATATTGAAACAACATCCTGGCAAAGACTCGTGGATTTTTGCGGTGTGAGCCAACAAAAAATAGAAGAGCTCGCACACCACTACGCTAACGCCGAGCGCGCTATTTTTGCCTGGGGCATGGGCATTACCCACCACCTGCACGGCGTAGAAAATGTCGAGGCCATTGCCAACCTGGCCTTGCTGCGCGGCATGCTCGGCAAACCAGCAGCAGGTTTATTGCCACTGCGCGGCCACAGCAATGTGCAAGGCATAGGCACAGTGGGTGTTAAGCCCATATTGGCGGAGGATGTTTTACAACAGTTGGAGCAACACACAGGCGCAGCCCTGCCACGCACCGCAGGTATGGATACGCTGGCATGTTTAGGTGCAGCTCACGCCGGTGAAATAGATGCAGCATTGATCATGGGCGGCAATTTATTCGCAGCAACACCCAACAGCGATTGGGCAAAAGCCGCACTGGATAAAATCGGTTTTAAAGTGTACCTAACAACGACCCTGAATTTGGGGCATGTGACTGGCATGGAAACCAGCGAAGCATTAATCCTACCGGTTACTGCTCGCGATGAGGAATGGCAGCCTACCACGCAGGAGTCCATGTTTAACTATGTGCGCTTGAGCGATGGAGGTATTCATCGCTTGCACAACGTCAGACCGGAAGTGGAAATTCTGTGTGAATTGGGCAAACGCTTGCTACCTGATTGCCCACTGGATTTCCAACAATTAAAACAACATGACTCCATTCGCGCGGCTATAGCAGCTTCCATCCCCGGCATGAGGGAATTAAAAGATATAGCGCAAACCAAGCAAGAATTTACGATCCAGGATCGCCTATTGGTATCGCCAGAATTTCACACCCCGAACGGCAAAGCACAATTTCAAGTGGGCGAATTGCCCGCCGCCGTTGCAAACGCGGAGTATCCCTTTGTGTTGGCCAGTATTCGCAGCGAAGGACAATTTAATTCGATTATTTACGAGGAAGCAGATTCCTATCGCGGCACTGACACTCGCTGGTCGGTATTAATGAATAAAAAAGATATGGTGGATTTAGCTATTTCCACAGGGGATTTGGTTAACCTGAAATCTGCCCAAGGTGAAATGAAAGCGGTCAAGGTATTTGCTTTTGATGTGCCACGCGGCAATTTAATGGCCTATTACCCTGAAGCAAATGTACTGATTGCTACCCATCACGATCCGCGCAGCAAAACACCGGCATTTAAATCAGTGCCGGTGAAATTATCGGTCGAACAGTGCTGATTTGTTCAAATGGAAATATTAACGGTAGTTGCGAGAGACTGACGGCGGTCTCGCCCGGCACGGGTTTCTACAATCGTTTGATCTGATTTACTGCGGCGATCCGCTTTGCGGCGCTCCACCCCTCCGGGTGGACCAATAGCACCCAATCCGGCAGAACGCTCCTGCTGTTGGCTCTCATTAGCATAGGGAGTTACTGCCGTAGTCACCCTGGGGCGACTGGGCACCTTTACCGAAACTGGTCGGGGTTGGATGGGGCCTAGATAAACCATGAGTCCACCTGTATAAGCAAGTCACAGTCAATTTATCGGCTTTATTTGGGTTTACTTGAAGCCTAATTCATATGGCATTAAAAATTTGTCACCCTGATCGCATTTTAGACAGCAACTATCTGTAGTTTTCTTCCTGTCCGGACTAAAAAATCACTGCACACTTGACCCTTGGTCAACAACTTTTATACTGGGCAAACGAAGGGGAGTAGTTCCCGCCGCGCATGTCGTCAATACGAGTCGTTTAGCTCCGGCCGCGCGGGCAAGGTAGTTGTTAACACCTTGTGAACGAGACCTTTGTCGCAATGACAAAGGCTTCCTTTTATTTTCGTTTTCCTTCCGTCATTGCGTTTTCAATCCATTAATGACGGAGCTACCATGTGTAAATTAGTCACTTCTCTTCTGCTTTTGCTACTGCCAGCACTTGCCTCTGCGGAACCCCTACCCTCTATCGACCAAAACATCAGCGTTGGAACCCCATTGCTCTGGGTGATTTTCTTTGGTCTGGTAATTGTCGTTTTGTTAATTGATCTGGTGTTTGTGGGCGGTGGCAAACAACACCGGGTTTCGCTCAAAGAAGCTGGCACCTGGTCGTTGATTTGGATAACGCTGGCCATGTTATTTGGTGCCGGACTTTGGTGGTACCTGGATCATCACTACACCCGCGAATTGGCTAACACCAAGGTACTGGAATACCTGACGGGCTATTTGGTAGAAAAATCACTCGCAGTGGATAACGTTTTTGTCTGGCTGATGCTGTTTAACTTTTTTGCTATTCCATTTGAACTGCAAAAACGTGTACTCACCTACGGTGTATTGGGTGCGATAGTGATGCGCACCATTATGATTTTTGCCGGTGTGTGGCTGATCGAGCAATTCCACTGGATGCTGTATTTGTTCGGCGCTTTTTTGTTATTCACCGGTATCAAAATGTGGTGGATGGCAGACAAAGAAGTTCACTTGGAAAATAACCCACTCATCAAGTGGATTAAAAACCACTACCCAGTCACCAATGAACTCCGGGGCGAACGTTTCTTCGTGACAGAAAATGGTATGCGCATGATGACTCCGCTATTTCTAGCCTTGGTGATGGTAGAAATATCGGATTTGATTTTTGCCGTAGACTCAATTCCCGCCATTTTTGCGATCACCTCTGACCCCTTTATTATTTTGACATCCAATATATTCGCTATTTTGGGGCTGCGTGCGATGTACTTTTTATTAGCCGATATGGCAGATAGATTCAGCTACCTGAAATACGGTTTGGCACTGGTATTGGTATTTATCGGTATTAAAATGATGATGATTGATGTTTATAAAATTCCCGTTGGAATTTCATTGGCAGTAGTGGCTACATTAATAGGTAGTTCGGTACTTATCTCATTGGCAAAAACCAAGGAAAAATCTAACACTTAATTTTTAATATCAAGGAAAAAGTAAAAACGCCTGAGCAATCAGGCGTTTTTTATTTGCGGTGTAAACCAGCGCAAACTTTCATGCAACTGCACCACCTCACCGACAATAAATAATGTAGGTGCATGTACATCATTGGCGGCAACGACGTCAGCGATGGATGTCAAATCCGATACAAGAACACGCTGTTGCTGCGTCGTTCCTTTTTCAATCAACGCAACCGGAGTGTTGGCCGCGCGGCCATGTGCAATCAGGGATTCACAAATTTCTTTTAATCCCACAAGCCCCATATAAAACACCAGTGTTTGACTTGGATTCGCCAATTCCGGCCACTGTAAATTGGTATTATCGGATTTCAAATGCCCGGTAACAAAACGCACTGACTGGGCATAATCACGATGCGTCAGCGGAATACCGGCATAAGCAGCGCAGCCAGAGGCAGCAGTAATACCCGGCACAACCTGAAATGGAATTTTATTCTGCGCCAGCAATTCAATTTCTTCACCGCCGCGCCCAAAAATAAACGGATCGCCGCCTTTTAAACGCAGTACGCGTTTGCCCTCTTTCGCCAGATCAACCAACAACTGATTGATATTTTCCTGCTCCATTGCGTGTTCGCTGCGGCGCTTACCAACATAAATCCGCTCGGCATCGCGGCGCACTAATTCCATCACACCATCTGACACCAAACGGTCGTAGAGCACCACATCAGCTTGCTGCATTAAACGCAACGCGCGCAGCGTTAATAATTCTGGATCGCCAGGGCCACCACCGACTAAATAAACTTCGCCCTGTGTAAGCTGGGTTTGATCGCCCGCCAATTCCCGTGCGATTAATTCATCTGCCGCAGTTTGCTGCCCATTAAAGGTTAATTCGGCGGCAGGCCCTTGCAAAATTTTCTCCCAAAATTTGCGGCGGCTATCACCATCGCTAAAACGTGCTTTCACACGATCACGCCATGAACTGGCCAATTGCGCCAGCTTTCCGTAACTCGCCGGAATTAAGGTCTCCAATTTTGCGCGCACCAAGCGCGCAAGAACCGGCGCTTCACCGCCGCTGGATACTGCAATCACCAGCGGTGAACGATCGATGATTGCGGGAGTGATGTAGGTACAAAGCGCCGGTGTATCCACCACGTTCACGGGCAAATTCAAGGCTTGGGCATCCGCAGAAATTGTTTCATTCAGTGCTTCAATATCCGTTGCCGCAATTGCCAACACACATCCTTGTAAATCGCTGGTGTGATATTCCCGCTCATGCAACTCACCCTGGTGCTGCGCAACCAATTCACGCAACTCCGCCGAAATTTCCGGTGCCACAATGCGTAAACGCGCACCGGCTTTGGCAAGCATACGCCCTTTGCGTGTTGCCACCTCACCACCGCCAACTAACAGGCAGAGACGGTTTTTTAAATCGAGAAAAACGGGGAAATAATCCATACGCTCACTGCTTAATGCCTAAGGCAAAAAAATAGGGTTCAAAACTTTGCTCAGCGACCTCAATCACCAATTCGATAAAAGGTTGGTAATCGCCTTTGACATGCGCCTGATCCAGGGCTTGGTAATAACGCAATCGCTGCTCTACCGGAATCACTACCGGAGGAAAGCCCGCTTTCATCAACTCCAAGTTCATCAATAAACGCGACGTACGGCCATTGCCGTCCACAAACGGATGAATACCTACAAAATCTACATGCACTCGCGCCGCAAATTCGACAGGATGAAGGTCAGGATTGAGTGAGGAAATAAAACGAACCATGTGCTCAGGTACGAGCAGGTGGTCAGGCGGCGTATGAGTTGCGCCGGAAATTAACACGTTGAGCGTGCGGTAACGTCCTGCATGTTGCTCATCAATATTTTTAAGAATTAATTGATGGATATTGCGGATCTGCCATTCAGACAAAACTTCGCGCTGCTGCACCAGCTCCTCCACAAACAAGATGGCATCCCGGTGATTAATCGCTTCAAAATGTTCGCGCAGGCTTTTGCCACCCACAGTAATGCCTTCCAGCACTACTTTGGTCTCCATTAAGGTTAGCGTATTACCTTCAATCGCATTGGAGTTATAAGTCCACCGCAGCACTAAATCTTCATGCAGATTTCTAACTACCGTTTCAGGCAGAGGGCGATGAGCATCGAGAGTTGCTTTTAGGTGATCGATTTTTGTGAACATCAATTATCCTTCTCTCAAAAATAAAAGGTGGGTATCGCTTGCGCTCCACCCACCTCACAAATCCACATGAGTGAATATTACAATTACTTTTTAACAGGCACCAACACTTCAGTGCCACCCATATAAGGGCGCAATACTTCCGGAACAATCACGCTGCCATCTTCTTGCTGGTAGTTTTCCAATACCGCAAGCAAGGTACGGCCAATTGCCAGACCTGAGCCGTTCAGAGTGTGTAGTAATTCAGGTTTGCCAGTTTCTTTGTTGCGGTAGCGCGCCATCATGCGGCGAGCCTGGAAATCGCGGAAGCTGCTGCACGATGATATTTCGCGGTATTTATCTTGCGATGGCACCCATACTTCGATGTCGTAAGTTTTGGCTGATGAGAAACCTATATCGCCTCCGCACAAAATCACTGTGCGATGTGGCAAGCCGAGTTTTTGCAAAATAGTTTCAGCGTGACCAACCAGTGCTTCAAGCGCTGCATCTGATTCTTCCGGGCGAACAAATTTTACTAACTCGACTTTTTCAAATTGATGCTGGCGAATCATGCCGCGGGTATCGCGACCATAGCTACCTGCTTCGGAGCGGAAGCAAGGTGAATGGCACACTAATTTAATCGGCAGTTGGGTTTCATCGACAATTTCATCGCGATAAATATTGGTCACCGGCACCTCTGCAGTAGGGATCAAATAAAACTCGCGGTCATCGGTTAACTTAAATAAATCTTCTTCGAATTTAGGCAGCTGGCCAGTGCCGAACAGTGAATCGCGATTCACAATAAAAGGCACGTTCACTTCTTCATAACCGTGTTGGTTGATGTGAGTATCCAGCATAAATTGTGCGAGCGCACGATGCAGGCGCGCTACACCGCCGCGCAATACGGCAAAGCGAGTGCCAGTGATTTTGGTGGCGACTTCAAAATCCAAACCGCCCAGCTCTGCGCCCAGATCAACGTGATCCTTAATCGGAAAATGGAAACTGCGCGGCATACCCCAACGGCGCACTTCTACATTGTCTTCATCGCTTTTACCTTCCGGCACTTCGGCGGCTGGTACGTTTGGAATGGCTTTTACAAACTCATCCCACTCGGCTTGAATTGTCGCGAGTTCAACTTCTGCACCGGTCAATTGTTGCTTGATGTTTTCAACAGCTTGCATCATAGGCGCAACATCTTCGCCGGCTTGTTTGGCTTTACCGATACCTTTGGAAATGGCGTTGCGCTCGGCTTGCAGATTTTCAGTTTTTACCTGAATTTCTTTACGTTTTTCTTCTAACGCTTGAATTTTGGCAACATCCAGTTGATAGCCGCGTTTTGCCAAACCCTGTGCTACTTCTTCGGTAGCGGTTCGAAGTAATTTTGAATCTAACATGATGAGTAATTATCTATATGAAGTTGAAAGTATTAAAAAAATTTTTGGGTTAACGCCATTCCAGAAAATGCCATTAACAATCCTACAATCACCGAGCTGCTGGCATAAATAAGCGCATTCAGTACATAACCGCTCTGCCACAGCTGCAACATTTCCAGCGAAAAAGCAGAGAAGGTTGTGAAACCACCTAAAACACCGGTGATAAAAAACAAGCGCCACTCAACAGATAAAGCCGTTTTCTCAACCAGCAGCACATAAGCGACACCAATTAAAAAAGACCCAACAATATTCACGATAAACGTGCCTAGCGGAAAGCGAATCCCTAGCAGTGGTGTTAGGTAGCCGACCGCCGCGAATCTGAGTACAGATCCGAGTGCGCCACCTAATGCGATTGCCAACCACTGCATTATCTTTTCCTGGTCTATTTTTTGTAGCGTTGCTTTTTACTTTGTTTATCCAGCTCGCGCAAATGCGCGAGCTTTTCCTGAATTTTTAATTCCAAACCACGCTCTACCGGTTGATAGTAACGGGCTTGTGCGATCTCTTCCGGCAGATAATTTTCACCTGCGGCATAAGCGCCCGGCTCATCGTGGGCGTAGCGATATTCCGCACCATAATCCATATTTTTCATGAGTTTGGTGGGAGCATTGCGTAAATGCAGGGGAACATCGTAAGCCGGTTGGTTTCGCACATCGGCCATTACTTGATTGAACGCATTATACACAGCATTGCTTTTGGGGGCGCAGGCCAAATACACCACAGCTTGGGCTATAGCCAACTGCCCTTCCGGGCTGCCCAAACGCTCCTGCACATCCCAGGCAGATAAACACAAAGGCAGAGCGCGCGGGTCGGCATTGCCTATATCTTCACTCGCCATACGCACTACACGGCGGGCGATATAAAGCGGATCGCAGCCGCCATCAAGCATTCTGGCAAGCCAGTACAAAGCACCATCGGGTGATGAGCCGCGCACGGATTTATGCAGTGCAGAGATTTGCTCATAAAAAATATCGCCGCCTTTATCAAAACGGCGCACATCGGATGCCAATACTTCAGCAACGACCTGTTCATTGATCACTTTTTTATCGCCGTCTTCATCGGCCAAATCAGCGGCGATTTCCAACAGGTTAAGCGATTTACGCGCATCGCCATCAGCGGCTTGCGCGAGTGTCATCAGGGTATCGTCGTCGATACTGATCTGCTGTTCACCCAAACCGCGCTCTTTGTCATTCAGTGCTTGCAGCAAGACGTTTTTCAATTGCTCCGGCTGTAAGCCACGCAGTACATACACACGGCAACGCGAGAGCAACGCATTGTTTAATTCAAATGAGGGATTTTCCGTGGTAGCACCGATAAAAATAAAGGTACCGTCTTCCACGTAAGGCAAAAAAGCATCCTGCTGGGATTTATTAAAACGATGGACTTCATCGACAAACAAAATCGTTTTGCGCCGAGTAGAGATTCGCTCCTGCTGCGCCGCCGCAACCGCCGCGCGAATTTCCTTTACGCCGGATAACACCGCAGAGAGGGTTTCAAAACGTGCATCAGCCTGCTCGGCAAATAATTTGGCGAGCGAGGTTTTGCCAACACCGGGTGGCCCCCACAGGATCATGGAATGCAGTTGGCCGCGAGTAATGGCCTCACGCAAGGGTTTACCAGCGGCGAGCAAATGTTCCTGACCTATATAGTCATCCAGATTACGCGGGCGCATCCGCGCGGCAAGCGGTTGATAGGCGGGAGCATTGCTGGCAAAAAGATCCATTATTTCACTGGCTACACATATTAATCGCGCAGGATTTCAACGCCTTCCGGCGGGACAAAAAAGAAATTCTCTTCTGGCAGAGGCTTATTGCGCTGCACATTGGAGAGCTGGCAACGGGTTAACTGACCGAGACTATCTTGAATAGCAAACTCGGTTAACTGCCCCGCTTTGAATACCAGCACCAACTGCTGGAACATACCTTCGGTGACTTTGGGTGTCAGGGTATATTTTTCAGCGCTGGTATCTTTAGCATCTTTCGCGATGGAAAAATTCTTACGTAGCTGCTCGATATCGGCACTCAATAACAGCGCCGGTGTTTCGCGCAGGTCTTCGGTAAATTCGCGGATATTGACCGTTTCCAGATCCGGATCGTAAAGCCAAATCGTTTTGTTATTGGAGACCAATAATTGCGGCATTGGGTCAAGGGTTTTCCAATAAAACTTGCCGGGGCGCATCAGCATAAAAGTGCCACTGCTGGATTCCTGCTCTACACCCGCTTTATCGTAGGTGGTTTGCACAAAGTCGCCTTGCAGGCTGTTCATCGCATCCAATAATTTGCGCAATTGCTGCGCGGGTTGATCGTTCGCTGCATGAGTTGCAACTGAAACCACTAATAACAAACCGGTAAGGATTCGGGTAAAAAGCTTCATAGATATTCCGCTGATAATTGAGAGACCGACACCCGAATCCTATCGGGTGTGGATGAACCTGGGATAAACACTTTGCTTGATCATCAGTTAATCGCGCCCGCTGCCGACCAAAACCTCGCGATTGCCATTGTGACCGGCGGATGACACTACACCCGCTGCTTCCATAGTTTCAATCAGACGCGCAGCGCGGTTATAGCCAATGCGTAATTTGCGCTGTACCGATGAAATAGAAGCCTTGCGCGATTCGATCACAAACTGCACTGCTTCGTCGTACAACGCATCGGATTCGCCATCATCACCTTCGCCACCTTCACTCGGCAATCCCGGAACCGGAATGGAGTTGTTGTCATCGTCAGTTATACCGTCAATATATTGCGGTGCACCGCGCTTTTTCCAATCTGCGACGACTTTATGCACTTCATGGTCATCCACAAATGCGCCGTGAACACGAATAGGCACGCTGGTGCCCGAGGGCAAATACAGCATGTCACCATGTCCCAACAACTGCTCTGCCCCACCCTGATCCAGAATGGTACGCGAGTCGATTTTGGAGGAAACCTGGAAGGCGATACGCGTTGGCACATTGGCTTTAATCAGGCCGGTGATGATATCCACCGAGGGGCGCTGGGTCGCAAGAATCAAGTGAATACCCGCCGCACGCGCTTTTTGTGCGATACGGGCGATGAGCTGCTCTACCTTTTTCTTGTCCACAATCATCATCATGTCGGCAAATTCGTCGATCACCACAACAATAAAGGGCAAGGCTTCCAGATCAGGGGCAGTCGCCACTTCGGCGCCCGCCTCAAAATTGTCTTCGGGTTTGAACAGTGGGTCTTTGATTGGCTCACCGGCTTTGAGGGCGTCCTCCACTTTGCGATTAAAACCGGCGAGGTTGCGCACACCCAGCGCCGACATAAGCTTGTAGCGCCGTTCCATTTCACCCACGCACCAACGCAGGCCATTGGAGGCGTCTTTCATATCGGTAATCACTGGTGTCAGCAAATGGGGAATGCCCTCATAGACCGAGAGCTCCAGCATTTTCGGGTCCACCAGAATCAGGCGCACTTCCTTGGGTGTGGACTTATACAGCAGGCTGAGCAACATCACGTTAACGCCCACAGATTTACCTGAACCAGTGGTACCGGCCACCAGTAAATGCGGCATTTTGGCGAGGTCAGCCACTATGGGTTCACCGGAAATATCGTGCCCCAGTGCCATAGTCAGCGGCGATTTGGCGTGATCGTAGGCTTCCGAGGAGATCACTTCCGACAGGCGCACCATTTCGCGGTGCGCGTTGGGGATCTCCACACCCATTACCGATTTACCCGGAATTACCTCTACCACTCGCACCGATACTACTGCGAGCGAACGCGCCAAGTCTTTGGCAAGACCGGAAATACGGCTGGCTTTAATGCCAGGTGCGGGCTGGATTTCAAAGCGCGTTACCACTGGGCCGGGCTGTACCGAGACAACTTCAATATCAATACCGAAGTCTTTGAGTTTTAACTCCAACAGGCGCGACATGGCCTCCAGAGACTCTTTGGAGTAGCCCTTGTCGCTGCGTTTATCGGCAGGGTCTAGCAGATTCAACGGTGGCAACTGGCCGACCGCAGGCTCAAGGGACTCAAACAGCGAAGGCTGTTTTTCTTTTTCGATGCGCGGACTTGGCACCGGTTTCTTTTTAGGCGGCTCGGCGATTATCACCGGCGCTACACGTTTCGCTTCTTGTTTTACATGTTGCTCAACCACTTCGCGGCGATGCTCTTGCGCCTTGACCGCGATTTGCTTTTCAGCGCGCTCACGCTGATAAACCTTCCACTTTTCCAACCCGCGGGTGATACCGATACTGACCCAACGGCCTATATCTTCTGCGAGTTTTAACCAGGAAAGGTCGGTAAAAATAGTCATGCCCACTAAAAACATGCTGAGCATTAAAAGGGTGCCACCGGTGTAATTGAACGCATCAAAAATACCGTCAGAAACAGCGGCGCCTAGTAAACCGCCATTCGAATATGGCAACACCGAAACACCATCGCTGTAGTGCATAGCGGCAATACCAGTTCCTGCCACCATCACCAATACCAACCCCACAGTACGTAAACCAAAAAACAACCAGTCAATTGAGTCCTGACGGGTGCGATCTTTGAGCACTAACCACGCACGGTAGGCAATCATGACGGGAAAGAGGTAGGCGAGATAACCAAACAACGAGAAAAAGACATCTGCAATCCAGGCACCAAAGGAACCGCCTGCATTTTGTACCAGCGTATTTTCGCCGGTTTTTGACCAACCCGGGTCCATAGGGTCATAACTGACCATCGCGATTAACAGGTAAAGGCAAATCGCGCCCAAACCGATAAGGGCGCCCTCTTTTACCAAGCGCACCAACAAGCTGGAGGCTTGTTCAGACGCAGGTACACGGCGTTGCGGAGTTGCTGATTTCAATGGAAATTCCCGATTGCGCTACAAAGGTACAAATATACAAACGAGGGCTATTGTAATTACTGGCAGCAGATTTACCACCGGCAAGATCACTCTGCAGGGAAATGAATGAAAAAACCCGCATAAATGCGGGCATAAGTGTTTAGTTAACAGGCAAAACTAAGAAGCTCTGACCTCAATGCTGGGTCTCGGCAATCAGGCTCTCCATTCCCGGTGCCCAGCGGGTGACCTGATTGCGGCCATGCTGCTTGGAATAATACAGAGCTTCATCCGCTTGTTGGATTAATTGACTGGCACTCGCGGCCCCCATACGTATGGAGGTCACGCCAAAACTGCCGGTCACCCGCACCCCATTGGTAACCTGTGAAGCGATTTTTTCCCGGCAACGCTCAGCAATCAGCTGCGCCTGTTCTATGGGAGCACCCGGCAAAATGACACAAAATTCTTCACCGCCGAAACGCGCCACCATATCCATATCACGCACCACTTCACGCAGACTATTGGCCGCCATTTTGATCACTTCATCACCCACGGCGTGGCCATAGGTATCGTTCACTTTCTTGAAAAAATCGATGTCTGCCATGATGCAACTGAACTCAGCATCTGATGTACGCGCACCATCAAACTTGCCATTCAAGTGTTCATAGAGTGCGCGACGGTTAAAACAATTTGTGAGCGGGTCACGCGTCGCCAAATAGGTCAACTCTTTGTTTTTGGTTTCTATTGCCGCTCGACTTGCAGCTAGCTGTTGCACCATATCTTCAAGCAAACGGTTTTTACCTTCCAGCTCGGTAATATCCTCAAATACCGCAATAGTGCCTTGGGCTTGCCCCTTAGGGTCAAGAATTGGTACGGCATTTACATGAAATATTTTTTCCCCTTCATCGCCCAAGGGCAACAATACCCGCGCACCTGTTTGTTTTGCACCCTCTGCAAGCGCGCGAATCCAGGGATATTGCACATCTTCACTTTTAGGATCTACAAACCAGCCCAGATTACTGGCTTTTTTACCGAGCAGATTATCCTCAGTACGACCTAGATTTTCCAAAAGCGCAGTATTTGCCAACACAATTTGCTCACGCCTGTCCAAGATGAGCACACCTTCAGCCAAAATATTTAATGCATTACGCACCCGTGCAGGTACAACAGCACTGGGGTCCAAATGTTTAAGCGCGCGTTTTATATAAAACCAAAAGCCCAGAAAGCCACTCAATGAAATAAAAATCAGTAACAACACAAAAGTAGGCACACCAAAAATGGGGTGACGATCATGTAGCAGAGGCTCAAAACTGATTTCAAAATCCGCCCGCTTCGCACCATTGATCATGACTGGAAAACGAATATGGGTTGGTGTTGATTCGTTAGCTTCAGCTCCAGCCCACTCTTTTTCATGAGCTTTGGTTTTAGCAACCAGATTACCGTTGTTATGACGCACGGCAGCCGATAGGATTTCCGGGTTGCGCTCTACTGAAGATTCCAGCAAATATTGCAGCAATAATTCATCGCCACGAGTAATAGCCACACTCACTTGTGATGCCAGAGTTTCCGCGAGGCGCTTGCGCACATCCAGTTGTTGGCGTTCAACACCAGGAGCTAATCCCAATGCTTGCGCCAATATCAATAACGAGATAGTGAGGATGACCAAGCCCACACTCAATCTCACCGCCGGTGTAATTCTCAACATGGAAAATCCTTAAATCGAAACAATAACACTTACACGTCTTTGTTTTTTTGTTGGACGTGATCAAATAAATAACCCACTTCTTTCGCACTTTTATCTTCGTTCTTACGATCTTTTCGCTGTTGTTCCAATTCTTTTTTACGCTTATTCACTTGCTCAAGAATAGGTAGCGGATCCAGTCCCCGCCACAAGGGCAGCATAGAAACCATCGCCAACAACAAACTACCGGCGCGTAACGACCATATCAACAAACCTGTTGTTAATGAAAAACTAATACCTGCAATCAGAGCGCGGCGATCTTGCTCTTCCTCTAGCGCGTCATCCATTTGTGCGCGAATACGACGAACTTCACTATCAAACTCCGCGGCCTCCCAAGGCGCAAAACCAGCGTCAGGCATAATCAGATTTACTAATGCAGGCGAAGCCGTCAGTGTTGATACCGGCAAAGCGTTACGATTGAGCAATTCCTCTGCGCGCTCATAGTCTCGCGCTGATTTATCGCTAACAGGATCGTAGTTCGTTGTGCCGCCGCCATCCAAAAATAGCGGTTGATCAGGAGATATGATAGGGGCGATTGTCTCATCAGGTGTCGGTGAACCAACTGTGTCATCACCACTATTCACCGGAGGAACAACACCTGGCCCGGGAATATCAGGCACGGTAACAACAGGAGGAATTGTTGGTGGAATGACGGGGTCAGGTCTTGTAGGCGTGCCACCTTCAGGATCAGTCGGCGTGGTAACCGGTGGCGATACTGGATTATCTTCTGCAATGACTTTGACTTTGAAACTCGTTTCCACCCACGCACCGTTGGAATCCACTGCGCGCAAACGGATAATAGAATCGCCAGCATTTTGGGAAGAGACCAGTAAACTCATCACACCCGAATCAGGATTTATCTCTACTTTGACAATTGCATTCGGATTGCTATTAGCCATGACTTCATAACGAAGTGAATTACCATCTTCACGATCCCAAAATTTATTGTGCAAATCAATTTGATGCGGAGCACTGCCTACAAGCAACACCCTATCTTCAATAGGCATTGCGGTGGGGGCATGGTTTACATCTGTCACCGTTACATTAAAAGTGACTATTGCAGTGCCGCCATTACCATCACTAGCAATCACATCGATACTAACGACACCTACATCTGCATTACTCGGCGTACCACTAAAGGTGCGTGTTGCCGAATCAAAACTCAACCAGGCTGGTAACGGGCCACCGCCATTTAATTGCGCAGCGTAAGTCAGTGTTGCACCGGCATCTGCATCCGCAAACGTATTGGCGGCAAACTGGAAATTAAATGCGGAATTTTCAGTGGCATTCTGATCGGCGATGGCGTTTGCTACAGTTGGTGCATCATTGGTGTTGGCGACAGTGATGGTGAAGGTATCTGTTACCGTTCCACCGTTGCCGTCATCTGCAATTACGTCTATCGACAAAATACCAACATCGTTATTGGTCGGGGTGCCACTAAACGTGCGTGTTGCCGAATCAAAACTCAACCAGGCTGGTAAGGGGCCACCGCCATTTAATTGCGCAGCGTAAGTCAGTGTTGCGCCGGCATCTGCATCCGCAAACGTATTGGCGGCAAACTGGAAATTAAATGCGGAATCTTCAGTGGCATTCTGATCAGCGATGGCGTTCGCTACAGTCGGTGCATCATTGGTGTTGGCGACAGTAATGGTGAAGGTATCTGTTACCGTTCCACCGTTGCCGTCATCTGCAATTACGTCTATCGACAAAATACCAACATCGCTATTGGTCGGGGTGCCACTAAACGTGCGTGTTGCCGAATCAAAACTCAACCAGGCTGGTAGCGGGCCACCGCCATTTAATTGCGCAGAGTAAGTCAGCGTTGCACCGGCATCTGCATCCACAAACGTATTGGCGGCAAACTGGAAATTAAATGCAGAATCTTCAGTGGCATTTTGATCGGCGATGGCGTTCGCTACAGTCGGTGCATCATTGGTGTTGGCGACAGTGATGGTAAAGGTATCTGTTACCGTTCCACCGTTGCCGTCATCTGCAATTACGTCTATCGACAAAATACCAACATCGTTATTGGTCGGGGTGCCACTAAACGTGCGTGTTGCTGAATCAAAACTCAACCAGGCTGGTAACGGGCCACCGCCATTTAATTGTGCAGCGTAAGTCAGTGTTACACCGGCATCTGCATCCGCAAACGTATTGGCGGCAAATTGGAAATTAAATACAGAATCTTCAGTGGCATTTTGATCGGCAATCGCATTTGCGACTGTGGGGGCGTTATTTAGATTATTAACCGTGATAGTGAAAGTATCAGTAACTGTACCGCCATTACCATCACTAGCAATCACATCGATACTAATGACACCTACATCTGCATTACTCGGCGTACCACTAAAGGTGCGTGTTGCCGAATCAAAACTCAACCAGGCTGGTAGCGGGCCACCGCCATTTAATTGCGCAGCGTAAGTCAGTGTTGCACCGGCATCTGCATCCGCAAACGTATTGGCGGCAAACTGGAAATTAAATGCAGAATCTTCAGTGGCATTCTGATCAGCGATGGCGTTCGCTACAGTCGGTGCATCATTGGTGTTGGCGACAGTGATGGTGAAGGTATCTGTTACCGCTCCACCATTGCCGTCATCTGCGATTACATCTATCGAAAGCGTTCCAACATCAGCATTAGTGGGTGTACCGCTAAACGTGCGTGTTGCTGAATCAAAACTCAACCAGGCCGGTAACGGGCCACCGCCATTTAATTGCGCAGCGTAAGTCAGTGTTGCGCCGGCGTCTGCATCCGCAAACGTATTGGCGGCAAACTGGAAATTAAATGCAGAATCTTCAGTGGCATTCTGATCAGCGATGGCGTTCGCTACAGTCGGTGCATCATTGGTGTTGGCGACAGTAATGGTGAAGGTATCTGTTACCGTTCCACCGTTGCCGTCATCTGCAATTACGTCTATCGACAAAATACCAACATCGTTATTGGTCGGGGTGCCACTAAACGTGCGTGTTGCCGAATCAAAACTCAACCAGGCTGGTAACGGGCCACCGCCATTTAATTGCGCAGCGTAAGTCAGTGTTGCGCCGGCGTCTGCATCCGCAAACGTATTGGCGGCAAACTGGAAATTAAATGCCGAATCTTCAGTGGCATTCTGATCGGCGATGGCGTTCGCTACAGTCGGTGCATCATTGGTGTTGGCGACAGTGATGGTGAAGGTGTTGGTAGCTGTTCCGCCATTACCATCGTCAGCAATTACATCTATCGAAAGCGTTCCCACATCAGCATTAGTGGGTGTGCCACTAAACGTGCGTGTTGCCGAATCAAAACTCAACCAGGCTGGTAGCGGGCCACCGCCATTTAATTGCGCAGAGTAAGTCAGTGTTGCACCGGCATCTGCATCCGCAAACGTATTGGCAGCGAATTGGAAATTAAATGCCGAATCTTCAGTGGCATTTTGATCAGCGATGGCGTTCGCTACGGTCGGTGCATCATTGGTGTTGGCAACAGTGATGGTGAAGGTGTTGGTAGCTGTTCCGCCATTACCATCGTCAGCAATTACATCTATCGAAAGCGTTCCCACATCAGCATTAGTGGGTGTGCCACTAAACGTGCGTGTTGCTGAATCAAAACTCAACCAGGCTGGTAACGGGCCACCGCCATTTAATTGCGCAGCGTAAGTCAGTGTTGCACCGGCGTCTGCATCCGCAAACGTATTGGCGGCAAACTGGAAATTAAATGCCGAATCTTCAGTGGCATTCTGATCGGCGATGGCGTTCGCTACAGTCGGTGCATCATTGGTGTTGGCGACAGTGATGGTGAAGGTATCTGTTACCGTTCCACCGTTGCCGTCATCTGCAATTACGTCTATCGACAAAATACCAACATCGTTATTGGTCGGGGTGCCACTAAACGTGCGTGTTGCCGGATCAAAACTCAACCAGGCTGGTAACGGGCCACCGCCATTTAATTGCGCAGCGTAAGTCAGTGTTGCGCCGGCGTCTGCATCCGCAAACGTATTGGCGGCAAACTGGAAATTAAATGCCGAATCTTCAGTGGCATTCTGATCGGCGATGGCGTTCGCTACAGTCGGTGCATCATTGGTGTTGGCGACAGTGATGGTGAAGCTATCTGTTACCGTTCCACCGTTGCCGTCATCTGCAATTACGTCTATCGACAAAATACCAACATCGTTATTGGTCGGGGTGCCACTAAACGTGCGTGTTGCCGAATCAAAACTCAACCAGGCTGGTAACGGGCCACCGCCATTTAATTGTGCAGCGTAAGTCAGTGTTGCGCCGGCGTCTGCATCCGCAAACGTATTGGCGGCAAAGGTAAAATTGAAGGCAAGGTCTTCGGTCGCGCTTTGATTGGGAATGGAATTAGCCACTGAGGGCGCATCATTGGTATTGTTTATCACCAAATCAAAAGTATCAGATGAAGGGGTTCCACCATTGCCGTCATCGGCTGTAACTTTAATGGAAATAGTACCAACATCACTATTCGTTGGTGTGCCGGAAAAGGTTCGAGTCGCCGCATTAAAACTGAGCCAGGCAGGCAGTGCACTTCCGTCAGCCATAGTGGCCGTGTAAGTCAGCGTATCTCCGACATCAGCATCGTTAAATGTGTTTGCTGCAAATTGAAAATTAAATGCAGCATCTTCATTTGCAGTTTGATTGGGAATAGGATTCTGCAGGACAGGATCACTATTAATTCCGCTGGAAACCTGGAAGGCAACATCACGATTTACATCCGACACACCAGTACTGGAGTGGAAGGAACCGTTGCTATAAACATCTGTGTTGTGGATAGCAGCACTCACCAGCCCATCGTTACTGCTCGATTCAATTTTAATAAAATAAACTTGATTATCGCTAAGGGCGGTATTAGTGAAATCGAATGCTTTCCAGCCAAGTGTTGTGGATATATCAGCAGAAGAGATAGAAGCCGTATCGATCACAACACCGTTGTACGCACCAGATAAAAGTGTAACTGTAATTGTTTGCGCGCTGGCCGCGGGATCTTTTACTAACTGCAGCACTATGCTATCGATTGTATAGGTTGCACCCACGCTGTCGTGATAAAAACTCTGGAAAAATGGCGTAGACATAGTGATGACTTGCGTGTTTCCAGCAGGCCCTGATGTCTCATAAACCAGGTTGGATGAGCCAACGTTTTGAATCACCAAATTAAATGTGTCATTAACCGTTACATCGCCATCGTCCGCTGTCACGCGAACATTAATCGTCCCCACATCACCATTTGAGGGTGTGCCACTGAAAGTGCGTGTTGCAGAATCAAAACTTAACCAAGCTGGCAAACCACTACCATCAGCCAGGGTTGCGGTGTAGGTCAGTGTATCTCCTACATCCGGGTCGCTGAAAGCATTGATTGGGAATGTGTAATTAAACAAAGTATTTTCAGTAGCGGTTTGATCTGGAATTCCTACATTAACTACTGGTGCATCGTTGGTATTGGCAACAACAATATCAAAAGTGTCACTGGCTGTTCCCCCTGCCCCATCGTCCACAATCAAACGGACAGACAAAGTTCCAACATCGCTATTGGTAGGTGTACCACTAAAAGTTCGTGTTGCAGAATCAAAATTTAACCAGGCAGGTAAGGCGCCACCACTTGCAAGCTCAGCACTGTAAGTAAAGGTGGCTCCCACATCACCATCACCGAAAGTATTGGCAGCAAATGTAAAAGTAAATGCTGCATCCTCTGTGGCATTTTGATTTGGAACTGCAACATTAACAAAAGGATTGTCATTTACCGGTGCAACCGTGAGATCAAAAGTATCCTCAGCCGAGGCGCCATTACCATCGCTAGCCGTAACTTTAATGCTGATAGTGCCTACATCTGCATCGTCCGGCAGGCCGCTAAAGGTTCGCGTTGCCGCATTAAAACTCAACCATGCCGGCAATGGATTGCCGTTACTCAGCGTGGCGCTATAGGTGAGCGCATTACCATCCGGATCGCTAAATGTATTTGCTGCAAATGTGAAATTGAAAGAAGTTTCTTCAGTTGCGTTTTGATCGCTAATCGGATTGTCCAAGGTCGGCGCATCGTTAACGGCGGTTACAGTGATATCCACTGTATCTACATCTTGCAAAGCAGCGCCTGATCCAGTGTTCCCCTGATCATTTGTCGTGAGCGTTAACAGTGCTGGCCCTGAATAATTCGCTGTAGGGATATAAGTAATTGTTGCCAGTGCAGCATTGATATTGGCAATGCTGCCGGAAAACACAAGCGTTGTATCATTGGTACCATCCCCGGTATTGAAAGTTAAGCCCGTTGTTTGCGCGAGACTCAGTGTTCCATTAGTGATGGTTAAAATAACTTCAAGGCTGCCCGCTGCGGCATCCACATCGGCGATTTGTATTTGATTTCCATTGGCAACACTAAAGACCAGCGAAGAATCTTCATTAACAACCTGAACACCAGGCACTGTGTTCACGGGCGCATCATTCACAGCAGTGATGTTAATAGTTGCTGTGTCATTTGCAGACAAGCTGCCATCGCTGGCTGAAATAGTTAATGTTTCCGATGCTGCAGGTGTATCGCTATTGGCACGATATGTCAGGGTGCCGCCGCTATTGCCAGAAAATAAATTATTTAATTGCGTGGATGTACCCGTTAATACCAGGCTATTGGAGCCATTGCCAGAAGAGATGATAACTCCGGTAGTACCGACAACCGCTGTAATTTCGCTATACAACAGAGGAGCAGAAATGGTTACCGAGAGTGTGTCGCCATCCGAATCATTAACAACAATACCGGTTGCATGCAAATTCAGTAGCGCTTGTTCATCAACAGCATAATTGGTTTCGGTAATGCTCACTGTAGGAGCATCGTTAACATTATTGATAGTGATAGAAATATTATCGGTATCTTGCAGGCCACCACCCAGCCCTAAATCTTTAGTGGTAATACTAAAAGTGTCACCACCTGTATAGTTGGTCACCGGTGTGTACGTGATAGTCGCCAAGGCAGCATTCACTTCACTTACAGAGCCGCGAAATACCATGTGAAAATCACTGCTACCATCACCACTAATGAATGTAAGACCTGTGGTTTGCGCAAGGCTAAACGATCCCTGACCTGCGGTAAGTGTTACTTCAATGTCATTTGGAAATGCGTCCGCGTCAGCAACTTGAATTCTGTTGCTATAGAGGTTACTAAAAATTAACGGTGTATTTTGATTGGTGGTTTGGGCACCGGGTACTGTGTTGACCGGCGCCTGATTACTACCATTGTTGTATGAAACTAAAATATTTAAATCATTGGCACTATTTCCTGTGCCATTAACAATCATTTCGGCGTTGTTCCAGGCATCACTGCGATAGGCAACAGAGACTTTTCCATCGGCATTGTTGGTGGTGACTTTAATAATGTAAGTCTGACCCTGATTGAGCGTGACATCACCAAAATTTACAGTTTGCCAACCAAAACTGCTGTCCAGTTGACTGGAATTAAATGTTTGACTCGCTAATGGAGTGGCATCATTCCAGCCGCCGTCCAATAATTGAATGGTAATGTCCTGATTGGCAGCTCCCGATTCAAGTCGCATTTGCAGACTTATTTGATTAACTAAATAAGTTGCACCCGCGTTATCCACCAGAAATGATTGCCCTACACCTATTGTTGAAGAGACTGTTTGAGCGATAGTCCCCCCTTGAATATTGATGTAGTGATTGCTCGCTAAAGTATCCACCCAGGATTCCTGAGCTGCTGCGCTCACTAGTGCAGAACTTTCTATGTCTCCTACTGCAAATTCTAAATCCCAATCACCATTTAATGAGCGGTGGCCGGTGGCATCATCGCTTGCCGCTACATCGGCACCGGTTAACTCGGCAATACGGGCTACAAATGCCTGCCCCTCTTGCGTAGCAGAGACATCACAACCGTAAAGCAGAATATCTGCCGACTCACTAAACGCACTGCGCCAAGCCAGCAATTCTTCTTCGTAGGTAAATAAATTATTGGCACTCAGCAAGGTCGAACCAAGTGCAATAGCGCCATTGGCGCCGTGCGAAATAATATGCAGCGAATCAAGCTCGGAAAACTGTGTCAGCTGCTGGGTAATTTGGTTAAGGCCATCACTGGTCGCGTCCAAATAAATAATTTGCAGATTATTGCCGGGATATTGCTGGCGAATATCATCGACCAGCATTTCATAGTCCCTCACCGCCGTATCCACCACAACGAGGATATCTGGCGCTGAAGACACAGCAGTGACTTCAGCTGGTGGCTCGGAAGTTACCGAATAAACTTCCGTTAAATCCAACTGATCGGCAGCATTTGATAATTGCACTGCATCAGAACTGCCGTCATCAAATACGGCGATATCAGCGGTAGCTGAAAACAACAGGCGGGGTTCGAGCGTTTCAATCAAGGGCCGCTTTGGGCGCAATAACTTGGACATGAGCGTATCTAGTTTTTGTTATTTGCACCTGCCTCTTGCGTGGGCACAAACAAGGTTTAAGGATTGGTTTTCACCAAACTGCATCCTTGTGGTAGACGGGCGGATTCCACACCATGGAAAACGGCCAAATCTACCCATGTAAAACTATCGTCAGCTCTTCTAGATGAATGGCGCTTTTCGCACCTTCTTATAATATTTCTAACATTTTTAATAATTTTTATTTCGCTTTGTTGCCATCAAAAATTATCGTCGGAAAATGTCGATGGCATCAGAGCAATAGTCACACACTCAGCTAATCAAGGCAAACTCTGGGTATCTAACAGGTCCAGGGTAACACCTTCGAAGGTAACACGGCATTTCAAACCGCTGGGCAAACGGTTATCCGGGTTAGGAAAGGATAGGCGAATTCCGAAGGTATTGCTTGGGCCATCAATCACTTGATCAACCAACTCCACTTTAGCCTGATATTTTTTGCTCAAACCGCCCAATTCCGGCGTCACCTTGGCGATATCACCTGCTTTAACTTTTCCGTAAAGACTGGCGGGAGCAAAAACCTCCACCCGCAAAGGATCCAACTGGGCAATTTTCAACACTGGCTCAAAATCTATATGTTCGCCGGGCTGTTTGTAGCGCTCGATAACCACACCATCAATCGGGCTGGTAAGGGTGCGGCGGTTAAGGTCAGCCAGCGCCCGGTTATGCTCCAATTCCGCTTGGCGTTTACGATCCAATGCTTGCTGGAGTTGCTGCTGGGCGATGGCATATTCGGTTTTAAGTTTATCCAATTCGGAAAAGGATGCGGCTTTTTTCTCGTACAATCCGGTTACGCGATCCAAGGCTCGCTTGCTAAATTCAACGGCCAATTGTTGTGCTTGCACATCGCTATTCAATTCTGCCTGAACCCGGCGGAGTTCGGCTGTTGCCTGCTCCAGTCCTGCATCCAAACGGGCAACCACATCGCCTTTGTTAACCCGATCATTTTTGTCAACCAACACTTCACTGATGACGCCCTCTACGGCGCTACTCATTTCCACCACAATCGAAGGTTCAATACGGCAGTTTAATTCAGCAGGCTCCGAGGTTTGCGCCAATGAATGGGTCGCCATCAAACTGGCGGTCAATAGCAGCGCGCCGCGGGTAAGCGACACCCCAGTTCTCACGGGTAAGTGAGTGGATCCGATCAAAGCAAAGCGGTTACAAAAAACTGAAGGCATAGTTGACTCTTTTTTAAAATTATTTGTTAGCTAAGACTAGTTTAAAAATACTGAATAATCTGTATATAGGGTAAATCAGGCAAAATGACGAATAAATAACTGCTGCAAACCGGTGTACCACTGTACCAGCAGCGGCCGTGGTGGATGTATAAATTTCACTAAAGCCCGCTCACCGTAATGCCCTGCCCGCTCGCTAGCACTCAATTGTAAATCCAATAAAAAAACCTGCTCGGTCACCTGTTTACCATTTGGCTGTTTGGAGTCCACCGCCAAACGCCCTCCTCCCTGTGTGCCCAACACCGGGCTGGGTAGCTCAAAAGTGGCTATGGGTTGCTGCTGCGGTAATTCGGCTGCAATATTTCGCCAGGGTTCACTCGCCAAACGCACTGCAATGCGCTCGGTGGATTGGCGCACCAAGCCAATTTCTTCCTGCCGCAATGCGGCGCGAACACGAAGGGTGTCAGCGCGTTCAATAAGCGCTAACTCATCGCCCTGTTTAAAAAAACTTCCCGGCAAATGCTGCTGATGAACAATACGCACCACTCCCGAGGAAGGACTGAGTATTTCAAGATTTTTCACCCGCCTTTGCAGCAACTCAAGCTCGGCTTTAATCGCGTTCACATCCTGCGCCAATAGCTGTGCTTGGGCACGATCATCAATCCAGGCCTGCTGGTAGCGGGCCTCATATTCACGTAATTGCGCCAGCTTTTCTGCCAAACTGGCAACCAACACCGGGTTGTGCAAGCGCGCCAGAAGCTGCCCTTGGGTTACC
Organism: Cellvibrio fontiphilus; assembly: GCA_035317345.1. Lineage (GTDB taxonomy): Bacteria > Pseudomonadota > Gammaproteobacteria > Pseudomonadales > Cellvibrionaceae > Cellvibrio > Cellvibrio fontiphilus. Next base: position 120,915 of record JAYKTU010000008.1, on the reverse strand, counting down.
TGATCACCATTATTAATCAATAATTCTTTCACTTCGCCACTGGATTCAACTTTTACGCGCGCCTCTTCCGGCAACCACACAACCGCTTCGGCCGAGGTAGATTCAGGAACTGGCACCAAGGTTAATCCAGCCACACTTAGAATGATAAAACTGCCGCAGATTACCAAGGCGCGCTGGCGCACGGCGCCCAACTGTTTGTCGATTAATAAAAAACGTACTGCTTTGATAAGTGGCCAGAGCAATTGGAAGAAAATCAGCCAGGCACCAATAATCAACGCCGCCTTGGGAAAATAACTCGCCACCAGCAAAATGATAAAAAACAAAATAAATACGCGATAAATAAACGCCGCTACACCGTATCCCGCCAAAATAACGGCTTCAGGTTTGGTTTGCGCGGGCGAAAAAATATCGCCCACACCAAAAGCGTAACGACGCAGCAGATAACTCAATTGTTGATTGGCGCGAGTGGCAAGGTTGGGTAGATCAAAGGCATCGGTCAGCAGATGGTAACCATCAAAACGCATGAGCGGATTGCCATTAAAAAACAACGTGGAAACACTGCCGATCACCATAATGTTATATAAAAAATCGCGCGCAAAACCTGCCGGAAGTTGAATCCATAGCAACAGCGCCAAGGCCGCCAGAAATAACTCCACAGCCATGCCCGCGGCACCCACCATTAACCGCTGGCGCTTGGAGGGGAATCCGGTAGCTGCACTGGCATCCACATAGGGCAAGGGCGTACCTACAACAAATACCAGCCCACAATCATTAACTTGCCCGCCCCATACTTTGGTAAATAAACCGTGCCCTAATTCATGCAGCACTTTAAAGAGCGGATAAGTGAGCCATAACAACAGCAAATTAGTGGGCGATAACAAACGCTCCAACTGGCCTTGGGTGAGCTGGCTCCAGTGATTGCCCGCCTGCAGCAGCGCATAACCCACCACCAGTAACCACACAACGCCCATAGTTCGACTTGCCAGCAAACGCGCCACCGGCATGAGTTTGTCCAACAGTCTGTCAGGGTTGCCAAGCGGGATATTCCAGGTGAGCGGGTTCATCAACAAACGCAACCAGCGCTGTTGTTGTTTTTGCTCCTGGCGGGCAAACAGCTCGCGGGTATTGGGGGGCAAATCGCACAACAATAAATCGGCAACATGCAAATATTGCAGCAGATGAATAAGATCATCACGGGTGGGAATATCGTCAGGCTGCTCATAAAACTCAGACCGGGCGGCCGCCGCGAGAATTTGCGACAGATTATTGCGCCCATCCATAGCGCTAATAAGCCGCCAGGCGGGCGGACTCAAACGATGAAAGCGACCGTTGCTTTTATCCTGCAATAAATACCAGCGCTCACCTTTGTAATCGCGACGCTGAATATGAATATGACGCGGCAAGGATGGCCGCAAGGACTCAAGCCGCTGCCACATGGCGTTATTGGGGGATTGGACATTATTCACAGCCAGATCACCACAAGTTCAGCCGCAGCCAATACCAAAGATCGTGAAACCAAATCCACCCCAGTGCGCGTTTGCCTATGTGAATTTTCCCCGAGCCAGTCATGCCGGGTCGCAAAATTTCCAAGGCTGTTTGTGCATCATTACCAACCAAAAACAGTTCTACACGAAAATAATTACGCCCCTCCCGCACTTCACTAATGGGGGTAATGGTTTTTACCTGCGCCGTAAACATCTGGTTGGGCAAACTGGTAAATTTCACCTGCGCTGTTTGCCCTATCGCTATGGCGGCGATATCGCGCTCATCAACAAACATTTGCACGCGATATTCATTAGCCGCCGCCAATTCAAATAACAGGTCACCTTGCTTGAGGGGCGCACCCTGTTTTTGGGAAATATCATCAGACACCAGAATGCCATCGATAGGCGCCAATAATTTGGTGCGCTGTAATTGCTGTTCGATTAAACGCAACTGAATGCTGGCTTGATCCATCTGCGCATTGGCGATGGCCGCTTCGACGCGATCCGCATTCGCCAGAGCTGCATCATAGGCTTGACGATAACGCTGCACTTGACTGGCCAATTTGCGCCGCTCCAGCAGCAAGTCATCATCTTTTAGTGAAGCCAGGGGCGAGGATTTTTTCACGCTATCACCCGGGCGTACCAACACGTCTCCCAGGTAACCGTCATGGGGAGCGACTACCAGATATTTTTCCGTAGCCTGCAATAAAGCATCTGCAGTTACGCGATAAGTGGCAGGTATAAACATGGCAACCAACAGCAACGCCAAGCCCAGCGCCACCGAGCGCCCCAGCCAATTTTCAGCGCCCAACCAGCGCTGTGCTCTTGCACCCAGCCACTGTGCAAAGCGCTGCGAAACACCGGCACTTGCATCCTGCCACAGGGCAATAACGCCGCCGCAAAGTGGCAAGGCAGCTTCAACAAAAGCCTGTTGCCCTGCACTGAGCTGGGTGTGTTTATCCAACTCAACAGTCAACACACCCACTAACCGATCATTTTTGCGCAGTGGAAAACTACTCACGGCCTGCACTTGCTGCAGCTGCAAAAGTTGCTGGTGCGCGCGAACCAACAACCCTCCGGTCTGACTGTCAGCTTGCAAGGAATAAGTGACACTCATGCCCTGCTCCAAGGCTTCTTGCATGGCCTGATTCACGGCCTGCATTGCCTGGGTACGAGGGTCGAAGTTTGCAGAGTTGGACACCGCCTGCAATTTCAAATTTTGTTTGTGTAAAAGCCCAAGGCTGACTCGCAGGGCGCCGAGCTGACTGGCAAGTGTATTAACCAGACTAATCGCCACTTCCTGCAAGGAGTTTTCCTTCAATAACTTGACCGCCAGGGGCAAAGCAACGGAGAGTTGATCTGCCGCTTGCGCTGTATGGGCGGAGCTGGATATGGGATGTACAGCAGGTTGTTGCTCATTTGTTGATGGCTGTTGATGCAGCAAAAACTGCAACCAAAACTGCCCCAGTTTAATTTCCTTGAGTGCGGCGGTGAGGGCTTTTTTATCAGCAAGGCGAATTTCCAGGGCAATCACACCCCAAAACATTCCATCGATCATTAAGGGCTGGGCAAACCGGTAACTGCCCTCACTGGACTGCTCCAGCTGCAGCCGCTGCTTTGCAATCGCACGGGTTAATAGTATCTGCAGCGGCTCACTGGAAGCATCCGCATTAGGCCACTTGGCAATAGTGTTGGCTGTTCCTTCGTTTAGTTGAACCAATATGGCGGCGCTGACATCACCCAGCATTTGGCATTGGGTTGCCAGCCAGGCTTTGAGCCTATTGTTAAACGAGTGCATTGAACTGACTGCTTTGTCGGGGTCGCTGTAGGCAGCAACTATATTTTTATTAAAGTAAGGCCAAACCAAAATGGTTGACGCTAAAAAAACAAACTCAATTAACCATAACAACAAAATAGTTTTTTGTCGTCAATTTCAACAAAAAACCTTTCTTGATTAATTGACTGACCACTACAGCTTATACCAACAATAAAGAACTAATCGAAAAATAATTAATGTTTGTTATTAGGTGACGGTTAAATTCTGATTTTTTATCACCACTCAGTATAAAAAATTATAAATACTAATTATTTATTTATGCTCAACAACTTTGAGAGTATTTCTCATTGTCTGGACTAAACTCTTGTCGTGCGGTTGGCGATTTCATAGCAGGTGACTGCTTGAAAGCTGGATGAAATATGCCAATGAAGGATTTTTACACGGATTCAATTAACCATGCCTGGAAGACTTACCCCCCGGAGGGAGCACCCGGTCATTATGCTGGGCGCGGCAAGCCTGTTAATACTGGTGGGCCTGATAGTGCTCAGCGCCTGGCATGCGCCGCAGCTACTGCAGGCGCTTTACCCCTTTGCGACGCTAATGGCTTACAACACTGCGCTGGGTTTTCTTGCCTGTGGACTGGGCTTGGTAGCCATACTCAAAAACCGTCAAAGCTATTTATTGGGCAGCGTCGCAGTGCTCTGGGGCATTGGCTTGGTTACCCTGATTGATTTGCTGACCGAACTGGAACTGCACACCACTGATTGGTTTGAATTTTTTTTAAGCGAGCCGCCCACGCGCAGCCAACCCATATCACCAGTTACCAGTAGCGCTTTTTTACTCGCCGGCGGCGCCCTGTTACTGGCTCGCCAGGAAACAGGCAATGCCGCTCTCGCGGCTTCACTCACCTGCATATTGATAATACTTATAACCACCGCTGCACTGCTGGGTCAGGGATTTGGATTATTGCCGCATTACTTGTGGCTGGGAATTAAAATTGCCCCACAAACCGTGCTTGGCTTGGTTGTTTTTGCCGTGGCGATTATTAGCCTGCGCGCCCAAGCTGCTATTGACGCGTTTAATCGGCTTAACTTTTTTAATCGCTTGGTAACCGGTTTTGGCTTTATGAGCCTGCTGTTTTTAGCCATAGGCTCTATTGCCATGATGCAAATAAACAGTGTGGCGAATATTTCGCAAGAACTTTATTCCGGCCCGGTTCAAGTGACCAATGCAACCCTGCGCATTAAAGCTTATGTGGGGAAACTTAATCGCAGTGTGAAAGATATAGCCGTTGCACCGGAGCTCATGCAAGAGCGAAACTTGCCGCAATTTATTCAGGTATCTATAGAAAAAATTCTAAATGAAGTTGCCCATCTGGATAAGAAAACAAAACTCAACGATACCACGCATAGATTACGAAGCACTTTAACCGAGTGGCAAACCCTGCTTCTGGATACTTACCAGCAATTACAAGCAGGCAACATAGAACACTATCGCAACATAGCGCTTATCAATAGTCAGGAATACACGCAGCAATTGGAACAACTGTGCGACGAAATTATCGCCCAGTCGCAAACAGAAATGCAGTCGCTGAATGATCAAGCACTACTCACGAAAAATCACGCAGGCAACCTGATGTTAACGGTAATGTTTGGTGTTTTATTGGCAGGTTTTTTCGTGGCTGCTTTGATTACACGCAGCTTAAGCTGGCAATTGCAACAACTGCGCATGACCATGATAGCGCTTGCACAAGGCAACACCACTACACCTATTCCCTTTTTGGATCACCCGAAAGATGTTGGCGATATGGCGAAAACACTTAGGGTTTTTGCCCGGAATATTGATGAGAAGGATAAATCAACTGCCTTGCTCGCGAGTCATCAAACCAAACTGGAAAATATTAACCATCAGTTGGCACAAACCAATAAAGAGCTGGAAACCTTTGCTTATGTCGCCTCACACGATTTGAAATCGCCACTGCGCGGTATTGCCCAGCTCTCAACCTGGATTGACGAAGATTTGCAGGAGCAACAATTTTCCGAAGTTAACAAACACACAGTAATGCTGCGCAATCGCATACAGCGGATGGAAAAACTGTTGGATGATTTATTGATTTTTTATCGCGCCGGAAAAACCGATGGCAATTTGGTTGAGATTGATGTCGCACATATGGCAAAAGAACTTTTTGAAATTCAAAACACCAAACCCGGTTTGCGCCTTGAATTGGCTGACAACCTGCCACGTTTTACTACCCTCAGCACCCCGTTTGAACAGATCCTACGCAATTTCTTTTCCAATGCCATCAAGCACCATGACCTGGATCACGGTGTTATTCGCATCGCTTGTCAGCAACTACCCAATCATTTTTATGAATTTAGCATCTGCGATGATGGCCCGGGTATCCCGGAAAAATTCCAGCAGCGGGTTTTTGGCATGTTTCAAACCCTGAAACCACGCGACGAATTGGAAGGCAGCGGTATGGGCTTGGCGTTGATCAAAAAAATTGTCGCTAATTATGGTGGCCAAATTCGCCTGGAATCCGCAGGGCGTGGTTGCTGCTTTTACTTCAGTTGGCCAGAACACATTATCAAGGTAAACAAAAATGAGTGATAAACCCTACCCCAATTTACATCTGGGCCAGTTTAAAACCGTGAGCTTGCTAATTATTGACGACGACGATATTGACGCTACCGCTCTGCGCCGTGCACTGCACAAACTAAAACTACTCAACCCGCTTTACCGCGCCAAAGACGGTTTGGAAGCGCTTGAAATGTTGCGTAATGGCGATGTTCCCACCCCTTACATTATCCTTTTGGATATCAATATGCCGCGCATGAATGGCATAGAGTTTTTGGAAGTATTGCGCGCAGACCCGGAACTCACCCATGCGGTAGTGTTTGTGCTGACCACATCCAAATCCGATGAAGATATTTTGGCAGCCTACCGTGAGCATGTGGCGGGCTATTTACTTAAACAGCGCATGGATAGCGATTTTATGCAGGTGATTGGGCTGCTTGATCACTACTGGCGCGTGATCGAATTACCCGATAGCCAACAGTAACCCTGGCGTTAAAACCCGGAGATCTAATTTGCATGAAGCTACTATTAATCGATGACAATGAACTGGATCGACAGGCGATCGTTCGCACCTTCAAAAAATCTGAGTGGGACATTACTATCGCCCAGGCAAGTTCCGCCAAAGAAGGGCTGGAACAATTTGATAGCGAAGATTTTGATGCGGTACTACTCGACTATCGCCTGCCTGATATCGACGGGATGGAAGTACTGCAACTGCTGGCTAAACACCCCAATCACCATGCCGCCGTAATTATCCTTACCGGCGCCAGCGCCGATGAAGACCTGGAGCGCGAATTTATTGAAGCCGGGGCACAGGATGTACTGTTTAAATCGGAAATTGCCCACAAACATTTAACCCGTGCGATTACCCACGCTCGTGCGCGCCATGAACTGGAACATCAGTTACAAGAAAGCCATCAGCGCCTGCGAGCCCTGGCTGAAAATGATTCGCTCACCGGGCTTGCCAATCGTTATTACTTTGATGAAAGTTTGCGCGCTGCAATCCAGCGCACCAAACGCCAACAAGATCAATTGGCATTACTGTTTTTGGATTTGGATAATTTTAAATTTATCAACGATGGCTTGGGCCATGTCATCGGCGATCAGGTGCTCAAAGAAGTTGCGCAGCGGCTGGTACATGTTGTGCGCGCAGGCGACGTAGTATGCCGATTAGGTGGCGATGAATTTGCAATTCTCGCACACAACTTTGAAAACCACGAAGCCATCTGCCAATTGGCACAGCGTATCCTGGACGATTTGCGTAGGCCGATTATGGTGGGCAATAACGAACACAGTATTTCCAGCAGCATAGGCATAGCCACCTACCCCGAAGCCGGCGACAGCGCGAGCGATTTACTCAAAGCCGCCGATATGGCCATGTATCGCGCCAAACAAGATGGCCGTGACAATTACCAGTTTTTTTCACCTGCGATGCAAGCCCAAATGGAGGAGCGGTTGCGCATGGAAAAAGAATTGCGCGCGCTCATTCCCACCGATCATTTTGTGCTTTTTTATCAGCCAATTGTGGATGCACAAACTATGCAGGTCTGCGGCGCCGAAGGTTTAATCCGCTGGGATCACCCCGAGCGCGGCATATTGCCACCCAGTGAATTTATCACTCTGGCGGAAGAAATTGGCTTGATCAGCGAGATCGATTCGCGCAGCCGCTTGAATGCCTGCAAGCAGTTATCCAAATGGCGACATGAGGGGCTGGTCGATGATGAATTCAATATGAAATTTAATGTTTGCGCACAACTACTGACAGATGAAGATCTATACAGCGCGATTATCACCGATCTCAATCTGTGTGGTTTACCGGGGCACTGTGTGAGCCTTGAAATTACCGAATCCATTCTCATTGAAAATCTGGGGCGTACTGCCCAGAAATTACAGATGATTCGAGATTACGGAATAGATATAGCCGTGGACGATTTTGGCACAGGTTATTCGTCTATTTCCTATCTCAAAGAGCTGCCCGCGCGCACCTTAAAAATCGACCGCAAATTTGTACAAGGCGTACCCACTAACCCTGCTGACTGCCGGATATTGCGCGCCATGATTGTATTTGCCAAAAGCCTGGATTTGGTTGTAGTTGTGGAAGGGGTCGAAACGCGCGAGCAAGCTCTTATTTGCCGCGATTATGGCGCGGATCTGCTGCAGGGCTATTTATTCTCCAAACCATTACCACCGGACGCTTTTGAGCAATTCCTGCGCGATCACAATGCCAACGAGTGGAGCAATCGCTTGTCCGTTTTAAACGCTCTCACGGGGTGATTGCGCGCGAGGCAAATAGCCAAACCCAATACGGCAGATTGAGCCAGACAATTTTGCGCCGCTATTGCGATTCGCCTATCATGCCCCCACATTAAGGGGCCATGCCCACACCACCAAAATCCTCCGGGTTTCCTTTTGGGTTTTTTCCTTAATTTTTCTTTGCAACTTCAAGGATTTACTATGAGTGACGTACAACACCACCGTTTAATTATCCTCGGCTCCGGCCCCGCTGGTTACACAGCAGCGATATACGCCGCCCGCGCCAACCTTAAACCTGTGGTTATCACCGGTATGCAACAAGGTGGTCAATTAACCACTACGACTGAAGTAGAGAACTGGCCCGGTGGTGTGCACGACCTGCAAGGCCCTGATCTGATGGTGCAAATGCAACAGCATGCCGAGCGATTTGATACCCAAATCGTATTCGATCATATTCACGAAACTATTCTGACCGAGCGCCCCTTCAAGCTGATAGGCTCCAATACCTACACTTGCGATGCGCTCATTATTTCTACCGGTGCCTCAGCCCAATATTTGGGTTTGCCTTCAGAAGAAGCTTTCATGGGTAAAGGCGTCAGCGCCTGTGCAACCTGTGATGGTTTCTTCTACCGCGGTCAAAAAGTTGCGGTAGTCGGCGGTGGCAATACCGCTGTTGAAGAAGCGCTCTACCTCTCCAATATTGCCAGCGAAGTCACACTGATTCACCGCCGTGACAAATTGAAATCAGAGAAAATCCTACAAGATAAACTTATGGCTAAAGTTGCCAACGGTAATATCAAAGTGATTTGGAACCATCAGCTAGAGGAAGTTCTGGGTAACGATTCCGGCGTGACCGGCCTGCGCCTGAAAAGCACAAAGGATGGAGCAACCCAAGAAATTGATGTGGCGGGCGTGTTTATCGCCATAGGTCACAAACCCAATACCGATATCTTTGAAGGCCAATTGGATATGCACAATGGCTACATCAAAGTGAAAAGTGGCCTGGAAGGCAATGCAACTGCTACCAATATCCCCGGCGTATTTGCTGCAGGCGATGTTGCTGACCATATCTATCGTCAGGCTATTACTTCTTCCGGCGCCGGGTGTATGGCGGCATTGGATGCTGAAAAATATTTGGACGATCTGCAGTAATTGCACAGCGGCAGACGCGCAAAAAAAAGGGGAAGGTCAGTAATGACCCTCCCCTTTTTATTGATAACCGCTCATAAGACTGATGAAGCAGCGACCGCTACATTTATTTAACGGACAACCGATCCAGCTCGGTACGTAAATTACGCAGCCATTGATTAAATGCCAGACGGATTTGGATGTTGTTGGTTACCCGATTGTTCTCCTCCCAGATACGCCCCAAATCGCGACGGTCAGTAATAATCGCCAATAAATTACCTGTTGTGGAATCAATCAGCGTAAGCTCCAACGTCATGGTTCCCATGCCCTCACTGTAAACTTTCATCATCGTGGGGCGCCCTTTGGAATCGTCTTTACTTGCCAAAGGAGCGATTTCCAAGACTTTGGCTTTTATTTGCAGCACCTCAGCGCCCGCTTGTAATGAAGTAGTGAAACGACCATCGGCGATCAGGTTATTCATGAGGGCTTCACTGTAACGCTCCTGATAATAACGACGATCAGCGTCGTTTAACTCCCAGGGCGTGTCATTAATTTTATCCGGGGTTTGTTTGCGGATTTTCACTTCACTTAAATCCAATTGTTCCACAAGCAATGATTTGTAATGGGCAAACTGCGCGTTAGGCGCCACAAAAGTACCGTCAAAACGGCTTTTTTCCACCGCGCTTAAACCTGCTTGATCCGCTTTGCGCGCTGCTTCCTGTTCGTGGGGCTTGGTCATGGAGCACCCACTGATCAGACTCGCTGCTAGAAATATCACTGAGAGTGTCATACCGGGATTGTTGATTAATGTTTTCATCACACACCTACCTTTGATTCGGAACTTGAAGACGGGACGTTAAGCCTGCAACCATCAGTTGTTGGACTGTTGATGCATTTACAAAATTGTCACCTTCATGACGCCGCCACGATACAGACCTAAATATACGCGTGTTTTACCCTTTTCAACTACAGAAATCATACTGCGCACGCCACCAAAAAATGTTGGGTCGGAATAGGCATATTGTTTCCAATTCGCGCCGCCATCTGCGGACACTTCAAAAACCAGTTGCTGGGGGCTATCCCAATTTTTATCCCACCCACCGGTATAAAGCCGATTCGGATTCTGCGGATCTATGGCCACATCAAAATAAAAACGGTAATCCACATCGCCAATTAATGTTGTCCAGTTAGCCCCACGATCACTGCTGGACAAAACCCCACCCTCACCCGATACCAACACCCAATCAGGGCGCGCAGGATCAAACTGAATACCGTAGATGACGCTGGGATTGGGCAATAAATCGCTGTAACCGCGCAGCTCACCGGTATCGAGTGAATAAACCCTGAGCACCAGCTGTTCAAACGCGTTTTGGCCACCGAACCAAATCTCGTTAGTAGCCGGGTTGCGTTTAACAATAGCCTTGCGCTGCCCAAACGCATGCCACAAACCTTCCAGCAAAACCCAACTGCGCCCCTCGTCATAGGACGCGGCTAGCGACTCTATACCAGTGGCGTAAAGCGCCCGATTATCAGCATCGTAATGCAAACCATAAATAGCTTCCGGCCCTTCATCGCCACCAAAATTGTGGGTAATTTCCTGCCAGCTTTGACCCCCATTCAGGGTTTCAAACAGGCGATATTCCAAAACATCACCCGATAACAATTCTGTTGTCGCAAGGTAGTGCCCCGGAGCTATGACGGCGACATCCAAAATTTCGCGCTCCTCTAAACCAGCCAATTGCCAGGTTGAATCTTGTTGTTTGAGATAGAGCCCTCTATCCGTCGCGGCAAGCAAATTCTGCTCATCTTGGTACAAGCGGGTGATGATGCGGCCATCCAGCCCCTCGTACTCCAGGGTCATGGAGGGCTTGGGTAGATCACTGCTCCCGCCGCAAGCAGACAGCAATAACACAAGAAAAATGCTCAGGCTCAAGACCATATTTTTTGACATATTCACACCCGCTGCTCCTTTTATTGTTAACAATGCATGGCTTTTGATTAACCCAGTATGCAAAGGCAGCTTCGTCATAGCTGTAATAAATTGTGCCCACTAAGCTCCAATAAACCTCAGAACAGATGATCAGCAGTCGATATGCCGGAATTACACGCACAAAAAAAGAGGCCTAAGCCTCCTTTTTTGTTTGGTTTTTTAATGTTGCTGGAACCTACTGCACAAACACCCGCGCATTGCGGAACAAGCGCAACCAGGCACCGTCGTCCTTCCAATCATCTGGCTTCCAGGAGTTGGTCACCGCACGGAAGACCCGCTCGGGGTGCGGCATCATAATGGTGACGCGACCATCTTTGCTCGCCACACTGGTAATGCCCAAGGGCGAACCGTTAGGGTTGGCTGGATAGGTTTCGGTGGCGTTCAAATGGTTGTCGATAAAACGCAACGCCACAGTACCGCTTTGGTTACAGCGCTGCAGTGCATCGGCGTTAGCAAACTCGGCGTAACCTTCACCGTGCGCCACAGCAACCGGCATATGCGAGCCAGCCATACCTTTGAACAAGACCGATGAAGATTCCTGCACCTGCACCAGACTAAAACGCGCTTCAAACTGCTCCGACAGATTGCGAACAAACCGCGGCCAGTGGTCAGCGCCGGGAATGAGGTTTTTCAGGTTGGACATCATCTGGCAACCATTACACACGCCCAAACTAAAGGTGTCGTTGCGATGGAAGAAGCGCTCGAATTCATCGCGCACTTTGTTATTGAATAGAATAGTTTTGGACCAACCCTCGCCCGCCCCCAACACATCACCATAAGAGAAGCCACCGCAGGCTACCAAGCCTTTGAAGGTTTCCAGCGACACACGACCAGAGAGCAGATCGCTCATATGAACGTCCACGGCATTAAAGCCGGCACGATCAAATGCGGCCGCCATTTCCACATGACCATTCACGCCCTGCTCGCGCAGTACCGCGATGCTCGGGCGCACACCGGTGTTGATGAAAGGTGCGGCAACATCCTCGTTTTGATCAAAGCTGAGTTTGACACTCAAGCCGGGATCAGCTTTAAGGATGCCGTCGAATTCAGATTGGGCGCAGGCGGGGTTATCGCGCAGCGCTTGAATGCGATAGCTGGTTTCCGCCCAAAGGCTTTGCAATGCCGCGCGCGCCTGATCAAAAATCACCGTGCCACTGGCGCTAATACGCAGAGTGTCTTCGTCATTCAATTGACCAATCACGCGCACATGACTAATGCCAGCGGCGGTAAAACGCGCCTGTACCACTGCGGATTTATCGCGCGCCACTTGCAGCACCGCCCCCGCCTCTTCGCTGAACAGAACCGCCAGCGCATCTTCACCCAAACCATCGAGGTTGATATCCACACCGGTATGACCAGCAAAGGCCATTTCAGCAATAGTGGCAAACAAACCGCCATCGCTGCGGTCGTGGTAGGCGATGATGTCATTGGCCGCCAGGCTCGCTTGCATGGCATTAAAGAACCCTTTGAGTTGGGCACCGGAATCCAGATCGGCTGCTGCATCGCCGATTTGGTTGTACACCTGCGCCAGAATCGAGCCGCCCAAGCGGTTTTTGCCGTTGCCAAGGTCAACCAGGATCAGGTCAGTCGCGCCCTTATCAGTGCGCAATTGCGGGGTAAGGGTTTGGCGCACATCCACCACTGGCGCAAAGGCAGAAATAACCAGCGACAGTGGCGCGGTCACCGCCTTGTCTTTATCGCCGTCTTTCCACGCGGTGCGCATGGACATGGAATCCTTGCCCACTGGAATAGTAATTCCCAACTCAGGGCAGAGCTCCATACCCACGGCTTGTACGGTGCGATAGAGTTTTTCGTCTTCACCTTTGTGGCCAGCGGCGCACATCCAGTTAGCCGAGAGTTTTACATCGGAGAGTTTTTCAATGCGCGTCGCAGCAATGTTGGTGATGGCTTCAGCAATGGCCATACGGCCGGAAGCGGGGGCATCAAGCAAGGCCAGCGGGGTGCGCTCGCCCATGCTCATAGCTTCGCCTTTGACGCTGTCGTAACTCACGGTAGTTACCGCGCAGTCCGCCACTGGCACCTGCCAGGGGCCGACCATTTGATCGCGCACTACCATGCCGGTAACTGAGCGGTCACCAATGGTGATCAGGAAGTTTTTGCTCGCTACCGCCGGGTGTTTTAACACCCGTTCAGCAGCCTCGTTGATATTGATATCTTCAGTGGAGAAAGGCACCAGCGCTGCTTTGTGTGCTTGCGCGGTGCGGTGCATTTTGGGCGGCTTGCCAAACAGCACTGACATGGGCAGATCGACGGGTTTGGCATCGAAGTGTTTGTCATTCACCAGCAAATGCTTCTCGTCGGTTGCCTCACCTACCACGGCGTAGGGTGCGCGCTCGCGCTGGCAAATAGCTTCAAAGCGCGGCAGGTCCGCCGGTTTGATCGCCAACACATAGCGCTCTTGCGATTCATTACACCAAATCGCCAATGGGCTCATGCCGGGTTCATCGTTGGGCACATTGCGCAGCTCAAACTTGCCGCCAGTGCCACCATCTTTTACTAATTCAGGGAAAGCGTTGGACAAGCCACCCGCGCCTACATCGTGAATAAAGGCGATTGGGTTGTTTTCGCCCTGCTGCCAACAGGCGTCAATGACTTCCTGACAGCGACGTTCGATTTCCGGATTTTGGCGCTGCACCGAAGCAAAATCCAAATCTTCCGAGGAAGAACCGGATGCCATAGAGGAGGCTGCACCACCACCCAAACCGATCAACATCGCCGGGCCACCGAGTACCACCAATTTAGTGCCTGCACTAAAGGGCGGCTTTTCAATGTGTTCTGCTTTGATATTGCCGTAACCACCGGCCAACATAATCGGCTTGTGGTAGCCGCGACGCTCACCGTCAAAATCTTCTTCAAAGGTACGAAAGTAACCGCAAATGTTCGGGCGACCAAATTCGTTGTTAAACGCAGCGCCACCCAGTGGGCCTTCGATCATGATATCCAGAGCAGTCACGATGCGACCGGGTTTGCCGTAGTTCTGTTCCCAAGGCTGTTCAAAACCGGGGATTTGCAGGTTGGATACGGTAAAACCATTCAAACCTACTTTGGGTTTGGAACCACGCCCTACCGCCCCCTCATCGCGAATCTCACCACCTGAACCTGTGCCCGCGCCCGAGAAAGGTGAAATCGCGGTGGGATGGTTGTGAGTCTCTACCTTCATTAATAGATGAATGGGTTCTTGGTGGTATTCATAAGCCTTGGTTTGCGGGTTCGGGTAAAAGCGCCCTGCTTCGTGACCAACGACTACCGCGGCGTTATCGGCGTAGGCGGAAAGCACATTGTCGCCGCCCAACTCGTTGGTGTTTTTAATCATCTTGAACAGGCTGCGATCCTGATCAACACCGTCGATTGTCCAGGAAGCATTGAAGATTTTGTGGCGGCAGTGCTCGGAGTTAGCCTGGGCAAACATCATCAATTCAACATCGACCGGATTGCGACCAAGGGTCTGGAAGGCATCTACCAGATAATCGATTTCATCTTCTGCCAATGCCAATCCAAGGGATTTATTGGCCTCTACTAACGCGGTACGCCCGCCACCCAGAATATCCACGCTGGTTTGCGGTGCAGGATCTTGAGCAGCAAAGATCTGCTCGGCAGCGCTTAAACTGTCAAATACGGTTTCCACCATGCGGTCGTGTAACACCGCCGTGATCACAGCGCGATCAGCTGTGGAAATATTGCCCTGCACATAATAAGCAACACCACGCTCAACACGTTTTACCGCCGCCAAACCGGTATTTTTGGCAATGTCTGTGGCCTTGGATGCCCAGGGAGAGATAGTGCCCAAGCGTGGCACCACCAAAAATAACTCACCCTCGTGATTCACTTCACCCTCGACTTTAGGGCCATAGGTTAAAAGCTGTTGCAATACTTGCTCTTGCTCAGTGCTCAAGGGCGCAGACAAGTTGGCGAAATGTACAAATTCAGAGCTGACACCCATCACCGCCGGTACGCGCTGTTGGAGGGTAGCTAGGAGTTTTTGTGTACGGAAACTGGAAAGAGCGGGAGCGCCACGCAGAATCAGCATAGTGGGAAGAGCCTCAGCATCGGGGGAATTGAAAAGGCCGACATTGTACTGGATTTAACTGGGCTTCATGCAGGTTTTTATCCGTCGCAGGCCTGTACACATCCAAGCCCTCAAAGCCGGAGCCTCACAAGCACAAAATGTGAGTAAGACATTGGGTGGCTGTAACACGACCGCTCTCTTATACCCATAAGTTCTTAAATTTGCTGGCTTTTTGTGCAGTTTTTTAACAAAAATTTACGGCACGTACCACTTTGGGGCAGCTAGAACACCCCAAAACCAGCCAAAAAATAACATTTATTGGCATTTTTTTTACCGTTTGTCGGCCAAGCAACACTGCCTGAAAACCGTCAGAAGCCTTGCTGTTATTGGCACCCAGGCAAAATAGGTCAATTATCAATCAATTGACTAGCCTATATGTGATCAAAAAACAAGCTAGTCACAATAAAAAACTGCCTATACCATGGCTGGGTATTTGCACGGGTCATTAATGGATTTGGATTCGGCATGAATGCGCACACACGAAATAGAACACCCTTTCGGGCGATGCAGTTCAGAAACCGGAGTAACCCTTTATGGAAATTCGCAAACCTTTTTTGGTAGTGATTAAGTCCATCCTGAGCCTTATCATCGGCTCCTTACTTATAGCCAGCAGTTTAGTGTTGGTACGTAGCACCCCTCCTACCCAACTGGAGCAGGTACTTGAAACAGGCGAATTGCGTGTTCTTTCAAGCAATGGCCCTACAACCTATTACGAAGGCCCTAATGGCCTTACCGGGTTTGAATACAATCTGGTAAAAGGTTTTGCCGATTCATTGGGTGTTCGCCTGATTCTGGAAGATGAATCCAACCTGGATTCAATGCTGTCTGCCGTTGAAAACAAGAAGTACCATTTTGCTGCTGCAGGCTTGAGTTCATTAGAGAGCAAAAACAGGCAGCTCAATTTTGCGACTCCATTTATGGAGGTCACGCAACAACTCATCTATAACAATCGCAAAGGTCAACCGGGCGACGCAGAGGCGCTCAAAGGCAAAGAAGTACTAATAGTTGATAGCGCATCCCACAAAGAACGCCTGACTGTATTGCGCACCAACTTTCCGGAAATACACTGGCGCGAAATAGATGCCGAGATGATTGACCTGCTTGAATTAGTGAATAAAGGCGAGGCTGATTATGCCGTCATAGATTCGAGCGCCTATGAATTAAACCGCTATTCCTACCCGAGAGCGCAGCTGGCCTTTGACCTCAGCGACCCACATGCCTTGGCTTGGGCTTTTCCACAAAGCCAGGATGACTCGCTATTTGCAGCTGCGCAGGATTACCTGAATAGCATCAGAGCAGATGGCACCCTTGCTAGAGTCACCGAAGAATTTTTCGACCGTCATATCCAGGAAGTCACCACCGGTGAGGCCATGGCGCTCACCTACCGTTTGGAGCAACGCCTGCCCCAATGGTTGGACGACATGAAGGCAGCAGCAAAAGAATTTGATCTGGATTGGCAATTACTCGCTGCAATCAGCTATCAAGAATCTCACTGGAAGGCCGATGCGCGTTCCCATACTGGCGTTCGCGGCTTGATGATGTTGACCAAAAAAACGGCCAAGGCCATGGGAATCAAAGATCGCGAAAACCCGCAACAAAGTATTTACGGCGGTGCCAAATATCTGCGATTGCTTTTGGAGCGCCTGCCACAGCGTATTGAAGGTGATGAGCGGCTTTACTTTGCCCTGGCTGCATACAACCAAGGCTTGGGTCATCTGGAGGATGCCCGAGTACTTACCGAGCGCATGGGCGGCAATCCCAGTAAATGGGAAGATGTACGCAAGTACATCCCGTTATTGTCCAAACACCAATATTACAGCCGCGCCAAACACGGCTACATGCGTGGATGGGAGCCGGTAAAGTTTGTCGACAACGTGCTCAACTACCATAAAATCATTGTCTGGCATCAACAACAAGAAGAATTCCGCTTAGCCACCACCGGCGCGGGTAGTCGCATCTCATTAAACAGTGCATCCGAGAATAAATCAGGCGCAGACAGCCAAGCCGAAGCTGCACCAGCGCTCTCACTACTGTAAGCCACCATCAAAAATAGACCAAAAGATTGCCCCATCACCCGATTGGAGGGGCAATCCATATCTACCTCAATCCCCCACATCCGGCTCTTGTTGAGAGCTATTTTTCCTCGCTCAACGTATCTTATACCTGTCCAATACAAGGACTTTAGTCAGGCAAGGGAGTAGAATGCCGCCCCAAGATTAGCTGCTGATTGACTACTCCCATGATCCCACGCATAGCGCAAACATCACCCGTTCAAACCCTGTACCTGAGCTTCATTGACGCCCTGCGCGACCGGGGTTTTAGCGGTGACCTGAACCCTGACTATGCCAACCGCACCGTGTTGGCGACTGACAACTCCATCTATCAGGTATTACCCCAAGGTGTGCTCTACCCGCGCGACACTGCTGATTTAGTGCGCATCGCAAAGCTCAGTCAGGAACCACAATTCCAGCACATAGTACTCAGCCCTCGCGGCGGTGGCACAGGCACCAACGGCCAATCACTCACCGATGGATTGGTGGTAGATACATCCAAATACATGAACCAAATCCTGGAGATCAACGCCGAGGAGCGCTGGGTGCGAGTGCAATGCGGTGTGGTGAAAGATCAGTTAAATGCGGCTATCAAACCCTATGGTTTGTTTTTTGCGCCGGAGCTCTCTACCAGCAACCGCGCCACCATTGGCGGCATGATTAATACCGATGCGTCAGGCCAAGGTTCCTGTCGCTACGGCAAAACCCGCGATCATGTGCTGGAACTAACTACCGTATTGCTCGATGGCAGCCTGTGGACCTCGGCAGCTATCGATGAAAAAGAACTGGAAGACTTGTGGAAGCGCGATGATCGCGTGGGCGAAATCCATCGTGTGGTTGATGCCATCCAACGCGAACACCACGCACTGATCGAACAAAAATTTCCCAAACTCAATCGCTGTCTGACAGGTTATGACCTCGCACATATACGCGATGAACAGGGTCACTTTAATCTCAATAATATTTTGTGCGGCAGTGAAGGTACTTTGGGTTTTATCACTGAAGCTAAAATTAATTTATTGCCAATTCCCAAATGTAGCGCGCTGATCAATGTGAACTACCGCGACTTCAATGTCGCACTGCGCGATGCAACACAGCTGATGAAAGCAGAGCCAACCTCGATTGAAACTGTTGATTCAAAAGTGCTGAATTTGGCGATGAACGATATCGTCTGGCACAGCGTGGCGGATTTTTTTCCTGCCCCCGAGAGTGGAGAAAAAATTCAGGGCATAAACCTTGTTGAATACACCGCAAATTCAGATGAAGAGTTAAAAACCGATGTAAAAAAACTGACAGATTTGTTGGATCAAGCCGCACAGGATCCAAATACCGGGCGTATTAGTTATTCCATCGCTTGGGGCAGCGATGCAGTAAATAAAATTTGGGGCATGCGCAAAAAAGCCGTGGGTTTACTGGGCAATGTAGAGGGTGAAATACGCCCTGTGCCATTTGTTGAAGATACCGCCGTACCACCGGAAAACCTCGCCGATTTTATTGCAGAATTCCGCGCGGTGCTGGATGAACACAAACTCACTTATGGCATGTTTGGCCATGTGGATGCCGGAGTACTGCACGTGCGCCCGGCACTGGATATGAAAGATCCCGCACAGGAAAAAATGGTGCGAATCATTACCGATAAAGTCGTTGCACTCACCCAAAAATACAATGGCTTGCTCTGGGGCGAACACGGGAAAGGCGTGCGCTCGGAATATGCACCGGCATTTTTCGGCGAATTGTATCCGCAGATCCAACGTATCAAAGCCGTATTTGATCCGCGCAACCAACTAAACCCGGGGAAAATCGCCACACCGGCGGCGGACATCGAATTATTAAAAATCGATGGTGTAACCACGCGCGGCCAACACGACCGCAAAATCCCTGTACAAGTCTGGGAGGGCTACAGCGAAGGTATGCACTGCAACGGCAATGGATTGTGTTACAGCTGGAACCCTAACGATGCCATGTGCCCCAGCTGGAAAGGTACACGTGAGCGTAAACACTCACCCAAAGGGCGTGCCTCACTCATGCGCGAGTGGCTTAAACAAATGAGCGAGCGCGGCGTCAACGCCGTGGAAGAAAGTAAAAAATTAAAACGCACAAGTTTTTTATTCAACTTGCCAAGCCGAGCAATCAACACCTGGGGCAAACGCAAAGGCGAGTACGATTTCTCCCACGAAGTGCATGAGTCGATGGTGGGATGCCTTGCCTGTAAATCCTGCGTCGGGCAATGCCCTATCAAAGTGGATGTCCCTGAGTTTCGAGCAAAATTTTTAGAGCTCTATTACAGCCGCTACCTACGCCCATTAAAAGATTATTTTATTGGCGGCTTGGAATACATGGTGCCTACACTGGCCAAAATGCCTTGGGCTTACAACCTTGTGATGAAACCCAAATTCATGCAAAAGTTTATGGCTCGCTTTGTAGGCATGGTGGACAGCCCCTTGCTCACTGGCATCAGCCTGCACAAAGCAGCGGAAAAATTAGGTGTTAACTACGCCACGCTGGAAAATATCGCCCAGCTTAGTGCTAGCGAAAAAGCCAGAGCAGTAATATTGGTACAGGATGCTTTTACCAGCTACTTTGAAACACCGCTGGTAATAGACACATTAACCCTGTTGAAAAAGCTTGGGTTTGTACCGCTTTTGGCACCGTTTAAACCCAACGGAAAACCGCTGCAAGTACATGGATTTTTAAAGGCATTTGCCAAAGCAGCCGACGCCAACGCGACCCAGCTAAATGGCATTGCCTCATCGGGCATTCCATTAGTGGGCATTGAACCGGCAATGACGCTCGCCTACCGCGCAGAGTATAAAAAGGTGCTGGGCGATAACGCACCCAAAGTGCAACTGCTACAGGAGTGGCTGGCAAAACAATCCGATGTATTAACAAATAATCATAGCCAATTCAAAGCAGCTGATTATTCTTTACTGGCTCACTGCACGGAAAAAACCAATGCTGTGAGTTCCGTGAAAGATTGGCAAACCGTGTTTTCACAGCTGGGCCAACAATTAAAAATTATTGAAACAGGTTGCTGCGGCATGGCGGGCACCTACGGCCATGAAACTGACAACCTGGAAACGTCCAAAAAAATCTACTCGCTCTCTTGGGCACAAGTAGTGAACAACCCGGCTAATGCTGGAAAGCTGACTGCGACAGGCTATTCGTGCCGTAGTCAAACCAAACGGATCGACAATGTTAAGTTGCCGCATCCGGTTCAAGTTTTATTGCAACAATTGATTTAATTGTTGCAATAAAACCCAAGGCGGCGGCCTTGAGCCGCTGCAACATAACCTACCTACTCACTGACTGACGAAATCACGACTATGAAATTATTACGCAAATTATTTGGTGCAAAAAATAAAGTAGAACCCATCAAGGCAGCTCCTATTGTAGTCGCCGAGGTGAAGCCCCCCAAGCCCGTTATTAGTGTGGACATAGTTGACCAAACCCATGACGAGCTGGAGCTATTAAAACTGGCCAGTGAAGGTGCTACCAGCCCCTTGCGCCAGGCCGCAGCAGAAAAAATCCATAGTCGTGAATTACTTGAACAACTGGCAAAAACCGCCAAAAGCAAAGATAAAAATGTTTTTAAAATCGTCAAAGGCAAACTTGACCTGTTCAAAGCAGAGGACGCCAAACTCGCCGAGCTGGAATCAAGCGCAGCGCGCATTTGTGAAAAATTGGAGCGTCATCTCCATCAGGAAGCCGATGCTTTATTCAAGGCAAAACTGACAGCACTGGAAAATGAGTGGCAATCCTTGGGGCAGGTTTCAGCAGTCATTCAAACTCGCTATCAAAACGCACTTTCCGCCTGTGAAAATAAAATGGCTGCACGCGCGCAAGCGATTGCTGACGAAGAGGAAAAAATCGCGCTTGACGAGCAGGCACTACAACTTGCACAAGAAGCGTTACAAAATTTAAAAGCGATGACACAAGATATCTATCGCGCAGCTCATATTGATGAGCTGGTAAACGCCAACTACGAAGTCAAAATCCAGGAGCTGGGTAATGCGGTTCGCCTTGCAGCTAATCGCCAGCTGCCGCTGGAAAAACTCACCAAAGAATTTGAGCAACGCAAACAGCAAACACTGAACTTAATCGACCAAATCAAAACCTCCGGCACAGCTCAACAGATTGCCGGAATACTGCAACAAGCTGAAGACAGCGAAACACTAAAGGCGGCACAGCATAAACTGCAACAGTTTGCCAAAACTGCACGCGACTTGGGTGAAGAGTTGCCGGAAGCTTTGCAGGAAGCCAAAGCCAAACTAGATGCTATTTGGGCAGAGCGCAAACAGGCAGAACAAGCGGTAAAAAACAACCTGCGTGAATTTGGCGAATTGGCGCGCAAAGGGCTTTGGGCTGCAGAACAAGGTTTTGTGCGCAAAGCGCGCGCCATTCAAAAAGAACTGGAAGAAAAACGCGCAGAGCTGACAACCGCAGCATTGGAAATTCCCAAAGGCATTCAAGCTAAACTGGAAGATTTTGAAACCCAACTCGCCAAGCTGGGTGACTGGCATGAATTTGCGGTAACGCCGAAAAAAGAAGCGCTTATTGGCCAAATGCAAGCACTGGCAGCTAGCGATCTCAATCCTGAAGCGCGCGCCACCAAAATCCATGAACTGCAGGACAGCTGGAAAGAAGTCAGCAAGGGGGCACAACAACAAGACGATGATTTATGGCAACAATTCCAGCAAGCTTCTGCCATCGCCTATGCGCCCTGCAAAGAATTTTTTGAAGCCCAAAGTGCTGCGCGTGAAGCCAACCTGAATAAACGTCGCGAATTAGTGAGCCAACTTAATCAATATCTAACAGGCTATGACTTCACTAACGCTGTTTGGAAAGATGTAGAGCAAACACTGAAAACCGCGCGCAGTGAATGGCAAACCTATTGGCCAGTGCCGCGCAAAGCAGGTAATGATTTACAGAAAGAATTTGAATCCCTGATGGAGCAGCTGTTTAGCAAAATCACCCAAGAGTACGAAAACAATAAAGCGGCCAAGCAACAACTTATCGAACAGGCAGAATCATTATTGGCTGCTAGCGATACGTTTGAGAGCACTGAACTGCGCAACGCCGCAGAGTCTGCCAAACAGCTGCAAGCAAAGTGGAAAACCATCGGTAAAAGCTGGCACAAAGAGGATCAACAACTCTGGCAGGAATTCCGCAAACACTGTGATGCTATTTTTGCCCGCCGCAGCCAGGCATTTGAAAACGCCAAAGCAGCGCGCGATGCTATTGTACAAAAAGCAGAAGAGCTGATCTCACAACTTCACACTATTGCCGCTCGCTCAGTCGATGAAATCAAAGCTGCCAAAATAGACATTGAAGTAATCCAGGCCGATTTTTCTGCACTGGAACTCCCCAAGGAAGCCATAAAATCCCTGCAACAAAAATTTTCCGCAGCTATGACGGCCATTGCTACCAAACGCGATAGCGCTCGGGCTCAGGCCGAGCAGCAAAGCTGGCAGGATTTGTTCACTGCACTGGATGCGCTGCGCGAATATGAATTGGCTGTGATAGAGCAAAAACCTGCCACAGAATTAGCCAATCAAAAATCAGCATTGGAAACCATGATTGCCAATACCCAGCGCTGGCCAGGTGGCTGCCTGAATCTGGTCCAACAACGTTTAACAAAAGCCGAGTCACTTAGCGCCGCAGAGCAAATTGCTAATACACAAGCTTTGCGCACCCTGACTATTCGCGCCGAGATATTAGCTGGCAAAGAGAGCCCTGCTAGCGATAAACAAACGCGCATGGAGTATCAGGTACAACAAATGCAGCAAGGTTTTGGGCAGCGCGACACTCACTTTGAGCCACTGATGAGCGAGTGGATTTCATTATCTGCCGTTGCTACAGCAGACTATGCCCCATTGTTTACACGTTTCAACGAATGCCGCCTACAACTAGCGGGATAAAATCCAGCTGGATAATGTTGTTGGAAATAAATCATAAGGGCAGATTTTTCTGCCCTTTTTTTATGCATAAAAAAAGCAGCAGCCTGATTGGGCTACTGCTAAGGAGAGAGGTCAAAAATTCGGAACAATAAAGCTCAACCGGTTGTGAAAAAACTGGCAGACGCATTTTTGCATCTGCCAGAAAAGGTCAAACACAACCCCTGTTCAATATCTCCCGACGAGAAAATATTGAACATTGGTGCTATCCTAACCCTTGCATACTAGTCGGTCAACCTTTTTGTCAATTTGACTTTATGATATCGTTTTCATTTCATATTTGCATAAAATTTCATCCTTAACGTACACTTCAGCCTTCAATTTATTTGAGGAGAATACTGTGGCTAAACAGCCTGTAATCAGCATGCGTACCGATGCCAAAGAGCTGTCGTTTGATCGCCCTGCTGCCAGCCAGATCTTTGGTTTTATCCGCGATGCGATTATTGGAATGGAATTGTTACCCGGCCAGATGATTTCCGAAACCGCACTGGCGCAGCAGTTTGGTGTAAGCCGAACTCCGGTTCGTGAAGCGCTGATCCAATTATCCAATATTGGTTTTGTGGAAGTTTTGCCACAACGCGGTACTTATGTATCCAAATTCAGCATGGATAAAATCCTGGAGGCGCGTTTTATCCGCGAAGCGCTGGAAGTTGCAGTGGTAGGTCACTTGGCGATAAATACGGATGAGGTGACAAGACTGGAAGTGGTTGCTGCCTGTGACAAAATTATCGCTGACCAAAAAGTTGCCGCGGCCGATGATGACGCACTCGCCTTCCAAAATCTGGACGACAACTTTCATCAGACTCTGGCCGGCTTCACTCACTATGCTCGTGTTGCCTCGCTTATAGAGGCCGAGAAAGCCCACATGGACAGAGTGCGCAGCTTGAGTTTACATGTGAGCGGGCAATACAAGCGTATCCTCAGTCAACATGCCAGTATTATCAAAGCAATCAAATCCGGCTCAGCAGAAAAAGCGGCGGCGGCGATGAGCGTTCATTTAAAAGATGTTTACAATATTCTGGAAGTCATCCCCCAGGAACATCCGGAATATTTTGAATAGCGTTGATTAGAAATCATAACTAACAAAAAAGCAGCCTCGGCTGCTTTTTTGTTGTACTGTGGAAATTTATCGCCTTAATGAGATCGCTTTAAAACAGCAACAAGCCCCTGCGGCGCCCCCATAAAAATTGCAGGGCAAATACTCACCAACTCCCACCCTTCCCGCCCCAGAGCATTCAGTTCCTGATTTAATTCATCGATATCCAATGAACCCGAAAAGAAACTGCGCTTTTTATACTTGATTGTTTTGTATTCCCAGCGCATATCGATTAGTCCTCATGTTGATCGTCTGAAGAAAGCGGTTCCAAATCAGTCACCACTTTTTGAATGAGTTTTACCCGCCCACTTTTTACCAAAGCATCACGCAGTACAAATTCAATTTGAGCGTTCAGGCTGCGCAAATCATCGTCAGCCCAACGCTGCATGGCTGCAATCACCTGTTCGTTAATGCGTAGCGGAAAAGATTTTTTGCTCACTATGGGTGCCTGCTTAGTTAGCGTCGCTTAGGAATAAATAGTTCCGGTATTGATTACCGGCTTGGCTTGCTGGTCGCCGCAAAGCACCACCAGTAAATTGCTAACCATAGATGCTTTGCGCTCGCCATCCAATTCAACGACCCCCTGTGCTTTTAATTGCTCAAGTGCATCTGCAACCATACCGACTGCACCTTGCACAATAATTTTGCGGGCAGCCAATACCGCACTCGCCTGCTGCCGCTGCAGCATAGCTTGAGCAATTTCTGGCGAGTATGCCAAGTGGCTCAAACGCGCCTCCATAACTTCAACCCCTGCTTTTTGCAAACGATCCTGCACTTCACTTTTTAGCTTCAGGGCGATGGAATTGGCATCGCTACGCAGGGATAAACGCGAATCTTCCTGATCGTGTTCGTAGGGGTAAGTGGTTGCCAGATTGCGCAACGCAGCCTCACTTTGTATGGTCACATAATTTTCATAATCATCCACTTCAAACACTGCTTCAGCAGTATCCACTACCCGCCAGACAATCACTGCCGCAATTTCAATGGGATTACCGTTGGCGTCATTTACTTTCAAACGCCCGGATTCAAAGTTGCGCACACGCAAGCTGACAGACTTCTTACTGTAAAAGGGGTTGGCCCAGCGCAACCCGGTAGCACGGTCGGTACCGGCGTACTGGCCAAATAACTGTAATACCTTACCCTGATTAGGGTGCACCATATAAAAACCGAACCAACCGATAAATACCAACAGCGCCGCTATACCCAAGACTAATTTCAACAGCGGAGCCAGATAAACTACGCCCGCTACAGTTGCCAGCTGCAGCACCAATAAAATCACCAGCAGTGAATAACCAGAACTGCTGCGCCCTTCCACTTCTTGAACCATGACAAGCTCCTTAATGAGGTATTGATGAGACAGATGATCAATTATTTTGATATCAAAACGATATCAAAATATCCCAAGAGGATGAGCCTGTAAAGGTTTCGCTGGAAATAAAATCCGACCCGTTACAAAACAGTCACAAGACTGACAATTGTCACAAAGCTTCGGTGACTTTCACGGCTGGCGTAAAATGCGGGTGATAAGCAAACTGGCATAAGACTTTTGGGAGGTGACGCTTTAAGCTTTATCTCTCCATCCGGAAGGTAGCTTATTCATGTACAAATCCACTCACGCTTTACATAAATCTGCGGATGACTGCAGCAGCTCTATCTATTCGGCCAAATCCTGGGTATGGCTGTTTTTTAGCCTCTATTACTTTGTTCCGCTCTACTATCTGCCATTTTCCGGTTTTCAGCTGCCCGTGCTGGTTGGCGTTTATTGCCTGTTTGTCGGCCTTTATCTCTGGGCAATTACCCTGAGTGCCAACCGCGTATGGAAGGCGATACTCGCACTCAGTCTACTATCCATTGCCACATCAGCCTACACGCCCGGTGCCAGTACTTTTTTTTCCTACGTGGGTTTTCTGATTGGATTCTCCTATCGCACCCGCATCTGGTTGAACCTACTGGTATTGCATCTGCTGGTAATTGTGGGCCTGCACTACACCTTTAATTACCCGATTCCCTTCTTTGCACTGCCGGCCATCTCGGGGTTAATTACCATCAGTATCATCGGTTATGTAGAGCGGGTGCGCCTGGAAGCCCGTATCAGCCAGCAAAAGAGCCATGAAGAAATCGAGCAATTGGCAATTATTGCCGAGCGCGAACGTATCGCCCGCGACTTGCACGACATTCTGGGCCACACCCTCTCCAGTATCGCGCTCAAAGCGGAACTGGCAGAAAAACTCATGGCCCAAGACAAACAGGAGATTGCTCGCGAACATGTCTCCGAGTTACACCACATTGCACGCAATACCCTAAGCCTGGTACGGCAAACAGTATCCGGCTACAAACACCGGGGCCTGTCGGGCGAGGTGATGGAACTCTGCGAAAAATTGCGCCAAAACGGTTTTGTGGTGGAGCTACTGGGCGAAATACCGCAGCTGAGTGCACGCGCAGAAACGGCCGTGATTCTCGCACTTACCGAGCTGACCACGAACGTCCTGCGCCACAGCAATGGCAATCACTGCCAGATCGAATTTCGCCACAGCTGCGACAAAATTCTGGTGAGCATGCGCGATAACGGTAAAGTCAGCGCACTCACGCCCGGCAATGGTTTACAGGGCATTCAGGAACGCATTCAGGCATTGGCGGGCGAGCTGCAATCGTCCATCAGCAAGGGTTGTGAGTTTGTTATTTCACTGCCACGCCACGAATTGCACCACTAATTCGATAATCCGGGGGAAACCTTTTCAATGAAAATTTTGTTGGCAGAAGATCAATCCATGGTGCGCGGCGCTTTGGCCGCGCTGCTGGGAATGGAACCGGGGTTCGATGTTACCCAGGCTGAGGATGGTGATCGCGCCTGGCTGCTAATGAAGCAAAATAGCTACGATATTTTACTCACTGATATTGAGATGCCCGGGCGCTCAGGTCTGGAATTGGCACAGTGGGTACTGAATCAAAAACTCCCCACCAAAACAATCATCATCACCACCTTTGGCCGCGCGGGTTATATTCGCCGCGCGATTGATATGGGTGTTGCCGGCTTTTTACTCAAAGATGCCCCTTCCGAACAGCTTATTGAATCTATTTATAAAGTAATGGATGGCAAACGTGTCATCGACGGTGAATTAGCGATGATGGCCTTGGGCGAAGCTGATCCACTCAACGATAAGGAACGTCGGGCATTGCGTCTTGCGGCCGAGGGCAAGACTACCGCTGAGATCGCTACTGTGCTCTGTCTATCTGAGGGCACAGTACGCAACTATTTGTCCGAGGCAATCGCCAAATTGCACGCTGCCAATCGCGTAGATGCTGCGCGCATCGCCCGCCAAAAAGGTTGGATTTAACTAGCCTTGGAACTCCATCAAGTTTGGTAATTAAACCCCGCCAAGTATTTCTGAATGGTCAGAATGACTGTTAGAATCCTGCCACGCCTATGCACCACGATGATATAGGCGCAAGTCATTACAACAATTATTAATGTGTTTTACTTTCAACATCGCTCGCTAATAACCAACAAAAAAATAGGGATTCAACTCATGCATACCGATTCCATCCGGCAGTTGCCGGAGTACGCGGCCCTGACCCGCGCACGTAAAAAAATCATGTGGCCCTTATCAATCGCCACTATTTTTGCCTACTTCGCCCTCATTCTTACCATCGCTTTTAATCCCACCGCATTGGGTGAGCCTATCGGTCAAGGCGTTACTTCCCTCGGCATGGTACTGGGCTTGGGAGTAATCCTGTTTTGTATGCTTATCACCGGGATTTATGTCTACTACGCCAACCGCGTTTTGGAACCGCTGACTCGCGCCATAGTACAAAAAGTGGAGGCGCAATCATGAGACTTCATCAGCCACTGCTCGCTGCACCTGTTGCACTTATTATTTCTGCGATGGCTACCTGCGCTTGGGCGCAAGCAACAAGCACTGATTCCAGCGGCATTAACGTCACCGCCGTGGCTATGTTCCTGGCGTTTGTATGCGTAACCCTGGGCATCACTTATTGGGCGGCTGGCCGCACCAAAACCGCGAGTGATTTTTACGCGGCTGGTGGCGGTATCAGCGGCTTTCAAAACGGTTTGGCAATTGCGGGCGATTATATGTCCGCCGCATCCTTTCTCGGCATTGCCGGTTTGGTGTACACCTCGGGCTTTGACGGTTTGATTTATGCGATTGGTTTTTTGGTGGGTTGGCCGATTGTATTGGTGCTGATCGCCGAACCCCTGCGCAACCTCGGCAAATACACCTTTGCCGATGTAGCATCATTTCGTTTGCAACAAAAACCCATTCGCATACTCGCCGCTAGCGGTTCACTAGTGACCGTGGTGTTTTATTTGATTGCACAGATGGTAGGCGCCGGAAAATTAATTGAATTGTTGTTTGGCCTGCCCTACGAAGTAGCAGTGATTATTGTCGGTGTACTCATGACTTTATATGTCACCTTCGGCGGCATGATTGCCACTACCTGGGTGCAACTCATCAAAGCGGTACTCTTACTTTCTGGCGCATCATTAATGGCATTTTTGGTGATGCTGCAGTTCGGTTTTAGTTTTGAAAATTTATTTGCTGAAGCCGTCAAAGTTCACACCAAAGCCAACGCCATTATGGCGCCAGGCACATTAGTGAGCGACCCTATTTCCGCCATTTCACTTGGCATTGCACTTATGTTTGGCACCGCTGGTTTGCCGCATATTTTAATGCGTTTTTTCACCGTTAAAGATGCAGTGCAAGCGCGCCGCTCAGTGTTTTATGCCACCGGTTTTATCGGCTACTTCTACATACTCACCTTTATTATTGGTTTTGGTGCAATTATTTTATTGCTGAAAAACCCTGCTTACTTTACCGATGGTGCATTAATTGGTGGCGCCAATATGGCGGCGATTCATTTATCACAGGCCTTGGGTGGCGATGTATTGTTGGGTTTCATTTCTGCTGTTGCTTTCGCCACTATTCTAGCCGTGGTATCTGGCTTAACCCTTGCGGGTTCCAGTGCGATTTCCCATGACCTCTACGCCACTCTGGTGTTAAAAGGCAAACGTGATGAGAAAAAAGAAATTCGCGCATCGCGTATCGCCACCGTATGTTTGGGGGTAATCGCAGTATTGCTCGGCATAGTGTTTGAAAAACAAAACGTCGCCTTTATGGTGGGTCTGGCGTTCTGTGTAGCAGCCAGTGCGAACTTCCCGATTTTGTTGCTCAGCATGTACTGGCGCAAACTCACCACGCGCGGCGCAGTGATCGGCGGCGGCCTTGGATTATTTACGGCGGTAATTTTAGTGGTCATTGGCCCAACAGTATGGGTAGATGCCTTCGGTTTTGAACAGGCACTTTTCCCCTACAAATACCCAGCTATTTTCTCCGTAAGTGCTGCGTTTATAGGTATCTGGTTTTTTTCAATTACCGATAAATCTGCTACTGCTGCCAGTGAGCAAATTGCATTTGACGCCCAGTTTGTTCGCTCGCAAACCGGCATTGGCGCAGCCGAAGCTGCCAAACATTAAATTATTCTTGAGAAGAGAAATGGCCGCACAGGAAACTGCGCGGCCATTTTTTATTTCATTGATTATGCGTTATTTCATAAACCTGTTTTTATAAACCACAGGGCGATGACAAAGGCGGATTCTGCTCCTGCACATCGTCAATATAATTAACACCTGTAGTTTGCAAATGACTAACCTGCGCGATGAGTTCTTCGGGGTTTAGCACTACCCCTTCCTGAAAAAATACCCAATCGATATCTTGCTGGTATTCACGCAGCTCCGGTGAGTCAACCGGCCCGATTGAACCGTCAGCGCCCTTGGGCATAAACCAGAGATTAAAATTAATCGACATAAAATCCTCCGGATACACCGCGCTGCTGTGGACAGAAAATACTTTGCCATCCACATAATAAGTAAGTTTGTTATCCGCAATCGTCAGCATCAGGGTGCGCCAACCAGCGTAGCTACCCTCCACGCGCGTGTTTTCATTAACTTTGGTCCAAGGCTCCAACTGGAAAGTGTCCCAACTGGTTGTCCACATCGCTGGCTTTTCATTCGCGCCCCAACCGCCATTGGGCAGGTATTCAAAATCAGCTTCGCTGTAATCTTTATCCATAGGCGCTTTTAATGGGCTAATGGTGTAGAAGGTTTGAATCACTTCATCACCATCCGGGCCATAACTTGGCTCATCGCGAAAAAATACCCGCGCCGCATAGGTGCCTTCGCGATATTTACGTGCATGGCAGAACTGGGTATGGCGAGTATTTTCACCCTGACCCGCGGTGACGGAACTCATGCGCACTGCACCGGCATGAGTAGCGGGAATATCTTGATGAAAACTGATTCCCTCCACTGACCAAGTCGCACTTTTGATTCCAGGATGGCCGGTTTCCGTTCGCACACGCCAACCATTACGGTTAAAAGCTTCCATCGATTGATAATTAAAATCGTCAAAAAAAACCGCCGGCGAATTTTTTTCTGCTGCCGACGATTGAACTGCCGAAGCAACTTCTGACGCAGCGGATGTTTGCTGCAAAGGCGCGCCGATTTTTGCATCGCAACCGATTAATGCAATAGAAGCAGAGAGAATACTGGTAAAAAAAATTGGTTGATGAGACATATCGTTATCCGTTGTGGTTGATTTGCCGGGCTAATGTCAGGCATCTCAGACAACGTTGTCAACCAATTTAATTATTCTCCAGCCAGACTTAACGCGGTTTTACATAAGTTGATGAAAAGTGAAATTGTCTATCTAACTTTTAGCGCAAAAAATTCGGGTAGCGCAAAACATCCGGGCACTGTTACAGGTATCTAAAACCCTGGTGGCGCCTCTATAAACACCGCAGCACCCGTTGATGGATGCACAAAACGCAAATCTGTGGCGTGGAGCAACAAGCGTTCGGCGGCCTTGGCATATTCACCACCATAGAACTCACAGCCGAGAATCGGGTGGCCTATGGTTTGCAGATGCAGGCGCAATTGGTGAGAGCGACCGGTAATGGGATGCAGCCGTACACGCGTGGTGCCGGCTTGGGTATCGCGCGCCAGCACTGTGTATTCGGTGACCGAGGGTTTGCCGGTTTGCAGGCAAATTTTGTACTTGGGGCCATCGTCTGACGCTATGGGCAAATCGATCACACCTTCATCTTGCTCAACCAAGCCTGCAACAACGGCGGTGTAATGCTTACTGACACTGCGCGCCTGAAATTGTTTGCTGATATGGGATAAGGCAGGCTTGGTGAGCGGTACCACCATTACGCCAGAGGTATCAAAATCAAGCCGGTGCACTATGGTCGCACTGGGGTAATCATCCTGCAGGCGGCTAATAACTGAATCGCGATTCTGCGGGTGACGCCCTGGTACGCTGAGCAATCGCGTGGGTTTGTTAACAAGCAGGAAATCCCTGTCGCGCTGCAGAATTTGTAGCGCTTCGGTGCAGGGCGGCAGGATAAATAACTCGTCGATAGGCGCAGGCATAGGCGTAAAACAGGGCAGTTGATGAAGGCGCCATCATAACCAGATGGAACAAGCTTAGCGATAAACAGTCGTTCACTTCCCTGCCCCCGGCTGCTAAGGTGCCGGCGCCCATCTGGCTAGCGCTGTCACTAGTTGGATGCCCGAAAGGATCTCACACCGAGGTCGCCGAAAAGCTGCTTTTCCTGTATCCTGCGCGCCTTGATTTTTCGCCTCAATGCCATTTTTTGGCCTTTATCTTTGTGATAGGTATCTAGCTCCATGTATATCTACGATGAGTACGACCACAGCATCCTGCGTCAGCGTATCGCCCAGTTTCGCGACCAGACCGCGCGCTTCCTCGCCGGTGACCTGAAACCCGAGCAGTTCCTGCCACTGCGTCTGCAAAATGGCCTTTATGTGCAGCGCCTTGCGCCCATGCTGCGTATTAACGTGCCCTACGGCATGTTGAACTCGGCACAACTACGCAAGCTGGCGCACATTGCCCGTCACTACGATAAAGGCTATTGCCACGTTAGCACCCGTCAGAACATCCAGTACAACTGGCCAGATCTGACCGAAGTACCCGATATTCTGGCCGAGTTGGCAGAAGTGGGCATGCACGGCACCCAATCCAGTGGTAACTGCATCCGCAATACCACGTCTGATCAGTTTGCCGGTATAGCGCCGGATGAAATTATCGACCCACGCCCCTACTGCGAAATTATTCGCCAGTGGTCCAGCTTCCACCCTGAATTTGCGTTTTTGCCGCGCAAATTCAAAATCGCCGTGACCGGTTCAACACAAGATCGCGCCGCCGTACAGGTGCACGATATTGGTTTGCAACTGGTACTGAACGACAAGGGCGAAGTGGGCTTTAAAGTTTATGTGGGTGGTGGTTTAGGCCGCACACCGGTGATTGGCGTTGCTATCCGCGAGTTCCTGCCCGAGGAAGATTTGCTGTCTTACCTTGAAGCAATTCTGCGCGTGTACAACCTCTATGGTCGTCGCGACAACAAATACAAAGCGCGCATTAAAATTCTGGTACGCGCCCTGACGCCAGAAGTCTTTGCACAAAAAGTGGAAGATGAATGGCAGCACCTGAAGGACGGCTATAACAAGCTGACCCAGGACGAGATCAACCGCGCTAAAGGTTTCTTCACCGCACCAGCCTACGAAACCATCGACAACACTGCAGCTCAAGCGGCGCTGGATGCCCAAGCCGCCGAGAGCATCGCTTTCGGCAAATGGTTGCAGCGCAATGTGCGCGAACACAAGGTTGCCGGCTACGCGGCGGTCACCCTCTCGCTTAAACCAACCGGTGTTGCACCCGGTGATATCACCGACAGCCAACTGGAAGTGATTGCCAACCTCGCCGACAAATACAGTTTTGGCGAAGC
The DNA here is from genome assembly GCA_035317345.1 of Cellvibrio fontiphilus. Taxonomy (GTDB): domain Bacteria; phylum Pseudomonadota; class Gammaproteobacteria; order Pseudomonadales; family Cellvibrionaceae; genus Cellvibrio; species Cellvibrio fontiphilus. The sequence goes on along the minus strand of JAYKTU010000008.1, from coordinate 87,695 downwards.
GCGCACTACCCATGAGCAAAACATTGTGTTGGCCGATGTGAAAAAAGCCGATCTGTTTGCGCTCTGGCAGGAATGTAAGGCTGCCGGTTTTGCTACGCCGAATATTGGCACCATTACGGATATTATCTGCTGCCCGGGCGGCGATTTCTGCTCACTGGCTAACGCCAAGTCCATCCCTATCGCGGAAGCCATCCAGCGCCAATTTGAAGATTTGGATTACGTTTATGACTTGGGCGATATCGACCTGAACATTTCAGGCTGTATGAATGCCTGTGGTCACCACCACGTGGGTCACATTGGTATTTTGGGTGTGGATAAATCCGGTAAGGAGTTCTATCAGGTACAGCTAGGTGGTAATGCTGGCAATGACGCCTCCCTCGGCGATGTGCTCGGACCATCGTTTGGCGCTGAAGATATGCCAGCAGTCATCCAGAAAATTGTGGATGTATATCTGGCTAACCGTACCGAAGAAGAATTGTTCATTGATACCTATCGCCGCATTGGCGCCGCTCCCTTCAAGGAGAAAGTTTATGCAAAAGCTCATTAAAGACGGCCAGATCATCGCCAATACCTGGACTTTGCTCGCCAAAGCCGAGGGTGATGCAGCTGCAGTAGAAGTACCTGCAGGTCAGGTGATTGTGCCCTTCGCGGTGTGGAATGCGCAGCACGACAAGTTACAGAGCCGCGGTGATCTGGGCGTGTGGCTGGACAGCGATGAAGGCGCTGAACTGATTGGCGCCAATGCCAACCAATTTCCAGTGATTGGTCTTAACTTCCCGCTGTTTATGGATGGCCGCGCTTTTTCCACCGCACGCTTGCTGCGTGAGCGCTACGGTTTCACCGGCGAGTTGCGCGCTGTGGGTAATTTCATGCGCGACCAGCTGTGCTACCTGCGCCGCTGCGGTGTGAATGCCTTTGCCTTTGCCGACCCCGAAGCCAACTTGGAAGAAGCGGTAAAATCGCTCAGCGACTTGCAGGAATATTATCAGGCAGCGGTTGACCAACCCCTGCCCTTGTTCCGTCGCCGCGCATAAATCATCTGAAGGCTGGCTAATAAAAAACGCCGTCAAAGGAAACTTTGGCGGCGTTTTTTTATTCAGTTCAAAACACTCTTTATTCAGGAACTTATTGTAAATATAACCAGACACTCACTAATTTTTGACTTCTAGGCTTTACGAATATAAAAAATATAATTTGTTTCATTTTGTTGTTGTTCAACCAGTTCATGGCCTAAAAACAAGCAAAATTTAGGGATATCCCTCAGGGTGGATGGATCTGTAGCCACCACCTCTATCAACTCGCCCGAATTGGTTTCGCGCATTATTTTATGCAACATCATCACCGGTTCCGGGCATAACAGGCCGCAGGTATTCAAAGTTTTATCAATTTTTAAATTCATAGTTTTAAATCGTCTATAAATAAACAAACCAATATTAATGGAGTTGCTATTCTATCGGTAATGGAAAAACGTGTAGGAGAAGCATTCACTACCGAGGAACCCGGTTCGATGTCTCGGAAACCAGCAGTCGATTATATGCCCACAGACTTTTTTAGCCGCCAAGCGCTTGAGCTTACGTTTCGCTTACTGCGCAATAACCATATGCATTTGGCACAAGCAGTAAAACAAGCAATAGATACTATTCCCAACGTTTCTTACGAAGATCTGCAGTCAGCGTACACTGGCGAAATGCTATTGAACTCGCAGGTGCTCGACTCACTTAAAGCACACACCATCGGCAAAATAGTATCGGTCCTGACTGAAATTGGCGAGACTGCCCTGCGCGACAAAGATCTTCCACCCAGTCATATGACACTATTGCGCACCTTGATTGAAGATTGGGTGCAGCTCACCGAATGGGTTTTACTGCACACAGCAGCCGATGTAAATGACCGGACTTCTTATCACTAGAAGCCTGATTCTTTTTGTCAGAAAGGCAGTTCCTGCCGCTAAAAATTCTTTGTCCATCGACTGGTTCTTTATGAAAGAACGCGTAAATATCCTGTCACTTCTTCGCGGTCGTGGTAAAGCTGTTTGAACTGGATATCTAGTTTAAAGCCCGCTTTTTCCAGCTCGTTGCGAATCCGCTCTTCGCATTTTTTAACTTCGCTATAGCGCTGCTTCATCGGCAACTTCAAATTAAAAATGGCATCGCGGCAATATTTTTTGGTGAACCAGCGAATAATCATGCTGGTTACCCGCGCTGGTTTATCCACTATGTCACACACCAACCATTGCACCGGCTTTTTAGGTTCATACAAAAAACCATCCGTTAAAATGTGCAATACCTGCCCGGTTTCTAGCAGGCTTTTATCCATTGGACCGTTGTCCACCGCTTCCACATACATGCCGCGCTGTACCAATTGCCAAGTCCAGCCACCCGGTGCTGCACCCAGATCTACCGCACGCATACCCGAGGCCAAGCGAGCGTCCCACTCCTCTGCCGGAATAAAATGATGCCACGCCTCCTCCAATTTCAATGTCGCGCGACTAGGCGCCTCTTTGGGCAAACGCAAACGCGCAATACCCATTGGCCAGGGCGATGAATTATTCACAGGGCAAACACCTAAAAATGCCTGGGTTCCAGTAATAAACACCAAATGCAAACGCAATGCGCTTTTTGCTAAAAAAGATTGCTGGGCGCGCAGGGCCTTTTCCATAGGTGCAACAATTTTTTTACTCAAGCCAGATAATTCCTTACCCTCGTTGGTATCTACCGTTTCAATCAGTAACTCACGGGTTTTGGGCAATTCTGCCGCTGCTTCACACAGGCGCGAGACCCGATCCGTAACCGGTAAATCCTCGATCAAACCATTGCACGCAAACCACTGGCGCGCAAAAATTAAACGACGAAAATCCAACAGCCGAATAATTTGCTCTGCACCATCAGGTTCATGGCAAATAAACAACACATAAGCGCTGTTATCCTTGGTTTTGCTGTATCCGTAAATGCCCAAACCTGCCGCCAAATCGGAAATTTCAGCTGCGCATTCTTTTTCAAATCCGGCGCGGCAATGTAAAAATAAATGATTCACAATAATCTCAATATAAAAATATTAATCGGGCTCAATGTTTTGCTGGATAGCTTCTGCGTCGCGGCGCGTCAGCAAGCTGGCGGTTTCAGTGGCAAAATCAAATACCACTACAACATCACGCCGCTGTAATAGCTGTTTGACTTGTTCAACTTTAGTTGCGAGTGATACTTCCTCTAGACCGTAATCGGTGCCCTCACGGGTAATAAATTCTTCTATCAATCCTTGCAGCGCATCACTCGATAATTGTTCGTAAGGAATAATCATCGGTTTCTCTGGATATTAAAAAGGCCAATCATCAAGGTTAAATTCAACGCTTGTTCGCTATTGCCAAGCGGAGTAACCTTAAACCTAATAATCGATACTCATGAATAATAACTTGTGCAACACACACCCAATAACCATTAAGGATTTACCGTGAATACACAACTTGTTTTAACTGTGCTCTGTGATGATCGCCCCGGTGTAGTTGAGCTGCTGGCACAAACCATTAGTCGCCACCATGGCAACTGGTTGGAAAGCCGTATGGCACATTTGGCTGGCAAGTTCGCCGGCATATTGCAAGTAGCCGTCGCCGAACAACATCAAGCCGAGCTGCGCAGTGCACTTACCCAGTTAGCCGAAAAAGGCTTAAAGATTGTCATTGAAGACGCTGTCACCATTAGCAAACCAAACTGCCGTGAATTTGACTTCAGTGTGGTAGGCAACGACCGGCCCGGCATAGTACGCGAAATTGCCCAAGCCTTTGCTGCCCGACATATTAACATGGGCGAGTTGGAAACGGCGTGCTCCAGTATGCCCTGGTCGGGCGAACCACTATTTGAAGCCACCGGTGTAATTGAAGTACCTAAAACCGTAGATATGAATGAGCTTTACGATTACCTGGATAAAATCGCCGATGAACTAGCGGTAGACATTCGCCTGGAGTCATCCACTGAACGCTAGATGTGGACATATTTCATTTCAAAAAAAGGCAGCCACGCTGCCTTTTTGCATTTTTCAGGATCAGCGTTTATGCATCTGACTAGTGCTGGTCTTTACCATGTTTTTTCATTACCGCATCAAACTTCTCCAGCTCAATATTAATCGCCTTGGTAGAAATATTAACTTCATAAAATGAAAACAATAAAGACACCACCAAGAGCAACAAACTTGCGGCAAATAAATACATCCCCGCCACTTGAAAAGCCAAAAGCAAAGAGAACATCGACAAGGTACAAAACACGAAGGACAACACACCAAAGGCCTGCATCAAACGAATCACTGTCATGCGTATGCGCAGGTTATCAATCTGGCGAATAACGATATCGCGTGTGGGTGCGTTTTCCATATTACTCAGCTGGCGAATTACGTTGGCGAGAGTGACAAAACGATTGGTGTAAGCGAGCATCAGCAGTGAAATTGCCGGAAATAATAGGCTGGGCGTGGTGATAGTCATGTCCATAGTGTTTACTATTTAATACCTCTGTTAATCAAAACGTTCGCGCCAATAAATAATTCGGTCGTGACCGCGATATTGGCCAAAACCAAATTCTGCGGTTGGTAGTGACGCATCGGTGTATACGCCATCGCCATTCCAATCAAACCGTAACCAGGGGTAAGTGGTCAAATCCACACTCACAGGAAATGTACCTGTCGCATTTGCACCCGGCGCAGAAAACCTGTGCCCGGCATCGCCACTGGAAAACACAATGTCTGTCGCCGACATAGAATCATAGATTCCGGTAGTGGAACCACCAGTAAGCCCTACCGTTAAATTTGAGGCGGTTAAAATACTTCCTGCAGGATAGGTAATTGCACTGCGCAAAATGCTGGTGCAACTATCATTCAGGTTTTGAATAAAACGATTTCCAAACCAATATTCGGTAGTAAAGTTCACCGGCAGATCAGCAGTACCCGGGCCGAAGGCATCATCCAAACGCAAGCGACCGAAGCGTAAATTAAGTGGCGTGGCATTGAGCTGGCGAGCGGTACAGGCAGCACCTGAGCATACCCCGGTGGTGGTCGCATTCATATTTCTTTCCGCAAGCTCACGGCTGTCGAAATTATCGGTGAGCGTTAATCCAATGTTTAACTCGGGGTAAGGGCCATCGGGTGTTGCAGCGCGATTAAATGTTGCATTGGTGTCCACTGCCAAGCGCCCCTCACTCCAAACTTTTACACTGGATTCAATAACGCGCGCGCTCAGCAGGGCGCCATTCCCCGCGTTAGCATTTTCTGCCACGTAAACAAGGCTTGGCAAAGTGCCGTAGCTAGCGCCGTAATTGGACAACATAATGCCAGTTGCAGACAAAGCCTGTATTTCATACTTCAGCGGTAATTGCTGCTGCGACATATAGGAAAAAGTATTACAGCTGTTATTGAGTGATTGAGAAACCATTTCAAAACGGTGAGGATAAAAACGCCCTACCGTATCACTAACAATATAATTAGGCATGCCCGCACCAAGATAATCATTATCTGCAAGTTCTGGGCGCAGCGTTAAACTGCCCACCTGGTTCCAACGCAGGTTAGTATTTTCAAAACTACCCTGGGGATTTGTCGCAGCAAAACTACCGGCTGTGCCACTGGTAAGCGCGGTGAGCGTAGCGCCGACCGGATGAATAAGTTCATATTCTTTTAGCAAAATATTATTTTCACTTTGACTTTCACGGCCAAAATTGGGTGTGGGTTGCTGGTTGGCATTTTGTGCTTGCACCACTACTTTAAACGCTTCGCCGGCGGCAACAAAACCCGCTGCAGTTCCAGGTGCCGTGGTGCCACCTGGATTGTTTGTGGCATTGGAGCGCTGCACCGCAGTGACCGCTAAACGCTCAGGCCGCACCACAAATTCACCGCTTGTCCCTGTCAGGGTAACAGCAGGATTATTGCCTGATGCCGTAAGCGGTAATGATGCATGAAGCCGAACACGCCCCACATCGGTGTAATTAAATGGGATAGGCGCTTCGCCATTGGCGTTAAAGGTGAGTGAGACTGGTGTACGATTTGTACTCGCGTTCACATTGTTAGCGGCAATTCCAGTTCCTTGTAATGTGAATGTTTGACCTGCAACACAGGTGGTCGGATTAACGCATTCATAACCTATAATCACCGTGCGCGTGCCAGTTACTCGCGCTTCACAGGCACCTGTGTCGCTGTTGGTGCGCACTGCACGCAAGACGGGTGTAGTTGCGGTTATGCCAGCGCGCTGGTTTGCAATTGCCGTATTAGAGCCCGTTGCGTTGTAAAATTTTAAACCTGTATCCAAAAAAGTAATCGAAGGGTCAAAACTCGGGCTCTCTGAAAATGTACCGTCAGTAACATTGATATTAAGCGTCGCGGGGGTGGTTTGTCGCAGGTAGGCCTGAACTGCGGTTTGAGTGCCATTAAAAATAATACTGCTCGCAACCCAGCTTCCTGTCGCCGGCGAAGTGGAAAGCGATACCTGTGTGCCCGCATCCGGTGCGACCAAAGCACCGTTAGTATCGTAGGCGCTAATCGTGATTGGTTCAGCCGTACAAGTTAAACCCGTGCCGCTATGAGATATACCGTAATAACTGACTTTGGCGGGACAGCCGGAAATGGGCAAGAAAGTTGAATCCCCCGGGCGCCGCCAGCGCAGCGACATAACGGCGTAACCCCCTCGCTCATAAAATTCCAGACGCACCGGATAGGTTTGTCCCGCAACCAAATTTACCGACGCGCTTGTGTCTGTAGTCACTGCGTGATCAGTCCAATTATTAATAATCAGCTGGTTGTTCACCCAGAGGCGAACGCCATCATCCGACAGGGTTTGAAATTGATAGCTTCCACTCGCATCAACTTTTAGCGTTGCATCCCAACGCACTGAAAAATTATCAGCATTTACACCAGTGACGCCCGGCGCCCCAGTTCCCCAATCAAAGTCGATGCTGAGATCCTGACGCGTTGCTGTTTCAGTGCCGGACAAATTATTGTTATTAAAATATTTACCAAGCGCTGCACCAACAAAGCCATTGTTACAATTGGCAACCGGCACTTCACAATAATTTGCAGTGCTTTGATTAGGATCACCCGCAGTTCCCAAGGTCACAAAAGTGGCACTGCCTGGCAAGCTCCATAATAATCGAATCACGGCTTGTCCTGAATTCTCGTAGAACTCCAGCCTCACATCGTAAGCGTAACCGGCCTGCAATGTGACTGTAGCACTGGTATCCGTTGTCGCTGAATGGTCATTCCAATTGTTAATAATTAATTGATTATTAACCCACAGCCTCACACCATCATCAGACACAGTTTGAAAGCGATAATTTCCCGTGGTGGGTGCGCGAAGCCTGCCCGTCCAACGTACCGAAAACTGATTGCTGTTAACGCCAGCAACCCCCGAAGAACCCGCACCCCAATCAAAATTAATATTTGTATCAAGGCGGGTGCCCACAGGGTTTCCGGTCAAACTTGTATTGTTGAAATGATTGCCTAAAAGCCCTCCAATTAAACCTGTGGTACAAACCGGAGGCGAAGCATTACAGGCGTTAGCCGGCGTAGAGTTAGGCAGGCAGGTACCATAAACCGTACCGCCATTGGTGAGATCCACGGTTGAATAACTGGGTGCCGTTAAATTTCCATACACCGTTGAATTATTTACGATGATTGGACCGCTGTTAGTGTTAATCGTAATTGGAGAACCTGAAGATCCTAACAGGCTACCATTTTGGATAAGCACATTACTTGAACCCGATATGCTGCCGCTAACCATGGTCACACCGGATACAATAAACGGGTTGTTGGTAGTCATCACAAAATTACCGGATAAGGTTCCTCCGGTGAGATTCATACCCGAACGAGCCCTGGCTCCACCACTCAGGTTAGTACCGTTGGTGATTATCGTCTGATCGGTGCTAGTCACCAGACCCGATACACTTCCGCCCGTCAAATTAATCGCCCCGCCAGTGGTAATAGTGCCACTGACTGATGTATTTACTAGCGTCACATTACCGCTGGATGAAGTGATATTACCAAAAATAGTATTCGTACCCGAGGAATCCACATTCCCGTAAGTAGATATCAGGTTAATAGCCGCAGAAGCAGATCCAACTGTATTGTTGTTGAATGAAAAACCATTGTTCGCAGAAATTGTAATGTTGCCGCTGGAAGTCAACACATCACCACTTGCCAAAGTAACGCGCCCATTACCACTACATGTATAAGTGGAGCCGGAGACACTCCAGCTGGTATTACAGGGGGGATACTGGCCGCTGGTCAAATTGTAGGTCGCGGCATAACTGGTATTAAATAAACTAAATCCAATTACAAGCCATAAACAATTAACTATAAAAAGCGAAAAAAATTTATTTAGTTTTCCGCGAAATATAGATGCACTTGCAATAGAGTATTTCATTGCTCCTACTCCAAAAATGCACCGGCCTGAATACGGCGCTCAGCGCGGTACTCGTCTTCACCGCATCGACCAACACTAGTAATTGTATAGAAACTTTTTAATACATCTGCGCTAGCATCAGCGGCATAGTTTGTGGCTGTGCCGGGCGCACAAGTATTTCCATTTTGATAACGACAGTTACAAGTGACAGTAACACTACAGGCATTTAAGCCATCCACACCGCTGTAATCGGGGTTTAGATTCATAGTGGCGCAAGCGTTGTCAGCCGCTTGGCGACCAGCCACATCAAAAAATATTGCTTTCATGCCCCGCTGGGCACCGCTCTCTGCTGCATAAAAACTTTGCAAACTCATAAATTCTTGCACTACTGCTGTTTGCGATTGGATTGATGTGCGGGAAATTGTGAGCGCCAAAACGCCCATGACCACAATAATAAAGAGCGCGAGCGGCAACAGAAAACCGCGCTGGGCATTGATAGTGAATGCGCCTTGTCTGCTAGGGAACATTGCGGATAAATACTCGGTGGGTGTAATTAATGGTTTCATTACCGCTAGTAAAATCCAGCGAAACATTAATCAGCGTATTGCGATTTTCAGAGCCATTTGCCAATTCAAACGCTCCATTCGCCGTAACACCACGGGCAATAATGTCGAAGTTTGCTGTCAGATCAACACTTTGATGCTGTGGCTCTATGCCGCTATAAAAACGCAATTCATTACCCGCCAAGCAGAACGCCTGGGCATTATCCAGCAGATAATAGCGCCGATTAACAGAATTACGTTGCCAGCGCTGGCTGGCGGATAATTGCAGAGCGCCGGCGGTGTAGCCGGAGTAACCGCTAAGCGATGTGGGTGATGGGCCATAAATTTCAGCGGCATTCATAGCACCTATGGCAACGAAACGAGCAGAACCAAAATCGATAGAGACCGGAGAGGCCGGAATGCTTGCAGTAGGCGGTGCGAGATTTTGTTGATCCGGCACTGGATTAAAATAATTACCGCCAGCGGCAATCGGCATAAATTGCAGGCACTGGTCATTATTGGTAATACGCACCGAATAAGGCAAAGCACCGCGCAACTGGCGGGTCATACGCTCAACCGCTTGCCGTGCCGTGTTTACCAAAAGTGCACGGGTTTGGGTAGATTGATAGGACTCCGTAGCGCGCACTACAAAACCTACACCTATAGCCGCAATGATCGACAAAATAACCATTACAGCCACCAGTTCAACCAGAGTAAATGCGCGCTGCGAACGATAACGCACTGCTCCTGTCCGGCTAGTCGCTTGTTCGTGTTTAACAGTAGATAGCAAAGCGTACATTAAAAGTTCGCTCGCTCTGCCGTTAGCAAAAAAGTTTCATTGGTAGGTGTAGTTACCCTCACTGTAATCCGCTTGATGTTATTTGCGGTAGTAACCTGAACACTGCGCTCATAGCCGGGAAAAGCGGGGTAAGGTAAATCACTGAAATTGTGGTAATCGTCCACATCGTTCATATTATTTTCGGGGGCATTGGTACAGTTTGCAGCGCCAGCCGTTGAGCAAGCGGGTATACCGCCTGTGGGTGTGGATTCGTCGTATTTAAGTGCGATAATTTCATCGAGCAAGGATTGGGCGGCTTCCAGTGCGCGAGTACGAATCAGCGGGTCAGCATTATTGATAGTGGCATTGCGATAAACCCCAACCAATGCCAGCAGTGCAATACTTACCACCACAATAAAAACAATTAATTCAATTAGCGATACACCGCGCTGAAATAATTTAGTTGGCGTAGGCATAACCACTTGCCTCCACACGAATAGCCGCCGAAGTTCCTGCGGTATTACCTGAGCCGGTGAGTGTAATAGTGCCCGATTGGGTGCGGCCTAATTTATCGAAAATAAATTTGTCATCATCACTTGGATTATCAGTGACAGCTGACACCGAAACACCTTCAGGCAAAGTGAGCGGATAACGATCAGCTATAACCGGGCTTCCATTTTCCATCACACTCACCGTATTGCTGGTGAACTCAACCCGGATATTGCCACCGCTACTGCGCATCATTGCCGTTTGTTGCGCAAAAAATAAGGCCGCGATGATGTCATCGCGGCCTGATTGTACAGCGGCCGTATTTACTGGCCCCAAGCGGGAAAAAAGCACAACTGATAGAATACCGATCAATAACATAACGGTAACTAATTCAATTAGTGAAAACCCCCGCTCTTTCGTGTTCATACCAGCTCATTACACTTACTGGGTTGGTTAGATCGCTACGCCGTAAGCAGTAAAGTTCGCTATAACTGTTGTGTCATCATCGGATTCAACCACACATACTTCCGAAGCACCTTCTGCCAAGCCACCAGCACCAGCACGGATGGTATAACCTTCGGGCAAGCCGCCATCCAGCGCGTTCTCTACGTCAGGGCAGCTGGCAACTGCAACAAGCGCAGTCGTAATATTTAACCCTGCATCATCCGCTATATTGTTTGCATGATTGAGCGCAGCGGCACTGCCGAGCGCGCCAGCTACACCTTGTACCGCAGATTCACGTGCAGCTTGAGTTAAATTCACAAAACGCGGTAATGCCGTCGCCGCCAAAATCCCCAAAATGACGATAACCGCAATTAATTCAATTAAGGTAAAACCGGATTGTTGTTTCATAAAAGACTCCCACGACAGTAAAAAGATTAGTTAAAAAATTGGTTGATTGACTACATCCCTGCTGCCGTGAACCCTAAGAGTCCACGTACACATTTCATAATTCAGTGACATTACTATAGTCAATGCATTCGGAAATTCCAGTTATTAGAGGATTAACTTTTATAAGTTTCCACTCGCTTAACCCCGGTTAAATATCACTCGCCCCTCAAGTGGATAATAATCAAAAAATACAGGGACCCCGTGTAACTGGAAACGGCAGACTGAATCACCCACCGACAAGGCATATTCAGCTTTATGTTCAGGCTGGGATTCAAGGTCAAGCGGCGGCGGGTTCTGCAACAATAAATTCCACAGTGCCGCACAATCTGCTTCCTGCAGACGGAAACCCTCCCGCACCGGCGCTGTCACTGCCACTGGCCAGCCTTGGGATGAAAAATAAACCGGCTGGCCCGCAATCGGCAAGCTGCGACTCTGGCTTTGGGATAAACCCTTCACCAAAAATTCGGCGCGCGCGTTGGCAGCAGCAGTCACCAAGCGGTGCGATAAAATTTCCAACCGCAGGTTTTGTGCATCGTCCGCCATAGCAAGATAACGCCCCAATGCAAGTGCTGAAATAATCGCTATTACTGTTGCGACCACAAACCATTCAAAACGTCCGCTGTGATAGCTATTCATGGTTCGCTGCTGGCCTCATTTTTGGATGTTATACATATCCCACAAGGGCAGGAAAATACCCAACGCCAGCACAGTTACAAACCCGGCCATAATCACAATCATGATAGGTTCAATTCGGTCGCTCAATTGTTTTACATCGTATTCCACTTCACTTTCGTAAAAGGCGGCAACTTCCGCAAGCAGCGCATCCACCTGCCCGCTCTCCTCGCCAACTGAAATCATTTGCAATACCAATGGTGTAAACATACCGCTCACAAGATGGGTTTGAAATAAACCCTCGCCGCGCTCTACACCCGCGCGAATACCGCGAATTTTATCGCCCAAATAAGGGTTATCTACCGCCCGCGCACTCAATTCAAGTGCATTGGAGAGTGGCAAACCGGCGTTTAACATCAAGCCAAAAGAGCGGGCATAACGCGCAAGCGATGCGCGTTCGATAATATCGCCGATGATGATTAAACGTAATTTCTTGCGGCCCCACACGCGGCTGCCTTCGGGGGTTTTAATATAGTGATAAACCCAAGCCACCAACGCGCCAATAACCACTGCCAGATACAACCAATAATTTACAAAAAAATCAGATATACCAATCAGTATTCGGGTTGGCAGTGGAAGCTCAGCACCAAAGGAGGAGAACAGGTTGGCAAACGCAGGAATTACTTTTACGTTAATAACCACTATGGCAATGGAAATAGCAATCAACACAAATGACGGATAGCGCAGCGCTGTTTTAATACTTTTTACCGTGGCCAGATCGCGCTCCATGTATTCGCTGAGCTGTTTAAATACCAAGTCAAGGCGCCCTGAGTTCTCCCCAACACTCACCAGACTGACAAATAAATTATCAAAAATCTTGGGGTGCGCACGCATGGCCGATGACAATTCAACACCGGCTTCAAGCCGCTCTACCACATCATTAAGCGCCTGCTGAAAAGCATAGTTGCGCAGCGAGGCCGATAAACCGCGCAAGCCTTTTACCAGCGGAATACCGGCACGGCTGATAGTATGCATTTGCCGGCAGAACATAATCAGTTCGACTTTATCCACACGGCCACGATTCGTGGCGCGCGCAAAACGTTCAGAAAAACTTAAGCGCTCGACAAACTCACTGATATCCACTGGTGTTATGCCGCGGCCGAGTAATTGATTTACCGCCGCATCTTTGGAAGAGGCATCCAACTGACCGGTAATTAGCCGCCCTTCTGTATTGCGCCCTTTAAAATCGTAAACAGCCATCAGCAGTTACTCGTGCACTTGTTGGTGGCAAGATTGTTTGTAGTGAGATTGTTTGTAGTGAAATTGTTCATGGTTAAATTCCATCACTTAGATTTCATTCACCTGTGCCGAAATGGACATCACTTCATCCAGCGTAGTTAAACCCTCAAGAGCATAGCCCAATGCGGCCTCGCTTAAGCTGACAAAATCAGGAAGGTTGTGTGCAGCTTGCATAAACGCATTTAAATCGTTAACGCGCAGGGCTTCGGCCATGGTTTGGTTTAATTCCAGCATTTCAAAAATACCAATACGGCCGCGATAACCGGTGTTGTGGCAATGGGGGCAACCCGTGCCTTTTTTAAAGGTAGCCGCAGAATAATCACGGCCCTTGCCAATAACAGCAAGCAATTGCAACTCGTTAGCATCGGGGGTGTGCGGTTGAATACAGCTGGTACAAATACGCCGCACCAAACGCTGGGCCACAATCGCTTTCAGCGCGGTCGCCACCAAATAACCATCCACACCCATATCCATTAAACGCATTGCCGAGGTCATGGCATCGTTGGTGTGCAGGGTTGATAACACCATGTGACCGGTCATGGAGGCGCGCATGGCGATTTCGGCCGATTCCGCATCGCGGATCTCACCTACCAATAAAATATCCGGGTCTTGGCGCAAAGTTGCGCGCAGTACACTTGCAAAGGTTAAACCGATTTTTTCGTGTAACTGCACCTGACTAATGCGCGGCAGGCGATATTCCACCGGATCTTCCACGGTGATAATTTTTTTCTCGGGTTTATTTAATTCAGATAAAGCGCCGTAAAGTGTGGTGGTTTTACCGCTACCGGTTGGCCCAGTCACTAACACCAATCCATGAGGACGGGTAATGGCGCGGCGGAATCGCTCCATTAAATGCTTGGGCATTCCCACGGCATCCAATGGCCGCACACCATCGGTTTGATCCAGCAGACGCATGACCACAGACTCGCCAAATTGCACAGGCATAGTAGAAATACGCACATCAATATTGTGGTGCTTTACTTTGAGGTTAAAACGGCCGTCTTGTGGCAAACGTTTTTCCGAAATATCCATGCCCGACATTAATTTCAAGCGCACCACCAAGGCTGAAGAAATTCGCTTTTCATTCATCACTTGTTCGAGCAGCACACCATCGATGCGGGTGCGGATACGCAACACTTTTTCATCCGGCTCTATGTGTATATCTGAAGCTTTGGTGTTGATCGCCTCCTCAAATATTTTTTGCAGCAATTTTACTACCGGCGCTTCACTGTCGGCGGCACCTACCGCAAATTCAGCAAGGTCAACTGCCGATTCCTGCAGCTCCTCATCCAATTCACCGGCAAGGGTGGCAATTTCATTGGCACGGGTGTAGGCGATATCCAAAATATCCAGCAGTTCGGATTCACGGACTACCGCCGGTTTAATATTTTTTTGCAGCAGACGCTGTAACTCGTCCAAACAAAAAATATCGGTGGGGTCTGCCATGCCCAGTAGCAGGCCATCAAAATCTTCGCGCAGTAACATAACCCGATAACGGCGTGCACTGGTTTCCGGCAAACGCTGCACCAGGGTGCGGTCAAAGCGAAATTGTTTTAATTCCACAAAGGGAATATCCAGCTGCGCCGATAACAAGTTGAGCAAAGCGTTTTCATCGACATAACCCAGCTCAACCAGGGTTGCGCCCAATTTACGGCCGGTTAGCTTTTGCTCTTGCAGTGCATGCTGCAATTGGGTTTCGGAAATCATATTCTTTTCGACAAGCAAGTCGCCGATACGAATACGTTTTTGCGAAGCGAGATTCATCATAGTGGATTGATACCTGTTATTGCCTTGTCATTGACTCAAGGCGACCAAGCGTTGTTCGACATACTCGCGCACTGGCGGCTGTAAATCGGAATATTGGTTGACACGTTGATAAGCTTGTAGCGCCAGCTGGGTTTGATTAAGTGCATCCTGCGCCAAGGCGAAGCCTAGCCAATAGGCCGGCTTTTCACCGAAGGTAGTTAACAACCGGCGGTAATGGCTGGCCGCCTGCTCATTCATACCGCTGCGCTGATACAAACCGGCAAGCAGCGCGCGATAGTTTTCATGCTGCTCCGCCTGCTCCAGCGAACCTTCAAGGAGTGCCAGAGCCTCTTCAGGTTTATTGTTGAGCAACGCAATTTTTGCCAAATAATAGGTGTTTATTTCCGGAGCCAAATAATCTGCACGCGCTAACAATTGCGCTGCCGCCTGGTTATTTTCCTGCTCGCAATAAATATCCAGCAATAGCGCAGTAGAGCGCGCTGCACCGGGATTGTTAGCAATAAAATCTTGCAACCGCGCTATGCCTTGCTCCAACTGACCAGCATTAAATTCTGCACGCGCTTGGGTCGCGGTTTGCTCATCCTGCCAGGCGCGATTAGGGGCGATAAACAATGCGGGATCAGCTGTTTCAGTAGCAGCCTGTTCAGACATTTGCGTTTCAAATTCTGCGACTGCTTGCTGGTCTGTAACAAAAGGCTCGCGAATACTGACCGACTGCTCGGGCATAGCTGTTGATGAATGTTCATCGTCAATAGCAACAGAATTTTCAGCAGGTTCATCTGTTGGTGAAGGCTGCGATTGGCTGTTGGCCACAACCGCCGTCAGATTGGTAATTGCCGATTCCAGAGAGGCCAAACGTTCGGTCAGTTGTTCAGCTTCAATCACTTCAGCGGCATTATTTTCCGGCAACTTTTTTGGTTCGGACGCCTCCGGGTTTGGAATAGCAGTCGCTAGCGGTATTGTTTGTTGCTTGGGACTCTGCTGATGTTGGTAACCATAGCGCCAACCGAGAATCGCCAACAACACCAGTACAAAAACAATCACACTCGGCAAGATATTGCGCGGCGCTGCTTTGGCAACACTGGATTGGGAAAACAAATCCTGCTGGTTTTCAATTGCATCTGCATTGGTATCGCCCGCTGAAACAGTGGGCGAGCGACGCGATATATCCTGTGAGAGATCGCGCAGCATGTCGTTTAGCAAACTCATAAAAAACCACCCACAGCACTGGGAGCCAGCGCGATCACTGCCGCTGCACTCGCCGCTAATGCGGGCCATAACCAATAGTCGCGCCGCGCCAACCAGCGGCCAAAACGGCGGCTCTCGGCGGTATCCATAATCGCGCGCACCATATGTTGGCGGGTCACTCGCGCCGCCCCTTGGCCGTATGCAGCTAGCATAGCTTTATGCGCAATCACATTAATCAAACGCGGTACACCACCCGAGGCTTTATAAAGTAATTTAATCGCGCTAGCGGAAAACAAACCGGCGCCTTTATACCCCGCAGAAGCGAGCCGATAGGCCAAATAATCCGGCAGGCTTTGTGGCGAAATAGTTTGCAAATATTCTGAAAATACAATGCGCTGTTTGAGTTGGCGCAGATCCGGACGATCCAATAGCTCATCTAATTCGGGTTGACCAAACAGCACCACTTGCAACAGCTTACTTTTTTCCGTTTCCAGATTGGTTAACAAACGTAACGCTTCGATGGTTTCGCGTGGCATGGCCTGCGCTTCATCCACCACCAATACCACCTGCCGTTTTTGTTGCGCCAATTCCACCAAACGTAAATTGATATCCTTGAGCAATTGATAAGAAGGGACATCCGGTGAATAGGCAATGCCAATTTCTTCCGCGAGAAACCACTTTAATTCATCGGGCGTGAGGTAAGGATTGGGAATATACGCAGTGATAAAGGTATCGCCCAAACTGGCCAATAATTTTCTGCTGAGCAATGTTTTACCGGTGCCAACCTCACCCACAATTTTAATAAACCCCTCGCTATGGCGCAGCGCAAGCAAAAGAGTGCTCAACACCTCGCGATGGCTCTGGTTATTAAAATAAAATTGGGTATCTGGCGTGAGCGAAAACGGATGCTCACGTAACCCAAAATGTTGACGGTACATGTAAAACCTCGTTGCCTGGTAGATCTGTTAACTACTACTGGCCTCTGTAGGTATCGCCCATAGTGCGCATGGAATTTTGCGCGTCAGTTAGCTGTTCATCCCAGGTTTTGTCATCCACCACAATCGGGCGTAACAGGATTACCAGCTCGGTTTTACTTTTGGCTTTGTTTTTAGTTTTGAATAATGCATTGAGCACGGGGATATCCCCCAGCAGCGGGCGCTTGCCATCCACATTGTTAGTGGACTCAGTCATCAACCCGCCCAATACAATCACCTGACCATTAGCAGCTTTCACGATACTGTCTGATTCACGTACACCGCGCAGCGCCAAAGGTAGTGCAAACTCCTCACTGCCCACCGTAAATATTTTTTGTTGATCGGTAACTTCACTGACCACAGGATGAATGTGCAAAATAACTTCACCTCGATCAGAAATTTGCGGCGTTACATCCAAAGAAATACCACTAAAAAAAGATGACAATTCAATATTGGGTGTAGAGGTGGTAGTAGCCGCATTAGAAGTTTGGTTACTGGAAATGCCTGTCACAAAATATTCATCCGAACCTACACGAATCATGGCTTTTTGATTATTTACGGTAGATACACGTGGACTGGACAGTACTTGCACTGAGCCTTGGGTTTCCAACAGCGATAAAATTTTGGTAATGTCAGTAACTTGAATAACAGAGGTGAATAAATTATCGGGGCCAAATTGATAAGTCTCGCTATCACTACGAGTCGCGCCGAGCAAATTATAATTTTCGTCTAGTGTTAACGTCTGCTGGCTATTAATAGTTCTAGGTCCCGAGCCACTGGAGTAGGTATACCCCATTTGTCCGCTAATCGCCCCCCAGTTCACGCCCGCTTCAAAACCCTCGTTTAAACGCACTTCAATAATTTTTGCTTCCAGAATCACCTGACGCTTAACACTTAATTCGGAGCGCTCCAGAAAATCACGCACTGCACTCAACTCGTGAGGCATAGCGGTCACTACAATCATGCCCGCCTGGGGAGTGACCATCACTTTACGGTTTTCGGTTTGACCACCAATAATGGAAGTTACTGTTTTTTCCAGCGATGACCAGAAATCGGTACGATTCATGGTTTGCACGCGCGAACCTGGCGATAAACCCGTTGAGCCCCGCCCACTTCGCTGTTGCTGTGCACTTTGCACCATGCCCAACAAATCAGTTGCATCGCCGCTGCTAGCTGAATTATTGCCACTGTTATTGGAGTTACTGCCTGAACTTTGTGCGCGCCCAATCGTCACACTGGTGTCAGACACGCCTACACGCTGCACATCCAAATAATTAATTTGAAATACTTCGGTGCGCAATGCATTTGCATAAATGGTGTAAATGCCACGATCTTTACGGTATTCGTAACCATAAATATCGCGTGTTACCCTGAGCACATCATCCACAGTGACGTTTTTCAGATCCAAGGTAACACTCCCGGTGACTTCAGGATGAACCACTACATTCACACCTGTGCCATTGACTAAACCCAGGAAAAAATCCCGCGCACTTACATTGCGCACCGATACATCAAATCGATCGTAATTTGCTTTTGAATTTGAATTATTGAGTGATTGATTCGCCAGCAACGCTTTATTCACATCTGCCGGCACCTGCCGCGGCAGGTTGGCTGCCGCTGCTTGCTCTGCACGGGTTTTATCCAACACCTCTTCAACTAATAAACGTTTATCCGTATTTTTATTACTGGAACAGGCCGCCAACATTACCGCCAAAGATAACAGCGAAGTTGTCAAAAGATTTTTAGTCGTAACCGGGTGGGTGAACATTGTCACTGCCTCAAATTTGCAATCAATTAGTGTCTTATAACAACGCTGGGAGCAAGCCTCAGCGCCCAGGTTTTTGCGCCCTGTTGTACTACCACTGTCTGGGGCGAAATGCGTTTTACAATTACGCCACCAGAATCAGGAATGACCTGCCCTTCACGCAGCGTCACGCCATTAATAACTGCCTGTTTGCGCTGCGCGCTGATCAGTACGGAGTTCAGGTTGTACGCGGAGTTATGTTGACCTTGGGGTGCCACTCTGTGCCCCAAGGGTTTGGTTGGGTCGCGCAGGGTTTCACCTGGCGCTGCGGCAACCACATTATCCTCGGCATGCACTGCTGCCGTGCATGCCAGTAGCAACAGCACAGAAAATAGTGAGTTACGCAAAACCAGCGCTGATGAAAACAAGACCGGGGAAACAAAACACGGGGCTTTCAATAAAAATCTACACACCAAACAAGCCCTCCTCTGAACTCAGCGTAAATACTTCAATATCAATTTCCGCATTCGGATAACTTTTAACACTGTAATCCAGCGACTCCCAATAAAATTTCCATTCCAAGGCTTCAATCTCGCGCAATAAATTGAGCAGCTCCAGATAACTACCGGCAACCCGAATAATCACACTGTGTTTGTAAACGCCGGTGCCCGCAACCGGTGTTTGGGTAGCAGCAGAACTGGCGGATTGCACTCCGACATTGTTGGTTTGCCCCACAACCGCCTGGGGAGATAACTGCAATTCTGTAACTGGCAGGGTGCGCACCTCTCTGAGCTGAATACTGGCGGTGCGCGCCAGTACATCCTGCAAGACTTTGGGTAATTGCTCGGCACTGATTAAACCTTGCGCTAATCCAGCAAGGTTCCCTTCTACTTTGCTAATGTCTACGCGCAACTTGTCTATCTCTTTGCGTTTTGCGATTGCGGGGTCGCTCGCCATCGCCACGCTAAGCGTAGTAATTTTTGTTTCCAGGTCTTGCTGTTCTTTGGTAATTTTCGCGCGCTCGGCTTCCAGTGATTTACTGGTGTTATCAATCGACGATTGCACCAGCAATTGCCAGATTAAAAACACCACCGCCAGCAGGGTGAGAAAAATCAGCACGCGTTCGCGCAGCACACGAGCGTCAATCTGCTCCATTAATTTTTGTATCGCCGCTGGCATTAGTTGCTCCCCCTTGCGGTGGATGTCGCTGATTTTTCATTTAATTCCAGCAGCATTTGCACGGCATTTTTTTCCGCTACTGCAGAATTACGTGAATTTTCCCTGGCGACAAAAAAGTCAAAAGCTCCACCAGATGATGCAGGTGTAATGCGCAACACGCCAAAAGACGCTTCGGCAAACGCAGGTTGGGTGCGCAATCGCTGGATATAAAAAGGAACCTGATCCGCAGCCAGGGTTTTGCCGGCAAACTCAATATAAGCTCCGCCCTGCTGCAAGGAAAATGCTTGCAAACTGATACTCTCCAGAGATTGTTCACCCAGCGCATAAAGATGCGCAGAGTAACCGCTGTTATTACCTAATTTTTTATCGGCAATCACCCCAAGAATTTGTTGGCGCCGCTGCAACTCGTTTTGCAAACGAACAATCTCAGCATCAAGCTGTGCCAGATTTTGTTGGGGCCGCTGCTGCTCCAAGTCCGTCAGGCGGGATTTGGTTGCCTCCAGTTGCTGCCGGCTATTTTCCACCGCCAATACCTTTTGTTTATTGGCATTCGCTGTGTACAAGCTAAACACTACCAATAACACCAAAAATAACACCAAGCCCCAAAGCATATGAACACTGCGCATTGGCTCGCGATTGGGTTGAAATTCAGGGAGGTATAAATTGATTTGTTGCATATCAGCCCTGCCCTACCTGATCTTGACGCAAAGCAGCACCTATAGCGTTCAAACAAAGCGCGAGATTGTGTTCGGCAATTGCGCTGGAAATTTGCAAGCCGTTATGCAGATCCAACAACTGAATGGAAACGGCCATGGAATTTTGAATACTGGGAGTGAGTTTGTCGGCAGTTACATTTTCACCACACAAGTAAATATGACTGGGTGGTACTTGACGCATTTGCCGCTCGAAATAATCCAGCGAGCGTTGCAACTCCAATACCAGAGCCTCAGCGGGTAAGTCATCTAACAAACCGGCGTTATAAGCCAGAGAAAATTGGCGGGAGAGATACAAATTCCCCTCGCGGAAAATATGCAAACTCCCACCGCCTTGCTGCAGTTTTACCAGCGCTATCCCGCGTTTGGTATCGCAACAAGTTTCGGCCAGATTGCGCAACACCAGCTCAGGGATATCAATATTTTTTAAATTCAGCCCGGCAATTTTGGCATTGGCCACTTGCTGCTCGATAATTGAACGCTGGGCAATTACCGCGTAGGCCATGCGGCTAGTGCCGCGTGCGCTATCTTCGGGCAGTAAAAAGCCATCCACAATCGCATCGGCCATAGGAAATTGCACCAGGTCTTTCACTCTCCAGCGCAGGGCTTCAGCCAACTCTTCGGCAGGTACTTTGGGGGCTTCACCTAAAATCAGTTGGTAGCTGCCAGCACTCATCACCAGATTAGCCGGCACCGTTTGCACACCTAATTTGAATAAGCGCGCTCGCAACAACTCTGCCAGATTTACACCGGGTTCCGCGGGAATAAATTCGCAGTGGGTCAATAAAGGCTGTTGTGAAGCATGGCGCTGAACTTGCGCGACAGCCACACCCTCGGTGCTGAATTCAACACCCAGCGTTTGATTGGCACGCTTGCCGCTGGGCAGCAAGGTGTTTATTTTTTCTACAATCGACTTCAAATCGGAGTTCTCGATGCCAGATTTTTCGTTCTGGCGCTTTTATAGCGCCAGCTCACTGATGCTAAAAAATCCTTTTGAAACCGCACTTTCATTACAATGCCGGTCATCACACACGCTGTTAACAACAAAACCAAACGCTGGTAGCTAATAACTCTTGTTTATAATTAGCGCCAAAAACATAACGTTTAACAGAGAACATAGACTATAAAGGTAGAAAACGCCAAATGCTGCACATAGTTCTTTTTGAGCCAGAAATTCCTCCTAATACCGGCAACATTATTCGCCTTGCAGCCAACACTGGCTGCCAGTTGCATTTAATTGAACCATTAGGCTTTAAATTGGATGAAAAAAGTGTAATCCGTGCAGGCATGGACTATGCCGAAACACAGGATGTGCAGCTTCATAAAAGCTGGCAAGCCTTCCTCGATCAACAACAACCTACACGTATTTTTGCCCTGAGTACCAAGGGCACCCAGTGCCACAGTGATACACAATTTCAGGCAGGTGATTATTTATTGTTCGGCCCTGAATCGCGCGGCTTGCCAGCGGAGATTCGCGAATCCCTGCCAAGCGCTCAGGTGTTGCGCATCCCTATGACCGCAAATAGTAGAAGCATGAACTTATCCAATGCGGTTGCCGTAATGGTTTATGAAGCCTGGCGTCAGTTGGGTTATGCTGGCGCACAATAATTTTTGATTGATCAATTAATAATCGCGAGGATTCGATGAGCAAAATCCAGATTTTTATTGGCAGTGTTTATGGCGGCGCCGAACAAGTGGGCGAATTAGTGGCCGATGAACTTCGCGCCCTTGGCCATGAAGTCAGCCTTAACACTTATGCCCGCGCCGAAGATCTGGCACGCGACCCAAGCGAAATCATTTTGTTATGTCACTCCAATACCGGCTCCGGTGAACTGCCGGATAATATCCAACCGCTCTATTTACATCTGACCCGCGACTACCCGCGTATTAGTGGCCGTCGTTTTGGTGCTATCAACCTAGCCGATAGCTGTTACACCACATTCAATGAAGCAGGTGTAATGTTGGTGGCCGCCTTTGAAGATTTAGGTGCGCAGCGCATTGGGGAGCCACTCGTTCTGGACGCAAGCAGCGGCGATGATGCGGCCACACTGGCGCGCGACTGGGTAAAACACTGGGCCAGCCTGCTCTGAATCACCAGCTTGCCTTGAGTAGTTGTTGTTTGCGTGCGATTAATCCGGTAAAGAATTTTTATGAGTGAATCCAAAACCATAGGCCTGTTTTACGGCAGCTCTACCTGCTATACCGAAATGGCGGGCGAAAAAATCCGCAAGGTTGTACAACAACTGCAAGGCGAAGAGTGTGTGGATTTTTTTAATATCGCCGACACCCCCATAGTACAAACCCAATTTTACAATTACCTGATTTTTGGTATTCCCACCTGGGACTATGGTGAGCTGCAAGAACACTGGGAAGAAATTTGGGACGACCTGGACGAGCTGGATTTTTCCGGTAAAAAAATTGCTATTTACGGATTAGGCGACCAAGTGGGCTACCCCGAGTGGTTTTTGGATGCTATGGGCTATTTGCACAGCAAATTGGTGCATCGCGGTGCAACACCCTGCGGTTACTGGCCGCGCGCCGGTTATGAATTTGAAGGCTCCAAGGCGCTCACACCCGATGGCAATTATTTTGTGGGTTTGGCGCTGGACGAAGAGAATGAATTTAACTTAAGCGAAGCACGCATCAATACCTGGTGCGAACAAATCCTGCGCGAGTTTGGCTTGTGAGCGACAGCATTCATCACGCCCGGCTGGAGTGGGATGAACAAGGCCAACCGCTTTCCAGTGAATTTGGCGATGTGTATTTTTCCCGCGCCAATGGGCTGGAAGAAACTCGCCATGTATTTCTGCAGCACAACCAATTACCTGAACGCTGGCGCGCGTTAAGCGCCGGCGACAAATTCACCATCGCCGAAACCGGTTTTGGCTCGGGTTTGAATTTTTTAGCCGCTTGGGAATTGTGGTTGCAAACGGCGCCTGCCACTGCGCAATTACATTTTGTGACGGTAGAAAAATTTCCGCTCAATAAAAATGACTTACAGCGCGCACTCGCACTTTGGCCAAGCCTTGAAGGTCTGGCGGCACAACTTATCGCCACTTATCCGGTGTTTGTTGGTACCGGCATTCATCGCCTGAGGTTCATGCAAGGGCGAATTAATCTCACGCTGATAATTAACGATGCCGCCATTGGTTTCAAACAATTACTCGCCAGTACTCACCCACTTTTTGCCGACCGTGGCGCCAAGATAGACGCCTGGTTTTTAGACGGTTTTGCTCCCAGTAAAAATCCGCAAATGTGGAGCGACGAGTTATTTATTGCCATCGCACAATTGAGCAAACCGGGAACGACTGCTGCCACTTTCAGCGCAGCAGGCATAGTAAAACAGGGGCTGAAACTCGCCGGTTTTACCATCCAAAAAGTGCCCGGCTTTGGGCGCAAACGCGAGATGGTAAAAGCTGAGCAAACCATGGCGTTTGTCACGCCGGTTTCCGAGCTGGCACTGATGCGCAGTTACTCACCTTTTCCAGTGCCCTGGAGCATTTGCGAGCACCAAACACCCGCCAGTAAAACAGCAGTGATTATTGGCGGTGGTTTGGCGGGCTGTACCAGCGCCCGCGCACTGGCTGAACGCGGCTGGCAGGTCACACTCATTGAGCGTCACTCGCAGCTTGCGCAGGAGGCTTCAGGCAACCCGCAGGGTGTGCTTTACGCGAAGCTCTCGCACAAGCAGGAAGCCCAAGCCGAATTTAATTTGAGCGCCCTGCAATTTGCGCTGGGGTTTTATCAAACACGCTGGCCAACAATCGGCGCTCGCTGCGGTGTGCTGCAGCTGGCGCATTGCGAATCTGAACAGCAATTACACGAACACCTGCACGAGCGTTTTGTCCAGGCGAGCCCGCTGGTGGAGTTTGTGTCGGCTGAGCAAGCAAGTGAGATTGCGCGTGTACCATTGCATCATGCAGGCTTATATTTTCCACACGCAGGCTGGATTAACCCACGCCGTTTGTGTGAGCAACTGGTGGATCATCCTGCTATTCAAGTGATCAATCACACCCAGGTCATGCAACTGGAACGCAAGCAGGAGCAGTGGCAAGTTTGCACCACTCAAGGCGAACCAGTCGCGCGCGCAGCCGTTGCGGTTATCGCCAATGCCCGCGATGCCAAAACGTTCGAACAGACACAAGAGTTGCCACTTAAATCCATTCGCGGGCAAATTACTTACTTGCCTGTAACAGCCAAAAGTCAGGCATTGGCGACGGTGATTTGTAGCGAGGGTTATATCGCACCGGCAGAAGAAGCGGCACATTGCACGGGTGCAACCTTTAACTTGCAGGATGAAGCACAACACTTACGCGCGGCAGACCATCAAACCAATGTGGACAACCTTCACACGCCGCTGGCAAGTATTTATGGCGATTGGCAGCAGCTTGCGGTGGATCAACTGCCAGGTCGCGTGGCTTTTCGCTGCAGCCTGCCAGATTATCTACCATTGGTTGGCCCCGTGGCTGACGACAAGGCCATGCAGGAAAGGTTCGCCGCGTTGCGCAAGAACGCGCGCGCGCCCGTGCATTTACCGGGTTGTTATCATCAGAATTTATTTATCAATGTCGGCCACGGCTCGCGCGGCTTGGCCTACACACCGCTGTGCGCTGAACTCCTTGCCGCGCAGATCAATCACGAAATTCCACCCATGCCGCGCGACCTGGCCAATTCCCTTAACCCGGCACGCTTCCTGATTCGGAAACTGATAAAGAATAAGTGAGTCAGGCACCCGCTGGATCAGAGTCTATACTCTCAAACATCCCAACAAGAGAGGTAACACCATGCTAACCAGCCGCCCCTATATTTTGGAAGATGAAGTGGATTTCCTGCATAACTACTACGAGCGTTTAGTGGTGCAGGAGGTGTACGACCAGAGTGAGCGGGTTCAGCAGGGCGACCGGGATTTTCTGGCAGATGTGGCCTGTGTTGCCCTAAACCGATTGCCCCCGCGTTACATTCGCCACGATGTTGACATGACTTTTTTTATGTCGCCGCAAGACATGGTGGAAATAGCGAATAAAGTCTCCCAAGCGGTGAAAGATGCACTGCATTATGTGGAGAGCCGCGAGCGCGGCGAGGAGGTGCGTTTGCCATCGGTCGATGTATCGCTGATTTCTACCCGCGGCGATAAACCCGCCAAAGCCAGCAAAACTCCAGCGGCTGAGAAAAACGAATCCCCCAAACCGGCAAAGGCACCCGCCAAAGCGAAAACGCCGAAGAAAAAAGGTTAATGACTGTCAGGTATTTCTGAAATGACTTGGGAACCGCTACCGCAAGCGATGACGGTGCGCATGGCGGTTTCCACACTTACATGAGGCAGCAAGTCCACACAATCACTGGATAAGTGATAAACAAACCCCGAGGTAGGAATGGGTGCTGTGGGCGCATAAACAGTCACATCGCCATTGGCGTGTTTAGCGGTAATGATGGCGGTCACAGAGACACCGGCAGCACGCCCCATAATGTATGCGCGACACACATCGCCCTTGAGTAGCGAGGTATTGCCCTCACCGCCCAGCAATTGCGACACAACCTCGCGAATGGTTTTGTATCCGGGGGCAAGACGTGTTAGCCATTCATCCATCACATCATGTAACCATCCACCCACATTGGTTTTGATAAATAATCCGATAACAAAACAACCGCTGAGCAGCAATAACACACCCAATACATCGGCCACATAATTGGTAAAAGCAGTTTGCTCCACCAACCAATGACTGAGTGGTTGGATTAGCTCGCGCACCGCACCCAACAACCACTCCACCAACCAGATAAATATGGCGATAGGCAGTATCACCATAAAACCACCCAGCAGTGTGATACTGACAAACGAGCGCAAACGCTTCATGATTCAAACCCTTATAAACAGCCAGCGGCGATTAAACGTGAAAACTTTTTTCTACGCACTATTGTGCACCAGCCTGCTCAGCATAGCGACCAACAGCCTTGCTGCGCCCAGCCTGGAATTTGAAGTGATTGGCGAGCGCAGCCATAAAACCAATTTGTTTACCCAAGGCCTGCTGGTGGATGGCAACCAGTTTTATGAAAGCAGCGGGCTTTACGGTAAATCAATGCTGGTGAGCTACCCTATTGCTGAACCCCAAGGCAGTACCTGGGCCAAAATCTCTGCGCCTTTCACCCGCAAAACTACCCTTCCCCCGCAGTATTTTGCAGAAGGTCTGGCACTGCTAAACAACAAGTTGTACCTGCTCACCTGGAAAGAGCAAACCCTCTTGGTGTACGACAAAACAAGCCTCACCCTGCAGCAACAATTCAGCTATCAAGGCGAAGGTTGGGGGCTGACAACAGATGGCAAACAACTGATCCGCAGCGACGGCAGTGACCGACTGTTTTTCCACCGCGCCGGGGACTTTTCCATCACCCGCGAATTGCAGATTACCGATGATGGCAAACCAGTCAACCAACTTAATGAACTCGAATACGCACAGGGGTTTATTTGGGCCAACGTCTGGTATCAGGATCGCATCCTGAAAATTGATCCCGCCAACGGCAAAGTCCTGGGCGAACTTAACCTGCAAGCACTCAAACAATCACTGGCACTGACTAACAGCGAACAGGTGCTTAATGGCATAGCCTGGGACGAACAGCAGCAGGCCTTCTGGGTAACCGGCAAACTCTGGCCAACACTGTTTTTGCTGCGCATCCACCAGTAACTCCTCACGCCCCATACCCGCCAATACCACTCACAGCACCCGCCCCAACCCGGCGGGTGCTGTCGTTTCAGGCGGGCTGAAGTTGTCTGTGAATCTATGAAATTTTGACTTCCCTCACATTAATTTCCATAATTGGTAAATAATATACCAAATATGGAAATTCAAATGAGCCGATAGGCATCCATTAACGAGGTATCAACCATGAAATACACAAAACTCTCTCCCTTGATGATCAGCCTATTACTCGCTGCCTGTGGTGGCGGCGGCGGTGGTAGCAGCGCGCCGGCGGCGAATAATGGCAGTAGCAGCGCACCGGCAGCCGCTAAAACAGAAGTTACCCAAGGTATGGTGACAGGCTTTGGCAGTGTGATTGTTAACGGTGTGCACTACGACGTAGGCAGCGCTGCTATAGATGTCGATGGTAAGTCGCTGGTTGAGTCTGACCTGAAAGTGGGCCAGATAGTGCGTATCACCGGCACTCTCAATGCCGATGGCAAAACCGGTAAAGCGACCAAATTGGAAGGTGAAACCCAGTTAGTTGGCCCAATTGCCAGCATCGATCTGGACGCTGGTGTACTGGTCGCCCTTGGCCAAACCATACTGCTGACAGCAGATACTTTTTATGACGACGACATGACCGCCAGCCAACTCAAAGTGGGCGATATTATTGAAGTCAGCAGCTACCTGAATAGCGAAGGTGTGATGGTCGCCACCCGCATCGACTGGGAAGATGATGACGACAGCTTCCAGCTCTCTGGTGTTATCAGCGCGCTGGATACCCTGAATAAAACCTTTGTCATCAATGGCACCTTGGTGGATTACAGCAACGCCACCCTCGCCGCCCTGCGCGGTGCAGTACTGGAGGATGGCCTGAAACTGCGCGTAACCGGTGATTACAACGGCGATGTGTTTACCGCCCGCGGCAACCTGCACCCCAGCCATCTTGGCTTTAAACGCAGCGATGACTTTGATGATGACGATCTTGAGATCAAACTGAGCGGCCCGGTTGCTGATTTGATCCCCGGGGTGAGCTTCACTATTAACGGTGTACTCATACTGATCAACAGCGATACCGAGTTCGAAGATGGTACTGCTGGGGATTTGGTTGACGGTGTGATGGTAGAAATAGAAGCCACACTGGATGCCAACCAAAATCTGGTTGCCGATGAAATTGAACTTAACTACCGCGCCAAAATCAGTAACAAGGGCTTGTTGGAATCCGTCGATTTAACTACCAATACCCTGGTTGTAAACGGCATGGTGTTTGAGGTGACGGATGACACCAGTTTTAATGATCGCAGCCGTGAGAAAGTGCGCTTCTTTGATATTGAGGATTTGCGCACTGGCGATACCCTGCACCTGCGCGGTTACACCATCGCCGCTACTGCCACCACAGCGGAGCGCCATATCGCCAGCCGCATTGAACGCCACAATCCACACGCATTTGGCAACGATGATTGGAAACTGGAAATTGAAGGGCTGGTGGAAGCCGTGGGCTTGAACTCCATCACGGTAGAAGGACAGGTTATCCAAATTTCACCACTGACCCGCATTGAGGGTTTTAGAAATATGGATCTGTTCCTGGCTGCTGCCTTGGGGCGCGAAGTAGAAGTGCGCGCGCTGACCCAAAACGGCGTGGCAACGGCAATCAGAATCGAGCTGGAAGACGAAGATGACGATGGCAATGACGACGACAGCGAAACCAGCAGTTCGAGCAGCCGTTCATCAAGCAGCCAAGCATCTTCCAGCAGTGAAGCAAGTGAAAGCGAGAGCAGTAGTTCCAGTAGCCAGACATCTGAAAGCAGTGAGAACAGTGAGAGCAGCAGCGGAGACGACGATGAGGAAACATCCAGCTCCAGCAGCCTAAGTAATTAATTCAGGTAAATCCGGCTACACCTTTCCCTCTGCGCTTGCACCTGCGGCGCAGAGGGTTTTTTCCATCTGATTCTGGTAGATTTCGCAGCCCTGATAAATACACACAGCCAACACCTAAACGTTTATTCGCGACCCGATTATGACTACACCCAAAGACACAGCCCTCTCTGCGTGTCGGCAACTGATGGAGCCGATCATTGGGATACTGCTGCGCAATGGTGTAACCCATAAAGATCTGGCGCTCATCTGCAAACAGCTTTATGTGCAAGTCGCCACGGAGGAATTTGGTATCCGCGGGCGCGACACTAACCTCTCCCGCGTTGCCATGCTCACCGGTATCGACCGCAAGGAAGTTGCACGTATCAAAGAGGCGATGCAAGACAACGAACAAAGCGAGCAGAGCCAACAGCATCAGGATCGCCTGACACGCTTACTCTCCGCCTGGCACCAAGACCCGGAATTTTGTAACCCGGAGCAGCAACCCAGGGCGCTGGATATTGACGGGGAACAGCAGAGTTTTTCCCAGTTAGTACGCCGCTATGGAGGCGACTTTCCAGCCAGTGCCCTGCTTAAAGAATTAAAACGCGTCGGTGTGGTCGAAACCCTGGCCGATGGCAAGGTCGTAGCAACCAAACGCTATTTTGTACCTGCCCAGTCTGACCCGGCGGCGCTACTGCGTGCGGGCAGTGTGTTGCAGGATATTGGCGACACCCTGCATCACAACATTTATAAAGCGAACCCGCAAAAAACAACGGCACGCACACCCGCCCCGCTGCGCGCGCAACAGGCGTTGCGGTTTGAGCGACGCGCCAGCAACAGCCGTATGCCGCTGGATACAGCGGCAGAGTTTCAAAAGTTTGTCGAGCAAGAGGGCCAAGCCTTTTTGGAACGCATTGACGCCTGGCTTAGCCAGCACGAACAAGCCGACCTTACCGATGCAACACCGCACTGGCGCTTGGGGGTAGGCACTTATTTATTCAGCAATCTCATTGAACCGGAAGCACCTGACCAAGGCGAAGCCAACAAGGGTGACACCGACGATGATGGAGAGCAGCAATGATCATTGGTTTCCTGAATTTACCGCGTCACCTTATTGCCCTGGGTGCTGTTTTATTGCTATCCAGCTGTGGCGGCTCGGGTGGCTCACAAACGGCAGGTATAGATGGCAGCGGCGCGCCGGTTGCCAGCAACACCAGCGGCACTATCGATGGTTTTGGCAGTGTGATTGTGAATGGCGTGAAATACGAATCCAATACCGCCGAAATTTTGGTCAACGGCCAGCGAGCCAGCGAAAGTGAACTGCGCGTAGGCTACAGGGTCAGCGTTACTGGCAACACCAGCAACGGCAGAAGTATTGCCCAAAAGATTGAATTTGTGCCCAGTCTGGTAGGCAATATTTCCGCCATATCAACGACTGAAAAACAAATCACCGTCCTGGGTAAAAACATCCAGGTAACCAATAGCACAGTGTTCGGTGGCGATATCAAACCCGCATCTCTGGCAGGTTTGAGTCCGGGGCAAACTATTCTGGTCAGTGGTGCGAGTGCGCCGGACGGCAGTATCAGTGCCACCCGTATTGAGCGCTCAAACAGCACCAACCTGCAAATCAGTGGGCTAGTAGCCAATATCACCAACAGCAGTTTCAGCCTAAATGGCACCACGGTGATGTACAGCAATGCCCAACTGATCAACCTGAGCCGCGAGCGCTTGATCAATGGCGTGCGTGTGGCTGCTATTGGCATCATGCAAGATGATCAGTTGCAGGCATCCACTGTGATTGGTTTGAACAAAAATCTCGCCCGCGATTTTGCCTCGGCGGATATTGAAGGTTTTATCACCCGCTTTGTGTCTGCCAGCGACTTTGATGTAGACGGTGTAAGCGCCACTACTAACAATCAAACCCGCTATGAAAAAGGCAGCAGTGCTGATTTGCGCCTGGGTATAAAAATAGAAGTGGAAGGCAGTGTAAATGCCAGTGGCGTACTGGTAGCCCGCGAAGTGGAATTTGAACAGGCGAGCAATAACAAAATCAGCGGCACAGTGACCGCTATTAATCTTACGAACAATACCGGCAACAACTCCGGCATTATTAGCGGAACACTTGCGGTGGATGGCACCAACATTATCACCACGCAACAAACTCGCTACGAGGACAAACAATTTAATCTCCGCCCGTTCAACCTGGGCAGCCTCACTCGCGGTGACCTGGTCGAAGTGAGCGGTTATTCAACAGCCGACGGCTTTATCGCTACCAAAATTGAACGTCAGGAAGTTGATGACGAGCCGGAAACACGCGAGCTGGAAGGTAAAGTCAGTGCGCTAGGTGCGGATTATGTTGTGCTTTTTGGTCGCCGTATTTACCTCACGGAAAATACCCGCATCACTGGCGACAATAATCAAACGATCAACCTGGGTAATTTCCTTTTAATAGCACTCAACCAACAGATTGAAGTGGAGATAGAAACACTCGATGGTGAGTTTTACGCGCTGGAAATCGAACTGGAATTGGAAGATAGTGATGCAGAACAGGACAATAAAAATAACGAAAAACAGGATTAAACGCTCACAACTCATCGCCATGCGGCGCATGCAAATATCCCACGAGGCACTTCAAACCAAGTGCCTTTTTTGTAACATTTTGTTATCCGGTTAGCTGTGTCAACTATCCTGCCTTGCGGCACTTCCCTGAGTTCCCGATAATCGCGCCCCCGCCAAAACCCCCGGGGTTTTGGTTATTTATCCAGGAAGTGTTTAAAAGGAATCCCTCATGAAAATTTCAGCATTGAGCCTTGTGCTCTTGTCCAGCCTGCTGGTTGTTGCCTGTGGTGGCGGTAGTGGTGGTAGCAAATCCTCCAGCTCATCCAGCGCAGTTTTGAGTAGCGCAAGCAGTATCAATTCATCCAGCTCACAATCCTCCACAGTCATTTCTTATTCACTCGGCGGGAGTGTGAGCGGTTTGGATGGCAGCCTGAAGCTGCAAGCAGGCAATCAACAAAGCCTGACCATTTCGCAAAATGGTGCGTTTAGTTTTACTAACCCTATTGCTGCCGGAACCCAAATTAGCCTCAGCCTGAGCGATACACCCTTTCGCCAGCAATGTGTCATCAACAGTGCAACTTCATTCGCTCTGCAAAACAATGTCACCAATATCAGTGTGAGTTGTACACCCCTGGGGGTACTGACCGGAAATGTCAGTAGCTACCACACAGGTTCCCCCATCAATCAAGCTTATGTAACAGTCACCGCAGTAAATGCTGAAGGTGAAACCCTGATGAGTGCGAGCGCTAGAACCAATGAAACAGGTGCTTTCCGCATCGAGGGTTTGGGAGTCGCGGAGCGTTTTGTGCTCAACGCCTGGGGCGAAGGTTTTGCGACCCGCAGCGAGGTTTTTGCTAACTCCGCTGAGCAACCAAATGTGGATCGCTCTGCGCTGGTATTGCAAGCCAACTACAGCACTGGTTTTTCCGCCAGCTCGGCAGCCAACCTGGCCGTAGACGGGCAGACCTTGGTTGAATTGCCAGCCAATGCTTTTGTTACCGCCAACGGTAGCCCGGCAAGCGGCACAATTATTCCGGCACTGACGATTATTGACCCCTCAGGGGATGCCGGGGTAATGCCGGGCAACTATGAAGTGCGCAACCCGGAAACCGGTGCGATCAGTTTGATGGAATCTTTTGGTGCCATAGATGCCAGCTTCCGCGATGCCAACGGCAACTTGTTGCAATTAGCGCCGGGCGTGAGTGCGACGATTTCCATTCCAGTGGCGAGCCGCATCAATGAAGCCACGGCACCAGCGTCAGTACCTCTGTTCTATTTTGATGAAACCAGCGGTTACTGGGTACAGGAAGGTCAAGCAACGCTTGTGCAGGTGGATGGTCAATACGTCTACCGCGGCACAGTCACCCATTTCACCACCTGGAACGCAGACCGTATTTATGAAACGGTAAACCTGCGCGGTTGTGTACGTGATGCTGCTAATAATCCCCTGGGTAATGTGCGGATTGTAGCGAGTGGTCGCGATTATATCGGTCAGAGCACTGCCTATAGCGATGCCAATGGCACCTTTGTGATTCCGGTGCGCCGCTCATCCTCGCTATTGCTTACGTCTATTTCCGGTTCGCAAAGTGACACCATCACCACCCTGTCCGGCACTCAGGACAGCGAAGTCACCAACTGCCTGCAACTCGCTGAAAGTTCGGCAACTATTACCCTGACCTGGGGCGAAAACCCGAGAGATCTGGATTCACACTGGTTTGTGCCGGATCCAGCTACCACTGATGAATACGAAATTTACTTTGGCAACAAAACCGAAGAAGTGAATGGCGTGGTGTTTGATCTGGATGTGGACGACGTTAACAGCTTCGGGCCAGAAGTAGTGACAGTACCCGACTTTCCCCATGCAGGCACTTATCGTTATGTGGTTAAGTTGTACAGCGGCTCAGGCACCATCGCCAGCTCGCCAGCACGGGTGGAGTTAAACCTGCGCGGCAATATTTACGTTTTTTCGCCAACACAAGCCAGCGGCGACCAAAGCGACAGACACTGGCATGTGTTTAATATTCAAGTAGATGCACAAGGCAATACCAGCCTGGTGACCGTTCAGGAATTTACCGACAGTGAAGAACCCGTAGCGGCACTATTCAGGTCTTCGCATCTGCAGGCCCTAAAAGCGGGTAGTAATGACAGCCTGCGCAGAACACCAGCCAGCAAGCGCACAGAAACCAAGCACTACACCCACTAAAACCGCCAACCATTCCCCGGCGACCTTCTGCTGCTGTTACTAACAGCAGCTACTCACAAGGTTAGACCGGGGATTTTTTTAACAGCTCTGCCAAACCCGCACCTACCATCGCCGCCCCGCCCTGCGCCCAGCCGCCATCTACCGGAATCACCGCACCGCTAATGTAACTGGCAAAATCCGAGGCCAAAAACAAACAGGCGTGGGCAATATCATCAGTGCTGCCCATACGCTGCAAAGGCACGGACTTCACTACCGCCGCGCGGATTTTTTCATTGGGCGCCAGGCGCTTCATGCCCTCGGTGTTATCAATGGGGCCGGGAATAATCGAATTAATCCGCACCCCCTCAGCACCCCACTCCAAACACAGGGTGCGGGTAATCATGTCCACCCCTGCCTTGGCCGCACACACATGGCTCTGCCCCGCCATAGGCAGTTCTGCCTGCGGCGCAGAAATGTTGATAATGGAGGCACCCGGTTTTTTCAGGTGCGGGTAAATCGCCTGCATCACATGAAAAGTACCGAGCAAATCAATCTCAATCACTGAGCGAAAACCATTGGGCGACATGCCCATCGCCAGTGCGGGGAAATTGCCCGCGGCACCGGACACAACTACATCCAATTTGCCCCAGTCGGCAGCAATGGCATCAATACCGGTTTTTATCGCCTCTACGTCGCGCACATCGGCAGCAAAACCACGGGCAGCAGCCGCGCCGCAAGCTGTCAGCGATTGGATCGTATCCTCTACCTTTTCTGGCGAGCGGCTCACCACCGCAACCTTGGCGCCGGCCTTGGCAAAAGTCTCGGCTATACCGCGATTAATACCGCTGGTGCCACCGACTACCAATACATTTTTGTTGCTGAAATCAACGCTGAAATTCATAGCAAATCCTGTTTGAAAACGACTGGGCAATTAAAAGCGCGAAAAGTCCGGCGCGCGTTTTTCAAAAAAAGCGGTGACCGATTCTTTGCACTCCTCCGATGCCAAACCCTCGGCAAAACCGGCGTATTCCGCAGTTAAGCAGGCCTCTATCGCCGCTTGGGTGCCGGCGCGCAACAGCGCCTTACTGCGCTGCACCGCACCCGGTGGCTGCTGCGCCAAACGGGTAATTTTGTTGCGCGCATATTCACTCAACTCATCCCAGGGAACCGCTTTGGTCACTATGCCCATGGCTTCGGCTTCGGCGCCGCTAAATGCCTCACCCAGTAAAAAAATCTCCGCCGCTTTTTGTTGCCCCACCAAACGCGGCACCAAATAACTGCTGGCGTATTCAGGGCATAAACCCAGATTCACAAAGGGCATTTGCAGGCGCGCATCGTCAGCGGCATACACCAGATCGCAATGCAACAGCAGGGTTGTACCAATACCTACTGCATGACCGCGCACCACCGCTACTACCGGTTTTTTGCAGTGGCGCAGCGCATCAATAAAACGTACCACGGGGTGATTGGGGTGAATTTCCGGCTCGTTCATAAAATCCATCAAATCGTTACCGGCAGTAAAAAACTCATCGCTGCCAGTCAACACAATCACCCGCACCTGTGGCTCTGCATCAGCGCGTTTAATTAATTCCGCCAGCGCCGAATACATCGCCAGCGTCAGCGCATTTTTGCGCTCGGGGCGGTTCAAGCTCAGGGTGTAAACCCGCTCGTCCAAACGAGCGCTCACCTGCGGACAGGGGCTATCAAGAATATTATCGTTAGTCATTATTGAATCCTGTAAAAACCAGAAGTTTCGGCCAGCAAAGCCAGAACCGTTAACGGGCTGATAGGTCAGGTTGAGTATAGACAAGCAAGTCGTGCGCGACCGTGAAAAGCCACAAAAGATGGCAAGCCCTTCGGCTGGCGGGTACAATTCCGCCCCTTCATTATCCAGCCTCTAGCGATTCCCCTACTTTATGAATATCCGCGAATTTCTGAACCAAAAAGTCCTTTCCGCCATGGCCGCTGTGGGTGTGCCTGCCGAGCTGCCCGCACTGATTGCTCCCGGTAAAAAAGCCGGTTTTGGCGATTACCAGGCCAACTGTGCCATGGGCGCCGCCAAGGCAATGGGCACTAACCCGCGTGAACTGGCTGCCAAAATTGTCGCCGCACTGGAATTGGACGGCATCGCCGAAAAAGTGGAAATTGCCGGCCCCGGTTTTATCAATATCGATTTAAACCCGGTGTGGTTGGGTGAACAAATCGCTAAAGCCCAGAGCGATGAGCGCCTGCAAGTCGAGCAAGTTGCTGATGCACAAAACGTAGTCATCGATTATTCCGGCCCCAACCTCGCCAAAGAAATGCACGTAGGCCATTTGCGCTCCACCATTATTGGCGACTCGCTCGCGCGCCTGCTGGAATTTCAGGGTCACACTGTTATTCGCCAAAATCATGTGGGTGATTGGGGCACACAATTCGGAATGCTAATCGCGGAGCTGGAAGAACAACTGGGCGCTAAAGGCGATGAAGCCATGGCGCTGAAAGATTTGGAAGTCTTCTACCAGCAAGCCAAAAAACATTTCGATGACGACGAAAACTTCGCCAACAAAGCGCGCGACTATGTGGTGCGCCTGCAAGGTGGCGATGAAAAAATGCTGAAGCTGTGGCAGCAGTTCAAGGATATTTCCCTGCACCACTCCACCGAAATTTACCAGCAGCTCAATGTCACCTTAAAAGACAGCGATGTGCGCGGCGAAAGCTTTTACAACAATGATCTCGCCGCGGTTGTAAAAGAATTGCAAGAGCAAGGCTTGGCCGTCGAGAGCGATGGGGCACAAGTAGTATTCCTGCAGGAGCTCGCCGACAAAGAAGGCAACCCGTCGCCGATGATTATCCAAAAACAAGGCGGCGGATTTTTATATGCCACCACTGATTTGGCCGCACTGCGTTATCGCGTTAACACGCTAAAAGCCAAACGCATTATGTATTTTATTGATGCGCGCCAATCACTCCACATGCAGCAAGTGTTTACCCTGTCGCGCAAAGCAAAATTTGTCGATGAATCCGTGAGCCTTGAGCATTTGGCCTTTGGCACCATGATGGGTAGCGATGGCAAACCTTTTAAAACCCGCACCGGCGGCACAGTAAAACTCGCCGAGTTATTAACCGAAGCCGTTGAACGTGCAACCGCACTGGTCAGCGAAAAGAATCCGGAATTAACCGCTGAAGAAGTGGCCGAAATTGGCCGCAAAGTGGGCATAGGCTCAGTGAAATATGCTGACCTGTGTAAAACCCGCACCAATGATTATGTGTTTAGCTGGGAATCCATGCTCAGCTTTGAAGGCAATACCGCGCCTTACTTGCAATATGCTTACACCCGAGTGCAAAGTATTTTCCGCAAGGCCGGTGTCACGCCGGAATCCTTAACTGCTGCGATTTTGATTGGCACTGAGCAGGAGAAAACCCTCGCGATTAAACTGCTGCAATTCAGCGAAGTATTGGATCAAGTCGCGCGCGAAGCCATGCCGCATTTGCTCTGCACTTATTTGTATGAAATTGCGAGCTTGTACATGAGTTTTTACGAAGCTTGCCCAATCCTCAAAGATGGCGTTGCACCTGAACTGCGCGACAGCCGTTTGCGCCTGTGTCATTTGGTGGCCAAAACCATCGCACAAGGTTTGGATTTATTGGGTATTGAGGTGATGGAGCGGATGTAATTCTCACAGGAGTTGCGTCACTATTTTCACTGGTAAAATTAACCTGATCGCATTTGTTTAGCATCATTTATTCGGCTTAACTCATTAAGTTTTATTTGTTTAGTTTCATTCAGTTAAGCTAATTCCCCCCCCAAGTATCAATTTTTGTTTACACAGAAATTGATACTTTACTTTCGCTCGCAAGCTTTACAGACTCAGGACCAGCCATCGCATCTGATGGCAACTATTCCAAACCCAATAACTAATCTCAGCAGCTATTCTCAATGACTACTCTCAGTAACTACTATCAATAACAACAGCGAAGCGACCAGCATGACTTACCACACCACAAAGCCAGGCAGCCTTGGCACTCTTGTGCTTTCAGCATTTCTTTTTGCGTTTTACTTGATAAAGCCCCATGCGGTTAGCGCAAAAGAAACACTACAACTGGATATAGACCCCGCACCTATCGCCAACATTCAGCCGACTATGTACGGCATTTTCTTTGAAGATATTAATTTTGCTGCCGATGGTGGATTGTATGCAGAGCTGGTAAAAAACCGCTCTTTTGAGTTTGATCAACCCATGATGGGCTGGTCACAACCCGCAACCGATCCCTACTCTGCTAACGAGAACTCCGGCATTGCTAACACACTGCATTTTGCGCAAAACCAAACCAACAAAAACGTGTTAAGGGTAAAAGTGTTCAATGACGAAAATTACCACTTGATCAACAACGGTTTTCGCGGCATGGGGATTCGAAAAGGCGAAACTTACAATCTCTCTTTTTACGCAGCAAAACCTGATCAAGGTATAGAGCGCCTGATTGCAGAGTTAGTAAACGAAAAAGGAAAGGTACTAGCCAGCAGTTCCGTGGCGCTCAGTAAAACCGATTGGCAACAATACAAAACCACCTTGGCGGCAAGCGCAACAGCAGAAAAAGCCAGCCTCAAATTACGCTTTGACGGAAAAGGCACCGTGGATTTGGACATGATTTCCCTATTCCCCAAAGACACCTGGAAAGGCAGGGAAAATGGGTTGCGCAAAGATATAGTGCAATTATTGGCTGACCTTAGACCAGGCTTTTTTCGCTTTCCCGGTGGCTGCATTATCGAGGGGCGAACACTCGCCCAGCGCTACCAGTGGAAAAATACACTGGGCAAACCCGAAACCCGCCCCACCATGATCAGCCGCTGGAACACCGAGTTTAGCCACAAGCTTACGCCTGATTATTTCCAAAGTTTTGGTTTGGGTTTTTATGAATATTTTCTGCTTGCCGAAGACTTGGGGGCAGAACCTATGCCGGTACTCAATTGCGGTATTGCTTGCCAATTCAATAGCGGCGAACTGGTGCCTGTTTCCGAGCTTGACGCTTATATTCAGGATGCGATTGATTTGGTGGAATTCGCCAATGGCACTACTGACACCGTTTGGGGCAAAGTGCGTGCAGACATGGGTCACCCCGAACCGTTCAATCTCAAATACATCGGCATAGGCAACGAGCAGTGGGGGCCGCAATACATAGAACGCTTTAAAATATTCCAAAAAGTATTAAAAGAAAAATACCCGGACATTATCCTGATTTCCGGCTCTGGCCCCTTTGCCGATGGGCCAATGTTTGAATATGCTCACCGAGAATTGAAAAAATTAAAGGCAGACATTATTGATGAACACTATTACCAGCCAATTGACTGGTTCAAAAATAACGCCGCGCGTTACGACAATTATGATCGCAAAGGCCCGATTATTTTTGTTGGTGAATACGCCGCGCAAAGTGTGGCAACAGTAAACCCTAATAACAAAAACAGCTGGGAAACGGCCTTGGCTGAAGCCGCATTTATGACTGGCCTTGAACGCAATGCTGATGTGGTGCAAATGACATCTTACGCACCGCTCATGGCACATACCGAAGCATGGCAATGGTCGCCCAACATGATTTGGTTCAACAACCTGGAAGTATTGGCTACCGCAAATTATCAGGTGCAAAAATTATTTGCCAACAATAAAGGGAGCGAGTTAATTAATATCACTCACAAGGGCGCCGCCCTTACCGGGCAGAATAATATTTATGCCTCCGCGATGCTTGATAGCCTAAAAAAACAACTGATTATTAAATTGGTAAACACCGGTAAGGACACACAAAAGATCGCCTTTAATATTCCAAACACCCAACTAAAGTCTATTGCAAACATTACTTATTTAGCGGCGAGTGGATTAAATAGCGAAAATAGTTTTGCCTCACCCCAAAACATAGCACCCAAAACCAAAACAGAAAGATTGGATACTGATAAAGCAGAAGTTAATCTAATCGGCCAATCAGTATTTATTGTTACGCTCGGGCTTCAATAGCAAACCGCTTACTAGTATGTATGATGAAAAAACTCTAATTAACCTACTTGCTTTGCTCGCTGGCCTGATGGAATAACGTTTAAATTCCATCGGAGCCTGCGGTTATTGCGAGCACTGGTACAGCGCACATAATTTTTTCATGCAAAATATCGATGGGATTTTTCGCGTTTTATTGTTAACTTATGCTCAAGCGATAACCTACAGGTTGCACCCCAACCAACTGCTATTAACAATAATCGCTAACTTTCGGCTTTGGAATTCACAATTACTTCATCATTTACACGTCAAAACGGGAATCAACAGGTTTGATACCGGATGTGTATTTTCGTTTTCCAAAGCAAAGATTTTTACATCATGAAGAAATTGTATTTTGTAGTACCAGCGCTCTGCAGCCTCCTGTTTGCCTGTCAATCCTTATCATCCGGCAGCCAAATAAGCGGCACTGCCTTTGAGAAAAAACCGCTCGCTAACGCCCACATAACACTTATAGATTCGCGCGGAACACAACTGCATACACTTACCAATGCGGAAGGCAAATACCGCTTTTCGCGCACGGATTTACAAGCGCCATTGTTGGTCTCGGTTGTCAGTGGTGGCGAGGCAAAAGACTGCGCCCAAAACACAAGTTTGCGCCCCGTATGCATGGCGGCGGTGATTGAAACAATTTCGCCTAAACAAATCGCCAACATCAACCCACTCACCGATCGTATCGCTTCGGATATTGCGGTAAGCCTTGGTTTTATTGGCCCGCAGCAGTGGGTGGACACAGCAAAAATCACCGCGTTAGACCCAGCCGTTGTCGCCCAGGCGCGACGTGAAATGCAGCAGGGTTTTCACCAAGCCTTGCGGTTGGCAGGAGTGAACAAGAGTGCCGATTTTGACCCGGCTAGCTACCCGATTCATCGCAATACGCAATTGGTGGAGCTGCTCAGCCTGCTCAATCACAACCGCAATTACGATAACAACAGCGGGCAGACCGGCCACACTACCCTGAGCGATGTGAGCTTTCGCCCACTGGTGGGTTTAATGAGTAGCGGCGCCTATGAGCCCTTTGATTTTGCGCGCGCGCGTGAAGAACACAAAGCGATTCAAAACGCGACCCTGCGGATTTTTGTGGTGGGTGATTCCACCTCAGCGGTGTACGAGCAATTGCGTTTTCCGCGCATGGGCTGGGCGCAAATGCTGGAAAAAGAATTTAATAGCAAAGCCAATATAAAAGTCGTTGTGGGTTCACGCGCTGGCCGCAGCTCGCGGGATTTTTATAACGGCCGCTGGTTTGCACAAATGGAACCGCTAATCCAACCCGGCGATTACGTCTTTATCAACCACGGGCACAACGACCAGAGCTGCGATGCAGCACGCCCTGAACGCGGCCTTGCGGATGTGCAAAATCTTTGTACTTACCCCAATAACGCCGCCGGTAAAATCCAACACCCGGCGGGCAAACCTGAACTGTCTTTATATAATTCATTGGCGCGATACGTAAACATCGCGCGTTCACGCGGAGCGCATCCGGTGATATTCACCCCCACCGCACGCATAAAGAATGCAAACGGCGCGCAGACAACACCGGTCATAAATAGCCATGTCACCCATCACAAACCCGGCAGCAATTACGCCTTTGTGGGCGATTACAAACAGACCATTTTGGATTTGGCGCGCGATGAAAAATTACCGCTAATCGATTTGGCTAGCGCTAGTGAAGCATTCGCCAATCAAGTGGGCGACCCAGGTTGGAAAAATTATTGGCTGGTGGTGGATAAAAGTATCAACCCTTATTACACGGAGACTATGGGTGGCAGCACCCGGTTGCCGGACGGCACCCACTTTCAACAAAAAGGTGCCGAGGCAATGTCCAAATTAGTGGTTAACGCCATTCGCCAGCACCCGGAGCTCAGCGAGTTGGCGCAATTGCTGCGCGGTAATTAAAACGAGAATCCATCACAAACCGGCAAACTCAAATGGCTCGGATGGTTTGAACTGGGCCAGTGCATTGCCGGTGTAAATTTCATGGTTGG
Source organism: Cellvibrio fontiphilus (assembly GCA_035317345.1). Taxonomy (GTDB): domain Bacteria; phylum Pseudomonadota; class Gammaproteobacteria; order Pseudomonadales; family Cellvibrionaceae; genus Cellvibrio; species Cellvibrio fontiphilus. Next base: position 45,880 of record JAYKTU010000008.1, on the reverse strand, counting down.
CCAAATTTAATTTTTTTACCGCCGCGCCGGGGCGAAAATCCGCCTGTTTGATATCCACCCAAAAAGTATTGGGTGTAAGCGCATTTTCAAAGTAATAAACACGGTTTTTGTGATCTGCCACTGTGCGCCAGCGGGTGGAGGAAATATTGGGTTCCTGCTCTGAGGAAATACCAAAGGGCACGGAAGCATTGCGGATAACACTGAACATGCTGGCCAGGGCGATGCGGGAATCGCTGGTTTGGGGAATGGCATCCACATAGAAAGACGCGCGCACAAAACGGTCGGCCGCGCGATTTGTGCCCGGCAACATCACAGTGCCACCAATGTTGCGCCAGTATTCGTTGAGCGCTAGTTGCTTTTCAAAAATCGGGGAGTTGGTCATCACTTTGTAGGACATATCGTGATGGATCACTAATTTGCCCTTCACATATTCAAGGATGGCGTTATCGCCCTTGGCATCGGACAGCGATAAATGCAAAGTCGCAAAACGCTCGGTACCGGGAATATTGGCGGATACCACTACAAAAGGTTCCTTGCGCAGCGCTTTTACGGCCTCCTCCACCGTGGCGTAGTTATCCAACACATACTGTACCCAAGCCGCGACAGTTAGCCCCTTTTTGCGACCATCAAAGACCGGGTATTCAGATTCCGCGAGCCACAACAAGTTAGCCACTAACCCCTGTTCGTTCATTCCGTCTGAACTGCCTACCCCGAAGGAGCTGGTGACAATACTGCCGTAGCGTGACGTCCAGCGGATAGAGTTTTCACCCACCATGCCGTTGCGTTGCATGCCCCTGGGAAAGAGCCAGAGGTCTGCAGGAATTTCATCGCGCCAGTCCATGGAGCGGGCGGTAATGATGGTCTGCTCTGGCCCCTGATAAACCACCCGTGTACAGGCAAATCCATTGGATACCTGTAACCCCAGGACAGTTATCACAACAACAGCAAGGCGATAAAACAGCTTCATGGTTACTCCTTTGCGCCAGGCGCATTAATAATCAGATAAAACCTACCTATTAAATTTTATGCACCCAAAAAGATCCAACTTATTTTTAATGCACCATAAAAAACATCAAATCGCCCTTAATTGGTGCCAAAAATACCAATTAGGCGGCGAATAGATGATTTTCGCGCCAATGGCGCAGTTTTCGCATTGCTCCGCTAAACAAAATACGCATTGAAGCTCAACGCAGGCTACTGACAATGCCAATACCACTACTTCAACAGCAGACTCCTACCTTGACCAGACAACACGCACACGACGCCTCTTTCGGATTACAAAGCCAACTTATGCCGCTCTCTTCCGCCGAGCGCAGCTGGTTACCCTGGTTTGGCAAAACCGGCAAACTGGCGATGGGCTGGGCCTGCTGGGTAAACAGGCATCGCTACCCGGTGATGGAGCAGACATTTGAGAGTATCGCCAATACCCGCATGAAGTTGTTACAGCAGTGGGTAAAACGCCAGTGGACACAGTTAGAATCCTGCCGCAGCCAGTTGCAGGCACTTGATGATGACTATAGCCAAATCCTGAGCAAAAACTATACAAGCATGGCGGATGTGACTGAGCTGTTTGTGGTCAATGCCTCAGGCAAAACCCTGGCTTCCACTTACCGGGCGCGTATCGATCTGCAGGATCTGGACAGCAAGGCCCTTAACCTTGGCCTGCAACAGCCTTTTTTGCACGGCCCCTACAAAGACCCGCAAACCCTGGCTGTAGGCAAGCGCAGCTCTGCGTTCCACGATCAGGTCACCTTGATGTTCTACTTGCCATTTACCCTCAACGATGGCGGCAAGGGTTGTTTGTGCGCACGTATTCCCAACGATGTTCTTGGCGATTTGATCCAGCGCGAGGCCGGGCATATTTTTAACGAATCTGGCGATAACTATTTGTTTATGGTGAAACCGGTATTCGATCCCTCCATCAAACCGGGCACCGCCCTCTCCCGCTCACGCTTTGAGGACAGTACTTTCTCCCACGGTGAAAACCTCAGTTCGGGTGTGCATACCGATTGGGGCACGGTAAAAATCCAGCAGCACACCGAGTTTGAAATCCGCTTTACCGACCCGGCTACTAACCAATTGCACCCGGGAGTGCGCGAAACCATTCGCAAGGGCAGCAATTTGTTTGTCACCTACCCCGGTTATTCCGACTATCGCCATATTCCGGTCGTGGGTAAAGGTGTGACCTTTAGCCTGCAAGGTTCCCAGGATACCTGGGGCATGATGTGCGAAGCCGACCTGGAAGAAACTTATCGCCACCGTTCGGTGGGTTTTAAATTAATGAGTATCTACAGTGCTTGCGTAGGTGCTGGAGTAACAACCAACCTCGCGTTGGATTATTGGACCAACCTGCCCCACAGCGTGATCAATTTGTTAACCCTGTTAGTGCTGGTAGTTGGTGGAGTTGTTTTTTACCAACGCGGCCCGCGCAAATTAGCCCGTCGCTTGGGAAAAATGACCGAGGTGATCCATACCATTGCCGAAGGTGGCGGCAATTTGCGGCAGCGCCTGGATACCCAAAAACTCGCTTACGACGAAAGTGGTGATTTGGGCCGCTGGACTAACAGTTTTATCGATAACCTGGATCATATTGTGGGCGAGGTGATTCGCGCCGCTGATGAGGTGATGAAAAACAGCGACCGGCTGCTGGCGCACAACAATCAAGCTAATGAGTCTTCCTCATCGGTATCGGTCGCCATGGAGCGGATGCTGCTACTGGTGAGCGACCAGCTGCAAGAAATCAGCAAGGCCTCGGGCACTGCGAGCGATATGAAAAAAATGATGGAGCAAGTGGTGCAGCAGGCGCGCAGCCAGTTTGAATCGGTGCGCACCGGCACCCAGGGCATTCGCGACGTGGTGGATAACTCGGCGCGCACTATCCACACCCTGAATGAGCGCACAGCCGAAATCGGCAATATGATTTCCCTGATCAGCGACATCACCAGCCAAACCAATCTGCTTGCGCTAAATGCCGCCATCGAGGCAGCGCGCGCCGGCGAACACGGGCGCGGTTTTTCAGTGGTCGCGGACGAGGTGCGCAGCCTGGCCGCAAGAACAGCGGGAGTGGCACAGGAAATTGGCGAGAAAATTGAAGCGATCCGCAGCGAATCCCAACGCGCGGCAGCCTATATGGAAACCAGTGTCGCCGAAGTGGATCGCAGTTTGCGCTTGGCGGAAGAAGCTTCTACCGACAACAAGCCATTGCACGACATAGTGGAGCGTATGTTCGACATCATTCATCACATAGACCACAACAGCCAGCAGCACGGCGAGCAGGTGCATGAGCTAAGTAGTGCCAACAACACCATGAGTAAAGTCGTGCGCGCTTTGCAAACCAGCTCTGATCGCCTGAAGAATACAGCAACCAAGTTGCACCAGCTGGCAGGCGAATTTCAGGTTAGCTCCCGCTAAATATGGCGAGCTGCATGTGTAGAAAGCTTTATGGTCTTACTCGATTAGCAAATCACCTTGCATAAAATGATTGACCAGATCGGCATAGATTTTTTCGATAATGTCCGGGTTAACGCCCTCGGCGTTAGCCCACTCACGCCGCTGTTGCAGCATGGTTTTGATTTGCTCGGGTGAGCGAACATTTATCTCGGCAGTTTTAAATTGGTCGGCCGCCTCCAGATATTTGGCACGCTGGCCAATCAAACTGATTATGCCCCGGTCGAGCAGATCAATCTCTGTGCGGATATCGCTCATGGAGGTGCATTCTTCGGGGCTTAATTCGTTAGTAATTTCCATCGGGTAGATCCGCTCATCAAGTTTATTGTTACTGTTTGATCTTAAAAAAACCAAATAGTCAGATGCAAATTTACCTAGGCCGGAATGACAAATCGTCCCACTTTGTCATTTTTGTTAATCATTGATGCAAAAGTGATGAAGTGGGAATTCGGCGCCATCGATGACCACCTAAACTGACACTTCACACTGGGTTTTCGCTCCACTTTTTTCATCCATAAAAAAACGGCACTGACTAATCGTCAGTGCCGTTGATAACTCTCGTACTTTTTTGTTGTTAGTCGAACTACCAATTAGTCAGCGGATGCGTATTCAATTGGTAGATCCTCACCCAATCGTACTGGGTGACCATGGGGTAAACGTTGCCGTACTTGTTGCCGCCGAATACGTCCTGGATGCCATCGTTAGGAATCCAGAAATTCATCATAAGTTCGGTTAAATCATTGGGCACCGGGGTGTAGCTAACCTGGGGTGGAACACAGGAAGGGTTGCAGTCCAGCCAGTCCTGGTTGAGGGTTTTTAATAGAACGCCATCCACAAACCACTTGATACCGGTGGGTGTCCACTCGATGGCATATACACGCCATTGGTCAGCCGGCGCTATATCGATCTTATGCTCCCAGGCACCCCACTGGCGAGTACCATTCCAATCTACAACGTTTACGCCATAAATCAGGTTGGCCTGGAATTTATCCGGACGACCGCCCTCCAATTCCACATCGATCTCTTCCCACTCACGCGGAGAGCCTTCGTGTTTATAGGTGAAGAGCGATGAAATATAACCCGTTGCCACTGAGCGTGCCGGCGCTTTGATACGCGCTTCAATCCGACCATATTTGATGCGTTTATTGGGTTGGGTGCGCAGTTCACCGCAAGAGAAGTTATAGGGGCCTTTTTCTGATTTGTGATCATAGGAATAACTGCCGGGCACATATTCGCGGCGCACCACCAATTCCAGATTACCGTTCACCACTTGCACACCCTGGGGCTGGAAGCGGCAGATGGATTCATTACCCACGGCACCATCACCCTTTGCCCAGATAGCGGTATTGAGACTGTTGAAACGTTCGTCCAATTTGAGCGTGTAGCCAGAGTAAACGCCGGTGTAGCCGGGGTAGGCAGTTGGCAAATTGGTGTTATTCGTGGTGTCGGCGACAATTTCAATCCAGTTGAAATTCCAGTTCGCCGTTTGCGCAAACACACCCAGGCTGTAATTGCCTGCATTTAAATTCACTGTGCGGGTCACCGTTGTCCAATTCTGCCAGCCACCAGTTGCCGGAATCGCAAAATTGCCCAACTGGATCGCACCGCCATTTAAATCCACTGAAGCAGTGGCGCCCGATGCCGATGCAACGCGCATACGCACTATATAACTGCCACTGGTTGGGATATTCAGGCCGTTAAACGCCAACCACTCGCCTTGGGCAATCCAACCCACATTGTAACCACCGCCACTATCGCTGGTGGCTTCTATATCCACCGCATCGCTGCGGTAAACACCGCCGGTATTGCCCGGTGTAGTGTCGTAAAACGAATTGTAATTCTCGGCCTGAAATACCACCGCGCTCGCTGGGGTAGATAGCCCAAGACAGGCTAGCGCTACCCAGGCGCTTCTTTTCACTAGAGTTAACTTATTCATGATTATTATGACTCGTTAGTAGGAGGGAATTTATGATTCAGTCGCTGCAGCGAAGGCCAGTATATAAATCGTTAAGGCAATTACAATTGGGGGATTGGCGCCTGAAAAAGCTCAAAGTGCGGGTAACTTCGATGAAAAAATATTCGAACTTTCACCTATAAAAAATCCCACTTTTTGAAGTAACAAAAAAACCAAGTGCAACTCCGTTTGATAAGAAGGGTGACAGCAAAACGCGACTTGGCTCACGCTGTAACACAAGGTGTGCAACATAGAAACAATAGGGAAATACCACACCCAAATGCACCTTTCATAAATTACTCTGAGTGCCAGCTTAAGGATGGCTTACATCGGGACTCATCACCGCGCCAACCAATCAGGCTGCAGGCAGATAACAAAGAACCGGTCAGCCAGAAAATACAAAAGGGTGCCCGTCTGGGCACCCTTTTGTGAGGTAAAACGAGAGTGGCTAACGCTGCAATTAATGCAGTACAACCACTTCGTTCTGGGAGAGGTTAAAAGTGCCCGTACCGCTGGTTACGTTCACAATGTCACTACCCACTTTACTGGTGTAGGCAGCGTTACCCAAACACAGGTTAGGTACAGTGATGCTGGTAGCCGCGCCACGGTTTACCGCAACTACCGCACAATCACTGCCTTCCTGACGCTGGAACACCAATACATCCGCATTCACCCAACGCTCGGCATAGGTGCCACGTTGGATAGCTGGGCTGTTTTTACGCAGCTCGGCCAGGGCACTGATCATGGTGTACGCCGCCGTGGTTTGGCTGAACGAAGGCATTTGCTCACGGTTGTATGGGTCGTGCCCCACTTGACCATCGCCATTCGCGGTAAACCAGGTGGAGTTTTGCTCGGTGCCGTAATAGATAGTAGGGATACCAGGCAAAGTCATCACCAGCGCCATACCCAGGTTTTGACGTGCATCGGCAAAGGCTTTAGCCATACCTTTACCTGGGCGGTTACTGTTAACCAGACCGCTGGTTTGCAGATAAACACTGGTGCGGGTGGCATCGTGGTTGTCCAGGAAAATCGCCTGCAGATCTTCAAAGCCATTCATCGCTGCCGCACGGGAGCTGATGTGAGTGCTCAGGTTGATCATGGTGCTATTGCCGGCAATCGCATTTTCAATCGCATCGCGCAGTTTGAAATCCAGCAGTTCAGAACCGCGACGCTCGTTGAGGAAGGTCATGGAAACTGAATCACCCGCACCGGCGTTGTACCACTCACCGAAGATGTAAGTGTCCGCTTTTTTGGCACGTACAGCTGCACTGAAACGGTTGATGAAGCTTGGCTCAATGTGTTTGATCGCGTCGATACGGAAGGCGTCCACACCGTGATCCATCCACTTGAGTGCCGCGTCAATCAAATACTGATCCGCCAGTGAATTGCTGGTGGTGCCGTGTTTGAAATCGGTCAGGTTGAACAGGCTCTTGTTGCGGAACGACCAGGGATCATCCCATTCACCGTTACAGGTAGTGGCCGGGTTGGTATCACCACAGTCTGAAATAGCGCCATTAGCGTTGTACCAGGTGTTTTTGCCACTGGCGAAATCAGTGATAAATGCACCCTCTTTGTAAAGTGCACCGAATTCGTACTGGTCATCCTGGTTGGAGTGGTTAAGGGCTATATCCAACACCAGTTTCATACCGCGAGCTTCCATTTGGGCATCCAGCTCATCCACTAACGCCCAGTCGCCCAGATGTTCATCGACAGAGTAGAAATCGCGCGCCCAGTAGCCGTGGTAGCCACCTTCGTTGCCCACATTGATGTTATCCACCAGCGGCGTTACCCAGATCGCGGTCACACCCAGTGATTGCAGGTAGTCGAGTTTGGAGATCAAGCCCTGGATATCGCCACCCCAGTACTTCTTCCACTCACTTTGAGCACCGGCGCCCTTCACAGTGGAAGTCGCGACAGGGTTAGTGCCGTTGTCGTTGCTGGTGTTGCCGTTGGCGAAGCGATCCACAAACACAAAGTACATAGTGCGCGAGCGGAAATCGTCGGCCACTGGCGCGCTGCTGCTTGAGCTGCTGGATGAAGATGACGACACCGAGCTTGAACTGCTTGAACCGCAGTTAGATGCCAGGTTAGTGGTAACGCTAACAAGGCTGTTGCTGCTGGTATTGATCACAATACGTGTCCAGCCACTTGCGGCCTGATCGACGGATGGGAATGCATCTGTACCCCAGGCACCGTTGCGATCAACCTTGAAGCGCGGCCCGCCGTTGGCATCGCCCGCAGTGAAGTTACGGCAGGCTTCCAGTTGATTGGTGCCCGCTGGCGTTGTGAAGAGGTCACCTTCAGCCCAGCCGTTGTGAGTGCCGCGCAAATGGAAAGTTACCGCCGGCGCACTGGATGAACTACTTGCACTGGAGGTTGTCGGTGCTGAGGTAGATACATAAGAACTGGTTGACGACGACGATTGTGAAGAGCTAGAGATGTTAGCGCTACCACAATTGGCCGAAAGATTTTGTGCCGTGGTAATTGCCTTAGTGCTCCCGTTAAAGGTGACTTTTACCCAGCCAGCCGAGACAGTGAAATCCGTTGCCGGCACCGCATCAGTTCCCCAACCGCCATTAGGATCAACTTTGAAGCGCGGGCCACCGGTGGCATCGCCGCCCACAAAATTCTGGCAACTTTCGTAAATATCGGTAGTGCCTACACGGGTCATCAGTGTGCCTTCTGCCCAGCCATTAAACGTGCCGCGCAAGTGGTAGGCTGCTGGTGGAGTAACAGCGCTGATGTTCCAGTTTTTGGTATCGGTAAAAAACTTGATATTCCAGGTGCCCTGCGCCACGGCAATGTTAGTACCGTTGCGACCACCTACCCCGTAGTTCTCTGACCAGTCACCGTAGCGATCAAACTTGATGCTGCCAGCACTGCTGAAAACCACATTGGTTAATTCCATGGTGTTGGTGCCAGCGGGATTCATTTGGGCGGCTGCCCAATTGTTATGAGTTCCGCGCAGAAACCATTCCGCTTGGGCGCTGGCAGAAGTTGCCAGCAAGATGGAAAGTAAGACGAGTTTGTGTTTCATAATTGACCTATCCGTTATTAAAATTATTGGAAAGGCCATTTGAAGAGATAAACCTCAGTGAGGCAAATCGCTGCATACGTATTCACGCATAAGGATTTCACTGAATACGTATGCAAGTTTGCATAAATTTCATGCAACTGAATTATCAATTCACTGTTAGTTAAATGGAAACGTTTACACATCGCCGCTGTTTTTTCTGAAAATATTCCCTGCAAGCTGACTATACTAGTGGCAACTTGTGCCAATTAGCCAACCGCCATGCCCGTTCACTGCGCTCTTCAAGCACCCGAATTTTCCACTGTCAAAGGTCCGCACCTTGGCGCTCATCGCTGAGCAGCCCTCCTCTTTTTTATCAGGTTCCCGGCGATGGTTTGACCGGGTGATTGGCTGTTGGCTGTTATTTTTTACCTTATTTACTGCCGCTTTTTTTGTCGCGGCAGAGCGCCAATCACAAAAAATGCAGCAGGTGATGCACAGCCGTTACGGTGAGGATGGCGCCGGTCTGTTGCGTGCATGGAACCAGATGCTGGACACCAGCCAAACCTTGGATGATGTACAAAAAATTACCCGGGTAAATGATTTTTTTAATCGTCATATTCGCTATAGCGATGACGTGACCCTTTGGCAAAAAAGTGATTACTGGGCAACTCCCCTGGAAACCATGGGCATGCGTGCTGGCGACTGTGAGGACTTCACCATTGCCAAATATTTGAGCCTGTTGGAACTGGGGTTTGCCAATGACCAATTGCGTTTGATTTACGTGCGCGCGCAAATCGGCGGCCAGCAAAGTAAACGCTTTCAGGCACATATGGTTCTGGGTTATTACCAGAGTCCAACTGCAGAACCCTTGATTCTGGATAATTTAATCGGGCGTATAGAACCGGCCAGTAAAAGGCCCGACTTACGCCCCGTGTTCAGTTTTAACAGTGAAGGATTATGGGTGGGCAACAGTGTGCAGTCCCAAGCGGACCCGACTGCACGGTTATCGCGCTGGCGGGATTTATTAGCGCGGATACGCGAGCAAGGATTTTAATGCTACAGCGCAAGTCAGCTACTAACGTTTTTAAAAATCCTTGAATATGAAAGGCATAGGCATGTCATTAATTAAACAACTCTGGATCGGCATTTTATCCCTGCTGTTATTGGCGCTGGGTGGTAATTTTGTCATCAGCACCCTCACCGCCAAAACCTATCTGCAAGAGCAATTGCGCCTGAAAAATATCGACAATGCCAATTCATTGGCCCTGTCTATTTCGCAAATGCCTGATAAAGATCCGGTAACGCTTGAGCTGCTGATTAGCGCCCAATTTGATTCGGGGCATTACGAATACATTATTTTTCAAAACACTGATAAACAAGCAGTGGTTGCGCGCCGCTACGACAACGACAATCAAACCCAGCAACCAACAGAAAAAGTACCTGCATGGTTTGCCAAGCGTGTGAATTTTGATGCTGCACCGGGCATTGCGCAAATTCAGGACGGCTGGCAGCAAGCCGGTACGCTGGTAGTGAAAAGTCATTCAGGTTATGCACTGGAAGCACTGTGGAAAAACACCCGCGATTTACTGGAGTGGTTTTTGTTTGCAACTCTACTGAGCGGCCTGATTGGCAGTATCGTTTTGAAATATATTTCACGCCCGCTGGATGTAGTAGTCAGTCAGGCAGAAGCGATTGGCGAACGGCGCTTTATTGTTTCAGAAGAACCTAAAACCAAAGAGTTTCAACGCTTGGTACGTGCGATGAATCGTTTGTCCAACAGCGTAAAGCAGATGTTGGAAAAAGAGGCTCGACAACTTGAATTGCTCAGGCGCGAATCGCAAACGGACCCGCTTACCGGTATTGCCAATCGCACACATTTTTTACATTTGTTTGACGCGCAGTTAACCAATGAGGACGCACAAGACAGAGGTGTGCTGGTAATTGCGCGCTTAATGAACCTTCAGCAATTAAATAATCAACTGGGGCATCACCAAGTCGATCAGCTGTTGTGTGCGATTGCCAGCGTATTCAGGGACATTAACCAACGCTATCCAGGCAGCCATGCAGGCCGGTTAAATGGCAGCGATTTTTGTTTGCTGATTCCTACTGATATCGCAATTGATATTGTGGGTGCCGAAATATCCCAACAATTAAATTTTCAACTAATTGCCACAGGCTATACCCAAATTGGTTTGCCTATGGCACTCAGCTATTTCCAGCAGGGAGATCTGCGTACCGATTTATTGCATACATTAGATGGCGCCCTTGCTGAAGCAGAAGTAAAGGGCAATCGCGCGGTAATTATTCGCCCCGAGGGGCACCCACATTCCACTCCCAAGAATCTGGGGCAATGGCGCGACTCTATCGAATATGCCTTAACACATCAGCATATTGCGCTGGTTAAGTTCCCGGTGCGCAACCAACAGGGCGAGCTGATTCACGATGAAACCGCCGTGCGCTTGCAATTGGATGAGGAGCAAAAAACAGCGGGCTATTTTATTCCCTGGGCGGTGCGGCTGGGCATTATGTCCAACATCGATTTAGCTGTATTGCGCTTGGCCCTTAACCAATTAAGCATCACCGCCACGCAGCTACCACAACCCATGGCGATTAATGTATCAAGCGCCGCGTTATGCAGCGCAAGCTTCCGCGAACAAGCCTTGGAATTAATTGCCCAACACCCGGCAATTGCTCGCTTTTTATGGTTGGAGTTTTCCGAGAGCTGCGTGTTGCGCCACCCTGAGGAACTACGGATTTTTATCACCCAGTTGCGCAAATTTGGCTGTTTAATTGGCCTGGAACACGTTGGTTTGGAATTCACTCGCTTTGATCAACTGCAAGAAATGGGCTTGGCATTTTTGAAAATTGATAGCGCCATTATTCGCGATATAAATACCACCAACAGTAACCAAGCATTTGTGCAAAGCCTGTGTTTATTAGGGCACTCCATTGGCTTGACGATGATTGCAGAGGGAGTGCAAACCGCTGCTGAACAACAGACCCTGTTCGGCTTGGGAATAGATGCTGTCACAGGGCCTTTTGTACAGTAATTTTAAAAAAGATAATTTTTAAGATAAAAATAATTTTAGAATGAAAATAGTTTGCAGGATAAACACTACAGCGGCAAATGGTCGCCATCGTCCAGCAGATCTATACCCTGGCGTTTGCCACGCAACTCACGTCGTGCAAGCAATTTGTCTTGCGCGGCCGTGGGTAAATCAGTAAATCGAATCACGCCCTGCTCTACCAACAAACCCACCACGTCCTCTAGTACCCGTGCCATGGCCGTGTCGGTTTGCTCCAGCGCCAACTGCTCTGCGGATTTACTGCTGTGCAAAAACGCCAGCAGTTGCCCATCGTCATCAGGTAATTGCTCGGTAAATTCGGCGCTGGCAGTTTTACTGAGCGCAATAATCACACCTTGCTCATCGCGTTTTATAAACATACAAACTCCACACAAAATAACGACAGGCGACATCACACAATAAAAAATCCCGCCAGTGAGTGGCGGGATTTTTTATGTTTAGCGCTTAATCTGTTATCAACTTATTGTTGTTGAGCATCTGGGTAATGATCTGCTGATCAGTGGTTGCACCGCTGTACAGCGATTGCAAATTTACACCTTCCAGTACTATTTGCTGAGTCGTGGCACTGCTGGTAAAACTTGAGCCTACCGAGTGCGAATCGCCATTAAAACCACCGGTGTGACTGATATGAATTACCGTATTGCTACCACTGATTTCAAAATGCAAATAATCAGCAAGGTTGCCCGCACTATTTGATGCACCCACTGATTCGCCTTGCAACAAATCGCGCAGATCCAATACATCCCCGCCAGTACCATTGTTGCCCGGTGCTGAGGTGGAAAAGTTCTGGATGGTATCCACTGCGGGTGAACCTGCAGTACCTTGATCGCCCAGACTCCAGGCAAACACATCCACAAAGTTCTCGCCCGAACTACCTCCACTCATGGTGTCGTTGCCAGCGCCGCCAATCAGACGGTCATTACCACTACCGCCATTGATCACATCGTTGCCGCTGCCGCCGTAGATGATGTCTGTGCCGGAACCTGCGCTCAGGTTGTCATCACCCCCACCGCCACGCACAATATTATTGCCGTTATTGGCGTTAATCGTATTGTTGCCCGCGCCACCCTGAATATTTTCACTGGCTGAAGAGCCGGTGTAATTACCGGACTCGGTGGTGGTCAAATCTACGGTGGTGTAGGCCGCCTTGAGATTAACCACTGTCGATGTCGTGGCGGTGAATCCACCATTTGCTTCGGTCGCAGTGACTTGTACAGTCAGATTGGTTGAGTTGGTGGTGTAGCTGCCCGGCAAATTCAACATCAGGTTGGGCAGGTCGGCCGCTGTAAATTGCCACACACCACCACCCAGGTTAGTGCCGGCATTAAAGCTTAAACCCGTGGGCACACCACTGACCTTAATGGACAGTGTTTCTGAACCATCGGTATCCACCAGCTTGGTGATAATGGGGAACTTCACACTGGTTCCACCGGTGCCCTGTGCAACGGCGACCAGCGACTTGCTCACCACTACCGATGGCGCGCTCGCACTACCTACCGCAAGGTTAACTGTCGCGGTGGTGGTGATACCGCCATCGTCGCGTGCGGTGTAAGTAAAGCTCGCGCTGCCTTCGTAACCGCTTGTCGGAGTGAATAAAATATTGCCACTGCTGTTGATGTTCACAGTACCGTTCACTGCATTATTCACAGCGATGATCTGAAGAGCATCGCCATCCACATCGACATCATTGCCCACCAGGGTTGACGGCGCGATAGTCAGGGTCTGGTTGGACGCCGCAATCAAATTATCGTTTGCTGCCACCGGTGCATCGTTCACTGGCGATACCATCAGGTTCACTGTCGCGGTATCGAAGCCGCCTTTTCCGTCCGTAATGGTATAGGTAAAGGATGCTGGCCCCGCATAGTTGGCTGCGGGTGTAAACACCACGTTACCTCCCACCAGAGCAACCGAACCATTTACCGCCCCCTGCACACTCACAATACTTAAGGTATCGCTGTTGGCATCGGTGTCATTGGCAAGTAATGTCGCCGCACTGATGGTAAATGGCGTGTCCTCCACGGCTACCAGACTGGCCGTTTTGTAGCTGTTAAAGGCATTAAATGGCTGATAACTCAGACCACCATCATTGCTCAATTCAGCCGTAAACTGGGCGTAGTAACCCTGATCCCAGTACACAATTTCAATGGTATGCAGGCCACTGGTGGAAAGGGTAAATGAAGGGTGAATACGGGTAGCCGCACTTTGATTGCTGGCTACTTCGGCAACAGTAACGCCATCAATTTTGATTTGATAACCATCATCACTTAATACCCGGAAGTTGTAAGTTCCGGCAGCAAGCTCAACAAAACCACTCATGCGGATAATCGCATCACTGGTTGTCGCCGGATCATTGCTCAAGCTCGCCGCATCGCTACCCAGGAAAGCCTGCAGGTTAGTGCCATTCCCAAGATTGTTATTAAAGGCACTACCCGGATTGTAATTAAGCGTAGTCGCAGTAAATGTGGCATCCGCTGGGCGCGCCGAAATGAAATTTTTCACCTGCCCCAACGATGCCAGATTAAGACCATCTGTGCCTTGGCGATAACCAAAATACTCTGCATGAAGGCCAGTAGACGTTGCGCCGCCAGCAGGATTGTCGTTAACCGCATCTGGCGGTGTATTCACAGGGGTCACATTGATATTGACCTGCGCCGTTGCAGTTCCACCCTTTCCATCACTAATGGTGTAAGTGAAGGATGCCGGGCCGCTGTAGCCAGCTGTGGGGGTAAACACCACATTGCCGCCCTGCACTACCACACTGCCATTTACTGCACCCTGTACTGATTCAATCGATAGGGTGTCACCGTCAGGATCTGTATCATTACCGAGCAATTCCGCTGGTGTAAGCGTGAGGACTTGACCCTGCACAACGCTCGCGTTATCCGCCGAAGCAACAGGAAGATCGTTAGTGCCTGTAACGGTAATAGTGACACTGGTACTGGTGCCATCCAGACTGGTGACGGCAAATGTCTCGGTTCTGCTTTCGCCTTCCTTCAACTGCTGCACAGCTGGCAGGCTGTTATTGATGTTGTAGGTCCAGACCCCCGCACTGGTAATGGAGAAGTTACCGTAAGTTCCCGCCGTGTTGGTTTGGGTATTAAAGCTCGCTTCACCGGTATCGGGGTCAACAATACTGAGCGTACCGCTGGCGCTGGTCTGCGCTGGTGTATCTTCTTTCACGCTACCACTACCGGTGCCCAACACTGCAGGGTCTGCCACGGGCGTCACATTAATCGTCACATCCGCCGGGGTGGCATCCTCAGCGCCCTCATCATCGCGAGTGGCATAGCTGAATCCGGTAGTGCCATTCCAGTTAGCCGCAGGCATGAAGTAAACCGGCCCGGTAACCAGGTCACCGGCTGCAATGACGGTTGTCATGGCAGCATCGCTATACAAGGTGCCGTTGGCAGGCAGGGATTTGATCACATAGCCCGCAACCGAACCGTCGCTATCGGTGCCAGCCAGGTTGATGATAACCAGCGTATCCTCCGCGCCAGTGACATTGAGCGCATCAGTTTCTGGTTCTTGGTTTGGCGCAGCCACTACGTTGATGTTGACCCTGCCTGAATCAAACCCGCCTTTATCATCAGTCACAATGTAAGTAAAACTGGCAACGCCAGTGAAACCAGGTGTAGGTGTAAACACCAGGTTTCCACCAATCACCTGCAGGGTGCCATTTGACTCAGAGGTCACTGTGGTGACTCGCAATGCATCGTTGTCCACATCGGTGTCGTTAGCGACCAGAATCGCCAAAGGCATAGGCAGCGATAGCGTGGTATTCATGGTGATCGTAAAGGTGTCGTCTACCGCCACAGGTGCGTCATTTACTGGCGTCAGGGTGATATTGAGGTCTGCACTTGCACCGGTATCGGTGGTGTAGGTCACTGTGGGCACTGCGCCGTTGAAATTAATATCGGCAGGCACAAAGGTATAGTCGCCGTTAGCCAACAGGGTGAAAGTACCCACTCCAGCCAGGTTCACCGATTCATTGGCATTGTAGGTTGTGCCATTGATAACAAAGCTGGCCACTTGGGGAGTGGTGTCCGGGTCAACATCGTTGGTCAACACATTACCGGTGGCATTATTGCCTTCGGCAACAGTATTAAAGTCGTCAATCGCCAGTGTTGGATCATCAACCGCCACTACATTGATAAATACAGTGCCCTTATCCACACCACCTTTGTCATCGGTGATGAAGTAATCAAAGCTCGCTGTGCCGCTAAACTCAGCGGTTGGCGTGAAAACCAAATTCCCCCCAACAACGCTCAAGGTGCCATTAGCGGCATTGCTAAAACTGAAAACCCTTACTGAGTCACCATCAGGATCAAAGTCATTCGCGAGCACACCCGGAGCCGAAATAGGCGTGCTCCATACATCGTCTTCATTGATGGTATAGAAATCATCCACGGCTACAGGTGCATCGGGCACAGCGGTCACAGTGATATCCAGGGTGCTGGAGAAGCCTGTATTGGTTGTATAGGTAACCTGGGGAACAGCTCCATGCCAGTTAGCCTCTGGCTCGAACAGGTAAGAGCCATCGCCGTTCAGTAGCAGGCTTCCTACACCGGCGATAGTCGCCGTCTGACCGGCACTGAAGTTGCCCAAGCCGGCTACCTGGAAGCTGGTAACTGTCAGGGTATCGTCAGGGTCTGTGTCATTCGTAAGCACGTTGCCGGTGACGTCGTTATCTTCAGGACCGGAATTGAGGTCTTGCAACAGCACGCTTGGCGCATTGGCGTTAACCACTACATTGACTGTTGCGCTGGAAGTCTCACCCGATGGTTCCTGGATGGTGTAGGTGAAGCTGTCGTTACCGGAAAAACCAGCGTTCGGGGTGTAGATTGGATTTCCAGTCACAGCATCAATAACAACGGAGCCATTGGCGCCTTGGGTCACACCGATAACCGTTAAGGGGTCATTCTCCGGGTCAGTGTCGTTGCCTCGCACCGCTACTGTTACAGAGCCGCCTTCATTCACAACCGCCGTGTCGTTATTGGCGGTAGGCGCATCGTTTATCGGGCTCACGCCAATGGTCACGGTGCTGGTAGTAGTGCCGCCCTTGCCATCACTGACGGTAACCACAAAGGAATCATTGCCGGAGTAATTGCTATTGGGTGTGTAAGTAAAAGTGCCGGTGGCGGGATTCAGTACCACTACACCACTGGCCGGCGCACTGGAGACTGTGTAAGACAGACTATCGCCGTCGCTATCGCTGGCGCTAATGGCGCCATTCACAGGTACATCTTCGTCGGTAGTCAGTGCCAAATCACTGGCAACTGGAGCATTGTTGGCCGGAGGAGCAACCGGAGTTACCCCGATAGTCACCACACTGGTCGTAGTGCCGCCATTACCGTCACTGATGCGGATAACAAAGCTATCACTGCCGGTGTAACCCGCGCCTGGTGTGTAAACAAAGGCGCCAGTAGTAGCATTAATACTGACAGTACCGTTTGAAGGCGATGTTTGGGTGACATAGCTGAGCGAATCGCCATCCACATCACTGGCGCTGATCTGGCCATTAACCGGGGTGTTTTCCGGTGTTGTCAGATTCAGATTGTTGGCTACAGGGGCATCGTTTACCGGTGTTACACCGATATTGATGCGGCTGGTAGTCGTGCCGCCATTGCCGTCGCTGATGGTGACGATAAAGAAATCGCTGCCATTAAAATTGGCATTCGGGGTATAGGTAAAAGCGCCGGTGGCGGGATCAAGCGTAACTGTCCCGCTCGCTGCGGGCGAAGAAACCAGATAACCCAAACTGTCCCCGTCCACATCGCTCGCCACTACCTGACCATTGATTGGCGTATCCTCAGGAGTGGTCAGGTTTTGGTCGCTGCTTACCGGCACATCGTTTACCGGTGTCACACCGATATTGATGCGGCTTGTAGTCGTGCCGCCATTGCCGTCGCTGATGGTGACAATAAAGAAATCGCTGCCATTAAAATTGGCATTCGGGGTATAGGTAAAAGCGCCGGTGGCGGGATCAAGCGTAACTGTCCCGCTCGCTGCGGGGGAAGAAACCAGATAACCCAGACTGTCCCCGTCCACATCGCTCGCCACTACCTGACCATTGATTGGCGTATCCTCAGGGGTGGTCAGGTTTTGGTCGCTGCTTACCGGCACATCGTTTACCGGTGTCACACCGATATTGATACGGCTGGTAGTCGTGCCGCCATTGCCGTCGCTGATGGTGACAATAAAGAAATCGCTGCCATTAAAATTGGCATTCGGGGTATAGGTAAAAGCGCCGGTGGCGGGATCAAGCGTAACTGTCCCGCTCGCTGCGGGCGAAGAAACCAGATAACCCAAACTGTCACCGTCCACATCGCTCGCCACTACCTGACCATTGATTGGCGTATCCTCAGGGGTGGTCAGGTTTTGGTCGCTACTCACCGGCACATCGTTTACCGGTGTCACACCGATATTGATACGGCTGGTAGTCGTGCCGCCATTGCCGTCGCTGATGGTGACAATAAAGAAATCGCTGCCATTAAAATTGGCATTCGGGGTATAGGTAAAAGCGCCAGTGATGGGGTCCAATACCAATTGGCCATTTGCCGGTGCGCCCGTCAGGCTGTAAGAAAGCGTGTCATTTTCGACATCGCTGGCAACGATTTGCCCACTCACCGGGGTGTCTTCATCGGTAATAAGGTTCTGGTCGGCAGAGACTGGATTATCGTTTACTGGCGCAACATTTAGCGTAATGGTTGCGGTGCTGCTATTGCCGCGGCTATCGGTAACTGTCACTACAAAACTATCGGGGCCGTTGTAATTGGCATCGGGGGTAAACACAAACTGGCCGGTAGTCGGGTTCAGCTGCAGGCTGCCATTTGCAGGGCCGCTCGCTAGCGCATAGGTTAATAGATCGCCTTCTATATCGGTCGCGATAATTTGGCCAGTCAATGGCGTATCTTCATTGGTACCAAACACTTGATCAGCCAACTCGGGGGCACGATTGACGTAATCGCCATCGTTTTCTGTCTGCCCAACCTGCACCTCATTATTGCTGTTGTAACTGAAATCTTGCTCCTCTGTGGACTCAGCGATTCGTGCCAAACGCACAAAACTATTGTTGCCATCAGAGCCACCACCCGCATTATCACCGGCGGCAGTTTCCTCCAACTCCTCTAACAAATCGCCTTCTTGTTCGAGAATCGCCAGGGCTTGATCCACACTGGCATCGTCCAGCAACGCCTCATCTGCGGAGGTCGCGGTTTGCGGGTTCATATCGCGGCTCATCGCCACTTCCTGACCGCCGTAAATAATCAGGGGTTCGACACCACCTATATCCAACTCAACGCGCGCGCCCTCTGCAGTCACGATAATTTCATTGTCGTTGAGCACTGCCCCCAGAGTTAGCGGGCGCAGGCTGCCATCGGGCGCTTTTGCCCAAGCTTGACCTTGAAGAAACGCAACAGTGGCTACGGCATTGCTCATACTTGACTCCAAAATAAAAAGTGAACCAGCGCACAATAAGGGATGTTATGTGGAGTCTAGCGACAGTTGAAATTAACGCCATTGGACCAAAGGACAATAAGCAGGATTTTTTAAATACAGAAGCGTCCTAAAAACGGCAAGGCAGGGTAATCAAGCAATAAGACACAAGCTTGATAAAGAGAGTAAGTCAGCGGAATTAGCTCGATAAGGCCAGCGCCAGCTGTAACCGGTCACGCACCCCCAGCTTTTCAAAACTGGAACCCAAGTGGGCTTTAACAGTGCGCTCGGTAATATCCAGGGCGCGAGCAACCTCTTTATTGGTTTTGCCCGCTGCCACCAGCTCGGCAACCGCACGCTCGCGGCCAGTCAGGAGACTGAGCTTGGCTTTAGTGGCAGAGGCAGAATCCACAGCAGTAGAAAAGCGTTGTGCACCCAGAATCAATTGCCGCATTAAATCGGCACCCAACCAAACCCCACCCAGAGTCACTGATTGGGCAATTTGCTCCAGCACTGAGGGCACCGCGAGATAATGCACATAACCGCGCGCACCCGCTGCCAATACCTGACGCGCTTCGCTGGTTTGTTCGATTGCCGTCATGGCAACTACATTGATACCCGCATCGGCCAGATATTTTATCCGGGCGATACTTTCCGCTCCCGTCAGTAACAGCCACACCAGGTCTGATGAATTCGAATTGCCAATCTCGTTCACCAATCGGGCATCAGGAAAAGCTTGTAACCAGTGCGGCGATTGAACAGTGGCAGGAGCAACAAACAATTGAGGCATTATCGTTCCGTCATAGCATTTTGTTGGGCGCGCAAAACCGGTTTTAGAAGATAAGCCAAGACCGTTTTTTTGCCAGTGAGAATATCTACCTGAGTCATCATGCCCGGCATAATCGGCAGCGTGGGATCAAAACCAGCGCGCTCGGTGCGCACTCTCACTATGTAAAAAGTGCGCTCCTTTTCATCGGTAATGGTATCGGGGCTAATGTGTTCCACCTTGCCGCGCAAACCGCCATAAACCACAAAATCGTAGGCGGTAAATTTTACAATCGCCTCTTGACCAGGGTGCAAAAACGCAATGTCCTTGGGAGAGACTTTGGCCTCTACAATTAGCTGGTCATCCAGCGGAACCATTTCAATCACCTCACGCCCCGGTTGCACTACACCGCCTACAGTATTAGTAAACACCCGCTGCACTGTGCCACGCACTGGCGAACGTATTTCTGCGTATTTTATTTTGTCGGCAAGTCCGGTACTGGATTCGCTCAGCGCGGCTATTTTTGCCAGCACATCCGATAATTCATTGCGCCATTTGTTATTGGCCATCAGTTCGGTTTCGCGTAATTTTCCCTCGGCCTCTTCCACTGCCAGTAATAAACGCGACTCCTGCGATAAAGCCTGCTCACGGTCGCCGCGCGCGCGCGCCACCTCACCTTCCAAACGCAAAATTTCCACTTCTGAAATCGCACCACTGGCAAGCAGCGGTTTGGTTACATCCAACTCCTGTGTAGCCAATTCCAAGGCCCGCGTCGCCTGGGTTAATTTTGCGCGTACTTCATTTAATTCTTCTGCACGCTGATCCAATTGACTGCGCGCAATCGCAAGCTGCTCATCCAATTCCTTGCGATTGGATTCATACAAATTGCGCTCGTGATTCACAATATCCGGTGCATCTGCCATTAAATCCTGTGGCCACACCAGTTGAGTATTGGTGGTTAAAGCTTGCAACCGCGCAGCGCGGGCTTGCAGTGATAAATATTCCGCGCGGTTTTCGCGAAATGTGGAAATAAAGCGCGTGGGATCTATGCGCAATAACAAATCACCTTTGTTAACGGTTTGCCCTTCGCGCACCAGCACTTCTTGTACTACACCGCCATCAAAGGATTGAATGACCTGCAGCTGCGATGAGGGAATTACCTTCCCCTCGCCGCGCGCCACTTCATCCAGCGGCGCAAAGGCGGCCCACAGCAGTAACAATAGAACAATCAGCGCAATAACACGCAACAAAGCCCGCGCTTTTATAGGCTCTTGTTGCAGCCTGGCCCAATCCGAATCAGTCACCCAATCTTTAGGCTGTTCATGGATGGGGTCAAGCCAACGTGCATAAAGCTTGTCAATTAAGCGGCTGGCGGGCAGCCCTAATTTATCCAGGGCACGACCCAGTTTTTCGAACCAGATTTTATCGCGGGATTTTTTGAGCGGCGCCGTTGATTGCATCAGGAGGCCCTCCCGATACGCCCTTGACGCAGAGCTTCTACCACCTGCTCTTTTGGACCATCGGCGACAATTTTGCCGCTATCAATCACAATAATGCGCTCCGCTAGTTCCAACAGGGAGGTGCGGTGCGTAATCACAATCAGGGTTTTGTGTGCGGCAAACTGCAACAGGTTGCGTTTGAATTCCTCTTCACTGGTGTGATCCATGGAACCGGTTGGTTCATCCATCAATATGATCGGCGCATCATTCAATAAAGCGCGCGCAATACTGACTGCCTGACGCTGACCACCAGACAACAATTGGCCATGCTCGCCTACCGGCATAGCCAGCCCCATAGGGTGATGGTTTACAAACTCGGTCAAACCACTCAAACGCACCGCTTCCAAAATAGCTTCATCATTTGCGTGGGGCGCACCTAATGCAATGTTATCGCGCAAGCTGCCAAAAAATAAATTTACATCCTGGGACACATAACCAATGTTGCGCCGTAATTCGGCGGGGTCCAGCTGGCGAATATCGATACCATCAATTAGCAAGGTGCCTGCGCTGGGTTCGTACAAACCGGCAATTAATTTTTCCAACGTCGTTTTGCCCGAACCGTTGCGCCCAAGAATAGCCAAATGCTCACCGGCATTAATTTTGAATGACACATCGCGCAATACTTCGCGTTCATCCTGCGGATATTTAAACGCAACTTTTTTAAATTCAATTGCCCCTTGCAAGCGCGGTCGACTAATCCATTGGGTATCCAGAGGGCGCTCAACCGGTTTAGCCATTACTTCATTGAGCGCAGTTAATGCAGTGGCAGCACTGTGATATTGCATTAGTAAACCCGCAGTCTGCCCTACCGGAGCCATAATGCGCGAGGCAAGCATATAAGCAGCGATTAACCCGCCCTGTGACAAATTGCCCTCAATAATCTGGTAGACGCCAACAATAATAATAACGACCGACACCACCTGTTGAATCCACAAGGTACTGCTGCCCACCGAGCCGGACAATAACCGCATTTTTACACCCACACGCGAAAGCACCAGCGTGGCCTTTTCCCAAATCCCTTGCATGCGCCCCTCGGCTCCCAAGGTTTTTATTGTCTCCAAACCCGCGACGCTCTCCACTAATGTCGCATTGCGTTGTGCCGATGCCTGCATGGAATTTTCTGCAAGGATTTGCATTTTTTTCTGTACGGCGGCGGTGTAAATAATCACTAAACACACACCCACAATAATCGGCAGAATCAGTGGCCAGGAAATCAACAGCACCACCAATAAAAATAGCAACACAAAGGGTAAATCGACCAGCGCCAGAATGGTGGCAGAAGAAATGAAATGACGAATAGATTCAAACGATTGCAAACTGGAAGTAAAAGAACCGACTGATGCCGGGCGCTCCGACAGTTTCATGCCCAGCACCCGCTCCATAATAACGGCCGATAAGGTGACATCCACCCTGCTTGCAGCCAAATCGACAAACCATGCACGCATCATACGCAATACAAAATCGGCACTGATCGCAATAAGCATTCCAAAGGATAAAACCCACAGCGTATCAGTTGCATGGTTAGGCACTACGCGGTCATACACATTCATCACAAACAGTGGCGAAATCAACGCAAAAAAATTGATGAGCAGTGCGGTGAGTAACACATCACGATAAAGGTATTTGTATTCGCTAATGACACCCCAAAACCAATGAGACTGTTGGTTTTTTTGCGTAGTGGTTTTGGCGATATCGGTCGCGCGCGCATCAAACTTTTCTTGTGGACGCACATAAATGGCATGACCGCTATAACTTGCTGCCAAGTCATCCAAAGTCACGGCTACCACAGCTTCATCCAACTCAGGATAAACCACACGGGCATCACTACTGCTTGATTCCAGTAATACGCAAGCTTGATTATTGTTCAGCAGAAGTACCACTGGAAACAACGCGGGATTCAGCTCAGCAAGCGGGCGGGACACCACTTTGCTGGTCATGCCGGCACGTTTAGCGGCGCGTGAAAAAAGCGAGGGAGTGAGGCCTGTTCTCTCGAGCGGTAAGCCTGCCAACAAGCTCTCCCGGGTAGTCGTAATCTGGTGTGCGCGCGCCACCAACAACAAACATTCAAGCAAAGGGCCAGCAGCTGCAGCAGGGGAATCCAATAGGGGTTGAACATTGGGGGTCATTCTGGCTCCGGGGCGGGTCTATCGAATAATAAAGGCGGCCAGCTGCAGCCGCCCTATTCGCTCAAGCCTAGCAAATCATTTTGCAACCGATGCAAATTTACTGCTTGCGTGTCACTGTGACATCAACGCGACGATTAGCCGCTTTGCCAGCATCGGTAGCATTTTCCGCCACTGGGCGCGAGGCGCCAAAACCATCCACCGTCATCGGAATAGTTTCCAAACCGTTTAAGACAAAATAGTCGCGCACGCGCTGTGCACGCGCTTTGGAAAGCGGCAGATTAAGCGCATCAGTGCCACTGCTGTCGGTATGCCCCTCAATGGTAATTTGCACTACGCCTTTGGTAGCTTTGATAGAGCTAATAAGGCGATCCAGTGTAGCGGCAGCCGTTGGTTTCAGCTCGGAACTGCCCGAGTCAAACAGCGCATCGCCGCTCAATGGGGTTAGCTCACTGATCAGATCCTCACGCCCCATGGCAACAGGGGCATCAGCCGGACATGCTGATTCAGAAATTTTCAGTGAATCTTCAACTTTAAGATCATGCAATATTCCCAAGCCATCGCGCACCACACCGACTGCCGGCAGGAGACTACCCATAGCAGCAAGTGCGCGCGCATGGGCAAGTTCCAGATCGCCCTGCGCAATTACCAGCGCACGACTGGCCTGAAAGTATTCATTTTCAGCATCTAACACATCCAGAAGTGTGCGCTGGCCGATGTTGAATTGCTCGGCATAGGCAGTACGCACTTTGTCACTTGAAAGACGATGCTGCTCCAATGCAATTAATTGTTCACTTAAGCGGAAGGCATCGTTGTAGGCAATTTGAGTATTTTGACGCAAATCGATACACGCTTGATCGCGCAAATCTTTAGCCTGATTCACTAATTCCAATGAACGACGAATGGCCGCGCGATTAGAGCCACCACTGTATAAATTGTAGGTAATCGCCAGTTCAACGGCACTTTCATCGCCGTAACTGCTGGGATCAACACGATTATCAAAACCATTCTGGTTGCGACTGGTCACTTGACGCGCGCGCAACTCGGCCTTGGGGTAATGACCAGCGCGATCTACTTTTACGGCCGCTTGGGCAACGCTGATGTTTTTAATCGCAGCATGGAAACCAGGGTTGCCTTGGTAAGCCAAGCTCAAGGCTGCTCGTATAGACTCAGGCAATTGCTGCTCAGCAAGACGCGTAGGCTGCAAGTCATCCGCCGGTAATTGCCCAACAACTCGCAAATAACGCGCGGTTACATCATGCAGATTGGTCGCTTCGGTTAGCAGGTTGGATTCTGCCAGCGCCAAACGGCCAGAGACTTGCTCCAGATCCACCCGGCGACCAACGCCAGACACAGTTCGCTCTTCGATCTGAGCAAATACATCGCGATGTTTAGCGTAGTTCGCGCGCGCCAGCTCCACTAATTCGCGGTTGCGCTTTACATCTTCAAATGCGCGTACTGCTTCCAGCGCAGTCAACTCGACCGTATTCAGTAATTCGTAGTAGCGAACCAGGCGCACACTGTCAAAACGCTCCACCTCACCTGAGGTACGAAAACCATCAAACAACATTTGGCTCAGAGTAATTTGTCCCTGCGTAGTGTTGTAAACGCCACGACCATCGTAGTCACGGTTGGTTTTGCCTGCAGAAGCGCCTATATCCACTGTCGGCAAATAACCACCGCGGGCAACGCGCACATCTTGCGCCGCCGCTTTAAACTCGTGCCAGGCTGCCTGTACTTCCGGATTAGCTTCCAGCGCCTGTTGAGTGACTTCTTTAATTGTATTAGGTGAAGCTTGCGCAAATACGGGGATAGACAAGACTAATACCGAGGCTGTAAACCAGCCTGGTAACACGCGAAATAGAGGTTGGATAGAGAGGCAAGCCATGAAGAGTTTCCATAGGTTATCGCACGGAGCGATTCTTATTAATCTGCGCTCATCTTTGAGAAATCCAGGCTACAAAAGTGAGCATTAGGTCACAAAAAGATCAAGAAACCAAAGGTAATGCTATTGAAATTAAAAATCTAATCATATTTTGTTATATATCAGTATAGAAAAATCCAACCGATCCTCAAACAGATTATCGATTAAATCAGCTTTTAGTTGTTGATTGATACGCCAAGCAAAAGGCGTCATCGCCAATAGCGCAGCGCGCATTGCTGGCTGCTCGATAACCAAATCACCTGTAACACGCTGCTCGCCCACCAAACGAAACCCCTCTGGCACGGATGTCTGTTGATGTGGTCGCACCTCGCGGTAAATGCGACGCCGCAACCCCAACAGATGCTGATCACCTGGCGCCACTATAACCAAGAGACCAGCAGTTCCCATTACACGACATAACTCGACATCCTTGCTGGGCGCATAAATACGGGTAATAACATCAATACTGCCGTCCGCCAGGGGTAAATCAAAACTGGAGGCAACCGCATAGGTCAAATGCCCCACCAAGCCTTTGGAACCTGCCGCCTTTGATGCCAACCTCACTCCCGGCTTGGCAATATCAACACCGTAGATATGTGCTTCAGGTAATGCCCCAGCGAACGCATTAGTGAAATAACCCTCGCCGCAACCTATATCCAACAGGCTTTTGGTAGTACCAGGTATGAGTGTCAGTAACTGGTGTTTAAGCGGTGCAAAAAATCCTGCCTGCAAAAACTGCCGGCGTGCATCCAGCTGTTGTTTAGCATCACCAGGTTCTAACGAGTGCTTGTGCTGAACTGGCAATAAATTGAAGTAACCCTCTTTGGCGCGGTCAAATTGATGCCCTCTTTCACAAGCCACTCCTTGGGTATTTAATATTAATGGTAGGCGGCACAAGGGGCAGGACAATGCATTCATAAAAACAATTCAGTATCAAAGTTAACAGCGTCAGCTGTTCCACGGCTGCTATTGCGCAAACCGGGCAGGAAGGAGCTAATAAAGAAAAAACACAGGCGCAGAATGCCGGCTCATTTTGCAATAAGCAAGTCGGGAGGAATGCTTAAGCTGCACCTTATTTTTGTGTGAGTTTTGGCAGTCAACGCCATCACTCACAATAAGGTGCAGCAAAGTAATTACTAAGTTTCGTCAGGCAACTCGTAACGATCGATAATGTCGCGCACCAAACCGCTGCGCACAATGTCATCGCGTTCGAACTCATGCAGATACACATTTGGTAAACCGCGCAAACGCTCCACTGCATCAGCAAGTCCATTGGGACCGCGAATATCGCTTTGCTGGATATCACCATTTATAACAACTTTACAGTCCTCGCCTATACGCGTTAGAAACATTTTCATCTGCGCAGGCGTAGTATTTTGGGCCTCATCCAAAATCACAAAGGTTTTGCTGTTAAAGGTTTTACCGCGCATAAATGCCAGGGGCGCAGCCACAATACGACCATGGCGTAAGCAATAATCCACGGTACCTGCACCTAAGCGCTCATTCAAAATATCGCGAAATGCATCGATATAAACAGAAAACTTTTGATCCAAATCACCGGGTAAAAAACCCAGGTTTTCACCGGACTCTACCGCAGGGCGAGTAAGGATAATGCGCTCGATTCTGCCTGATTCCAGCGCCTCAGCCGCTAATGCACCGGCACAATAGCTTTTACCTGTACCTGCAGGGCCAATACCAAAAGTAAGCATGTGTGTATTAATAGCTTGTATGTATTGCTGCTGGGATTTTGTCTTGGCGCGGAGAGGTTGCGGGGAGCGAGGGGGAGAGTAAGCGGTTTCGACTTGCTGGGAGCGGGACTTTATTTCGACGATGTTGTCATCAGTTCGCTGGTTTCTTCGCGATTTATGCCGCGAGCTAGAGAAGCTGGTATCGTCATAGGAATGGTGGTTCGCACTACGTCTGGCATGCGTTTTTTTCGCCATATAAAAATCCCCTTCAAGCCTGTGAGTAACACAAAAACATCTAGAGTTTTGTGTTGGTTTTACCCCGGAAGTGAAACTTGCTGCGGAATTATGTCTATTACCCCCTTTATTTACTGATTTACCACTATCGACTTACAACTAACAAAAATCGCTAGATAAAAACAAGAAAACAAACCGAGTAAAACAAAAACGTGTGACAGAAAGACTACGCTGGCAAAGCCAGTAATGTACGAACTTTCAAATTGATGCAAAAGCCACAAGGATTACTTGTTTTTTCACCCTTGTGACTTTGATATTAATCTTATTCAGGAAAAGATCAATCACTTATTTAAAATAAAATTGAACGTCTACCCTCTTATTAAGCGCACAGCCAACAAGGGCTGTAATTATTTATTCGCCACCATCATCCAGCTGCTTACTGATTTTCTTTTTAGGCGGAGCAAAGCCATCCACTGCAGGCACATCAGCTAGCGCTTTGGGAACGCGTCGATTACCGATGTTTTTCTTATCGCGTTCACGCACTTTCACCTTGGGCTTGGCTTCTGCTTTTTTATCTTTCACAGCAGTTTTCTTTTTGGTACCTACTGACTTGCCTGAGGATTTGGTTTTATCCGGCCCCTGATACTTCCCTTTCAGCCCCGGCATAGCAATCACCTCAAAGGTCACACCTAGATAGCGTTCGATACTTTTGGTGAGATTCCACTCTTTGGCATCCACCATAGAAACTGCCCTTCCCTCTGCATCAGCGCGCCCCGTCCGCCCCACACGATGCAGATATTCATCACCGGAATAGGCCATATCAATATTCACCACCAACTCAACACCGGGAATATCCAAGCCGCGCGCTGCCACATCAGTAGCCACCAAAATACTGGTGCGCCCCTGACGAAAATGATCCAGAGTAACTTTGCGCTGATCCTGGGTGATATCACCATGCAGCGCCCCGACTCGAAACTTGTTGTAACGCAAAAAATTATCCAACTGGGTGGCACGCGCTTTGGTATTGGTAAAAATAATGGCTTTCTCAAAACCCGCTTTTTGCAACAATGCCAAGAGTAACTTTTCTTTGTGTTTAAAATCATCGGCGATCAGCATCTGCTGCACAATCGCATTGGGTTTATCGTCAATATAAATTTCTTCTGCTTCACCCAGGATGACCTGCTTGATCAAATGGCGCAGACCTTTCTGCTCCATGGTGGCAGAGAACAACAATGTCTGACGCTCGTTGCGGCAAGTGTTGGCGATTTTGAGTACGTCATCGCTCAACCCCATGTCTAGCATGCGATCTGCCTCATCCAACACCAAAAATTCCAATCCGGAAAACTCAGTAGACTTATGGCTGACATGTTCCGCCAAACGCCCGGGTGTCCCGACGATAATTTCCGGATTCTTACGCAACATAGCCTTTTGGTATTTCAATTCCTCACCACCGCAGACCATTCCCACTTTTAAGCTGGTGAACTTCAACAACTGTTCAGCGTTTTTGACTATCTGACGCGCCAACTCACGGGTAGGAGTCAAAATCAGCATACGGGTTGATTCAGGGTTCACACTGGTGCGGGCCAGCATTGCTTGAATGGCAGGCAATAAAAAAGCGGCCGTTTTACCACTGCCGGTTTTAGAGCTCACGATGAGATTTTTGCCCTGGCTTGCCGCAGGAATAGCTGCCAGCTGAACGGGTGTCGGCGTTGCATAGCCAAGCGCATCTATGGCTTTGCGCAACTGAACATCGCTAATCAAATCGTGGAAACCGGGCTGAGTCATCAAGAACCTCGACATTCTTTTCATATAAAGCAGGTTTTACCCGCAAAAGGCCGCGCAATCTACGCAGGGCGGCGCCAATTATCAACCAAAACCGTTAAAATGCCGACCTTTATCGCCAGCCAGAGTTGATCATGCGAATTATGTTAGCCCCAATGGAGGGCGTAGTTGAACACCATGTACGCGACATACTGACACGTATTGGTGGATTGGATGGTTGCGTGACGGAGTTTATCCGTGTCACCGATCAAAAATTACCTTACAAAGTCTTTTACAAGTATGCACAAGAACTTGAGAGTAACTGCAAGACACCCAACGGTACTCCGGTGCGCGTGCAATTACTGGGCAGCAAACCCGAGCCCATGGCAATCAATGCGTTGG
Source organism: Cellvibrio fontiphilus (assembly GCA_035317345.1). Lineage (GTDB taxonomy): Bacteria > Pseudomonadota > Gammaproteobacteria > Pseudomonadales > Cellvibrionaceae > Cellvibrio > Cellvibrio fontiphilus. Next base: position 16,546 of record JAYKTU010000008.1, on the reverse strand, counting down.
AACTGGTGCGCTACGGCGCTAAAGCCATTGACCTGAATTTTGGTTGCCCCGCCAAAACCGTCAACTCTCATGAAGGCGGCGCTTGTTTGCTACGCACTCCGGATCGCGTTTACTCTATTATCAAAGCTGTACGCGATGCCGTACCACGTGACATTCCTGTGACAGCAAAAATTCGCCTGGGTTTTGAAGATCGCAGCAGCTATCTGGATAACGCCCGGGCAGTAGAAGCCGCAGGTGCCAATGAACTCACCGTCCATGCACGCTCTAAAGTAGATGGCTATAAGCCCCCCGCTTACTGGAGTTACATCGCCAAAATACGTGCTGAATTAAAAATTCCCGTGGTAGGTAATGGAGAAATTTGGTCAGTCACCGATTACTTGCGCTACCGCGATGAATCTGCTGGTGCCGATGCTATGCTTGGGCGCGGACTACTTGCCTGCCCCGATCTTGCTCGACAAATCAAAGCTCATGTCCAAGGCGATGAATACACACCACTTACTTGGCGAGAAATTTGTGAAATGCTTTACGACTACTACAGACTCACGACACCCCTCTACTGCGAGCGTAATTGTGGCAACCGCGTTAAGCAATGGTTGATGTATCTAAGCCGTCAATATCCGCAAGCACAAATATTTTTTGAGGCCATTAAACGCAAAACGATACCATCAGAAATAGAAGCGTGCTTTCAAGACGCATTGATTGCGAACCAATAGCGCCAAACTAATATCAGAAACTAAAAATCGAAAAAAGCCGCAAGTAATATCGCAACTCGCGGCTTTATTTTTATTGTTTAGTGGAGCAACTCATCAAAACCACCGATTAACTCTTTAGTCTCCTCAATTCTCTCAAGCAACTTCTCAATATTAATACCCAGTTGCATCGCTAATTCATCCGGGAAGTTAGCCAACAAATAATCTGGCGCCTCTTTTTCATTCGCATGAACTATATAATCTGCAATGAACACTAACGCAGCTAGGCGGGAAAATTTCGGCGTAGCCTGTGGCTCTAATTGATAGCGAATACCTTCTACTATCGATTCAGGAAACTTCCAACGATTAGCTAACTCTGCTCCAGCTTCAGGGAAATTAAAACCAAGCACGGTCGTTTCAATATCAGAGTTGCGCGCACCGCGATCAACCAATTTTTGTATTTCTATACACTCATCCGGCAATAGAACATGAATAAGTAATTCGCCGATATTATGAATCATGCCGCACGTAAATGCGGTTTCCGCATCATCCCTTGAAAATTTAGCAAGCCATTTACATGTGCTAGCTACTGCAAAACTATTGTGCCAAAAAGCAGGAAGATCAAACCCCTCCGGCGCTTTAAAAACACCAACCATACCCGATGCCAAAACCAGGGTACGAACCGCATTAAAACCCAAAATCAGCACTGCATCATTCACAGAACCTACTTTGCGATTTCCACCATAGTGAGCCGTATTAGCCGCTCGCAATACTTTGGCAGTAAGAACTTGATCTGAACTGATTTTTTTGGCGATTTCATCGCCACTGATATTTTCATCGCCAAAGCTTTCTATTAATTCCTGCACAACCTTAGGAATATTAGGCAATTTTTGTGCGCTATCAATTAACTCTTTTAGATCCACAATACCCTCGCTTATGTCCAACCCTTGATAAAAAACAGTAACAACAGAGACGCCACTTATTTCGGTATAGCAAAACTTTTCTGGTTAGCAATAGCAACTTTAGGGAATAAGAATATTTGAAGCGTAAAATTGAGGTAATAAAAAAGCCCGTCATTTTCATGACGGGCTTTTGCATATGGCGCACTCGGGAGGATTCGAACCTCCGACCGCTCGGTTCGTAGCCGAGTACTCTATCCAGCTGAGCTACGAGTGCGTTGTAATGGCGCGCATTCTACTGACGCCCTCTTACTTCGTCAAGCATTTTTTGATTTTTCTTTTGTGAAATTTCAAAATAATGCTTTAAAAATCAACGATGTACAAAAACCAATCAACTTGAGTGTATATCGAACCACATACAAGAACGCGACTTAATTTTTCATTTGTCATTTAAAAATGGCGGTGAGAGAGGGAGTCGAACCCTCGATACCTTGCGGTATACACACTTTCCAGGCGTGCTCCTTCGGCCACTCGGACATCTCACCGTATTCTACCGCCGACAAAACATGCGGTTGCTCGCTCGACTAACTTCTATTGTTGCCCCAGCGAAGGCGCGCTAATTTACACAAGCAGGCTCGCAAACGCAATCTTATTCGCCAGTCCATGCGCCAAAAAAATCTTTCGGATTTACTTGGCGAGCCGAACGCGCATCAGCATCAGGTGTACCTATGTATATGAAGCCTAAAATCTGCTCCTTAAGTGACTCATTATTAGCCAACCCCATGGCCTGTCTAACCGTATCGTCATAAGCCATTTCACCGGAGCGCCAAATAGCCCCCAAACCAAGTGCAAAACTGGCATTGAGAATATTTTGAGTCGCGGCTCCTGCAGCTATAACTTGTTCAATTTCAGGAACCTTAGGGTGGGGCTGACATTTGGCTATGGCGACAATAATCATCGGGGCTCGCAGTGGCATAGCGATAAACCTATCCAGCTCCGCTTGGGTGATATCAGGTTTTTTGGCCGCTGCAACACGAGCAAAAAGCTGCCCGAGTTTTATCAAACCTTCACCCTCAATAATAAGAAAACGCCAAGGCTGAAGATTGCCATGATCTGCCGCACGTGCGGCAGCCCGCATCAATAAATCCAATTGGACTGAATCAGGCGCCGGAGCAGTCAAACGAGACTGCGAAACACGCTGGTGTAATGCAACAATTGCATCCATAGTTTTACCTCAAGTAAACACGGGGATTATCATTGATAGCCGATGGCTCAACATCAACTCTAAACTCTCACTATACGCCATTCGAATATTGGGCAAAGATGTACCATACTTTCAGTTGATTCCTACCTATGGCAACAGATAGTTTTTATTGAATACCCCAAAGAAACGTAACTAAACACTTACAACAAGCCTTACTATCGGCGAATCTATGCAACAAACTACATTAATAATTGCCATATCCACACCATTTCTACTACTGCTTGCAGCCTCGATAGCGCTGCTGATGAATGTACTCAAGCAAAAAAAAATAATGCGTTTACAACAGCAAAAATTGCGCGAGTTTATGGACGTTATCCAAAATAGTAACCCGAGTTCTAATTCTGAAACAAAACCTTATAAACAATTTATCTATGAACAACTTGAGCTAACCCAAGACAGATTCAACCTCTTAGCTCCGCGCAGTGATATTGCGGGTATACAACCAAGTGATGTTCCCTTGAACCAACGAATCGTTGCTTTACGTTATGCCTTTTTACGCGCAGAAGAATTAGGTACAACCGCAGTTCAAGGCAGCGAAGGTTATTGGGATATTTTTCAACAAACCTTGGAACCACTACTCCAAACAGCGTCATCAGCCACTGAATTGGTAAATAACGATGAGCTGGAAACCTATAAAAAACGCACCGAAAACCTGGAGAAGTTCAAAAAGCTGTTTTTTGATCTTGAAAAACGCTGGAATGAGGCACAGGCCAACGCACAGCAGTATTACAACGAACTGTCCGCTATGGCAGATGGCATCACAGATAGAGAGCACTACGAGTATTTATTGGGGCAATACAACGATAGCTATCAGAACATGAACCAGTACATAAACTCTACAAATAATGCTATCACCGGCCAACCCACCGAAAACAAAACCATCAATATTATCCGACAAGATCCTCGCGCAGCAGAAGAGATTATGAAATTACGTAATGTCGCTGCCGATCAGTATAGAGTTATTAGTAACTTGCAACGTAAACTTGAAGAAGCAGTTACTGCGGAAGAAAAAGACTTGGTGATAAAAGAACTGGAACAACAACTTCAACGTCAAATACGTTTTGTTCAGGAATCAGACACCTGTGTACAGCTATTAGAGGAAGAACTTAGCAAGGCTAATGAAAAAATCGCCATGCAGGAAGACATAATTGACAATGAACATCACTTGGAAGAAGAGAATCTACGGATAAAAGAAACACTGCACAACTTTACTCGTGAAAGCAAAGACCTGCTGGAAAACATCGAGGAGCTGGAAAAAGAAAACGATCAACTCAAAAACACTAGCGCCAATCAGGAAACAGACAAGGGCGAGTCCAGTGCACAGATACATTCCGAGCTTACCGAACTGCGCAAAGAATATGCAGAGCTAGAGGCAAAATACCTGGAACTGAAATTCAAATAATATGACAAATGGCAAGCATCCAGCGATGCGGTGGACTTTTTGGCCAAAAACCCGTTTAATCCCGGCTTATTGCAGGAAGTAATCAATTACAAGGAGGAACTTACTGCACAAAACAATAAGGCTTAATCCAATGACCAGTAAGATCGAATCGCAGTCTCTGCAAACGGAAACACCCGTACAACAATATTATTTTCGTGCGCTGATATGTTTTGCAGCCTCAGGCACCCTTGCATCATTTGTCAATTGGCATAAACCCAGCAGCATCTACATTGGGGTGATCGTATTACTGCTTGCCTACGCTTACGGGACTTATTTTTTCACCCGTAAACAAGTCCCTGAACTGGCCGCACGCAATAACCGCATCCTTTCTTACGTGGATGCCGCTCTCATCGGTATTGTTCTTAGTCTGACCGACTTCAGCATACTACCCTGCGTCATGTTTTTAACCATGATCCAATTTAATGCTCTGATTAGTGGTGGTATACGCAAGCTATTGGAGGACAATACTGCCTTCGCCGCCGGGGTGCTTATCAGCCTTTTCATTCACAAGCCCCAACTGATTTTATCCAGCAATATCCAAATCAGCGCTGCTAGCTTAATTGGCGTAGCTACTTATTTTCTGGTTTATGCCATTTATATGCATCAACGTTTGCATAAAATGATGCTCAGCCAAAAACAACTGGAAAATGAGCAAAAATGGCACAAAATACGCGCCTACAAACTGTCGCGCTATCTTCCGCCAACCGTGTGGCAGGCAATTAACCGCGGCGATGACAAGCATCTTCAAGCCGAGCGTAAACGCATCAGCGTCTTCTTTTCAGATATCAAGGATTTCAGTCAACTGTCTGAAGAAATTGAAGCAGAAGCACTTACCGAGCTACTCAATCATTACCTTACAGAAATGTCCAAAATTGTTGCGCACTATGGAGGCACCATCGATAAATTCATGGGTGATGGTATTATGGTTTTGTTTGGCGATAGTGGCAGCAAAGGGGTAAAAGACGATGCTACACGTTGCGTGGCCATGGCAATTGCAATGAAAAAGCGCATCAAAGCCATGCAAGTTGAATGGTTTAATCAAGGCATTAAAAAGCCCCTACAAGTCCGCATGGGCATTAACACCGGCTATTGCACAGTTGGAACCTTTGGCACCTCCAATCACCTGGATTACACAGTCTTAGGTACTCAAGTAAACCTGGCCAGTCGTTTGGAGTCCGCGGCGGAACCAGACGAAATACTAATCTCCCATGAAACCTGGTCACTAGTAAAAGATACCGTCATGTGTCGCGATAAAGGTGAGATAATAGTAAAAGGTTTTTCAATGCCAGTGAAAGTTTATCAAGTAGCTGACTTGCGCAAGGAAATGGGAAAAAACCAAAGTTATTTTGAAGACCGCGCTGAAGGTTTTTCCATGTATCTTGATATGGATAAAGTGCGCAACTATGACAAACAAAAAGTGATTGAAACCTTGGAAAAAGCTGCAAGTCGCTTAAAAGATAAAGTCATCGTATAGGCAAAATTTATTTTTATTGAATAAAAAATAGGGCGCTTTTTTGGCGCCCTATTCTATACAAGTACACTAATACCTACTGTCTCACCAAGCGCAACAAGGCAGGTATTGCCTCAGAATCACTCGAACGGAATGGATTAATATCCAAACCTCCACGGCGGGTGTAGCGCGCATAGACAGTAAGTGATTCAGGCTTGCAGTGATAGGCGATATCGCTAAATATCCGCTCTACACAATGCTCATGAAAATCCTGATGCTCACGGAAAGAAATAATATAGCGCAACAGATTTTCATGATCGATTTTATACCCCGTATAGCTCACACAAATACTCGCCCAATCTGGCTGACCAGTGACAGGACAATTTGTTTTGAGCAAGTGACTTACTAAAGACTCGCTAACTTTTTCGCTGGCAGTACTAAGTAACTCAGGTGCTGGATAGTATGTGTCCACACTAATGGGTAATTCATCCAACAAAACACCATTCCAGCTAACCGCATTTAACAAGTGCGCCGGTTGAGCCCGCCAATGCGAAGCTTGGGCGGGCAGCAAGGGGTACAAGCGAACCCTTACCATGGCACAAGCGACTGCCGACAAATCCTTTACCAATAAATCTTCCACCTCAGCAACGCTCTGATAGCGCGTCTGATTTAAGGAATTCAGGTATAACTTAAAGGATTTGGATTCGATCATAAACTCGCTGTCACAGGGAATAAAAAATTCCGCTATAGCAACGACTGGTTTTCCTTTTGGGTCCAACCAGGACAACTCATAAGCAGTCCAGATATCCTCCCCAAAAAAAGGCAAGGCAGTACCGATCCCCAATAGTTTACGAGATTCGGCTCGCGAAATAGGAAATAATAAATGCGGCGAATAAACCGAAATGTACTCTGTCTGCTGACCAAGTGGATTGAGATTCATTGTATACCCCACATATTAATTAAGCCCGCAGGCGATTGCCTGTTTTTAAAAGATGTAAAGCTACAACAAAGAGTAGAATCACACACAGGGTTATACCAGCAAATGCCGCGCCAATATGCACATCTGTAATACCAAGAATGCCATAGCGGAATGCATTTACCATGTGCAATATGGGATTAAAAATAGATACCTGCTGCCAAAAATCAGGTAACAAACTGATGGAATAAAACACCCCACCAAAGTAAGTTAATGGTGTTAATACGAAGGTCGGGATGATAGAAATATCATCAAAGCTATTGGCGTACACAGCATTAATAAAACCTGCCAAAGAAAACAAAACCGATGTCATCAAGACAATGAATAGAGTGATAAACCAATGAGCCACTTTTAAGTCAGTGAAAAAGAGCGCCATCAACGTAACGATAATACCTACTGCCATCCCACGTGCCACACCACCTATGACAAAGCCCAACAAAATTATATAGTTGGGCGTGGGTGACACCAAAATTTCCTCAACACTGCGCTGGAATTTAGCACTAAAAAATGACGAAGATACATTTGCGTAAGAGTTGGTAATAATTGCCATCATAATCAGGCCCGGAGCAACAAAGTCGATATAACTAAAACCTGCCATATCGCCGATGCGACTACCAATAAGCTTTCCAAAAATCACAAAATATAAAATCATTGTAATTGCGGGAGGCAGTAAAGTTTGTATCCAAATACGGGTAAAGCGCTTGATTTCCTTACGCAGGATTGTCATGAAAGCAATCCACTGCTCACTAATCGACATAATTAGACCTCACTACCAACTTGGGAGGAATCTTTATTGGCATTCACCAAAGACACGAACAACTCCTCCAACCGATTTGCTTTATTACGCATACTGATAATACGAAATTGCTGCGCTGTTAACTGTTCAAAAACCATGTTGAGCGACTGCCCTTTCTCAATATCCACTTCAAAGGAATGATCATCAATTCGGGCGACCCTGTGACCTTCGATTACCGGCAGGGATGACAAAGTTTCTTGCACATCAAAAATAAATACTTCTTTATTGAGCTGCTGTAATAAATTTTTCACGCTTGTATTCTGCACAATCAAGCCTTGATCAATAATCGCCACATTACGACAAAGGCTTTCCGCCTCCTCCAAGTAATGGGTGGTCAAAATAATGGTAGTGCCTGCAGCATTGATTTCGCGTAAAAAATCCCACATGGAGCGACGCAACTCTATATCCACACCAGCAGTTGGCTCATCCAGAATCAGTAATTGCGGGCCATGCACTAATGCACGCGCAATCATCAAACGGCGCTTCATGCCACCAGACAACATACGGGCAGCAGTATCTCGCTTGTCCCATAAGCTCAATTGTTTTAAGTAATACTCAGTTTGGGAACGAGCCTCTGCTGACTTCATTCCGTAGTAACCAGCCTGTTGCAATACTATGTCTTGCACCTTTTCAAACATGCTGAAGTTAAACTCCTGCGGCACCACGCCGAGAAATTTTTTTGCTGCAGAAAAATCGATATCGATATTTTTTCCAAAGACCTCTACCGTACCACTTGTTTTACGGACCAATGAACTAATGATGCCGATAGTGGTTGATTTGCCGGCACCATTTGGCCCCAAGACCGCAAAAAAATCACCCGGCATAACATCCAGAGAAATACCTTTTAGTGCTTCAAACTTTTCGTTGTAAACTTTACGCAGATTTCTGAGTGAAAGTGCCGGAGTCATAATCCCTCGCGGAAATAGTGAATACAAAAAATCAAACCCAACTAAAGGCCAAGTATGTCGATTTCAAGTATTGAAGAGAACCCATACGACAAAGAATATTACTTTTATCATCTGAAATTACTGCAGGCATTTGTTACACAGATTAAACAACTACCTCCATTTAACCTGGAAAACCCCGATGAAACGGATAGCGAGTTTTTAATCGCACTGAATAAGCTAATCACTCATCCACAAACAGCTGATTGGTTAGACCAAGGTCAGACTTTACTTTGTCGAGTTGTAAGCAGCTATCCGCATATTATGCCTCTACTTTACCGAGACCTGCTCTGGTTTTTTGGCGGCGACTGCCTACATTACATGCCAGATGATGAAATTAATTTATTTCAACAGTTAGATGAACAGCGCGAACAGGCCAAACGAGGCCAACAAACTTTTAGCTATGCAGAAGCACGAGCAAAAATAATGCGAATGCATTAAACACAGCCGCTGAACCAAGAAATAGATGAAGATGCACAAGGATGTGGCAACAGAAGAATTAATAATTCTAATTATGAAATCGCAAGACTCTAACCCAAACGCTGAATCTAGCTAAACAATAACAGAATAATAAATCGGGCATGAGGAAATTGATAAACTATTAGGAATTGGAGCGGGAAACGAGACTCGAACTCGCGACCCTAACCTTGGCAAGGTTATGCTCTACCAACTGAGCTATTCCCGCAAAATGTGGCGTCCCCTAGGGGACTCGAACCCCTGTTACCGCCGTGAAAGGGCGGTGTCCTAGGCCACTAGACGAAGGGGACATTTTGATCGTTATCTAGCGACAACAATAAAATACACTTCACTAACAGTTTACAAATTTTATAACTTCCGTATGGAAGTTGGAGCGGGAAACGAGACTCGAACTCGCGACCCTAACCTTGGCAAGGTTATGCTCTACCAACTGAGCTATTCCCGCTATATGGCGTCCCCTAGGGGACTCGAACCCCTGTTACCGCCGTGAAAGGGCGGTGTCCTAGGCCACTAGACGAAGGGGACCCCGGACCTTCAAACGCTTTTGTTTTCTTTTCCAAGTTAACGTCTGCGTCAGAAGTGGGGCGCATTCTAGGGTCGGATGCAGTAGGTGTCAACACTTTTAATTCTTTTTTTATCATTGCGGAAACAAGCACTTAGCTCATCGCTTCAGGTTCGCCTATTCAAATTCTGACGCCAATTTTATCGGTGCTATACTTGTCGCATAAGTTTGCCCAGCATTTAATCAATAAGGTTCTTAAACCATCATGTCTGCTTATGTAATCGCCGGAGTTTTCCTTTTGCTGATTTTATTGGCGGGCTACCTGTTTATCTCTCATTCCATCGAAAAAAAACGCATACAACGCCAAAGACTAATTACTGCCCTGCGCGCACGACGCAATGCATTCCGGGATTTAGCCACCGGTTTTCCTCAAGGCTTCCTGTCCAATGACTTGACCGGGCTACTTTATCGCGCGCTGATCGATTGCTGCGAGCAATTGTCTCGCCTTGAGCCGAGCGATCCTAGCCATGCGGAAAACCTCAGCCTCTACACCAACCTGCTAGCTGCACAAAAGGAAAGCTCAAGCACAGCCAAGGTGAGATTAGACAACCCACAACAAATTAAAGAGGCTAATCACCTACTGCAGGAACTACAGAAATTTGTTGCGCAACAAGTCGTACTCAACAATATTAATCAGGTTCAAACCGAAGCATATACCGATCAAATTAACCGGCTGGTGCTGCAGATCTCTGTTGATGGCCATATATTTAACGCCCGTCAGGCACAACAACTTGGCAAAATCCGCCTGGCAGTGCACCACTATGGGTTGGCTCGCAAAGTACTAACATCCGGCAATGGCAAGCAGCTGTTTGATAAACAGATAACTCAACTGGACGCAGTAATTGCAAAGCTTCAAGAAAAAGCAGATGCCAGCGGTGAGGCCAATACCGGCAATCCTTCAGTCACTCCCGCCTCTAAAACCTTACCGGATGACGCATCTACCAGCAAAGAGTGGAAGCAATTTGAAGAGGAGAATGCCAAGTGGAAAAAGAAATCTATCTACGATTGAACCACTCTCACCCACTGTTACGCTGAGCACTTCGATAGATAAAAGGCAAACTTATTGTCATTAAAACCATAAAAACCTAGAATAGCCGTTCGTTTCCCTTCCTTTTGTACTTTCCCCTCTCAGGTTATTAATAGATGTTAGAAGTAAGTTCTAGCGAGGCTTCACTCGCGATAGAACCGCCACACAATAGTATTGATGTGGCGCGCCCCTTAATTGCTATGGGGGTTGGTAGTTTTGCCGTAGGTACCAGTGAATTTGTGATTATAGGGCTATTGCCAGAGGTATCTACCGATCTCGCTATTAGCATCCCTCAAGCCGGTCATACTATAAGCGCTTACGCCTTGGGTGTAGTGGTGGGCGCCCCCATCCTCGCATTACTGGGAGCCGGCATTTCGCGCCGCTTGATGCTTATGATACTCATGGGCTTATTTACCGCCGGCAATCTCGCCAGCGCATTTGCGGCAGATTACTACTGGATGACGGCCATGCGCTTTATGAGCGGCTTGCCACATGGCACCTATTTTGGGATAGCGGCACTGGTTGCAGCATCACTTGTCCCAGTAGACAAACGTGCGCAAGCGGTAGCTATGGCGATGCTCGGGTTATCGCTTGCAACATTGGCAGGAGTGCCGCTTGCTGCCGCCTTGGGGCAATGGTTAGGCTGGCGTTTTGCGTTTATTTTCGTTGCGCTAATCGCATTTTTATCTGTCATGATGATTTTTTATTGGCTACCAGATACTCCGGGCGATAAATCTGCCAGCCCACGCAGTGAACTGGCAGCCTTAGCCAACAAACAGGTCTGGCTGACGCTTGGTATAGGCGCCATAGGTTTTGGCGGTATGTTTGCGGTATTCAGTTATGTCAAACCCAGCTTGATGGCACTTGCCGGACTCACTGAACAAGGAGTGCCATTTATTCTGGCCCTCTTTGGTGCAGGTATGGTGGCCGGCAATATAGTTGGCGCCAAAATGGCGGACAAAAACCTCATGGAATCAGTGCGTATTACACTGATTTGGTCAGCGCTGGTGCTCGGCGCCTTTGTTGCCAGCGCCCATGTATTGTGGATCGCCTGTATTAATGTATTTCTTGTGGGCACAGTTGTGGCCATTGGCCCTGCCCTGCAAATCCGGTTAATGGATGTTGCAGGCAAAGCCCAAACTCTGGCGGCAGCGCTTAATCACTCAGCTTTTAATTTTGCCAATGCGATTGGTGCCCTGCTGGGCGGCTGGGCGATTGATCTGGGGCTGGGTTGGTCATCTACCGGTTGGGTTGGTCTGGTGCTTTCCATCGCCGGCCTGGGCATTTATGTATTAGCCAAAAAAGACGCACTTAAAAACGGTTAGCCGCAATTCAGGTTTAATGATTCTCCGCGTTAAACCCCAGCGCCTCCAACAATGCCAAGGGCACAGGAATTACTGTGCCATGTCGCATACGCAGTGCTGTTCCCTCATCGGGGAAGTGCATTTGTGACGACACGTCCTCCCAATTAACCAAATCGGTCGAACGCAGCGCACCAAAACGATGAGTGGTATAGGCATCGTAATAAATAAATGCCGCATCACCAATTTGTACGCCTGTCGGCCCCTCCACCCATAAACCTTGCTCAGTAATAGGTTGGCTTAATTGTCCAAAGGGACCAGTCATGCTCTTGGCACTGGCTATCTGTAAATATTTTTTGGGTGGAAAACGGGTTTCATCTTTAACAATAAAATGCAGCTTGCCGTTAAAACGCAGAAAAGTTGCATCGATAACACTGAAGCCGGGATCGTAAAATAATTCCGCTGGGGTGAAGGTAATAAAATCCCTCGTAGTAGTGCTATAGAGACGATGATTATATTTATCTTCGGAGGCATTTTCCGTTTCCGGAAATTTTCCGGGAATAGTCGATGACCAAAAAATTATAAACTGCCGGTTAACATCATCGTATACGATTTCGGGCGCCCATGAATTACGCACCTGTGGCTCATGCGCCATGACGGGTATTTCTTTCTGCTGCGACCAATTTATAAAATCCCTCGTTGAAGCATAACCAATATTGTTTTCATTCCAGCCAGATGTCCACACCATATGATAAGTACCATCCGGCCCTTGAGCGACACTGGGATCGCGCATTAATTTGGAATTACCGATTGCGGGGCGCCAATGATTCTCATGGCGCGGAATTTTTTTCCATTGAAATCCATCAATACTCGCAGCAAGATGTAACCCGTCCTGGCCATTTTTTACAAAATAAGTAAACAAATAGCCGCTTCTATCGGCAGTCGCTAGACTGCTTGCAGGATTTTTTCTATCGCTACTATTGCTGCGACCATTATCAACGCGTTGTACACAACTCAATAATGCCGTCAGCAATACCCCGAGAATAATGAAACATAAACCAGTTCGCTTATTAAAGCAGATACGCATCTTGATTAACCTTATAAATGCCAAATAAAAAACGCCGGCAATTCAACCGGCGAAGCGACGACGACAACTTGGATGAGCAACATCCAAGGCCTAACAAAACCTTACAACTACATGAGGCATTTATCCACAGTGGACAAGGTAGTAAAACACTCGTTTGCAAATTGTTGATCACCCAAAATAACAGAGGTACGTTGATGCAATTCATTAAGCGATGTAGCAAGAATTCGTCCCTGTTCGGTGTAGGCACAACCACCAGCTGCTTCAATTAAAAATGCCATGGGAAAAGCTTCATACAGCAAGCGCAATTTGGCTGGTTGTTTGATGTCGCGTGAATCGCTGGGATAAATAAATAATCCACCACGTGTCAGTATGCGGTGTACATCACCAACCATCGCTCCCTGCCAACGCATAGTAAAACGTGTACTGGCCGACTGAGGAGAAATCATGCCGAGGATATAATCCTGAAACTTTTTTGGCCAATAAAAAAGATTGGCCATATTGGCAGAAAACTCACGCATCCCCGCATGAAAAACCATTGCCAGTTTGGATGAAAAAAAATCGCCTCGCGCTTTATCAAGTGTAAATTCATGTACCGCACCACCAGTGGTTATCACAAGTGTTGTATAGGGGCCATAAAGTACATAGCCCGCACAAATCTGCTTACTACCCGCCTGAAAAAATTGCGCATCGCTATGATCAGGCACATCATCACGGGCATTAAACACAGTAAAAATTGTGCCTATTTGACCATTCACATCAATATTGCTACTCCCGTCGAGCGGATCAAATGCAACAATATAGGGTGCACCGGGGGTTGCAACGCGTGCCTGCTCTTCTTCTTCCGAGGCAATTGTTCTTACTGCCCCCTGTGCAATCAGGGCAGCTATCAACAAATCATTGGCGATAACATCCAGTTTTTTCTGTACCTCGCCTTGCACGTTTTCCGCCTCGGTTGCGCCGAGCGTTTCACCCAACGCTCCATGACCGACTTGCCCGGCAATTTGACAGCAACAACTAGCAATGCAAGCCAGTACTCCAATAAGTGCTTGCGGTGTATTTTCCTGGGCTAATACTTCGTTTAATAAAGTCATTATTTTGCCTTGTAGCGGCCAACACAATTTAATTGCACAAAGGACTCTGTAAGGCGCGCGACCATAGACTCTTCAGCGCTACGCAACCAAACCCGTGGATCATAAAATTTTTTGTTGGGTGCATCCGGCCCTTTATCATTTCCTAACTGACTGTGCAGACAGTGCGAATTATTGCGATAAAAATTCAACACGCCCTGCCAGAATGACCATTGGGTGTCGGTATCTATATTCATTTTTACCACACCGTAATTAATCGCCTCGGCAATATCACGCGGGTCAGATCCCGATCCACCGTGGAAGACAAAATCCAATGCATTTTTCGTCAGGCCAAATTCCTTACTCACAAAAGTTTGGGAATCGCGCAAAATAGCGGGCTTTAATTGCACGTTGCCCGGGTTATAAACGCCGTGCACATTGCCGAACGAAGCGGCAATCGTAAATTTTTTGCTGATGGGTGCTAATTGTTGATACGCATAAGCAACATCAGCAGGCTGGGTGTAAAGCGCCGATTTATCCATGTGACTGTTATCGACACCATCTTCTTCACCACCCGTACAACCCAATTCAATTTCCAACCCCATGCCCATGGGTGACATTTTTTGCAAATACTGTGCACTGATGGCGATATTCTCGGCGAGCGGCTCCTCGGATAAATCAATCATGTGGGAGCTGAACAAAGGTTTACCACTGCGCTCAAGGTGTGCCCTGCCCGCCTCCAACAAACCATCAATCCAAGGCAGTAATTTTTTCGCCGCATGGTCGGTATGCAGAATTACCGGCACCTCGTAAGAGGCGGCAACCTGATGCACATAATTAGCCGCCGCAACTGCCCCCAACACGGCAGCTCCCTGACCGGGAAGTTTGAGCCCTTTGCCGGCAAAAAAACTGGCACCGCCTTGTGAGAGCTGAATAATCACCGGCGAAGCAATATTGCGCGCCGTTTCCAGCACGGCATTAATCGAATTGGTTCCAATCACATTCACGGCCGGGATTGCATAGTTATTTGCTTTGGCGTCGGCATACACGGCATCCAGGTCACTGCCGGTCACAACGCCGGGCCGGACCAGCTTGCATAAGCTACTCATGGTTTTTGCTCGCTACTTTGTATATTGCGGAAATAGTCAGGGCTGCCGGCCGGATACAGCTCAATCATTTGGCCAGACTCAATTCGATCATATTAATTCTTTTTCAGTTATTTTCAATCACATTTAATCTATTAAATTCTTTTATTCGTCAAATAAAGTCAAATAGCAATTAAGCAGGTTATTTCAGATAGCTCTTTCGAGAAAACTTCCCAATAACTTGCTATAAACCACTAAACGGCTAAGGTCAGACATTGATTAATCTGCGAAGAGGGAACCCCATGAAAGCGGTCAGAATCCACGCCTATGGTGGGCAAGAAGTGTTAACAGTTGAAGACGCCCCTATGCCCGAAATAGGCGAGCGGGACTTGCTGGTGCGAGTAGTTGCCAGTGCAATTAATCCGGTGGATTGGAAAATTCGCGCCGGTTACTTAAAAGAGATGCTGCCCTACCAATTCCCGCTTATTTTGGGCTGGGATGTCTCCGGCGTGGTGGAGGCGGTGGGCAGCGGCGTGACCAAATTCAAACCGGGTGATGCTGTTTATTCGCGCCCCAATATTTTGCGCAATGGAAGTTACGCCGAATTTATTGCCATCGATGAAAATGAAGCCGCTTTCAAACCTAAAACCATTTCCCATGCCTGCGCTGCATCCCTGCCACTTGCTGGCATTACCGCGTGGGATGTGCTGATAAAAACCGCCAATATTCAGGCCGGTCAGCGGGTATTGATTCATGCAGGTTCCGGCGGTGTTGGCTCACTGGCGATTCAATTGGCAAAAGCCTGCGGCGCACATGTAGTGGCAACAACCTCTGGCAAAAATATTCCGCTGGTAAAATCACTCGGCGCCGATCAGCTGGTGGATTACCGCAGCCAGCAGTTTGACCACGTAGTGCATGAAATGGATGTAGTGTTTGACACCATTGGCGGCGAAGTACAGGAAAGATCCTGGGCATCGCTAAAGGCCGGCGGCATTTTGGTTTCGATTGTCAGCCCGCCTTCAGCGGAGCTTGCGGCAGCTCATGACGCGCGCGCCGGTTTTGTATTTATCCAACCCGATGCCGAGGTATTAACACAATTGGCTGCACTGGTAGACGCCGGAAAAATGCGGCCAATCATTGCAGCTGAATTTGCACTGGAAGATATAGTGAAGGCTCATACACTGAGCGAATCGGGACGCGCTGATGGAAAAATTGTGTTACACGTAGGCAAACCTTAATTTCACTAACCGATAAATAAAAAGAGCACCACCAATGTGCTCAGACCGCAGACAAACCCCACCGTAAAAAAGTGGGGTTTGTTGCTTTAGACGGCAGCGATTATCAGGTCGTTGTCGCGACACCGAGTTAAAAATACAGTCAAGAGTCTGTACATATCTCTTATGCGATTCCGGGTAAGGCTCAGCAAGTTGAATGTGTAAAAAAAGCGCGCCAGTAACAGCGCAATCTTCTTCATATTCTGG
>JAYKTU010000007.1:0-171504 GCA_035317345.1 Cellvibrio fontiphilus | reverse complement strand
AGAGCTGTCATTTGATCCACAAGATCCAGCCAAAGGCTTTGATCGCAACTGTGACCCTACTTTCACCAATGCGGCAGGCACCAACACTGGCGCTATGCCTAATGCACCGGTTGCCGGGCGCTGGTTCAAAGAGGGCTTCCAGGTGTTGCTAAACAACGCCTACCCACCACTGTAAAAACCCCATGACTCATTTCACCCTGGTTGTTTCGGCAACCAGGGTGCAAAGAGCCGCTTTAAGTCCAGGGACGGACTTCTTTTACCAGCGCTTCTACAGCTGTGTTACCCGGCAACTTTTTAAAAGGCGGACCCAATCGTGAACAAAAAACTTCTTTCAATATTGGCGGCGAGCGCAGCTGGCTGCCTGCTATCCGTGAACCTCAATGCGCAGGAAAATTGCAGCCAAACACCGGCAGATCCAGACGCTAACCTGCAAGCAAAAAACTTGCTCTGTTATCTCAAAAACAATACTTACATTTCCGGCCAAACTGACATGCCCGATGCCGACAGAGTCCAACAATGGACTGGCCGCTATCCGGCAATTGTCGCTTTTGATTTTTATCGCTACACCGATGGCGATACATCGGAAACCCAAAAAGCTATCGATTTCGCCAAGATCAGAAAAGGCATAGTGGCTTTTCAATGGCACTGGAAATGCCCACGCGGTGGCGAGTATTACACTGACTGCGCCTTCGATCAGGACATGAATAACCCCAACTCAAAGCTGTATCAGGACATAGATGTTGTCGCGCGTGAACTGAAAAAAATGGGCGATGCCGGTGTACCTGTGTTATTTCGCCCACTCCATGAAGCCAACGATAACTTTATGTGGTGGGCCAAAAAAGGCACCGACAACTACAAGCGTTTATGGAAATTGATCTACGACAGAGTAAACGCCCAGGGCGTGAACAATGTGCTCTGGGTGTTTAATGGCATGGCCAGTACCGGGGGTTATCGCACCAATATGCGCGATTGGTATCCGGGCGATAACATGGTGGATGCCGTCACCTCGGATTACTACCAAAGCTGGACGGACTACAACACGCTCAGAGCCATAGGCAACAATAAAATCGTCGGCATTGCCGAAACCTTTAACGCACTTAACCCTGCCACAGAGCCACCCTTCTCTTTCTCGGTAGTCTGGGCGTTTCGCGATTGCTATCGCACCCAAGGGCAGCCCAGCTCGGGCGATGTGAAAGGCTGTGAAAATTCCTGGCGCACAGCCATGGCAAATAGCAGAACCATTTCGATTGACCAGTTACCGGACTTCAGTGCAACCAACAGCTCCAGCTCATCGGCCGGGCCGGTAAATATAGCGCTGGGAAAGCCAATCAGCGCCACCTCGACTGAGGGCGCGGGTTATGAAGCAAACCGGATGCTGGACGGCAACAGCGCAACCCGCTGGGCCTCCGCACTGAATGCGACAAACGCAGCAATCACTATCGATCTGGGCGGTTATTACGATTTAACAGGCGCGCGCCTGCAATGGGAAGCCGCTTACGCCACGGCATATAACCTTCAGGTTTCAACCGACAATATTAATTTTTCCACCCCTGTTTTCAGCAAAAATAATGGCGTGGGCGGTATTGAAAACCTGTCGTTTGTTGGCCAGGGCCGCTACCTCCGTCTCAACATGACTGGCAAAGCCAACCCTGCCTGGGGCTACTCCTTGTGGGAATTATCGATATTTGGTGGCACAACTACTGAGGCATCGTCTTCATCTGCCATGAGCAGCTCCACCTCCTCTAGCAGCCCAGCGTCCAGTAGTGCCACCTCAAGCAGTGTGTCGAATAGTTCATCCAGCGCCGCCCCCAGCCAATTCACCTGCTCAGTGACGCTTACCGGCAGCTGGCCCGGTGGTTACCAGGCAGATGTTCGCGTTACCAATACAGGCGCGGCAACCAGTGCATGGACGGTGTATTTGAACTTTGCACAGAATGCGCAAATCACCAGCGGCTGGAATGCAACACTGGGCGGCAATGGTACAACCAGAGTGACTGCCACCAATGTCAGCTACAACGGAAACCTGGCGAGCGGTGCGTCCACCACCTTTGGCTTTACTGGCAATACCGGTACCAACTTCACCCTGCCCGGCTGCTCAGGAAAATAACGCAGCATAGTGTTTTGCCAAGCCAATAAAGGTTGCACAAGCCATTGTGCAACCTTTATTGATAGCGACACTTTTTAATGGCCGGAAACGTTTTTAATTTGAAAAGCCTTGAGGAATCGTACAGCTATTGCGCTGTGTCACTGGAGATCCGGGCGTTGCGCCGATACTCGCTCGGTGTACAGCCGGTAGCGCGCTTAAAAATACGCTGAAATGAAGATTGGCTGTTAAATCCGGATTGATGAAGGATATCCAAAATTGATACCGACTCCATCTCTGGCGCGGCCAGTAATCGTTTGGCTTCTTCCACGCGCAAGCCATTAATAAAATCAAAAAAATTCAGCTTGTAGTGCGAATGCAATATTAATGACAATGCCCTCGGTTTAAGCCCTGCGGCATCGGCAAATCGATCAAGGTTAATATTGTTTTCCAAATACACTTTTTGTTCATTAATGGCGTGCTCCACCAATTCAATTTTGGACTCATCCAGCGGTTGATTGGCCATTTTTTTGGCATCGTATTGGGTGACATTCAGAAGTTCTTTGGCGTTAATCAAACCCAGCACCAAGAGTGCATTAAGCTGCACAACAACCAGATAATCCTCAAGGTTACCAATAATGTCATTAGTCTCCTCGCTCAAAAAATTACCGACAAGATACTGGAAAAAAGCCCACAACCAATGAGTGACAAAACTCCAAAGTACAAAATAATCCAGCTTGAATTTTGCGGGTGAAACCACTGAGTACAAATGGTGCTGCTGTTCATGCAAGCGGCGCACAACAGAAAAACACGCAATAATGTAAACAATCGGCAAACAGCGAATCACCGTCCATGCAAACCTCGCAGCTGCTTCTGTTTCAGCGGGCATAGGCGTTTTCAAAATCCAGGCAACACCGTTCACATCAAAAGCAATAATTGCCAACGCCACCACACCAAAGGGCAACAAATGCAACCACAATTTCCAGTATTTGAAATCAATAGTTTCTATCAGCGAGCGAAAATATAAATAAAGGCAAGGCCCCTGCAAGAGCAAGGCAAACGCCGTAAATACCGGCGTCAATAATGTCGTATTAATCCAGAGCTTCCTTAGCTCGTCATTCCATGACAATAAGGTCACCACCACCCATACCGCGTTAAGCACAAAAAAGAATGACAAAAAAGTGCGGGACTGTGGTCTTGCAGTCGGTAATACTTTAAGTAATCCAACTAAAAACAAACATTCAATAAACGTGAGGATTAATACTGCATCGTGAAAGTTAAGAAAATTTTCATTCATTATTATGAGTATCCAAAACGCCATCAAATAAGTAGCAATTGAACCCTATTTTATCCTGACATTAAATGGCCCGCCCAATCATTCTTTAACAAGAATGAAATCGCATTTTTTATATCACCCTCTCCCAACAAATCAATCTCACCTTGTACAAGTAAATTGAATGAATCCGCCACCAGGTTGCGCTGCAAACCCGGAGTAGTCATTCAAACCATTTGCATCAACATCATCGCCGAACTGTAAAGATTGGATATCGCCCTATCCCCGTTGTTTTTCACTAATCGGCAAGGGAATATGAACTTAATGCACCGCCGGGTTATAAGCGTATATTTGGATAGAGCGCATTAGCAGCGAAAAACTAAGCGCGATTGTTGATGCTTGTGATAGAGGCGGCCTTAAAGTCAGGCCTATATATTGAAAATAGTATTAATAGATTGAATATCCCTAACCAATAAATCAAATCCATACCCTATAGCTAGGCTATTACCGCCATCAAAATGGACACCATTTAAAAATTCAGCGCTTTCCCATTCTTGAATATGATTGAGTAAAATTTCGTCCACCGAAAATAACTCCAAATGAAATTAATATTTAAAATTACAACTGTCCGAAAAATGTAGTCTATTTAAATCCAAAATCGAAACAGAAGTTATTTCCTTTAAAAGAAGATTTTCGATTATAAATGTAGACTTGGATTCAATCTGGGAAAGAGTTACACGGAAATCTTTTTCATAACTTGCCTGCCCTGGAAAAAAATTTTCAAGGGGAAAAACCAACGGATTAAAATTTACTAAGTCACGAAGTGCATTCCATTTATATTTATTTTTTAAACTATCAATTAATTTAATGTAGTGAACACTCTTTCTCTTTTTTTCAATTAAATCTATTGCGCTCTCCTCTTGTAATTGCTCAAGAATGTAAACCTTTGTAAGGAGGTGCTTCGGCACCCCTAAGTCAACCAAATAAATAATTTCATATAATCCATTATTATCAACATCAACAATGTAAAGCGGGACCCTTATATTTATCCCTTCATATTTAAAACTCGTTCTGACATAAGGAACCGAATCGGACACCTTATTTCTAATTAAAATACCATCGTTAATATTAGCCTTTATATAAGATTGCTGTGAGTAGCAATTATCCATTGACTCATCAGACCAAGCAAAACAAGAAAATCCTAAAACTATAATATATAAAAAAATAAAATGTAAACTTGATGAATTTAATTTTAATAAAGCCATACAGAATCCTAAAAACGATTGGACATTTAAAATCGTAACCATAAACACATCATAGGCTAAACCATCCTGAGCAAGCGCAACAAATTTTTCATTACTCAAGTCGAGTAAAAAATAAAAATTAAGCTAACTAAAAAAACTCTCAATAAATTTTCTTACTGAGCCTCCAGTGCTGATTTGCATTTAAAACTGGATTAATCACAATTGTTACACTTACTTGCTCTGTATTCACATTCACATCAAAAAAAATCCACCAACACCCCCGTTTCATTATACTTAATCACTTCCCGCACTTGCGCAATATCACTCGCTACAATCCCAAAACCATTAGCACCAACAATTCCGAAACCGGCACCATTAATAGAAAATGAGTCAGCACCCACACTGGAAAATAACCGTGTAAACGCAGCAGACAAATGCCCATCCAAACTATGACCTACAACGGTAAGCCCCCTTTCTGCTATTTGCTCACCATAACCTGCACCCTGTTTATATTTTTCATCGTCAAAAAAAATATCCGATTGTTCCCACACTACCGTGCGAACAGTATTAGTCGGGAGATCGATGACAACATCATTTCTCAATTTCAAGACTGTCAAATAAGCGTCTTTCGCTGCAGCTCCTGCTGCGCTTGCAATTTGAAGCAAAGCCGTCTCTTCTGCCATTACTTCTAATTTTGCGGCAGCATAATCCCCAGTAGTGTTTAACCAGTTCCACATATTGACCAGATCAACAATTTGATCCAATGCAATTCCATCTGCAACGATATCTCCAACATCTGTTATGTAATCGCCTGGACCTAGGGTGCCGCGGAACGCGAGCACAAACCCATCGCTTGGATTCACTCCCTCAAATAGGGTCATTGAAAAATCACTATTAGTATCTTCAACATGGGGGCCGACCACCCACCGAGAAAGCAGATTATCTGCTTGTGTAGAAGAAAAACCCTCATCTATTAGTAGGTCTTTAATATCTCCAACGTTTTCAAATAAAGCATAAGAAGCCTCTGATAGGCTTGCCAAGTCAAAGAATAGGCTTTTCGAAATTTCCATTGCTATTTACTCCATTTAGTGTTTAATTTTTTATGGAACTCTATGCTTTTAGATCTATTTTCCTGCATTTCTTCTTTAGAAAAACATGATGGCAAAACCATCCAAACCTTAATTACCTTAATATCATTTGAAAACTGATTTATGTATCCTCTACGAAAATCAATGTATTCAGCTAATACAGATCCATTCTTTGTATCAATAATTTTTGAAATTTTTTTTCGTACATTTAGGTTATGAATAGGATGCATTATAAATTCACTACCAATTCTTTCATTACCAAATACAACCCCATCTTTCACTACATGGTTTTTGTATGGATAAAGCGTTTCAATAACACCCGGATTTTCTTCTGCCCATTGCTCGGGAGTTACATAAACTTTGAATCCTGCCTCTTTTTCACATAACTGTTTGTGCGCCCACCAAGTAGGAATGTAGTCACCAAACGCAGGCCAGAACATAACTAAAAAAGCTACCAGCGCAGCTATTGCTGTAATCTTTTTTGATTTTGAAAACTTCCATGCAATAAGACACGATACAAAAACCAATAAAAACCAAAGAGCGAGATAGACGATATAAATTAAAAGTAAAAACATGACTTTTCCTTTGCGGGATTACTATTACGTTACTATTGGATTATTGATCTGATCCATTCCTGTTGCTTGGATAAACACACCGACTGTAAATCATATCTTTTGAAAACAAACATCCTTGCCGTTTTACCCAACCGCTTTTGGTCATCCACGGCTTGGTCAAACATGCTGCGCAGCTCAGCCGTGATATTTGCGGCGGTACCAGTGCGATCCCACATATTGAACAGGACACGTATTGGGGGGAGTGGCCTGCCGGTGACACTCATGAACCCTGGGCGGGGCTTGAATTTATTCACCAGCTCTATGGTGCCATGAATAAATTCGCGGGCATCCAAGACTTGAGGCTTGATTGGAGAGAGCAGAACATCAGCTGCGCAAATCACAGACTCCTGAATAATTCCTTTAGCACCCTGTGTGTCTATAAGTATGTAATCGTAATCAAGCTCCTGCAGCGCAACATACAAGTGCTGAAAATGCACATAGGATTCACGCAAAAACGCTGTTATGTGCTCCCCGTGAGGATCATCATTCAAAACTATGTCGAGGTTGGGAATGGCGGTTTTAGAAATACATCCGACAGCACTGGCCGAACGATAGACTTGAGTCAAACCAAAATTGGCTTGTTGATCAATTGGATAAACACGAGAGAGGGATTGTTGGGGATCAGCATCAACGAGTAGGACTCGCTGATCCATATCAGCAAGGATCGCGTCGAGGTTTGCTGAAATTGTTGTTTTTCCCACACCACCTTTGGTGCAGATGATTCCGTAAATCTTGGATTTTGCTGGCATTTTATACCTCACTAACGTTTAGTTAAGCGAAGGTACAAAACCGTAGACTGGATTTTTTGAAACGCTCTCTACCCTTGCAGGTAGAGAGGTTAATTTGGTGGAGCTAAGCGGGATCGAACCGCTGACCTCAACACTGCCAGAGCATCCAAGGGCGAATAATGTTACCTCACCCCATGTAACACAACGTAACTATGTTATTGACAGTAAGGGATTTTTCTTGATTTTGGTTTAACGAAGAGTAACCTGATATCACATTGAATCTCAGGAAAAACTAACTCAAAACTAACCCCAAAATGAAAAATACTGTCAAATTTTCCAAAGATTGGCTGGTTAAACTGAGCCAGACCAAACCCGAAAAGCGCATTGAATACAAAGATTCTGATAACAAGTTTTTGCGCGCTATTCACCACCCCACAGGTACGGTGACGCTTTGTATATACAAATGTCCTCGCGGGCAAGTGAAGGCCGCAAGGGTCACGATTCCAATCAGCGTTAATGACGCCATGCCATCCATGCAACACGTGCGCGCAGAAGCCAATAAGGTGATTGTGCAGTTGGATGCTGGCGTTAACCCTAATCAGGTCAAACCGATCAAAGCCTCTAAAGTGACGCTGCAAGAAGCGCTGGATAAATACCTGGAAGCCTCCTGCAATACTGAAGCGGTTAATCTGCATTATCGCCGCAGCATTGAGAAATATCTGGCCGATTATTTGGACAAACCATTAGCTGATTTGTGTACACCCATTCGCCTGCTCAAAGCGCACCGTGATATTAAAAACGGCATCCTATCCAGAAACTAAACGTTTATCTGGTGAGGGTGGCATAGGCGCTAATGAAGTGATGAAAAAGCTGCGCCGGATTCTTAACTTCAATCGCGCCCTTGACCGCAGCCAAGCCCTACCCCAATGGCCGACCGAAGAGTTGGGTAAGTCTGGCCTGAAAATGTGGCTAGAGCAAAAGCCCCGCACCAGCCGAGTCCACAAAGAAGAGTTACCCGCATTCTGGGCAGCGATAGAAGGCCTTCAGTGCAGCCTACAACGCGACCTGTTCAAATTCTTATTGCTAACCGGCTGCCGCTCCGCTGAAGCCCGCAAACTGCGCCAGGAGGACGTAAACTTTCATCGCTGGACGGTGACCTTCAAAAACACCAAAAATGGCTTGGATCACACCCTACCACTGACTGAGACCTTGAAAGACATAGTGCTCAACCGGCTTAGCCTAAGTGAGGATGGCCGACTCTTTCCCCTATTCGACCCCAAGGCAGTCACCAAACACATAGAGCGCGCCAGCGGCCTGCACATCACTCCACACGACCTACGCCGCACCTTTGCCGGTATAGCCGAGGCTGCAGGCATAGGCTCCACCATGAAAAAAGACCTACTCAATCACCTATCGGGGCGCGATGTGACCGATGATTACACCGGATATACAGATTCGGATGATTTGCGGGAGGCGCTGGAAAGGATTGAAGCCAAGTTAATGCAATTTATTAACAAGGATACCAAGCAAAAGGAGGCAGCTTAAACCAGACATGAAAAAGGCCGATCTACAGTGAGCGGCCTTTTGCGATGAGAAACATAAAAACAATTACTTAGGTCGTGATGCGTTCTTGATGATAGTTTGCTGACGCTCGGTGGTGCGCTCTAAAACATGATCATAAACCCGCTTTTTCTCACCAGAAGAGGCATTCCGGATAAACTCCGAAAAAGGTGTGGATGCCAGAGCTGGGGATGAACTGAGCTTTTTCATAGTTTCATGGTAGCCTAATTTTTAAGCGCATGCATAAGCGCAGTTGCAGTATATTTTTCGGGTACATGGTTGTCAATTTGATCGATATCCGCAATATAAGACCTATTGCCACTATTAATATCGTTCAGCAATAAATCCATCCGAATATCACGGCCAAAGTACTGCTTGAGGCGATTCGCGGTTACCCTTGCTGAAAAGTAATGCTCAATAAAATGCTCGGGCAATATACGCCGCCCCTCAATGGCTTCCCGTGCGATAACAAAATCCCAAGCAAAAAAGGGATCTTGGTATACGTACAATATTTGCACCAGCCTATTTCGCTTAAGCGACCTCTCTATGTTTTTTACAGCCCTGTCGTAATTTGAAAGGGTGCCATCCAAGAGAAAACTTTGCTTTTGATCGAGAGCTAAATCGTGAATTCTATCGACTAATATTGAAACAGCTTTCTGAAATAAATAACTGTTAGCACCGGAATAATCGGGAAATTCACTTCGCAATTCATCAGGATCAATACGTAAAACTTTCACTTCCGACGCCAGATCATTTAACAACTCCAGCGACGCTTCAGTTTTACCCGCACCAGGGGAACCAGCCATAAATACAGAAACGGGATTTGCTTCGGGCAAATAGACCGCCCTATCAGTAAACCGTTTGGTAATCTCAGACTTATGCTTTTTGGCAAAAGCTATAGCAGCCTTCTCGATAACCAACTCTTGCTCGGTTAAGATCATGCAATCCAACTCATCAATATTTTTAGAATACAGGTTATCGCATCTATACTAAGCAAACCATCCTACGATTGAATCCGCTTAAGCTTAGTAAATTCCAGCGCAATTTGCGTAGCCTCTTCAGCAGTGACTTTCCCCGAAATATAGTCATCAGTTAGCTCCTTAAACCAATCGGGCGCATCCTCTGGCGTAAACCCCTCCAGCCGATGAATAGCATCGACCTGATCGACTATTTCACGGCGACGTTCAATCTCTGCACTTAACTGAGCATCACTTATTGTTATAGCGTTCTCCTCGAACGCACCTAGAAGTTTCGCTGCGTACTGGCTGAACTCTATAACATTGCCAGGAGTATCCAGCGCACCTAGCTGATTAGCAATCTCTTTTAAGCTGTCATTATCCATTGTCATCACCCTCAGATTTTTTTTGATTTTCTTGCCTCGAAATCTCAGCCCTAACCTTAATCGCTGAAGAGTATGGAAAAGTTTGAGACCCAAAGAGTAACGCAGCAAACAAGAAAAATAACCCAGCACCAATAAAAACTAATGCTTGAACAACATTAATCGGTTTAGACAAAATAGGCATCATAAAAAAAGCCCATCCAATAAACAGAAAGAATATCCCCGCCGCGATGTTGTACCAGTAGCTAAGCTTATCAAATAAGCCCAATTTTACTGTGACCTGCCCATCATCGAATTTTAGAGAGCCTGACGCCCGTCGAATATGAAAAAAAGGGAGACGACCATTTGAATCTCTATGGATCTGAAAAAGCCGATCCCTATATTGCTTCTCCCCCGCAATATTTGCTACATATAAGAAATATTCTCGCTGAAGTTCATGGGAAATAAAATTTCGGAAATTTTCGTCCAAAAGATCACAAGACACTGCTTCTTGTAACCGTTTAATTTGCTGCTTCTTTCGCCCTTCTAAGAATTCAAATATTTTTGAAGCGTTCATTACAAATGCAACAATTAAGAAAACAGCCAGCCATAGAACATTTCCCGATTGTAAAACTTCAAATATCTTTCCTGCCAACTCAATCATATACACTCCAAGATAAGTTAATTCACTATTTCGACTTGATTATCGAGTTTAAAAATGACGACATGCGACCGACGAACCCAGCTTTAACAAGCTTACCTGTTGCATCTGCAGGAGGCGTCTCATTGACAGGATCATGAAATACATCGTTCGGCTTTCTGTATTGGTGATCTTTTAGCTGACGGTCATACTCACGATTCCTATCAATAGTCCGCTGGGACATATTACCTGCCACCTCAATCCGATTTCTCTTTATGAAGTAATGCGAGCGGCAAGGGAAACTCCAGTTACCAATGGATGGGGTCAAGGAAACGGTTTCACCATCAAAAATCAACTTCCAATCCGTCGGAGAAAATGGTGTAACCACCTCCTTTCCACAACCACAAATACAGAGATGTATGGCTGTGGCGTAGGAAATAGAGATATACAGGACACCTGAATCAATCGAATCAGGGATGCACTCAACAAACCGATGCTGTATTTTCATGCTAATTCATCACTTGTAAGCTGATTAACATTTATTGAATATGTTGAGTCATGCTCCCCTTCAAGATCCTGATAGAACCCACATAGTTTTTTCCATTTAATAACAGCAAGTGATGCATTCAGCGCATTTAAGTCGGCTATCTGAATATTGCGCACGTAGGCATTATCATCTGTATCATTAAAATTAATCCGCCTTTCAATGTGATCGGATTTCGAGGAAGAACCTGTAGTTACCCGACAAATCCCGAGCAATTGTTGCGACTCTTCTAGAAACTGAACGCCGATACCAACATCAATAAATGAAATATTTCTTTCCTTCAGATGCTCGATTATCGATGCTTTGATCTGGCCTTTATCAATACAGATAAATACGAAACTGAAACCTGTGAAATCGAGCGACTCTTCCGTTAAATAAAATTCATGGGCAACTATGCCTCTGTGCATCCTTGAATATATTGATTTAAAGTACTCAGCCTTATTTGGCTTTGCAGAAAGGTCGTCAATTGATGCCGCACCAGGCGCACGAAATGCATTGTGCTGCACAAAAATATCACCGTCGTAGAGATGAATTTCGCCTACAGGTGTTTTAGCCACTAAGTCCAGAATATATGACCCTGTACCACCTAGTCCGATAATGGCAATTTTCGGCGAAGCCAAACGCATAGATACTGCTGTAATCCCCGCCCTACTCGAAGCAGTATCCATATAGTTAAAAGGAGATGCGCCTTGACCAAGATCAATAACCTTGAAGGTACAAGGAGTACTAGTGGGATCAATGGCTGCAGCATGAGAAGAAATAATCTCAATGTATCGAGTTATTTTCCTGTAGTAATCTTCGTAGCCATCCGCCGGTTTGTTCGAGAAGGAATGATCCACCTCTATATCAACTGCCAAAACTTGTCGAATCGACTGATGTTTTATTTGCGCGATTTCATCGCCTTGGCTTGTACAAGGTGATTCGCCAATAAAATAACAAATATGGCAGCCAGGTCTGATAGTTTTCTCACCCGACAACGAGAGCACCGAAACCAAAGTACCCAATGCTACCTCTCGACGCGAATTCACATAGGGCACCGAATGAATCAGTAAATGCCCTGAGCGAATTTCAATTTCATAGCCTTCGTCCTGAAGGCGTTTCAAATCCGGACTACGACTTATCAGTTGCTGTGACATTGAACACCATCCCATTTTTCAAATTAACGCTTGCACCTTCAACCAAACTACCTTCAGGAGTGTTTGCTGGCCCCCGCTTAAAAGTCACGGTGTACGCAGTAGTTTCATTGAAAACAGCATCAGGAAATGCCAACTGCACAATCTCAACAAAAGAGAGACGGCTTTTACTTACCTCTTTTGGGCGCCCATTAACGATGATGTTAAATTTTTTATGAGTGATGACGAATTTCTCAACACCAGAAGCAGTAACATCAACTAACTCATCATCCTCAATAATGCGATCTTGCTGAGGTGCGCCCCTTAGCCAGACGTCATGAGTTGGGCCATCGACTCCAGCCAGCAGCTTTATCGCTTTACCGTTAATAGTTGTTGCGCCCCATTGAATTTGTCGATGGTCAATCATCATTTTGAAAACGCGATCAGTTTCAAAAATAATAAATTGCTCAACACCCTTCCCGCGCAGATCATAGGTTTCATCTAACCGTAGATCTTCAAAATCACCACTAGGGAGAATTGCGTAAACGCTACAACTTTCCACATTCGAAACACCCACAGCCTGTATTAATTGCCGTCCTGTTGGCACAGGGTCATCGGCTTCATAATATTTTTGACTAAGGTCACCGCTAAAATGACCGCCCAAACATGAATAAATAAGTATTCGCTGTTGCTTACTAGACATACAAAAAGCCTCATTAAAATTAAAAAACTAAAATTTCTGCCCCAGCACTCAAATGCTGGGGCATTACTTACTTCTCTTTCCGCACCCCTTTAAAAGGTGTCTTGTCAGAAGTTTTCACATCCATAAAACGACCCGTTTCCGCATCACGTTTTACATAATGACCAGACGGCGTTTGAGTCTGAGAGCGACCTTTAACTGCGCCATTACGATGCCCGTCGCCTTTAGGTGGGTTTGTTGCCATTTATATTTCCCCTTAAATTAAGATGTTTAACCAGATTGTATTAAAAATGAGCCTTCGCTCATTAAGGGGCATGCTAATCATTAATTCTGATTAAAGCAAGCTGTTTATCGAGAATAATTTAAAGCTTTGTATATAAACTCTTTACCACCGGACAGAGCAATCTCTTCAGACCGCATGACCAAACCATCTGAAACTAGTTTTTTAAGGCGTGTGCTTGCATTTTGTACCGATATATCAAGAGCTTTGGCTACATTGGCAGTAGTGATTTGACCATGTTTGAATACCAATAAAACCAGCTCTTTGGTCGATTCATTAAGAGACGGGCCAATAAAAGTAACCTCCCCTCCCTCTTTCAACACAACCAAGTTTTGCTCCTTAACAAGTGCGCCTGCATGCCAATTGGCAATAAGATCGGGATCATCGGGATTAAACCCGCTCAGCATAAACCACCGTTCCCCTCTTAAATGCCTGGCAAGAGATATAACACTTTCCCTAGGAAATGATGAGTCAGTTGCAATAATGCCCGCCATAGAAATTTCAAACACTTGCTGCTCAGGATGACGATCTACATATGCCATCAACCCCTGATAAGTTTTTTTCCCCTGAACATTTCCGAAGGGATGATCTTTTCCATCAGTGTAATCAATTAGGTTTATCATAGAATTTCTGCTTCACAGCGTTAATTTAAGCTGAATTAAATATATACTAATTAAGGTAGAAATCAAAACAAACCTGCGTGCCTTCTAATACCGGCAAATCGAATTTGGGCTTTGCTTCAAATAATTGACTGTTTCGATAAACCAGCTTCAGCTCTAATGTCTTCTGCCGAATTGTTATGTCGGCATTATATCGAGCCGCATAATCCTGACTCTGCTTCAATCCCAATCCTCTAGTTTCGCCATCAGGATCTGTACCAAATCGACTCAGTTGACCATCCATAAATACTTTCTGTAGTAAATCGGCATCCGTTTCTTTTTTTGTGAAATCTAGGTTTTTGTAAATATCAGGATAATGCTCATGAAGGCGAGGCTTCAATGTTTCCAAAATGCCTAAACCACTATCAGAAACAACAACCTGAATATGTTCTCGCGGATATTGGTAACGCTGCATCGCAGCAAATCCCAAAATAGGTGAACAACTATGATCCCGAACGTTCCCAATTAGCTCAGAAAATATAGTAAAAATAGGCGTCCGATACCCTTTAGCTGCGTGTTGCATAAAAGCGTTCGTTAGCGCCTCAGGGATTGCCTCATCCAGATTTGATGGATCAATTGCCGCTATTTCCACCAAGTTTTCTGAATTTCCTTGGTATTGCTTGGCTCTGGATTCAGCGGGTCGCTTCGGCAATATAGAAACTGTGGGCAATAAGTGATCGAAAAATCCTAGCCGATTCAAATAGTTTTTTGTTTTACCACACAGAGTAAAATCCAAAGTAATTTTTTTGCTTTTGTGTACGCATTGATTTGCCAAGGCGATTATTCTCGCCCCTGCAATCAGCAATATCTGGCAATTCGCAGGGAAAATGATAACGTACTCATCCGCATCATTTTCAAAAAAACAACCTGCAGCACTTAAACCTTGCTCGAATAACTCAGCGCAAATCCAAGAGTTAGATGTAAATTCAAGAATGTGTTTTTTACTCGGTAACGGATACCAGCGGAATGTTTCCTTATCCTGATATAAACCAGTGCTATCTCTCGCAAGCAAAGAATTAACTTCTTTCTTGTCCACACAAAGAACTTTGGCTATTTCCCGGCCTAATAAACCTGGCTTGCTCTTTACAATTTTAAGTATCTTCTGCTTCATGCTTTTACTTAATTCTCCGTAACATCTGTATGCTGGGCGACCGAGAAAACTCATATAAATCTGTAAGAAGCCAAAATCACCAATCTTTTTGCTGGATCAATGGCGCGACCTAAGCATTGATCGCATTCAGCCCGGCTGGGTACTACCGATAACCACATAGCTTCTGCTTTTGTGTGTTGCTAAAAAGCAGAAAATTTTTCGCATCCCAAATGTCTATAGATTTTTAAAAAGTCAGACAATTTCTACATAAATGTAAGATGTTTGTTTATATCATCATTTAAATTTTTGCTAAAAAATTTTAGCTGATCAAACAACGTGGATTGATGCAAAAAAGCTTCTTCCAGTTCAACTAACACTTCTTCTAAAGCAAACTGAATATCTAGGCTTGGAAGATGTACTTCAGTCTTTTTAATTGCGGCAACTGAAAGATGAGGTTGCGCTGTACCAGTCGCAAGCTCTCTCAAATTTTTATTTTTAAGAATTCTCGCCAAATAACGCGGGTTGACATTCGCCAAATCACTCACGCACAGAATAACCGAGTTATTAGTGGCCCAAATTTTGCCTTCTACATAATGAACATTTCCACAAAGTGCACCAACCCTGCCCACTATGATAAATATTCCTGAATGAAGGTATTCATCGTGATAGCCAATTATTCCGTTGCCGCCATAGACTTTAAACTGGCCTTTTTCGTGAAGCAAATCTCTAGATAGGGGTTTTGTACCCAGAGAATGCACCAGATCATCAACTTTATATTTTTTGAAGGTGGCATTCTTAAGCTTGCTTGCTAACTTGGATTTTATAGAAGCTATTTTTTCAGTAACAATGGAAATATTTTCTAGTAATTCTCCATTAAGATTTTCGATCTCATTTGAAGCCTTAAATATAAAATTAACATCACTGACTTCTCTTCGGGAAGGCTTATATTCGAGCAAATTAAAGCCGCGCACCAATTTAGTGAGGTCAATATTCCAAGAGTTTTCCGATTCATCTCTAGCCTTTTCCTTAATAAAAAAATCTTCAAAGCTCTCCGTCGTTAGATTATTCCTTTTTGTCAGTTTTTCTAAAATATTAAGCTGATAAAACCAGACAGATTTAGTAGCATCTGATCTTTTAAAAAATAGAATTATTATCTTTACTCCAGTATAAGGAAGCATCGCACCAGGAGGCAACGCAACAATACACTCCACATTAAATTCATTGAAGAGTCTTTCTCTTAAAACAATACCTGATTCACTTGAATCAAACAAAAACCGTTCAGGCAATATTATGGCGGCTCTACCTCCATCCTTTAAATTTAACATTGCATGATACAAAAATTGACAATCTATATTTTTAGATAACTCTGGAAATACACAACTAGTTTCCCTTGCAGCCTTACCAAAAGGTGGATTGGTGATTATTACGTCATAAGCACCAGACTCGTGACTAGAATACAAATCAACTAGAGAATCACCTAGCGTTAGCTTGAAATTATCTTTCAGGTTTAAGCACAAATTAACCATAGAAAGTAGAATTGCAAAATGCGATATCTCCTTTCCGTGAAGAAATACTTTTTTACCTGGCTTGTTTTTTTCGATATTGAGCGCAGCTTGAATGAGGAGACCAGAGGTTCCACATGCTGGATCATATATTTGCTCGCCATTCTGTGGCTTAATATATGAAACTATAAACTCACGTAACGCATGTGGCGTACACCAGACTCCAAACTGGGGAGATTCTAAAAAAAGCCCATCCAACAATTTGGAATATGAGCATGCGATGAAATTAAAGTCATTTTGGAAATCCAATTTCTTGATGAATTCAATCAATGAATAATGGGACCTAGAAGATTCCAGTCTGGTCAAAACACCTCTTAATGTTTGAATGAGCAATTCACTCAAATTAAAGCTGTCAGAGCTAAAGTTACCTCTTTCAACCCCATTTCTAATTATTTCTTCTAGTTCAGGTTTTATATGACTAAATTTATTCAACTCCCACCTAGAAGAAAGTCCGTTATTATTTCCTAGAATAACAACCTCTAAGAATCTAACCAAAATAAAAATAGATATAACTTCAAGAGCTTGTGCTGGATTACCAATCTCTCGCTCTTTACGCAAATCGTACATTAAGCTATTTAGTATGGTATCAAACTTTTCCACTGATTTTTCTCACTATGAAATAGTACATGTTTTTAATATCACCGCTAATTTCAGAGGGCGGAATTTCATTCACATAAGAAGTCAGCTTTTGCTTATCTAGACCTATTCCAGGCGTATCAATAATTTGAGTTATAACTGACTTAACGCACAAACTAGCAATCGCGGTATTCCCATCCGCAGGATCATCTTGCTGTAGATAATGTTTTTCCAAAACTTCGCTGTGGAGAGAATCAAGCAAACCTCTGGCAGAAAGAGCTGTGAATGAGACTAGATAATTTTTAACCTCTCTCCTACTCCAAGCAAGCAGACTCAGACCCAACCTTTGATTCCTACCTCTTATATTTTTTATTTCTTCTTCAAAAGCATCGCCAGCAACGCTAACGCCATCCTGACGGAATGTAATTCTTGCTTCATCGCGATCGCATATGAGAAAAATATTCTTGGTTTTTCTTGACGCCTCCTCGATCTGCAAGAGAGACCTAACCCAATCAAATTTGGCTTTAGCAAATGCCTGACTTACATCACAGTAGCCAGCCGTTTTCTTTACAACACTAATGCTTGACAACTTACTGACATCGAGCCCCAATCTCTCTGCCAATAGTAAAAATATAGTCCAATCATTGTAGTCATCCATAAGCACAATATTTTCCAGCTTTGCACAAACCATGAACTGGGCACTCTCAATTCTTGAGAGATTCGAAAGCCTTCCAATTATTGCCTTGGGTTTTTCTGCATCATCTATTTTCCCTCCAGTTATAACCTTCATTGAGTCGAAGGTGTTTTGTGGGGCAGTGATTGAGTCAATAAGATGGGTTGTCGTTATAGCCATTCCTCCAATGGAATGTAGGGAATCCCATAACCGATCCACATTCTTGTAATGCAGGTGAGAGTCAACTTCATCCAGTAGGAATAGAGTATGTTCACTATCGAACAGATCAAGCAACGCATATAGAAATAGGATCTGGTACTCACCATCACTCAAGTCGCCAAGCTCTAAACCATTTTTAAAGCGTAAACTCATCGAATCGCGATCAAAGAAGTAATTGTTGTCTGCGGCCTGAGTGAAAAATGTCGTTTTACCATTAAAATAACTTCCCCCCTGTTCTTCTACTGCCAAAAGGAAGAAATTATCATTACTTAATACCACTCTCCGGCTATCAAGTGGCGCCTCAAAATCATAGTCTGCATCGACCACTGAGCTTACAAAACTCTCCAATGTTCTATGATAGGCAGAACGACGAAACGTATCTTCATTTCCGTCGGCTTCTTGTTTTAAGGCATCTTGGACTCGATTAACATAAGGCCGATCTACTTTTACAGCACCCTCCAGCTTAGTGGAGATATCTTCGCGTTCGTCTTCTGTTTGATCTATGTAGCCTTTACTAGCTAAAAACCCCCTAACCCTGCCTGCCCTCTCCATCGTAGCTAAAAAAATTAATAACCTTGACCAAGATTTATCGTAGTAACAACATCCGAGATTGAGCCCCCGGTTGGCTCTGCGTTCACTTGCGAGATATTCAGAAAAATAGGCAGAATATTTTTCATTTTGACCAGACGAAAAACACACTATTTTCTTACCGTGAAAATCCCCTGTTTTTAAGCGCTTATTAAAAATGGACTCAAGAATTGAAGATTTTCCAGCCCCATTTTCACCGATAAGAGCAGATACTTTATGAAACCTAGCAACTTGAGGCTGGCCGCATAAATTATTTTCTGGCAAGACGAGTTCAATCATTCTTAATATCCTTTTCCCTCTGCCTGCTCAATCAACGCATCAACCAGTGCATGCTGGGTGGCTTGTGCGTTTTGGAGGGTGGAGGCAGAATCGGATTTAACAGCTTTACGAAGCCCCATATTGCCGTGCACTATGACCTTGCCATCGCGCAGCTTCACTTCTTGGCGCAACTGGATCATGGTGTCCCAGTCTGTTTGCTCAATAGCGGGGAGAATGAACTTGGTGATTATGTCCGTTTCAGTTAAATGCTTTTTGTCCATCAATAACGTCCTGCTTGCTTAATTCTGCCTATTATTGGTTTACCAACCTTGCAAGAGGCCTAATATAACACCAGCTAATGATGATACATACTACGTCACATTTCACGCGCACATAGCCTATTTTTTAACCAAAAAAATCGGCTTCTATTACTAAATCCCGCCCCCAACTAAAACTCCGCGCTTATGCAAATTCATTTGCAATTCAAATATCTAGGCGGTAGCCAATTTGTTTGAGCAGAACTGCGAAAACCAAGGAGTAAAGTGATAGGCAAATTTTAATTTGTATATCACTTTACACAACTTGCCCTATTCATTTCGTGCGTTTTAATTCTTTTTATTTCACGTTAGTTCACTACATTTTTTATCGTTCACTTTGGTACATTTTGATTCACTATCGTTCACTCACTTATTTTTTCACAGTGAAAAATAGTTATTAACATGATTAACAAGCCCTACAGGTGCATTTAAAAAGCTATAGGGATATATAGGTATATACAGGTCTATATAGGGGGCAAAAAATTAGTGGAAAAACTGCTTTAAATTCATAAGGTTACAGAGCAATTTTTTAGATTCCGTTACCATTTATGCGCAAAAAGGTTACCGTTTATGCGCACCACCGCTACCATTTATGCGCACGGCGGTTACCATTTATGCGCAACTTTCATTTTTACGGTTACCATTTATGCGCACCGTTTTATGGGCACTAACAGGTTTATCCACAGCCACCTAGCACATGGGTTTTTGATGGATGCAAATACAACCCTTGTTTTGCAGAACAATGGGCAATTAATTCGGGATACACACGCTTCACGCTTTGCAAATGCTTGGTGAAGGCTTTTTCAAAATGCCACTGCTTTGCATAATCAGTACCGAATTGGTTTTGTAAATCCACCCAGGAAATCACACAGGGTTTTGTTAATCGGTAAACCCTGTAGGTGATCCACAAATAAATATCCAAGGCTAAGGGTGATTGACGCAGCTCACGAATTGCGCGCACGTCCACCGGAAAAGCAGATTTCGTTATATCGTAAAAAAATGCACTCGATAGAAAGATAAAACTTTCTTGCAAGTGATCGCCCGACCACCAAAGTGCAGATTGATCCGCAAGGCGCATACCGCTTTCTTGATCCACATTTTCGCTGTGCTCGCTAATGCTGATAGTGCATTGCAATAAACTGCGTAGTTGCTTTCTCAAGCGGCCAATAGAGCCATTCTTTCCACCCGTCGATTGAATCCCTAACTCTTTTAAAAATGCTCTGCAGGAATCGCCCAACTTAATTTCCCGCTGACCGGTAGTTTTTACTTGCGTGGTTATCCAAATCACCAGCAAGCGCGGGATAACACCATAGGGTAAACCGACTCGCGACGGTGCCAGGATGCTGAGCGTGTGACGACCATTACGCCGAACAAACTCAGTGCCATTCACTTGGCGATGCGGCAAAGTGGCGATGACTAAGGCTACCGGTGCGTAAACAATATGGGCGTTGCGCGAGCGCTTGCTACTCAGGTCAAACATTCGTTTGTTGCCCTTGTTCGCATTGCTGGCGCTCATGCATCCACTGATTGAACTGATCCTCCGGAAATAATCGACCGCGACCAATTCGCACTGAAGGTGGCATAGGGTCATGACGGCTCATACGATTACGCGCGGTGCCCGGTGCCATATGCAACCGGCGACTGACTTCATCCAGCGTTAGATATTGGGTGCTCATAGTGCCTCCTGTGCTCTTGTGTTGGAGGCAGGTTACGGGGTGTGATTATGTAGGAGGTTCTGTTAAATTCTGTTTTTTAATATTAAAAACAGAATTCGATGAATACACTACGGATAAGAATATTCACACGGCTTCTTCAGCGGTCGCTACTGGGTGAAGCCAAAGAGAACCCCTGCTACCGTGAGGTTATAGGGGCGCTAACTGACAAAGGTTTGCCAACATCAAAGTTAGCTGCTTCAAGCTGGAATGATTGGTGGCACGGAAAACGCTCACCCAATATCAGCACTCGGGCTGAACTGAATTCAATTACCAATAATCTTGCAACCAAATGGCTTGAGCCATGCTTAGTCAACAACCGGCTAGCGTGCCACCTGAGTTGTTTTGATTTAGCAAATATCTGGCAAAAGCATGGGCAGGAAAAAGCGATTAGTCGCGCTTGGGAAATTCTGCAAACGGTGCATCAGGATTGGCAAGTCAATATCCGAGGGGAAGTAACGATTTTTAATGGCATGGAAAGAAGCCCACGCGAAGTAATGGCAATAAAAGGAATTCCAGGTAAACCGTTAAAATTAGTTAGTAAGAAAACCATTATTAACCTGGATAAAAACAAGCACTTTCGTCTACTCAAAAACGCAAACCCGTTGACCGTCAACCATTACGAACCGTTAAATCCTTCAAGCATTATTCCGTTTTTGCTCTGTTATGCACTTGAGGCGATGCACTCTGAAACAGGGTTGGACGAAACCATCAGCATTGATTTAACCAGCGCAATTTATGCCTGTGTCTTTCTGTTAAACGCCAGACAATACACCTATTCGAACAGCGGCGCAGTGGGTAAAGCAGCTTTTGCTTTGCTGGATTTTTGGCTTAACAACAACGAAGTAAGCGAGAGCGATTTGTGGACATTAAACCACGCGCTGGGGGATATAACCGGCGAGCTAGAGCTGGATAACCTGATCGCATTGCGGGACACCTACAGGGAGGTGATGAAACTGAGCGGGTTGAGTGTTACCGAACTGGGAAATTTGGCTACAAAAAACCTAACTTCATTTAACTAACTCAAAACTAACTTATTAAAGCAAAAAGGCCGACCCTTTCGAGTCAGCCTTTTTGAAAATTCTTTGAAAATCAAAGAGTTATTGGTGGAGCTAAGCGGGATCGAACCGCTGACCTCAACACTGCCAGAGCCAAAAAGCAGTATTTTGGGGTGAACAATCATGAACAACAAACCACAAAAATGAACAATAAATTCATTATAAATCAATAGCTTATAAATTCACATTTGTTCACTGGCATTTATCGGCTTTTCTTGTGATTCAATAAATTTGGACTTAATATGGACTTAAATTTTAATTTAAGTCCAAGAGGGACTCATGCAAGCCAAGCTTTCTACTTCCAGCGTTAAGGGTTTTGGTGCTCAAGAAAAGGCCTATGAAGTGGTCGATTCCGAGATAAAGGGTTTCTTGATGCGAGTCCAGCCGACTGGCCGCAAAACCTTCTATTTCACTTATCGCACCCAAGCTGGGGTTAGAAAGCGAATCAAGATCGGTGTCTTGGGTTCAAACCTCACCTTGGCACAAGCCAGAGATCAAGCATTGAGTTATGCCGCGCAGGTATCCAGCGGCACAGATATACAGGGCGAGAAAGTCACCAACCGCAAAATCGCCAAAGAAAAACTAAGCCATACGCTAGATGCGTTCCTGACAACCCACTATCACCCTTGGGCGCTGACCAACCACAAAAGCGGACAACAAACCATAGACACAATCAGGCGAGCATTTCCCGACCTACTTAACCTCCCCTTGTCTGAAATCACACTAAAACACGTCGAACGTATTCGCACTGAAAAAATAATGAGTGGCCTCAAGCCAACTACTGTGAACAGAGTCATTAATGCTCTCAGGGGAGCCTTATCACGCTCTGTCGATTGGGGAATTGTAGACGCGCATCCATTGGCAAAACTCAAAGCGCTAAAGATGGATGCAGGCACCAAAGCTCGATATTTAAGCGAGGATGAAGAAAAGCGTCTTTTCAAAGCGCTCAAAGCTAGAGACGAAGATATAAAGGCAGCCCGAGCAAGGGGAAATCAGTTTCGGACAGAGCGCGGCTATGACTTGATGACTGACTTGTATCAATTTTCCTACGCTGACCGCATGACTCCCCTGATCACACTATCACTTAAAACCGGTGCGAGGCGCGGCGAATTATTTGATTTACGCTGGGATGATATTGATCTCACCAATCGAGTTTTAACTATTCGAGGGGAGATAGCCAAATCATCCAAAACCCGCCATATTCCACTAAGCCCAATCGCATTTGAAACCATTACCAATTGGCAGAAACAGGCACCTACTCCCAACGGTCGAGTATTTCCATCCGATGATGGTGATCGTTTGGATAATGTGAAAAACTCTTGGACAAGCATTTTAGAAGCCGCCGCAATTGAAGGTTTCCGCTGGCATGACATGCGCCACGATTTTGCGTCTAAGCTGGTGATGAAAGGAGTACCGCTAAATACCGTGCGAGAGCTTTGCGGACATGCAGATTTAAATACTACGCTTCGCTATGCACATTTGGCTCCAGACCATAAAGCTGATGCTGTAGCACTCATTGGATAGAATAAATTTAAGTTGGAGATAAAAATTGACGATATTAGAAATTCATGAATCACTGAAAGAAGATACTGTTTTATACAGAACATTAGATTTCTACGGCGCGGCCAATATCATTAAAGATAGAAAATTTATGTTTTGTCGAGCAGATCAATTTCAGGATAGAAATGAAGGAATAGATCGACTTTTAGCACAATTAGAGGCGGCCAGACCTAATAGCGGATGCGGCTATGGATGGAAAGACAAAGAAACCGCAAAAAAAGAGCATGAAAGAGTTAAATTGAGCCATTACATAAGCTGTTGGAGTACAAATGCTGAATCCGTAGCGATGTGGTCATTATATTCGACTGATCTTTGCTCAGTCCGTGTGTCAACAACAGTTGGAAAGCTCAGGTCAGCGGTCGAAAACTTAATACAAAAATACAATATTGATAGATTTACACAAGATGACATCGGAAAACCAATTACTATTGCTTGCAATGCAAGAATTGCCCCTGTCGTTTATGCGTCCCTACATAAGATTTCAGCATTAGTAGCACGTAGATCAAAAGCAGCTAAAATTGCATACGAAAGATATGAGAAAAAAAATGGCTGTCCCCCTCCGATATTTCACGAATCAACTACAAACTACTGGAATAGAGAAAATCAGCGCGAATTTAAAGAACTAAGAATGACTTGTAATTTAAAGGATAGAAGTTTTGAGCATGAAGCGGAAGTTAGAGTTGCTGTCAGATTGGGAAGAGAGCCACTACGCAAGAGATTCATTGACGAAATAGAGTGCATGAATCCTGAGCATGAATTTCATAAGCCCTTCCTTCGCACACTTAGTTACTTTAGTTTGCTGAACGAAAAATGCACCCCAGAAAGAGAATTCGTTGATTGCCATGATAACTTTATAGATTCAGTAGCAATAGATCCTCGTTGTCCAAATCACAAAGCGAATTTTATGATTGATTGGTTTAAAAGTCACAACATTAAAATTGTAGAATCTACATGTTTTGGTTACTTGCCAGATACATTCGAAAGTTATCCAGAAGGGTAAGTTTCAAAGCTGTGACTTCAGAGGTTTCTAAAATTGCATCCTAAAATTTTCAGCCATTTTCGCAAGATCTAACATCACCTGATTTTTACGCGCTTGCGCGTGAGCATCGGGTGACAAGATTGCAATCAGCAAAAAACAATTTGGAGTTTGATAGGCGGGGCAATAGACCAGATGGTCATCACTGGTTTTGTCATCCTGCTTTTTGCAGTGCGCAGGCCAGCTAGATTCACCATCTAACAAATGGATATGCCAAAGCTCTTCGGCTTTAACCGAAGGCAAAGTATTAGGGTGATTGTAGGGAACATCGCGGCCAAACAGGTCAGGCAAAACACCATTCGCTTTGTAATGGCGAAAGTCATCTTCCAAGCACTTCAACTCTTCTGGATCAAGCTGCCTTCTGATCAAATCGGTTTTAAATATCCTAATCACTCAGAAAAGCGCCCCAATTCATCAGGCGAGGTATTGGCAAGTAACTCGCCACCTTCAGCCACTATTGCATCCAAGCGCGCGCGGGATGGACGGAAACGGCTGCGCCCTTCGGGGTAGGCCTGCTCGATCATCTTAACCATATGTTGGTAGACCTCGGCAGGCACTATATAGCCCGCCGTGCGGTTGTTAGACAGCACAGCCACCGGCTCACTTTTGAAGTAGCTGGCAGGGCTTTTGCGCAGATCGGTGATGGATACGGTCTGTTCGGCATAGATTGGGCTGGTATTCATAGAACCCCCATAAAGTACATAATTTTGTACATCATAGTGTACACAAACAAACCAATCAAGCGACTTAAGCCAGTACGACACCAAACGCTAGATCACCCTAGGCAATAAGCCACCCTTGGCTCCCAGTGCTGGATTAGCTCTTTTTGCAGCACCAAGTATCCAAATTCACCCAAACCGTGAATTTATTTACCATTATTCATAATTATTTTTCCCGTCCTAAAAATTAAGCGAAGTCCAAGCGAACTCATCCCAACTTTTAAGCGAACTCACAGCGAAACCCATCTAATAATTTCGCTTAAAGAGAAATATCTTTGCTTAAAACAGGCATTTTCGGTCGCTTAAATTCAAGCGAATTACCAAAAGTCGCACTTGACGAGTTAAGCGAAACGGGTTGTAAAGTCCGTATCCAGTGATGACTACTGGAGACAAATCATGACTAACAAAATACAACCAAAAGCACTTACCGAAATTGAAGCATCCCAATACATAGGCATGAGCCGATCTTTTTTGGCTCAAGCGCGTATGGATGGCAACCGCGACAACCGCACTCCCGCGCCACCCTTTATCAAGATCGGTCGATCTGTTCGCTACCTGCGCGAAGATCTGGATCGCTGGCTTGATGCTTTCATGAAGCTAGAACACCTCGGGCAGCATTAAGAGGCTGCCCTATGCCGCTTTATACAGACGAAGCCTTAAGCCTGACCGAAGGCTATGGCACCCATGAATGCCGCCTATTCCGAGCAAGGATTTTTGATGCTCACCCATTCCTTTGCATGACACTGGCAAAGGACTACGTGCGCACAGCGAAAGCCAAAGGCTATGTGGCCGCCAATGATAATTTGCGGCGCTATAACGAGAGGTTGGTTTTAGGGGCGAGATTCCAAGGGATCTATATAGATTCCCCCGACGAAGACGTTAAACGCTTTGCCGAGCAACGCTCGCTTAACATGACCGGACTATCCGCTCGCTATATCAAGCAATACGGCATACGCAAAGCAGCGCGTTTGGTTCAAGTTCGCTTGGCGTCCTATGGGTTTGATTTACCCCTGAATGACATTAAGAAAGCCAGCGAGGAAGAATTAGCAGGAGCCATCGCCCGCGTGTCTGATTCCGCGTGGTGGCGGCGCGAAATTAGAAACTTACAAGAGCGAACCCTTGAAAGCCTGTTTATTGAATTAGGCTTGGTCAATCGAATAGCAGGCATCTATGCCAGCAACTTTTGCGTTACGCGCAAATGGCAACAAATGCTACGCAATGAGGCGATTTTGGCTTCGCTGGAAGCCGAGAATGATTTAGGCCAAGTGTTTAACTTATTGGATCTCGCCAAGCGCGGTATATCCAACTTGGTAAACCGCCGCAATGAGATGATGACTCGCATATCTGGCTTGGAGGGCTATGCCAAAGATCAAGGCCACGTTGCCGTATTTTACACCATGACAGCACCATCCAAATATCACGCTTACCACTCCAAACCCTGTAAGCCAAACCCCAAATACAACAACGCTACACCCGCCGACACACAAAAATATTTCAACAAAATGTGGGCAAGGATTCGCGCCTCGCTTAATTATAACGAGATCAAATACTACGGCGTTCGCGTGGTTGAACCTCACCATGACGGCACCCCACATTGGCATATGCTCTTCTTTATGCCACCAAATCAGGTTGAGCAAATCACGCAAATTATT
Organism: Cellvibrio fontiphilus; assembly: GCA_035317345.1. GTDB lineage: Bacteria > Pseudomonadota > Gammaproteobacteria > Pseudomonadales > Cellvibrionaceae > Cellvibrio > Cellvibrio fontiphilus. The sequence goes on along the minus strand of JAYKTU010000007.1, from coordinate 144,641 downwards.
AAGCGCTACGCACTCGCTGAAGATGGCAATGAAGCTGGTGCGGAATTGCGCCGCTTAAAAGTGGAACATATAGATCCGGCCAAAGGTTCGGCCATTGGCTACGTGGCGAAATACATCGCTAAAAATATTGATGGCGAACACGTAGGCGCAGACCTTTACGGACATGACGCTATTGATAGTGCAATTCGCATTAGGGCATGGGCTTCTATTTGGAATATTCGCCAATTCCAGTTTATCGGCAGCCCCAGCGTAACCGTCTGGCGCGAAGCCCGCCGCTTTGCCACATCAGAAGCAGCAAAGGAAACGCTAGAGCGAATTGGCAGCGAACAATTAACCGCTATTGTCGATGCTTGCGATAAAGGCGACTTTAAAGCATTTGTTGAGTTATCCGGTGGTGCAACCGTGCCACTGAAAGATCAGCCGCTACGCGCCTTACACGTTGCTAAAGAAACGCCCAATAAATACGGTGAAGCCATTAAGAAATTAATGGGTCTGTGTTTTAAAGGAGTTGAAACGATTAAAACCCACATTCGCCAATGGATTGTTCGCCCTGTGGATTTATCAACCAAGAAAAATGATTTCGGGATGGGTTTTGCTTTAGGTGGCGCGAACGCGCCACCCTTGGAGTTCTGTCAATAACTGTAGATCGCTAAACTTCTGAAAACTTCAAGTGCATTCAAATTAGCAAGCATATTAGAAAATACTGCCACTCAACGATTTTAACAAAATAGAAGCGCGCTATTGTTAAAGCAATTCTGGGCACTGAGTTGCCAATATAGTTTCGGCAATATGACTAAACCGCTGGCGAGTTGCTGTAAAAAATGGGCTTAAAGAATTATTAATTGGGATAAGATCAACTGCGGCCAAACATTCAAGCGATTGATTATTTGCTATGTGGTCATCGATTAATGCATCCAATTCATTTAGCCAATTTTTTCGCTTGTTAACCAAGTAATCGCAATTTAAATTTAAAAGATCGATTGTATATTTTACCCTTTCTTTATCTAAAACACTTAAGCCAATAGCGGGCTCAATTCTACCATCAGAAAGGTAAACAAAATGATTAGAACAGCCAGGCCGCAAGCAAGAAATAAATTGCGCCGGATCGTAGTTACTACCTTTTGCATGCCCACCAAATACATCCGCAGCACTTTGCGTTTTTAAATCCACATCAGACAATGCACTTAACACTAAATTCGAATAGTCGAATGTGCGATGTGGATTTAGACTCTTTGGTTCGACATGTTCAATATGCGTACCAAGCCCTTCTTTGTCAGGCCGCACCTCTGAATACGCACACAGATTATATTGTTCATAACCCAAGTACCCCGTCACATCATTTTTATATGAAAAGCTACCCCAGCGACTTTCTGCATCATGAGCCGTAGCTGGAGGGTTTTCATGCGAACGATTTAACTGATAACCACCATTTCCTTTCTTGGAAATTGACCTCATCTTTTTAACGCCTCTTGCCTACGAATACTGCGCTCAATTTTTTCAAGCTGAGGGTGTTTTTCGGTGAGGACTGATTTTAGCGCACCAAGTAATGCCAAAGCACGATCAGAACCATACAATCCTTGATCCACTAAATTTGTTAACTCCTTAAGCTGAATTTCTTCTGGCACTGGAGGCTGTGGATTAACATGCATGATTGCCTCCATCACATCATTACTAGGCATCCCATAACTAAATGATTTTGGAGTTGCAGCAACATCTTTGCCATCAATACCTTTACCCAATGTACGAATGCATTCTTTAGGCACAGTTGACAGCACTTGTGGGCTATGGGTAGAAATAATAAATTGGATATTAGGGAACGTTCTGCGCAAATCTATAATTATTCGCTGCTGCCACGCGGGATGAAGATGCAAATCAACTTCATCAATCATCACAATTCCATTCCCCATTAAAGGATTATCTAAAGAGGGATTTAATAAAACCAATCGCCTAGCTATATCCGCAATAAGCGCAAGCAGAGATTTTTCCCCTTGGGATAGTTGTTGCACACTTAATGACACTCCATTCTTATCTACGATCATCCCTACAAATGGTTCATACTGAATTCGAAAATTGCTAAAATCAGGAAGAAAAACAGAAATCGCATCCGTTACAACACGAAGTACTCGTGCACTAAAGTCACTATTATTCGACGAAACACCCGAGTTAATTGAATCAATTTCTTTACGATGAGAGTCCAACACCTTATTAAGTAAAAGTAATAGGGAACCATTCGGAGTATCACTTCTCTCCAACTTTTCAATAGTCTCAGTTAATTTTTTAGCTTTAGCCTCAACTGCTCTTATTTTTTTTAGCGAATTAGCTCCAGACGAGTTAGCCACATCCTGATGATATTTGAACCACTTAAAAAATAATTTAAAGTCTGCCGAACCAGTTAAAGCCTTTTTATAACCATCAAATCTTTCTTGTCTTCCACCACTGAGAGCGTCATCGACTCTTTCATCTCTATTCGAAACATCAACAGCCCTTTCCACCCCATAAAAAGCTATTATCGGAAGATTTAAGCTTCTATCTATTGAAATTAAGTGTCGATATATATCGGACACGAGAGAAAATTCAGCTAAAACACTACTTTTTTGAACTGGATTTTCAGCAGATGACTTCGACAAATCTATTTGAAATTTTTCACCACCCAAATCAATATTGGCAATTATTGTTGCATAGTCAGAAAAACTATGTATCTCAAAAAAATCAATAGATTCACCCGTACTCTTAGGAGCAACCAAACGATAAGATATCCAACTTAAACTTTTTGAAATCGCATCCAAAACCGTAGATTTTCCCGCCCCATTAAGACCAGAAAAAACAGTCAACTGATCCGACATTCCTCCATCACATATACTAATTTGAAGATCAGAAAAGCTCTTGAAATTTTTCAGAGTTAGGGACGACACTTTGAATGCAGAATTTTTAACAGCATGAAAAACAATGTCCGAATATTTTTTCGCCAAATCAGGATTTTTATCTACAAACTTTCCTATGGTATAGTACTCGAAAAGCTGAAAAGCAGACTTTATACTCCCCTCATTGGCATTACGCTCTAAAGCCCTTATACCGCTACTTTTCATTACAATCACCCCTAATGATTGCATCAATTATTGATAAAGAATACTTAGTAATCATTTTTTCCTTATACTGAGGCTCAATATCTATAACAAAAGAAAATAAACCTCTTAAATAATCCATATCATCTTTAGGCAACATACCCAAACTAAATCTATGTATCATTGACGAAAGGCACCGTTTCCTTTTTCTTCCAACAGAAATATTACCGTCATTTGTTATGGTAATACCTGTTACATGACGATTATGGGCTTTAGATGAAAATATCGTTTTTGCTTCATTTATAAATATTCGCCCCTTTAAATAACCGCGCAACATTGCACTTACAGTAGACGGAATATCAAAAAGCACCTCATTAACATTTGTAGAAAATGTTAGATCATCTGCATACCTAGTATACCTAACACCTTTACGTTTACATTCTGCACTTAAGTGCTCATCAAATCTAAACATAACTACATTTGAAATTAATGGTGAACTTGGAGCCCCTATGCTAAGACGTAAACTCCCACCATCAGTTTTGCTCATATTACAAAACAATAATCGACTCAGAAGATATTTATCCTCTTTATCAAACTCCAGATCCAAATCGCTCAATACATCAAACAGCAATTCAGGAGTAATACTAGGAAAGAAGTTCTGGAAATCCATTTTTAACAGGAAACGTCCATTCTTGTGTAACTCGGCATTGTCTTTAATACCCAACCCCTTTCTATATGCTAAAGCAGCCGAATGTACAGGAAGAATTTTTTCAAGATGCTCAACAAGAACCCTTTGATAATTTTTGAGCTTTTTCGATGGATGCGCTATGACTCTGGTGCCAGAGGTTCTTTTTGGAATTGAATATATTTTATATTTTTTCGGAGCAGACAATGCAAACAAACTAATCTCTTGCTTTGAAAGCGATAGCCTCGTACACAAAAAACTGTAAAGCTGCATTAAATGTCCCATATAAAGTGAAGAACCTACACTAACAGGAAAGCATTCCCTGTTAGTGTAGGTTAAAGCTCTTTACTCAGATGCCGCGGAAGAGAACTTTCTCTTTTCCGTATTGAAGCGAAGAATGAGTGAAAATACGGAAAAGAGAAAGTTCTCTTCCGCAACAGCAAAGCCACTCAATAAATTAGAGTCTGGCTAAACGCCCGACTAGACCTTAAAACCAAAAAGTCTAAAACACTAAAGAGCGGTCAAAGCTTATCTTACGCCCCCCAATTCATCAACCTACCATACCCTCCTTGCACAATTTCTTAAATGCTCATAATGAATCACTAAAAAGACCCTCAACCAAAAAGAGAGGAGATGTAAATTGGACTTAATATGGACTTAAATTGCAGAAACAAAAAAGCCCGCTCGAAAGCAGGCTTTTTAAGTCGTTGATTTACAACGTATTTTTGGTGGAGCTAAGCGGGATCGAACCGCTGACCTCAACACTGCCAGTGTTGCGCTCTCCCAGCTGAGCTATAGCCCCAGATTCGTCGACATCCTGTCTCTGAGTGGCGCGCATTTTATGCAGCCGATTCCGGAGTGTCAAGCAAAAGTTTTGGGCTTGTACTCCGGTTTTTTATTGGGAAATCAAGCGGTTAACTATTAACCGCTGGCTCCTCTTGAGCTGTGCCTAACTTGTCGAAGATTTTCTCCAAGTCTTTCTGTTTGTTTTTACCAAAGCCACCCAAGGCGTTGATGGCGTGGCGCAGGCGGGCGCGGCTCATGTCGGGGCCGATGATTTGCATGGAGTCCACTACCGGGAAGCTGGCGGTGGTGCCGGCGATGGCGACAAATATCGGGGCCATAGCATCTTTCACTTTAATGCCCATTTGGTCGGCGAGCAGTTTGAGTTCCGCAAACAGGCTGTCGCGCTCCCAGGTGCGCAGGGCTTCCAAGCGCCAGAGAGCAAATTGCAGGTACTCTTTTTGTTTCTCTACATCCAGCTTATTGCCGGCAAAACTCGCTTCGGTGAGGGGCATCATGCCACTGACGAGGAAGCCTGCAAGCGGAGCAAAATCGCTGAGGGTGGTCATGCGCGATTGGGCATAGGGCAGCGCTTGCAGCAGCATGTCTTTATTCAATGCCCAGTCATGCAGGCGCTGTGCGAGTTGCTCAAGGGTGAAGTTTTCGCGAATCCACAAGCTGTTTAACCAGCTGAGTTTTTCCACATCGAAAATCGGGCCACCCAAGGACACGCGCAGCAAATCAAAGTGTTCCTGCATTTCGGCGAGGGTGAATTTCTCGCGCTCGTCCGGCATGGACCAGCCCATGCGGCCGAGGTAGTTGAGCATCGCCTCTGGCAAATACCCCATGCGCTTGTAATAAAGGATGCTGGTGGGGTTTTTGCGCTTGCTGAGCTTGGATTTATCCGGGTTGCGCAGCAGCGGCAAGTGGCAGAGTACCGGCGCTTGCCAGCCAAAGTATTCATAGAGTTTTAAATGCTTGGGCGCGGAGTTGATCCACTCTTCGCCGCGAATCACGTGGGTGATTTGCATCAGGTGATCATCCACCACGTTGGCGAGGTGATAGGTGGGCATGCCGTCGCCTTTGAGCAGCACTTGCATATCCACTTGCGACCATTCGATCTCGATCTTGCCGCGCAGCATATCGTCGATTTCACACACGCCCTCTTCCGGGATTTTCATGCGGATCACATAAGGCTCGCCCGCATCCAACTTGGCTTGTACTTCGGCGGGCGATAATTTCAAACCGCGGCCGTCGTACTTGGGCGTTTCACCGCGCGCTTGTTGCTCGCGGCGCATTTCGTCCAGTTCTTCAGCGGTGGCGAAGCAGTAAAAGGCATGGCCTTTTTCTACCAATTCCATCGCGTACTTGCCATAGATATCCATGCGCTCGCTTTGGCGATAAGGGCCGTGCGGGCCGCCTACGTCCGGGCCTTCGTCCCACTCCAAACCTAACCAGCGCAAGCTGTCCAGAATAGCCTGTTCGGATTCGGGAGTGCTGCGGGTTTGGTCGGTATCCTCAATACGCAACAGGAATTTACCGCCGTGCTGACGGGCAAAACACAGGTTGAACAGGGCGATGTAGGCAGTGCCTACGTGAGGGTCGCCAGTGGGCGATGGGGCAATACGGGTACGAACTTCAGACATAAAACGGCCTTTTGTGCGAATCAGAAGATTCTGAAAATAGGAAATGGGAAAAGGCGCGCATTATACGCCGAGCCGCCTGCAAATAACGAGGCGGCGCAGCACCCAGTTCCTAGCCGTAAAGCGTGGCAGCCAGGGCTTCGTCCCAAAACGCGGCTTCGATTTTATGGCCGTCCAAATCCCGCACAAAACAGCCGTAATATGGCTCGCCATATAAAGGACGCGGGCCAGGTGGACCATCGCAACTGGCGCCAGCGGCGATAGCAGCATCGTAAAAGGCATGTACCTGCGCTTTGTTCTGGGCGATAAAACCTATATGGAAACCATTGCCGACACTTGCAGGTTTGCCATCGTGCGGGAGTTGCACCCAAAACTCAGGGTAAAGCCGCCCGTAAGCGGTTGCACCCGGATGTTCCATGATGATGCCAATATCCAGCGATGGCAGCACCGCATCATAAAAAGCGCGGGCACCTGCGTAGTCGTTAGTACCAACCGAAACGTGGGAAATAATACTGGGATTTTTGGGGATAGGTTTATCGCTCATGCTAGTCACTCCGTGATTGAAGGGAACTGAAAAGTTATCACCATCGCTAACGCAACGAGAGTGACAGCAATCATGATTAATAGAGGATAAATGTAAGTAGCTTGCAAACAACCCTGCGTAACTGATTAACAACAGCGAAGCAATTGATTGGTAGTTTTCGCATTAAAACTAGCATTTTTTGCAAAGTGCAATTCTTTGGGTGGTTTAAACAAGACCGGTAACTTTTTGCCCCCCATGCTCTGCGCTGCACTCAAGCCTATGCCACCTTTATTGCAGGCCAGTGCAAAAAATAATGACTAATAACACATAAAGACTCCGGAATATTTTTTATGTCGCCCAATTTTCACCCATTAAAAAAATACATTATTCGCGCTGCGGCCTTGATGGCAATGTCATCAGTCACGCTTTTTGTTGCAGCAGAACCAGACCCCAATTTCCATATTTATTTACTGTTTGGTCAATCCAACATGGAGGGAGCTGCGCCCATCGAGGCACAGGACCGGATTACCAATGACCGCGTCAAAGTCATGGCAAATATAAACTGCAGCAACCTGGGGCGAACTTACGGTAATTGGTATACCGCATCGCCACCACTCAACCGCTGCTGGAGCGGTTTGGGGCCGGGCGATTATTTTGGCAAGACCATGGCTGACGGTATGCCGAGCAGTGTAACCATCGGACTGGTGCCGGCGGCTGTGTCTGGCACACCGATTGAGCTTTATCAAAAAAGTGCACCGATTGGCCGCAACGAAGCCGATATTCCCACGCAATTTAATGGCGGCTATGCGTGGCTTTTGGATATGGCGAAAAAAGCGCAAGACATGGGTGTGATTAAAGGAATTATTTTTCATCAGGGCGAGAGCAATACCAACAATCAGGAATGGAAGTTCAAGGTACAAGAAATTGTGAACGACCTGCGTGCGGATTTGGCTATTGGCGATGTGCCGTTTATCGCCGGTGAATTACTCTACGCGGACTACAATGCTTGCTGTCATTGGCACAACATTGAAATCAATAAATTGCCAGGCCTGATTAATAACAGCTTTGTCGTTTCAGCGGCCGGTTTGCCGGGTATGGATGCAGCGCATTTCACCACCGAATCCTACCGTGAATTGGGCAAACGCTATGCGCAAATTATGCTGGAAAAAATCGACCGCTCTGCAAGTATTTCCAGCTTACCCAACGGCGAATCCAGTAGCAGTGCGATAAATTCATCCGCTGCAACGAGCAGTTCGGCGCAATCCTCCATAGCCTTAAGTAGCACCACCAGTGTTGCGGGCAACAGTTCATCTGCGCCAGCAGGCTCCTCTTCCGGCGGCGGTTCAATAAGCGCTTTACTCTTGTTATTCACCAGTTTTTTTCTTTTTGCCCGACGCAAGAAATATTGCTAAAAAAGCCCCGGCAAGCCGGGGCAGAGGGGAGAAAATCACTAGCAGAAAATTTACAGCGATTGCAGGAAGCGCAGCAGATCCTGTTTTTGGCTGGCGGATAAGGCCGAATAATTGTTTTTGGCGTTTTGACCTTCACCGCCGTGCCAGAGGATGGCCTCTTCAATCGTGCGGGCGCGGCCGTCGTGCAAGTAGCTGGCTTTAGGTACGCAAACTTCGTTGCCATCCACTCCAAAAGGTACACCGCCCGGCTGACCAGTCACACCACCGGTAACACAGGCAGAAACACCCAAGCCCCAAAGCGGCGCGGTACGCCATTCAGCGCCGCTGGCTTGGCCTTCGCCCAAATTATCGGCAAGGCCGGGGCCCATGTCGTGCAGCAGCATGTCGGTATAGGGGCGAATGGTTTGCGAGCGCAGTTCCGCGAAGGGGTGGTATGGGCTGGTGGTCATGCTCTCCACATGGCAGCCAGCGCAACCGATATTGTTAAATACAGTGCGACCATTGATGACCTGCGCGTTGTTGTAGTCGCGCTGTGGGCGAACCCCGAGCAAGGCAACATATTTGACCAAATTATCCAAATGTTGGTTGGCCAGTTCCGAACCGCTCGGGCCACAGTTGGTTTGGCTGCTGCCGCAATCGGGGTTGGGCAATAGGCTGGTCATCACCCCCATGTCGGTATTAAACGCCGATGCCACTTGATGCTTCACGCTGGTAGTGGCGGCTTTGTAACCAAAGCGACCCAACCGGGTTTGCCCGGTGACCGGATCGGCGATGCGCTGGGCGCGACCGGAAATGCCATCACCATTGGCGTCGTTAATATCCTCACGCGCGAGAATGGTGGATTCGGGAATTGCTTCCAGCAGGCCGATACCCACTAACTGCGGCGCCAAACGGGCGGAGAAAGTCTCGGGGCGCAAGCCGGTGAACTGGTAGTTGGGTGAGCGCAAACCGCCTGACTCAGTCCAGAAAGCGATGGACGGAGTACCTTCGCTGGTCGCGCCTCCATTGGCTTGCGGTTGCAATACACGGCCCATTTGCGGATGTGGATTACCCTGCGCATTGCCGACTTTAAATACCCAGCGATCCAGCGCCTCACCTACCGCCGCCACGGGTGCGCGGCCATTGCGTTCATGGCAGTGCGAGCAGCGATCACTCACATACCGGGTGCCGGATTTACCCACCATCTCACTGAAAACACCGTTTTCCGGATTCTCGTCGTGACCACCATTAATAAAGGAGGTGTGATGTACGCGGCGACCGAGCACAAACGCCTGACCATTCACCGCGCTCAGGTTGGTTGCCATCTGCTGGAAGTGGCCGTCGGGTTCGGCGGTCATTTGTACGTGCAGGCTGGTATCGCCACCCAAACGGGCACTCACCGGCATGGGCATGGAATCGCGCTGCTTATAAACACCGCCCACAAACGGAACCTTGTCGGTCACATCCCAGGGCACTATGCCCTGCCCGACTATGTACAAATAGGTGGTGCCGTAATAGTTGTCGCGGCCGCGAATCACGCTGTTTTTGTCGAGGAATTGGCTGAGTTCAAATTCCAGGCGGTCGCCAATTTGAATGGGGCGATTCTCGCGGCAATTCCAGCTGGCTTCCTTCCAGTAGTTAAAATCGTTAATGCGATTCATCACCCCGTTGCCGCAGTATTCGGCGAGGGTATTCATGCCGATGTAGAACCAGCGGTTCTCCGCTTGCAGGTCATCCAAACGGCCTTGGGTAACCACGTTCATACGCACACTGGTGCCGCCTTTGGCGACGTAATCCACAATCTCAATCGTGGCTGTACGCTGCTCCCAATAAAAGGTGAGGTAGTGATCGTAAGCCTGGAAATGGTTTTCCTTGGCGTGGCGATCGCGCGCGCGGTCGGCAATACGGGTGACCAGTGCATCACCGCGATCAAACTTGATCACCGGTTCCAGCGCCGTGGTGTTGTTATACAGCGGCACTATATTGCCCAGCGGTGCACTGCTGGCTACCGAACTGGAGCTGGGCGGGGCGACAGAGCTGCTGCTGGGGCGCGATGAACTGGGCGCAACACTGGAGGGAACAGAACTGCTGGAACGCGATGAACTGGGTAGGCTGGAAGAACCGGCGCCCAGGGTGTAATTCTTCCATTCGGTATCCTGCCCCGCACCATTTTTGATAATGGTGAAGTTGGCGCGCACTACAGCGCCCGCCGGCAAGCCGCCGATGTCGTAAGTCCATACACCGTTGGCGAGGTTCATCCGCACGTTTTGCTGGGCGCCGCCGTTGACGGTGTAATGGATATCCACCACATCGCCGCCGGTAACTGTCGCGCGCATGGTGGTGCTATTCAGGGTGGTCACGCAGCCGAGCGCGCAACTGCCGGATGAGCTGGGCGCGGCAGATGAACTGGATGAAGCGACCGGAACGGCGCCAAATACATCCATCTCAAAAATCGAGTAGCCCCAGTTATTGCCAGCGCTGCGGGTAATGGCGTTCATCCGCACATAGCGATAACTGCCCGCAAGCAGCACTGTGTCGGTGCGGTTGCCAAAGGTGCCGCCGGTACGCAGGGCCAGTTGCGTCCAGGTAGAGTTGTTATTGGAGCCGAGAATTTCATAGCGCTCGGCATTGGCGGCCTCCCACAAAATCACCACCTGCGACAGGTTGTAGACCTGGCCTAAATCCAGCGTGAGCGAGCTGGGTGATACACCGTGATTGGACTCCCATCGGGTATTGCCGATGTTGTCGATGGCATAGCTGGCCGGCTGCAAGTTGGTACTGCCCGTTGCTGAAACCGGATTGATATTGATGGTTTGTGCCACGGCAGAGACACTGCCGAGCGCCACCAGCGCCAACAGCATCCGCCGACCGAATTGGATAATTCGCATCTGGTATTTCCTCATTTATTCATCGTTATTGTTGGATATCGATTGGCAGGCCCGGTGCGGCTGGATATGCCAAGCACTGTGAGTGTATGCCGGAGGAAATCAGCGAGTCGTCCCACTCTAATAGGATTGGAAAGTGAGCAAAGTAAGGGTTTAAAACCCCTGGGCAAGAGAAAAAATCGAACCTTTCACCGCAGTGCAAAGGCGGCAACAAGCAAAACCTTCAATAGATACCAGCAGTTACAGCCCTTGTGCCACAAGGGTTTAACTGAAGCTGGCACGTTCGGATAAAAAAACGCCAGGCGAACCTGGCGCGTGGATAAACCGGTGAAAAATCAAACTGTTGATAATGTGAAATCGGTCACATCAGCTCCAACTGAAGCTCTGCACCCACATCGCCGGAGGAGACGCGGATGCGCTGTGCGGCCCGGATCAGGTTTCGGCTATTAGTACCTGACGCCGGGTACTCGCTATACCCCATCCCCCATTGAAATAGTGTCGGCTGCCCGTGGATGGTGATCACGGCATGCAAGCGGCCAGCGAGCCGCTGCGCGAGCGTATTGATCATTTTGCTGTTGTTGGACGGCAGAATCGCCATAAAACTGTTGCCGCTGTAACGCGCGATCAACTCGGCGGTAGGTAGTTGCAGCTGCAACTCGGTCACTGCATATTTGATCAGCGCCTGGGCATAAGCCTCGCCATTGCGCTGCCAGAGATCGCGATAATCGGTCAGTTCAAAATAAACCAACATAAAAGGAGCTGGCGAGTTATCGGCATTGGTAACCGTGAGCTTTTCCAGTACCTTGGCCTCCAGATAAGAGCGATTGGCAAGCCCGGTGAGCGAATCATAAAACGCTGTTTGACGCGCCGCCTCGTTGCGTTTGCGCTCCTCCTGACGGGCGCGCTCCATAGCGCGGAAATCGGTGTAGGCGGAGTAAATCGCCAAAAGCAGCAGGATACTCGCCGCAATCGCCGTGGGAATCCCCATCCAATCGCCGCGCAACAAATTGTCCGGGTGGGCAGTGGCACCTTCGGGGTAAGTCGCTGCCGCCATACCGGTGTAGTGCATACCGCAGATCGCCGCGCCCATAACCAGCGCTGCCGCCACTTTGGTCAGCAGGGCGTACTGCGGGGGAACATCGCGCACTTTGCGGCAAATCACCAGCGCCGCGCCGGATGCAACCACCGCAATCACTCCCGAAAGGATCACCAACAAGGTGTTGTATTCAATACCGGGGTGCATTTGCATGGCGTACATGCCGCCATAATGCATAGCAAAAATACCCGCGCCCATAATCAGAGCGCTGGAAGCGAGGGTTTTAAAGGAGACTTGCGACAAGGTGATGACATAGAGGGCCAATGCCGATGCCATCACCGCCGGCAGCCAGGAGAGCAGCGTCAGGGTTGCACTGAATGTCATATGCATATGCATTGGCATGGTGTAAGCACTCATACCTACAAAGTGCATGGACCAAATACCGCTGCCCAAACAGAGCGCGCCCATGCCCAACCAGAAACGGCGGGAACCACCGCTCAAGCTAAACACACGGGTGCCAAAATAAATTGCCGTGTAAGAGGCGATGACCGCCACACAGTAGGACGCGAACACCAAAACCAGGTTATAAGAACCAGCCATCATCATTACCTCTTGATATCGATGGTGGTTCTACGCGCCAAAGCCGGGAGACGATCAGCCCAACCTTTCCGGATTTACATTTCCTTGCTCAACGGGGAATAAACCCGCCGCAATTCACTTCACGCGCGGCAAATAGATGGAAAAACAAGTACCCTGCTGCGGGTCACTGGTGAACGAAATCTCGCCCTGCTGGTGCTCAATCAAATCTTTGGTGATGGCCAATCCCAAACCAGTGCCGCCCCTGCCGCGTTTGCTGGAGGTGTCCGCCTGACTGAATGGTTCAAAAATATGCGGCTTGAAATGTTCGGGAATGCCAGTTCCGGTATCGCTCACGGAGATACAGATCCTATCTTCTTCCACTATACAAACCGCCAGCGTGACAATACCCCCGGTGGGCGAAAACTTGGCACCGTTGGACATCAAATTGCCCAGCGCCTGCATCAAACGGTTTTCATCTGCCATCACCTTTTCAGCCTCTGCTACCGTCAGGTTCAGGCGATAAGTAACACCAAACTGGCTGGCGTAGGCGGCAAGTTCGTCCATCTGCCGGCGCACCAGCGGCATGATCGCTACCGGCGCTATGTTGAAGCTCATATGTCCGGTAGTGATTTTTTGGATATCAAGGATGTCGTTAATCAACAGCAACAAACGGTCAGTGTTATTACCGGCAATGGTCACCACGGATTGCATTTTATCGTTCAGCTCACCCAGCGCACCTGACCGCAACAACCCCAGGGAGCCATGAATAGAGGTCAGCGGCGTGCGCAATTCGTGGCTCACCGTGGCGACAAACTCGCTTTTCATGGTTTCGGCGCGGCGGCGCTCGGTAATATCCTCAAAAGTTGCTATCGCAAAACTCGCCTTTCCACGCCAATCCAGGCAGGGTTTCCCCCAAATTTGCAAGGCAATACGGCGCCCGGCCACCAACACCTCCACATCATCCACCTTGCACTGCTCACCTTTGAGTGCACGCAGCATGGGTAATTCTTCCAGTGGATAGAGGGTATCGCTGCCCACCCGATAAAAATTGCCCAGATACTTGACTCCGGGTTTATCGGAAAGGCCCAACAACTCACGTGCCGGGGTGTTGGCAAAAGAAACCCGCGCATCGCTATTCAATACCACCATAGCGGTGGGCATATCCTCCACCCACTGCTGGAAACGATGTTCAGTTTCGCGCACCAATGACTGATGGTACAAAATAATGGAGCGCACTATGACCGCAATACACAGCGCTGTGCCTATGACCATATTTACCCAGGAGGCAGGATGAGTGTTGTAAACATTCAAATCTGCCCTGGTGCTTAATTGGCCAGATGAAAAGGCCAACATAAACAGTAAGAGCACCGCCAGAACCGCAATACCCATAATCACTCCGTGACGCAGGGAGTAGACCGCGCCGGTGACCACAGCGCCCATCATCAACCACCAGAGCCCGGCCGATGCCAGCCCGAAATTGATTACACCACTAATACCCACCACCCAAAACACACCCACCAATAGCGGTGCTTTGTAGCGAACAGGCAAGCGTTTCCGGTTAAGCGCCACCAGCAAGACAGCGACAGCCAAGGTGAGGTGTACTGCATACAGAGGCAGCCAGCCAGTGAATTTGATGCGGAATAAAGAGAGCGGAATCAGAATCAGCGTCAGCCAGGCGAGATTACGCCAGACCTGATCAAGGAATTCGTGCCGCAAGCGCCCCAAGCCATAAATGTTTGTCCAACGATCCACATCTACCCCATTTCTTAAGCGCAACAGCATTTGTTATCTCAGCCTAGACCAGAATGAGCCGATTGCTTTGGCAGCCAACACAACATTGGCATTTGCGGCCATTTTGTTTTAAATCAAAAACATCTAAATTAGTTATTGCTAATTTAATTAACGCTAATACAATTAGTTCAAGAATACCGAGGAGCTACTTCATGGCTATAGCTGCAATCAATACCAACCCGTTATCCGAGCTACAACAACACGCCCAAGCCGCAGCCGCACTGCTCAAAGCATTGGCCAACGAAAACCGCCTGATGATTTTGTGCACCCTGATGGGCGGCGAGATGTCGGTCGGTGAGTTAAATGAAAAAGTACCGCTGAGCCAATCTGCCCTCTCCCAGCATTTGGCGAGTTTGCGTGAGGCAGGCTTGGTGGCAACGCGCAAAGAGGCGCAAACGGTTTTTTATCGTGTGCAGGGCGATGAAGCCCCCAAAGTGATTGCGCTACTGCAATCCATTTACTGTCCGCAGGACTGACCAGCAACTCTCGATCTGCGCGCCAAACAGTCACTAATTTTTATTAATGAGGTAAGACCATGAGCCACAAACGTATCCACCCCGTTGATTTAATGGCCAACAAGAGTGCCGACATGTGCATTCTGGATGTGCGTACCGCTGCCGAAGTAAAAGCTGCCGGCCTGCCCGATTGTTTACATATCCCGCTGCATGAATTAACCCCGGCGCGCTTGCAGGAAGAAATCGCCAAGAGCGGTAAAAACGGCAGTTGTGTGTATTTGCTCTGTCAGGGCGGCAAGCGTGCAGAAATGGCGGCCGACCAGCTGAAAGGTCATATCAACGCTGAGCTGGTGGTGATTGAAGGCGGTATGAACGCGGTCAAACAATCCAACATCCCACTCGCCGCTACCGGCAAAAAAGTGATTCCACTGGAGCGTCAGGTACGCATAGTGGCTGGCTTGTTGGTGATTACCGGCGCGGTGTTAGGCACCTGGTTTAACCCGGCGTTTTACGGGTTATCGGCCTTTGTCGGCGCGGGTTTGGTGTTTGCTGGCATCACCGATATTTGCCCTATGGGAATGCTGATTGCCAAGGCACCTTGGAACAAATAGACCCCGTGGAATAAATAAGCACCCTGAAATAAAGAGTGCGAACTGTTTATGACCTCACGCGAGGAATAAAACGTGTTGCTGCTGATTGGTTTATTCATTGGATTAATTCTCGGCCTCACGGGTGCTGGCGGCTCGGTATTTGCCGTGCCCTTGCTACTACTGCTGGGCGGCATGTCCATGACCGATGCCACAGGTATTTCTCTCGGCGCGGTAGCTGCCACCACAGTTTACGCCAGCCTGCGCAATAGCATTGCGCGCAAGCAAGTACCACTCCTGTGGAAGCCGGGTTTGATTCTGGCGCTGAGCGGCGCACTCACCGCACCGCTGGGCAAATGGCTGGCGCTGCAAGTGAGTGAGCTATGGTTAATCAGCGGTTTTAGTTTACTTGCAGCCATCATCGCCCTGCGCATGTGGATAAATGCGCAAAAAAATCCACAGGCCGCGAGCGTGGTGCGCGCCGGTAATTTTGCGGCAACGCCCAGCCCCGATCATTTGTGCAATGTAAATCCCACCGGCCAATTCGAACTGCGCCCACGCTGTGTGGCTGGGTTATTAATTGGCGGTTTGGTGGTGGGAATCCTGTCGGGATTATTTGGTGTCGGCGGCGGTTTTTTAATTGTGCCGCTGTTGCTGGCATTGAGTGCAGTCAGCATGGCGCAGGCGGTGAGTACATCGCTATTTATTATCGCGCTGATTAGCAGCTCTGGCTTTATCAGCCATTTGGCACTGAGTGAAAACCAGCATTGGGATTGGTTGCTACTGGTCGCTACAGGCGGTTTAGCGGGCATGATGCTCGGCCAAGCCATCAGCCACAAAATTGCCAATGTGTGGTTACAAAAATTATTTGCGATTGGTTTGTTAGCGGCAGCTGGAGCAATGTTTTTTTCGACAGCACTTACCCCCTCCTAACCTCCCCCTTGACAGGGGGAGGAATAAAAGCTCCTCCCCCTCGCGGAGGGGGAGGCTGGGAGGGGGTCAACTCCTCCCCCTGCCAAGGGGGAGGCTGGGAGGGGGTAAAAACTATGCGAGGTACTTATGATTTTCCGTCAGCTCTTTGAGCGCGAATCCAGCACTTACACTTATCTCATCGCCTGCGAAAAAACGCGCAAAGCGGCGTTGATTGATACGGTAAAAGAAGAGCTGCCCAAATATGTGCAGCTACTGCAAGAATTGGATTTAACCCTGGCCTACGCGCTGGATACCCACACCCACGCCGATCATATTACCGCCGCCGGTGCGCTGCGCGATTTAACTGACTGCACCACGCTCCTGGGTGAAGAAGCCAATTCCGCTTGTGTTTCCCACGCATTGCGCGATGGTGAAAAAATCCAGGTGGGCGAATTAACGCTCACTGCGATTCACACTCCCGGTCACACCGACGATTCTTATACCTATCATTTAATCGACGGCGATGAGCAGTATTTATTTACCGGCGATACCTTATTAATTCGCGGCACGGGTCGCACCGATTTTCAAAACGGCAATGCGCGCGATCAATACGAGAGTATTTTTGGCAAATTATTACCCTTACCCGCCACCACCTGGGTTTACCCCGGCCACGATTACAAAGGCTGGACCCGCAGCACCCTCGGTGAAGAAAAAGCCCACAACCCGCGTTTACAAGTGCGCGATGTAAATGCTTATGTGGAGCTGATGAACAACCTGAAATTGCCCAATCCAAAAATGATGGATCTCGCCGTACCAGCAAATCGCGCTTGTGGTAAAAATTAAATAAGGCTCCAAGAGGGAATAGCAATGAATAGCAAACTTTTGGCAATGATCGGCGCGGTAATGTTGTTATCCGCCTGCAGCAAAGAAGCACCGGCACCCGCAGCAGTAACCGCGCTGCCCGAGCTGGCGAGCATCACATTGCAACCACAAATGAGCCAGAAAACGGTGCAATACGATGGCGTGATTGAGGCAATTAACCAAGCCACAGTATCGGCGCAAACCTCCGGGCGCATTGTGGAAATACCGGTAGATGTAGGCGATTTTGTTGCCAAGGGCGATTTAATTATTCGCTTTACCGATACCGAACAAAAAGCCCGCGCCGCCAGTGCGCAAGCACAATTTAATGAAGCGCAAGCGCAGTTCACGCGCATGCAGGAAATGCTCAGCAAAAAATTAATTGCCCAAGCCGATTTTGATAAAAGCCAAGCGGCGTTTAAAGCCGCCGAGGCTGCACTGCGCGAGGCCGAACAAAACCTTGCCTACACCGCAATTCATGCACCCTACTCCGGCATTGTGGTAAGCCGCGCGGTGAATGTAGGTGAAAGCGTCGCACCGGGTAAAGCGCTCATGACGGGTTTGTCGCTGGAGCAATTGCGCGCGCAAGTGAGCATTCCACAGCAACATATAGGCCCGGTGCGCAAATATAAATACGCACAAATTTATCTAGCGAATGGCGAAATACTGGAGAGCAGCAGCCTGCGCATTCCACCCAGTGCCGACCCGCAAACCCAGTCATTTACGGTGCTGGTGAATTTGCCCGAGGGCGATCACGATTTGTTCCCGGGTACTTTTGTCAAAATCGCTTTTGTGACTGGCGAGCGCGAGCAATTATTAATTCCGGCGAACAGCATTAGCCAGCGCGGTGAAGTGACGGGCGTGTATGTGATTAAAGAAAACGCGTTGGAATTTCGCCAAGTCAATCTGGGCTCGCTCACTGGCAACCAACATTACCCAGTTCTCGCTGGCGTGAGCGCTGGCGAAAAAATTGCCTCTGATCCTATCGCCGCTGCAAATGCCTATAAAAAAATACACAGCGGGGAGCAATAAACCATGAGCACTCCGCAAGATTCATCGCATCATGCAAACTTGGGTATTTCCGGCCGCATCGCCCGCGCGTTTTTAACCACTGAAATTACGCCGCTCTTGGCGCTTACCGGATTACTGCTCGGCATTTTTGCAGTGCTGATTACCCCGCGCGAAGAAGAGCCGCAAATTAATGTGACTTTTGCGAATGTGTTTATTCCCTTCCCCGGTGCGACACCCGAAGAAGTGGAGGCGCTGGTCACTAACCCCGCCGAACAAATCGTGTCTGAAATTGAAGGGGTTGAACATATTTATTCCACTTCATCACCCGGCCTTTCTACCCTCACTGTACGTTTCAACGTGGGTGAGCCGCGCACCGATGCCATAGTGCGTTTATACAACGCTTTTTATGCAAACAGTGATTGGCTACCGCAAAACCTGGGCGTCGGCCAACCGCTGATTAAACCCAAGGGCATAGACGATGTGCCCATAGTCGCGCTCACTCTATGGAGCAAAAATACCGCAACAACCAATAGCGATTTGCTCAGCGTTGCGCGCGAATTACAAACCCAATTGCAACGTGTTCCCGGCACGCGCGATATAGACATTATTGGCGGTGCCGATAAAGCCCTG
The DNA here is from genome assembly GCA_035317345.1 of Cellvibrio fontiphilus. GTDB lineage: Bacteria > Pseudomonadota > Gammaproteobacteria > Pseudomonadales > Cellvibrionaceae > Cellvibrio > Cellvibrio fontiphilus. The sequence continues at coordinate 125,810 of JAYKTU010000007.1, read as the reverse complement.
CGCATTTTATTTGACCCTGAACGCATGGCGGCTTTTGGCTTGGCGCTGGATGATTTACGCCGTGCACTGGGTGCTGCCAACAGCTCACAAGCTGCCGGTTCCATAGTAAGCGACAACCGCGAAATGTTGGTGCAAGCCGGTACTTTCTTATTAACCGCTGAAGAAGTGGCCGACTTAGTGGTGGGTGTTTACCAAGGCGCGCCGGTATTTTTGCGCGATGTGGCGAGCGTGAGTTTGGGTGCCGATCAACCCAGTCAATATGTCACTCATGGTTTTGGTTCTGCATCGACAACAACTAACAAAAAAAATAGCGGCCGATATCCCGCAATTACGTTATCTATCGCTAAGAAGCCGGGTGAAAATGCGGTGGATGTCGCAGAGCAAGTCATCGCGCGCGTTGAACAATTACGCGGAATCAGTGTGCCGGATGCCATCCAACTGGATGTCACCCGCAACTACGGCGCAACGGCAGAAGACAAAGCGCAAACGCTGATTAAAAAACTCGTTTTCGCCACCCTCTCGGTGATTATTCTGGTGCTGCTTGCGCTGGGCAAACGCGAAGCGGTTGTGGTGGGCGCGGCGGTGATTGTGACCCTCGCCATCACCCTGTTTGCTTCATGGGCTTGGGGTTTTACGCTCAACCGCGTATCGCTATTTGCACTGATTTTTTCCATCGGCATTTTGGTGGATGACGCCATCGTTGTAGTCGAGAATATTCATCGCCATATGAGCCAGGGAAAATTATCACTCAATGAAGCGATTCCACGCGCGGTGGATGAAGTGGGTGGCCCCACTATTCTCGCCACTTTTACGGTAATTGCTGCACTCTTGCCTATGGCGTTTGTGAGCGGTTTGATGGGGCCTTATATGCTGCCCATTCCGATTAACGCCTCCACCGGCATGCTAATTTCCCTCGCCGTGGCGTTTATGTTTACGCCCTGGTTGTATCGCCGTTTATTTGCCAAGGTGGATCACACAGCAGCAAACAGCGGCGAAGAAACACAGAGTCACAGCAATAAATTCCTGCCGTTTTTTACTCGCATAATGACGCCACTATTACAGCGCGAGGCAGGAAAAAAAGCGCGGCTTTGGTTACTGGGTGGAATTCTCGCGTTAATTGCCGCCTCTATCGGCTTGGTGGTGGTGCAAGCGGTAATGCTAAAAATGTTGCCCTTTGACAACAAAAGTGAATTCCAGATTGTGGTGGATATGCCCGAAGGTACGCCGTTGGAAAATACCCAAAAAGTGTTACAAGCACTCGCCGATAAATTGGAAACCATTCCCGAAGTCACCGACTACCAATTGTATGCAGGCACTTCTGCACCGATTAATTTCAATGGCTTGGTGCGGCAGAATTATTTGCGCCGCGCACCGCACATGGGCGAGATTCAGGTGAACCTGCTGGATAAAAATCTGCGCCAGCGCAAAAGCCACGAAATTGCCCTCGCCGCGCGCGAATTGTTGGCGAACACCGCCAAGGCGATGAATGCCAATGTCAAAGTGGTGGAAGTACCGCCCGGCCCGCCGGTGTTATCACCCTTGGTTGCCGAGGTTTACGGTATGAATTATCAACGCCAGATCGAGGTTGCCAAAGCGGTGCGCGCTGCGTTTGAAGCCACACCCGATATAGTGGATGTGGACGATACCATCGAAGCGCCGCAAACCCGCTGGTTAATTGCGGTGGATCGCGCCCGCGCCGCACGTTTGGGCGTGGATCAAACAACCATTGCCAATGCGATTCGCACCGCTCTCGCGGGTGAAGATGCCGCCTATCTGCACAGCGCCAATGCCAAAGTCGCCCTGCCGCTGCGCCTGGAGTTGCCTGCCGGTGAAAAGGACAGCCTTGAGCGAGTCCTCGCCATTAAGGTACGCGCCCAAAACGGCAAACTTATCGCACTGGCTGAACTCACTCAGGTCATTGAAAGCCAGCGCCAGCAAACTATTCATCACAAAGATTTGCTGCCCGTAGTCTATGTACTGGGCGATGTCGCCGGTGAAACCGACAGCCCGCTCTATGGCTTGGCCGCGATTTATCAACGCATCGCAGCAACCCCGATTGATGACCAAACCAATAATGGACAGTTCATTGACCAATTCTTGAATTCACAACCCGAGAATCCGGTCAACTGGAGCCTGAAATGGGACGGCGAATTACAAGTCACGCTGGATACCTTTCGCGACATGGGCATCGCCTACTCGGTGGGGCTGGTAATGATTTATTTGCTGGTGGTGGGTATGTTCAAAAGCTACTCGGTGCCACTGATTATTATGGCACCCATACCACTGACGCTGATCGGCATCATGCCCGGACACGCATTGCTTGGGCAGCAATTCACGGCACCCAGCATGATCGGCATGATTGCGCTAGCGGGCATTATTGTGCGCAACTCTATTTTGCTGGTGGACTTTATCCAGCAAGAAGTGCGCAGCGGTAAATCGCTGGAGGACGCTACCATCAGCGCCGCCGCGGTACGCGCCCTGCCTATTGGCCTGACTGCCTTGGCAGCCATGATGGGCGGCTTCTTTATCCTCGACGACCCGATTTTTGGTGGCCTTGCGGTAAGTCTGATTTTTGGTCTGCTGGTGTCCACACTACTGACTTTGGTGGTGATTCCGGTGGTGTATTACGCTTACCACTATCAAAAGGTCTGACCGTCTCCCTTTCAACCCATATCACCCCCTCCCGACCTCCCCCTTGATAAGGGGAGAGGAGCATGATTCCCTCCCCTGCCAAGGGGAGGGTTAGGGAGGGGTTATTAAAACCCCATTCACCTTTTCAAGGAGAGGGCTGGGGTGGGGTTATAAAGCCAAGTCTGCTAGAATCGCCGCCACAAAAAATCCTCTAAGAGAGCACAACCATGCTGATTGAAGCCCCTATTTCCCTTGGCGAATTAATCGACAAAATTACCATTTTGGAAATCAAAGCGGTAAATATTGGCGATGAAACCAAACTCAAGAATGTGACTCATGAGCTGAATATTCTCAACGCCAAGGTTGCGCAATTATTGGATGCTGCAGGCCAAGCCAAATTGGCACCGCTCAAACAAGCGCTCAAAGACATCAATCAGGAATTGTGGATTATTGAAGACGATATTCGCGATTGCGAATTCGCTAAAGACTTCAGTGATAAATTTATCCAACTCGCACGCGCGGTGTATGTCACTAACGACAAACGTGCCAAGGTGAAAAAAGATATCAACCTGGCGTTTGGTTCCGAGTTAATCGAAGAAAAATCTTACAAAGATTATCAATAAGCCGTTTCTGTTTTAGCTGCAATGAAGACTTCGCCCATGCGCATACTGCTTGTCAAAATGTCCTCCATGGGCGATATCTACCACACCTTTCCTGCCATAAGCGATATTAAAAAGCAATTTCCCGAGGCCATCATCGACTGGGTGGTAGAAGACAGTTTTAAGGAAATTGTGCAGTGGCATCCGCAGGTCAACCAAGCCATTCCCATCCAGTTGCGCCGCTGGGTAAAACAGCGCGATCAACAAAGCTGGCGGGAATTTAAAACCTGGCGAAAAGCACTGCAAACCCAAGCCTATGATTATGTGATTGATGCACAAGGTTTATTAAAAAGTGCGCTGATAGCCAAATGCGCCAGTGCTGCTAGCGGTGTGGATGGCTACGACAAACACTCTGCGCGCGAGCCCATCACCCATTGGTTTTACAAACGCACGCACAGCGTGGATAAAAATCAACACGCCGTTGAGCGCACACGGCAGTTGGTGGGCAAGGTATTAGGTTACCAGCCTGAGCCTGCTTTGAATTTTGGTATCAACCAAAACTTCACCCATATTCAAAAAAATCCACGCAAACTCATTTTTATTATCGGCACCAGTTGGGTGACCAAACTCTGGGCCACCAGTGAATGGCAAGCGCTCACGCAAATCGCGCTTGATGCGGGTTTTAGTGTGGAAATTATTTGGGGCAGCAGCGATGAACAGGCCATAGCCGATGCCATCATCGCCGCCTGCCCGCAAGCCACTCGCCCTGCGCAGCGTTTACCTATTACGACCATTGCGGAAAAGTTGGTGGAGGCCGCTGGCGTGGTTGGTTTGGATACCGGCTTCTCTCATTTGGCCGGCGCTTTGGAAACACCCACCATCGCACTCTACGGCGCTACCTCGCCAACCAAAGTGGGCCTCATTGGTGAGCACACCCACAATTTACAATTAGACGAACCATTGGATTGCATGCCTTGCCACAAACGCCAGTGCAAATGGCTGCCGGAAAATAGCCGCGACACTCCAGCATGCATGACAGGGATAAAAGCCGGGCAAGTCTGGCAATTACTGCAAAACAAATTATCTCAGTGTTAATTCTGCTTTTTTGATTCTGCGCCAAGGGAAAACGCTATGCACCTAACTCATTTGGAGGCTCCTCTCAATCAACGCAGCTCTCGCCGATGGCTGGCTGCGTTTGCGCTTTTGAATGCATTGGTAATGACCGGTATTACGCTTAGCCATAGCCAATGGCCTGACACCATGAGCGGTCAGTTTTACCTTGTGCTGGGCATGCTGATTCATTTTTCCGTGCTTTCTTTTGTAGTTGTACTACTTACTATCAGCGTGGCGTTTATTCTGCGTGCACAAAAATATTATGCCCCGATTGCGGTAGGCTTATTCACCCTGGCACAAATAATTATTGTCACTAACGTAAAAGTTTTTAGCCTGTATCATTTTCATATAAATGGCATGGTGCTGAATTTATTATTTAGCGGTGCTCTATTGGAAAACATCGCGTTTTCCTGGTCCATGTGGCTATCGGTGGGAGGCATACTGCTGGCCTTGGTATTTGGACAAACCCTGCTGCTGCTGCTCAGCCGTAAACTTTCCCAGTTTCATCGTTTCACCAATCGCCACCATCTTGGATTTTTTCTGACAACCTATATTGGTTTGCAATTAATCAGCGGCTGTGCGGATGCCTTCGGCTGGAATCAAATTACTGCGCAGAACCGTTACATCCCCTGGATGCCAACCACAACCATGCGCTCCTCGCTGGAAAAAATGGGTTTTGAAGTGGTAGAGAATACCGAAGGTTATAACCTGCCTGACACCGCCGATGGATTGCAGTACCCGCGCACTGCACTGCACTGCAAAACAGAGCAACCGCTGAATATTCTTATGCTGGTAGTCGATTCGCTGCGCGCCGATCAATTTACTGCCGAGGTAATGCCCAACAGTTTCAAATTGCGCGATAAGGCGCTGGTGTTTGACAACCATTACAGCACTAGCAATGCAACCCGTTATGGACTGTTCAGCATGATGTACGGCATTTCCGGCAGTTACTGGAAACCTATATTGGCGGCAGAGAAAGGCAGCGTGCTATTTGATCTAACATTAGAAAATGGCTATCAACATTTTATTTATGGCAGTAGCACACTGACTTTTCCGGAATTTGATCGCACTATTTTTTCTGAACTCCGCGCCCAACTACAACAGGGAAATGCTAAATCCAGTGCAGAAAATGATTTGGATATCACACGGCGATTTATTGCCGATTTACAACATATACCCTCCGGAAAACCGTTTTTTGGTTTTTTATTTTTTGACGCCCCCCATGGTTTTTCCATTCCAGAAGAATATCCACATCGATTTGAGCCTATGCTCAAACAAGTCAACTACCTGGAATTGAATAATGATTACGACCCCGAACCATTTTTAAACCTGTACAAAACAACTGCCCATTATGTGGACAGTTTGATACAAACAGTGATGGATGAACTTGCACGAACGAATCACCTGGACAATACCCTGGTCATTATCACCAGCGATCACGGTCAGGAATTTAATGAAATGGGGAAAAACTTCTGGGGCCACAACAGTAATTTTAGCGTTTGGCAAACCAAGGTTCCGCTTATGCTGTTATGGCCAGGCCGTGAAGCCACGGTCACTACTACACTTAGCTCACATGAAGACGTGATACCTACATTATTGAGCGAAGCATTTGGATGCATTAATCCAATAACCGATTACTCTACTGGCTATTCTCTGTTTAACCTGCCCGGTAATGACCGCGGATTGTTAATGGAATCCTGGACAGACAGAGCAATTCGTCATGGTGAATATTTATTCCTGATCAATCCTCTTGGTGGTGTAGAGGCTGTCGATAAAAACTACGAACCTGTAGATGATCAGGAACTTCCGCCAGACGTATTAGCCAACACCATCGAGCAGATGTCACGCTTTTTAAAAGCCAAATAAGTAGCCACCCAAAAAACTGGATACCCCCATGAAACCGCAAAAAATTGGCGTAGTTATCACCACCTATAACCAACCCAAATGGCTAAAAAACGTATTGTTTGGCTATGAGGCGCAACGTCATATTAACTTTACCGTGATCATTGCCGACGATGGCTCAGGGCAACCAACTCGGGATGTTATAGAGTTTTTTAAGGCGCGAGGTAAATTGCATATTGAGCATGTGTGGCATGAAGATAACGGCTTTCAAAAATGCCAAATACTCAACAAGGCCATAGCGCAAACCGATTGTGATTATTTAATTTTTACCGATGGTGACTGTATACCTGAACCCGATTTTATCGGGCTGCACGAATCACTGGCGCAGCCCGGTTATTTTCTATCGGGCGGTTATGTAAAACTAACCACACCTGTTTCAGAAAAAATTACTGAGACAGACATAGCAACAGGTGTCATTTTTAATCTGGATTGGCTTAAAAATGCAGGCCAACCCAGCAGTCATAAGTTATGGAAATTGATTAAAAATAAAACCATTAAAGCTATTCTTAATTCCATTACACCGACCAAAGCCACCTGGAATGGCATGAATAGCTCCACATGGACTGCAGATATCAAAGCTTGCAACGGTTTTAATGAAGACATGCAATACGGTGGTTTGGATCGCGAGTTGGGCGAGCGTTTGTACAACCACGGACTTAAAGGCAAACAAGTCCGCTACAGCGTGAATTGCTTGCATCTGGATCACCCGCGCGCTTACGACAACCCGGAAACCTGGAAAAAAAATTACGCAATCCGCAATGAAGTAAAACGCACCGGCAGATACTGGGCAGAGAACGGCATTATAAAAATATCTGCAGCGGAGAAAAGCCTTAAATGAAACTTAAGGAATTGCCCGGATCACTCTGGACCGCCTGGAAACTAAAACGAATGGCACTCAAAGATTTGAATCCGCCGGAAAAACCAGAAATACCAGTAATCATTTCTCTGACGTCCATACCATCGCGACTTGGCACACTCTACTTGGTAATCCGCAGTTTGCTGAGCCAATCGTATCGCGCTGAAAAAATTTTGCTGTGGCTACATAAAGATTTGCAATCAAAAATTCCTACCAGCTTGAGTTTGCTCGTAGGTGACACTTTTGAAATTCACTATGTCGACATGACCTGTTCACATCGCAAACTAGTGCATAGCCTTGAGCTTTATCCGGGAAAAATTATTGTCACTTGCGATGATGATCTGATGTATGAAGCAACCTGGCTAGAGCGACTTTATCAGGATCACCTACGCTACCCAGAACGGATCATCGCCCATGAATGCAGGGAGATTGCCTATGACAATCAGGGTAAATTATTAAATTATGATCAATGGAAAACTCAAACAGCACCAGGGGTCAGCTCACCCTGGATGATGCCGATTGGTTATGGTGGCGTACTTTATCCACCTGGAGTGTTGCATAAGGATGTTACCCGCGCCGATCTTTATCTAGCCTTGGCTCCGCGCGCCGATGACTTGTGGTTTAAAGCAATGTCTTATTTAAATGGCACCATGACACAGCGCTCACAAGAGCCCGGACAAAAACCTACACCTATTGCCGGATCGCAAAAAGTATCACTCAAACACACTAATGTGCGCGAGAATGGCAACTATGAACAATGGAAAGCCATCTGTAATCACTATCAAATTCAGGGCCGATAACTCAGCCCCTATCAATATAAAATTTTATGACAGAAACTATCGGCAGCTACCAAAGTGAACTAGCAATTGCATTCCAGTTACCCGAAGTAATTGCACAGTTAAACAATATTTCTGTGCTGCTGGATAATCCGGGGGCACAACGTATCTCCAATGGCCCGGACTATGTTGTAAAAACCGAACTGCTTGTTAACCAACAACCACTTATCATCACCATCAAAGTATTTAAACGGCAGAACTGGTTAAAGGATTGGCATGACTGGAGCAAAGGTTCAAAAGCCAAAAGATCATTTGACGCTGCATGTTTTTTGCAAAGTAATGGCATAAGCACACCAGCGCCCATCGCTTGGCTGGATCGCTGGGAAGGCAAGCGTTTACTTGAAAGTTATTATCTGTGTATGTATGAGCCCGGCATTAGCTTTCGCGATGCGCTCTCCGATATTTATTATAACCAACGAGACAATGCGCCATTAATGGATTTGCTCCGAGTGGTCGCTCCCGCTATTCGCGCTATGCATGATGCAGGTTTTATGCACGGCGATATGGGCAATCAGAATATTTTGCTGCCGCAAAATGAAAATGGCGCTTGGCTTCAGCCACAGTTTATCGATTTAAACCGCGCCAAATATTCAAACAAAGCGCTTACTCAGGAACAGTGCGCATTTGATTTGGCACGTATCGCCCTACCCGGCGCCTACCTAAAAATATTTAAAACGATTTACAACAATCACGAAGATTTTCCGGCAGATTTTGATCGCCTTGAGCAAAAAGCGAGGAAACGTTTTTGGAGTCATCGCCGTAGCGGAAAATGGCGTCACCCCATACGCCACTGGAAAAGCAAGAAGTTACCTAAAGTCAAACCAGTTTATCCACCAGTACAAGATATCTGGCTGTGGGATGAAAAATCAGCACAACCCATGATTGTTCCAGGGCGACAGGAAAAACACGCCTATCGCAATTGGCGTTATATGTTCTCGATGGTTTGGCAGGGCTTATGTGCCGCTCCAACTATATATAGCAACTACAAAAAATTGTTAGCCCAAAGCTACAGCACACCTGTGGATATGAGGGGGCGCATTGGTGTTGCTTTACACCCTCACACCGACTACATAGAAACAGAACTAAAACTGCTTGAGCAATTAGGCAATCCACCCGTCCTTATTCGCTTTTGCCATCATGAAACGGCTGCTGAATGGAATCGCACTATTGCGCTGGTAAAACAACTGCGCAGTAAAGATATCCAGGTGATGCTTGCGGTGCTGCAGGATCGGCAAGCATTATTGCAACCAGATTCCTGGAAAGAGTTGCTAACGTTAATCATTGAAAATCTTGGTAGTGATGTTGCTCACATAGAAATTACCCATGCCAGCAATCGTTTGAAGTGGGGTATTTGGAGCAGCGACGAATACCGGCAGCTAATGGCGCCAGCGTTAGAACTTCAGCAGCGTTTTCCACAAATTAAACTCACCGGGCCAGCCTGCATCGATTTTGAATATTTACCGGTTATTGCGGCATTGGCTACACATCCAAAAAACCAGCCTCTGGCAGCACTCTCACATTTACTCTACGTGGACAGGCGCGGCGCCCCCGAAAGCACACAAGGGCATAAATTCTCGACTCTGGAAAAATCTGCATTATTGAAAGCGCTTGCGCAGTGGTCCGATAGATGCTCCGATAAAATTATCGTGTCGGAAGTAAATTGGCCGGTGAAACATACCGGTATTTGGTCGCCTATCGGCTGCCCTTATGAAACGCCCAAATGGCGACGCGAACAACCCGGCGAAACTGATGACGACTACGCAAATTACATGCTGCGTTATTATTTAATAACACTCTGTTCAGGACATGTAGAGCAAGTATTCTGGTGGCGCCTGTCCGCACACGGTTACGGACTGGTCGATGACCTCAACAACTTCACTCCTCGCCCTGCATTTAATGCACTTCGTCAACTACTGCAACTTATTGGTAATGCCAGCTTCGCCAGAAAACTAGCCACAGAGAGCAATCTGTACGTGCTGGAGTTTGACACTAAGGATAAAAAAATCACTATCGCCTGGACGATAGACAATTCCACGTCAGCTATTCCAGGAGAGATTCATTATGATTATATTTTGGATCGGTACGGAGAATCGCTGTCCACTGCAGAAATCTCTGGCGCCCCCATTTATTTATGTCTAAAGCGTTAGCCTGTAGTGCCAATAAAAAACGCTCAAATCAATAAATCATCTAATTTTCCAACGCGTTTATCCAGCCAGTTAAAAATTAGCTGGCGTTTTTTTTCAGGCGCCGTTTCAATACTTTGTACACAAGCGAAAATAATAGCCTCATTTTTATCTGCATTATGCAGTTTCATTTTGATGCGCAACAAGGATTGATCAGAAGGTTTCAGCTGCATATTCACAGGCGATGTATTTACTACAGCAAGGTTATTTTTCAAGTGAAAGTGTGACGACAACCCCTCTGGAACATACTGATCCGGAACTCGCAGATGCGCCTTAATGTTTTTCGATATAGCTTCTGGAAATTGTAAAAACAATTCATTCCAAGTTGATTTCTTCCATGGGTGAGGCACATGTGGAAGACGGAAATATCGGCTTTTAAAACCAAGAAGTTCAGCACATTGCTGTTGTAACCCCCAAAAACTAATACGATTTTTCTTTCTCCCCCCACCCAGAAAATTGCGCAGGGCGTTGAACATTTTATTCCCCGGAACCGCAGCGCTGAGTCTCTTCCAGCGACCGCGAAGAATCACTTTTCCATTGCTAAAAAAATCGTCAGGCGATACTGGACGGATAATTACAAAATCATCATTAAAATATATAAACTGCTCAGCCAATCCAGGTATACGCCACAACAAGCTACTAATAGCCATACTATTAAAACTAGGCAAACAGTCTTCGTGGCCAGCAAAAATTTCCGAATGATCGACAATCTTCACCTTTTCTGCAAAAACACTCCCTGTAATTTTATCCATTAGCGAAGGCCGCTGGTTATCAGTCACTATGTATACAGTCCGCAACCAGGGGGCAAACTTCAGCAGCGAAGTCAGGCAATAGTCTATTTCGCCAGCATTGTGGAAACGTGTTTTGCTTGCCGCAGCAGGCCTTACACTGCCAATCGAGGCCAAATAATTATTCAACTTTTCAGCGTGGGCGGGATCAGCGCCATCGACCCATAAAATAACCGCATCTATTGCTTCATTAACGATTGCTTCTGTCATAAATCATCCACACCAGATGCCAAAAAATATTCGCTATATTACACCATGACCGGAGCTTGCAGCCGGCAAATAAACCCGGTTTTGGTGGGACTAAAGCCTTCAAAAGGCTATAATCACGGGCAAATTTTTAGCCATTTTCGCAAACATAAACTTGTTAGCGACAGACCGAGAGAGCCAAAATCGCTATGGAAAAAACCTACGAACCCCATGCTATTGAACGTCAGTGGTATAAAACCTGGGAAGAGCAAGGCTGTTTCAAGCCCGCCGGTGAAGGCAACCCTTATTGCATCATGATACCGCCACCCAACGTTACCGGCAGTTTGCACATGGGCCATGGTTTTAACAACGCGGTCATGGATGCACTCATCCGCTATCGCCGCATGAAGGGCGATGACACCCTGTGGCAAGTTGGCACTGACCACGCAGGCATCGCCACCCAAATGGTTGTTGAGCGCCAATTGGCAGCGCAAGGTGTGAGCCGTCACGATTTGGGTCGCGATAAATTTCTGGAAAAGGTCTGGGAGTGGAAAGAACAATCTGGCGGGACTATTACACGTCAAATTCGCCGCTTGGGCTCATCGGTGGACTGGAGTCGTGAGCGCTTTACAATGGACGACGGTCTATCCAAAGCCGTACAAGAAGCGTTTGTTCGTCTTTATGAAGATGGATTGATTTATCGCGGCAAACGCTTGGTAAATTGGGACCCCAAACTGCACACCGCTATCTCCGATCTGGAAGTTGAAAACCACGATGAAAAAGGCTCGCTGTGGAATTTACGCTATCCACTCGCTGATGGTGCAACCACTGCAGAAGGCAAAAATTATTTAGTAGTTGCCACTACACGTCCGGAAACCATGCTGGGTGATAGTGCCGTTGCCGTTCACCCGGAGGACGAACGCTACAAATCCCTTATCGGAAAATTTGTATTGTTGCCATTGGTTAATCGTTTGATTCCAATTATTGCCGATGATTATGTTGATCGTGAATTTGGTACCGGCTGCGTAAAAATCACTCCTGCGCATGACTTTAACGATTATGAAGTTGGTAAACGCCACAATCTTCCGCTGATTAATGTGCTGGATAAAAACGCGGCTGTACTATCAACAGCTCAAATTTTTAATTTGGATGGCAGCCTCAATACCCAACTGGATTGCGCCCTACCCACACAATATGCTGGCCTTGATCGCTATGAGGCGCGCAAACAAATTGTTGCAGCATTTGAAAATGCGGAGTTACTTGAAAAAATTGATGACCACGCATTGAAAGTACCGCGCGGCGATCGCTCAGGTGTTGTTATTGAACCCTGGCTTACCGACCAATGGTATGTGAGCACTAAACCTCTGGCAGAACCTGCCATCGCAGCCGTAGAAGATGGCCGCATTCAATTTGTGCCCAAACAATACGAAAATATGTATTTCTCCTGGATGCGCGACATTCAGGATTGGTGCATCAGTCGACAACTGTGGTGGGGCCACCGTATTCCTGCATGGTATGACGCAAGCGGTAAAGTCTATGTAGGACGCAATGAAGCCGAAGTGCGCAGCAAATATAGACTTGGTGACGATGTGACACTACACCAAGATGAGGATGTTTTGGACACCTGGTTCAGCTCAGGCCTCTGGACTTTCTCTACGCTCGGCTGGCCAGAGCAAACTGAATTTTTGAAAAAATTTCATCCAACAGATTTGTTGGTAACTGGCTTCGATATTATTTTCTTTTGGGTTGCGCGCATGATCATGCTTACCATGCATTTGGTGAAACATGAGGACGGCACGCCGCAGATTCCTTTTAAAACCGTTTATGTGCACGGCTTAGTGCGCGACAGCCAAGGCCAAAAGATGTCCAAATCCAAGGGCAACGTACTCGACCCGCTGGATATCATAGACGGGATTGATCTGGAAACCCTGGTGCAAAAACGCACCACCGGCCTGATGAACCCCAAAGACGCCGCCAAAATCGAAAAACAAACTCGCAAGGAGTTTCCCGAAGGCATTCAAGCCTACGGCACCGATGCACTGCGCTTTACCTTTTGCTCTCTCGCATCAACAGGCCGCGATATAAAATTTGATATGGGTCGCGTAGAGGGCTACCGCAATTTCTGCAACAAAATCTGGAATGCGACCCGCTATGTATTAATGCATTGCGAAGGACAAGATTGCGGACAAGATGGCGCGACTGATTTTGAATTGTCTGTTGCGGATCGCTGGATTATCAGCAAATTGCAATTAGCGGAAAAATCCGTTGCTGAGTATTTGGATAGTTATCGTTTGGATTTAGCAGCGCAAGCTATTTATGAATTCATCTGGAATGAATACTGCGATTGGTATTTGGAATTATCCAAACCTGTTATCTGGAATGCAGATGCCACTGCCGCACAGAAAAAAGGTACTCGTCGCACTCTGATTCGAGTACTGGAAACGATTTTGCGTTTGGCACACCCCTTAATGCCGTTTATTACTGAAGAAATCTGGCAAAAAATTAAGCCGCTCTCCGGTGCCACTGGTGAATTCATTATGCATGCGCCCTATCCGCAAGCTGATGAAAGCAAAATCGATCAGCAGGCATTGAGCGATGTCGAGTGGTTACAAGCGGTTATTTTGGGTGTGCGTAATATTCGTGGCGAAATGAACATATCGCCCGCTAGAGATATTGCAGTGCTATTCAAAAATGGCAGCAGTGAAGATCAACAACGCCTTATCAGCAATCAACAATTCTTGAAAAAATTAGCCTCATTGGAAAGCGTGACCTGGCTTAATTCAGGTGATGAAGAACCCATGTCTGCTACCACGCTCGTTGGCCAAATGGAAATTATGGTACCCATGGCAGGTCTTATCGATAAAACCGCAGAAATTACGCGGCTCACCAAAGAGAGCAATAAATTAATGCAGGATATTGAGCGAACTGAAGCCAAACTTGGCAATGAGGCGTTTGTAGCAAAAGCACCTGCTGAAGTAGTTGCCAATGAGCGCAGCCGTGTGGCAGAAAATAAAATTGCGGTAGAAAAATTGCGCGAGCAGATTCAAAAGATTAGTGCGCTATAATTTTTTGCCGTACAAAAAGCTTGAAGGCCAGTGGTTATGCACTGGCCTTTTTTATTGCTTTGATTTTGCAAAGCTTTGCCTATTCTTTTTAAAGAATTCATTAAACACAAGGATGTTTGTGTTGGGCATCGCTGCGCTCAGCACCAACCTACGCGTCTGGCAAATAATTTTTTATGGCAATAAAAAAACAAAAAGCCCAATCTTGCGATTGGGCTTTTTGTTTGAATTCAATGGCGGAGAAGGGGGGAGTCGAACCCCCGATACCCTTTTGAGGTATGCTCCCTTAGCAGGGGAGTGCCTTCGGCCACTCGGCCACTTCTCCACGTCTACTTCAGCAAATCTAGCTCTGCCTCAGTAGGTGCCGCATCATACCATAATTCTCTAAAAATCAAAGTCTTGGAAAAGAAATTAAGGCATAAAAACAAAATTTTTAAAATTTCCTGTCAAGGCTTGTGCTTTTTGCTCAATAAAAAATCAGACTCTATAAACAGCTACGCGGCGAATGATTTCTCATATCGCCGCGCAATTGAAAAACAAGGAAGCGTAAAACAGTTAATTGTCTTGCTCTTCCTGATTTTGCTTTTCACGCTGAATACGCTGATAAATTTCTTCGCGATGAACTGCGATATCTTTAGGCGCATTGACACCAATACGAACCTGGTTGCCTTTCACACCTAAAACAGTAACAGTAACTTCGTCACCTACCATCAAGGTTTCGCCAATACGGCGAGTCAGAATTAACATTTTTAATCTCCTTCACTCATCCTGTAAGAGCCCGACTTAGACACCCCTTGCCACCACCGGTCTCCGAACACCCCCTATCGCGTCCTGACAACCAAGTGCCTGGAATTAAGTATTGACTACTTTTCACGAAAGGGAAGAAAACCCTAACATTTTTCAGCCTGCAACCATCACAGACAAAACAACTCATACACCTTAACTAAACCGTTGTTGTAGAAAGCTTAGCCCCTTACGCGGCCTTCTGACGGTTCGGCATCCAAACCAAAAGCGGTGTGCAGACTACGCACAGCCAACTCCAAGTAACGCTCATCAATGATCACAGAGATTTTAATTTCAGATGTAGTGATCATTTGGATATTGATACGATCCTCTGCAAGTGCAGTGAACATACGCGATGCGACACCAGCATGTGAGCGCATACCAACGCCTACGATAGAAACTTTAGCAACCTTGTCGTCACTGCGAACTTCACGGGCGCCTATGTCTTTTGCCACTGCCTCTAACACTGACACTGCTTTGTTCATGTCGTTCTTGTGGACAGTGAAAGTCAAATCGGTGGTGCCATCGGCGGATACGTTCTGCACAATAACATCAACTTCAATATTTGCCGCACCGATTGGAGCAAGAATCTTTGCTGCTACGCCGGGAGTATCAGGTACGCCAGCTACGGTTACTTTGGCTTCATCACGATTAAATGCAATACCGGAAACAATTGGTTGTTCCATAGTTGAGTCTTCCTCGTCGAGGGTAATCAGGGTTCCAGGGCCTTCTTTGAAACTGTGTAATACGCGCAACGGCACTTTATATTTTCCAGCAAACTCTACAGAGCGAATTTGCAGTACTTTGGAGCCCTGACTCGCCATTTCAAGCATTTCTTCAAAGGTAATTTTTTCCAAGCGACGCGCACGCTCACACACGCGAGGATCAGTGGTGTATACGCCATCCACATCTGTATAGATCTGGCATTCGTCAGCACTTAGCGCAGCAGCAAGTGCAACACCCGTTGTATCTGAGCCACCACGACCAAGGGTAGTGATATTGCCCTGCTCATCAACACCTTGGAAGCCGGCAACCACGACAACGCGACCAGCTTTGAGATCAGCACGCATATTCTCTTCATCAATCGACTGAATACGCGCTTTTGTGAAGGAACTATCCGTCAAAATACGAACCTGTGAACCGGTGTAGGAACGAGCATCAACACCACGTTTTTTTAATGCCATACACAACAGAGCGATGGTTACCTGTTCACCGGTAGAAACCAAAACATCCAGCTCGCGTGGATCCGGAGTTTCCTGAACCTGCTGGGCCAAACCAATCAAACGATTAGTCTCGCCACTCATAGCGGACAACACCACTACCATATCGTGCCCTTGCGCACGAAACCCAGCTACCTTATCAGCAACTTGCTCAATACGCTCAATGGAACCGACGGAGGTGCCACCGTATTTCTGAACCAATAAGCTCATTACAGCCAATCCTTCTATCAATTGACGATTGCGATTATTTACTAACTAGATCACGAAAAAGGCGCCAATTAAACACCAGATTGCGACAAAAGTTAACCCAAATGGGCGACAAAAACAGATTAATCCCATTTGAATCGCCTCTATTTACCTCTATTTCAGAAAATTGCTAACCCATGGCACCACCGATGCAAGTGCTGCATCAAGGCTAGCCAACTCAGTTCCACCACCTTGCGCCATGTCAGGACGACCACCGCCCTTGCCACCAATTTGGGCCGCAACATAAGCAACCAATTCACCAGCCTTGATTTTAGAGGTGATATCCTGGGTGACGCTTGCGATGAGAGATGCTTTGCCATCTTCAACTGCAGCAAGCAAGATTACTGCGGAACCCAACTTGTTTTTAAATTGATCCGCTGTATCACGCAGAGACTTGGCATCTGCACCTTCCAGGTTTAACACCAAAACTTTTATTCCTGCGACATCAACAGCACTAGACAAGGCATCACCGTTACCAGCAGTAGCCAGCTTTGTTTTCAAATTGGCAAGGTCTTTTTCTAATTTACGATTCTGGGCGATCAAAGCCTCGAGCTTTTCAACTAAGGAATCGCGATTCGCCTTCAAACTTCGACTCGCGGAATCCACCAGAGACTCAACTTGATCAAATAAAGCCAATGCCCTACTACCAGTGATTGCCTCAACGCGGCGAATGCCAGCAGCAACGCCTGATTCGCTTGTGATTCGCAGCAAACCAATATCACCAGTACGACTCACGTGCGTGCCTCCACACAGTTCGACGGAGAAACCATCACCCATGGTTAATACCCGCACGGTATCGCCATACTTCTCACCGAATAAGGCCATAGCGCCCTTGGCTTTGGCAGCCTCCATATCGCAAAGCTCGGTAGCAACCGCTGAGTTGGCGCGAATCTGGTCATTCACCAGATTTTCAATAGTTTTTAACTGCTCAGCAGTTACAGCTTCAAAATGCGAGAAGTCAAAACGGAGGCGCTCAGAATCGACCAGAGAACCTTTCTGGGTAACATGAGAGCCTAATACTTTACGCAAAGCAGCATGCAAAAGATGGGTTGCGGAGTGATTTAAAGCTGTAGCCTGTCGCACACCAGCGTCCACTTTCGCAGCAACCAAGTCACCCAAAGAGATAGCACCTTGCAGCACACGAACCAAATGCAAGTGTGAAGAACCCTGTTTCTGGCAATCACGCACTTCAACACGATTACCACCCAACTCCAAATAACCGCAGTCGCCAGCTTGACCACCTGACTCTGCATAGAAAGGGGTTTTATCTAAGAGTACAATTCCATCTTGCCCTTCAACCAACCGGTCGACTTTTTTACCATTTTGCAATAATGCAAGCACATTACCCTGTTCCACCAAAGTGCCGTAACCGAGAAATTCTGTTACTGGCAAATCAAGACCGGCCGCACTGTAATCCACCTTAAAACTTCCAGCAGCACGTGCACGAGCACGCTGTTCAGCCATAGCGGCCTCATAGCCCTCTTGATCGATATTCAATCCACGCTCACGCGCTATATCGGCGGTGAGATCAACCGGAAAACCATAGGTATCATAAAGCGTGAACACAACTTTGCCGGGCACGACAGAACCAGATAATTGACTAAAAGCATCCTCTAGGACCGCCATTCCCTTATCGAGCGTTTTTTCAAATTGTTCTTCTTCTTGGAGCAGCACTCGCTCTATCTGGGCCTGATTTTTGTTCAACTCAGGGTATGCATCACCCATCACCTCAGCCAAAGCCTTTGCTAGCTTGTGGAAAAAAGGTTGCTTTTGCCCAAGCTGATGACCATGGCGAATAGCGCGACGAATAATACGACGCAATACATATCCTCGCCCCTCATTAGAGGGAGTAACGCCGTCACTGATCAGGAATGCGCAAGAGCGAATATGATCGGCAATGACACGTAAGGATTTATTTTCCATGTCGTGATTGCCAGTTTCCTTAGCCGCGGCCGCCAATAAATGCTGGAATAAATCAATTTCATAATTGGAATGGACGTGCTGCATAACTGCTGAGATGCGCTCCAAACCCATACCCGTATCTACAGAAGGCGCTGGCAATGGGTGCAGGACACCATCGGCGGTACGGTTAAATTGCATGAATACGTTATTCCAGATCTCGATATAGCGATCCCCATCCTCTTCCGGTGAGCCTGGAGGCCCACCCCAAATATCAGCGCCATGATCGTAGAATATTTCAGTGCAAGGCCCGCAGGGGCCAGTATCACCCATTGCCCAGAAATTATCTGATGCGTAAGGAGCACCCTTGTTGTCACCTATACGAATCAGGCGTTCTGCAGGTATGCCCACCTCTTTATTCCAGATGTCATAGGCTTCATCATCGGAAGCATAAACAGTCACCCAAAGCTTTTCCGCCGGAATATTCAACCAGTCTTTGGATGTCAAAAACTCCCATGCATAGGTAATAGCATCCCGCTTGAAGTAATCGCCAAAACTGAAGTTGCCGAGCATCTCAAAAAAGGTGTGATGGCGAGCTGTGTAACCCACATTTTCCAAATCATTGTGTTTACCGCCTGCACGCACACAGCGCTGGGAGCTGGTAGCGCGGGTATAGGGACGTTTATCACCACCCAAGAACACATCTTTAAACTGATTCATACCCGCATTGGTAAACAAAAGGGTGGGGTCATTAGCTGGCACCAATGAACTACTAGCGACAATGGTGTGCCCTTTAGTTTCAAAGTATTTTAAAAATGCGTTGCGAATTTCAGCGCTTTTCATAACGATTCCAATAAATGTCTATATAAGCAACCAGTGCCATCAAGCCTGATGTTGTTCGATTTCTTCTGCACTCAATTTGCGCGCTTCATGCTCTAGCATCACGGGGATACCGTCGCGTATTGGGTAAGCTAGACCACTCTGCCAGCTGATGAGTTCTTGCCGCTCTGGCTTGTACTCAAGCTCGCTTTTGCTGACCGGACAAACCAAAATACTCAGTAACTTTTTATCTATCATGATCTCAAGGTCGCGATGGGCATTCGGGGGCCGTATCTTACACTGCCTCTTGCTGACCTGTCTCTAGAGCCTCCGGCTATTGCAACAATTAGGCATTCAAGCGGCAACAAGACCGTCACTCGCCAGACATGGCGCCAACCAATAGCTGCGGATCAATTCGCTCTTCAAACCAATTCATTCTCCAATCCAAATGTGGGCCAGTTGCACGACCAGTTTTACCCACTTTGGCGATAACCTGCCCTTGAGCTATTTCATCCCCCTCTTTTACAAGAACTTCACTGAGATGAATAAAGGTAGAAGAAAGCCCATGTCCATGATCGACAATCAAGGTGCCGCCTGAAAAAAACATATCCTTATGTACCAAGGTCACAACCCCACCTGCCGGCGCCTTCATCAGCGTACCAACTGGGCGAGCAATATCTACACCGTAATGCGGTGAATTTGGAACTCCGTTATAGACTCTTTGACTGCCATACACACCAGTGATGGGCCCGGTTAATGGCCAGACAAACTTCTGCGCAAAAAAAGGCAATGACAGATCGCTCTTACGCGCATCGGCAGCCATTTTGGCTTCCTGCTTGGCCCGCTCTACTTGATCTGGATCTGGCTCTACAGTTTGCTGCGGCACACCAGTTACCCTCTGGATATTATATTGTCGTTGCTTGACTTGATATTTGTAATCGATCCGCTTGCCCTGCTGATCCAACACCGTTAACGTCGCTTCTTTCACAGCATCACGCCCCAAGCCAATCACAAATTCATTTTGGGGAGAAAGCTGTAATTTTTTACCGCGATACTCAATCTGCTGACCCTCGGCCAGCTTTCCGATAATCACCCCACCCTGCTGCCAATTGCCACGCAACTCCAGCGCTGCAACAGGTGAAGCAACCAGAAAAAGCAAATAAACACCGAGTTCAAAACGCAGCATAATTTTTACCCTCTGCAATAAATTACGGACAAAAAAAACGGCAGCCAAGCTGCCGTTTTTTTGAGCACCAAAAAAATTAATCCTCTACACGCAGGATTTTCATGGTGTTAGTTCCGCCTAACAAATTAGTATCGCCACTGGAAACAATCACAAGATCCCCCACAGATAAACCGCCCTGGGCCTTAAGCAAATTTATAGCGCGAGTAAAATCTGCGGCGCAAGGTGTGCTGTCGGTATCAAAAGCAATTGGCTGAACCCCACGATACAAAGCCATTTTACGCTGGGTGCCAACATGACGAGAGAACGCAAATATTGGCAGTTGCGAACCCACACGAGACATCAAGCGTGGTGTACTGCCTGATTCAGTGAAGGAAATAATCGCTTTGACGCCATCCAGGTGGTTGGCGGTAAACATGGAAGCAAGAGCAATCGACTCATCAACCGTGGTGAAGGCTTGATCCATACGATAGTTATCAAAACTAGCCGTAGGATGCTTTTCAGCACCAAGAATGATACGCACCATTGCCTCCACTGTTTCCACTGGAAAATTACCAGCAGCAGTCTCTGCAGAAAGCATCACAGCATCGGTGCCATCAAGAACGGCGTTAGCAACGTCGAACACTTCAGCGCGGGTAGGAAGCGGGCTATTGATCATCGATTCCATCATCTGGGTAGCGGTGATGACCACTTTGTTAAGCGCACGTGAACGCGCAATAATGCGCTTTTGCACGCCAATCAAAGCTGCATCCCCAATCTCTACGCCCAGATCACCACGAGCCACCATAACAGCATCGCTGGCTCGGATGATATCATCCAGTGTTTCATCGTCGGCGACAGCTTCAGCACGCTCGACCTTGGAAACAAGTCCTGCTCGACCACCTGCTTCCAACATCAGCTTGCGCGCGTAGTTCATATCCTCTGCGGAGCGCGGGAAAGAAACGGCAAGATAATCCACGTCGATTTCAGCTGCAGTTTTGATATCTGCTATATCTTTATCAGTCAACGCCGGCGCAGTTAAACCCCCACCCTGACGATTAATACCCTTGTTGTTTGACAAAGGACCAGCCACTTTGGTGGTGGTATAAATGCGCGGACCATCAATCTTGTCCACTTGCAAAACTACACGCCCATCATCCAACAACAACACATCGCCAGGCTTGCAGTCATTTGGGAGTTCTTTGTAGTCGATACCCACTTGATCCTGATTGCCAACATCTCGCTCAAGACTGGCATCCAGTACAAATTTGTCCCCTACTTTCAGGTAAATCTTACCTTCGGCGAAACGTGCAACGCGAATTTTGGGGCCTTGCAGATCACCCAATACCGCTACAAAACGGTTGTGCTTGGCAGCCAAAGCACGGACGGTTTCGGCGCGACGTTTGTGATCTTCCGGTGAACCGTGCGAGAAATTCAAACGAACTACGTTTACGCCAGCCAGAATAAGTTTCTCAAGTACTTCTGGCGACTCGGATGCCGGACCAAGAGTACTTACGATTTTGGTACGTCTTAACATAGCAGACTCTCTTATTTGGCATTCATCAATGCAATGGTGTTATCCAACATGCGGTTTGAGAAACCCCACTCGTTATCGTACCAAGCCAGCACTTTCACCCACTTGCCATAAACTTTAGTTTGCAGTGAATCGTAATTGGAAGAATGTGGGTTGTGGTTGAAATCAATGGATACCAAAGGCTCGTCAACAAATGCTAAAACGCCTGGCATTTCTGTTTCTGCCGCCTTTTTCATCGCTGCATTAATAGAGTCTACGCTTACGTCTTTTTCTACTAATACGTTCAAATCGACCAAAGATACGTTAATAGTAGGAACACGAACTGAAATGCCGTCCATCTTGCCTTTCAGCTCAGGCAATACCAAACCTACAGCTTTGGCTGCACCGGTAGTGGTTGGAATCATGGATTGGGTAGCTGAGCGCGCGCGGTAAATGTCCTTGTGGAAAACGTCAGACAAAACCTGGTCATTGGTGTAGGAGTGGATGGTGGTCATGGAACCTTGAACGATACCAAAGTTATCATTCAATACTTTGGCAACTGGTGCCAGACAATTGGTGGTACAGGAAGCGTTAGAAATGATGGTATCTGTCGCCTTCAATACATTATGGTTAACACCGAACACAACCGTAGCATCTACATCGGTACCGGGTGCAGAGATGATCACTTTTTTAGCGCCAGCAGCCAAATGTGCACCAGCTTTTTCTTTACTAGTGAAAATACCGGTACATTCGTACACCACATCTACATTCAACTCTGCCCATGGCAATTTGGATGGGTCACGCTCGGCAGTAATACGAATTGCATCACCGTTTACGAACATTGTGTCGCCTTCAAATTTTACACTACCGTTAAAACCACCATGAACAGAGTCGTATTTGGTGAGGTGCGCGTTCAGATGAGCATCACCCAAATCGTTAATACCAACAATCTGGATTTGATCGCGTTTGCCTGATTCATACAACGCACGCAAAACATTGCGACCGATACGACCGTAACCGTTAATTGCCACTCTAATAGTCATTGCATTCTCCTAGATAAATCTTTGCTGATTCTTTTTGCTGTAGGGACACAATCGCTTGTATCCTCGGGATTAAAAAACACAGGGGCGCAATGTATGCGCCCCCAGGGGATTATCAATTAACGTGGCAGGCTGGCTGCTTCACGCGCGAGACGTTCAATTTCGTCCCAGCGACCGGCTTTCATCAGTTCTTTCGGCGCCATCCATGTGCCACCTACACAGTGCACATTAGGTAGCGCCAAATAACTTGGCGCTTTTGCCAAGTCGATACCGCCTGTTGGGCAGAAAGTAATTTGAGGCAAAGGACCGGCAATAGACTTCAACATTGGCACGCCGCCTGCCGCTTCAGCCGGGAAGAATTTTTGGTGAGTAAAACCTTGGACATATAAATTCATGGCTTCAGTTGGTGTAGCAACACCCGCCAATAGCGGCACAGGGCAAGCCTTGGCCGCTTCAATCAATGCAGGAGTGGTGCCCGGGCTTACTAAAAATGTTGAACCCGCTTTTACCGCTCTGTCCAAATCAGCCGGAGTAATAATGGTGCCAGCTCCAATAACCGCATCATCAGGCAAAGCCTCTACCATGGCGGTAATAGCATCAAGAGCACAGGGAGTACGCAGGGTGATTTCCAATACTTTAAGGCCGCCATTATAAAGTGCAGTAGCCAAAGGCACCGCATCCTCAATACGCTCAACCACCATAACGGGTACAACTGGCGCTATCTTTACGATTTGATCAATAGTTAAAGCCACTGGCATGCCCCTCAATTCAAAAAATTCAACATAAGGCCTAAAGCCCACAAAAAAAATCCAATAACTATTAAGGCGCCCAATAGACTACAACGGGCACCTGTTGCTGTTGTAAAACAGCACGAATAGGCATCTCGCTGACATCATTTCCAGCCTGTGCTGCACGCAATACGGCAAGCTTTTCATCGCCCGTAATTAGCAACACCAACACTTTTGAGCGCAACAAACCAGAGAGCGTTAAGCTCATTCGCTCGGTAATAGCACCTGTCACTTCGCTTTGGTTGGCGATAATTGCCGCACACAGCTGTTCAGAATCCGGCATTAATGCATCAGCAAGCCCTTTGGCGTGCGGAAAAAGTGACGCTGTGTGACCGTCTGGGCCCATACCGAGAATAGTGATATCAAATGGCTGTGCCAATTGCTGGTAAGCACTTTCACAATCATCCAAGCCTTGGACTGCCGTCTCTGCAGAATTCTTCATCCCTACCAGATTCGCAACAGCTGCTTTATTTTGGATCAGATGTTTTACCGTAAAAGCCTCATTACTTTTGTCGTGCTCAAAATCAACCCAGCGCTCATCCACCAACGCAACGTAGACAGATTCCCAAGGCAAATCAACTTGGCTTAATGCTTTGTAGAGCGGTTCTGGTGTACTTCCACCTGACACCATGAAGGTGGCCTCACCGCGCTCCTCAACCGCTGTACGCAGAGCAACCTCACACTCTGCCTGTAAAGCGGCGATCATCTCTGCGCGGTTTTCAAATAAACGTTCGGTTACCATTCCTGATCTGCCCCCGAGAGAACTTCATCAATCGAGAACCAGCGACGACGATCACTCGCCATTAGCTGTGCTGAAGCCTGTGGTCCCCAGCTACCGGCCATATAGCCATGGGGTTTGTTTTCAGGACGTTGCCAAGCTTCGATTATTGGATCAATCCAAGACCATGCAGCTGCAACTTCTGCACGATGAATAAACAAACTAGCATCGCCCGCCGCTGCATCGAGCATCAAACGTTTGTAGGCGTCTGAATAGAAATCTTTATAGGTGTCGGCAAAATTCAAGTTGAGCACTACGGGGCGCAGATGGGTCTCATGTTTTTCCAAATCCTTGGAAACCATAATGATCTTGATACTCTCCTCTGGCTGAAGACGAATAATCAAACGGTTTGGTGTTGCTGCACCAGCAGATTCGGGATACACACGATGAGCAACATCTTTGTACTGGATAACAATTTCAGCAAAACGCTGCTTCATGCGTTTACCGGTACGTAAATAAAAAGGTACGTTTGCCCAACGAGAATTATCGATGTAAGCCCGGATAGCAACAAAGGTTTCGGTGTTGCTTGGTTGCCCCAGCTCTTCCAAATAACCTGGAACCATTTTGCCATCCATTTCACCTGCCACATACTGGCCACGCACTGTATTGTACTTGACAGTGTTGCCAGTCAGCGGGCGCAAACTTTCCAGTACTTTTAGTTTTTCGGCACGGATACGTTCGGCCGTCATCTTGTTGGGAGACTCCATAGCCACCAAACAAAGCAATTGCAAAATATGATTCTGAACCATATCGCGCAACGCGCCGGCGCCGTCATAGAAACTGGCACGTCCTTCAAGACCCACAGTTTCAGAAATACTGATTTGTACATGATCAATGGATTTTGCGTCCCATAGATGCTCAAACATACCATTGGCAAAACGTAGAGCAAGGAGGTTCTGTACTGTTTCTTTACCAAGATAATGATCAATACGGAAAATTGCTTCTTCGTTAAAGTATTCAGCGATCTGACTATTAATTTCTTCCGCTGTTTTTGCGTCGTAACCCAAAGGTTTCTCTACAACAACACGAGCTTTGTCGGTAATCAATCCAGTTTCATGCAAGTGCTTACAACAAATACTAAATACCGATGGAGGTGTAGACAGATAGAAAACTCGCTGGGCATTACCACCGCTGTTCAATAATTGCGCTAAAGCATCCCAGTGCTCATCTTTTGTTCCTATATCCACAAACACCGGAAACAAACGCCCTGCAAAACTTTCCCAATCAGACGCAACAAATTCGTCTGCATTGAGGTGTTTCTCAGCCGCTGCACGCACTTTGTCTTTGTATTCAGCAACCATTTGGGTATTGCGACATGTCGGAATAATACGCGCATTGAGCGGAAGGGAACCCTCGCGATGAGCGCGGTATAAACCTGGAATTAACTTGCGCAAAGCCAAGTCGCCAGCGCCTCCAAAAATAACAAAATCAAACGCTTCGAGCATGAGGGGTAATCCTGTTTATAAATCTGGACAGTGTATGAGTACAAAAATATTTGTTGCTTTCCAGCAGGTTTTTAAAACAATAACCCCGAACGCAAGTTCGGGGTTGGGATGCTTAACAGCTTACCAGTTAAACACTGTAGCCCCTTCTTCTGCCAAGCCCACTGCAGCGCGGAAGGGAGCGAAGAGTTCACGTCCCATTCCATAATGGACGTTGGTCAAATCACATTGCGCCGGTTGACGCTTGGCCAATTCGTCATCGGGCACTAATAACTTCAAGGTACCAGCCTCGGCATCCAGCTCCATCATATCGCCAGTTTGAATCAGACCAATCACACCATTATCCAAAGCTTCAGGGGTCATATGAATGGCGGCAGGAATCTTACCAGAGGCGCCAGACATACGACCATCTGTCACCAATGCGACTTTAAAACCGCGATCCTGAAGCACCCCCAAAGGTGGAGTCAATTTATGCAGTTCCGGCATACCGCAAGCCTTGGGACCTTGAAAGCGCACTACGGCGATAAAATCTTTCTCCAACTCACCGCGTTTGAATGCAGATTGCATCTCCTCTTGGCTGTGAAAAACCATCGCCGGCGCAGTTACTTTGCGATGCTCAGGTTTAACCGCTGAAATTTTGATTACCGAACGCCCGACATTTCCTTTCAACAGGCGCAAACCACCCTCTGAGGCAAAAGGTTTACCGGCGGGACGTAACACTGAGTCATCGAGACTTTCAGCTACAGCATCCCTCCAAACCAATTCACCATTTTCAAGGAAAGGTTCCTTGGTGTAATGGGACATACCACCCTCAGCCCCCATGATGGTTTTCACGTCATCATGCAACAATCCGGCCGCACGCAATTCGCGGATCAGGAAACCCATACCGCCCACCGCCTGAAAGCGGTTAACATCCGCCAGTCCGTTGGGATATATACGACACATGAGGGGGATTATATCCGAAATGTCAGACAAATCCTGCCAATCGATAATAACACCAGCTGCACGCGCGATCGCCACAATATGCATGGCATGGTTAGTGGATCCTCCTGTCGCCATGAGGCCGACAATACCATTGACCACCGACTTTTCGCTGACTATGTCGGACAAAGTAACGCGGTTTTCCAGCTGCGTAATGCGAGCCAGCTGATGTACGTGGGCGCGGGTCAGCGCATCGCGCATAGGGGTATAGGGATTGATAAATGTACTACCCGGGAGATGCATCCCCATGATTTCCATTAGCATCTGATTGGTATTGGCGGTACCGTAAAAAGTACAAGTCCCGGCACTGTGATACGAGGCACTCTCGGCCGCTAAAAGCTCTTTGCGCCCTACCTTACCCTCTGCGAACAATTGACGCGCCTTGGCTTTTTCAGCATTTGATAAACCAGGCGTCATAGGCCCTGCCGGGATAAAAACGATGGGAAGCTGACCAAATGACAGCGCACCAATCATTAAACCAGGGACAATCTTATCGCATACGCCCAAGCACATTGCCCCATCAAACATATCATGCGACAGCGCAATCGCTGTGCTCATGGCAATTACGTCGCGACTGAACAGTGACATTTCCATGCCTGGGAAACCTTGGGTAACACCATCGCACATGGCTGGCACACCACCCGCCATTTGCGCAGTCATGCCCATCTCTTTAGCGGCAACCTTGATTGGCTCAAGGTACTCACCGTATGGAACGTGAGCGGATAGCATTTCGTTGTAGGCACTTACTACCCCGAGGTTAGGAGCCTGCCCCTCTGCTAAGGCCGCCTTATCTTCGCTATTACAGGCAGCAAAACCATGGGCAAGGTTTGCACAACCCAAGTGATGTCGAGCCGGCCCCGTATTGCGGAAGCGATTTACGCGCGCAAGATAGGCGGCACGTGCGTCACGGCTCCGAGCGATAATTCGCTCAGTAATTTCAACAAGTCGCGGATCAGTTTTTAACACTTCAGTCATGTGGATACCATTGCTCTATGGGGCCGTGCCTACGACAAACATTATCGTCTGTCGGTGGATGCGCCGGGTACTTTGCCCGACACTAGAGTAGTTGTTGCGCCAGCCTAACTAGCTGATTTGGCGCGTTTGTAATAGTCGATCAGGTTGCGGGTAGAGGCATCGTGCTTGCTATTGGTTGCCTGATTAATATCCAGCTCCGGCTGGATACCAGCAGCCAGCACCTTGCCCAACTCAACACCCCACTGATCAAAGGAGTGAATGCGCCAGATGATACCTTGAACAAAGATTTTGTGCTCATAAAGCGCAATCAGAGCACCCAGGGAACAGGGATCTACTTTATTCAGCAACAGGGTATTGCTGGGGCGATTACCGCGATGAACCTTATGCTCAACGATTTCTTCAATACGCTCGGCACTAACGCCTTTTGCAGTCAACTCGTTGCGCACTTGATTAGCGTCTATCCCCATCATCAGCGCCTGGGTTTGGGCAAAGAAATTTGCCATCAACGCATCGTGATGCCCCTCAACAGCAAGGTTTGGCGTGACCGAGCCAATAAAATCTGCAGGAATGATATCAGTACCTTGGTGCAGCATCTGATAAAACGCATGTTGACCGTTGATACCAACTTCACCCCAAACCAGCGGGACACTGCCGTAGCTGATTTGTTCACCCGCCCAATTAACGGATTTACCGTTACTCTCCATTTCCGCTTGCTGCATGTAAGCGGGAAAACGGTGCAGACATTGATCATATGGCAAAAGCGCATGAGCAGGATAGCCGAGGAAGTTACGGTTCCAAATCCCTACCAAGGCCAGCATCACCGGCGCATTCTCAGCCAACGGAGCCGTCTTGAAGTGTTGATCCATCGCGTAAGCGCCTTGCAACAACTCGTCGAACACCCCAAAGCCAAGCGACAATACAATTGGCAAACCGATCGCTGACCAGAGAGAGAAGCGTCCGCCGACCCAATCCCACATATCAAAAATATTTTCTTCTGCAATACCGAAAGCAGTTACCAATTTGCGATTGGTAGATACCGCCACAAAATGCTTGGCAATAGCAGTCTTATCGCCAGCTGCAGCCATAAACCACTGCTCAGCAGTGCGCGCATTGGTCATTGTCTCTTGGGTGGTAAAGGTTTTAGAGGAAATAACAAATAGAGTCGTTTCCGGGTTTAAGCCCTCCAATACCTCGGCAATCTGCACACCGTCGATATTGGAAACAAAATGCATATTAAAGCGCTTGTCGCTGTATGCTTTCAGCGCCTCACAAACCATCAGGGGTCCAAGATTAGAACCACCGATACCAATACTCACTATGTCGGTAATGGTTTTTCCGGTATAACCAAGCCAGGCACCGGAGCGCAGCTTTTCACTCAGCTTGCGCATACGCTCCAGCTCGGCGTTTACCGCCGGGCGAGCATCAACACCATCAATCAGAATCGGATCAACTGATTTATCACGTAGGGCTACGTGCATTACCGCGCGATCTTCAGTTGCATTTATATGTTCCGCAGCAAACATCTTTGTACGCCAGGACTCAACACCCGACTCTTCAGCCAAAGCCAATAGAGCCGTTTTTGTTTCATCAGTGATAAGATTTTTGGAGTAGTCAAAAAGGAAGGGAGCTAGCTGCAGAGAGAACTTGTTAAATCGCTTGTCGTCTTCGGCAAACAATTCTTTGAGATGGCGGTCTTTCATTTGCGCCGCATGGGCTTCAAGTATTTTCCACGAAGGCAGGTCGGTAGGGCGCACGTCAGGCTTGGTCATTTCTACTCCACAAACGATGTTGTATAGGTGATATACCTAATATAGAGGCGGTTGATTTTTAAACTGGTTCCACTTTTTAGTTTTGATAGCGGTAAAAATCTTACCTCTGTTGCGGAGGAACCTTCCGCAGAATCCAATACCGTTTTATATCTGCATCCGGGGTCTGCATAGGAAACGGAAGTGATAAGCTTCCTACTTTTTACCCATGAACCTGCAGGCCATCCTAGAGACCAGCATTAATGAGCAATTCAGATGCGAAAGCACCAACCTATATGAAAAAATCATTGGGATAATGCAACGCACTAGTGGTGTAATTGCGCTAAATTCCCGCAAAAACCAGCCCAAATTGCTCAACTTGAAAAGGCCGCTATCATAGGCAGATGACCATGGAGTGTCAATTAACGCCAAGCCACGTAGAGCGCATTAAAAAAGCACTATCATTTAAAAAAGTGGAAAACTCTTAGCAACCGCCAAGCGTGTGAGAAACACCTAAAAAAAGCAGCAAATATTTTCATAATTCAAAGATTCACCGCCCCTTTATAACCAGCAAGAAATATCAGTCGCGGAGTTACCAACCATGCCTACAAATAAAAAATATTCGACACCTCTGGGGATAATCGAAGGCTTTTTTGGCCGCGAATGGACATGGAGTGAACGCAAAACTTACGCCGACTTTCTTGCTGAACAGGGTTATGATTTTTATATCTATGCACCAAAAAGTGACAAGCACTTGCGACGCATCTGGCAAGAAGATTGGCCAGCAGCAATTAAAGAAAAATTATCCAATCTGCGAGGCGCATATGCGGATAAGCAAGTCAACTTTGGCATAGGGCTTAGCCCCCATGAAATTTACCTGGGAAATCAACTCCATCAGCGCGAACAGTTAAAACAGCGCATCCAGCAAATCAATGATCTACAACCCGATATTCTTTGTATTTTATTTGATGATATGCGCGGTGATATTCCGAGCCTCGCGGATATTCAAATTGATATCACCCATGAAGCTGCTGAACTGAGCTGCGCAAAACGAATTATTTTTTGCCCCACTTATTACAGTTTTGATCCAGTGCTTGAGAAAGTATTTGGCACCATGCCTGACAATTATTGGCAAACTTTTTCCCGTAGATTAGATAGAAATATCGATATATTTTGGACTGGAGAAAAAGTGTGCTCTAACGCCTACAGCCATGAACATTTGTCAGAAATTGAAATGTTAATAGGCAGAAAACCTTTTCTTTGGGACAATTATCCGGTGAATGACGGCGCCGTAAAATCCAATTTATTGCAGCTTCGACCATTCAATAAAGCCCACGGGCAGCTAGAGGGAAAACTATCTGGTCACGCTATCAATCCAATGAACCAAGCGTGGCTTTCACGCATTCCATTGGCAAGCTTACCCCTTGCCTATTCTCAGCAAGCTATTTACTCGCCTGAAAACATATTTCCGCACATAATCAAAGAACTCTGCGGGGGCGCGCTTTCGCAATGTTTAGCGGAAGACATAAACACGCTGCAAGACAAGGGTTTAAAAAACCTTAGCCATGTGGAACAGCAATATCTACGCGCGCGCTACAGCCAATTTGGCGACAACCCATATGCTCAGGAAGTTATCAATTGGCTGGATGGCGCTTACACCTTTGACCCCGCCTGCTTGACAGAATAATTATTGTTTAAAAATGCGCTGGATCCATCGAGATATCGCCTCAATCTGTTCAGCGCACAGACTGTGATCCATCGCATAAGACTCATACTCAGGCTTAGATCCACTATCACTTAAGAAGCGAAAAGCGCGCTGTCCTAATACATCAGGGACTATATGATCCTGAAGCCCATGCTGAATCAATATCGGTGTTAATTGGTTGGCTGGATTAATTTCCAGGTTTGCTTGACCTGCCAAATAACTGGACATAGCCAATAAACCAGCCAAAGGCTTATCAAAGCTCAAACCCGCTTGATAAACCACAGCACCACCCTGTGAAAATCCGGCAAGCAAAACTCGCTGCGATGGAATACCACGCGCTATTTCCCGCTCTATAAGCGCCTGTATTTTTCTGGCACTGGCAAGCAATTGCGGCAAATCTATTTTGCGCTCCAAATTCATTTCCAGAATGTCATACCAAGCGGGCATTAAGTAGCCACCATTGACTGTAACGGGCAACTCGGGGGCATGAGGAAATAAAAAACGAATTGCGAGATGATCCGGCAAATTTAACTCTGAAATAACAGGCACAAAATCGTAACCATCGGCACCTAATCCATGCAACCAAATTACACTTGCATTGACTGGTGTCGTACCAGTCTCAATTTCCACACAGGATAAATATTCCATCAGCTCCTCTCCAAATCACAGAAAGATCAAAAAACAAACAGAAAATACTGAATCAGCAGACAAAACACCAAGAAAGTACACTCCCGAGAAATTAGCACTACACTAGGGATAACAAAATAAAATTAACGCTGTCCATATGATGGCAAACAAGCGCATCCTCGATGCTAAGGAACACTATGAGTAATCTGAACCCAAATCAACCCATTCTCACTGAACCCGGCGTTTATAAAACTGTAGACGCACTTATCTCGCCCATCGACCAACTGAATGCTCTCTCCAAAATAGAAGCTGCGAAACTCTTGGACTCCAGTCAAAGCGGCCTTTATAAATTATTTCGCAGCTGTTCTCTTGCCGTACTGAATACAGGTAATGACCTGGATGACGGCAAAGAGTTGCTGGAACGGTATAAGGATTTTGACATCAGTATTGTGCAACAAGAACGGGGAATAAAACTTGCGGTTAAAAATGCGCCGGCTAATGCATTTGTAGATGACAAAATGATTCGTGGCATTAGCGAACATTTGTTTACAGTTTTGCGTGATGTGATTTACACCAATGATGAAATCAAAGGTAATCCAAAATTTAATTTAAACAGTTCCGAGGGTATTACCGATGCTGTATTCCACATGCTGCGCAACGCCAATTTGTTGCAGCCAGGCCTAGACCCCAACTTGGTGGTCTGCTGGGGAGGACACTCAATTAATCGCGTTGAATATGAATACACCAAAGAAGTTGGCTATCAACTCGGTTTACGCAGTCTGGATATTTGCACTGGCTGCGGGCCGGGAGCAATGAAAGGCCCGATGAAGGGAGCAACGATTGGCCATGCTAAACAGCGCATCAATAATGGCCGCTATATTGGTATTACCGAGCCAGGCATTATCGCCGCGGAAGCACCGAACCCAATTGTTAATCAGTTAGCCATTATGCCGGACATTGAAAAGCGCCTTGAGGCATTTGTACGCTTGGGTCATGGCATTATTGTATTCCCGGGCGGCGCAGGAACCACCGAGGAAATTCTTTACATTCTGGGCATACTTCTGCATCCGGATAATAAGGAAATTCCCTTCCCTCTCGTCTTCACTGGGCCAGAAAGTTCGGCAGATTATTTTGCCCATATCGATAGTTTTATTGGTGACACTCTGGGTGCTGAAGCGCAATCCCATTACAAAATTATTGTGAATGATTCCGAAGCGGTTGCACGAGAAATGAAAGAGGGAATCAAAAAAGTCAGGGAATTCCGCAAGCAAAGTGATGATGCTTATTACTTTAATTGGCAACTGCGGATCAGCCCTGACTTACAGCAACCCTTTATCCCCACCCATGAGAACATGCGCAACCTGGAGCTCCACAAGAACCAACCAGTTAATCAGCTGGCGGCTAATTTACGCCGTGCCTTCTCGGGCATAGTGGCGGGTAACGTGAAGGAGGAAGGTATTTGTGCAATTGAAGAATTCGGCCACTTCGAGTTACACGGCGATCCAGAGATTATGCATCCCATTGATGAACTATTGGCCTCCTTTGCACGTGATAATCGAATGAAACTACCCGGCAGGGAATATGTACCCTGCTATAAAGTTATTAAATGAGCCAAGAATAGACATTAAAGTTATGCAGTGTAGTCAATGTCTCACAAAAGATAGCGCCTTTGGCGACTATCCTACGCGTCAACCTGCCAGCATAATGATCACATCAAGGAAGTAGACAATGATGTGATCTGGCCAAGAAAGGTCAATGGATGCGCCCACCTGTTAGGGACGCGATGTCAGGAGACATCAAGGGATTGCGCTAGCGCAGGAGGAAAGGCGGTCAGGGAATCGAAGGGAATGTCGAGCATATTGACTACTTCTACTAAGGGATAGTATCTGTAAGGGGCCGCATAGCGGCCCCTTCTTATTTCAGACGCTGCTCTTTCTCTTGTCGTTTTTGCTGACGACGCAGTGCAAAAAACTGACTCAGCTGATGCTGACATTCCTGCGCCATAACACCACTGCTGTAACTCACTCGATGATTGAAGTAATCGTTATCCAATAATTGTGACTTACTGACTACAGCTCCCGCCTTCGGCTCGGCAGTACCAAAAACCAATCTCGATATACGTGCGTGCACCAAAGCGCCAACGCACATAGTACAAGGCTCTAAAGTGACATAAATACTCGCACCAACCAGTCGATAGTTTTGTAATTGTTGCGCCGCCTGACGCAACGCAACAATTTCGGCATGCGCCGTTGGATCATGACTGGTAATTGGCTGATTAAACCCCTCACCCACGACCTGCCCATCGTAAACAATAACGGCACCTACCGGCACTTCGCCCAATTGCTCGCCTTGTGCGGCAAGAGCAAACGCGCGGCTCATCCAATATTCGTCCTGCACTAACAGCGAATCGTTATTGTCGCGCTCATCTAAAGAAGTCACGATTGCTGATAATCCAAATGTGCTGCTAAAAATATCGCAATTTCATTTTCATTTGGCTCACGTAAAAAACGAAAGCGCGGGATAGTTTCACCCGCAAATTCTATAGACTCAGTAAACATTTCCAAAGGGCGCACCCACCAAGAATAATCACCATATAAACAGCGATAAAAAACTACAGGTTCGCGAGTTTCACTGTGATGTGCGACTTGGAAAACAAAATAATCTTTGCCCTTGTAATGGCGATACAAACCGGATGGTAATGACATAGCTCTATCCTTTTTAAGAAGATCATCAGATAACACCAGATATTTTTAGATGTTCGATTTGTTCAGGAGTGAAATTCAGCACGTCTTGCAAAATATCCAATGTATGACTGCCAATATCGCCACCCGGCCAATCGGTTACACCAGGAGTTTGCGATAACTTTGGCGCAATCGCTGGCAACTGCAAAGGTTTTCCATTTATTTGCACCTGCTCGAACATTCCGCGTGCGGCAAAATGTGGATCGGCAAACATATCTTTTACGCTATAAATGGGGCCGGCAGGTACACGCGCCTGTTCCAGAAGCTGCAAAATTTCATCTGCATCTTTGCTCATACACCAAGCAGCCAACGCGTTATCTATTTCTAGCTCATGCTGTACTCGCCCGGCGTTGTTCGCCATGCGTGGATCAGTAGCCATTTCAGGGTGGCCAGCCACCTGCATTAATCGTTGAAAAATTGAATCGCCATTGCCGCCAATCACGACGTACTTTCCATTTCTACAGCGATATGTATTGGTAGGAACAATACCAGTAACTGTTGTGCCCGATGGTTCACGCACAACACCAGCACCCGAAAATTCCGGCACCACTGCTTCCATTAGATTAAACATGGATTCATAGAGCGCAACATCTACCATTTGTCCCTCGCCACTGTTATTGCGCTGCAACAACGCAAGTGCAACACCCAATGCAGCATGAATACCAGAAATGGTATCTCCGATACTTAAATTAGGGCGAACCGGTGCCTGGTTAGGAAATCCATTTACATAACGGAATCCACTTATTCCTTCACAGACTGATGCAAAGCCTGGCTTACTGGCGTAGGGACCTGTTTGTCCGTAGCCTGATATACGCGCATAAATCAAACCGGGATTGCTGATTTTAAAAACTTCAGGTCCAAGCCCCCAAGACTCCATAACACCGGGCCGGAAGTTCTCTATAACCACATCGGCATGCTCGATTAACTGCCGAGCAATGTCTTGCCCTTCTGTTTTTTTTAAATCCAGAGTGATGCTTTTTTTATTGCGCCCAATACTGCGCCACCAAAAAGAAGTTCCGTTTTCCAATATACGCCAATTACGAATTGCGTCTCCTTCGGGAGGTTCAATTTTAATTATCTCCGCACCAAAATATCCCAGCACACAACCAGCGAATGGCCCGGCAATTAATTGCCCTACCTCAATGATACGAACACCATCCAGCGGACGCTGTTTGGACAGATGGCTTTCTGAACTATTCATGATTTAAATCCAGAATAATTTTACCTATATGTTGATTGGACTCCATGTGACGATGTGCGGCGGCAACGTCGTGTAATGGAAAGACTGAATCGATAATTGGTGCAATGATTTTACTATTGAGGAGCGGCCAAATTTTTTCCATCAATTCACTTGCAATCACAGCTTTTACCAAAGACGATTGCGCACGCAAGGTGGAGCCTGTGAGTGTTAGACGCTTTAGCATCAAGGGCATGAAATCCACTGGCACTTTGCTGCCATTTAAAAATGCGATATTGACTATACGTCCATCTTTTGATGCAGCTGAAAAATTACGCTGAATGTAATCACCACCCACCATGTCCAAGATTACCTGGGCTCCTTTTCCTTGGGTTATTTTTTTCACATTAGCTACAAAATCCTGTGTGCGATAGTTTATTGCCTCTGCGCCCAAATGCTGCACAGCGTTGCATTTTTTCGCTGTTCCTGCAGTGGCGATCACCGACGCGCCTAAGGCCCTGGCAATTTGAATCGCTGCAACACCAATTCCGCTAGCGCCACCGTGTACTAACAGGGTTTCACCCGGCTGCAATTGCGCGCGTTGGAACAGGTTGTGCCACACAGTAAAGAATGTTTCCGGCAAGGCAGCTGCTTGCACAAAAGAAAAATCAGTTGGCACAGGCAAACATTGAGCTACAGGGGCAAGGGCGTATTCCGCATAACCTCCACCATTTACCAGCGCGCAGACTTTATCACCAACCTGCCAATTGGAAACATTTTTGCCACAGGCTGCAATTTCGCCTGCAACTTCAAGCCCCAGCAGGGGAGAAGCATCATCCGGGGGAGGATACAAACCCTGACGCTGCAAAATATCCGGGCGGTTGATACCTGCAGCAAAAACTTTGATTAACACCTGGTCAGCAGCTGGAACAGGAATAGGCATTTCTTTTAAAAGTAAAACATCAGCCTCGCCCACCGCTGAGGCATACACATAACGCATTAACACTTAAGGCTCCAGACGAGTGATGACCCAAGTGCCATCCGCTTGCAAACTGTATTGGAAGCGATCATGCAGCCTATGAGGCCCACCCTGCCAAAACTCAATTTGATGAGGTTTAACGCGGAACCCGCCCCAGAAGTCCGGAAGTGGAATCTCCCCTTTGGAAAACTTATTTTTCATCGCTTCAAATTGCTGCATGAGCAAGGCGCGTGAAGAAATCGGCCGACTTTGTTGCGATGCCCAAGCGCCCAACTGGCTTTCACGCGGACGGGAAATAAAGTACTTGAGCACCTCCCCCTTAGTTAAGGGCTCAGCTATGCCGCACACCTTTACCTGACGCTCCAGAAAATACCACGGGAAATGCAAACTCACTTTAGGGTTTTGCTTCAATTCTTGTGCTTTGCGACTGTTAAGATTGGTATAAAACACAAAGCCTCTATCATCCATATGCTTCAACAACACAATACGTTGTGAAGGTTGACCACTTGAATCTGCTGTTGCTACGGTCATGGCATTCGGGTCAGGGATACCCGATTTAATGGTCTGTTCCATCCACTGTCCAAATTGCTCCAGCGGGTTTTCCGCCAAGTCGGTGCGATGCAGCCCAGCTTGAGTGTATTCGCGTCGGAAATCATCGAGTTTAAGTTCCATAACAGCTCCTTTATAGCAAGTGGTAGGCATACTACTTGTCACATGGGGAAAAGCAATTTGCCGCATACACAATTTTCAACGGTTTAGGAGGGTCAGGTTGGTTCTTAGGGCAAAAATCATGGAGATGATCAAGGTCTCCAGCTACACTAATACATAAGC
The DNA here is from genome assembly GCA_035317345.1 of Cellvibrio fontiphilus. Taxonomy (GTDB): domain Bacteria; phylum Pseudomonadota; class Gammaproteobacteria; order Pseudomonadales; family Cellvibrionaceae; genus Cellvibrio; species Cellvibrio fontiphilus. Next base: position 88,203 of record JAYKTU010000007.1, on the reverse strand, counting down.
TACAACGATGATTAATGCGCCACAACCACTTCACAGGGCGCAATCCCAGGCAGGCATCCAAAGCAGTAAAACTTATGAGTAATATCGATCCAGTAGTGGGAGTCATTCTGGCAGGAGGCCTAGCGCGACGCATGGGGGGTGGCGACAAATGCCTACTTCCGCTTGTGGGGAAAACCTTGTTACAGCGCACACTTGATCGTGCTCAACCCCAGGTCCAAAAACTGATTCTTAGTGCTAACGGCAATAGCCTGCGTTTTGCGCGTACACGCCTTCCCGTAGTTGCTGATATTTATCCCAATAATCGTGGGCCACTGGCGGGGATTCATGCCGCCTTGGAGTGGATGCATGACAACACCCCTACTACACAGTGGTTGATGAGTTTTGCATCTGACACCCCATTCTTTCCTTCAGACTTGGTCGAGAAGCTTTTGAATGCGGCAACCACTAACGATAAATTCCTTGCAGTTGCCAGCTCTCTGGAGCGCAGGCATCCAACGTTTGCACTCTGGCACATTTCTTTGAAAGAAGTTCTTGCGCAGCAATTATCGCAGGAACAAGTTCCTCGTCTTCAAGATTGGATTGAAGCTCAGCATGCCGTAGAAGTTAACTTTGACGCAGCTGATTACGATCCTTTTTTCAACATCAATACCCCACAGGATTTATACGCCGCCGAACCTATGGTCCCTTTAGTCAAATAGCCGCTTCAAATTCTGCAACTGAAAAACCTGTTATCCTCTGGAGCTGTTGAATTTGACAGGTACAAGCTATGGCATGGCGTGTTTTGTGTGTAACCCAATTTTGCTCTCTTTTAGTTATCTACACTTATCTGGGCTTAACGCCTCACCCAGAAAAATCAGTTCCCGTCTTCAATGATTTATTAATGCATTTTGTGGGCTACGCTGTCGCAGCGATATCCATTAGTTTCGCTTGCCCCCGCTGGCCCTATTCGCAACAAGCACTGCTGCTAGTGCTTTACTCAATTACGATTGAAATTGCCCAACACTTCAATCCACCGCGCACCTTTAGCGGCGCTGACATAATCGCCAATGCCACGGGAGTTATATTAGGCCTCAGTCTGATTTTTGCCGGTAAAAAATATTTCCCATGGTTCCGGCATTTACTTTTTTGGAAAAAATAACCAATAGACTATTTCGTCTGGGAGAATTGCTGCAGTAAAAATTCATGGATAATTGCGATAGAAGGCTTTAACCAAGGATCAAATAACCAAAAGGAGTGTGGCGAATTCGGAATTTGTGCGACTCGACAAGAAATTCCCAGAGGCTGCATTTTTTCTATCATTTCTTTATGCCCGAGACTGAATCGTGGCTGGGCGCTGATTAAGAATAATATTGGCGGCGTATCTCTATCGACATAAAAAATAGGCGATGCTTCACGCCATAAAGCTTGACTTTCAGCGTAACGCCCGCCAAACCAAGCGCCCGCTGCCGATGGTATTTTACGCGGATCATCTTCATAAAAACGTGCAGCTTCCGAAGTGAAATCAGAGAGCCCGTCAATATTAATAATCGCTTGCACATCACTTGAAATCACTGAACTTTTCATTTGGGGGTCAAACCTGCCCAGACCGTTTGTGACACCACTTAGCGCCGCGATTTGTCCACCCGCAGAGCCGCCAGCTACGGCTATCTGGTTCGGATTGACTCCATATTTTTTTGAGTTTTTACGCAACCAACGAATTGCTGCCTTTACATCATAAATAGCAGCCGGATATTGCGCTTCACCCGACAAACGATAAGTGATAGTGGCCGCGACATAACCGCGCTCCGCAAGCCCAATAGCCATAGGTGTAAAATTGGTGCGATAACCCGAGCGCCAACCACCACCGTGCACAAACACAATTCCTGGTACAGGATCTTGTGGCATGTTTTTGGGAAGATATAAATCCAATTGCAGTGCGCGCTTGCCGTAGCGTACATAGGTAATATCTTTTACTTCTACGACCGACTCGGGAATCGCGCGACTAGCAATCCTAATGAACGGGTAATCGCCAATAAGTTTTTGATAGGTAACTTCAGGCGTATAAGTATTCGATGGATCATTAATTTGAGTAGTCGTTTGACAACCGATTAATGACAATAGGCAAGCTAAAAAAATAACTTTATCGATTAGGTTCATTGTTGCATCGCTCATATAAAAAATGAAATGACCAAACAAAACCAAATAGCCGAATTAACAAAAAAGAAGAGTGATGAAACAAGCGAGGGATATTTATCTTTTTTGTCTCGCCAGACTAAATTATAAAAATAAAAGGGCCAGCATCTGCTGACCCTCTGTGTTACTCATTCACGGCACTGAATTACAACAGCAGACGACGCAAATCGCCAATCACAGACACTAGATAAGTCATAAAACGACCGGCATCAGCACCATTAACAGCGCGGTGGTCATAAGACAAAGATAGCGGCAACATATTGCGCGGAATAAATTCTTTACCGTTCCACACGGGTTTCATTTGCGCACGCGATACACCCAAAATACCTACTTCCGTTGGAGCAGATACCATTGGTGTAAAGCCGTTACCACCCATTGCGCCAAGACTGGAAATGGTAAAACAGCCACCTTGCATTTCAGCTGGAGTTAACTTGCCATCACGTGCCTTTTTTGCAAGCACATTGATTTCATCCGCCAATTCAAACAAGCCTTTTTTGTCTGCGTTACGCACAACAGGAACCAACAAGCCGTTAGGTGTATCTACCGCAATACCAATGTGTACAAACTTCTTGTGCACAATACTTTCGCCGTCCTGATGCATAGACACGTTAAATGACGGCTCAGCTACCAGCGCAGCGGCGACAGCTTTTACGATAAAGGGCAAGGGAGTTAGTTTGCTACCGCGTTTTTCCGCTTCAGCTTTCATACTGTTACGGAAAGCTTCCAGGTCGGTGATATCGGCATCGTCAAACTGGGTAATACGCGGAACATTGAGCCAGCTGCGTGTCATAGCATCGGCAGTCAGCTTTTTGATTTTGCTCATTTTGACGATTTCAATATCGCCAAACTTGGAGTAATCAATGACTGGCAAGGCAGGAATGCCAGAGCCCCCAAAAGATGTACCGGATTGAGCGGCTTGCACAATGGGTTTCACGTATCCACGAATGTCATCCTTCAGCAAGCGTCCACGCGGGCCAGTGCCAGATACCTTACCCATATCTACGCCCAACTGACGTGCCAATTTGCGCACGGCTGGACCAGCATAAACATCGCCTGTTTGCTCCACTTCTGCTACAGGTGCTGCAGCAGGTTTTGCAACTTCTGCTGCTATAGGAGCCGGAGCGGGTGCAGCAGCCGCGACAGGAGCTGCCTCGGTTTTTGTCGGTGCTGCTGCAGGAGCTGCACCACCTGCTGTTGCCAATACGCCGATCAAAGCGCCTTGTGATACTTTGTCACCGACTTTCACTGCGAGGCTCAGAATTTTACCGGCAGCTTCCGCTGGAATTTCCATTGAAGCCTTATCAGTTTCCAGAACGATCAGTGAGTCACCTGCGGCAACTTCGTCACCCTCTTTTACCGAAATCTCGATAACTTCCACTCCTTCCGCCCCACCGATATCAGGAACCACCATCTGCACTTCAGCAGTACTGGCAGGGGCCGCAGGTGCAGGAGCGGTTTCCTGCGGTGCTGCTGCTTGTGGCGCAGGAGCAGCTTCGGTTGCGCCTTCTGCTTCCACTTCAAGCAATAAACTGTCCTGCGATACTTTATCGCCAAGGTTCACTTTGATAGCGACAACCTTGCCTGCTTTATCGGCCGGGATCTCCATTGAAGCCTTGTCGGTTTCGAGCACGACAATTGAATCACCTTCGGCGATGACATCACCCACCTTTACGGAGATTTCAATTACTTCAACGCCTTCGGCGCCGCCAATATCAGGCACTTTAATAGTTTGAATTGCCACTGTAGTTCCTCACTAATCGGTTATTTCTACATTTGATAAATGTTTTTGACGAGTACAAACAACATCGCCCTCTTTGTGAGAGGGCGATGGTTTTATACGCTCATCGGATCGGCTTTTTCCGGATCGATACCAAACTTCTTGATAGCTTTAGCGACCACGTCGGCCTTAATCTTGCCTTGGTCAGCCAGGGATTTGAGCGCCGCAATTACTACAAAGTAGCGGTTAACTTCAAAGAAATGGCGCAGCTGGGTACGGGTATCACTACGACCAAAACCTTCTGTTCCTAACACAGTGTAGTCACCTGGAATATAGGCTCGCAGCTGTTCGGAGTAAGTCTTCAGATTATCGGTAGAAATGATGAACGGGCCTTCCGCACCTTCCAGCACCTCAGTGATGTAGGGTTTGCGCGGAGCCGCCGTTGGATTAAGCATATTCCAACGGGTTACGCGCTGACCATCGCGGGTCAGTTCGTTCACACTGGTGACACTCCACACATCCGCTTCCACGTCAAATTCGTTGCGCAGGATTTCTGCCGCAAAACGCACTTCACGCAAAATAGTACCGGCACCCATCAGTTGCACGCGATTCTTGGCTTTACCAGCGCCCTTCTCTAACTGATAAATACCTTTGATGATGCCCTTTTCTGCACCTTCAGGCATATCCGGGTGCTGGTAGTTTTCATTCATCAATGAAATGTAATAAAACACATTTTCATTGTCGTGGTACATGCGCTTCATTCCGTCCTGGATAATGACTGCCAGTTCATAAGCATAGGTTGGATCATAGGAGCGGCAGTTAGGAATGGTGTTAGCAAATACATGGCTATGACCATCCTGATGCTGCAGACCTTCACCATTGAGAGTGGTACGGCCAGCGGTAGCGCCCATTAGGAAGCCTCGCGCCTGCGAATCACCCGCTGCCCAAGCCAGGTCACCAATACGCTGGAAACCAAACATGGAGTAATAAATGTAGAAAGGAATCATCGGCTTTTTATAGTTGCTGTAAGCCGTTGCTGCAGCAATCCAGGAAGCCATTGAACCAGCTTCGTTAATGCCCTCCTCTAGAATCTGGCCGGTCGCCGATTCATGGTACGACATCATTTGTCCCGCATCATGAGGGGTATATTTTTGGCCCTCGGACGAATAGATACCGATGGTTTTAAACATACCTTCCATACCAAAAGTGCGCGCTTCGTCAGGCACTATAGGTACGATTTGCTTGCCAATGTTCTTGTCTTTTACCAATGAGGACAGAATGCGCACAAAACTCATGGTGGTAGAAATTTCACGCTCGCCAGTAGATTTCAATTGCGCTGCAAAGGCATCCAGAGCGGGAACCAATAATGGGTCGAAGCTGGCATTACGCGATGGGATAAACCCCTTCAGATCCTTGCGACGGCTCTTCATGTACTGCATTTCAGGGCTGTCTTCCGCCGGGCGGTAGTAAGGAAGTCTCGGTAGATCTTCATCGCTAATTGGTAGCTCAAAGCGGTCGCGAAATTTTTTCAGGCTTTCGATATCCAGGGCTTTGACCGAGTGAGTCTTGTTGATTGCCTCACCAGAGGTACCCATGCCATAACCCTTAACGGTCTGGGCCAGAATCACTGTTGGTCTGCCTTTGGTATTTACGGCTTGATGGTAGGCGTTGTATACCTTGTGGCTGTCATGACCACCACGCGCTAGGGCCATAATCTGGTCATCGGTCATATCTTTGACCAGCTCCAGCAACTCGGGATATTTGCCAAAGAAATGTTCGCGGGTGTAGGCACCGCCATTGGCTTTGTAGTTCTGCATTTCGCCATCGACCACTTCGTCCATGCGCTTTTGCAACAAGCCGGTTTTGTCTTTGGCAAGCAGTTCATCCCAGCCGCGACCCCAGAGCACTTTAATAACGTTCCAGCCTGCGCCGCGGAATACACCTTCCAGTTCCTGAACGATTTTGCTGTTACCGCGCACCGGACCATCCAGACGCTGCAAGTTACAGTTGATCACAAAAATCAGGTTGTCCAATTTTTCGCGAGTCGCGAGGGAAATCGCACCCAGGCTTTCCGGCTCGTCACACTCGCCGTCGCCCAGGAATGCCCATACCTTGCGATCAGTCACAGGGATCAGGCCGCGCGCTTCCATGTAGCGGTTAAAACGTGCTTGATAAATTGCCTTGATGGGACCCAAACCCATAGAAACAGTGGGGAACTGCCAATAGTCGGGCATTAACCAGGGGTGCGGGTAGGAAGACAAACCGCCACCGTTAACCTCACGACGGAAGTTATCCAGATGGCTCTCGTTCAGGCGGCCTTCCACAAAAGAGCGTGCATACATGCCCGGTGAAACGTGCCCCTGAAAGTAAATTAAATCACCGGGAGTCTCGCCGTCATTACCACGGAAGAAATGGTTAAAACCTACATCGTAAAGGGTAGCGGAAGATGCAAATGAAGCAATGTGACCACCCAAGCCTTCGTCGTTGTCATTGGCTTTCATCACCATGGCCATGGCGTTCCAACGGATGATCGAGCGAATTTTACGCTCCATGGCGTTATCACCAGGAGACTTGATTTCTTTGTCGACAGGAATGGTGTTGATGTAGGGAGTCTTGATGGAAGAAGGCTGCTCAATGCCATGATTGACAGCAGACTCGGACAGGGATTTCAGGATTTCTGCGGCGCGATCTTTTCCCGCATGACGAACAACTGACCGAAGGGCGTCTAGCCACTCTTTTGTTTCAATGGCATTGATATCTTGTTGCATTCAAATCTCCTCAGCTGTACGCAGGTGCGTACATCATGTAGCAGTAGTATCTAATACAGGAATTTGGATCTGGGCTTCATGCAAAAACAGGCGAAAAGTAAAAAGTGCTGTAATTTCATGGAGTTACAGGAGGAACATTCCTTTTACTTGTGTAAAAAATCCACGAATTCTTGCATAAGTGTGAATTTTTTACCAGCCCTAGCCAACACGGTAACACTCTGGAGGGGCACAACTTTAGTGCACAGATCGCTGTAACAAGGAGGCCTTTCCGCATAAATCCAAACAGAATCAGGCGCTCGCGACAGGGCTGGCATTATTACCTAAGGTTTGTATTTCACCAAGCGATTGACAGTAAAAAAAATGATAATTTTCAGCGCGAAAATCACTCTGGTTCACGCACAAAAATGCAGCATCGGAATACCTTAATGCGCCAAAAAAAGACACACTCATTTACTCAACCAACTTACGCTGTAACGCTTTGCGATAGGCTGCCAAACTTTGAACTTCCTCGAACTTATCTCGCTCTCCAACCCCTGCTGATGTCAGCCATAGGCGGCGATTTTTATTTAAAAATACTCGGTCATAAAATTGAGTCAGTGACTCGGAGGTAATTTTGGAAACAGCATCTACCAATGCTTCACGGCGAGCAAAAGTTTCATCATTTGTGATGATAGACGCCCAGTAACGCTCAGATTGTTCTTTGAGGGAGCGCGCAGGCTCCTGTAACTTTTTTATCAATGACTGTTGATTCAAGGCGAAATTATCAGCGAGTATCAAAGCTTGCTCATCTAAAAAAGAATCTATATAGGTAATAATATTTGCTTCGCTAGCGCTAGGAGACTGCACCACGAATAAACTATTCTCAAGATTTAGCGAAGATGCGGATAAAATGCCGACAATATAACCAAGTTGCTTTTCCGTTCTTAATTGATGATAAAAAGCCGGCTGCAGGAGTTGTCTAATTAGCATCATATGTGCAGTATCTTCAGCCAAGGTAGAAGGCGCCTGAACAAACAATTCAACAATTTTGTCGCTGTGACCGAGAGATTGAGTATAAAGCCAAGGTTTAGCGGAATCATTTGGCAACATCAAATGCACCATTGGAGGCAACTCCCTTCCTGTTCGCCGCCCCAATAACTCATGCTCCACCAACACTGCGAGTTTTAATGCCTCTGCGCGAAAATAGTTACCGTAAAAAAGCGCATCGATTTTTGCATCAATTAACTGACGGCTAACAAACTGGTTAAACTGCGCAAAATTTTTATCTTCCAATCCATCTATAAGCTCTTGTGTTGACCAAAGTGGCTCAAGGTGCATAGCGGGAACCTGCTGCGCAATAACCTGGTAAGGAAGATCCATGTTTTTATTGCGCCAGTTGCGCAGTAAATTTTCTTTTAACAATACAAAACGATCTTCTTTGAATCGCCCCAAATTTAATGCACTAATTATTTTATTCATCAGCATTCCCTGCCGACCTGAATAACCAAAAATCCCTAAATCATAACCACGGCCATTTGCCGTTAGAGTGTAATCAATACCGGCCAAGCTTGCAGGGTAGGCAAATTCATTTAATTGATCCACCACCAGTGCAGCAAACAATTCCGCCTGCGCTGCTCCCTCAGCACTGGATGCAACCAAAGGAGATTTAATGCGTAAGTTTATCTGCGCACGCGGTTGTTTAAATTTACGATCCTGGGCAAACCAGGTACGCATGTGATCATTTAGATAAATAATCTTTGGACGCGAATCCATCTCTGCATCACGTTGCTCAAGCATAGAGCCTGCTTTTACAGAAAGGCGCTTTGGAATAAACAGATTTTTTTCCGGCAGAAACAATTCCTGCTGCACCGTAGGCTTGAGCTCAAGAATTTCAGGAATCTGCATACGCAGTGTAAAAGGTGCATCATAGAGGCGGGAAACGCGATAAGCCTGAACTTCAGGTGCACTGAGCACAAGTAACAGGTTATTGCTATTTAAAAACGACAAGCTTTTTTCAATCACATTCGAGTCGAAATCAGCATACATAAAGTCGCCCCGAAGGATATCGCGCGGCTCATACTTATTCATTTTTTGGGCGAAGGCGCTTACCGTCTCCATGGGCGTCTGTTTTTCTTGAAAATGGAAATCCAAGCCTGCCAACTGCTGAAGCTCTGCGTAACGCCAGGAAGAGACGCCACGCGATTTAAGTTGTTCAATAGAGTGAAAGACCAGCGAAACAATTTGATCTCGCGCTCTTACTCCCTGCGGGGTCAGCTGAATAGCCAACTGGAAAACAGCGTCACTGCGACTGTGCAGAGTAGTTCCTGCATTTATACCCTCTGCCCACCCAAGTCGCTTTAACAGGGATAACAAGCTGCCCCGCCCTTCATGTCCAAGCATGTGTGCAATGTAAACGTAAGGTTTCTGGCGATATAGAGGATCAGGATTAGGAATGGGAAAATTAAAGCTAAGCTGACGCAGCTCCTTTTCAGGTTTAATTTCCAGGCTCGCGGGCAATGTTGATGCTTCAAACAGTGGCGGATAATTACCGTCCAAATCCACATCACGCTTTTCAATCGCACTAAAACCATCTCTTACCATAGACTCTAATGCATTTAATGGTTCAGTTCCCAGCACCACCAAACTCATCAAATGCGATGAATAATAGCGCTCATAAAACTGGATCATGTCATCTCTGACTAACTGATTGTCTCGATCTGCAAGCGTAACCAGATTGCCTACTGAAAACTTGGCACCAGGATGTGCTGGATTGAATAACTCGCGATAAACATCCCACTCGCGACGTGAATCATCCTTAAGCTTCGCGACATATTCCGAATGAACAGCGTTGCGCTCGCGCTCTACGTATTCCGCGGAAAATAATGGCGCAACAAAGAACTGTGCGAATCTATCCAGTGCAGGAGCCAGCTTTGCTTTGTCTATTTCAAAAAAATAATTGGTATTTTCTGCGGCAGTAAATGCGTTATAGCGCCCACCATGCTGCGAAATAAATTCCTGATATTCACCGGCCTTGGGGTACTTCTCAGTTCCCAAAAACAGCATATGTTCAAGAAAATGTGCAAGCCCAAGACGATCGGCCGGATTTTGATTCGCACCAACCTGAATATCGAGTGAAGCTGCAGCTTTTTCTGCAGCGGGATCAGAAATTAACAATACCCGCAATTGGTTATCTAAAATCAGATAACGATAATCTCGCTGATCATTTTCGCTTTTAACTACCGTAAGAGGGTTATTTATAACCTTAGGCGAATCATTACCCTGGGCGTTGAGCGCAGGACACATAAATCCCAGAGCAAAGGCCAGCATCAGCGCAAGCCAAGCACTTTTTTTGGTGTTGTAACAGCATATTGGCATAACAAGCTCACTTCGGCATTCGCAGGATCCATTTATATGGACACCCTAAAATGACTGCTACTGCAACTGTGCAGCGCCGATAAAAACAACAATCTGAAGTCTGGAAAAACTGTCTTCAGGTATTGGGAATTCTCAATAAATAACAATAAACAGCATCACGCACTGCATGGTCGCAAAGCTCTATTCCGCTAATGCTCGCATAGGCATGAAAATCACGCACCGAGCCAGCGTCTGTCGCCAAGACTCTCAACACCTGCCCAGGCTTTAGATTACGCAAAGCCTGCTTGGCCTTTAACAGAGGTAGGGGACAGAGCAGCCCTCTCGCATCCAAATCCGCATCAACAGGCAGGATAAAACAATCAGTTGTGTCACTCAAAGCGCAGTATCCCAATCTGAAAACCCGATTTTTCAAGCCATTTGGCCTGTTGTAACGCCCGATGCGGTCTAGATTCCAGAAACTAGCAGCGCCCAGACCAATACAAAAGTTCACATGAAGAGCGAACCCATAAGTGCAACAGCGGTCATAAAAGGTTGCTAACCTAGTCTTTACGCGCCAAAAAGGCTAGAGTTGCGCCCTGTTTTTTGCTTGGTAATTCATTCTGTAGCATCGACTCTGGAGCCGATAATTACTGTGTTCACGCCCTTTCAACACCCTCTGTCTTTACTAAAACGCGCGTTTGCACCTGTGGGACTTGCTTTACTACTGGTCTGCGGCCTGATTATTGACCCCTTTGCCGTCCGGGCTGAAGTTGAGCTGCCAAGCTTGGGGGACACCAGCTCCATCATGATTTCACCGGCACAAGAGCGAGCCTTGGGGCAGCGTTGGCTCAGAGCTTATCGCAGTCAGGTGCCAACCTCGTCAGACCCTCTGATTATCAATTACCTCGAACAGCTATTTGCCCGACTGTTGCCTCACAGCCAGTTGGATAATAAGCAAATCGATTTGGTTGTTGCGCAAAATAACACGCTCAACGCGTTTGCCGTGCCCGGCAACATCATCGGCGTTCACACCGGACTTCTCAATTACGCCAAGACTGAGAATCAGCTCGCGGCTGTTCTCGCGCATGAAATGGGTCACCTGAGCCAACGTCACTACGCACGCCGTCTGGAACAACAGAAAAATATGATGATGCCGATGCTTGCCGGTATGCTCGCCGGCCTTGTACTAGCGGCAAACAGCAATAGCGATGCAGGTGTCGCGGCAATTATGGGAACCCAGGCAGCGGCACAACAGGCCTCTTTGGCCTTCAGTCGTCAAAATGAACAGGAAGCAGACCGGATTGGCATGCAAACTATGGTTCAGGCAGGCCTCGATCCGCATGCAGCGGGTGATATGTTTGAAGAGATGGTGCGCGCCAATCGCCTCAACCGCCGCCCCCCCGAATATTTATTAACTCACCCGGTAAGCGAAACACGTGTAGCTGATGCTCGAAATCGCGCTATGCAATACGAACGCAAACCTGCAGAAGATGATCTGGAATTCCAACTCATGCGCAGCCGTGTGCGCGTGGATGCAGAAGAGACACCACAAATAGCGGCGCGTATGTTTAAAAGTGAGCTGGATAAAGAATCAGCTTATCCTGACGCCAGTCGTTATGGGTGGGCTCTTGCACTAACCAAAGCCAGTCAGTTTGATGCCGCGCGTGAAGCCTTGGCCCCCTTACTGGAAAAAGAACCTGATCGGGTGACTTATCAAATAATGCGTGCCGATATTGAGATTGCCGCTGAGCGTCACAAGGCAGCCTTGGAGATTATCGAAACACAACTGCAAAAACATCCAAACAGCCACCCTCTGATTATTCGCCATGCAGAAGCTTTAATGAAGGCTGGCATATACCAGCAATGCGCTGAGATCCTTGATCGCTACTCACGCAAGCGCAGCAATGATGACTACGTATGGTATTTGTTGGCTGAGGTAAACGGGTTGGCGGGCAATATTCTAGGCGTTCATGAAGCGCGCGCTGAATATTTTATTTTAAATGGTGTATACGACAGAGCGCAGATTCAACTGCGAAACGCACTTAAATTGACGCAAGGTAATAGCTATCGCACTGCGTTGGTAGAAGAGCGTTTGAAATATGTCGAGGCGCAACTGCAGTATCAGGGATTCTAGAGCCGAGGACTGTCATTAGTCGGGCTGTTTAACCCACCCCGACTCCACCAACCACTCGCTGGTATTCACCGCAGACATGGGTTTGCCGATGAAAAAACCCTGTGCCTCATCGCACCCCATGTCATTCAAGCGCTCCAATAAGGCTTCGTTCTCAACACCTTCGGCAACAACCATCAACCCCAGATTGTGGGCAAGATGAATCGTAGAATTCACGATCAATTCATCCTGCAGATCCTCAAGCATATTGCGCACAAAAGAGCTGTCAATTTTCAGGGTTTGTACCGGTAAACGTTTTAAATAAGCCAAGGATGAATAACCCGTACCAAAATCATCGATCGCCAAATGCACACCCAATACATGGAGTGCATCAAGGTTACGCAGGGCTCGTGCAGGGTCAGTCATTATCGAGCTTTCAGTAATCTCAAGCTCCAAACGTCCAGCGGGTAATTGATATTTCAGCAATAAACGCTCTACCAGTTTGGGAATATTGTCATCCATCAAATTTCGCGCTGAGAGATTTACCGCAATGCTCAGCGGCATACCCTGATCCTGCCACTGCCGGCACTGGGCTATGGCCCTCTCCAAAACCCAGGCAGTAAGCTGGTGAATTAAGGTTGTAAGCTCCGCCATTGGAATAAAATCCGCCGGCGAAACAAACCCCAGTTCCGGGTGAATCCAACGAATTAGCGCCTCAAAACCGTAACAACGCTTTTCGTCCAACAATATTTTAGGTTGGTAATAAAGACAGAGCTGATCTTCGCGTATCGCCCGCCCCAACTCACTGATGATGGACAGGCGCTTGGTCGAATGGGGATCGTAGTCTGCACTGTATATCGCCAATCCGAGCATTTGGCTTTTGGCGTAATACATAGCGATGTCGGCATAACGCATTAATGTGTGCTGATCCTGCGCCTGCTGTGGTGAGATTGCGATACCTATACTGGCGGATATCTGGGTGGTAAAACCATCGAGATCGAATTCCTGGGAGAGCGCATCCAATAACCTATGCCCAAATACTACGGCTTGATGGGTACTACGAATGCGCGGCAAAAACACGGCAAATTCATCCCCCCCCAAGCGCGCAACAGTACCGGGCACTTCTGACATTTCATTGGCAAGACGCGGCCCAATCAACTGCAGCAGATGATCCCCTACATTGTGTCCCAGGGTATCGTTTATCTCTTTGAATCGATCCAGATCGATAAGTAAAAGCGCACTGATTTGTTCTGCTCCACGCTGCTCAAAACAGGTTTGCATATCGGCATAAAGTTTTTCGCGATTAGGCAAAGCAGTTAGTGAATCGTGATAGGACTGGTAGCGGAGTTTTTCTTCGTAGCGGCGACGTGCGGTAATGTCTTTGGTAGTACCCCAAACTCGCTTGAGTTGCCCCTGCTCAACTATGCCAGTACAGCAGATCTGGAAATAAAAATTCTTGCCACGTGAATCCTGGCGAACAATGTCGTGATCCACCATCACGTAATGGTTTTTTACAAAATAGTGAATATCAAAAACGTAATTCCTTGAGCCACTGTCCATCAGGCCTGAACCTAAAATATCATCCAAGGAATTCACACCCAGCATATTGATAAGGACTTTATTGGCCTCCACCAGCCTCGCACTGTGCGCGATTTGCTTTACCTGTTGTTCAAATTCCATATCAATTGCAACGGGAGGCTGCATGTCATAGCACCAGATAGCCTCAGAGCTATTGGTGATAAATGCCTTGTAGCTAGCCTCACTCTCCTGCAATGCATCACGTGCGCTTTTTTCCCGGGAAAGATCCTGCAATTGCACCAATACATAAGCAACCTGCCCCTGGCGATCCGGCACAGGCGTGAAACTCACACGAAAATGAAGCTGCTTGTCACAGATGAAGCGACTGCGATGAATGTTGCCCAGCGTATAACTCATCTCCAACGCTTGAGCTTTTCCTTGAACATAAACCAACTGCATGAGCGCCCCCAGCTCAGTATTAGCACTCAGCTGACGGTCGCGAAAAATAGAGTAAACACCTATTGCCTGTTCTGCCTGACGCGGAGATAGATACAACAATCGCTCGCAAGCCGGATTGATATTGACTATCACACCCTGTTTGTCAGTAATAAAGCTGGGGATGGGACTCTCGGAAAATAACCCCGATAAAAACGGCAAAGCATACTCATCGCTGGGTTTTGCTAACCAGTTAGGGGTTGAGGTATGCATGGTGACCGCACTTACTCCCGAAGCTAAAAAATCGACCTGCCGAACGCAAAGTGTAGACAAGGATTTTTTATGCTGCGGAAGAAACGGCGGTGTAAATCACATTTATTCTCAAATATGATGCATTTCGCGCCACAAAAAAGATTCAGGCGCCAATGATTAACCAGAGTTGATATCAGTAATGAGGCGGACGCTCATCAACTAGTTCGCCGCCGGGCTGCGCAGTGCTTTGACTAAGCTCGTCGATACGCTGCATCAACAATCGCAATTGCTGCTTTAGCTGGATTATTTCAGCGTCCTGACGAGTGATCACTTCATTGAGCTTCGCCAGAGTATCTTCCTGATAGGCAACGCGGGTTTGAACATCAATTAACTGCTCTTCAAGGTCTATCATTTTATTGCTCCAGCAACTTATAGGTCGCATCAATTAACCGCACGGCGCGCTCGTCAATTAGCACACTTTGCCCCATGCGATGGGTGACATAACCAAAACCCAGACCTACATCCGGGTCAGCAAATCCCAGGCAACCGCCAGCGCCAGGGTGACCGAAAGCGCGCTCGCCACGCCCATAACGGCAGTCGGGGCGATCATGCTGGGACAGCATAAAACCATGGCTAAAGCGCAGGGGCAAACCGAGTGTGCGATCCTGCTCGAAGGTCTGCTCTTGCCAGCACAAGGGCAGCACAACTTCAGCCAACAGCGGCTGTGATTGATTCACCAAGGCACCACCATTGGCCAAGGATCCGTAAATAGTCGCCAGTGCTCGGGCATCGGCATGGGCGCCTGCGGCCGGTATTTGCGCTTGGCGCCACGCCCGTGAATTGATCGCGGTCATCAAACTAATCGGGTTGGAAAAGGCACGATTGGTCACGCCGCGCGGGTCGGCTTTCATGATCTTGCCGAGCATGATGCTATCAGCGCCAGTTGAGCTGGGAGCTGCACCCAAAGGACGCTTGAGTGGGCCAGTATCTGCAACCCCATCAAGCAACACCTCTGACACCCCAAAATGACAATTCACACCGAGCGGCTGAGAGACCCGAGCCTGAAAGTAATCGTTAAAACTGTCATAGCCACTGGCGCGTTTCACCAGTTCACCCAAGATCCAACCAAACAAAAACGGCGAATAACCCTGCGCGGTATCTGGCTCCCACCAAGGTGTTTCAGCTGCTGCAGCACTGGTCATGGCCGCCCAGTCAAAAATTTGCTCATTGGCAATATGCTGATGAAAAGCCGATAAACCCGCGCGATGACACAACAACTGGCGCAGCGTAACACTAGCCTTGCCCGCCTGCGCAAACTCAGGCCAGACACTGGCGACAGGTTCATCCAGGTGCAATTTACCCTCAGCTACCAGCTGCAACACACACAGTGCTACCAACCCTTTGCCAGCCGAAAATACATTAACCAGCGTACCGCCTTGCCAATCCACGCGCTCCAGCCCTGCCGCTTTATTGCTGTATTGACCAGCCCAAATATCCACCACTAATTCCCCGCGATAGACCAACGCCAATGCCGCGCCCTCTTCACCTTGGGTGAAGTTATTGGCGAAGGCATCTACCAGCGGCTGCCAGAATGCAGTCCAATGACCCTGTATTTGCATGATGTTCTCTATTCTTAATGAGCAGCGATAATGTCGGCGCGCATTTTAACAGTGAGCAGCGCTAGAATTACCAATCTATTAACGGGGATACATCACCAAGATGAGCAAAGACAAAAATTCCCGCCTGGTCTATTCCACTGAAACCGGGCGCATAAAAGAGGAAAAACCGGCGGCCAGTATTACGCAGGGCGATGGCATAGTGCGTATTCGCCGTGAAACGGCGGGGCGCAACGGCAAAGGCGTGACCACCATTACCGGCGTGCCACTCGATGAGGCCCAACTCAAAGATCTCGCCAAAGCCTTGAAAGTCAGCTGTGGTGTAGGCGGTTCGCTAAAAGACGGGGTGATCGAAATTCAGGGCGACCAGCGCGACAAGATCAAAACCGAGCTGGAAAAACGCGGCTTTACCGTAAAACTCGCAGGTGGTTGAGGTGGATGAATTTCCCTTTGACCCACAACTGCTCAAAGAACTGGTCACCACACCCATGCCCTACGGCAAATACGCCGGCCATGTGATTGCTGATATTCCTGAACATTATTTGATGTGGATGGGACGTGAGGGTTTTCCCAAGGGCAGACTTGGCCAGTTGTTGGGTTTGATGTATGAAATCCGCTTAAATGGTTTGGAACCCCTGCTCAAACCCTTGCGCTGATTGTTTACTCAACACCAGTAGACTGGCCTGCATCTTGCTAAACCCCTGTTATCGAACCAATAGCGTCGATTTACTGACAGAGGGGCATGCACTATGGACAACGAACTGTTTTTACAAATAACTGATACCTCACTCAAAATTGGCTTGGGCGCGCTTATCGCCGCCGTTACCGCATGGGTAGTACTGCGTAAAGCCAACAATCAGCCCATCAGTAGCCCACGGGACAACCGTCGCCTGCAAATATTGGAAGAAGTCTCTACCCAAGTCGGCACGGTTACCCATATTTTCGCCAAGTATTCGTCGCTGGTGGTGGAGTCCATCCAATTCGGCGAACGCTGGCCGCAGGCGCGCCGTGCTGAGCTGGAGGCGGTCAATACCGAGCTGGTGGATGAATTCAAAAAACTCGCCGAAGCCGAAGCCAAGCTGTTGATGTTGGGGGAAAAAAACCTGGAGCGCAGCCTGCGTTTGTATGGCGCCAAGATTGCGGTTTACCGCAAGCAAGTCTACGTGGGGCGCAAAGATATTTCGCTGGAGCAAATTACTGCACTCAAAAACACCATAGTGCAGGTGCGCGAGCAGTTTTATGACATGCTCAGCCGCAAATATGACAGATTATTGGCGAATGCATAACAACCAATCAAAGCCGTCAATTTTTTGAACGCTCATTGACTATTCAACCTACGCCCGCTCTGCGGGCGTTTTTTGTTGCGCGCCACTCTGCGTTGATGCGGCTTAAAGCGCACACTTATCAACGCTGGCACTCATGAAACTGGCACTTGTTAGGAGGAGATTGATATGCTGCGTCACCTTTTTTACTCACTGATTACAGGGGTTATTTTGATCATGTCTCACCCAGTTGCTGCCAACGAAATATGGATTGATGTACGTACAGCAGAAGAATTTAATGCCGGCCATTTGGAAGGTGCAGCCCATATCCCTTTTGAGGAAATTGCCGCGCGCATCGGCGAAGTGACCAGCGACAAAAATGCCAGTATCCGCCTTTATTGCCGTACCGGTCGCCGCTCTGGCATAGCCCAGGAAACCCTGCAGGCCATGGGTTTTACCAAAGCAACTAACGAAGGTAGCTACGAGGAGCTGCTGCAGCAACGCGCGAGTCAGTAAGCGCACAAATTAATGCTGTCTCGCCAGCCGCGATTCTGGGACAATAGCGGCTGGTTTAATTCCCCCCGAATGCAGTCCCTATGAACACCGCAAAACACCTGTTTTCCTACCCTAAACCCAAGATCCACGCCCAGGCTAAAACCTATAGGCCAGCGCCTTTCCTGCCGATGAGCCGCGCCGAAATGGATAGGCTAGGCTGGGACAGCTGCGACATCATCATCGTCTGCGGCGATGCCTATGTAGATCACCCCAGCTTTGGTATGGCGGTGATTGGGCGGTTTTTGGAGTCTCAAGGCTTTCGTGTGGGTATCATCGCCCAACCCGATTGGAAAAGTGCCGAACCGTTTAAAGCACTGGGCAAACCCAACCTGTTTTTTGGGGTGAGCGCGGGCAACATGGACTCCATGATCAACCGCTACACCTCGGATTTACGCCTGCGCTCCGACGATGCCTACACCCCAGGCGGCATAGGAGGCAAACGTCCGGATCGCGCAGTCACCGTGTACAGCCAGCGCTGTAAAGAAGCCTACAAAGACGTGCCGATTGTGCTTGGTGGTATCGAGGCCAGTTTGCGCCGCATCGCCCAGTACGATTATTGGAGCAACGAAGTGCGCCGCTCGGTATTGATTGATGCCACCGCCGACATTTTGTTGTACGGCAACGCCGAGCGCGCCATTGCTGAAGTCGCGCACTCGCTCGCAGCGGGCAAAAGTATTAAAGAGCTGGATAGTATTCGCGGCACTGCCGTTATCAAAAAAGAACCGCCCGCCGGTTGGACAGAAATTGACTCCACCCGCATTGATTGGCCGGGCAATATCGACAAGTTACCCAACCCTTACGAATACCAACACAATGCAAAATCGGTAGTGGATGCAGCACAAACTGATATCAATAATTCGCAAATTGGTTTGCGCCAGCTCGATCCGGAAAAGATGGCCGAGCAAATCGCGGCGTTGAATCCCGAAGCCGCTGAACAGCTCAAAACCATTGGTTGTCCAGCTCAAGGCATTGAAAGCGAAAAAGCGTTTGATCCAAACCAGCCGCAGCCGATTCGCATTATTCCCATGCCGCTGCAAAACCGCAGTGAAATGTTGGATACCGAAAAAGTCTATGTGCGCTTGCCCTCCTTCGATAAGGTGCGCAAAGACCCGATCCTTTACGCTCATGCTTCGCGTGTATTGCATCAGGAGGCTAACCCGTTTAATGCGCGCCCCCTGATTCAAAAACATGAAAACCGTGAAGTCTGGATCAACCCGCCGCCGATTCCGCTGGAAACCGATGAATTGGATGGTGTGTTTGATTTGCCTTACGCGCGCGTGCCACACCCGGTGTACGGCAAACAAAAAATTCCCGCCTACGAAATGATTAAGACCTCCGTGAATATCATGCGCGGTTGTTTTGGTGGTTGTACCTTTTGCTCTATTACCGAACATGAGGGGCGTATCATTCAAAGCCGTTCGCAGGAGTCTATCCTCAAAGAAATTGAAGATATCCGCGATAAGGTGCCTGGTTTTACTGGCCATATTTCTGATTTGGGCGGCCCTACCGCCAATATGTATCGCCTCACGTGCAAGGATATGCCGACACTTTCCAAATGCCGCCGCCTGTCTTGCGTGTATCCAACGATTTGTAAAAACTTAACAACTAGCCACCAACACACCACCAATTTATATCGCGCGGCACGCAAAATTCGCGGTGTGAATAAAGTGTCTGTAGCATCCGGGTTGCGTTATGACCTGGCGGTGCTGGATCCGGAATACGTAAAAGAATTAGTCACACATCACGTGGGCGGTTATTTAAAAATTGCCCCCGAACACACCGAGGAAGGTGTGCTCGCGCAAATGATGAAACCGAAAATGAGCAGCTATTACGAGTTCAAACGTATGTTTGATAAATTCTCGAAAGAAGCTGGCAAAGAGCAATTTTTAATTCCCTACTTTATTGCAGCCCACCCAGGTACACGTGACGAGGACATGCTCAACCTCGCACTTTGGCTGAAGAAGAACAATTTTGAAGTGGATCAGGTGCAAACCTTTTATCCATCACCCATGTCCTTGGCTACCGCCATGTATGTGAGCGAGCGCAACCCGCTGAAAAAATTAACCTACAAGGCCGGAAAAATTGCGATCCCCCGTGGCATTGAACAGCGCCGTTTACAAAAAGCCCTATTGCGCTATCACGATCCGGCGAATTGGCCGATTATTCGCGAAGCCCTGCGCGCTATGCGCAAGCCGCATCTAATTGGTAGCAGCGCCTCCGCACTGATTCCCGATGAGCAGAGCGAAGCGCGCAGCAAACCGCGAGGCCACAACCCTAACGCCCGCACCCAGCAACAAAAGCCGCGCGCTGGCACGGCAGTTAAACCCGCAGGCAAAACCAAACCAGCGGCAAAAGCCTTTGGTGATAAATTTGAAAGCGCGAAGAAATTTAATCAGCAACAGACCACACCAGCCAAGCCAAATGCCAAACCGGTTAGTGGGCGCAACACGCCCAAAGTAGCAGCCAAAGCAAAACCCACAAGCAATGCAGTAAGTAAAAATAACCGTCCCGGAAGCTCCAATAAACCCAACAAACCTCGCTAGCGTTCAATCGCCCATAAAAAAACCGCTGATCGGTGTCAGCGGTTTTTTTATGGGTTTGGTTTGTATGTTACAGCTTAGTTGCCATAGCTCATCAAGCGCTGGTAGCGGCGCTCCAGCAAGGCATCCATCGGCTCTTTGCTCAAACGATCCACCTGGGCAATTAAACGCTCTTGCAGTTTTTTCGCCATTTCATCCATATTGCGGTGCGCGCCGCCCAATGGCTCAGGGATGGTTTCATCCACTATACCCAAGTCCTGCAACACTTTGGAGGTAACGCCCATCGCCTGCGCCGCTTCCGGTGCCTTGGCAACGGTTTTCCAGATAATGTTAGCGCAGCCTTCGGGTGAAATAACAAAGTAGGTTGAGTACTGCAGCATGTTCAGCTGATCACCCACACCAATTGCCAAAGCACCACCCGATGAACCTTCACCGATCACCGTACAAATAATCGGGGTGCGCAGGCGCGACATAACTGCCAAGTTCTGCGCGATAGACTCAGAAATGCCGCGCTCTTCCGAGTCGATCCCAGGGTAAGCACCGGGGGTATCGATAAGGGTGAGCACTGGCAATTTAAAACGCTCGGCCATTTCCATCAAACGCAGTGCTTTGCGATAACCTTCAGGGCGTGGCATACCAAAATTACGCATGACTTTTTCATGCACACTGCGGCCTTTTTCTTCGCCGATCACCATCACTGGCTTGCCATCCAAACGGGCAACACCGCCGATAATCGCCGCATCATCACCAAAATGGCGATCGCCATGCAGCTCATCAAAGTCTTCAAATACACGGGAAATGTAATCGGAGGTATAAGGGCGCAGGGGGTGGCGGGCAACTTTTACAATATCCCAAGCGGTCAACTTGGAGTAGATGGTTTCAGTGAGCTTGGTGCTCTTCTCGCGCAGCTTGGCGATCTCGTCGGCGATGTTCACATCGGAACTATTGCCAACCAGTTGTAATTCTTCAATTTTGCCTTCGAGTTCGGCGATGGGCTGTTCAAAATCCAGATAATTCAGATTCATAGCAAGCTCGTGTTCCGGGTAAGAATTTACCATTTTGACTTGGAGAGGGAGTGCAACTACCTGAGTTTGTTGGCTTTTTGACCATAACCTGAGCAGGCACAATTGGGTCGCTACCTTACGCGAAATGGGCGCTTTAGTCGATCTTTTCGAGTGAAAATGCCGTTGGAGCTGAGTAGCACAAAAGGTCGCACGCACACAAAAGCGTGCGACATTCATCCAATGGTGGAGCAGATAATCAAGGCAGGACTAATTATTGGTCATGGCACTATTGAATATCGCGAGAGCTAATCACGAACTCAGGTGAATCACGCCTGGGAGAAAAATAACTGCCATTGTTATCCCGCAAAGCCTGAAGGATGCAGCGGCGATTGATTAAACCAACTAACTTGCCATGCTCCACAACCGGGTAATTTTTAGGTTTGTTTCCCAGCATGGTTTCTGCGATTTCCAGAATGCTGGTATTTGGGGTCACACAAAGCACGTCCTGACGCATAATGCGGGTCACACTATCAGACTCTTCCGCATAAAACGCGCTGTTAAGCATATCTTTAATGCAATCCTGTTCGGATACGAAACCAATGACACGGCGCTCCTCATCTACCACCGGCGCCCCAGTCACATTCCATTTGAGCAGGTGCTCAACCACATCGCGCACACTGGCACTTGCGGAAATCGCTTGGGCATTTAACTGCATATAATCTTTCACCAGGATCGACAGCATGGTAGTTACCTCCAGACGCTGATTAACACAGACTTTTGTTATCTCTTTTTTAGTCTAGTTCGATCGACACAAGCTGAAAGATATAAATAATTTAGAAAGGATTTTTGTTAGATCAGAAAACACTAAAGACTTGTTAGTTATTAATACACCAGTTTCACTTTGTCGCTCCCATAAGCATCACGTAGACGCTGGAGCAATTCATCTTCCGGGCGAATATGCCAATCGTTGCCAAAACGTAATTGCGCGCGGGCATCACTGCGCAGGTAATCCACCACAATTGCACAGCGGGCATCCTGCTGGGGTGATTGGCGATAGGGGTCGAGTATTTCGCTTAAGTCGCGGCTAAAGCTCGCCGGCAGCAAACCAGACTCCAACTCCAACCACAATTCGCGCACTTTTTCCTGACGCACATCGGAGAGTAAACGAATATTGTCGGCGCTCATTTTTAACATGCCACTGAAATCGTCATAGCGCACTTGCCCACTTACCACTAACAAACCATCTTTGAGCAGTAAATCGCGCGCGGCATTAAATACTTCTGCAAATAAAGTGACATCCATGCGGCCAGTGCGATCATCCAGCGTCACTATCGCCATGCTATCGCCACGTTTGGTTTTCACCACCCGCTGGGAAATCACCAAACCCGAAATTGTCTGGCTACCTTTTTCCGGTTTGAGATTGGAAATACGTGAACTCACCAAGTGAGTTAATTCGCTTTCATATTCATCAATGGGGTGGCCAGTCAAATACAAACCGAGGGTTTCTTTTTCGGCGTTTAATCGCTCTTTCATCGTCCAGGTGCGCACCCGACGAAAATCCGCATAGACATCCTTATTGGAATCGTCGCTTGTCATGACTGCGCCGAATAAATCCATCATGCCAGCATTAGTATTGGCCATCGCTTGTTCAGCGGTTTTTACCGCTTCACCCATAGCGGCAAACATCACAGCACGATCGTGATCAATATTCTGCTGCGGTGTATTGGCAGTTGGACCTAAATTGTCTGCCGCACCGGAGCGAATAATGGCCTCCAGCGCGCGTTTGTTAACTTTGCGTGGATCGACGCGAGCGCAAAAATCAAATAAATCTTTAAAAGCACCTCCCTCATTGCGCGCCGCAATAATGGATTCAACTGGCCCCTCACCCAAACCTTTAATCGCACCCAAACCATAGATAATGCGGCCGGCATCATCGACAGTGAAATGAAACTCGCCAGAGTTTACATCTGGTGGCAAGAGCTTTAATTTCATGGTGCGGCATTCTTCGATAAAGGTAACCACCTTATCGGTTTTATCCATGTCCGACGACATAGTCGCCGCCATAAAATGCGCAGGATAATGCGCTTTTAGCCAAGCGGTTTGGTAGGACACAATGGCGTAAGCTGCCGAGTGAGATTTATTAAAACCATAACCAGCAAATTTTTCTACCAAGTCAAAAATTTTAATTGCCAACTCGGGATCAACGCCCTGATTTTTTGCGCCTTCTTCAAATACCGCGCGCTGCTTGGCCATTTCCTCCGGCTTTTTCTTACCCATGGCACGGCGCAACATATCTGCACCACCCAGAGTATAACCAGCGAGCACCTGCGCAATTTGCATTACCTGTTCCTGGTAAACAATTACACCATAGGTTGGCTCCAAAACCGGTTTTAAACTCTGGTGCTGGAATTTTGCATCCGGGTAGGCAACTTGCGCACGGCCGTGTTTGCGGTTGATAAAGTCGTCCACCATGCCCGACTCCAGAGGGCCCGGGCGGAACAGTGCTACCAGTGCAATCAGGTCTTCAATGTTGTCGGGTTGCAAGCGCTTGATCAGGTCTTTCATGCCGCGCGATTCCAATTGGAATACGGCAGTCGTTTCAGCGCGTTTTAATAATTTGAACGTGGCGGCATCATCCAGCGGAATGGCACTGATATCCAGCGGCGGCTCACCTTTTTTGGCGCGCTGTTTGTCGATCATAATGCGCGCCCAATCAATAATAGTCAGGGTGCGCAAACCGAGGAAGTCGAACTTGACCAAGCCCGCTTCTTCGACATCACCTTTATCAAATTGCGTGACCAAACCACTGCCGGTTTCATCGCAATAAAGTGGAGAAAAATCCGTGAGCTTGGTGGGCGCAATCACCACACCACCGGCATGTTTACCCACGTTACGGGTGAGGCCTTCAAGTTGCACAGCCATTTCCCAAATTTCGCCAGCATCAGCATCCTGCTCGATAAATTCTTTGAGTTGTGGCTCTTCTTCCAATGCTTGTGCGAGGGTCATGCCCGGGGTGGGTGGAATCATTTTGGAAAGTTTATCGGCAAGACCGTAGGACTTTCCCTGCACCCGCGCCACATCGCGTACCACCGCTTTCGCAGCCATGGTACCGAAGGTAATAATTTGACTTACCGCATCGCGACCGTAATTATCTGCCACATAGGAAATAACCTTGTCGCGGTTATCCATACAGAAGTCGATGTCAAAGTCGGGCATGGAAACCCGCTCAGGGTTTAGAAAACGCTCGAACAGCAAATCGTATTGCAGTGGATCAAGATCGGTAATTTTTAACGAATAAGCCACTAGCGAACCAGCACCCGAACCACGCCCCGGCCCAACAGGAATATCATGGTCTTTGGCCCACTGGATAAAGTCCATCACAATCAGAAAGTAACCGGGGAATCCCATTTGGTTGATAATATCCAACTCAAAATTCAACCGGTCTTCATAGACCTTACGCCGTTGTGCATAGTCAGCCGCGCTTTTATCCAGAATGCGTTCCAAGCGCGCATCCAAACCTTCGTGAGAAATTTTGCGGAAGAACTCCGCTTCGGTCATGCCTGCAGGGACGGGATATTCAGGCAAAAAATATTTGCCCATTTGAATGTTGATAGTGCAGCGTTTGGCAATCTCGAGTGTGTTCGCAATTGCTTCGGGAATATCGCTAAACAACTCTGTCATTTCTTCTGCGGAGCGCAGATATTGTTGGTCACTGTAGCGACGCTCGCGCCGTGGATCGTCGAGTGTGCGCCCTTCACTGATACAAACTCGCGCTTCGTGAACTTCAAATTCACTGGCTTTTAAAAACCGCACATCGTTAGTTGCCACCACCGGACACTGCACTTCTGCAGCAAGCGCAACCGCAGCGTGTAGATGATTTTCATCATTCTCACGGCCGGTACGCTGTAATTCCAAATAGAACCGACTGGGGAAATCCTGCATCCAACCTTGCAATAACTCTTTCGCCTGTGCAGCACGCCCCCCCAAAAGCGCCATGCCGACATCACCCAATTTGCCGCCGGATAAAGCTATAACGCCCGCATTAAGCTCTGTAAGCCATTCACGCTGCAAATAAGCGATGCCTTGTTGCTGCCCTTGCCGCCAAGCGCGCGAAATTAATTCAATGATATTTTTGTAACCCTGATCATTCATCGCAAGCAGGGTAATTAGCGTAGGCTTCCCTTCAGCTTCGTTGCTGGTAATCCAGAAGTCGCTACCGGCAATAGGTTTAATACCTGCACCCTGTGCCGCCTTGTAGAATTTTATCAGACCATAAAAATTCGTCTGATCGGTGATAGCGCAGGCAGGCATATTCAACTCTGCAACACGCTTAACTAACGCTTTAATACGCACCAAGCTATCGCTTAGTGAAAACTCAGTGTGTAACCGCAAATGAACAAAATTGGCTGCCGGCATAATAATTTTCTTAAGCAAAGAAATTGAAGTCAGAACAAGGCTATTTGTTCTATTTTGGCTCTGACAGGCGCATAGGATTGTCGATGAATAGGGGTAATACCCAAACGCTCCAATGCATCCATATGCACCTTGGTTGGATAACCTTTATGATCTGCAAATCCATAACCGGGGTAAACTTTATCCAGCTGGATCATTTCGCGGTCGCGAGTCACTTTGGCGAGAATAGAAGCAGCACTAATCGCGGCGACACGGCTATCACCTTTCACAACTGCTTCCGCTGTATATTTCCATTTTGGTAACTTATTACCATCAACCAGTACATGTTCCGGCTCTATATGCAAGCCCTGTACTGCTCGAGTCATTGCCAGCAAGCTGGCTTGCAAAATATTCAAGCTATCTATTTCTGCAACAGAAGCGCGCGCAATAGACCAGCTCATAGCTTTTGCTTGAATTTCATCGAATAAAAATTCACGTTTTTTTTCTGTTAGTTTTTTAGAGTCATCCAAGCCACTAATTATTTTGGCTGGATCGAGAATAACCGCAGCGGCAACTACATCACCAGCCAAAGGCCCGCGCCCTACTTCATCACAACCGGCACAAAGCATTCCCTGATAAACACTCACAAATGGTTCTATCACGATTTGACCTTTTATTAGTTGGTAATTCTTGTAGGTGAATCGAGCAAACTGGCAATAGCATCGGCCGCACGAGCACTGGCATCGCGCTTCAACTGAAGATGCATTTGTGCAAAAGTTTCACTGAGAGCAATTGCCTCTTCCGGATTATCAAAATAATGCATAACCGC
The DNA here is from genome assembly GCA_035317345.1 of Cellvibrio fontiphilus. Taxonomy (GTDB): domain Bacteria; phylum Pseudomonadota; class Gammaproteobacteria; order Pseudomonadales; family Cellvibrionaceae; genus Cellvibrio; species Cellvibrio fontiphilus. Next base: position 61,700 of record JAYKTU010000007.1, on the reverse strand, counting down.
AGCCGATAAAGCCTGAGGTGTTGCTTTATCTTGTAAAATTTCAGGCACGAGTAATTTTTGCGCAAGCAAATTAGGTAATGATATCCATGGCGATTTAACCAACCATGATAAAATTTTATAGGTTAGTGGTGCCAGTTTATAAGCGACAACCATTGGCTTTTTGAGCAACAACGCCTCCAGCGCAACAGTGCCAGAAGCCAACAAAACAACATCTGCCGCTGCCATTGCTTCATGGGAGTGACCATTAATTAATTGGATTGGATAATCTACATAATCATTTAATTCAATATGAAGCTGCCGATATCGATCAGGGCTGGCAGCAGGAATAATAAACAACAAACCAGGATCTTGCTCCAGGCAATGCACTGCAGACTGCATGAACAACTGCCCCATGCGTTCAACCTCACTCGCACGGCTGCCCGGCAAGAGCGCAACAATACGTCCTTCTGTAGGCAGCCCCAGTATTTTTCGCGCTGCAACTTTATCGACAGCAACAGGAATCTCATCGGCCAGATGATGCCCAACAAACTCAACCGGAACATCGTGTTCCTGATAAAACTTTGCTTCAAATGGTAGTAGTGTAAGCATCAAGTCAACGGCACGCGCAATTTTAAAAATTCGCTTTTGCCGCCAGGCCCATACAGATGGGCTGACGTAATGAACCGTCTTAATATTTTTTTCTTTGAGGGATGCTTCGAGTGGAATAGTAAAATCCGGCGAATCTATTCCGATAAAAACAGCAGGAGGATTTTTGATAAAATGCTCGCTCAAAAATTTGCGAATCCGCAACAACTCAGGCAAGCGCTTTAGCGGTTCAACCAGCCCCATTACCGCCAAGCGATCTTGAGGAAAATACGAGTGGAAACCCAAAGCCAACATCCGCGGGCCACCAATCCCGGAAAATTCCGCGTTTGGAAAACGCTTGCGCAGTTCTTGAATTAAGGCAGCGCCGAGTATATCCCCGGAGGCTTCTCCGACAACAATACCAATATGTATGTGATCAGACACCAAGCCCTCCGGTTTTTTACTCAATGCAAAGAGAATCGCAAGCGAAAATTCTAGCGAACAATACCGCGTGTAGATGTATTTAATGAGTCTATTAAGACTTGTAACGCTGGCGATCCAGCAGACAAAGGATTTAATTCAGCCAAAGCTTCATCCAACGTCAAACCCCGACGATAAATAATTTTGTAGGCTTTGGTTAACAGAGAGATATCGTCTTTGGTAAAACCCCGGCGGCGCAGACCTTCAACATTGATGTTTTTAGCCTCCGCAGGACTACCATTGACCATAACGTAAGCAGGCACGTCTTTCCCTATCGCACTTCCCATCCCAGAAAAACTATGAGCACCAATTTTGCAAAACTGATGCACAAGAGTGAAACCACTTAAAATAGCCCAGTCACCAATATGGACATGCCCAGCGAGAGCTGCGTTATTCACTAGAATACAGTTATTACCAATCACGCTATCATGGCCAACATGAACATAGGCCATGAGTAAATTATTACTGCCAATCGTAGTTTCACTGCGATCCTGAACTGTTCCGCGGTGAATAGTTACACCCTCTCGAATTACATTGTAATCGCCGATCACTAAACGTGTTGGTTCACCCTTATATTTTAGATCGGGCGTATCTTCACCTATCGATGAAAATTGATAAATACGATTATGTTTTCCAATTTTTGTTGGTCCTTTAAGCACAACATGTGAAGCAATTGTTGTGCCCTCATCAATCTCTACATCAGGACCAATAATTGTCCAAGGGCCAACTTGAACATCGGGAGCAAGCTTGGCATCAGGATGAATAATTGCAGATGGATCTATCAAAATGCTTTCTCGTTGAATGTCTAGTTGTTGTTAAACCTTGCGGTCAGCACACAAAATTGTTGCTGAAGCGGCTAATACGCCATCAACACTTGCCTTACACTCAAACTTCCAAATACCACGCTTTTCAGAAATAACCCGTGATTCCAGTTGCAAACGATCACCCGGCACAACTTGTCGCTTGAAACGCACATCATCTACACCAGCAAATAAATAAATAGATCCATCCTGTGGCTTTTTATTCATAGTTTTAAAACCGAGAATACCAGAAGCTTGAGCCATGGCTTCAAGAATCATTACTCCAGGAAACACCGGGTTTTGAGGGAAATGACCATTAAAGACTTCCTCGTTAACGGTAATATTTTTGTAGGCGACAATTGATTCGCCTTCAATCAACTCAACAACACGATCCACTAACAAAAACGGATAGCGATGTGGAAGATATTCACGAATCTCGTTAACGTCCATCATGGTTTAACCCCAAGAAGAAATAGAAATTATATGTACGCTTATTTGCGTTCAAGTTTTATTAAGCGCGCAGCTAATGAATCTAGCTGACGAAAGCGGGCAGCATTTTTACGCCAATCTTTTGTTGGCGCCAGTGGTGTTCCCGATGAGTAAGACCCCGCTTCAGTGATCGAAGCAGAAACAAAACTTCTTGCAGTAACATGAACCCTATCAGCCAAGCTAATATGACCCACAATGGCAACAGCACCAGCAATGGTGCAGTTAGCGCCTATTGTCGTGCTTCCTGCAATAGCAGAATGCCCAGCAATAGCAGTGTTTTTACCGATACGAACGTTGTGGGCAATCTGGACATGATTGTCGATAATTACTCCATCGGCAATCCAGGTATCATCCAAAGCTCCGCGATCTATGCAGGTGCAAGCCCCAATCTCGACATTATCGCCAATTACAACCCCACCGAGCTGATGGATCTTAAGCCAACCATCACCCTGTGGAGCAAAACCAAAACCATCAGCCCCAATCACACAACCACTGTGTAATACGCACCCGCCACCAATGGTAATACCGTGATAGATACTGACATTCGCTGCAACCCGGGTGTGAGGTCCAATAGAGCTATCATCACCAATGTAGCTGCCAGAGCCGATTATAACGCCATCTGCCAAAACCACCCCATTACCAATCACCGCATTCGGGCCTATCGAAGCAGTGTTAGCAATAGAGCAACTGTCACCAATAACCGCAGAGGGATGAACGCCCGCTTCCGCTGTCGGGACAGATGAAAACAAAGCCGAGACTCGGGCATAGTCAATATAAGGTTTTGCAGAAACCAGTTTGTTGCCGGCAAATTCATGCTGAAAATCAGGATGTAAGATAACTGCACCAGCACTGGTGGAACCCAAGTACTTTTTGTACGCAGGATTAGCAAGAAAGCTGAGGCTATTAGCTTCAGCTTTCTGCAATGTGGCCAAAGCACTTATTACATGCGTTGGATCACCAACTAGCTCAGCACCCAAGTACTCCGCCAGTCCCAGCAATGAATAAGTGCGCGCCACCATTTACTCGCTTTGATTATTTAGCTTTATTCAAAAGTTCGGTCACTTTTGGAGTCAAATCATTTTCTGGCTTAGCCATCATTACTGACTTGGCATCAACAATCATACTGATGTTCTCAGACTCAACCAATTGCTTGACCACAGTTTCCATTTTTGGCCCCAACTCTTGCATGATTTGCTGCATTAATGCCTGTTGTTCACCTTGGAGCTTTTTACCTTGGAATTGATAATCCTGCCCCAAGCTTTGTAATTTCTTTTCACTTTCGGCACGTTTTTCTGCACTCCAAGTCATACCATCTTTTTGGTATTCAGTTTGCAGTGCTTTAATATCTGCAGCAAGGCCATCAAGTTTTGCTTTTGCAGCAGCAAAATCAGCACTCTTTTGTAATTTCTCAAATTTAGCTTTTGCAGCAGCAGTGGCCATTACAGCTCCTGTTGGATCCAATACAACTACCTTCCCCTGCGCAAAGGATGCTGCGGAAACCAAAGATAAAGCAATTACAGCAAACATTTTCTGTGTAACAGTCACAATCTATTCCTCTGGATAATTAGCCCAAACAATTATTATTAAAACGTTTGTCCCAACGAAAATTGGAACACTTCGGTACGATCGTACTCATTTTCCTTAAACGGCTCCGCGATACTAAAAGTCATGGGGCCGAATCCTGAAATCCACGTTAAACCAAAACCTACAGATGCGTTAATTTTACTCAAATCAACATCATAACAGTTCAATTGCGTTGCGCCGCAATGTGTATCAAAGACATTCCCCGCATCGACAAAAAATGTAGTTTGTAGGGAGCGCTGATCCTTGATAAACGGAAGCGGGAAGAGTATTTCTGCCCCACCCTGGATCAAAACATTACCGCCGAAGGCGCCGCGTGTCCTACCAACCAAATTATTGGTATTAGCATTGGACAGTAAAACTCCCTCATCACACGCGATGTTAGCATCGTAATTCCCAGCATCAGGATCGCTGCAGAGAACATAAGCGGGATTACTCTGCTCACTCGCTTGTGCAATACCATCGCCATTTATGTCATCCCAAACTGTATTAGCAACAATTGCTTCTCGAATATAAGTACTACGAGGACCAAGCGTATTACGTTCGAAACCGCGAACAGATCCAAAGCCACCTGCATAATAGTGCTCAAAAAAAGGTAACTCGTCCAAATCACCATAAGCTGCTGCATAACCTATACGCGTGTGAAGACGCAATGTTAGCGCGCGCGTCAGTGGTTGGAATATTTGACCGTTGTAGTTAATTTTGTAGTACTGCAGGTCACCGCCAGGCAATGACACTTCTATACCCAATTGCTGCGATGCGCCGCGATTCGCAAGAATACCGCGATTGAGTGTTGATCTTAACCAATAAACGCTAGCTTGGGCGTCATTGAAAGTATCGCCGTAAATGTCCAGAAAACCGGGCGTACCCAACATGCTTTCATCAACAGATTTAATTTCAAAGCTACCTAATGGGTAGTCAAGTCCCAGTAGTTTGCGCAGGGTTAATTCATAATTCTCATCCTGGCTTATATAGCCATAATTTGGATTCCAGAATGGTGTACGAATAATTTCCTGGGATGAATATGAAGTGTAATCAACGTTTAAACTACGTAAACCTATATCAAAACCTATACGCTCAATATCGGAGATGGGGTAGCCAAAGTTAATTTTTCCGCCATAGACGTTAGTGCTGTAAGGCGTAATATTGTATGAGCCGTAGTCACTCTTGGTGTAATACAAACTCAAACCACGACTAACACCGTCGGGGGTAAAATAAGGATCGTTGTAATTAAAGTTATATGCGGTTTGATACCGATTGTGGCTAAAACTAAACCCAACTTGTTTTCCCGTGCCGAACCAGTTGTTTTGTTGAATACTCGCGGAAAATAGCAACCCGGAATACTGGGCATAACCTACTTGTAGCCCCATGCTGCCTGATGGTTGCTCTTCAACTGTGTACTCAACATCAATTTGATCTGAGGTTCCAGGAACCTCTTTGTTTTCTACTTTAACTTCTTTGAAGAAACCCAAGCGCTCCAAACGCACTTTTGAGTGTTCGATTTGCGCAGAGTTGGCAGAGCCGCCCTCCATTTGACGCATTTCACGGCGCAGTACCTCGTCCACAGTTTTAGTATTACCGCGGAAATTAATGCGATTCACATAAGCGCGCTTACCTGGATCAATAAAGAAAGTAATTTTTACCGTTTTATCCGCCTCATTACGCTCAGGCATACCCTCGACTTTAGCAAAAGTGTAACCTTCATTACCCAAGCGTTTGGTCACGTATTCTTCAGATGTAGTCATCAGAATCTGGGAAAAGATTTGATCTTTTTTCACGAGAATCATGCTGCGAATAATATTTTCATCAATCGCAGGATCACCGGCCAACTCTATGCCATTAACACGGTAAATATCACCTTCAGTAATATTTACAGTTATAAATATCTTGGACTTATCAGTGCTAAGCGATATTTGAGAAGAGTCAATTTTAAAATTCAGATAGCCGCGATCCAAATACCAGGACTCCAAACGCTCAAGATCGCCTTTTAATTTCTCACGATTGTATTTGTCGTTGCCGGAAATCCATGACCACATACCAGTGGTTTTCAACTCAAACAAATCAACCAAGTCTTCTTCTTTGTAGCTATGGTTGCCAACAATGTTGATTTGTTTAATACGAGAAGGGCTACCTTCGTCAATCTTCACCAGAACTTTGACCTGGTTGCGAGGCATGTCTTCAATCTCAATATTTACACTAGCGCCATAACGCCCCTGATTGACATACTCACGTTGCAACGCCTGAGTAATCCCTTCCAGAGTGGCACGCTGGAAAATTTGCCCTTCAGATAAATTGTTGTCTCTTAGGCTATCCATCAAATTTTCAGTTTTGATGGCTTTGTTGCCTTTTAATTCGATTTTGTTGATGGCTGGGCGCTCCTTGATCACTAGCACCAATACATCTCCATCACGCTTGATTTCAACGTCGGAAAAATAACCTACTTTAAATAATTCACGAGTTGCGCTCTGAATATCGGCTTGTGTAAGCACATCACCAACCCGAATTGGCAAAGCACTAAAAACAGAACCTGCAGACACACGTTGCAGTCCCTCTACACGAATATCACTTACACGGAAGGTCTGTGCATAAGCCGTACAGCACAGGATCAGCCCCAGAAAACAGCCAATAACTCGCATCGAAACTCGCATCATAGAATCTTTTCTAATCGTAAATGAATGTTGGCTACGGCTCGGCACAGCTGCCGATTTAAAGCCGCATTATGTCGTTATACAGCGCTAGCACGCTTAAACTGATGACCAGGAAGAGTCCAACCTGATACCCCAGCATCTGCACTTTGTCGGACACCGGTTTTCCCTTAATTACTTCAATAAAGTAATAAAATAAGTGACCGCCATCCAGGACAGGGATGGGCAAAAGGTTAAATACCGCGAGGAACACACTCAGCAGAGCGACAAAACCAATAAAGCTCCTCAAGCCACTCTCGGCAGAAGAGCCCGCCACCTTAGCAATGGTTATCGGTCCACTCAAGTTTTTCGTGGAAATTTCCCCAAGAATCAATTTTTTGACTGATAAAAGTACAAAGCCGGATGTTTCCCAGGTTTTATTGACTCCGGCCACAAAAGCGCCAAACACGGTATATTCATAGGTGCGAATCATAGATTCGGGAATTGACCCAGCCTGCGCACCCAACCCCACCCATCCAACAGTATGCTGTCCATCCTTGATAGCTTGCGGCCTCAGCTTGAGGCGCAATTCAGTAGCTTCACGCTCAACCAGTACAACCATGTCCTGCTCAGGATGATTACGCACGAAATCCACCCAAAACTGCCAATCACTGATGGTTATATCGTTCACCGCAACTAATCGATCCCCAACTGCAAATCCTGCAGCCTCAGCCGCGCCGCCAGCAACAACCTCACCGATAACCGCGGGTATCTCTGGCAGTCGAAGCTTGATTCCCAAGCCAGCTACAGGGTCGGGATCAGTAGCGTCGCGCAGCCAATTATCGAGTCGGCCTTCAGACTCATAAGTAAAGTGGGAATCTGGATAAGCCACACTAAACGCAATGGATCCAGTTTCGCCCAGTCGATTTAGCAGAGCTTTGTTAAGTGCCTGCCAAGTAGGCGTTGGAACAGCATCCACCGAGAGAATTTCCTGACCAGCCTCAAGGCCGGCTTGCGCAGCAATTGAACCCGGCTCTACACTGGCTATTTGCGGAATCAGATCGCGTTGTCCTTGCAACAGCAGAACCCAGAACAACAGGATCGCCAAAAGAAAATTAGCAATGGGGCCGGCAGCCACAATCGCAATACGCTGCCATACGGTTTTATTGTTAAACGCCCTGGATTGTTCATTGCTATTCACTGGCGCTTCGCGTTCATCCAGCATTTTCACATAGCCCCCCAAAGGCAGAGCAGCAAGCGCATACTCTGTACCTTGTTTGTCACGCCAAGACCAGAGCACTTTGCCAAAACCAATAGAAAAGCGAAGTACTTTCACCCCACAGCGACGCGCTACATAGAAATGACCAAACTCGTGGATAGACACTAAAATCAGTAACGCAACTACAAAAGAAAGGATTGTCTGGATCAACGACATGAGAACTGCCCTCGGGTAAACATCACCAACTTTTTATCAACTGAGTCGCCACAGCGCGCGCCTCGGTATCGGCGCTTTGAACCTCTTCCAGACTGGTTGGCTCAACAGCAACCAAGCGACTTAGTACTTCTTCATTCAGCTGCGCAATTTGGTCAAACCGAATCTGACGAGCGAGGAAAGCGGCAACAGCCACTTCATTGGCGGCGTTAAGTAGCGCAGGTGTTGTGCCTGACGCATCGGCTGCATTTTGAGCTAAACGCAAGCAGGGAAAACGCAAAAGGTCTGGCTCACTGAAATCGAGACGGGCCGTCGCGATGATATCCAGACTAGCCACACCAGATTCCATTCGCTCGGGCCAAGCCAAAGCGTGCGCAATAGGCGTGCGCATATCGGGGTTTCCCAACTGGGCCAACACCGAACCATCTATGTATTCCACCATGGAATGAATGACACTTTGAGGATGGATCACAACCTGAATCTGGTGTGGCCGAGCATTAAACAACCAACAGGCTTCGATCAATTCGAGCCCTTTGTTCATCATAGTGGCAGAATCAACAGAGATTTTCTGACCCATACTCCAATTTGGGTGAGCACAAGCCTGTTCGGGGGTTACTTTTGCCAGATCACCTGAGGGGGTATTGCGAAATGGCCCTCCTGACGCAGTCAACAGGATTTTTCTTACGCCACTGGAGATTAAACCTCTGGCGAGATAGTCACTGCGATGATTGGGCAAGCACTGAAAGATGGCATTGTGCTCACTATCAATAGGCAAAAGCACTGCGCCACTTTTTTGGACTGCCTGTGTAAACAAGCCACCGGCCATTACCAAAGCTTCTTTATTGGCGAGTAATACTTTTTTGCCCGCATTAACTGCGGCAAGTGTTGGTAATAAACCCGCGCTCCCCACTATAGCTGCCATAACTGTATCAACCTGGTTATGGGCAGCTACTGCCTCCAAAGCAGAAGCGCCTTGAAGCACCTCAGTATCGCAGCCCTGACGCTGCAACTCAGCAGTCAAGTTGGCTGCCGCTTTTGCATCGTTTAATACAGCGTAACGAGGCTGATGCTGCAAACACTGGGTAGCAAGCAATTGCCAGCGGCGATCAGCTGCCAAAGCAAATACCTTGTAACGTTCTGGATGGCGAGCAATAACATCCAACGTGCTCACACCAATAGAACCAGTGGCACCAAGAACAGTGATTTGTTGAAGCTGGAAATGCATATCACAGCCCCGCCGCGGAAAATGCGCCAGTCCCAAGAAGCGCCAAAGCGAATACTGGAGCAGCTGCAGTTACCCCATCTACCCGATCCAATATGCCACCATGCCCAGGCAAAATAACCCCACTATCCTTGATACCGGCATGACGCTTTAACATGCTCTCTAATAAATCGCCCAACACAGAAATAAGACTCGTGGGAACCACAAGCACAAGCATCAATAGAAGATCCACATCAAGAGACACACTTAGCACCGTGGCCAGTAAACAATTGGCAATCAACCCACCTGAAAAACCTTCCCAGGTTTTTCCCGGGCTAACCGCCGGAGCCAGTTTATGCTTACCAAAACGCTTGCCAGCAAAATAACCACCACTATCAGCCATGGCAACAATCAACATAAGCAACAGCACCAACCAAGCCCCTGCCTCCTGCTGACGCACGTAGACCAAGGCAACCCAGGTAGGAATAAGAACCAGCAAGCCCATCAGCAGTCGCAACGCTTTATGCCCCCACAAGAGCGCACTGGATGGATAACCTTGCACCAATAGCAAGGCTAAAGCCCACCAAACACAGCCGCCCACCAGCAACTCCTGAATGGATGCCCGGTTTAAGTCGGGGCTCGCCTCACCCTCAAAGCCCAAATAAGCGGACACCCAGAACAACACAATAAAATTGAAAAGCACATATAGAGTGCGCTGCCAGCGCGCCGAAAAACCGGCAAGGCTTGCCCACTCCCACGCGCCGACAAGCAAAACCGCACCGATAAAAAACGAGAAATACCCCGCAGGCAATCCAAACAGGGCAGCAACAAAAATGACCGCCAAAATCAGTGCTGTAATCACGCGCTGCTTAAGCATTGAGTGCACCTGCATGTATTTGATCACCCGTCATCCCAAAGCGACGCTGGCGCTCGTGGAAATTAGCAATGGCTTTTTTCAACTCTTCACCATCAAAATCAGGCCAGAGCTTGTCACTAAAATAAAACTCAGCGTAAGCAGACTGCCACAAAAGAAAATTACTGATGCGTACTTCTCCGCCTGTACGAATAAGAAGATCCAACGGCGGCAAATCAGCTAGACAAGTATGGGCATGCAAGGTTGTTTCATTAATACAATCAAGGTCAAGACTGCCATCACTCACTTGCTGTGCAACCTTTTTTGCTGCTTCAGCTATATCCCATCGACCACCATAATCAGCAGCAATGACCAGTGAAGTTTTACCGCCGGCAGTAAGCTCCTCTGCAGCTGCAATGGCTTTTTGAATCACGGGACTAAAACGCGTTCGATTACCAATAACGCGCAGCGCAACACCTTTTTTCTTCAAGGCTTTGGCTTCATTTTTAAGATAGAGATGAAAAAGTGACATTAGCGCCTCCACCTCTACTGGAGGACGACGCCAGTTTTCACTGCTAAACGCAAAAACAGTAAGAACCTCCACTCCTTGATCCTGGCAAGCAGCCATTACATCGCGAATACGCTCAACACCAACCTTGTGACCAGAAACACCTGCCATACCGCGCTGTTTGGCCCAACGATTGTTGCCATCCATAATGATCGCCACATGGCGAAGACGATTATCAGTCACGCGTAGTCTCCCAGCGACAAGCCAATACCGGATTATCACCGATCGCCTGTTATTTGTTTTTTTAATGAAAGTTATGAGTCTCGGTGCAGGAAGCTGGAGCACCTCCACTATTGGGAGGCGCCCAGTAAGAGGATGCGAATTAAACTGCCATCAAATCAACTTCTTTAGCCGACAGCGCCTTATCTACTTCAGCGATATATTTGTCGGTAATTTTTTGGATGTCATCCTGTGCGCGACGCTCATCATCCTCACCAATTGCCTTATCTTTTAGCAAGGCTTTGATATCACCCAACACATCGCGGCGCACATTACGCACTGCAACACGGCCATTTTCTGCTTCAGCGCGCGCTTGTTTGATAAAGTTTTTGCGCGTTTCTTCTGTCAACATGGGCAAAGGAATACGGATCAGACCGTTATTGGTTGATGGATTCAACCCCAAGTCAGATTTCATAATAGCTTTTTCGATTGCCGGCACCAGATTCCGCTCCCAAGGGCTGACCGACAGTGTGCGCGCATCTTCGATATTAATATTGGCCACTTGACTCAGGGGCGTAGGGCTACCGTAGTAATCAACCATGATGCCATCCAGCAGGCTTGGGTGAGCACGGCCGGTACGGATTTTGTTGAAGTTGTTGCCCAGTGCTTCAATCGCTTTTTTCATGCGCGCTTCGGCGTCTTTCTTAATGTCGTTAATCATGACTTATCCTCTTCAATCAAAGTACCTTCATTACTCCCCACCACAATATTCAGTAGCGCACCCGCCTTGTTCATACGGAACACACGCACCGGCATGTCATGCTCCCGACACAAACAAATCGCCGTCAAATCCATTACGCCTAATTTTTTATCGAGTACTTCATCGTAAGAGAGACGGTCATACTTGGTAGCAGTGGGGTCTTTTTTCGGATCTGCAGAGTAGACTCCATCTACCTTGGTGGCTTTGAGCACTATATCTGCATCCACTTCAATCCCGCGCAAGCAAGCGGCGGAATCAGTGGTAAAAAATGGGTTACCTGTGCCGGCAGAAAAAATCACAACTTCGCCCGAGTTAAGGAAACGTACCGCGCGACGGCGATCATAATGCTCTACCACTCCACTCATAGGGATAGCAGACATCACACGCGAAGAAATATTGGAGCGCTCAAGGGCATCGCGCATTGCAAGGGCGTTCATAACCGTAGCCAACATACCCATATGGTCGCCTGTTACACGGTCCAAGCCAGCCGCACTCAGTGCCGCACCACGAAATAAATTGCCTCCGCCTATCACCAGGCCTACTTGAACCCCGATACCCACCAACTGACCAATTTCCAGGGCCATTTTGTCAAGCACTTTGGGATCTATACCGAATCCCTCTGTACCCATCAACTCTTCACCGCTGAGCTTCAACAGAATACGCTTGTACTTTTTATCTCTGGGGCCGGACATAAATGCTCTCCAAAACAATGAGTTAGCCGCAAATGCCCACACCTGTCGAGGGGCCGAAAAATCGGTGCAGTGTAACAGAAAAAAAGAGGCCGGGTGCTGCCACCCGGCCTCTTTTTCGTGCCAACTCTCACCCTATTCAGGCGATAAATTAGGCCTTGCTAGCAGCAACCTGTGCAGCAACTTCAGCCGCGAAGTCCACAACCGCAACTTCAATACCCTCACCCACTTCCAGACGCACAAAGCTCTTAACAGTTGCACCAGCCGCCTTAGCAAATTGGGCAACAGTTTGCTCGGGGTTTTTAACAAAAGCCTGATCAACCAAACTGGCCTCTTTCAAGAACTTGCTAATACGACCAACAATCATCTTCTCAACGATTTCTGCTGGCTTACCGGCCATATCTGGCTGCGCACGAATGATTTCTTTTTCTTTCTCAACAACGTCTGCAGGCATTTGGTCAGAGCTAACCACTTGCGGGTTAACTGCCGCTACGTGCATGGCAACATCTTTAGCAGTTTCTTCATTGCCACCCTCTAACTGAACCAATACCGCGATGCGGTTATTCAAGTGCAGGTAACCACCTACCACACCACCTTCAACCAGACTGATGCGACGAACGCTAATTTTTTCACCAATCTTCTGCACCAGCGCTTCACGAGCAGACTCCAACTCACCAGCCATAACCGCAGAAACGTCGGTTTGCTTGGTAGCAAATGCTTTGTCCAATACGGAGTTTACAAACGCCAGGAAGCCAGCATCGCGCGCTACGAAGTCAGTTTCTGAGTTAACTTCGATCACTACACCATAGCTATTGTCCGGCGCAACTTTAACGGCAACAACGCCATCAGCAGCAGTGCGACCTTCTTTTTTGGCAGCCTTCAAGCCAGAAACCTTACGCAGGTTTTCAATCGCCAGTTCGATATCGCCATTGGCTTCACCCAAGGCTTTTTTACATTCCATCATGCCCAAACCAGTGCGGTCGCGCAGTTCTTTTACCAAAGCAGGAGTTACAGCTGACATGGTTGTATCCTCTATAAGATGTTCAAATTCAAATTTGAAAAAAGGGGGCCTAGCCCCCTCTTTCGACAGCTCTGCGCTCGCAAGCAAGCTAGCAAAGCTTTATGGTCGTTTGATTACGCGATTACTCTGCAGCACCTTCGGCAGCCACATATTCATCTTTGTTTGGCACAGAAGAAGATGATTTGGAACCTTCCAGGCACGCATCTGCGATGGCAGTTACGTACAACTTGATCGCACGAATGGCGTCATCATTACCTGGGATTACATAGTCAACACCTTCAGGGTTGCTATTGGTATCAACGATACCGATAACAGGAATACCTAACTTGTTAGCCTCCTGAATAGCGATACGCTCGTGATCCACGTCGATAACAAACATGGCATCAGGCAAACCAGCGATATTCTTGATACCACCGATTGAACGCTCGAGCTTTTCCATGTCGCGACTGCGCATCAGCGCTTCTTTCTTGGTCAACTTAGCAAAAGTACCATCTTCACTCTGGGTAGTCAGATCTTGCAAGCGACGGATGGAGGCACGAATGGTTTTGTAGTTGGTGAGCATACCGCCTAACCAGCGATGGCTAACAAATGGTTGACCAGCGCGAATTGCTTCTTCTTTGATGGTCTTTTGCGCGGCGCGCTTGGTACCAACAAACAGGATTTTTTTCTTTTGAGCGGCCATTTGTTGAACCAAAGCCAAAGCTTCGTTGAACGCAGGCACAGTGTGCTCAAGGTTAATAATATGAATCTTGTTACGCGCACCGAAGATGTACTTACCCATCTTTGGGTTCCAGTAACGGGTTTGGTGACCGAAGTGGACACCTGCGGACAACATATCGCGCATGCTTACTTGTGGCATTTTAGTATTCCTACTGGGTTAGGCCTCTATATACCCCGCTAACCAACCATCATGATCGCAAACAAGAACGAGCATTGGGCACCCAGGTTTTGCGTGTCGGTATATATGTGACGTTTGAAAATTAAGTGGTTTAAAACAGATTTTTCTTCCTGCAGGCTTTATACCCAACAAAAAGAGGCGCGCTTTATAGCACAAAGAGCCGCCAGAATAAACCAATAATTACATATTCCAGCCTGACACCTTCATGCATAACCCCTAGCCAAAACAATAACTACTTGTATACTAGTAAGCCAATCATTCATCCGTTTTTTACAGCGAGATCATCATGAAAGAAACCTGGCGCTGGTTTGGCCCTAAAGACACCGTCAGCCTGGAAAGCATTGCACAAGCTGGCGCAACCGGCATTGTGACATCCTTACACCACATTCCAACAGGCGCAGTCTGGCCCATAGAAGATGTGCTCACACGAAAAAAGATGGTTGAAAATCAAGGGCTTGAATGGTCTGTAATTGAAAGCATCCCACTTCACAATGACATTAAAACCCGCACTGGCAACTTTCAGCTTTATATAGATAATTATAAAGAATCGATTCGCAACGTGGGTGCGGCTGGCGTTTACGATGTTTGTTATAACTTTATGCCCGTGGTGGACTGGACACGCACCAACCTGAATTACACCTTACCCAACAACGCCCGGGCCCTCCGCTTTGAAATGAGCGACTTTGCCGCTTATGACGTTTATATATTGAAACGCCGGGGAGCAGAGCTGGATTACCAGCCCGATGTACTCACCAAGGCCAAGGCGCGCTTGGACGCCATGAGCACTGAAGAAAAGATCCTGCTTGAAAAAAATATCATTGCCGGATTGCCAGGTGGTGAAGGGTCCTATGATCGCGAAGGCATTCGCGCCGCCATAGCGCAATTCATTCAAATGGGCGACGAAGGCATGCGTGCCAACCTGTTTGCGTTCTTGCGCGAAATCATCCCGGTCGCTGAAGAGGTCGGGGTACGCATGTGTATCCACCCTGATGACCCACCCTTTTCACTTTTTGGCTTGCCGCGTGTTGTTTCCACCGCGGATGACGCACGCGCACTGTTGAATGCCGTACCCAGCCCATCCAACGGCTTGACCCTCTGCGCTGGATCCTACGGCGCTCGCTGCGATAATGATTTGGTTGCCATGGCGCGTGAGTTCGGCGAGCGCATCTATTTTGTGCATCTGCGCAATATCAAACGCGAGGCCGACGGCTCCTTTTTTGAGTCGGATCATCTGGATGGCGACAATGATATGGTCGGCCTGATAGATGCTCTATTGGATGAAGAAAGTCGCCGCAAAAACACTGGGAGCAAACTGCCTCCTATTGCCATGCGCCCTGATCATGGCCATTTAATGGGCGATGAGATTGGCAAGCCTGGCATCAACCCTGGCTATTCCTATGCAGGTCGAATGAAAGGCCTTGCAGAATTGCGCGGGGTAATTCATGCACTCACCAGCCTGCGCGCGCGTTCTGCGCAGCACTAGAGCCATCGCCTGGCTGAAGCGGATAGAACAAATCTATCCGCCCTTTTCATACAGTGCAAACAAGCATTCTCACCACCCTAGCCAGTTGATGTAAAAATCAGATTCGGCTATTGCCCCCATAAAGGATTGATTTTGGTCAAACCGGCATGGAATCGTTTAGAATACGGCATCTTTTTATTCACCTATCGAGATTGCCTGAATTCATGTCCGTTACTATCAAAACCCCCGATGAAATCGCCAAAATGCGCATTGCCGGCCGTATGGCCGCTGAAGTATTGGAGATGATTGGCCAATATGTGCAACCCGGTGTCACTACTGCCGAACTCGATAAAATTTGCCATGACCATATAGTGAATGTGCAAAAAGCGATTCCCGCCTGCCTTGGTTACCGCGGCTTCCCCAAATCCATTTGCACTTCCGTTAATCAAGTGATTTGCCACGGTATTCCCTCAGAGAAAAAAGTGCTCAAAGCGGGCGATATAGTGAACATCGACGTCACGGTGATCTATGAGGGCTATCACGGCGATACTAGTGCCATGTATTTTGTTGGCACCCCCGCACCCCACGCCGAACGCTTGGTGCAGGTGACTCAAGAGTGCATGTACAAAGCTATCAAATTAGTAAAACCTGGTTGCCGCTTGGGCGATATAGGCCATGTAATTCAACAGCACGCCGAGGCCAATTACTATTCCGTTGTGCGCGAATACTGTGGTCACGGTATTGGCAAAGTATTCCACGAAGATCCGCAAATCCTGCACTACGGCCGCCCTAACACCGGCATGGAATTAAAAGAAGGCATGTGTTTCACCATCGAACCCATGATCAATGCGGGGAAACCCCAAACCAAATTAAAAAGCGATGGTTGGACAGTGGAGACCAAAGACGGGCGACTCTCGGCTCAATGGGAACATACCATGGTTGTTACTGCAGATGGCGTGGAAGTATTAAC
Organism: Cellvibrio fontiphilus; assembly: GCA_035317345.1. Taxonomy (GTDB): domain Bacteria; phylum Pseudomonadota; class Gammaproteobacteria; order Pseudomonadales; family Cellvibrionaceae; genus Cellvibrio; species Cellvibrio fontiphilus. The sequence continues at coordinate 45,149 of JAYKTU010000007.1, read as the reverse complement.
TGCTCGCACCGGCGAAGTATTTTAATTTATGAGCATCTCCGACTTTATCGCACGCGTTTTTAATAAGCCTACCGCATCAACACTTGCAGCCAGCTCCACTGAAACAGGCACAGGGATTGCGACAACTCACAACCCCTTAACGATGGATGAAGTACCTTATTTCGAACGCCCCCTGTTCTTTTTTGACCAGAGCCGTTTTCGCCGCGCGCTGGCAGAAAAGCCAATCATAGGGGTATTCAAAGACGCAATAAATGCAGCCAGCACGCAAGCCAACCGCCGCTTTATTGAGGGCGAAGATATTCGCAGTTTGGTGTATGAACGCGCACTGTTTATTGATTGCGTATTGCACTACGCCTGGCACCAGTTCCGTTGGCCGGCACGCATCAGCCTGGAAGCGGTGGGCGGTTATGGCCGCGGTGAACTGCACCCGGGGTCAGATATAGATTTATTAATTCTGCATCACCCCGATGTATTTGAATCCTGTAAAGAAAACATCGAAAAATTCCTGACCTTGTTGTGGGATATAGGTTTGGAAATTGGTAGCAGTGTGCGCACAGTAAAACAAACTATTGAAATAGCGCGCACCGATATTACCGTAGCTACCAACATTATGGAGTCGCGCACTCTGGTGGGAGATGGGTCCCTGCGTCATGCTTTGATGCAAGAAGCTGCTCCGGAGAAAATCTGGTCGATTGAAGAATTTTTTAGCGCTAAATATCAGGAACAATTGGATCGACACAAAAAATACAACGACACCGAATACAACCTGGAACCCAACATTAAAAATGCCCCCGGCGGTCTGCGTGATATCCAAACCATTAATTGGGTAACCAAACGCTATTTTGGTGTGCGCACTATCAAACAACTTGAAGGTAAAGGGTTTTTCACTGACGAGGAGTTTTCGCTGTTAAATTCCGGCGAAGAATATTTGTGGCGCGTGCGCTACGCACTGCACATGATTGCCAAGCGCCCGGAAGAGCGGTTGCTGTTTGATTATCAGCGCGAAATTGCCAAACTTTTTGGCTACAGTGATAGCCATGAAGGGTTGGCTGTTGAGCAATTCATGCACAAGTACTATCGCACTGTGCTGGCACTGCGTGAATTAAATGATGTAGTGCTGCAGTTTTTGTCTGAAGCTATTCTGCAAAAAGGTAAAACCAAAAGTGTTGTTTCGCTGAACGAACGTTTTCAGCTGCGCGACAATTATATTGAAGCAACACATACATACGTATTTGAAGAGAACCCCTCTGCCTTGCTGGAGATATTTGTGCTCATGGCACAAAATCCGCAAATTCAAGGAGTGCGCGCATCTACCATTCGCTGGATTCGTGAAAGCCGCCATTTGATAGACGACAGTTTTCGCAGTAATCCCAAAAACACCCAATTATTTATTAAGTTGCTACAACACCCGGAAGGTTTGGTAGAACAATTAAAACGCATGTCGCGCTACGGCATCCTCGGTTTATATTTGCCAGAGTTTGGGCAAGTAACCGGCCAAATGCAGCATGATTTATTTCACATCTACACGGTTGATGCACACACACTAAAAGTGGTGCAGAACATGTGTAATTTTCTACTGCCTTCGGCGAAAGAGGAATTTCCTGTCGCGGCAACTATCATGAACCGCCTACCCAAATTGGAGCTGCTCTACATCGCTGGTTTGTACCACGATATAGGCAAGGGCCGCGGTGGTGATCACTCCACCTTAGGCGCAGTAGATGCCGAAGAGTTTTGTGTGCGCCACGGAATTTCTCCACGTGAAACCCGCCTTATTTGCTGGTTGGTAGAAAAACACCTGCTGATGTCCCAAGTGTCGCAAAAACAGGATATTTCAGACCCCGAAGTTATTCATAAGTTTGCACTCACTGTGGGCGATCAACTCCATTTGGATTACCTCTATTGTCTGACCGTAGCCGATATTAACGGTACCAATAAAGAACTCTGGAATACCTGGCGCGCAAGCTTGATGCGTAATCTGTATCTGGACACCCGTCGCGCTCTGCGTCGCGGCTTGGAAAATACGGTCGATAAACATGAGTTGATTGAAGAAACCCAACAAGCTGCCATTAGGAAGCTAGCGCGCAAAGGCTTGAGCAAAGAACAGGTGATTGCGCTCTGGGGCGATATGGATGAAGACTATTTCCTGCGCGAAAACTTTGTTGATATTGCTTGGCATACCGAGGCCATTGCCGCACGCACCGACGACAAGCCGCTCATATTAATCAAAAAAACTACCAGCAAAGAACTTGCCGGTGCTACCCAAATTTTTGTGTACAGCAAAAATCAAAAAAATGTCTTTGTAGCTGCAGCAACAGCACTGAGCTTATTAAACCTCAGCATTCAGGACGCCAAGATTTATTCATCCAAATCCGGCTACACCATAGACACCTTTTTTGTGTTGAATGAAAACGGTGAGCCTTTGGGCAACAATCAAACTTTACTTAAAAAAATCCAACAAGCTTTGTTGGAAGAATTGAGTTTGGTAGACAACTATCGTGACGTTATTGGCCGTCGCACACCGCGCCGGCTCAAATACTTTGCCTCACCTACCCGCACCTCCATGAGCACCGATACCATTCGCAACTGCAGTGTGCTGGAGGTTATCAGTCCAGATCGCCCAGGCTTACTTGCCTGTATTGGGCGTATTTTTATGGATTACGATATCCAATTACTCAACGCCAAAATTGCCACCCTGGGTGAACGCGTGGAAGATATTTTTTTCATCGCCGACAACGATGGCAAACCATTAAGCGACCCGGGGCTGTGTGAAAAATTGCAGCAGGAAATTCGCGAGCAACTCGATAAGCGCGTTGATAAACATTAATTATTGTTGAATTGATTATGAACCCGGATTTAGACCTGCTTCACCCCTACCCCTTTGAAAAATTAGCCGCGCTCAAAGCCGCCGTAAGTGCACCGGCGGCACTGAGCGATATTATGTTATCCATCGGGGAACCAAAACATTTGCCGCCGGCATTTGTGTTGGACACCCTGATAAGCAATTTAAACAAGTTATCCAGCTACCCCACCACCAAAGGGCTGCCCGAATTACGCACTGCAATTGCGAACTGGGCGACAACCCGCTTCCAGTTAAAGGCAGGCAGCTTCAGCGCAGATAAACACGTTCTACCGGTAAACGGCACGCGCGAAGCATTGTTTGCGTTTGCACAGGCGATTGTTGATCGCAGCCAAGCGCAACCCTTGGTAGTATCGCCCAACCCCTTCTACCAAATTTATGAAGGTGCGGCGATTTTAGCGGGCGCAGAACCCTATTTTTTAAATTGTACCCCCGACAATCATTTTATTCCGGATTTTGCCGCAGTCCCCGCCGACATATGGGAGCGCTGCCAGTTATTATTTATCTGTTCACCCGGCAATCCTACCGGCGCAGTCATGAGTTCGGAGCAGTTAAAACAAGTCATAGCGCTTGCCGATCAATACGATTTTGTGATCGCCTCTGATGAGTGCTACTCCGAACTTTATTTTGACGAGCAAAATCCGCCGGTTGGTTTACTACAAGCCTGCGCAGAATTGGGGCGCGATGATTTCGCCCGCTGCGTGGTATTTCACAGCTTGTCCAAGCGCTCCAACCTACCGGGATTGCGCTCCGGTTTTGTCGGCGGTGATGCAAAAATCCTGGAAAAGTTTTTGCTCTATCGCACCTATCACGGCTGCGCCATGCCGGTTCCCACCCAGCTCGCGAGTATGGCCGCATGGCAAGATGAGCAACACGTGATCGACAATCGCAGCGCCTACCGCGAAAAATTTGATGCCGTACTGAATATTTTGGATGGCTGCTTGGATGTGCAAAAACCGGATGCCAGTTTTTATCTCTGGCCTAAAACGCCGATTAAAGGTGAATTGTTTGCCCAGCAATTATTTGCCCAGCAAAAAGTCACCGTGTTGCCCGGCAGTTATCTCGCGCGCGCCGCAAACGGCATCAATCCCGGTGAAGACTATGTGCGCATGGCACTGGTGGCACCACTGGCCGAATGCATAGAGGCCGCCCAGCGCATTAAGGCGTTTGTGCAATCGCTATGACTGACGCGGTAAAAAACCTGAATAAAGCGGAGCGAGTTGCGTTTATTTTGCAGCGTTTGCAAACACTCTACCCCAACCCGCCTATTCCACTGGATCACAAAGACGCTTATACCTTGCTCATCGCTGTACTGCTGTCGGCGCAGTGCACCGATGAGCGAGTCAATACAGTAACGCCTGCGCTGTTTGCTTTGGCCGATAACCCTTTTGCGATGGCACAGGTGCCGGTAGAGAAAATTCAGGAAATCATTCGCCCCTGCGGTTTGTCACCACAAAAATCCAAAGCGATTTCGGTGCTATCCAGAATATTGGTGGATGAACATAAAGGTGAAGTACCACAGGATTGGGAAGCCTTGGAACGTTTACCCGGTGTAGGCCATAAAACTGCCAGTGTAGTGATGAGTCAAGCTTTTGGTGTGCCCGCCTTTGCGGTGGATACTCATATTCATCGACTCGCACAGCGCTGGGGTTTAACCAACGGAAAAAATGTGGTGCAAACCGAAAAAGATTTAAAACGTTTGTTCCCCAAAGAAAGCTGGAACGATTTGCACTTACAAATTATTTACTACGGACGCGAGTTTTGTTCCGCACGTGGCTGCGATGGCACAGTGTGTGATATTTGCAGAACCTGCTATCCCAATCGCAAGAAACCTAAAATTGTCTTAAAACCATGACCACTTTATACGGCATTAAAAACTGCGACACAGTCAAAAAAGCCCGCACCTGGCTGGATCAGCAAGGAATAGATTATCGCTTCCACGATTTCCGCGTTGATGGTTTGGATGCTGCGCAAGTGCAGCGCTGGATTGCTGAGCTGGGCTTGGAAGCTCTGGTAAATAAACGCAGCACCACCTGGAAAGACCTGAGCGATAGCATCAAACAAAATTTTACGGCAAGCACAGCGGTAAATATTATTGTGGAAAACCCCACGTTAATTAAACGCCCGCTGCTGGATACCGGCACCCAAAAACTGCTCGGTTTTAAGCCTGAAGATTACCAAACAATTTTTAATTAATTATTTAGCGAAAAGGATAAAACCATGACCCAACTTTACGCACTCGGTTTAGGTATAGGCACCCAGAACAGCAAAGGTGAATGGCTGGAAGTGTTTTACGCACAGCCTGTATTAGCACCCTCTGAAGCCAGCGCCCGTGCGATTGCTAACATCGTGGGCTACAGCGAAGGCAATCAGGCAATCGCAATAAGCAATAGCCAAGCCAGCGAAATTGCACAAGCGTTAACAATTGCCGGCGATAGCGCACAAGCAGAATTAGCCAAATCCTTGGCAACTAGTAAGCGTCCGCTGGTAGCAACTTTATTGGCGAGCGATACCAACCCAGCTTCTGTGCCCGAAGGTTATTTAAAGTTACATTTACTTTCACATCGCTTGGTAAAACCACACAACACGGTATTGGCAGGTATTTTTGGCGTACTGCCCAATGTCGCTTGGACTAATCAGGGTGCGATTGATGTGAATGAATTGCCGGCACGCCAATTACAAGCGCGTTTGAATGGCGAGGAATTGGAAGTCTCCTGCGTGGATAAATTCCCCAAAATGACCAACTACGTTGTGCCTAAAGGCGTGCGTGTTGCACACACGGCGCGCGTGCGTCTGGGCGCTTATCTGGGTGAAGGCACCACCATCATGCACGAAGGTTTTGTGAACTTTAATGCAGGCACCGAAGGCCCGGCGATGATTGAAGGCCGTATTTCTGCTGGCGTTTTTGTAGGCGCCGGCTCTGATTTGGGGGGTGGCAGTTCCACTATGGGTACACTCTCCGGCGGCGGCAATATTGTGATCTCCGTTGGCAAAGAGTCACTGATCGGCGCCAATGCCGGTATTGGTATTCCACTGGGTGATCGCTGCAAAGTAGAATCCGGTCTCTACGTGACTGCAGGCACCAAAGTGGTCGTGCTGGATGATGCAGGTAATGAAGTAAAAACGCTAAAAGCGCGTGAATTAGCTGGCGTTTCTGATTTAGTATTCCGTCGTAATTCACTCAACGGGCGCGTCGAGGTTGTAACCAACAAAACTGCCCTGCAATTAAATAGCGCGCTGCATGCCAATTAATTGGCAAGTCAACAGGTAACGAGTAACACAATTCATGAGGCACCCCGGGGTGCCTCTTTTAATTAACTCACCATCACGCAGCAAACGGCGTGCAACACAGAGGCGATAATCATGGGCGCACAGTGGAAAGCAAAACACAAAGAGGAAGCAGCTAACGCCAAAGGCAAGCTGTTTACCAAACTCACCAAAGAAATTATGGTTGCCGCGCGCAATGGCGCTGATCCGGACATGAACCCACGCCTGCGCCTTGCGGTAGAAGCAGCTAAAAAAGCCTCCATGACACGCGAGACCTTAGAGCGCGCCATCAAAAAAGGCTCCGGACAATTGGACGGCAACATCAACTATGAAAAAGTGGTCTATGAAGGTTTTGCACCGCATCAGGTTCCAGTGATTGTTGAATGTTTGACGGACAATGTGAATCGCACCATTTCCAACATTCGCGGTTTATTCCGCAAAGGCCAATTAGGCACTTCAGGTTCAGTGTCTTGGGATTTTGATCACCTGGGCATTATCGAAGCCACGCCTGCCAATAAAGACGCCGATGTGGAAATGGCAGCGATTGAAGCGGGCGCGCAGGATTTTGAACAAGACGATGACGGCACTGCCACGTTTTACACCGACCCAACCGATTTGGACATGGTGCAAAAAGCACTTCCCGGCCAGGGTTTTACCGTGGTATCTGCAAAACTGGGTTACAAGCCAAAAAACCCGGTGAGCTTATCTGGCGAAGCACTGGACGAAGTAGAAGCCTTCCTTGCAGCAATTGATAATGACGATGACGTACATGAAGTTTATGTGGGTCTGGCAGGTTAAATAAAATTTAAATCGCCCAAACAAAAGCCCGGCAACTTGCCGGGCTTTTGTTTTCTTCACCAAGAAAAATGTTTTTAGGCAACACAGCGTTTTTTAAGTAGCCCAAAAAATTAATTACCCAGTAGTCCTTTGGTCGCCTCCTGCACAACAGTTTCTACCGGATTAGCCGATGTTGGCGGCGCACTGGCGGCATTATTAGCCGCAAGTAAACTGGTGCGATTCACACCCACAATACGCTCGTATTCGTACTGGCTCAGCGTGAAAAACTCATTGCGATCACTGCGTTTTACAAAGTGACCGGCATCAGTTTTTATAAATTCATACTGCCAATTGCCATCACTACTTTTAACCGCAAGTGTGAAAGGCTCACCCTCGGGTTTCTGCTGTGCCACTGACTCCACTTGCAGGCTGCCGATGGCGCTGACTAAAGCACCTACTTTTGCCGCATCCAGTGCCGTATCTGCATCATTTTGCAGTGACCATTTATCACCTTGCTTTTGCAACTGGTAATCGCCCGCCGTGATATTGGTGAGATTATTTGTAGCCAGCAATGACTTATTCAACCAGTCGTCTGCTTGCGTGCTTGCCTCCACCGTGCTGAGTGACACTGAATAAACCTGATTGTCGCCAGCGCGGCGCAAATGCACTTTTTTAAAACCGGGTGAACTGCCTAGATAAAACTCAGCGTGTAATTTATCGCCTTCATATAAACGCAGTTTGCGTTGATATTTTGCATCGCCCACTTCAAAACGCTCGTGGCTAGTAACGGTATTGGCAACTGGCCAGGTTAGCCGCAGTGCAGCTAACTTATCCAAGAGTGCCGTTATTTTTTCATTATCCACCGGCAAGCCGGATTGGGTTAATTGCCAGCGATTTGCTGCCTTATCCAACTGCACATTGGTACCGGCATCCGCCATTTCTATGCGATTAATCAAATTCGCGGACACCGGCAACAAGGGCACCGCTGCCGGTGCCGAGCGCATATTTTTTTGATAGGCAAAGATGCCAACCACCAACAGGATTTGTACAAATAACAACGCCCACAAACGGCGCTGCCAACGCAGGGAAACAGCGGCACCGCTATTTTCTTCTCGCTGTGCAGCGCTGGCTTGCGCGGCGTTAATCGTGACTGCTTGATTCATAGTTCACCTCGTTCTACTGCGCTGTGAATAATTAATTAGCCAGCCATTGCTGGTACTGCTGTTCACGACGGCGTTTTAATTGCCGCTGCACCAAGCCAACCACCAACAGTGCAGCCAGTGCCAAACCGTAATTCAAATATTCCCAGAAGGCTTGGGTGGATTGCTCCATGCTGGGCAGAGTGCGATTGAAATTACCGCGCGCGCGAATGCTTACCAAGCCTTCATCCTCCAGCGCCCAATCCACTGTATTGGCTAACAGCTGCACACCATTTAAATACTGGCCGCCGGTTGCCATGCTGGTCATAGAAATCACCGCATCACTCAGGAAATCATTGGAGCTGAATAAAATAATGCGCGCTGAATCCGGTGAACGCTGAATAACACCACTTACTGTCTGCGCACTGTTGTTTTGCTCATTAGCCGTATTGCTCGCAGCGTCTGCCGCTGTATCGGCGGCGGTATTTTGTTCGGCGTTGTTGCCCAGTAGCGGCGAATTTTTTCCAGCAAAATAAGAGTCAAAACGCCCCTGACTGATCACGCCCAACAAATGGGATTTCTGCTCGCCTACCGGTAAATAAGGTGATACACCACTGGCGCTCACCTGCGGCACTATATTCATATCACCGCTTAACCAGGCTTGGTCTGAACTGCGCAACAACTCGGTAATACGGCGCCCTTGTTGTTTGGTTTCATCCAATAGAATCGGCGATGCCCATGCCATGCTCGCCTGTGGCAAACCGCTGGTGATGGGGTTATCTGCATTCAAACCTTGCGCGCGTACATCCACAAAATAGGGGTAATCCAGCATGCGCATTTCCTGCACACTAAAACCACCCAAGTTGCGGCTTACGGGAACGGGGAATGGCAGGTTTTGTTTATCCATCACTAATTTTTCTTCGGTGGTAAAACCGTGATGCGCGAGCCACTGCTGCAAACCACTGTTGTGTTTTTGCAAACTCAAACTGCGCTGGCTGACAGAAGCGCTGTAGGGCGAGCTGGCCATAATCACCGTGCCGCCTTGCATCAGAAATTGATCCACCGCAAACAATGCTTTTTCGTCCAGGTCTTTAGGTGCGGCAAGCACTAATACATCGGCTTCACCACTGACTTTTCCGTCCGCCAAATCCTCGCGCTGTACATTTAATTCGGCACCCAGAAATTCAGCCAGCTGATTAAATTGCGGGCCACTACTCGACGCGCCGTAATAAGCACCCATATCAGCGGCAGGGGTTACCAATGCAACCGTTTTGGTAAAGCCGGAAGCAAAACGTTTTAACGCTGCATTAAAGTTGCGTTCAAAACTCGCTGCACTCATATCATCCAGCGGAATTTGCACTAACTGATCGCCCTGCCCCAGTGTCATGTAAAAATAAAAACGATCATTACTTAGCAGGCTGGTGGACATAGGATTAAAACCAAAATCCTGTGCGATGCGCTGACCTAATTCGCCACCGTTGGCATCCGGGTCGAGAAACTCTACTTGTAACCGCTGGCCCGATTTTTCGCGCTGTTTTTCCAATTCGCGCGTGATGTCGTTTTTAAATGCACTTAAACCATCTGGCAGGCGTTCATCGGCTGAAACATACGCGGTGAACTGCAAATCACCTTTGACTGTGTCAAACAAATTGCCGCCGGCTTGATAGCTGTGCAGTACTTTTTTAATGGCACGAGTCAGATCATGCTCGGGGTTGCGCAGCTGCACATTTAACTCTGTTTCGCTGCCACTTTTTACTTCAATCAAATCGCGGAAGCTGAGCACCTGATATTCATCGCCATACTGCACTAACACATTAAAATAGGAGTTCACCAATGCGGCCTGGTAGCGATCCGAAATTTGGAAAGGCACAGGTTGAATCGCATACTTCTGATTCGCTTCCTGCTCCAACTCTGGGTCGGTCACTGGATCTACAAACTCCACACGCACCAGGCCTCTTCCTTCCACTTCATACTCTTTCATTAAATCTTGTAGTTGTGGCACCAGTGGCGATAACAGCGGATGTGTTTTGCTACTGAAATACCCGCGCAGTAACAAAGGCTCTTGCAGCTGCTGCAAATAATGTTCAGTGGCAGATGAAATGGAATACTGATTACCGCGCGTGGTATCAATACGCAGGTTATTGATTTGCCCCAGCCACAAATTTGCACCCAAGGCATTCACCAACAAGAGTGCGGTAATACTGCGCCAACGACTGTGATGAATTTTATTACCCGTGGCTGCCCAGCGCTCACGCTCCAGTGCGTAAGTATTAAGCGCGAGGAATACCAGCATCAAACTGATATAAAAATACAAATCACGCAGATCAATCACACCGCGAGCGATAGAATCAAAGCGCGCACCGGTAGCCAGCAAACGCAAATACTCCGCCGCACTGGTGCCCATAAAATTGGTGATGGCAGAGCTCCCGAGTAAATAAAACACGCCGCACAGCGCAACCGAACTAATCAAACTGACAATTTGGTTATCGCTGCGCGCCGACACAAACAAACCAATACTTAAATAGGCCGCGCCTAACAGCAAGGTTGCCAAATAACCTGCAAATACTGGCCCCCAATCCAAATCGCCCAGCAGCGCAACGGTAATCGGTAACGGCAAGGTGATTGCGAGGGCGATCAACAAGAGCATCAAACAACCTAAAAACTTCCCTATCACAAAGTGCCACAGGGGTACGGGTTGAGTGAGCACATGCTCGAGTGTGCCGGTGCGGCGCTCTTCACTCCATAAACGCATAGTGAGCGTGCTGCACAAAAAAATCAGCAACAACGGCATCCACTCAAACAACGGGCGCACATCGGCAATATTGCGCGCAAAAAATGCTTCGCCCCAGAAAAATGCAAACAAACTTACCGCTGCAAAGGCCGCTAAAAACAAATAGGCAATGGGCGATGAAAAAAATAAACCAATTTCTTTTTTGGCAATGTTTACCATGGAATGATTAGGCTGCACGATTCACCTCCGGCACATTGTGTTCACTGGCATCCGCTTTATTCACATCACGGAACAGGCTTTCCAAATCGCGAACTTCCGGCTGGAGTTGATACAACTCGGCGTTCGCCTGCAGCACCGCACGCGCCACCGCCGCTGCCGTGCTGTGTGCTTCGGCAGCATCGCCTAATTGAATGCGTAGTTGCTCACCCGCGTTTGCGCTGCCAAGAACTTCTACCGTTTTTACGCCAGTGAGTTGGTTTAGTAACGGCTGAATATCGGTGGCGGGTTTATTCGTTGTTAACAGCAATGAACGCGCGCGGCGCAAATCTGCTAACTTTTCATCTAACACCAAACGGCCCGCACGCATCATAAGTACACGGTCACACAAGGCATCCACCTCTTGCATAATGTGGGTGGACAAAATCACCGTGGCCTCTTTAGCAATGCTGCGAATCAACTCACGCATTTGCAGTGTTTGTTGTGGGTCCAAACCATTGGTGGGTTCATCCAGAATTAATAATGCCGGGCGACCGAGTAACGCCTGCGCAACACCAACCCGCTGTTTGTAACCACGCGATAGACTCGCAATAGGGGAAAGCAATTTACTTTTAATATCGGTTGCTTCAATCACCCGCTTGATTTCGCGCTGTTTTTCTTCACCGCGCAAAGCTTTGAGTTCTGCGGCGTAATCCAAATAGGCAGCCACCGAAAGCTCCGGGTAAATAGGCAAGTTTTCCGGCAGGTAGCCAATTTTTTGTTGCAGGTTTTTTAAATGATCCTGTAACGCTAAACCTTGAAACTGAATGCTACCGGCACTGGGTTCCAGATAGCCGCTTAACATTTTCATCACCGTGGTTTTACCGGCGCCGTTATGACCCAGTAACCCCACAATTTCACCCTTGGCGATTGTAAAACTGACCTCATCGGCCGCCACAAAATCGCCGTAGGCTCGCTTGAGTTTTGACACTGCCAGCATAAAAGCCTCCAGATTAATGGACGAAACTAATCAGAAAAATTCAGCTAATAAAATCTACGGGAGGAAACCCTGCGTTAACTCGGGCGAGCAGCGGGTGGTGGACGCGAGGAGCGTACAAAAATAGGAAAAGGGAACAGATTAATCAGGTTATGGACAGAATTCGCGTTAACAATAAGGTTCGCGTTATACATTGTTTTTTCCTCAGTAACGGGATTAGCCCCACAAAACAATCGTAGCCAACGAAGCTGCGGCCTTAGATAAGGCCTTCATAAATAAAGTTCAAGCATGTTAATAAAAAAATTTAATCTGTTTGGCAAAGCCATCCAAAAGCACCTTTATTGGTGGCACCGCAGCGAAAAAATATTAATAAATGCAATTTATTTCAGTGATCTTTTTTATAAAAATTTAATTTAAAAACCCGGCTGAAATAGAAACCGTAAACCTTGAACTTAGGCCTTGGGCACCCAGCTAAACATTAACAGCGCTTCTTGATCCAGCACAAAAAAGCGGGGGCCAAATAGCGCTAGGCTGATACTGACCCTTAACAACAGGAGGTGTTTATGAACAGATCACAACTCAACCCTTGGAACTGGTTTAAACACGAAGATGCCGGACAACAAACACCCGGCACCATCAATACAACCAGTGATGATAAAAGTAGCGGTGCCGATACTCACCCAATGGTGCGGCTACAGCGGGAAATTGATCGCTTGTTTGATTCAACCTTCCGCGATTTTAATCTGCCTTCACTCAATAGCCGCTGGCCTAAAGATGGCCTGTTTAATATCACCGGTTTTCAAGCCAAATTAAATGTTGCCAGTGATGACAAGGCTTACCATATCAGTCTGGAAGCACCCGGCTTGACCGAGAAGGATGTCAGCTTGGAAATTAATAAAGGCGTACTGACAATTCGCGGCGAGAAGAAAGCTGAGAGTGAATCCAGCGATAAACATTATTACCGCATGGAGCGCTCATTTGGCAGCTTCCAGCGTTTGCTGACTTTGCCAGAGGATTGCAATCAGGAAGAAATAAAAGCATCGATGAAAAATGGCTTGCTGGAAGTGACTATTCCACGCAAAGCATTACCACCCAGTGAAAGCAAACGTATTGATATCAACAGCCACTGAAGCGATAGCTCTTTTATTATTAGCCCCTCCAGAAGGGGCTTTTTTCTGCCTACCTATAGCGCCCAATTGCTAGAGCCACTCGCGGCAAACCTGTAGAATCCCGCCATCACCGCGCTGCGTGTTATAGGTGCTTATTGCGCTGTTTGCTTGCTGCGCCATCATTTTATTTTTATGCCTCTTGGACCTTGCCATGACTTCTGTGCTAACCCCCACATTGCAACTTGCTACCGATTTAATTCGTTGCCGTTCGGTAACACCTGAGGATGATGGTTGTCAGGACATGATGATCCGCCGCCTGGAAGCAATTGGATTCAAAACCGAGCGGTTGCGTTTTGGTGAGGTAGATAATTTTTGGTGTATTCGCGGCGATGACGGCCCGATTCTCGCGTTTGCCGGTCACACCGATGTAGTGCCCACTGGCCCGGAAGCCAATTGGAGCAACCCGCCGTTTGAACCAAAAATCATCGACGGCATGTTGCATGGGCGCGGCGCCGCCGATATGAAAGGTTCACTCGCCGCGATGGTGGTCGCCTGTGAAAACTTTGTCGCCAAGCACCCTAATCACCAAGGCCGTATTGCATTTTTAATTACCAGTGACGAAGAAGGCCCATCCATTAATGGCACGGTGAAAGTAGTGGAGTGGCTGGAAGCGCGCAACACCAAAATCACCTGGTGCATAGTGGGCGAACCCTCCAGTACCAACTTGGTGGGCGACGTGATTAAAAACGGTCGCCGTGGTTCACTCGGCGGCATTTTGAAAGTAAAGGGAATTCAAGGTCACGTTGCCTACCCTCACCTTGCCGATAACCCCATCCACAAACTAGCACCTGCGCTGGCAGCGTTGGCCGCGGCACACTGGGATAACGGCAACGAATTTTTTCCGGCAACCAGCTTTCAAGTGTCCAACATTAACGGTGGTACCGGCGCGACCAACGTAATTCCGGGCGAAGTAGAAGTAGTGTTTAATTTCCGCTTCTCCACCGAGGTGACGGATCAATTATTGCGCGAACGCACCGAAACCATACTTAACAAACACCAGCTTACCTATGACCTGCAGTGGATATTAAGTGGCCAGCCGTTCCTCACACCTCGGGGAGATTTGGTGAACGCGGTAGTAAGTGCAATCAAGACTGAAACCGGCCTGGACACCGAGTTATCGACCTCCGGTGGAACCTCTGATGGGCGCTTTATCGCACCAACAGGGGCGCAGGTTGTGGAGCTGGGGCCGATTAACGCCACCATTCACAAAGTGAACGAATGTATTAGCGCCGATGACCTGAATAAACTGACCGCGATCTATGAGCGCACACTTGAGCAGTTGCTGGTTTAACAGCGAAAGAACCAGGAACCCAACGTGAAAAAGCGCCCGGGAAGCAATGCAAGAAAAACCGACACCGCAACCTTGTCGAGCAACTGGCAGCAGACAATTTTTTGGCCGGTGTTTTTTACTTGCCAGTTAATCAGCCTTGCCCTGCTTAGCTGGCACCTGCTGGCGCAATTTCACTTTGCCTATCCTCTTGGCTATCGCTTGCTGGGGCTGGATCAGCATATTGCTGAATTTGCTCCACAGAATCGCTTCAAAGACGATTTTGAGTTCACTGCCAGCGAGGAGCACTGGCGGCTTTTTGGCGAAATCAGCGATGCCGTACAAAATAGCGGCAAAGGTTTGCAGGCTATAAGCTATCAGCAGCAAAATGGCCGAAACACACCGCTAATGCACGAAGCTGAAGTGATTCATTTGCAAGATGTCGCCAATTTGATTGACAGATTTTACCTGCTTGGGTTGATTGGCCTGACAGTGTGGCTGGGCATGATTGGCTTGGCACGCTGGAAAACATACTTACCGCCAACGACAAAAAAAGTGATGCTGGGGTTTTTGAGTAGTGCATTGGCAATCGCTGCAGTGGTCATGCTGCTTGGCCCCACTGCCGTTTTTTATTGGCTACATGTGCAGGTTTTTCCTGAGGGGCACCAATGGTTTTTTTACTATGAGGACTCCTTAATGACCACCCTGATGAAAGCACCGGATATTTTTGCCTTCATTGCCCTGTTACTGGTATCACTGTTGATTGTTCTCTGGTGCCTGAGCACCTACTTTATCAATCTCCTGCTCAATCCTCGTCATTAGCCCATGCGCTGAAATCGTAACGCAAAAAAAACCGCAGCCGAGGCTGCGGTTTTGCGTAGCGAGAAACCTTAATTAAACGCGACGACGGGCAACAAACATAGAAAGCAGTCCCAGCATTAACAGAAGAGCAACGTTTGGCTCAGACACTTGAGTGGCAGGCTCGCCTGAACCCCACAAGTGCATGTTAGACAAACCGCCACCGTTACCGCTCAAACGTTCGTAATACCAAGTGCCAGAGGTGTTGCCTTCACTGATTGTCCAAGCAAAATGATCCGGGTCATATTTGCCGTTGCCGACGTGAACAGACAACGCCGCTTTGCCGTACACAGTCCAGAAACTGCTATCTATTGCCCAAGTACCAGTGATTAGGCCAGTTGCACCCCAAGTACCCGAGGTCAGGGTTACAGTCAAATAACCTTCTGTGATTGAGGCATTGTTGTTTGCGGCACCGGCCACTCCACCCAGGTGATCCCAATCGCCACCAAAGTAGCTCTCGATGTCAGACTCTTTGGTGTTACCGGAACCAGTGAAACATAACTCCGCAGAAGTCAGCGAGGCGGTGCGGTATTGGTTGCCGCAACTAATGGTGCCAGCAGACGCCACCATGCTCCATAAACTTGCTACAACAACTACAACTCCAGATTTAATCAATGACTGCAACACAGCGGTCTCCTTTAGGATTGAATTAGCAAAATGTGATTAAGAGCACATTTTTTAAATTTAATGCACACTCTGTGCCAAAATAAAAATTTAGCCTAATAGTGTGATTTCAATAGTATTTTTAGTTATCAGATGGCGCCCATATCATCATCAATGTAAATTTATCCGACACAATAGAATTTTTGACGCCAAAAGCCCGACTTAAACCACCGCAAACTATCCTGCTCATCGCGACCTTAATTAACGGCGTTTAAGGTAGTAAAACGCCCACACCAACAATCCTCCCGCCAGCAATACAAAGAAGGGAATCTGCCACAACAGCGCATTTCGCAGCGCAATACCTTCAGGTGAGTCAGGTAATACCGCCAACAGTGATGCAAAGCCAAAACTGAACAGGCCATAGCCCAAGTTGAAAATGAGCCCCTTGACAGACAAAACTGTCGCGCGGCGCGCTGAATCCGCTTCCTGGTGCAAGACTCTGCTAACGGTGAAACCCAATAACCCCATAGTCGCCATTAACAATAACGCGGGAATCAGACCATAAAACGGCCAGGCAGGCACCAAGGCGAGCAAGCCAACCAGTGCGAGCAGTGCAATCAAAGCTAAATTGCCGAGCATGGAAAAACGCGCATTCAAACGCTTGGCGATACCCGGCACAAACCAGCCCAATACTCCTGAGGCAGCGCCCAAAAAACCATAACTCCACTCAGGTAATTCAATCAGGCGATAGTAGCTGCTGGTGATGGTCGCAAAATTTCGCACTATGGAATCCAGCAGTACCCCCACCGCAATAACCACCAGAGTTTTAGGGTTAGTCAACACCCAGCGGGCGGTGCTCAGCGTGAGCTTGAACGCATGCGCCAGTGGTGAAGCTGCCGTCGCATGGGGCGGTTCCACCATGCGCAGGGTAATGAATAAACACACCACCGCTTGCAATAACACCAGCATCACAGGAAGCCGCTGCGCGGTTGTTGCCTCGATATGCCAAACCTCTGGCAATAACAGATTTACGGCGCGCGCATCGTAGAGTAAACCACCCAAAATCATCGCCACCACATAACCGAGCGAGCGCCAGCGCATGACTTTGGCAAGCAAATGATCCCAAGCCTGGGCGCGATGCTCTGCAGGCAGTGAATCATAAGCCAGCGCTTCATCAGCACCACTTGCGCAAGCTTCCGATAGCCCAGAACAAATGCGGTTGATAATGCAAAACACCAGCAGCAAGATACCCGCGTCGCGCGGCGCAAATAACAAACAGAGCATTTCCACAATCATTAATACCGATGCGGCAATTAATAACCGGCGCCGCCCGATGGTATCCGCCAGCGCGCCTGAGGGAACTTCAAATAAAAAAATAGTGAGCGCCCAGAGTAAATTGAGCATCACAAATTGATCGAGTGTTAAGCCCAGGTCGATAAATAAAATCGCCAGCACCGGGTAGTAGGCGCGCGCAGAAAAAAACACACTGAACAACACAAAGCGATTGGCGTTGCCCGCGAGACTTGGACTCATACGGTTCCTGAAAAAAGTGGATGTCAAAAAATAAATAGCTGAAAAAATAGATAGTTGAAAAAAGTTTAATCCAGTTGGATCAAGGTTCCTGTTGCCGCACTTTGCTCAGCCGCTAATAGCAACTCAACACCCAACAAGGATTGCTCGGGCAAAAACGCCAGGGGCGCTGCGCCCTGAATAGCGGCGCAAATATTTTGGTAATACTGCTCGTAACAACCACGCTGGCCGGCACTAATCTCACGTTTGGTTTCAAAACCATTGTGGTGATGAACAACCGCGTAATTATCCTCACCCGGTTGCGCCCAGCCTTGCATACCCGGCAAAGTACCGCGCATTAATTGCGCTTCTTGCACGTCCTGCCCGAACTTTAAGAATGAACCCTTATCACCGTGAATGGTAACCGTTGCACCTTTTTCACTTACGTAAGTATTGGAGCGCAGCAATACCCGCATATCGGCGTAGTGAAAGCACACATTAAAATAATCGGTGGCACCCTCGGCGCGGCGCAGGCTGCGCATATCCGCATAAACAGCCTGTGGCTTGCCGAATAAACACAGCATGGAATCCAGCATGTGAATACCCAAATCAAACCAGGTACCTGAGCCGGGCAACTTGTCCTCTTTCCATTTTTTGTGGGTGATGTTGGTGCGGTAGCGATCGTAATGCCATTCCACTTCCACTATGCGGCCCAGCAAACCAGAGTCGATGATTTTTTTTGTATCCAGATGATCGCTTTCCAAACGTTTGTTTTGAAAAACCGACAGTACTTTTTGTTGTTGCTGTGCCAGCGCGATGAGTTCCTTGCCTTCCGCTACACTCAGGGTAAAGGGTTTTTCTACCACCACATGTTTACCCGCGCGCAATGCCGCTTGGGTCATGGGGTAATGCAATTCGTTGGGCGTATTTACTACTACCAAATCAATTTGTGGGTTGGCGATGATTTCCTCAAAAGTCTTGGCGATGTGTACTTGCGGATATTGCATTATTGCGCTGGGTTCACCGCGCTGCAGAATCGTGTGCAAATGCAAACAAGGTTCAGCGCTAATCAGCGGCGCATGAAACACCTTGCCCGACATACCATAAGAACAGAGCGCAACATTTAACATAGGGTTTACCAATCAAAGAGGAAGACGACTTGGGTTTTTAATTGCCGCGTGCACGAGGTTTCAATTTGATATAGACACGGCGTTTGACGCGGGCGACGAGCTTGTTGTACTCATCCAGAATATCCACACTGAATTCAGGGAGGTATTTTTCACCATTCGCGGTTTTATCGCGAATCTCTGCGAGCGTCATTTCGCTGATTTTAAAATGCGCATGTACATGGGTTTTACCGGGAGCTATGTAATCTATTTCGGCGTGTTTATCCCACACAAAATATTCTTTACCCAAATTGTGCATAAGCAACAGCATGTACCAAGGGTCTGTCATGGACATCAAACTACCACCGTATTGCACCCCTACATAATTACGGTTGTACCAACGCAATTTCAGTGTGACATGGGCTTCGCGATAATCCGCTGCGAGATAGGTGACTTTAATACCGGCAAAAAATAATGGCGGCCACGCATTTACCACCCACCTGAACAGATTCGCTTTCATTTACACCACCCGTTTACGGGGAATGATAACAACACCGTCTTCACGGCAATCTACATACGCACTAATGCCATAAACCTGCTGCAGATTTTCAGTAGTGAGTACCTGAATGGGTTCAGCATCGGCAAGAATTTTTCCGTGGTGCATTAACACCAACCGCGAACAAAATCGCGCAGCCAGGCTTAAATCGTGGAGCGCTGCAAACACTGCTCCGCCTTGCCGGGCATGTTCAGCAAGTAATTCCATGACGTGTAATTGGTGATAAGGATCGAGCGCGGCGATGGGTTCATCGGCCAGAATAATCTTTGGTTCTCCGGCAAATACCCGTGCAAGCAGCGCGCGCTGTAATTCACCACCCGAGAGCCTGGTGACTATTCGGTGGCGCAAGGGTTGCAACTCGGTAATCTCCAGCGCCCGCTCAATTGCTTGTTTATCGCGCGGTGATTTCCCACTCATGGGTTTGTGCCAGGGCGCGCGCCCAAGGCCCACCAAATGTTCAACCTGTAAGGGCCAGGCTGGAATTTCTTGCTGTGGCAAATAGGCCAGTATTTGTGCGCGCACACGCGCCGCAATAGTCGTCAAAGGTTGTAATCTGCTGGTGCTATCTGGCGTTAATTCTATTGTGCCTGAATCCGGCAACTGCAATCCCGCCATCATCCGCAACAGCGAACTTTTACCCGCACCATTGGGGCCAATTAGCCCCACAAATTCACCCGCACCAATAGCCGCACTGGCATGTTCCAGAATGCAATTGCCATCGCGGGAAAATGAAATATTGTTTGCACTTAACAGTGATGTCATATCAAGCCCAGCGAGAACGGGTTTTTAAAATTAAAAACAAAAAAAACGGAGCACCTATTAAAGAGGTAACCACACCAATTTTTAATTCGCGCGCACTATCGAACTGGCGTACCAAAATATCAGCCAGTACCAGTAACAAGGCACCACCCAAAGCGCTTGCCAACATCAACCGCCCGGGGCGATAACCCACAAACGGACGCAGCAAATGAGGGATCACCAAACCGATAAAACCAATTGCACCACTGACTGCCACACAGGCACCTACTGCAATAGAAATACCCAACAATAATATGCCGCGCTCGCGATGGTTGTTAAAACCCAGGGAGCGCGCACTATCTTCCCCCAAACTGAGCGCGTCCAAAAAACGGCTGCGACTGAGCATCATCACCCAACCGAGAGCGGCCAAGGGCAGTGCGATACTCACATGATCAAAATGGCGATTGGCCAGTGAACCTAACAGCCAAAATACAATTTCCTGCATGGCGTACAAACTGGGCGCAAAATTTAAAGTTACCGCAATTAACGCCACCATAATCGAACTCATTGCTGTGCCGGCCAGAATTAAAGCGAGCATACTGCCGTGTAACCCGGCCAACACATACACCATAAATAACGTAAACAAAGCGCCAACAATAGCGGCCCCAGGCAACCAATACCAAGCACTGGCGGCAACACCGAAATAGAGCGTACAAATTGCACCAAAGGCGGCACCGCTGCTCACCCCCAAAACACCAGGGTCAGCAAGTGGATTACGCAGTAAACCTTGCATGGCAGCGCCACTCATTCCCAGAGTTGCACCTATAATCAACGCAAGAATCAAACGCGGCAAACGAATCTGCCCAATTACATTCGCAGCGAGTGTCGTCTCGCCATTAACAAAATCCCGCAATCCTGCCACCACGGAAATATCGGCCAGCCCGGTGTTCAGTGCAAACACTGAAGCAACAACCAGTGCAGTAATCAGCAGGCCGCACAATAGCGGAAACGAAATATGTGTTCGCAAATTCACCCTTGGAAAAACCTCTTGTAATTTATTTTGCCAACTCTTGTTGGAGCACACCGGCTACATCACCAATAACCGATGCGGCGCAACCGGATAACCCTGCCGGTAATCTCACTAGTTTAAAATCCGCACTCGCCAGCGCCGGATGGGAAAGATATTCGCGCGCTAACGAAAACGAGCGATCCTGACTTTCCTCCACAATCAAGATTTGTGGTTTGGCACTGAGCAGTAATTCCAAATCCAGCTGATTAAAACCATACATGCCGCGCTCTGCAGCCAAATTACGTAAACCAGCAAGCTGCATTAATTCGTGTTCCAACGTACCATCGCCAATGACCACGCCGTTAGCGGAATACCAAAAGGCCGTAAGCGGTTCACTGCCAGTGTTTAAGGCCTGTAGCGCGCTGACTTGGCGATTAATTTTATTTACCATCTGCTGTGCTTTTTCACCGGCACCCACCAAGTCTGCCAACTGAAAAATTTGGCTATTAATGTCTGCCAGTGTGCGCGGCAAGGGTAAACGCTCTACCCTTTGGTTTAATTTTTTTAATAATTCAATGGCAGTGGGCGCATCAAACTCACCAGCCAAAATAATATCGGGCTTCAGCGGGATAATTTCTTCAGCCAAACCATGATTCAACGGCAGGGTTTTTACTTGATCAGCAATGGGTGACCAGATGGGATCGGCCGTGAGGTAACTGATGGACACCAAACGTTGCTGCGCTACTAATTCCCACAGCAACTGATCGATACAAATATTGAGTGAGGCGATACGCTCAGGTACAGCCTGTGCTGTTGCAGCACCGGATAAAACAAAAAACAAAAAGCCCATCGCCATAACGATGGGCTTTGTTATCAACCCAACAACACACATTGAAAACATGCGCATCAAAGCGGATTCAACCAGGCAGCGCCGCGCACGCCGCTGGAGTCACCATGAACTGCTGGCACTACAGGTGTATCGCACTCGCCACCAAACACATAGTGGGGTAACCGTTTGGGCAGCTCGGTATAAATTGCCGCGATATTGGACGCGCCGCCACCCAGCACAATAACGTCTGGATCAAGGCTGTTAATAATGCTGGCCAAACCGCGCGCCAATTGATCGTAATAATTTTCCAATACTTGTTGCGCAGTCAATTCACCGTTTAATGCGCGCTCAACAATTTCATGGCCTTTGATTTTTTCACCCGAGGCAAATTCATAAGAACGGCACAAACCCGTTCCTGACAAAAAGGTTTCCATGCAACCGGCTTTACCGCAATAACAGGGGCGCGCATTTAATGCTGCATCGCTTGTCCAGGGCAGTGGGTTGTGCCCCCACTCACCTGCAACACCGTTGGGGCCCACCAGGGGGGCACCCTTGTACGCAAGGCCGGCACCGCAACCCGTTCCCAAAATACCGGCAAACACCAATTCATAACCGCGCCCGGCACCGTCGGTGGCTTCGGAGACAGCAAGGCAATTGGCATCGTTAGTCACTTTCACATCGCGCTGCAAAAAAGCAGACAGGTCTTTTTGAAATGGCTTGCCATTAAGCCAGGTGGAGTTGGCATTTTTCACGAACCCGGTTTTGCGCGAAACAGTGCCGGGAATTCCAATGCCGACAGGCAAGTGAGTCTGGCCTGCCGCCGCCTCTGCTTGCGTCACTAAACTGGCGATATCGCGCAGAGTCGCGGCGTAATCATCGCGCACTGTCGGGATTCGTGTGCGGAACAGTTCCCGACTATCACCATTGAGCAGAATCACTTCGGTTTTAGTCCCGCCCAAGTCGATTCCGATGCGAAATTCAGTCATAAAATCAATCCGTTAGCTGGTATTCATCAAGAGTGACGAAATTATAGGTGGCGCGCCACAAGCGAGTACAGAAATTAACAATTGAGCTTGCCAAAAAATGGCGATTTTGACGTTGGAAGCTAGACTCAAAAGCATGTCCACGCGTTGAAATATGAGTATTTATGTCTGACACCAACATCACCTCTTCATCCTCTAGTGGCGCGTCTGCCAGCGAGCGCCGCAAATTTAGTCGAATTTTATTTGATGCCCATGTTGAATTAGCGCAGGGGGAATTCCATTGGCGTGCCAGCTTGCTGGACATCTCACTCAAAGGTTTGTTATTGCAACAAAAACTACCGGCTGAGGTTTCTGTTAAAGATCCGGTTCTAGTGAAAATTTTACTGTCCGACAATACCTGTATAGCCATGTCGGTCACAGTAGCGCATCAACATCATCAGCAGACAGGGTTAGTCTGCAGTTCGATTGATATCGACAGCGTTAGCCACTTGCGCCGCCTGATCGAACTGAACCTGGGTGACGCCGCAGCTGCAGAGCGCGAGCTATCGGAATTAATTAGCGATTATTAATTCCCGCTGTTACCCTCTATTTTGACCTGAAGGAACCCCACCATGAGCAATGATGTGAATCAAGACAGCACAGAGGATAAACGCCGCCATCCGCGTTTTCCGTTACGCGCTTACGCCGAGCTTCAATATTCCACCAAAACCTGGGAAGCCCATGTATTGGATCTCTCTGAAAATGGCGCACGCCTTGCGCTGTTGGATGAGCATTTATTACAAAAAGGGGATGCGCTGCGTGTGCATGTCGATGTGGAAAATTTGAACCTGGTGGCATCCAACAAAAAACGTTTGGATTTACACGGGCGCATTGCCCACGTGCGCGAACATATTCTGGGCTTTGAATTCCAGCCGGATACACCGGTAGACAAAACCCTGCTCTATGAATTGTTGATGCTGGTTGAAAACCAATAGCAATGGCGCAGGCTAGTCCCTCAGCACAAACAATAAATCGCTAGCAGCCAATCAACTTTTGTTGGTGGTTAGAGCGCGTTGAGGGCTTCTTGTAAATTTTTGACCGCCACCACCTCTATACCCAGTTGTTTGTCGCGCGGGGCATTGGCAAATGGCACTATCGCGCGCTTGAACCCGTGCTTTGCGGCCTCCCGTAAACGCTCATGACCGCTGGGCACGGGGCGAATTTCCCCCGACAAACCAACCTCGCCAAACACGATTAAATCCTGCGGTAATACCTTATCGCGGAAGCTGGATACCACCGCGAGTAATAGCGCCAAATCGGCACTGGTTTCCATGACTTTAACACCGCCCACCACGTTCACAAACACGTCCTGATCGCCCACCATAATGCCACCATGGCGATGCAATACGGCAAGCA
The DNA here is from genome assembly GCA_035317345.1 of Cellvibrio fontiphilus. Taxonomy (GTDB): domain Bacteria; phylum Pseudomonadota; class Gammaproteobacteria; order Pseudomonadales; family Cellvibrionaceae; genus Cellvibrio; species Cellvibrio fontiphilus. The sequence continues at coordinate 21,164 of JAYKTU010000007.1, read as the reverse complement.
ACATGGCCAGACGGTTCTGATCCATACCCACCGCAACACGGCGTGGATTGCCCAGGTGACTGTCATCCACCAGCGCTTGAATTTCTATCAGCAGCGGGCGTGTGCCCTCCCACATAACCATCACTACCGAGCCGGAAGCGGCATCCTCGGCACGCTGTAAAAAAATCGCCGAGGGGTTGCTTACTTCGCGCATGCCCTGCTCCGTCATCGCAAACACCCCCAACTCATTCACTGCACCAAACCGGTTTTTATTGCCGCGCAGGGTGCGAAAGCGCGAGTCGTTATCGCCCTCCAATAAAATGGAGCAGTCGATCATGTGCTCCAGCACTTTGGGGCCGGCGAGAGAACCGTCCTTGGTAACATGGCCCACCAGAATTAATACAGTGCCGGTTTGTTTGGCAAAGCGCGTGAGGTAAGCAGCGCTTTCCCGCACTTGCGACACTGAACCGGGTGCCGAGGCAATATCCTCCATGTGCATCACCTGAATCGAGTCGATCACCATGACTTTCGGTGTGACTTGTTGGGCGATGGCGCAAATGGCTTCCACACTGGTTTCACTGAGCATTTGCAGTTGATCGGTAGGTAACCCCAGACGCTGGGCGCGCATCGCCACTTGTTGCAGGGATTCTTCGCCCGTGATGTACAAAGCCGGCATACTGCGCGCCAAATTGCACAGGGTCTGCAACAGCAAGGTGGACTTACCCGCACCGGGGTTGCCACCAATTAACACCACCGAGCCAGGCACAAACCCGCCGCCGAGCACGCGATCAAACTCGCCGGTCCCACTACTAAAACGCGGAACTTCATTGAGTGCAATTTCCGCGAGGGTTTGGATTTTATTGCCCGAGGCACCACCGGCATAACCTTCAAATTTTGCTGCGCGATTAGTCGGCGTTGGCCCCAAGCGAACTTCACTCAAGCTGTTCCAGGCACCACAATCGGTACACTGTCCCTGCCATTTTTTGTAATCCGAACCGCACTCGTTGCAAACGAACGCATTTTTATTTTTGGTGCTCACAATCAATCCCTATTCCTGATCTTTGGTGAGGCGCAGGTATGCACCCAAGCCCACTAATAACGCCACCGCCGCTATCAACATAAACACCGCAGAGTTGAGATGAGTGGCATCGCCCAACAGGGATTTAAACATCAACAACAAGGATTCAATGGACACGGCAATCACAATCGCTGACATAAAGCGGCTAATCGTGCGACGGGTTGAACCTGTGTGGTGGATATCTTTGTGCAGCAATACTTCTTCTTCCAAAATCGTTTTACCCAAATCAAAAATCGCCAAACCCAAGGTTACTAAAATCACCGATTGGAATGCCTGGGTGGCAGTATTGGTGTGCTCGTACACCATATCAAACAAGGAGCTACCGGCAGAAAATAACAATAGTGCCGATACGATCACCAACATCACGCCAATAATGCCGTAAACGACTTGGAAAAACGGGTGGACAACGCGGCGCAAACTATCGCCGTTTAAAAACGTGATGAGTTTTTCCAAATTGAAATTAATCACCAAATAACAGGTTTCGCCTTTATTATCGGTAAAGCGTTGTACCGCAGAAATCGCTAATTGATGTGTGGCACTGGAAAGGTAGGGCTGGGTAACTGTGGCGGCCGCCACGTTTTCACTGGCGCGAGTGTAATACACCCGATTACTGCGGTTTGACCCCAAACCCGGCTCGCGCCGTTTTGGATCTGGCACAGTGGGGGACGCGGCAGATTCCGTAATTTGCACGCCTTTGTCATCAATACAATAAAGCAGCTCAACAAAGGGGTAGGATTCATGCAGGCGCTTTACTACAGAATTTAAATGCTCGTGGGAAGTATCCATTTTTGCTGGCGCCAGCGACGTCACAATTGACTCCAAAAGACGTTCAATTTGCGCTTGGTATTCGTCGTATTTTTCTAGCAGGTAAAGATAATTGCGTGGTGTCATAAGAGTTACTCATCAATAGAACGAGGCAGCAAAAAGGCCGGCAGTTTACCTGAAATTGCCACTCCTATCGTGTAGCAGTTAGTGCGCCACTTTTATAAACCCAATCAATTTATGGGTTAAACCAGATTCATAACCACAGTGTAATTAAACAGGACGAGAAAAAATAAACCCCGGCATGCCGGGGTTTACAATCAAATCAATAAAAAGAAAACCAACTTGAACCGCACTGCGTTAATTAGCCGGCAATTCAATATTGCCCGGTGCACCACCACCCACTGAAACATTGCCATTGTTCAACACAAAAGTTACCACCTGGGTTTGCAGCTCAGCGGTAACCTGTGGCGCACCACCTTCAGGTCGCAGCAGGGATGAATGGCCACCCGCTGTATGTTTTACATAACCCCGGCCTAACTGGGTAGCTCCAAGCCCCAGCTGGGTAGCACCTAGCAGCGATGCCATTGCCCGGGTGCCGGCCAAGGGCGCAACACTGGCATTATTGGGAATGACCGCATCATTATTAATTTGCTGCACTAACACTGGCACTCCCAAGCGTGCCAGGGTTTGCATGTAGTTAACCGGATCACCGGTATCCACTGCACTTTGTGCGGCATACATAAAGCGCTCGTAATTGGTGGTGCCCACCATCACCCCGCTCGCCCCTAAACCACCGTTGATAACCGGCGCAAAGGTAGCTGAATTCACCAGGATTTGCGCCACCTGAGTGCCGGCACCGCTGGTGATAAGACCTCTGATAGGATTGAGGTTTGCCGTCAGGCCTACTTGCGCATCACCGGCTATGGCCAGCTGGTTCACCGTGGTGAATACACTGCCCAAAATACCGCCCAGCGAAGCGCCAACTACATAAACACGGTTCACATCCAACCCTGTAGCCAGGCTTTCGCGCATTTCATCATTCAGGTTGCTGAGGCTGGCATTAAGGTTCAACAAATCCATCACCGCTTGGCGATTGTTGTCGCGGGTATTGGTGAGGTAACCGAGGTTGATGAATTGTGCACCGGAACCATCGGTGGCACCGGGGGTTGCAAAATTCATCGGCGCTGGTGCACCGCCAGAGCCAGCGACATTAAAGTGACGCTCTTTGGGTGCATTACTGCCATAGAGAGCGGCGAACGGAATCACTTGGCTTCGCTCGACGTTCAGCACATTAACAAGCGCACTATTGGCCGGCACACCATGCAGTGGCAAGTCAATCGCTACTGTGGCGATACAGCGACTGGCCAGGGTGTGGCCGAGCGCCAGCACCGACGCGCGATCACTGGTAATGCCGTGCACATAAATTACCGTGGGGTAGCCGGTAGCTGCGTAAATTTGACCGCAGTTAGCCGCACCGGCATATCCGGGCACCCAACTATCTTGCGGCATGGTGACTTGCAAAGGCACTGACTGGTCACTGGTTTTCGCCGCAAACGGATAGCGGTAGGTGACGTTGTAGCTGCCATCCACATCCATAGGCACAGTCACCCCCAAAGCACCTGCCAAGGTTAAATCCGGTTTCCAGCTGCGCTTGAGGTATTCACCAAACGCCAAACCTTCAGCAGAGGTCTGGTAATAAGGCAGCTTGATATAACCGGTATACAACTTGCCCACACTCGCCGCTAGTTGAGAGCTAAAGGTATTGAAATCTATACCGGTTAACACGGAGACACCCAAACTGCGCGCCTTGGGTGTGGATAGCAACCCCAAGGAGTCCAGCTGCGACACATTGGCCACGGCGCTAGCAGGAGGCACACCGGCACTGATTTGTAAACCAGCAATCGCCGCACGCGGGGCTGCCATAGCAACCATAGGTGCTGTTGGATCAGTAGTGGTGAAGGTGTAGGTCAGTACCAGCTTGTCTTTAGCGGCCGCCGGACTGAGCGCGCCGCCGCTCGCAGCGGCCAGAAAGCCACTCGCCAATGTCTCCCAGCCAACGATAGCGTTGCGAACAGGTACCAAGGCTTCAAGCGTGGTGTAATTGGGATCGCGCAGGGCGTTGTAGGTCCAGGAGCGGGTAAGCGGTGCATTGCTGCTATCGCGCAAGTCATTGGTCAAGGCTACCAAATATTTGGTTTTAGGTTTTAAAGGCTTGAGCGGTCTGATACGCAGTGTGTTGTTTGTGCCCCCATCCAAAGACAATACCTGCACATCGTAATCAGCCAAACCGGTAATTCCTGTGATATTGGCCGGATTCAGCGCGTCACCGGTGGCACTAAGCTCAATCAAAAATACCGTTTGGGACGCCACCGCACTCGCTGGGTTTACACCACCACTGATCAAAATATCAAAGAAGGCCGAGGTCGAAAAACCATCTAACTGGTTTACTGTTGCGCGTACCGGATCAGTGGGTGCGCCTAAATTCGCCGTACCATCGGTGGTCGCGGCAGCGGCGAATATAAGATCAGTGTTGAAGGGTAAGTCCGAAATAATAGGGTCAAAACGTGGATGAGTACCCACTGAATAGGCTTCAGGCCCACTCGGCGGCGGAGCTTTTTCAGTATCACTCCCCCCACAGCCCTGGAGAGTCACGGTGGATAGAACAAGCGAAGACAACAGGAACAGATGCAATTTATTCTTCATAGTAGATCCCTGAGCAAGACGGTTAGTGCTACCACTCAAGTCTAGACCTATTTTTTGAAGCTGCGAGCTTGTCAATTACAAGACGTTACAAGCGCATCATCCCTGTGATCAGATTCATAAATCGTTTAACCACAATCGGCTATTGGCAACCAATATTCTTCCAACCTGACGTTTTGGGGTTATCTATACCCAAGTCGGCCATTACCTGGCGGATAGTGCCGTCACGAGTCAATTTGTCCATGCCTGACTCCAGGGCAGCAAATATTTTTTTAGCGTCCAGGTGATTTTTATTAATTGCGTAGTGTAAAGAATCCTTGAATATCACCTTTACACCGTGCACTGGCCGCAGGGTCACACCGTGAAAAGTAACATCCAATTTATCGCCCGCCGGAAAAGTCGTAATCAAATAATCAGCACGCCCTACCTTCACCATACGAAACATATTGACATAAGAATGGGCGCTTACCATTTTGGAACCAATACAACTGATACTTTCGACATCTCCCTCCCAATTGGCATTTGATACCGCCGTCAGGCTGGCAATTTGTGTTCGATTGGGAAAGTCCAAGACATGCTCCTGCGTTGGCAGAACAAAAATACCTTTGCTGAAAGTATTCGCGGGAATGATGGGTGTAGAAATATACAAACGCTCCTCATCCAAATCGCGCCGCCAGCCACCAAAAGCCAAAGCAGTAATTGAATTGTCATTGAGTTCACGCAATAACCGGGCATAAGCAGGAAATACCTTGAACTCAAAATCAGGCTCAAGGCCACCCAAGTTAAGCGCCTCACAAAACATTAAAAACTCGGCCAGCACCTGATTATCGCTGACCGGATAATCGCGTGGATGAGGGCAATTACCTTGGGCAACTGCCCGCTCAAACGCGGCGAGATGTTCGGAGTAGACACCAACAGAGATACGGATTTTTTCAGCCATCGCCTGTGAGTGATAGCTGAGCGTGAGAGCGAAAAACATCAACAACACGAGATATTTCATAGCTCGCTCCAGATCAGTGTGAGCAATCCTCTCAAACGATGGCTGCCCGGCAAACGCACTTTCTTATCATCCAGATTAGACCGAAATTTCTGCCAGGTTACCTTTTTCCTCCAGCCAGTTTTTACGGTCACCCGCGCGCTTTTTCGCCAACATCATATCCATTACCTGATGCGTGCCATCGTCATCATCAATAGTCAGTTGTACCAAGCGACGGGTATCACGAGCCATGGTAGTTTCACGTAGCTGCAATGGATTCATCTCACCCAAACCTTTAAAACGCTGGACATTGGGTTTGCCTTTTTTATTTTCTGCGGCAATGCGATTAAGGATGCCGTTTTTTTCGCCTTCATCCAGTGCGTAATAAACTTCTTTGCCAATATCGATGCGATACAGCGGCGGCATGGCAACAAAGACATGGCCACGACGAACCAAAACCGGAAAATGTTTTACAAACAGTGCGCACAAGAGCGTCGCAATGTGCAAACCGTCTGAGTCGGCATCGGCAAGGATACAAATCTTGTGATAGCGCAGCTCACTCAGATCTTCGCTGCCGGGATCCATACCTATGGCGACCGAAATATCGTGCACTTCCTGGCTCGCTAAAATCTCACCGGAATCCACTTCCCAGGTGTTCAGGATTTTTCCGCGCAGCGGCATGATGGCCTGGAATTCGCGGTCGCGTGCTTGTTTGGCAGAGCCACCCGCTGAGTCACCCTCTACCAAAAATAATTCACTGCGCGCCGGGTCGCCGCTGGAGCAGTCGGCTAATTTGCCAGGCAACGCCGGGCCTTGGGTCACGCGTTTGCGTTCAATTTTTTTACTGGCGCGCACACGTTTTTGCGCATTGCTAATACAAAACTCCGCAAGTTTATCGCCGTCTTCCGTATGCTGATTGAGCCACAATGCAAACGCATCTTTCGCAATACCGGAGACAAACGCCGCCGCCTCGCGCGAGGTTAAACGCTCTTTGGTTTGACCGGAAAATTGTGGATCGGCGTGTTTGTAGGAGAGCACATAACAACAGGCATTCCACAAGTCTTCTGGCGCGAGTTTAATACCGCGTGGAATTAAATTGCGGAACTCACAGTAATCGCGCAGTGCATCCAACAAACCCGTGCGCAAACCATTCACATGGGTGCCACCCTGCGCAGTGGGAATCAGGTTCACATAAGATTCCTGCACCAATTCGCCGCCATCCATCAACCATTGCACCGCCCAGCTCACCGCTTCAGTCTGACCGCTGAAATCGCCCACAAAGGGTTGCTCTGGCAGAGTCAACCATTCCTGCGTGGCACCGGCGAGGTAATCTTTTAATCCATCTTCGTAATACCAGACATCTTTTTCGCCGGTTGTTTCATCGAGAAATGTCACCGTCAAACCTGGGCACAACACCGCCTTGGCGCGCAGCACATGGCGCATACGCGTCACAGAAAATTTGGGTGAATCAAAATAGCTGGGGTTCGGTAAAAAATGAACACTGGTGCCGGTCTGACGCTTGGGGCAGGTGTCGATAATTTCCAGGTCACTGGCTTTGTCGCCATTCGCAAAACCCATTTGGTAGACATTGCCATCGCGCTTGACGGTAACAATTAATTTTTCCGACAACGCGTTTACTACCGACACCCCCACACCGTGCAAGCCACCGGAGAATTGGTAATTTTTATTGGAGAATTTCCCGCCGGCATGGAGCGTACACAAAATAACTTCCACACCGGGCTTGCCCTGCTCGGGGTGAATATCTACCGGCATGCCGCGGCCATCGTCGATCACGGTGACGGAATGATCTTTATGCAAAATGACATCAATAGTTTTGGCGTGGCCGGCAAGTGCCTCATCCACCGAGTTATCGATAATTTCCTGCGCCAAGTGATTAGGGCGTGTGGTTTCGGTATACATACCGGGGCGTTTTTTTACCGGGTCTAATCCCGTGAGTACTTCAATATCTTCTGCGGAATAATTAGCCATTTTATTTTCAATTTACCGAATGGTTTAAACAGGGCTGGGCCATGCAAAAAGGCCTAGTGATTAAAGAAGCTTAGGCAATCTGCAAAAAAACGTTCAAAGCCCTGGAACGCATGGTCGCCCCCTGGTTCGATAGTTTGTCTGCAGCCTGCATATTTTTTTACCGCTTGGCGATAATCGAGCGTTTCATCGCCCGTTTGCACCAGCAGCCAATAATTAGTCAGGCGCGTGGGTTGCACATCGACCGCAATAATTTCATCGATATGCTGCGCCTTTAGGCGGTAGCTATGATCGGTGTGATAACTTTTCAGGTCAACCTCTAAATAGGTCGGCATAAAATCTTGCGGACGCACCGCTGGATTAATCAGTACTGCGCGTAAATCGTATTTTTCTGCGAGCCAGGTTGCCCAAAATCCGCCGAGCGAACTGCCCATTAAATAGACAGGCCCGGGCAGAAGTGACTCGATTAATACCTCCAGTATAGTTTGGGTTTCGGCTGGGTAAGGCGGCAGCTGGGGGCAATAGAAATTAATTTCAGGATGGTAGTGCGCGAGCCATTGGGCAGTTTGCTGCGCCTTGAAAGAGAGTGGAGAACTTAAAAACCCATGGATATAAACCAGTGACGCCACGGGAACTAATAACCTGCAGATTTATAATCAATCACGTATTGTTTATTGGTAACCCGCACAACACCCGTACTAAAACTGCCGTTGTCATTCAACTCAAACCAGCGATAACCCGGCATTTGGGTGTCTACCGTAAAATTGTCGCAACCGGGCTTGAATTGCACGCAGGTTGATGGTGTCGCCAGCAGTGCAACGCCTTTGCGCTGCTGCTGAAACTCCTGATGAACATGCCCCCAGGTCACCACTTTGACTTGTGGATGAAGATCTATTAGACCAAATAATGCTTCCGCATTGCGTACTATGTATTGATCGATCCAGGCACTACCCACCTCTACCGGTTGATGGTGCAAGCAGACAATCACATGTTTATCGCTGTATTTTTCCAGAGCGTACTCAAGAAAATCCAACTCGCTGGCGGCTAACTGGCCATACACTTGACCAGGCACACTGGAGTCCAGCAGGACCAACAGCCAACTCCCGATTACTACCAGCCGGCTCTGAATACCTAAACGATCCTGATTCAGCGCCATCAACTCGGCGGAATCATGATTACCCGGTAGCCAACTTAATGGCTGGGCGAAATAACGCCGGATAGTATTTTCAAAACGCTGGTAACACGCAGCGTGAGCTTCGCTGGCGACATCGCCGGTGCACAAAAGGTGATCGAAACCGGGTTCTGACGCCTTAATCAGTTGTAAAACGTCATCAAGACTCTGGTCAGTATTAAGCCCCAGAAGGGTTTCGCTCTGCTGCGCACCCAAATGGCAATCGGTTATCTGAATCAGACGCACTGGCGGCTCTCATCCTTTGATAGTCGGGTTTAGTAGTTGGTTGGGTTATTTTTGTGGTTAACCTTGCAACAATTTGGCCGCTTGAACGATGACTGAAGCGTCAAATGCATTGCGATATTATCACCAACAATATACGCAAGGGAGTTACCGCACCAGCATCAAAACAGAAAAATGAGGTATTCAGAGGCCAAGAAGTGTAAAACCTGAACATTGGTGTGACCCAATCGACATTCTACTCAAATATCGATACAGCTTATTCGAACCTCGATGGCAGTCCCAATGCCTGCCCCTGCTCCAGGCAAAGACTCAACCATTCCCCCAAAAACCGGTTGAGCTGATACTTCTCATCGCTTTGATACATAGATTGATTGGGGTAATCGTAGCGCGGACGCAAGCGCTTGTGCCCTTCCCAAGCAAGCACCTCGGCAAGCTTGGCATCGTGATACATACGCAGGGTCAGCTTGGGCATACTGAGCCATTCTGAGCCTTGGCCTACAACCGTTCGGCTGAGTTCCAGTGTGGTGGTATAAGGTGAACGCTCGGTAATTTTAAGTAAATGCAGCCATTGCTGTGGGCCGCGCGCCACCATAAAGCGAATATCATCATCAGGACTCTGTGCAACTAATTTGCATAAGCGCAGGTAATTTGCTTCGCACTCTGCCATTTGCAAAGGTAAATCGACCTTATAACGCTCTTTGTAAGTGACGTATTCGGGTTGAACCTTGGCAACACGCAATGTGAACATAGATACCTGAATGAAAAGAAACTGCGAGGAAATTATTAGCTGTTTTTCGCAAGTGATTCAACAGCAGTCATCAGAAGTGTTAGTCACTGCCAGCACTAAGTCAATGCTTTAAAAAATTTATTCCCCCACCACTTGCAAACGCAAACGGGCGCGATTCATTTGCAACCATTGCAGGCAAATTAACGCCGCTGCGTTATTAAAAGCGCCGTTTAATAACTCCGCAAACACATCATCAGCGGCAAGCAGATGTACTCGTATATCCTCACCTTCTTCCGGCAAACCATAGACACCACCGGCTTGACTCAGGTCGCAAAGCCCGCAATATAAATGTAATTTTTCGTCGCAGCCGCCGGGGCTGGATAAATAATTACAGATATATTCCATCGCATAGGGAATAACATTTGCCTCCTCCATTAATTCACGCTTTGCCACTTCCTCCGGTGACTCACCAGGCTCTAACATACCCGCAACAACCTCATAACACCAAGGGCCATTTGGTTCGTCAAGTGCGCCTACGCGGAACTGCTCAACCATGCCGATGAGATCCAGCTTGGGGTCATAAAGCACAACAGCAACAGCTTCACCGCGCACAAATAATTCACGTCCAATTTCTTTGCCCCAGCCACCCTTGAATAATTTGTGACGCAAGAAAATTTTTTCCACACGAAAGAAACGCTTGTACATTTCTTCCCGGCGGATAATTTCCACATCGGCACGAGTAAATTCCGGTTTTTTAATCATAATTTTCTACGCGGATAAATTAATAGAAACGACGAGAGTTCCCCCCCAGCCCTCCCTCCGACAAACGGGAGGACTGGGGGGGGTATATTTCACTATTAAACCTTGTGATAAATCTCTGCACCAGCTTCCAAAAACTCTTTGGATTTTTGTTTCATTTCTGCTTCGACGTCGATCATTTTAATAATATCCTGATCGCCAATCACCGAAATATCGGTGCCGTTTTTAGCGGCGTAATCGCGCACTTCCTGCGTGATTTTCATGGAGCAGAATTTAGGCCCGCACATAGAGCAGAAGTGCGCCACCTTGGCAGATTCTTTAGGCAGAGTTTCATCGTGATAGGAGCGTGCTGTGTCTGGATCAAGCCCCAAATTAAATTGATCTTCCCAGCGAAATTCAAAACGTGCTTTGGAAAGTGCATTATCGCGCAGCTGTGCTCCCGGGTGACCCTTGGCCAAATCGGCGGCATGCGCCGCGATTTTGTAGGTGATGATGCCTTCTTTGACATCATCTTTGTTAGGCAAACCCAAGTGTTCTTTGGGCGTGACGTAACACAACATAGCGCAACCATACCAACCAATCATCGCGGCACCTATGCCAGAAGTGATGTGGTCGTAACCTGGCGCAATATCAGTAGTCAGCGGGCCAAGTGTATAGAAGGGTGCTTCGTCGCACACTTCCAATTGCTTTTCCATGTTTTCTTTAATCATGTGCATTGGCACATGACCGGGACCTTCAATCATGCATTGCACGTCGTGCTTCCACGCAATTTTGGTGAGTTCGCCCAGCGTTTCCAATTCGCCAAATTGGGCTTCATCGTTAGCGTCAGCAATCGAGCCGGGACGCAAGCCATCACCCAACGAAAAACTTACGTCATAGGCTTTCATGATTTCGCAAATTTCTTCAAAGTGGGTGTAGAGGAAATTTTCTTTGTGGTGCGCCAAACACCACTTGGCCATAATCGAACCACCGCGCGACACAATGCCGGTAACACGTTTAGCAGTGAGCGGTACATAGCGCAGCAACACACCGGCGTGAATGGTAAAATAATCCACACCCTGCTCGGCTTGTTCGATCAAGGTATCGCGGAAAATTTCCCAGGTTAAATTTTCGGCAATACCATCGACTTTCTCCAAGGCTTGATAAATAGGAACAGTACCAATAGGTACGTGCGAATTGCGAATAATCCACTCACGGGTTTCGTGAATGTTTTTACCGGTGGATAAATCCATCACCGTATCAGCACCCCAACGCGCACCCCAAGTGAGTTTTTCCACTTCTTCTTCAATGGAAGAACCCAGCGCGGAGTTGCCGATATTACCGTTAATTTTTACCAAAAAATTGCGGCCAATAATCATTGGCTCCAATTCAGGGTGATTGATGTTAGCCGGAATAATCGCACGGCCACGCGCTACTTCATCGCGCACAAATTCCGGCGTAATTTCATCGGGAATACTGGCACCAAAACTCATGCCCTTGTGCTGTTGTCCCAGGTTCTTATATTCAGGAAGCTCACCCAATTCACGCGCCTGCGCCAGCGCCATGTTTTCGCGGATGGCGATGTATTCCATCTCCGGTGTGATGATGCCTTTTTTGGCGTAGTGCATTTGCGACACGTTCATGCCGGGTTTGGCGCGACGTGGCTTGCGCGTGAGATTGAAACGCAAGTGCGCGAGTTTCGGGTCATTCAAGCGTTCGTTGGTAAACTGTGAGTGGCTATCTTCCAGAATTTCTGTGTCGTTGCGCTCTTCAATCCATGCTGTGCGCACATCGCCCAAACCGGTACGCAGATCAATCTTTACATTCGGGTCAGTGTAAGGGCCGGAGGTGTCATAGACACGCACTGGTGGATTTTTCTCGCCACCAAAATCCGTTGGCGTATCAGCCAAGGTGATTTCACGCATAGGCACACGAATGTCCGGGCGCGAGCCTTGCACATAAATTTTTTGCGAACCGGTAAAAGGTTGTACCGAGGCTTGATCCACCTCGGCAGATTGACTCAGAATTTTTTCGACGCTGGTATTCATGGTGTCCTCGGTATTAATAAAATTTATAAAAATGATGAACAGGACCTGCACCCTGCCCTATGTGTAATTTTTCAGCATTCAGTAACGCTTGATGCAAATACTCTTTTGCTTGTTGAACTGACTCGCTGAGTGAATATTTTTTGGCCAAACCGGCAGCAATCGCAGATGCCAAAGTGCAGCCAGTGCCGTGGGTATTTTTGGTTACCAAGCGTGGGGCTGAAAACGCCACAGCCCCTGCTACTGTGATCAGCAAATCGGTTGCAGATTCACCTTCACCATGCCCTCCTTTCATCAGCACAGCCTTAGCGCCCAGTGCGAGAATTTGCTCGCCTTGTAATTGCATTTGTCTCAAATCAGTCGCAATAGGCGCACCCAGCAAAACCGCTGCTTCGTGCAAATTTGGTGTCACCAAGGTTGCCAGAGGAAGTAATTTTTCGATCAGGGTTTGAATAGCATCTTCTGCTAATAAACGATCACCACTGGTGGCAACCATTACCGGGTCCAATACCAGTGGAATCTGCGGATAAGCAGTCAGGGTTTCAGCAACAGCCGCGATGATGTCAGCCGTTGCCAACATCCCGGTTTTTATTGCGGACACATGAATGTCGCTTAACACTGAAGTGATTTGCTGCTGCACAAACACCGGCAGGATTGGTAAAACACCTTGCACACCTTGCGTGTTTTGAGCCGTCAAAGATGCTATTGCACTGGTGCCATAGACACCGAGCGCTGAAAAGGTTTTTAAATCGGCCTGTATACCCGCACCACCACCGCTATCACTACCAGCAATAGTAAGCGCAATTGGGGTTAACTCGGCGGTGCCTTGCGGTGGGTGCAGTGGGTGATTCATTGACATTCCGCGATAAATGAATATTGAGTCAAGGCGCGGAGAGGAGAGAGGAAAACCGGGTCACTGTTTGGGTGCAACGACTTGGGCGCAACAACAGCGATGATACAAAATGGAAGGCTCTCGTTCCCTACGCCGGTACTAACCGGATCAGGTCGGCGGGTATGTCTCAGCTGCATTGCTGGCTTATCGCCGACAAACAGCACCCCGACAAGAAAAACCGCAGTCTATTGAACTTGGAGAAGGGAGTAAAGGAACCTTTTGGATTAAGCGCAAACCTGCTTCAGGATAAAGCCCTCGTGCAATCACAAGGGCTTGCAGCGAGAGCAGCGTTATTCTGATTTTTCTTGCGACTTCAACAATCCAAGCTTGCCGGCAAGCAGTGCTGTTGTAGGTGCCTGAATCAGAATGGTTCCCAAGATAAAAATAAAGGTGATAGCGCCCACCACATCAATACCCGGCACTTTCATGCCCGCCAGAATACCCACCAGAGCCGCAGGAATTACACCGGTTTCGCGCGTCCAGCTCATAAATACCAACTCTTTCCAGGTCCATTTGGCGCGACGATCTGGCCCGGCACAGATAAACACTGTGAGCGGACGAGCGATGAAGATAAAGATAAATAGCAGCGCCAAGCCAACCCCCAGATACTCTTTGAGCAAATGGAAATCTACCTGAGACCCCAAAAGAATAAAAATAAACATGCGCATCAAGAGTGCTGTATTTCCCACGTAATCTTCCAGATATTCATGTTCGTGGTGATCAAGCGGTAAGTTAAAAGTCTCTTTGTTTCCAATCATCACACCGCAGGTAAACACCGCCATAAATCCAGACGCGCCAATTTTATCCGCCAGCAAATACACGGTGATCACCGCCAGAATAATTACAAAAGGGGTAACCTCACGAAAAATACCAAAACTATTGTGTGCCATCAAAAACGCTGCACTGTAGCCAACTATAGCGCCTAGCACCAATCCCATACCGGCCTCATAAGCCAGCTCACCCAGCGAATGCGTAAGGCTAAAACCCTCGCCCGTGCCCATGACATAAGCGACTACCGCAAAAGTAGCAATTGCACCCATAGCATCGTTGAGCGCGGATTCACTCATTACGGTCTGGGACACACGGTCTTTAATTGGAACTTGTTTAAAAATAGGCACCAGGGTTGCAGGGTCAGTGGAGGCAGTTAATGCCCCCAGCACTAATGCAATCCCTATGGGTATTCCGAGCCAAACACCGGCATAAGTAATAATCGCACCGGTAATCAACACACCTAAAGTGGCAATCACGGTCAGGGAAATCCAGATTTCTTTCAACACCGCAAAACGCAAAGTTGCTCCACCTTCAAACAACAAATAGCAGGCGCCAATGGTCAGAATTAACTGATTCATAGTTGAATCGGCAGGCACATGTAATATGCCGCCAATGGTAGGCCCCAAACCTATGCCTATAAGTAAAAAGAGAACTATATCGGGAACCTTGATCTTTTTAGCAATGACTCCCCCCAACAGACCGGTGAATATAATGATCCCGACATACATGAGATCGAGTTTGGCTATCTCTAATGACGACATGAACAAGCTCCGCAGATGGTTAAAAAGTGTTAATAAGCAAATGCGCGGATACTGACAGCTAACGCAGAAAAACTTTATAAATTGTGTGTAAATTCAGATTTGCAGGTGATTTCATGTTTTGCGGCCCATAAAAAAACCGGAGCATAACTCCGGTTTTTTTCAAGCACTGGTCACAGTCAGACGCTATGACCAAAGAGCGATGTTGCTATTAATAATGCAACTATGTAACCAACGGTGTAGGCGATCAGCACTAAAGGCGTATAGCGCAGGTAAGCTCCAAAGGTCAGACCCTTGACTTTGCTCATCGCAATAATACCGGCCGCTGAACCAATCGCCAGCAGTGAACCACCTACACCCACACCGTAGGTCAGTGCCAACCATTCAGAGGTAGGCAACACTGGCTCGGACTTTAATAACGCAGCAGTCAATGGAACGTTATCGATCAACGCCGAGAATAATCCCATCAAATAGTTAGCATATTGCGGCGCAAGCTGGGTATAAAAATTGGTCAACAAATCCAGAGTGCCTATTTCTTTGAGCATCCCCACCAATAACAATATGCCGAGGAAGAACAACAGAGTTTCGTATTCGATCTGACGAACATATTCGAGGATTCGAATCTCATCAGGATCCATATCCATAAAGTGGCCGATAAAAAACATGATCGACAAGCCGGTCAAAAAGGTGAGTACCGGTGGCACGCCGAAAAAGAAATTGAACAACATGGTGCATAAAATGGTGGAGAAAAAAGTACCTACGATCGCCCAATCCATCCCAGTGAAGACCTTTGCATCTTTCTCGGTAGTAACATGGCCGGAAATCCCGGGAAACATAAGCAATGCCAGCACCATTACCCCGGCAATCGCCGGCAACCAGAGCACAAGCAATTGCGGCATAGTCACGTGACCCGAGAGAAAAATCATCAGTGTAGTAACATCACCGGTAATCAAGGCTACACCGCCGGAGTTAACCGCAAATACCACCAATACCGCGAGTTTTATCCGGGTGCGCTTATCAACATCAAATGCATGGACTAAACCCAGTGTCACCAAGGTCGCCGTCACGTTGTCACATACCATGGAGAGTGTCATTGCAAATAATGCAACCAGTAACATAAGGCTGCGCAAGCTCATTTGCGCCGGGCATAAGCGCTGCACCACAGACTGCACTATTCCCTTGGCATTGAGATAAGCCACAAAAGTCATGGTGGCCATCAGAAACAACCACAAGGTGGCGATCTCCAACAGGTTGTGATTTAACTTCTCCAACATCACCTCTTGCTGCTCATGGCCGCCCGCGAACATAAACATAACCAGCCAGGACAAACTGCCAAAAAACAGTGTGGTTTTCGCTTTATTGATGTGGATCACCTCTTCCAATACCACCCCTAGCAGGGCGAGTACGGCGAAGATCACCAATACGATTTCAATGGACATAGTCATAAAAGACCCTTTTGGTAGTGAAAAAACCGGTGGCAACGCATCTATTTGGCAAAAATACTTCGTATTTCAAGGCGCTGTTGCTGAGCTGCAACTGGCAACGCCGCTCTTAATGACGACCTAGAGGTAGATTGCAGCCTGACTGTATCAGCCTGACTTTCTATAGAAGGGGCAAATGAACCCGGCGCGATGCAAATGGGCGCGCATGATAAAAGTTGACCAATACGGAAGCAATCAAGAAGGGTGAAAAACCCACAATTGGTTGAGAAAACTCATCATTCAACGCAAAAATTGAGCACTACCAATACCAATCAGCACAATTGCCATAATTTTAACCTGCCCGAATCCAACCGCAGGTTTATTGCATCTAAAAAGTCACCATGGTGTGTCGAATTATTGGAAAGAACTCTCAGGGTCAACAGCTAAAGGTATGAAAAGGTAAACCACGGGCGCTAGCTTACATTTGTAACTTCCGGCGGTAAGCGAGACGTTTTACCCTTTTTAACTACTGAACCCTTGTTCATTTCTCGACCCCACGGCGGCAAGCAGCTACACTCCTGCGACTTGCCACGATGCACTTACACCCGTTTTGATTCAAGCCAAAAGGCACAATACAACGGGTGTTGAACTGGAATTTCTAACCTGGACTTTGGAAAACCCTATGAAAAAGACCAAGCTCTACCTGCTCGTCAGCCTGTTTTCGTTGACGCCATTCACGGCTAACGCCAATAGCCTGTTAGATGTATATGAACTCGCACTACAGAACGATGCCCAATTAAAAGCAGACAAAGCCAAATACGAAGCAGGTGTAGAAAACCGCACAATTGCACGCGCCAACCTGTTGCCACAAATAAACGCTAACGCACAGATTTCCAATTCCGATATTGAAACCACAGACAATCTAACCAATACCAGCCTCAAGAATGACACCGACAGCGCAGGCTGGGAAATCTCCCTGAGCCAACCGCTGTTCAATATGTCCTACTGGTACAACTACAAGCAAGGCGCAAAGCTTAGCGAACAGGCTGAAGCCCAATATGGTGCAGATCAGCAAAGCCTCATTGTGCGTGTTGCAGAGGCCTACTTTAACGTGTTGCGATCAGTAGAAACGCTGGAGGCAACCATCGCGGAAGAAAAAGCTCTCGCCAAGCAACTGGAGCAAACCAAGCAACGTTTTGACGTAGGCCTGACTGCCATTACAGAAGTACATGAAGCACAAGCTGCATTTGACAGTGCTCGAGCTGCAACATTAGTTGCGCGCGGCAACTTGAGCATCAACTATGAAGCACTGGAAGTCTTGACGGGCAAGCCAGAAGATCAGGTTGCACCGCTCTCACCAAAATTTCCTGTAGTGGCTCCCGTGCCAGCAAACCGGGCAGACTGGGTAGAGTTCTCCCTTAAAAACAACTACAACCTGAAAGCATCAAAATTACAGGCTGATGCCTCGTTGCAAAATGCCAGAGCAAATAAATCCGGCCACCTGCCAACACTGGGAGCCAATCTGGGTTATTCCGATAGTGATACCGATAGCGACAGTGGCAGCCAAAGTGGTGGCCCAAGCGATATCAGCAGAAATGGCACTACGATTTCACTGCGCCTTGATGTACCTATCTATAGCGGCGGTGCAACATCCGGTCGCACGCGTCAAGCATATGCGCAATACACCCAGGCACAAGAGCTTTACAACAGCACCCAACGCAATGTGATTCAAAATGCCCGAGCGCTTCACCTGTCAGTAGAAACAGATGTTGCCAACGTACAAGCACGCAAACAGGCAATAGTGTCCAGTCAGTCAGCGTTAGAAGCAACTCAATCAGGTTATGAAGTTGGAACACGCAATCTGGTAGAAGTACTGCTTGCACAGCGCAACCTGTATCAGGCTCGCCGCAATTACTCCGATGCGCTTTACACCTATGTCATTAATACCATTAAACTGCGCGAAGTTGCGGGTATGTTGACACCTGCTGATGTGCAGGAAATTGATAAATGGTTATTGGACGATGCACTGGTGAGCCGCAGTCAATACGAAAACTAACTACTATTTCATTCGCCAAATAAAAATGCCAAGCCACTACACTGGCTTGGCATTTTTTTATCTCCATCATTAACACAAAAAACCAATCAATCAACCAAGACGAAGCTATAAGAATTTGCTGATCTGCTCACAGGTTTTTACCAAGGCGCCGCGATTCTCTTGCGCAACACGCAGCGCCGCCGCACCTCTACGTTCGCGCTCGCCGACATCCTCTACCAACACCTGAAAAGCTTGTGCCAAGTGCGCAGCAGATCCCGCTGTAACAAGGGCTCCTGCCTCGCGCATTAACTGTGCCACCTCCGCAAAATTAAAAAGGTGTTCGCCACTCAATAAAGGCAAACCCCAAGCCGCCGGCTCAATAAAATTATGTCCTCCGTTTGGGATCAGGCTCCCGCCTACAAAGGCGATATCGCTCGCACCAAACATCAACAATAATTCACCCATGGTATTACCCAACAAAATATCTGCAGAATCAGACCACTGCTGCTCACTGCGCCGCATCACCTGAAAACCACGCGCCGAGCACAACTGCCCTACTCGCTCAAAACGCTCGGGGTGGCGAGGTACCAGAATCAGAACCGCTGATTGAGTCTCGCCTGCAATAGCACGTAACTGCGCAAAGGCGTCCAAAATAATTTCATCTTCGCCTTGATGAGTACTTGCCGCGATCAAGATTAATCGCCGACCATTTGATGATAATTGTTGCTTTAATGCACCTGCACGCTCGCGCAAATCATCTGTGATTGATAAATCAAATTTAATATTTCCCGTGACAACGGCTTTTTCAGCAGGCAACCCAAGGGCAACAAAACGTTCAGCATCAACTGAATTTTGAATTAATACAGTGGACAGATTACCCAACATAGGTGCTGTTAAACCAGAAAAGCGGGCATAGCCACGGGCGGATCGCTCCGATAGGCGTCCATTGATTAGCAGCGATGGAATAGCACGCTTGGCGCAGGCTGCCAAAGTATTAGGCCAAAGCTCTGTCTCCATCACCAAATAGAGGGAAGGCTTAATGCGCGATAAAAACCGGTTGACTGCATCCGGTAAATCGTAGGGCGCATAGACGTGAAACACCGAATCACCCAAAGTAGTACGCACTCGCTCCGAACCTGTTGGGGTGGTAGTGGTGATAACTAGCAACAGGCGCTCATTCGATTGCAACTGTTTGATTAACGGCAACGCCGCTAAAAACTCACCCACAGAAACAGTATGCAACCAAACAACTTTTTTATCAGTCTGTAATGGTGAAAAAATACCAAATCGCTCAGCCCAGCGCCGAGCATAAGCAGGGGCGGCAAAAGAGCGCCATAACAGGCGCAATAAAATAAAGGGAAGCAGCGAATAAAAAATAACGGTGTACATTAAACGCATAAAAGTGTCCGAACATCAGCAGAGTCACAAGAATAGCAAAGATCACAGCCCCCCCAAAAGTCTCAGCCTGTCTAGTGGACTATTAACCCCAGAAAAATGCTGACCCAAAACATGCGTGTAAATCTGGGTAGTCTTAACATCATTATGACCAAGCAACTCTTGCACATTTCGTATATCGCAACCGGCTTGAAGCAAATGCGTTGCAAATGAGTGGCGAAAACTGTGGCAAGTAACGCGCTTGCGATCAATACCCGCCGCAACTACGGCTTGCTGTAATGCCTTACGCGCAACTGAATCATGCAGATGATGTCGACACAACTGATGCGTGACGGGTTGTTCAGAATAACTAACCGATGGAAAAATATACATCCATGCCGCCGAACGAAAAGCATTTGGAAATTTTTTCGCTAATTGATGAGGCAATGAGGGGCCAATACCACGCTGATTGTCCTCTCTTTGTAACTCAAGAGAGCGCTCGATTAACTCACTTAACTGCGGCACCAATGATTTCCCCAAAAGGGTTTGCCTGTCCTTATTACCTTTAGCATCGCGCACACAGATAGAACCTTGGGAAAAATCAATGTCTTGAACTCGCAAACGTAAACACTCAGTGATGCGTAACCCGCCTGCATACAACAACTCAAAAATCAGCCGGTTTCGTCCCTGCATCTGCGCAAAAATTAGCAATATCTCCTCCTGGCTCAAAACGACAGGCAAATGCCGCTGCTTAACAGCGAGAGTAAAACCTAAATCACCTAACTCTTGTTTGAGAATTTTTGCATACAAAAACACAAGCGCATTTAGCGCAACCTTCTGGGTATTCACAGCTACATTTTGTTTAACCGCAAGCCAAGTCAAAAATGCCTTAACTTCAACAGCCGCCATTTCCGCTGGGTGTTGTTTTTGATGAAACAAGATAAATTGTTTAATCCAATAGATGTAGCTTTTTTCCGTGCGAATGCTGTAACCCCTCAGCCGGATCTCACCTCTAACCATTTCCAAAAATGGACTTGATGAAGACGCCATAAAGAAACTCCTTTTTTGAACACCAATGGTTATACATACAGTATATTATTGGTCACTCCCAAGAAATGCGCAAATCCACTCTTTACATTGCGCAATATCCACCTTTCATATTTATTAAATACCCACTATATTCAACTACTTAACTGGGCGGAAGCGTGCACTTTTCTATTACGCCCCGCTACAAACAAGCATGCACATTTACACTCCACACCGCTGCAAAATAACCCATCAAAAGCTCATATACTTCAACGGGTTACTATCTTTTTAAGATATCAGCAAGAGGAGGAATAACACGCATGCGTGGTATACAAATGTTAGTGTCTCTAGGTGAGTATATTTAATGTGGGACAAATCAATACCAAAACGTGCATTAATATTGTCAATATATACTTCGGCACTTATCTTTCTTATGGTTTTAATACCTTCTTTATTTGGTTCCGTAATAGGCACACCTT
>JAYKTU010000006.1:0-234690 GCA_035317345.1 Cellvibrio fontiphilus | reverse complement strand
AGCGCGCTTAACCGCTTCCCGACGGAATTCTTCGGTGTAAGCCTGTGTCTTTTTACGTGCCATAATGAGCACCTCCATATAGGGTTTTCTAACTATACAGGGTGTCTACTGTTCGTGGGTAACTCGGAGACATAACCGCAAGAACCGGAGTGTTAATCAGCTCGGATGAAGAGCTTGAACACAATATCAAACTAATAGAACAAAGTAGCTTCATTATAAAATGAATGAATTGGACGTACTACCCAAAACTTGTGTGCAGATTTATCAATTAGATACTTACCATGGGTCTGGCGTATTGATTGAAATCAATAACGTTTTTTATGTTATTAGTGTTGCGCATGTATTAAATTATGATGAGGGCAAAACAATTGATATTAAAAACTTCAGTGGAACATCGGAAGAATATGGAAAGATTGAGTTTGGATTTCTGGTGGGAAAACACGAAGATATTCTAAAGTACGATATTGCCGTAATCGCGGTTGATGTGAAGCATACATTCCCATATTTTCCTTCGATTAAATTGTGTGAGGATATTGGGTTTCCTGGGATTTCATTGGTTTTTCGAGGAACCCAAAAATCTACGGCATTAAAGCCACACTCAATTTGCCCTTGTAAAATAGATACTAGCAGTAACAATGAGGGTATTTTCTGCATTGAGGTGCCTATTGGCGCCTATGCAGACATGAAAGGTAATACGGGCGCAAGCGTAATGAATGGTTATTCAGGAAGTGGAGTTTTCATAAGAGAAACCGATGATATTTATCTTGTTGGAATCTCCCAAAATATAGACAAGGATACATTCAATGGAGTTAATTGTAGATCCATCAGCATTTTAAAAAAATACTTCTTACCAGATATTGAAATATCAGAATTTCGTGGTGGAAATACGCAACTGCGATTGAATGTTGCAGAAATTAAAAGAAATATCACTAAGAAAATGGTAGAGGAAAGAAAAGCTAATAATTATGGAGATATTGAAAACCTAACTCGAAAAATGGATGCCTTTATAGAGAATTGGGCCCCGGAGGATCTTGATGGATTTGTCAACGATATATTGGTTTGGGAAAACATAGAGCGCACCAAAATTCGAAATCATAGTTTATATAGGGATCGAATAGAAAATGCGAAAGCGATATTGGCGTCAGGAAACAAAAATTATCAGGTTGGTAGTATTCAGCAAGGTAACGAGCGATTTCATAAAATCTTAGATGAATTCACTAAATTATTACAAGAAGAACTTGACGGTACATCCATTAAATCAAGCAGTTCAGTAATAGCTGCTGGTGAAGTGGCTCGTCTTTTAGCTGATTGCACTTTGAATTTTAAAAAATGAATATTGAAATCCAACTGAAATCACATTTCTTTGATACTGCCCCAGAGAATAGTACTTTAACTCACCTTGCTATTATTTGTGGGGGTTTGACCTATTGTCTTGGTGGCGCAAAGGTCATGTCATTTATAAAACTTGCTTACATCTTTGAGAAAACTATACGCCTTGAAAAAAATGCCTTTTCCTCAAAGATTACTTTATCGTCTTGGAATATTGATAATGATTTTAAAAAATCACTTATTTTAGCTGAATCTAATAGATTTATTGAAATGCTGATCGATAGCTCTGGTGAAATAAAGATTTCTATCACCGATAGCGGTAAAGCATATCTTAACTCAGTGGAGCAGCATGACGCTTTTAAGAGTTACTTGGACTATCTGAAGGAAATTAAAATTTCTGAAAGTAGATTTAAAAAACCTATTATTCGAAACTAAAATAATGCGTATAAATTCAGTAAAAACGAGTATCACTGCGGGAACAGAAGAAGGCTTCAAGGAGTTTGGATTCGACCATTCCTTTGAGCCAGGGCTCAATATTTTGACTGGGGACAATTCAAGTGGCAAATCGACAATCCTAAGTTGTCTATATTACTGTCTAGGCATGGAGCAGCTCATGGGAAGTAAAGGGACTAATGCCCTCAGTCCCGCTTTACATCAGGCTCTCAATTTTGATGGGCATTCATACGACATTTATGAATCAAAATGCTCTGTAATAATTACTGCGAATGATGGCAATGAATATACCTTAACTCGTCGTATAAAATCTTCAGAAGATATTACCCTGAACGAAATAGCAATCTTTGATGGTATAAAAACCTTTTCGAAATTTGTTCATTCAGCCAGAGATCATGGTTATCAGGGATTCTATCAATGGCTTGCTGAAGTAAACGCTTTGGAAATTTGTAATGTTGAATCATTTAACAGTGAATCAACAAAGCCCTTATATATGCAATATGTATTCGCATTGGCGTTTATTGAGCAAACTAAAGGTTGGTCGGATTTATTTTCCATGATGCCTACATTCGGCATTAAAGATCCTAAGCAGAAGGTCGTAGAATATTGTTTAGGTTTAAGCTCACTTGCAATAAATATGCAACTCGACCAAATAAAGTCTGAAAAAAATCAGATGAAAATCGAATGGAAGCGTATCGAAAGGGATTTAAATTATCGCGCTCAGGCACTTCAGCTTTATTTATCCGGCTTTGATAATGACAAACCTGTCGAAGAAAAAATAATTAATGGAATTTACGCCGCCGAGCTAGATACGGAAAAGAAAGAAATAAAAATTAATGATGTGTTAAAAAAGATTGAACTCGAAATTGATGCATCTAATCTTCGTATAAATCTTGCTGACTCACCCAGCAATGCACCAAGAGACTTGATAATCATCAGGGACGGTATTAAGGATTCCTTGTCTAGACTTTTATTAGAGAGAACCGAGGCTTCAGATTTATATGAAGAAGAAAAGGTAAAATTGGATATTTTTAAGAATTCTTTGTCTTCCACTATCAAAGACATTCAGGGGTTCCAAGATGTAAAAAAGGTATCCATTAGCAGAAGCTGGGAGGTTTTGAATACCGCCAAATGCCCCGTGTGCGAGAGCAGTGTAGAGAACAAAAAGGACTCTGAGCTTTCAGAGGGTGCAATTGATAAGAGCATTGCTTTTCTCAAGTCCCAAAAAACGACGTATGAAACCTATATTGAAGCATCAAATGCAGTTATTGAAAGATTCATATCTGCCTTAGCTTATTATGATAAAAATATTGAACTCAAAAGGATGCAGCTTAACAGTATTGATAGAGATTTAAATTCCCCCGGATCGCAAGCAATTAGAGCCGAACTCGAAATGCAGACCGAGCTTAAATATCGGCTCAATGACATTAATCAGTTTGATGATTATCTTGGGTCCACTAAAGTAATAATGAGAGAGTTGAGTGCAAAATATTTTCGAGCGGAAGATGAAGAGCGAAGGCTAAAAAAGTTGGTATCAAACGATGAGGAAATTATCTCTGAATTCAAAAAACTATTTGTTTCGTTGCTCGATTCTTTCGGCTATAAAAGCAATGGCGTTAAAAATATAACAATTTTAGATAAACCTCCACATAGACTTATGCCAATCGTTTTTATCAAAGGAAGTGAGCCCCAACATATCAGATACGTTTCTTCTGCTAGTGATTTTGTGAGATCAATTTGGTCTTACTATCTTTGTTTACTTGAAATGGGGAGTGCTCATCCCGGCTTCTTGGTAATGGATGAGCCAGGCCAGCATCAAATGAGAGTGGATAGCATGAAACAGTTGCTATCGCACTGTAGTAAGCTTGAAAAACAAGTAATTCTTGCGATATCACAGGATAGAGACTATGACAAAAAGGACGTCAATATTTCTGCCTTAATTGAAGGCATAGATTCCAAAAAGATCCATATGATTCATATTGATGACAAGACTTATTGTATCGCGCCAATAGAGGGTGATGAAGCTAATTCAGAATCTAATGAGTAAGCATATCAAAGTCGGAAAGTACCAAAACTGGCATCAGTAAAATTGACGAATATCTGTAAATGGCCGTAAAAAGTCTTTATGTGAGTTTGGTTGTGATTCAATTTGGTAGAAAATTATTTAAAAGGGAAACTTAATGAAAGTATATGGTGTGTTATTTCTATTTGTCTCCGTCATAAGCCCTAGTGTTTTAGCCGCTAGCTTTGATTGTCAAAAGGCAAAAACTTTTGCTGAAAAGATGATTTGCCAAAGCCCTCGTTTAAGCGAGTTAGATGTTGAACTTGATAGGGTATTTGATGAAGCTACGTTCAGTGAAAAAACCAAATCCGAAATTGTGAAAGACCAGATTAATTGGCTAACGAAAACCAGGGCAAGATGTAAGGATGCCAGCTGTTTGGAGGGAATGTATGAAGAGCGAATTAAATATTTAGGTTTATTTGTAATCAAGAATCCACCAGATCAAGAAGATTACACCTTGGTGCAATCGACAGAAGAGCCAAATAAAAGTATCGCGCAAGGTGCGGAATTAGTACTGATTTCTGGTTATGAGCCGGCTGGCGAAACTGTAGAAATTACAGTTGATAGACCAAACGCAAGTGTAATTTTAGTTTTGTCATCTTATGAACGAGTGCTGTGGAAGGTTCGATCAACGCCAAACACCACGATAAAAGCGATTTTAGTAGGTGGTTATGAGAGTCCAACGGTGTCTTCGCCCAAACTAATACCAACCTATTTCACTAAAATTCCTTATGCAACAGATGAGAATAACATTAAGTTCAAAAGTATTCTGATGGAGCTCAAGCGGCTTTTCTCTACCAACCATGTTGATTACTTTAGTGGTTCTTACAAAATTGCTACCCAGATTGTTGTTTCTCCCGTTGATAGTGTTAATAAAAAACTTAGTTTGGATTGGCCTCCGGTAGAAAATCCGACAAAAGATTTATCGTTTCGATTATTGACTATCAACAATGATTTTGTTGAATGGACGTTGCAAGGGCCTAAGGCCGACAGTAAAAGCGCTTACGTAAACCAAGGTGTGACGGTTTCGACTAAAAGCAATATTATCTATAAATTGCAGAACGGGAAGATCGAGTCTATCGATAAGTCCGGAGCTAAGCACAGTAGCTCCGCAGTACCACAAAATTTACCAGAAATTTCTTGGGGTACAGACATTACCTATGATAGTAAGAGAGATTTACTGTCGATTATTTCCTTTGGTGGTGAAGGGTATCTTTATCGATATTTTCCAGCAAAAGATGCTTGGCTTGACGCTTATTCGGCACAAAATCACGACATAAATTCTATATTCTATGATGAAACTATGGATCGTTATGTCGGCTGGAGCGCTTCGGGCGAAATTGTGATCTTTAGCGGTGAAGGAGCTTATTTAAAAAGTAAGAGAGTTGCTGACAAGCTTGTGGGCTATGGCCGCATTTATGATCGCAATAATTATCGCGCTTCACCGTTAAAGGTTATTGCTAATGGAGACTCAATTGCGTTAATTGCTATATCTGGCCGTTCAGTAACTCATATTTGGAGTTATGATGTTTCTTCTGATAGAGCAATGCTAACTTATAAAGCTAGTGCTAATTAAGTTGTAGAAGGTAATTTCTACCCATCCTGCATAAGTGCCAACTTCCGCTCTTGGCCGTTAGCCGCCCAAAATACCCAAGCATCGCTTGGGTATTTTTTTATTGCATCTCCCATAATTTTTAAAAATCAAAAAATAAAATTCTCGTATTTCGCTAGGCTCCATACGGGCTACGAAAACGAAATTAATTTTTAAATTGTGCTGGGGTGGGGGTAAGGCAGGGAGGAAATGCAGAGGGGAAAAATGGCGTCCCCGGCGGGAATCGAACCCACATCATACGCTTAGGAGGCATACGTTCTATCCGATTAAACTACAGGGACGGCGGGCGGGATTATATAAACAACCTTCGCAAAAACCTATAGCCAGTTTTAGTTTGATTTACTTCGTTCAAAAAGTGTCCAGCTATTTGTGCGCGCTTTGGCGAAGGCTGCGTGTTATTCCTTTGGTAATACTGGTGTGAATAAGGGGGCTATGCGCTGGTAGCTGCCGCTGGAATCTACATGACATTGCACTTGGCCAAGGTTAATATTTGCGCCAGTTCACACACGCAAAAGGAATGTACGATAACAAATGATCATAGTCCCTACTGAGAAATCCCTGGATTGGCGCCATGCGCCCTTGGTGCTTTGTGCATTGGTATTTATCAATGTGATGGTGTTTTTCCTGTATCAAAGTGGCGATACCAACAAGCTGGTTGAGGCTATGGCCAGCTATCACACACAGGGTTTTATTGAAGATGAATGGCCGATCTTTGAGGATTACCTGGAAGAGCAGGGCGATGAGCAGTTGGCGGAGTATCGCCGCAGTTATGCCAAAGGCCAGTACGATTACATCATCGCCGATTTGTTAATGCGCGAGGATTTTTACCGCTATTTGCAAACCAATGTGCGCAGTTATATGACGCCGGATCGCTTTGACCTCTGGGCAACTGAGCGGGCGCGTTTGCATAAATTGGTGCAGTCGGTGAGTTATATCGCCAATGGTTTGCAAGCCAATCAATTGCGCCCTGCGAGTTTAATCACCCACCAGTTTTTGCACGGCGATATCATGCATTTGCTGGGCAATATGTTCTTTTTAATTGTGTGCGGCTTTGCGGTGGAGGCGGCCATTGGGCACTGGCGGTTTTTGCTGTTTTATTTGTTAAGCGGCGTGGGTGCCGGTTTTGCACAGGCCGCAACGGATTGGAGCAGTAGTCAGCCCTTGGTGGGTGCGTCGGGGGCTATATCCGGCGTAATGGCCATGTACCTCGCGGTTTTTCGTTTTAAGAAAATTGAATTCTTTTACTGGTTTTTCTTTTTAGTGGGTTATTTCCGTGCGCCGGCATTGCTGATTTTGCCGTTTTATATCGGCAAGGAAATTTACCTTTACCAAACTGACCCGGATTCCAATGTGGCGTTTATGGCTCACGCCGGTGGATTTTTGGCAGGTGCGGTATTAATCGGCTTGGCGTGGGTGATGAATCGCTCGCTGTTTAATGATGATTACATCAACAGCGACCAAACGATAAACCCCGAGCAAAAAGCGCTGGCGGAGATTTACGAAGCCATCGAGAAATTCCGCTTTGAGCGCGCACTGCAATTGGTGGATGCGCAAATCGCCCAAAAAGGAAACCAGTTTGATTTGGCGATGATCCGTTACAACCTGCTAAAAATTGAACGCGGCGAGGCGCTGAACCCAGCGGTGATGAATTTATTAACCCTGCCGCTGTTGACGCCTGAGCAGGTTAAAAAACTGGGCAAGGTCTGGCTGGATAACCCCGATGTGCATGAATCGCTCACCGAAGCGGCGGCGCTAAAACTCGCCATGCAGTTCTCCGCCTTGGAAAATCCGCAAGCGGCAGAGCAGCTGTTTAACCAATTGAGCCGCAATGGTTGCACCAACCCCGCCATGAGTGTGTTGGCTACCAAGCTTGCAGCGGCGTTTGCCCGTTTGCGCGATATGAACAAACGAATCCACTACGAAACGCTGGCGATGCAGTTGACCGCCACTCGTCATCAATAACCCTGCAGGGAGCTGAAGGTGCATTACTGTAAATATCACCCATTGGATGGTGCGACTTATCACTGCGCAAACTGTCAGTTACATCAGTGTGATCACTGTGTGGACGATGCCCAAGCACAGCCGCGTTGTTTTGTGTGCGGCGGTGTGCTGGAAAGTTTGGGCTCGGGCAATTTGGTTGAGCCTTTTTGGCGACGTTTACCCCAGGCGTTTAAATATCCATTAAACGCCTCCTCCATGAGTTTGATTGTGATTACTTCCATCGCCTCGGTAGTGGCGGTGTTGATGCCATTTTTGTGGTTGCTATCTATTCTTCTTTACCTGTTCGCCGCTGGCGCGTTGCTCAAGTACAGCCTGACTTGCCTTGAACACACGGCTCTGGGTGAAATGAAAGCACCGGATGTAATGGACGCTTATCAGGGCGGTGTGGGTTTACTTTTTAAACTGATCGTCATGACCGTTTTGCTCACCCTGTTGGTGGGTGGTGCGGCTTATTATCTGGGGCCTGCGGTGGGTGGTGTCCTGGGATTTCTCGTTGTTGTCTGCTTTCCGGCGATGTTAATTCGCTTTGCGCAAAGCGAAAGTTTGTTGGAAGCGATAAACCCAATCGCGGCATTGGCTTTGATTGGTGCTATTGGTTTGCCCTACGGACTGTTGATGGCGTTTATCCTGATCATGATGACTTCGGTCGGCCTGTTACAGGAATGGATTGGTCAATTAGTGCCGGCGGTGTCCTACTTGCTGCAGTCTATGGTGTCCAGTTATTACACTCTGGTCACCTTTCATTTGATGGGCTACATGCTGTTCCAATATCAGGATCAATTGGGTTACAGCGCCAGGATTGAAGACGATGAAATAGCGCCAGCGCGTGAAGAGGCGGATCGCGTAGCTGCGCAAATTCAAGTGTTACTAAAAGAGGGTGATTACGAGCGGGTAGTTACACTCTATTATCAGGCCTTCAAACAATTTCCCAATGATGCGCGTTTTTTCGAACAATTTTTTGAACTGCTTTATGTATGTAAAAAAGCCGCACTTATGGCGGATTTCGGCAGCCTCTATTTGAATTTTCTCAATCGCAAAAAACGCATCGACAAACTCACTCCAGTGTTCAAACAAATACGGTTGATAGCGCCAGATTTTTTACCCGACGCGCCCGCGCTGCGCTTGCAATTGGCAGGCCTGTTAAAGCAGCAGGGCGATATTGCCTTGGTAATCAAATTATTAAACGGCATGCACAAACAATTCCCTGATTACCCTGAGCTGCCACAAGCCTATTTCCTGTTTGCTGACACCTTGGCGCAGCAGCCCAATATGCAGCCGCAAGCGGATAAGTGCCGGCACATGGCACAGCAGCTGGAAAAAATCGCTGAACGCAAAAAGCAGGAGGTGATTGAAGCCCAGGCTGCGCAGGCCAGTTTGCAAGGTAGAAAGCCGCCCAGTGTAAAAACATCCAATACAAATACATCCAGTATAAAAAGCCCGGGCCATCGACCGCCGCCAGTGGTCACAAAAAGCGGGCTGACATTGGAGCTGGTGCCTATGGAGCCATTAAAAACATTGGCTGATGATGAATAGTGTCGTTCGCTAATTGGGTTAATGAGATGTGCAAGTGACGCTCACTGTTGTTTGTTGCAGTGCTTGCTGCCAGCGTCGTATACAGTTCTGGTATCACTTTCAAACGCTTGTGTGTAGTCAGCATACGCCTGTTTGTTTATGTAATTTTCGATGTGACGATTGTCCACGTAAATTATTTGAGTGCCCGTCTTTTCTGGCGGGTTTTTATAGAAAACCAATCCCAATACAATAATTGCGCACAATATGATGTAACCCGGCGCGGGTTTTATTTTATTCATCCAGTTCATTGAAATGCCTCTTGTATCAGAAATTTAGCTTGTAGGAATGCCGTAGCCTCTGGCATTACGCCAGGGCTTGATTAAACAGGGTAGGTGTCTTGGATAGTTGTTTTAATCTGAACACAATATTTCCAGATTAAAACGAAGAGCAAGTGTCAGGAGTCGGGTGTTGTCGCGTCGTCGAAGGCCAAAATGTCACCGGGTTGGCACTCCAACACTTGGCAAATTTTTTCCAGCGTATCAAAACGTATGGCTTTGGCTTTTCCGGTTTTTAATACCGACAAATTTTGCGGTGTTATATCCACCAATTCAGCGAGGGTGTTTAAGCGCATTTTGCGTTGCGCGAGTACAACATCCAAATTAACAACGATGGGCATGGCAGTTCCTTATATTGTCAGTTCAGATTCTTCATTGAGATCGCAGCCGATTTCCAGCGCCCACAAAAGAATGTACATGGAGCCAAAAATAATGAGCCCCAAAATAAAATTTCCGTCAAAGAAAAAGCTAAACGAGTGACTTGTTACAAAGACATACATTGCCATGGCAATAGAGCTGAGCAAATACATGCCATAAATCCCCAGTGCGTGGTGCAGCGCCTGGCGTGCGTGGTCTATGGCTTTGCGGTTAAAAATATCGCCCTCGGTAAAGTGCAACATCAACTGACGCAGATGACGTGTCACCTTCAGCAACAGAAACAGCATTACAGAAATAACCGCTGCAATCAGGCAGCGCTGCAAAAAACTTAAACTCGCGCTATCTAATGAATGGTCAATCAGCGTAATGGTGCCTTTGGTGCCCAACCACACCCACGCGAGCGTCAGTGGCCACAACACCCAGAGTAAATACTCGGTTGTGGTTAATGCCAGGTATAAACCCCGGCTCAATTTTTTAATCTGTGCAATTCGCTCATGCTGTTGAATGTTCATGGAGAAATCCTTGAGTTGGTCCGGTGTCAGGTTTCAGAATAGCAAAGCTATATCAATTTACAATAAAAAATTATCGATAAACATTAATTATTTGTTGTTTTGCTTTTGGGTATTGGGTGGATATACTGACTCGGGCGTTATGTTTTGGTGGGGTTTACCGGTTCTGGTGGGTCATAAATGTATGTTGGGGTGCAACGATGAATAATCCCTTGATGGGCCTTGCGCTATCCCTCGGCGAAGAGCTGAGCCTCAAGGGGTGGCGCATAGTCACGGCGGAATCCTGTACCGGCGGCGG
This sequence comes from Cellvibrio fontiphilus, assembly GCA_035317345.1. Lineage (GTDB taxonomy): Bacteria > Pseudomonadota > Gammaproteobacteria > Pseudomonadales > Cellvibrionaceae > Cellvibrio > Cellvibrio fontiphilus. The sequence continues at coordinate 224,201 of JAYKTU010000006.1, read as the reverse complement.
TGTTGCAGCTGCCATTACCGCAGTTGCTGGCAGTTCCGCCTGGTTTGAGTATGGCTTGGTCACCTATGCCAATACAGCCAAACAAAAACTTCTGGGCGTCAAAGCGGAAACTCTGGGTACGGAGGGTGCTGTCAGCGAAGCAGCGGTAATCGAGATGGCACTGGGGGCACTGGGGTTGTCCGGCGCGGATTTGGCTGTTGCCATCAGTGGTATTGCCGGCCCTGGTGGAGCTACGCCGGGCAAGCCAGTGGGCACTGTATGGTTTGCCTGGGCGACAGCTAATGGTGATCTGCACACTGCCGTTCACCATATAGCCGGGAATAGGGCAGAGGTGCAGCGCGGCGCAGTTATTCGCGCTCTTCAGGGCGCCTTGGCCATCTGCAAGGAAAATACTGTATAAATTACTAGTGCTGTTTGCTTATACAGGTTTTTCCTGTATGCTATCTTCACAGTCAGTCAAATGGCGACCAATTGAACCGGTGCCTCCAATGGCTGATACAAAAAATCCTACAAGTTTTATTTTTTCACTATTTCTATAGTCAGGTTGAGGTGTCAGATGGATGCGAATAAAGAAAAGGCGTTGCAGGCGGCATTAAGTCAGATCGAACGTCAATTTGGTAAAGGCACTGTGATGCGTATGGGCGACAAAGAGCAAGTCGCCATACCCGCTATTTCAACGGGTTCTCTGGGGTTGGACGTCGCCTTGGGAATTGGCGGCTTACCCAAGGGCCGTATCATCGAGATATATGGTCCCGAATCTTCCGGTAAAACCACACTGACTCTGCAGGTTATCGCTGAAGCCCAGCGTCAGGGCGGCACCTGTGCTTTTATCGATGCCGAACACGCGCTTGATCCCATCTATGCTGCCAAGCTCGGTGTCAATGTAGAAGACTTGATTGTTTCCCAGCCGGATACCGGTGAGCAGGCACTTGAAGTCACCGATATGTTGGTTCGCTCCGGTGCAGTCGATGTGCTCATCGTAGACTCTGTTGCTGCGCTCACTCCCCGGGCTGAAATTGAAGGCGAGATGGGAGATCACCACGTAGGCTTGCAAGCTCGTTTGATGTCACAAGCGCTGCGTAAAATCACCGGTAACATTAAAAATGCTAACTGTCTGGTAATTTTCATCAACCAAATCCGGATGAAAATTGGCGTTATGTTTGGTAATCCGGAAACCACTACCGGCGGTAACGCATTAAAATTCTATGCCTCGGTGCGCCTCGATATCCGTCGTATTGGTGCCGTCAAAGAGGGCGAGGAAGTGATCGGCTCTGAAACTCGCGTCAAGGTCGTTAAAAACAAAGTGGCTCCACCCTTTAAACAAGCCGAATTCCAAATCCTTTATGGCTCGGGTATCAACCGCTTGGGTGAAGTCATCGATTATGGTGTCAAATTGGGCATGATCGATAAAGCCGGTGCCTGGTACAGTTATCAGGGCAACAAAATCGGCCAGGGCAAAAACAACGTGATGAAGTTCTTACAGGAAAATCCGGTGATTGCCCAAGAGCTTGAGCAGCGTGTGCGCACTGAATTATTGGCTACCTCCGCGCTATCGTTGAGTGCAGGTGGTGCAGAAATGACAGATGACGTTGAAATGTAATTTGTAATAATCTGTACCCAAACCCCCATCGGCAGGAATGTCATGGGGGTTTTTGTTGTCTATAGCCCGGTTATAAATTTTCAATTCCAGCTTCAGCCATTATTTTGTTTCTATTAAGCTCAATACAGATAAGCTGGAAGCCGGTTGTCTCGTTACAGATAAGCTGCGTACAAGTAAACTAAACGTAGGTTCGGACTATCCAGTCCAAATAAGAACAAGGGGTTTATTTATGAAATTAATACGTTGGTGTTTAGCGCTCGGTATTGCCTTGCTAGTCGGCTGTAGTTCCCAGCCCTATGTTGAAACTGACCATCAAGCCGGTTTCGATTTTGCTTCGCTGAAAACGTTTAGTGTCGCCGAAACCAAGCAAGACTCTAAAGAGGATATCCTGATATCTCCTTTTACCCTGAGTCATATTCATTCCGCATTGGAGTCAGAGTTGGCCAAGCGTTATCAGGCTGGCGCTGAAAACTCCAAGCCAGATTTTATCGTTAGTTATCATGTGGTCGTGGAGGAAAAAATCGATCCACGTAGCTATAACGACATCTACGGTTTTGGTTATTACGGTGTGGGTTACCGTTATCCTCGCCCTTATTTTCTGGGCACCAATACCGGCTTAAGGGTTTATAACCAAGGCAGTCTGATCATCGACATAGTAGACGGTAAAACCGATAAGCCGATTTGGCGTGGCGTGTCAGAAAAGCGCTTGAGTCGCAGTATGGCTCCCCAGCAACAGCGCGAAGTTTTAAGCAAAGCGGTTCTGGAGGTCTTGTCCCAATTTCCTCCAGTTAAATAATTCTTTCTTGCTGGAATAATGGCCGCTCTTGCGGCCATTTTTATTGCATCATGCAGCATTGTTTTTATTGAGTCTCCTTATGGAAGCTGATTTTCCCAACCCCTCGGAGTTGCGCATGGCGGCGATGAATTATCTGGCTATGCGTGAACATTCGGCCAAAGAGCTCAGAGAGAAATTGAGCCGGAAGTACTCACAATGGCCGGAGTTAGTTGAATCGGTTGTCGACCGGCTAGCTACCGAAAGCTTGCAGTCTGATGAGCGCTTTACTTCGGCATTTGTTGCCATGCGTCAGCGTCAAGGAAAGGGCAGTCAGCTCATTCGCCTGGAATTGCGTGAGCGCGGCATTGACAGCGACCTGATTGCTCAGTATCTGGATGAGTCGGATGCATCCTGGGGTGAACTCGCTTGTGTGGCGCGAATCAAGCGTTTTGGCTCTGCTGTGCCCGGCGATCAGCGTGAGCGTACCAAGCAAATGCGGTTTTTACAGGCAAGGGGCTTTTCCGGTCGACATATTCAGCAGGCCTTTTCGCCTGACTCTGATGATTGTTTTTAATACGGATCGATCGAAAGATTTACTTGTGCGACAGTGAATTTCTGTGGGTTCGAGTAATTACCAAGGTTTTGGCGCAACTAATCTGCTACCGGTCAGACCCGCTTGCTGTGCTCTTCCCAGCTTTTCGTTGAGCCGAAAGGGGGTTTCTGTTACTCTGGCGCCCCGTCCTGAACGATAAATCCCCATGCCTCGCAAAGAGTGCTGTAATTGGCATTTATCTCCTTTTCCGCTCCGCATTTTCACAGTTAATCAGGTTTTACATGACGCGCTATATATTCGTAACCGGTGGTGTTGTTTCTTCATTGGGCAAAGGCATAGCCTCAGCTTCTTTGGCGGCTATTCTTGAAGCTCGTGGCCTTAAGGTCACCATCATGAAACTGGACCCCTACATCAACGTAGATCCAGGCACTATGAGTCCTTTTCAGCATGGTGAGGTTTTCGTCACTGAGGACGGCGCAGAAACTGACCTGGATTTAGGCCACTACGAGCGTTTCATTCGTACCAAAATGACTCGGCGCAACAATTTCACGACCGGTCGTGTGTACGAAACCGTATTGCGTAAAGAGCGTCGTGGCGATTATTTAGGTGGCACAGTACAAGTTATTCCGCACATTACCGATGAAATCAAACGCCGCATTCTTGAAGGCGGTCGTGACGTTGATGTGGCTCTGGTAGAGATTGGTGGCACTGTAGGTGATATCGAATCGCAACCATTTCTGGAGGCTGTGCGTCAGCTGAAAGTGGAGATGGGTTCCCGCGCATTGTTGATGCACTTGACCTTGGTGCCTTACATCGCAACAGCCGGTGAAACTAAAACCAAACCTACCCAGCATTCCGTGAAAGAACTGCGCTCTATCGGTTTGCAGCCAGATATTTTGTTGTGTCGTTCAGAGCGTTTGGTGGACGAAGATTCTCGCCGTAAAATTGCACTTTTCACTAATGTTGCTGAACGTGCCGTAGTACCGCTTCCTGATGCCGACACTATCTACTCAATTCCACGTCTGTTACAGAGCTTTGGCTTGGATCAAATCGTCGTTGAACTGCTTGGCTTGCAGTGCCCGGAAGCTGATTTGAGCGAGTGGGATAAGGTTGTTGAAGGTAAATTAAAACCAGTTAACTCAGTTACTATTTCCATGGTCGGTAAATACATGGAATTGTTGGACGCTTATAAATCATTAATCGAAGCCCTTACCCATGCGGGTATTCACAGCAGCACTAAGGTAAATATCAACTACATAGACGCAGAGCGCGTTGAAAATGAAGGTGTAGGTATTCTCAAGGATGCTGACGCAATTTTGGTCCCCGGTGGTTTCGGCGAGCGCGGCGTGGAAGGTAAATTAATGGCCGTGCAATATGCTCGCGAAAACAAGGTGCCTTATCTGGGCATATGTTTGGGGATGCAGTCAGTGGTCATTGAATTCGCCCGCAATGTATTGGGCTTGAAAGGTGCAAACTCTACCGAGTTCGATCCCAATTCTCCGCACCCTGTGATAGGTTTGATTACTGAATGGATCACGTCTGACGGTGAGGTTGAAAAGCGCGATGAATCTTCCGACCTGGGGGGCACCATGCGTTTGGGGGCGCAGGAATGCCGTTTGGTAAATGGTTCCAAAGCACGTGAAATTTACGGTGCTGATGTGATAGTGGAGCGCCATCGTCATCGTTATGAAGTTAACAACAATTATGTTGATCAATTGCAAAAAGCCGGCTTGAGAATTGGCGGTTGGTCGGCGGACGATACCTTGGTTGAAATGGTGGAAATTCCCGATCACCCTTGGTTTGTAGCTTGTCAATTTCATCCGGAATTCACCTCAACGCCACGCGACGGACATCCATTATTCTCTGCGTTTGTTAATGCTGCATTAGCTAACAAAAAGTAACCCTCGGGGGCGAAAACAATTCGCCCTTGTTGTTCCGTATTCGACATTGCCTGTTAGCATCAATAAATTCCGCTTAAAGGATTCAACGTGTCAAAACAAATTGTAAACATTGGTAACTTGCAGGTCGGCAATTCTCTGCCTTTTGTGCTGTTCGGCGGCATGAATGTACTCGAATCGCGCGATATGGCAATGCAGGTCGCAGAAGCCTATGTATCGGCTACCAATCAATTAGGTATTCCTTACGTTTTCAAGGCATCGTTTGATAAGGCCAACCGCTCGTCCATACATTCCTATCGCGGCCCCGGAATGGAAGAGGGGCTGAAGATTTTTCAAGAAATCAAACAGGCCTTTAATATCCCTGTAATTACCGATGTGCATGAGATCCACCAGTGTCAGCCCGTAGCTGAAGTCTGCGATGTTATCCAGCTGCCTGCTTTCCTTGCGCGCCAAACCGATTTGGTGGTGGCTATGGCGAAAACCGGCGCGGTTATTAATATCAAGAAGCCGCAATTTCTTAGCCCCGGTCAAATGAAAAACATCGTTGAAAAATTTGGCGAATGCGGTAATGACAAAATTATTCTGTGTGATCGTGGAACCAACTTTGGTTATGACAATTTAGTCGTTGATATGCTCGGTTTTCGCACTATGCGTGAGGTCAGCGGCAATGCGCCTGTGATCTTTGATGTTACCCACTCGTTACAATGCCGTGACCCCATGGGTGCAGCTTCAAGTGGGCGTCGCCATCAGGTAGCAGAGTTAGCGCGTGCTGGCATGGCTGTTGGTTTGGCTGGTTTATTTCTTGAAGCTCACCCAGACCCCAACCAAGCTAAGTGCGACGGCCCAAGTGCTTTGCCACTGAATAAACTCTTGCCATTTTTACAGCAGATGAAAGCAATCGATGATGTGGTGAAAAACTTTCCACCACTCGACATTAACTAATTTATTGAAAATCTACTCTGGAGAAGATGAATGACTAAGATTGTTGATATTAAAGCTTTTGAAATTTTAGACAGTCGTGGCAACCCTACCGTTATGGCAGAGGTGATCCTGGATGACGGTTCTATTGGCTCCGCAACTGCGCCATCAGGTGCGTCAACGGGTTCACGCGAAGCGTTGGAATTGCGTGACGGTGATAAGTCCCGTTACATGGGCAAGGGCGTTTTGAAGGCTGTTAATAACATCAATACCACTATCAAGAATTTGGTGGTGGGTATGGATTCATTGGATCAGCGCGCTATTGATAACGCCATGATCAAAGCAGATGGCACTGACTTTAAAACCGTGTTGGGCGCTAACGCTATTTTGGCTGTGTCATTGGCAAACGCTAAAGCCGCTGCTATTTCCAAAAAAGTTCCGCTCTATGCACACATCGCTGATTTAAACGGCACTTCAGGCAAATATTCCATGCCTGTGCCAATGATGAACATTATCAACGGTGGTGAGCACGCTGATAATAATGTTGATATCCAAGAGTTTATGGTTCAGCCAGTAGGTGCCAAGACTTTCGCAGAAGCTCTGCGTATGGGCGCCGAAATTTTCCATAACTTGAAAAAAATCCTGCACGATAAAGGCTTAAGCACTTCTGTTGGGGATGAAGGTGGTTTTGCACCTAACTTGCCTTCTAATGAAGATGCATTGAAAGTAATCGCAGAGGCAGTAGAAAAAGCGGGCTACAAGCTGGGTGATAACGTAACTCTGGCGCTGGATTGTGCGTCCACTGAATTCTACAAAGATGGCAAATACGATTTGGCTGGTGAAGGCCGTGTGTTTACTACTAACGAATTCTCTGATTATCTGGCTGACTTGGCTGCTAAATACCCAATCATCTCTATCGAAGATGGTAAAGACGAAAGTGACTGGGCTGGCTGGGCTGATTTGACTCAGAAAATTGGTCACAAAATTCAGCTGGTTGGTGATGACCTGTTTGTTACCAATACCAAAATTTTGAAAGAAGGTATCGAGAAGAAGATTGCTAACTCTATTTTGATTAAGTTCAATCAAATCGGTTCGCTGTCTGAGACGCTGGATGCCATCAAAATGGCACAAGATGCAGGTTATACTGCGGTGATTTCTCATCGTTCAGGTGAAACTGAAGATACCACCATCGCTGACCTCGCCGTTGCTACCGCCGCTGGTCAAATCAAAACAGGCTCGCTGTGCCGTTCTGACCGCGTTTCAAAGTACAACCGTTTGTTGCGTATTGAAGCTGAATTGGGTGCTGCTGCTCCTTACAAGGGTCGCGCAGAATTCAAGTCTTAATCTGCAGAAAAACGAAGGCCGATGATTCGGCCTTCGTTTTTTTAATCCGTTGCAAAACTACCAATCTCAAGATTTTTTACATATGAAGTGGTTGCTTTTGGTGCTAATAATTTTACTGAGCTATCTGCAATATAGATTGTGGATTGGTGACGGTAGTCTTGCACACGCACACCGCTTGGAAAAAGATATTAAGCTGCAGCAAGCTGAAATAGATCGTATGCGCGAGCGTAATCGTATTCTCGATGTTGAGGTGGAAGAGTTGAAAACCGGCTTGGATACAATTGAAGAGCGGGCGCGTAACGATATAGGCCTAATAAAAAAAGATGAAACTTTTTTTATCATCCTCGATGAAGAACAATAAGTGTTTGTCGCCAATAAGAAACTCCCATCAAATTTAGATCTTGCCCATGACTGTGTCTAATCAACAATCTCCTGCCTATTGGGTGGTGGTGCCTGCAGCGGGTGTTGGTGCGCGCATGGGAGCCAATATTCCTAAGCAGTATCTTCCGCTGCTGAATAGGGCAGTAATTGAGCACACCCTGATGCGCTTATTAAACGTGCCAAGTGTTGCAGGTATATATGTTGCGATAGGTGCCCAGGATGATCGCTGGAACCAGCTTCCAATTTCCTCACATGCTGCGATACATCGCGTCTATGGCGCAGCAGAGCGTGCTGGATCAGTCTTAAATGCATTGATTGTATTATCTGAAATTGCCAAGCCCGATGATTGGGTTTTGGTACATGATGCAGCTCGGCCTTGCATCAAAAGAAGTGATATAGAAAAGCTGATTCAGCAAGTCGCGGATCATTCTGTTGGCGGTATTCTTGGTGTGCCGGTTAGCGATACTTTAAAAAATGTTAGCGATGACATTATTGTATCTACTACTGATCGCCGTAAATTATGGCAGGCACAAACGCCGCAGCTATTTCGTTTGGCATTATTGCGTGATTGTCTACAGCGGGCATTGGCAGAGGGTCAAAATATTACCGATGAGGCTTCAGCACTTGAAGCATTTGGCTATCAGCCATTAATAGTGAAAGGCAGCAGAACTAATTTAAAGATTACTTATCCTGAAGATTTGGCAATTGCTACTTTTTTATTGCAACAAGAAATCGGCAAATGATTTTTGTTAACTGGAATTAAATATGTCTATGCGTATTGGTCATGGTTATGATGTCCACGCTTTTGGCGAGGGCGATAAAATTGTGATTGGTGGTGTGGTAATTCCTCATCATCATGGTCTGGTTGCTCATTCAGATGGTGATGTGCTTTTACATGCGCTTTGTGATGCTTTATTGGGAGCTGCAGCCTTGGGAGATATAGGTAAGCATTTTCCCGATAGTGATATGCAGTACCGAAATATTGATAGCCGTGCTTTGTTGCGTATTGTGTATGCGAAACTAAATCAATTAGGTTGGAAATTGGTGAATGCTGATATGACTATAGTGGCCCAAGCACCGCGAATGGCCAGTTATATCCCCCATATGGTCGAGGCAATCGCCGCAGATCTACATACGGATATCTCACAAATTAATGTAAAAGCGACTACCACTGAACGTTTGGGGTTTACAGGGCGGGAAGAGGGGATAGCTTGTTATGCAGTTGTGATAATAGAAAAAAAGAACCATTAACCCTACGTTTTTATATCTCTTACTTACTTTTTGCGGAATTTGTTTTGACTGAATTTTCACTCGATTTTCCTCGTGCTTATGGCGATTTAAGCGCGTCCGCTACTTTTCGTGACCAGGCTGAAGATTTTAAAGTTGATGAGGACTTGGGCTTCGAACCATCAGGTTCGGGCGAGCATATTTTTTTGCAAGTTTTGAAGCGCGGCGAAAATACTGCATGGGTTGCCGGTCAAATTGCTAATTTAGCAAAAGTCGCAGTAAATGATGTTGGTTATGCGGGGCGTAAAGACCGCCATGCTGTAACTACCCAATGGTTTAGTGTGTATTTGCCAAAGGGAGACGAACCGGATTGGTCGTTATTAAATAGCGATAGCCTGTACGTAATTCGCAGTGCGCGACACCATCAAAAACTGCGTCGCGGTGATCACTGTAAAAATCTTTTCGTCATTCGCTTACGGGCTGTACAAACGTCTGATAGAGCCGCACTGGGAAGAAAAATTGATTTGGTGCTCGCCGAGGGTGTTCCCAACTATTATGGAGAGCAGCGTTTTGGTATCAACGGAAATAATTTACGTGAGGCTGAGGCTATATTGGTCGGCGGCAAGCGTTATAAAGATAAGCAAAAGCGTGGCTTGATGTTATCGGCTGCACGTTCCTATTTATTTAATCAGGTTCTAGCCAATCGGGTTGTTTCAGGAAATTGGCGGAAATTAATAGCGGGAGAGCCTTTCGCGGAAGCATCAGGCCCTCTATGGGGGAGGGGGCGTTCATTGGCCAAAGAGGATTTGTTGTTGCATGAACAATCCGCTCTCGCTCCTTGGCAAGCTTGGTGTGACGGTCTGGAGCATGCCGGTTTATCGCAGGAGCGTCGCGCTTTGCGTTTATTGCCTGCAAATACAAGCTGGTGCTGGATTGGAGCTGACCTAGAGCTATCATTTTCGCTGGCTGCAGGGGAGTTTGCTACCGCTATTCTTAGGGAATTGGCGCAGCTCAATAATGCTAGCTCAAGTGCGTTTGGTGAATTGGAATAGCTGGGTGAGTATTGAATTCTCGCTATGGTATAGTTGCACGTTTTGTTTAACCGGTTTTTAACGTGCCCTGTTCATCAGGGATATGGAGGCAGACAGAAAATGACTGACTTATTGATGCAAGGTGTAGGCATGACCTCGCTACGCACCCGTGAGCGTCTTGTTCAGCGTTTGCGTGACCAAGGAGTGACAAATCTGCGGGTGTTGGATGTCATCCTAAATACACCACGCCACATTTTTTTGGATGAAGCCCTTTCTCATCGAGCTTATGAAGACACTGCATTGCCAATTGGACATGGGCAAACTATATCTCAGCCTTATATAGTTGCGCGTATGACAGAAGTGCTCTTGGGGGCAGCAGGTAGTAATTTACAAAAAGTATTAGAGGTTGGAACTGGCTCGGGTTATCAAACCAGTGTTTTGGCTCAACTAGTTCCGCAGGTTTATAGCGTGGAGCGTATAAAACCATTGCAGGACAAAGCGCGAGATCGTTTGCGGCAAATTGGCTTGCGTAATGTGCAGATGCGTCACGCCGATGGTGGATTTGGTTGGCCCGAGGCTGGTCCGTATGATGGAATTATCAGTACTGCTGCGCCCCAGCTTATTCCGGATGAGCTGCTAAAGCAGCTTTCTCCTAACGGTGTGTTGGTGATACCAGTAGGGGGGAGAGAACAGCACTTACATCTTATAATCCGAGATGGCGACTCGGATAATTTTATTACTCAAATTCTTGAGCCAGTAAAGTTTGTTCCTTTCTTGTCTGGAACCTCTCGGTAGTAACCCTAAAGTAATATTAGTGAAGGTGACTCGCTCCATAAAAAGCGATAGAGCTTAATCTAGCGTGTTTCCAAATGTTTTTATAAAAAGATTAGATAATTTTAAAATAAATTTAAAATATTAACTCCCAAATGGCATAAGAGAGACTGAAAAATAACCATGATTATTGAGTAATCCAATGCCAAAAGTCGGTCTGATATTTTCACGATTGAATGTAAATGTGTTCATTTTTTTGATCACTTTTAGCCTTTTGAGCGGATGCGCAAACCACTCGGTAGCTCCCGTTTCCGAGAAGTCTTACGGCAGAAATAAGATACCCTCTGTTCATGTGGTAATTCCGGGCGATACACTTTTCTCAATCGCTTGGCGCTATGGTCTGAAGTATGAAGTGCTTGCCAGGCATAACGATATAAAGCCCCCATACATAATCCGCCCCTCACAAATCATTCGGCTTGATGTAGTTCGGATAAATGATTCATCATCCTTGGCATCTCCGAAAGCTAACCCTGATGTGCCATTAACCAGGGAGGCTTTCAGGTCATCAGGAGTTACGCCACATAGTAAAATAAAAAAAACAGCTAAGGTCTACCCGCAATCACAGCCGAGCGGCTTCTCGGGGGCAGTTCAGTGGCGTTGGCCTGCCTCAGGCCCCCTCTTGTCTTCATTTCAAAGTAACAGTGGTTTAAATAAGGGTATTGATATTGGTGGCAAATTGGGAGAGCCTGTGCTGGCAGCTGCTTCTGGGAGAGTTGTTTATTCGGGAAGCGGGCTGCGTGGTTACGGTAAATTACTCATCATCAAGCATAATGAAACCTTTTTGAGCGCTTATGCGCACAATCATGCTTTGATGGTCAAAGAAGGCGATATAGTTAAAGTTGGCCAGGTAATTGCCGAAATGGGTTCTAGTGGTTCAGACAGAGTCAAGCTCCATTTTGAAATCCGTCGAGATGGTACGCCAGTTGACCCAATGAAGTTTCTTCCGCGTCGTTAGAAAAATGTCACGTTCATGAGTTAAAACGGGGACTTATGAATAGCCCTGGAATTTATACCCAAGGGTTACAGCTAAGGCGAGCTGGGTGATTTATAACTATAAGCCAGCCGGTTAAATAAAAATTGATTAAGGGGCTGAAAATGACTTTACACAATAATGACTCACTCACTTTAGATCGTGATGATGCTTTTATTGCACAGGATTTGGATATCGAAGATTCAGATCTTTTATTGGCTGAAGAAGATCTTCCAAAAGTCGCTTCATCAAGCAGTAGCGAGCGTATTGTCGATGACAAATACAGCAAAACTCTGGATGCCACTCAAATATATCTAAACGAGATCGGATTCTCTCCCCTATTGAGTGCAGAGGAAGAAGTTTATTTTGCTCGTAAAGCTCTCAAGGGAGATGTTGCAGCGCGCAAACGTATGATTGAGAGTAACCTCAGATTGGTTGTGAAAATTTCTCGCCGTTATGTTAACCGTGGTCTGGCTTTATTGGACTTAATCGAAGAGGGTAACCTGGGTCTCATCCGCGCGGTGGAGAAATTTGATCCGGAGCGTGGTTTCCGTTTCTCCACTTATGCTACTTGGTGGATTAGACAAACTATCGAGCGTGCGATTATGAATCAAACACGCACGATACGCTTGCCAATTCATGTAGTGAAAGAATTGAACATTTACCTGCGGGCAGCACGCGAGTTGTCACAGAAGTTAGATCATGAGCCAACACCGGAAGAAATTGCTAATCTGCTTGAAAAACCCGTCTCTGATGTAGAGCACATGCTCAGCTTGAATGAGCGCGTGACGTCAATAGACGCGCCTATAGGCAATTCCTCTGATCGCGCTATTGTCGATACCATCGCGGATACACACATATCTGATCCCGCTGCGTTATTGCAAGACAGTGACCTGACAACCAGCTTGGATCACTGGTTAGATGAGTTAACTGAAAAGCAGCGTGAAGTTTTGGCTCGTCGATTCGGCTTGAGAGGTTTTGAGGTGAGTACTTTGGAAGAGGTCGGGCATGAAATTGGGCTAACTCGCGAGCGTGTACGCCAAATACAGGTTGAAGCGTTAAAGCGCTTAAGAGATATCATGGAAAAGCAGGGGCTCGATAGTGCTGCATTATTTGGTGCTTGATAAATGCTGAGATTGATGCAAAAAACGGAGCATACAAAGCTCCGTTTTTTGCTAAATCGGCCTGATTAATTATTTTAGAAAGTCTGTGTGGTTAATTAGCCATGCGGCTGATCCAACCAGTGCTGCCTTATCATTAATAATCAGCTTGATTGATATATCGCTCACATAGCTAGTCATTGGACCTTTATTTTTGTAACGCTCCAAAAAATGTGATTCCGGAAGCAGGTCAACCAGCTTGGGTGTAATTCCGCCCCCAATTACAACTCCACCCTTAGCTCCAAGGGATAGAGCTTTGTCTCCAGCAACTTCTCCAAGAACATCGCAAAACGTTAACACTGCTTCGCGACAGATTGGGTCTTCGTTTGCTATTCCTTTGCTGCTGACATCAGCGGGTGTATATGGTTTAGCTTCAATGCCGTTATTATGAGCTAGTGCCCGATAAAGGGTCACTAAGCCACCACCAGAAAGTATGTTTTCCACTGAAACATGATTTTGCTCTTTTAATAAAAAAGCTTTGATATCTAACTCTTTTTCATTGGTCGGGGCAAAGCTTGCATGCCCGCCTTCTGTGGGAATGATTCGCCAGTTATTTTGATTAGGAACAAGTGCTGCCATGCCAAAACCTGTACCTGGTCCCATGACTACTATAGGCGCGTCTACGTTCGTTTTATGGGAATCATAAAGGGTAACAAGTTCATTCGATTCGAGAAAAGGTACTGCATAAGCTAACGAAGCAAAATCATTAATAACATGAAGTGCTTTCATGCCCAGTTGATCGCGCAAACCATCAATGGAAAACTTCCAGTTCAGGTTGGTCATAGATGCTTGGCCATTTTCGATAGGGCCGGCAATTGCCAAGCAACCATATTCGGGTATGTTGATGCCGAACTCGCTACAACAGGCTTTGATCATTGTAGCCATGTCAGGATAATTGGCGCATTTGAGGGTGATCTGGCGTTCTGCCGTGTAATTAATCTTGCCATTGATGCGATTTTTTTCAGCATCATGTTCAACCAGGCCGAAACGACCATTTGTGCCTCCGATATCGGCAACCAGTAGCAGGCTCATGCGACTCCTCAGCTTCTTTTTAAGAAGACTAGTTTGTTATGGATAGTGTGTAGACCGTAGTAATACCTAGCCGCAGGAGCATAGCATTAAACGCAACCTGCGGAAATTCACTTTTAAATCCCCTCGCCAAGAATGAATGAAGTCTGCAAGTAGTTTGTGTTTTGATACGCCACATCTGATGAGTCTGTTTATATAAATATTATTTATTAATTTTTGTGATGTGTCTTATTGTTTTGTTGACAGCGCTGTCATTAGTGGGTAGCGTTTATCTCTTTATGCTTTTTTAATTGGAGGTTGTTTAAGTGCAGTGGCCCAGTATCACTAGCAAGGTCAAGAAAGATCCTGTCCTTGAGGCTAAGGTTAGTCAAATTCTGGAGGATTTGAGCCTAGAAGAAAAAATAGGGCAGATGATTCAGCCGGAGATTCGGTACTTAACGCCTCAGGATGTAAAGGATTTTCATATCGGATCAGTACTCAATGGTGGTGGATCTGTACCCAATGGCAATCGTTATTCAAAAGCGGCAGATTGGTTGGCTATAGCAGATGCCTACTATCAGGCTTCTATGGATGATAGTGATGGTTTTATGGCTATCCCGCTGATGTGGGGAACTGATGCAGTACACGGTGTTGGTAATATAGTTGGTGCCACCTTGTTTCCGCACAATATTGCTTTAGGGGCAACAAGAAACCCTGAGCTGATTAAACAAATTGGCGATATCACCGCCACCGAAATTGCTGTAACCGGTCTGGATTGGGACTTCTCGCCCACCGTTGCTGTTGCCCGTGATGATCGTTGGGGAAGAACCTATGAATCTTATTCCGAGCATCCAGAATTGGTAAGGGAATATGCAGAAAGGATGGTGGTAGGTTTGCAGGGGGGTGCTGAGGAGAGTGGTTTTCTATCAAGTCATAAGGTGATAGCAACGGCCAAACATTTTCTGGGGGATGGTGGTACCCACAATGGAATTGACAGAGGGGATTGCTTGGTAGATGAGGAGACTCTCTATAGCGTACACGCAGCAGGCTATTACAGTGCGATCGAAGCTGGCGTCCAATCTGTGATGGCATCGTTCAATTCCTGGCATGGCGAACACATGCACGGCCATCAATATTTATTGACCCAAGTTCTTAAGGAGCAAATGGGGTTTGATGGTTTTGTCGTGGGTGATTGGAACGGGCACGGATTTGTAGCTGGTGCCACTGTCCTTAATTGCCCTCAGGCGATAAACGCCGGGTTGGATATTTTTATGGTGCCTGACCCTGAATGGAAACAGCTCTATTACAACACACTTGAGCAGGCGCGAACTGGTGTTATTCCTATGGCCCGCATCGACGATGCGGTGCGTCGCATTTTGCGTGTGAAATTACGGGCTAATCTTTGGCGCAAGGGGCTGCCATCCGAGAGGCCATTGGCGGGGCACGATGAGCTTCTGGGGGCGCCTGAGCACCGCGCTGTAGCGCGACAGGCGGTTCGTGAATCTTTGGTTTTGTTGAAAAATAAAAACAACCTTCTTCCTTTGTCGCCTCGCTCGCGGGTGCTTGTTGCAGGTGACGGTGCCCACGATATTAGCAAGCAAACGGGTGGCTGGTCAGTGAATTGGCAAGGTACTGGCAACACCATGGCCGACTTTCCTGGGGCCACAACATTATGGATGGGTATAGAGGCGGCGGTCTCTTCCGCTGGCGGTAAAGCTGAGCTTAGTGTTGATGGTTCTTATGACCGCAAACCGGATGTGGCTATTGTTATTTTTGGCGAGGATCCCTACGCTGAAATGCAAGGTGATATTCAGCATCAGGTATTAAAGGCTGGTGATACCCGTGATTTAGGGCTATTAAAACGATTTAAATCCCAAGGTATCCCAGTTGTTGCTTTGTTTATCACCGGTCGTCCTATGTGGGTTAATCGTGAATTGAATAATTCAGATGCTTTCATGGTGATCTGGCAGCCTGGTACTGAGGGAGCTGGCGTCGCCGATGTCATATTCAGGCAAGTTAATGAAGATATTCATCATCCTGTCTCTGGTCAATTGTCCTTCTCTTGGCCAAAACGTCCGGATCAGGGGCCACTTAATTGGGGGGATAATGATTATGACCCTCTGTTTCCCTATGGCTTTGGTCTGAGGTATGGGGAGGTTGATGCTCTTGAGGACGACTTACCGGAAGACGGTATTTCTCTGGAGGAAACTTCACACATATTAGAGTTATTTAACCGTCGCCCTCTCGCCGATTATCGCGTCCTGTTAGAAGGTAAAAATAATGATCGAGTCTTTCTGAATGACAATCAGGCGCAAGTTACGACCCTGAGTGTCTATTGCGTTGATCGTAATGTGCAGGAGGATGCGCGCAGGGCTGTCTGGAATGGCCTAGGGGAAGGATTGGTTGCACTCTCCAGCCCTAATCGACAAATTCTGAGCGACTATTACCAATCCAGCTCATCACTGCTGGCTGATATTAGAGTGGATAGTGCACCCGAGGGACGGGTGTGGGTGCGTATTGGTTGCGGTCCATCCTGTTACTCACAAGTTGATATCACTGAGCAATTGCATGGGATGGCAGGGCAAGGATGGAAAACCCTGATTGTTGATTTGTCTTGTTACCCGGCTGCTGGAACAGATTTTGGTTTGAGGAGATCGCCTGAAGAATTATTTGCCTTGATTCTGGAGCCTTTTGCATTGGTTTCCAATGGAAAGCTTGATCTTACTTTTTCTCATGTCAGGATCGAAAAATCGCACGCTCAAGACGCATCTGTCCGCTTTGTTTGAGTTGTTCTCGATTAATAAAAATGCCGCGCTTTTATGACGCGGCATTTTTGTTGAAATCCAGGTTGTTGTTCTCCTCTTGAATTGTTCATTTTTCAGTCATGCATTGCATCTGTGCAGGCTATAAAAAAGTGGTGCATTTTTGTGATCCATTGGGGTGCGCATAGCTTTTTGTTTTTGCGTGTAAATGGCGCCAAAAAAAATATCATATCCCCATAAAAGGGCGATAAAAAAATTCCATTTTGGGTGAGTCATTTTTTCGTTGGCTTCTTATCTCTTTGATTTGATGCAATTTATTCTCCCGAATTTAAGCTTTTTAGGTCGTTGGCACAGGACTTGCGCTAGTAAATAACAGTCACCATTCCTCGGTGCACCTCAAAGTTTTGCAAGAAACTTTTTAGTGCAAAGCATTTAATGCACCTAGTAGGAGTGCTGCTTATGACTAATATTCTTTTACCATGTCTTTGGAGACGGCTCTATGAAAAAAAATACGCTTCACCTGTTGATAGCTGCGGTAAGCTCATTGGTTTGTAGTGTTCCAAATGTTTCAGCAAAAACATTCACAGAATCTATGCAACAAGGCAGCGTTGTAAAAATAAATTTTCGCACACGTTTTGAGGATGTTACTGAAGATGTATTGGATTCAGGCACAGATCGAGAAGCTAATGCATGGACAACTCGCTCACGGATTTCCTATCAGTCTGGTGTCTGGAATGGATTTGGTTTTTCGGCGGAAATGGATAATGTTAGTGAGATGACCAATAATCATGATTACCGTACTTCTGCAGCAAACGTAGATCCGTTATGGGCTGATCGAAATAAGGTGGCGGTAATTGCTGATCCAACAGGCACAGAAGTGAATCAGGCGTTTCTTTCTTACACTACTTTTAATAACCAGGTTAAGTATGGTCGTCAGCGCTTGCTACTCGACAACTCCCGCTTTATTGGAAACGTAGGCTGGAGACAAAATGAACAAACATACGATGGTATCTCCTGGACAAACAAATCCATTCGCTACACAAATTTCACTTACGCCTATATTAAAAATGTAAATCGCGTATTCGGCGAGGATAATCCAGTACTGGGTGATTTACATGTAGATAGCCATGTATTAAATACAAGCTATACAGGTTTTGATGCGGGTAAGTTAATAGGTTACGCCTATCTTTTGGAGGTCAATGATCCTATCTCTCAATTGGGTTTGGCTGGAGATACTTTTGGGGTTCGTTGGCAGGGCAGTGTGGGTGAATCTTTCCTCTATAACCTGGAATATGCAAAACAACAGGATGCTGGTGCCGCTAAAAAATATGAAGCAGATTACAGTCTTGCTGAAGTGGTCTATAACGTTAATCGTTATAGTTTTACTTTGGGATACGAAGAGTTGGGCTCTGATGATGGTGCATATGGTTTTGCCACTCCACTCGCTACATTGCACGCATTTCAAGGCTGGGCTGATAAATTCCTGGCTACGCCGGCAGCCGGTTTAGAAGATATTTATTTTAATTTTGGTGTGACCATCGCAGGTGCACAAGCATTGCTGAGCTACCACAAATTTGATTCAAGTGAGGGCAGCATAGATTTTGGTGACGAGATTGATTTTAGTCTCAGTAAGAAAATTGGCGCCGTAGTGCTGACGGGTAAGCTAGCTCAATATTCTATGGGTGATAATAATGCTATTTATAGCGATACCACAAAGTATTGGTTGATGGCTGACTGGAATTTTTAAAGCGTTATGCAAAAGTAGAACCCTTGCTTTTTATTTGGCGATGGCTTTTGTTTTCAGTATTGAAATTGATTTTTTCGATCCCTCAATAAAAAAGGGCTGCAAACTTGCAGCCCTTTTTCAAGTATTAAACGCGACTATTTTTTAGGGTAATCACGTTTTGCATGACCGGTGTATTGTTGGCGAGGACGGCCGATCTTGTAGGGACCGCTTACCATTTCATTCCAATGGGAATACCAACCCACTGCGCGACCCAATGCAAAGATCACGGTAAACATTTCTGTGGGTATTCCAATCGCTTTCATGATAATGCCAGAGTAGAAATCGACATTGGGGTAAAGCTTCTTGGAGATAAAGTAGGGATCCTCAAGAGCAATTTGCTCCAGGCGCTTGGCAATAGCTAACAGAGGATCGTTTTCCAAACCCAGCTCGGCTAATACTTCGTCGCAGGTTTGTTTCATGACCTTGGCGCGGGGGTCAAAGTTTTTGTATACACGGTGACCAAAGCCCATTAGGCGGAAACCTGAAGTTTTATCTTTGGCGCGAGCAACGCAAGCTTCGATGTTATCTACAGTGCCTATTTCCTCAAGCATTTCAAGAACGGCTTCGTTGGCGCCACCGTGTGCAGGACCCCATAGGGTTGAAATTCCTGCGGCGATAGCGGCAAAGGGATTGGTACCTGAGGAGCCGGATAGGCGAACTGTCGAAGTGGAGGCATTTTGCTCATGATCTGCATGAAGAATAAAGATGCGATCCATAGCCTTGGCGATGGTTTTGCTTACATTTGGTGTCTGACCGGCAGTGCCAAAGGTCATATTCAAATAGTTTTCTGCATAACTGAGGTTATCGTCCGGAGCTACGAATGCCTCGCCTTTGCGATGCTTATAGACCATTGCAGAAAGAGTGGGCATTTGGCCGATCAAGCGATAAGCGGTTAGTCTTCGACTGGCCTCGTCAGTAATATTGATCTCATCGTTGTATACGGCAGCGAGTGCGGCAACGGCGCTACAAAGAATCGCCATCGGGTGAGATTCGCGCTTGAAGCTTTTGATGACATTAGCGACGGATTGGTCAACAGAAGAGTGCTTTTTGATTTCAGCAGTAAATTCTTCTTTTTGAATGGCGGTTGGCAATTCGCCATTAAGCAGTAGATAACAGGTTTCGAGGTAATCTGAGGAGACGGCGAGTTGTTCTATTGGGTAACCGCGGTGAAGGAGTACACCTTCGTCGCCATCAATAAAAGTGATACTGGATTCGCATGAGGCGGTGGACATGAAGCCTGGGTCGAATGTGAAGAAGCCATTTTTGGTGATGCTGGTGACGTCGATTACGTCGGGTCCGATAGTGCTAGCGTAGATAGGTAACTCGATCGTCTTATCAATGCCATCAATCGTGAGATGTGCTTTCTTGTCAGCCATTACTGACTCCTGTGCTTACTGATTTGGACTAAAGGCTTGAGCGAAGCATGTTTCGCTTTACTCAACGAATAAAAACCGTAGGTGACTTTGCTTACTATAAAAATAGCTCTGCTGTGACAGCTTTTTAGGCTGGCTACTTTTTTATGGGCTAATCAGCTACCGCTATATGGGCTGACCCTGCCGATTGCGAGCGGCATTATAGATGACTTAATTGTTAAGGCGAAAGTTTTTGGTGCTTGGCAGTAGCAAATTTCACTTCTTTTTACGGGGTGGGCGTGGGGCTGGATCTATCCAAGTTGGAAGCCCAGTGGTAACTCCTATATTGTTTGCATTGTTATGAAGCAGGAATTGTTTTTTTGCCTTTTAATTGTGCGTATTTCGGCGGATTTATCGAGCTAAATCAGTGTGTTGCGTAAAATACCCGTTAAAACTTTTTCACTCCGTTGAGCCTCTTGTTAAAGCGCCTGCTTGTGCGGCTTTTTGTTTGTGTTTCCGGAGGTCAATCTCTATAATGCTGCGCGACTTGCAGGGCGTGTTGCACTTTTTTATCTCTTTTTGATACTGAATGTGACACTTACTCTTAAACCTGCCCGCAATGGGCTAAAAGGTGATCTAGACCGTGAACAAGAAAAGACCTGTCAACCTCGATATATCGACTATCAAACTCCCCATTACTGCCTACGTATCCATCCTTCATCGCATATCTGGTGTTTTCTTATTTGCTGGTGTTGCTGTTCTCTTGTGGATGTTGGGCGCAAGCCTTGGTTCACAGGAAGGCTTTGATGCAGTTTCAAATCTCGTTGCTCAGCCTGCATTTAAGGCAGTGCTGTGGATTGTATTAGCTGGTTTGGCTTACCACATGGTGCTGGGTGTGCGCCATTTAATTATGGATTTTGGTGTGGGCGAGTCGCTTAAAGGCGGGCAAACAGGTGCAAAGATTGCCTTGTTTGTTGCAATTTTACTGATCGTATTGGCAGGGGTGTGGGTATGGTAACTTCAGTAACTAGTTTTGGTCGCAGTGGCTTGTATGACTGGTTGATCCAGCGCGTGGGTGGCGTTGTGATGGCTGCTTACACCATATTTCTTACTATTTATTTACTCTCCACTCCTGAGCTCACTTATGAGCAATGGCAATCTCTCTACAGTCAGCTGTGGATGCGTGTATTTACATTAGTAACACTTATTTCTTTTATATCACATGCCTGGATCGGATTATGGGCAGTGTTGACCGATTATTTAACAACACGTCTGTTAGGCTCTAAAGCAACTTTCTTGCGTATATTTGCCCAGATAGTTCTCGGCGCTGTTGCGGTGACCTATCTCGTATGGGGTATTCAAGTAATTTGGGGTGTTAATTAATGGCTAATATGCGCACGATTTCGTTTGATGGCATTGTTATCGGTGGCGGCGGCGCTGGTATGCGCGCTGCGCTCCAGCTGGCACAGTCTGGCTACAAGACTGCTGTAATCACTAAAGTTTTCCCTACTCGTTCACATACTGTGTCGGCACAGGGCGGTATTACTTGTGCAATTGCCAGTGCTGACCCAAATGACGACTGGCGTTGGCACATGTACGACACCGTAAAAGGCTCTGACTATATTGGGGATCAGGACGCTATTGAATATATGTGCTCCGTTGGTCCCGAGGCTGTGTTTGAGCTCGAGCACATGGGTTTGCCTTTCTCCCGTACTGAAGAGGGCCGCATATACCAGCGTCCATTTGGTGGTCAGTCAAAGAATTTTGGCGAGGGTGGTCAAGCCGCTCGTACTTGCGCTGCTGCTGATCGTACTGGTCATGCATTGCTTCATACCCTCTATCAAAGCAACCTGAAAAATAAAACTGTTTTCTTGAATGAATGGTTTGCTGTTGATTTAGTTAAAAATGCTGACGGTGCTGTCGTTGGTGTTATTGCTATCAATATCGAAGATGGTGAAACCGTTTATGTAAAAGCCAAGGCGACAGTATTAGCGACCGGTGGTGCAGGGCGTATTTATGCCTCCACCACCAATGCCCACATTAACACTGGTGACGGTGTTGGAATGGCTTTGCGTGCCGGTTTCCCGGTACAGGATATCGAGATGTGGCAATTCCACCCCACAGGCATTGCTGGTGCAGGTGTTCTGGTAACGGAAGGTTGTCGCGGTGAAGGTGGTTATTTGATTAACGCCGATGGCGAACGTTTTATGGAGCGTTACGCGCCCAATGCCAAAGATTTGGCGGGTCGCGACGTAGTCGCTCGGTCGATGATTCAGGAAATCATTGCTGGTCGCGGTGTTGGTCCAAACAAAGATCATGTGTTGCTAAAACTCGATCATTTGGGCGAAGAGGTACTGGAGAGCAAGTTGCCAGGTATCTGTGAATTGTCGCGTACTTTTGCACACGTGGATCCGGTTTATGCTCCCATACCTGTGGTTCCTACCTGTCACTATATGATGGGTGGCGTTCCCACCAACGTGAATGGCCAAGCACTGACTCAGGATGCCAACGGGAATGATGTTGTTATCGATGGCTTGTTTGCCTGTGGCGAAGTAGCTTGTGTATCCGTTCATGGTGCCAACCGTTTGGGTGGTAACTCGTTGCTTGATCTTGTTGTATTTGGTCGTGCAGCAGGTCTTTATATCGAGAAAGCTCTGCGTGAAGGTATTGAGCACCGTGATGCGACCCAATCCGATATCGACAAGGCTATGGGCCGCCTGAATAAAATCAACACTTCTACCAGTGGCGAGAGCGCCTCGGTTTTACGCAAAGAGCTGCAAACCATTATGCAAAACTACTTCGGCGTTTTCCGCAAAGGTGAGTTCATGCAGAAGGGCATCCAGCAGCTTGCTGAGTTGCGCAAGCGCATTGAAAACGTCTCCATCAGTGATAAGAGCAATGCTTTTAATACTGCGCGTATTGAAGCCTTGGAACTTCAGAATCTGCTTGAAGTGGCCGAAGCTACAGCAATAGCTGCTGAAGAACGCAAAGAATCTCGCGGTGCCCATGCCCGTGAAGATTATGAAGACCGTGACGATACCAATTGGTTGTGTCACTCCATGTATTTCCCCGGCGAAAAGCGTGTTGGCAAGCGTGCGGTAAATTTCAAACCGCGCACAATGGAAGCTTTCCAGCCCAAGAAACGTACTTACTAATCGGGAGTGAAGATCATGTTGAAAGTGCAAGTTTATCGCTATAACCCAGAGACTGATAACGCCCCTTACATGAAGACCTATGAGATAGATACTCAGGGTAAAGACTTGATGGTGTTGGATGTGCTCGAGTTGCTGAAGGCTAAGGATGAATCATTGGCATATCGTCGCTCTTGCCGTGAAGGTGTGTGTGGTTCGGACGGTATGAACATCAATGGTAAGAATGGTTTGGCTTGTATTAAACCTATTTCAGAATGTATCAAAGATAACACTCTGATTCTGCGTCCGTTGCCGGGATTGCCTGTGATTCGCGATTTGGTCGTTGATATGACTCAGTTCTATGATCAGTACAAGAAGATTGAGCCTTATTTACAAAACGATACGCCAGCACCTGCGATCGAGCGACTTCAGTCTCCTGAGGATCGTGCCAAACTCGATGGCCTTTATGAGTGTATACTTTGTGCCTGCTGTTCCACCAGTTGCCCATCATTTTGGTGGAACCCTGATAAGTTTATTGGGCCAGCAGGTCTACTTCAGGCTTATCGTTTCCTGGCAGATAGTCGTGATTTGGCAACACAAAAGCGTTTATCTAATCTCGATGATCCATTCAGTGTGTTCCGCTGTCATGGTATTCAG
Source organism: Cellvibrio fontiphilus (assembly GCA_035317345.1). GTDB lineage: Bacteria > Pseudomonadota > Gammaproteobacteria > Pseudomonadales > Cellvibrionaceae > Cellvibrio > Cellvibrio fontiphilus. The sequence continues at coordinate 200,817 of JAYKTU010000006.1, read as the reverse complement.
AATTGTGTAGCTGTTTGTCCAAAGGGACTCAACCCGACACGAGCCATCGGCCATATCCGCAACATGCTCTTACAAAGCGCTACCTAGGGTAGCGCTTTTCCGTATTTGAGCCGACCAAAAGGGTCTGCATACTGTTAATACTGTTCGCTGTAATGGAGAGTTGCGGCGACTTAAAAGCGGCGTTTTTAATCAAAAGTTGAAAGCGTTTGGTAGCTAACTGCTAGATGTCATAGCAGGAGGTTTAGGCCTCCAATAAATAAGGTGAGTGGAATGCAAGACAGCATTATGGAGCAATTTTGGAGCACATCTCACATTTCCGGTGGGAATGCTGCCTACGTCGAAGAGCTCTACGACACGTATTTACATAATCCTAATGCCGTTCCCGAGGAATGGCGCAATTACTTCGATCAATTACCTCGGGTCAATGGTGTACTCACCCAGGATACTCCCCATTCGGTAATTCGTGCCCAGTTTGAACAGTTGGGCAAATCGCGCGTTCGCACAGTTACCGTCACTTCAGGTTCAGTAAGCGCAGAGCATGAACAGAAACAAATCAAAGTCCTGCAACTGATTAGTTCCTACCGTTTTCGCGGTCATCAAAAAGCCCAGCTGGATCCATTAAATTTAATGCAGCGCGAGCCAGTACCGGATCTGGATCTTAATTTCCATGGGTTGACCAACGCTGATCTTGATACTGTGTTCAACAGTGGCACTCTGTTTATCGGTAAAGAAGAGTGCACATTGCGCGAAATCATCGAAGCGCTTGAAAAAACCTATTGTGGCCATATCGGTGCCGAGATCATGCACATTACGCCGCTCGCTGAAAAGCAGTGGCTGCAGCAGCGCTTGGAAAGTGTGCGCTCTAATCCTGAATTCAGTAAAGAGCAGCGCCTTGCCCTGCTTGAACGATTGACTGCTGCTGAGGGGCTTGAACGTCACTTGGATAGCAAATACCCGGGTACTAAACGTTTTGGCCTGGAAGGTGGAGAGAGTTTTATTCCTCTGGTGGACGCACTGGTTAAACGTGCTGGTACCTACGGCGCCAAAGAAATCGTACTGGGTATGGCGCACCGCGGTCGTTTGAATACCTTGGTAAACGTATTCGGTAAGAGTCCAGCAGAATTGTTTGCTGAGTTTGACGGTAAGCGCTCTCTGAATACTTCGGGCGACGTTAAATATCACTCTGGCTTTTCATCCAACGTCATGACTCCCGGTGGCGAGTTACATATGGCGATGGCCTTTAACCCATCACATCTGGAAATTGTCTCGCCTGTGGTGGAAGGTTCGGTTCGTGCCCGGCAAGATCGTCGTAAAGATAAAACCGGTGCCAAAGTTGTACCTATAGTGGTTCACGGTGACGCTGCATTCGCAGGTCAGGGGGTGGTGATGGAGACGTTCCAGATGTCCCAGACCCGCGCTTACGGAACTGGCGGTACGTTACATATTGTCATCAACAACCAAGTTGGTTTTACCACCAATAAGCGTGAAGATGCTCGTTCTACCGAATACTGCACTGACGTTGCCAAAATGATCGAATGCCCGATCTTCCATGTGAATGGTGATGATCCTGAAGCGGTGCTGTTTGTTGCTCAGTTAGCGATGGACTATCGCTATGAGTTCAAAAAGGACGTGGTGATCGATTTGGTTTGCTATCGTCGTCGCGGCCACAATGAAACCGATGAGCCATCTGCTACTCAGCCGCTGATGTACCAAGTCATTCGTGGTTTAAAAACAACACGCACTTTGTACGCTGATCAACTGATCGCGCAAAACTTACTGACGCAAACTGCTGCAGATGAAATGACAACGAATTACCGTGCTGCCCTGGATCGCGGTGAGCACGTTGCAAGCGGTTTGGTCAGCGAGCCTGATCGCAGTCTGTTCGTTGATTGGTCGCCCTACATTGGCCATGATTGGCAGACGCCTGCCATAACCGGTTGCGATTTAAAAATTCTGCAAGCTGCCGCCAGTAAGATGTGCGAGATTCCTGATGGCATAGTGCTGCAGAAACAAGTTGAAAAAATTTATGAAGATCGCCGTAAAATGGCTGGCGGTGCTTTGCCATTGAACTGGGGTATGGCTGAAACTTTGGCTTATGCGACCTTACTTGAGCAGGGTTATCAGGTGCGTATGACTGGCCAGGACGTGGGGCGTGGTACTTTTTCCCATCGCCATGCTGTTATTCACAGCCAGAAGGATGGTTCATCTTATGTGCCTCTGGCTAATATGGATGCGGATCAGCCTTCCTTCGAACTTTTTGATTCTTACCTTTCAGAAGAGGCTGTTCTGGCATTTGAGTATGGCTACTCAACAACCGCTCCGACGGGACTTGTAATCTGGGAAGCGCAGTTTGGCGACTTCGCTAACGGCGCTCAGGTTGTTATTGATCAGTTCATTACTAGTGGCGAGCATAAGTGGGGTCGCCTGTGTGGTTTGACTATGCTGCTGCCTCACGGTTATGAAGGTCAGGGCCCTGAGCATTCCTCTGCACGCCTTGAGCGTTTCCTGCAGTTGTGCGCTGAACATAATATTCAAGTGTGCGTACCCACAACGCCTGCGCAGGTTTTCCACATGTTGCGTCGTCAGGCAATTCGTCCAATGCGCCGTCCTCTAGTGGTAATGAGCCCCAAATCATTGCTGCGTCACAAACTGGCAACTTCTACGCTGGAAGATCTGGCGAACGGTAGTTTCCAAAACGTAATAACTGACACTAGCCTTGATTCAGCCAAAATTGAGCGCGTGATTCTGTGCAGTGGTAAGGTTTATTACACCTTGCTGGAAGAGAGAACGGCCCGTAATTTGGAAAATGTTGCTTTGGTTCGCTTGGAGCAGCTGTATCCTTTCCCAGAACAGGAGCTGAAAGCAGCTCTTACACCTTTCACCAAAATCAAAGATATATTCTGGTGTCAGGAAGAGCCTATGAACCAAGGTGCCTGGTATAGCAGCCAGCATCACATGCGTCATGTAGTCCAGGAGCTTTATGGCCGTGAGATGTACCTTGATTACGTGGGTCGTGAAGCATCGGCAGCTCCGGCAGGTGGCTATATGTCGGCGCACATTGAAGAAGAAAAACGTTTCGTGAATAAAGCGCTCACAGTGTGAGTGCTTTTTACTAATTGAGCTGATCAAACTAATCCCAGCGCCACAGAGAGATGGAATAGCATGAGTATCGAAATCAAAGCCCCTACCTTCCCTGAATCCGTTGCCGATGGCACTGTAGCAACCTGGCACAAAAAACCAGGTGAAGCTGTCAAACGTGACGAGTTGATTGTTGATATTGAAACCGACAAGGTTGTATTGGAAGTTGTTGCACCAGCTGACGGCAGTATTGCTGAAATCCTCAAAGGTGAGGGTGAAACTGTGCTGAGCAATGAAGTAATTGCTCGTTTTGTTGAGGGTGCTGTAGCTGCCCAAGTTGCTCCAGTAGCTCCTGTCGCCGAGTCAAAAACTGTTGCGTCTGTAGAAAAGGCTGTTAATCCAGCTGCACGCAAATTGGCAGAAGAAAATAATGTCAACACCGCCGCAGTTTCAGGTTCTGGTAAAGATGGTCGTGTATTGAAAGAAGATGTAGCAAACCATCTTAAATCTACACCGACAACTGCTCAGGTAGTTGCTGCTGCACCTGTTGCCGTTATCGAAGCTGTTGGTGATCGCGTGGAAAAACGTGTACCTATGACCCGTTTGCGCAAGCGCATTGCGGAGCGTTTGCTCGAAGCGTCCAGCACCACTGCCATGCTCACTACTTTCAACGAAGTAAATATGAAGCCAGTAATGGAGCTGCGTGCTAAATACAAAGATCAATTTGAAAAGGCGCACAATGGTTCTCGTTTGGGCTTTATGAGTTTCTTCGTAAAAGCTGCTGCTGAAGCGCTGCGCCGTTTCCCTGTTGTGAATGCCTCAATTGATAACAACGATGTTGTTTATCACGGTTATCAAGATATTGGTGTTGCGGTTTCTACCGATAAAGGTTTGGTGGTTCCAGTGTTGCGCAATGCGGAAAATATGAGCCTTGCAACCATTGAAAATACCATTCGCGATTTTGGTTTGCGCGCCCGTGATGGCAAGCTCGGGATTGAAGAAATGTCCGGCGGCACTTTCACCATTACTAATGGCGGGGTGTTTGGCTCTCTCCTCTCTACCCCCATCCTCAACTTGCCACAATCGGCGATTCTGGGTATGCACAAAATCCAGGAGCGTCCAATGGCTGTAAATGGCAAGGTAGAAATCCTTCCGATGATGTATTTGGCGCTGTCCTATGATCATCGTTTGCTGGACGGCAAAGAGGCGGTGCAATTCCTCGTGACCATCAAGGACTTGCTGGAGGATCCAGCACGCATTCTTTTGGAAATATAAGTTGTTGGATCTAAACGGTTGTTATGAAGCGCTTCTGGCAACCCAGGAGCGTTTTTATGTGAAGGGTTACTGCTCACAAGGTTGTAATCGACTGTTAATAATTTGGGAATATTGTTATGTCTGAAAAATTTGATGTGATAGTTATCGGCTCTGGCCCCGCAGGTTATGTTGCTGCTATCCGTGCCGCACAATTGGGTATGAAAACCGCATGTGTGGAAAAATGGAAAAACGAAGAAGGCAAGGGTGTTAATGGTGGTACCTGCCTGAACGTGGGCTGTATTCCATCCAAAGCTTTGCTCGATAGCTCTTACAAATATCACGAAGCAAAAGAAGATCTTGGTCTTCATGGTATTTCTACTTCAGGTGTTGAAATCAATATTCCCTCGATGATTGCGCGTAAAAACCAGATCATCAAAAATCTCACCGGTGGTATTGCCAGCTTGTTCAAAGCTAACGGTGTAACCAGTTTGTTCGGTACTGGCAAACTGTTGGCAGGTAAAAAAGTTGAAGTTACTGACTTTGACGGCAATGTCACTGTGTATGAAGCAGAAAACGTCATTCTCGCTTCTGGCTCAAGTCCAATTAATATTCCACCGGCACCGGTTGATAATGATGTAATCGTTAATTCTACCGGTGCGCTTGAATTTACCGAAGTACCGAAGCGTCTCGGTGTTATTGGCGCGGGTGTAATCGGTTTGGAATTGGGATCAGTATGGAACCGCGTTGGCTCCAAAGTTACTGTGCTTGAGGCTCTGGATTCCTTCCTTGCGATTATGGATCAACAAATCGCGAAGGAAACCCAGAAGATTCTCACCAAGCAAGGCTTGGATATTCGCACGAGCTCACGTGTCACCGGCTCAAAAGTCAATGGCAAAGAAGTGACCGTGACTTATTTGGATAAAGACGGTAAAGAGCAACATGAAACTTTTGATAAGTTGATTGTTTGTGTTGGCCGTCGCCCATTTACAGAAAATTTGTTAGCAGCGGACAGTGGCGTAAATCTGGACGAGCGCGGTTTTATTTTTGTCAATGAACAATGCGAAACTAATGCACCGGGCGTATGGGCAATTGGTGACGTGGTACGCGGCCCGATGTTGGCGCACAAAGGTTCAGAAGAAGGTGTGATGGTTGCCGAGCGCATTGCGGGTCAAAAATCGCAAATCAACTACGACATTATTCCTAACGTTATTTATACCCACCCTGAGGTTGCTTCAGTGGGTAAAACTGAAGAACAAGTTAAAGCATCAGGTGAGCCTTACAGCGTAGGTACTTTCCCGTTTGCGGCATCAGGACGTGCTATGGCTGCTAACGAGACTCACGGTTTGGTAAAAATTATTGCTCACGCTGAGACAGATCGTATTCTGGGTTGCCATATTGTCGGCCCAAGCGCTGCTGATCTGGTGCAACAAGTAGCAATTGCGATGGAATTCGGTTCGAGTGCAGAAGATCTGGGCATGATGGTGTTCGGTCACCCAACCCTTTCTGAAGCAATCCACGAAGCAGCATTGGCGGTGCATGGTCATGCCATCCACATCGCCAACAAGAAGAAGCGTTAAGAGAACCATAGAGTCCTCGTTTTTTTAGGCGGGGTTGGGCTCATAAGGCCCTTCTCCATCGATAACCCAGTTGGCATGTTTATCGATAATTACATGTCCAACCATCGTCAAATGGAACTACACCATGAATTTGCACGAGTATCAGGGTAAGCAGCTGTTTGCCCAATATGGTTTGCCTGTTTCTAAAGGCATTGCTGCTGCGACTGTTGAAGAAGCTGTTGCCGCTGCTGATCAAATCGGCGGCGATATGTTCGTCGTTAAAGCACAGGTTCACGCTGGCGGCCGCGGTAAAGCGGGCGGCGTTAAGTTGGTAAAAACCAAAGAAGAAATCCGCGCTTTCGCTGACAAGTGGTTAGGTAAAAACCTGGTTACTTACCAGACAGACGAAAAAGGTCAACCGGTTAGCCGTATTTTGGTTGAGACCTGTACCGACATCGCTAAAGAGCTGTACTTGGGGGCTGTTGTTGATCGCTCAAGCCGTCGCATCGTGTTCATGGCCTCTACCGAAGGTGGTGTAGAGATCGAGAAAGTAGCACATGAAACCCCTGAGAAAATCCTCAAGGCAACCATCGATCCATTGGTGGGCGCGCAGCCATACCAAGGCCGTGAGTTGGCGTTCAAGCTGGGCCTTGAAGGCAAACAAATCAACCAATTCGTCAACATCTTCGTAAACTTGGCGAAATTGTTCCAAGAAAAAGATTTGGCTCTGGTTGAAGTTAACCCACTGGTGATCACTCCAGAAGGCAATTTGCACTGTCTGGATGCCAAGTTGGTGGTAGATGGCAACGCTATGTACCGTCATCCAGAATTGAAGGCGATGCAAGATCCATCACAAGAAGATCCGCGTGAAGCTCATGCTGCTTCATGGGAGCTGAATTACGTTGCTTTGGGTGGTGATATCGGTTGTATGGTGAACGGCGCTGGTTTGGCGATGGGCACTATGGATATCGTTAAGTTGCACGGTGGCCAACCTGCGAACTTCCTTGACGTAGGTGGTGGTGCGACTAAAGAGCGCGTGGTTGAAGCGTTCAAAATCATCCTGTCTGACACTGCAGTAAAAGCGGTATTCATCAACATCTTCGGCGGTATCGTTCGCTGCGACATGATCGCTGAAGGCGTAATCGGTGCGGTAAAAGAGGTTGGTGTGAAAGTTCCTGTTGTTGTTCGTCTGCAAGGTAACAATGCTGAGCTGGGTGCGAAAGTGCTGGGCGAAAGCGGCCTGAACATTATTGCCGATACCGACTTGACTGGCGCAGCCAAGAAAGTGGTTGCAGCGGCGGCGAACCAATAAGGGGAACAAGACATGAGCGTTTTAATTAACAAAAACACCAAAGTAATTTGTCAGGGCTTTACTGGTTCACAAGGTACTTTTCACTCAGAGCAAGCAATTGCCTACGGCACCAAAATGGTTGGCGGTGTAACCCCGGGTAAAGGTGGTCAAACCCATCTTGGTCTGCCTGTATTCAATACCGTTAAAGAGGCTGTTGACGCTACCGGCGCAGAAGCATCTGTGATTTATGTTCCCGCTCCTTTCTGTAAAGACTCCATTCTTGAAGCGGCTAACGCTGGCATCAAACTGATTGTTTGTATTACTGAAGGTATTCCTACTCTCGACATGCTTGACGCTAAAGTAAAGTGTGACGAGTTGGGCGTGCGTTTGATTGGCCCTAACTGCCCAGGTGTTATCACTCCGGGCGAGTGCAAAATCGGCATTATGCCAGGCCATATCCATAAGCCGGGTAAAGTAGGTATCGTTTCACGTTCCGGTACTTTGACTTATGAAGCTGTGAAGCAAACTACCGATTACGGTTTCGGCCAATCTACTTGTGTAGGTATTGGTGGTGACCCAATCCCAGGCTCAAACTTCATCGATATCCTGAAGTTGTTTCAAGCTGACCCACAAACCGAAGCTATCGTCATGATCGGTGAAATCGGTGGTTCTGCAGAAGAAGAGGCGGCTGCTTACATCAAAGCTAATGTGACCAAGCCTGTTGTGTCTTACATCGCCGGTGTAACTGCACCTGCTGGTAAGCGTATGGGTCACGCTGGTGCGATTATTTCTGGCGGTAAAGGTACTGCTGATGAGAAATTTGCTGCGCTGGAAGACGCTGGTGTTAAAACTGTTAAGAGCTTGGCCGATATCGGTAAAGCACTGAAAGAAATCACTGGCTGGTAATTTTTATCCGTTAGTTTTTTCAAGAAAGGCGATCTTTGGATCGCCTTTTTTATTGCGCGCACATCAAGTTTTATCTCCCTTTAAGATCCAATTTTCCATTTCCTACGTAAGCAGCCACATTTTGGACAACTGGTGTTTTCCATGGTGGCGCTCTGGTGGATAAAGCGGGACTTTCGCTTGGACGATAATGCTGCATTGCATGCAGCGATGCAGCAAGGTCGCGAGGTTGTTCCGGTTTTTTTTCTAGAGCCTGCGGTTTATCTGGCTCAAGATGCATCAGCCTTTCATTTGCAAGCTCAGCTGACAGCCCTGACTGATTTGCAGTTGTCGCTGCGATCTATCGGTGCGGAATTGTTGATTGTACAAGCCGATTTGCCAGCGGGTTTTGCGCAGTTAAAGCAGCAGTTGGATTTTTCTTGTATTTACTCGCATGAAGAAACGGGTGCGGGCGTCACTTATCAGCGTGATATTGCTGTGGCAGATTGGTGTAAAAATGAAAATGTACATTGGCAAGAGCTGCCGCAGTCCGGTGTTGTTCGTCGTTTAACTTCGCGCGATAAGCGCAATAAAATTATTGCTGAGCGTTTATTTGACTCAGCACCACTTGATGCGCCGATCCGTATCCCCCAGCCGAATCTCCGGGGTTTGGATCTTTTTAATATCCCCCCATTCCATGAACTTGCACCCCAGCTATTAGATGAGCGTATTTTGTGGCCCAGTGTGCAGGTGGTTAGTGAGCGACGAGCACAGCGCACATTGGATAGTTTTTTGCGCGAGCGTTCGTTGAATTATCGCGGTGGTATCTCCTCGCCCAATAAAGCTTTTTTTTTCGGTTCACGTTTGTCGCCCCATATTGCCTGGGGAACAATTAGTTTACGTCGTATTTTTTCACGACTGGAGCAGCGCTTATCAGAATTGGAAGAGCAGCTTGCTGCAGATGACAACAATAAACTCGCCCAGCGCTGGCAGAAAAGTTTGGAAAGTTTTAGTTCGCGTTTATTTTGGCGTGATCATTTTGTGCAGCGATTGGAGTCGGCAAGTTATATGGAGTTTCGTGCGCTCAACCCTGCCTATGAGGTGTTGCAATACACGCAGGATGCAAACAGATTGAACGCCTGGATTAATGGCAACACCGGCTTTCCTTTAATCGACGCCTGCATGCGCTGTTTGCAGGCTACCGGGTTTTTGAATTTTCGCATGCGCGCGATGGTGGTCAATTTTGCCTGCTTTGGTTTGCACATTCATTGGCGCGACCTGCAGTACCCGCTCGCGCGTTTATTTACTGATTACGAGCCGGGCATTCATTTTTCACAGATACAGATGCAAGCGGCGATTGTCGGGATCAATACAATTCGTGTCTACAGCCCACTCAAACAATTAATAGATCAGGATCCCGAATGCCAATTTATTAAACGCTGGGTTCCAGAGCTGCGCCCTTACACAGCAGAGCAAATAGCCTGTCACGAAACTATGCCATTGCCGGGTTATGTGCCGGCGATTGTTGATGCAGAGCAGAATATCCGGATCATGAAAGACCGTATTAGCTGCATCCGCAAAAGTGATGAGGGCAGGGAGGCTGCGCAGCGTGTGCTGGTAAAACATGGCTCTCGCCTGAAACCCAAAAAAGCAAAAGCTATGGCTGTACCTGACTTCGCTTGTAGCAGTCAGGTCGATATGTTTGATTAAGTTTGGATGCAATTTAATGTTAAATTGACTATTAGCTCGTTCTTATTGGCTTATGATGGTCAGGGAGTCTTAGCCACGCTATGCTCTAACATCATAAAAATCCTCTGAAGTATCGGCAAAAATAGTTCGGTCGCGTATCAATAACAATTAGAGAGACGTTATGCGACTAATCAACCTCATTCCCGGGTGCAGCTTGGCGTTTGCCATTTCGTGTTCATGCCTTTTGTGGAGTGCATCCCTCGTCGCAGCGCCCAGTGCGACCGAGGTAAAAGCCAGCATGAAACTGGCAAGCCAATTCATGCTTGATAAAGTCAGTTATCGCGGCGCGTTTGTATGGTCTTATTTGCCCGACTTTTCACGCCAGTGGGGTGAACTGGAAGCGCGCCGTTCAATGATCTGGATGCAGCCTCCCGGCACCGCCACTGTCGGCCATTTATTTCTAGACGCCTATAACGCTACGGGCGACGAATACTATTACTCCGCTGCAGAGCGTGTTGCAGGTGCGATTATTTATGCACAGCACCCCAGTGGTGGCTGGAATTATCTGGCTGATTTTGCGGGCGAGGCGGCGCTTAAAGAGTGGTACGCAACTATTGGTAAACATGCCTGGCGCCTGGAAGAATTCCAACACTATTACGGCAATGCTACCTTCGATGATGCCGGCACAGCAGAGGCAGCAAAATTTTTACTGCGTTTGTACACTGCCAAGCTCGACCCCAAATACCGGCCGTCACTGGATAAGGCCATAGATTTTGTCCTTAAAAGCCAGTATCCCATCGGTGGATGGCCACAGCGTTTTCCGCTGATGTATGACCACCCCGGCAAAAACCAGCCTGACTACACCAGTTTTATTACCTTCAATGACGATGTGGCAGCAGAAAATATCGATTTCCTGCTGATGTGTTATCAAGTGCTGGGTGATGCGCGGGTACGTGAGCCAGTTATTCGGGCGATGAATGCGTTCATCTCAACCCAGATGGGGGCGCCTCAGCCGGGGTGGGCGCTGCAATATACGCCCGAGCTACAACCGGCTGGCGCCCGATCCTATGAGCCCAAATCCCTGCATGTACCTACCACTGTGGACAATATTCGCATGTTGATTCAGTTTTACCGCATGACCGGTGAAACCAAATTCCTGGCGCGTATTCCCGAGGCTATCGATTGGCTGGAAAGTTTGAAGCTGCCGATTAAGCCTGAGTATGAGGGGCGCAGCCACCCATCATTTATTGAGTTGGGCACCAACCGCGCCTTGTTTACCCATAGACGCGGTTCGAACATTGGTAATGGTGAGTATTACGTTGATTACCAAGCCAAACATATGCTGGCGCACTACAAATCAGCCACGCGGGTAGATATCCCAAATTTGCGTCGCGCCTATGAGCAAGCGCTCACCTTAAGCCCCGAGCAAGCCGTGGTTGGGTCGCCCTTATACGCTATGGGCGAAATCCGTCTACCTGCATTTTTTACTCTGGGCAAGGTAAGTGTATCTGACCTGAATTTTCGCGCGCAGAAGCCTGAAAAAGCGGCTGATGTTGGCGTGCAGGCTGATGTCTTGATCAATAGTTTAAACCCGCAAGGGTATTGGCCAACGCCGCTTTATTACACTACAAATCCTTACCGAGGCCCGGTTCCCGGCGAGAAGAAGCCAGCGCAATCAACAGAAACTTTTGCCGCAACCATGGTAGGCGACGAGTGGGATACCTCCCCTTATCCGGTTGAAAATCCTGTGATGGGTATTTCAACGGCTGCATTCGTCAAAAATATGGGTGTATTAATCCAGTACCTGCAGCAGCAAGCCCCCCAGTAATCCCCGGCATCACCAGATCGAATCCGCCCAATTTGGGCGGATCGCTTTATTTTTCACAAAAAATGTGGACAATTGCGCGCCATTTCGCAGTTTTATGGCGCTTGTCGCTTTGATCCTGCACTCGAGAAGAAATTATTTCCATCCGGCGGGCATGTCCGTTAATTAACAGGGTTGAATTCTATTGAATACTTCTGAGCAAGCAGCAGTTTGGTCTTCACGTAACTCCGCGGAACTTTACGGTATCGATGAGTGGAGTAACGGTTATTTTGGCGTATCGCCCCAGGGTGAAGTGGTGGTGCGCGCACCTACCAGCGAGGGTGAAGCCAGTGTGTCGCTGATGGAGATTGTGGATGGTTTACAACAGCGCGGTTTACAAATGCCGGTGTTGTTACGGGTGGAAAACATTCTCGATTCGCGCATCAGTATACTCAACGATTCCTTTGCCCAGGCGATAGAAGCGAGTGGCTATCAGGGCCAGTATCGCGGAGCCTTTCCCATCAAGGTTAATCAACAAAGCCACGTCATTGCCGAGATTGCTCGTTTTGGTGAACGCTACAACCATGGCTTGGAAGCGGGCAGTAAAGCGGAACTCATGATCGCACTGGCGACCCTGACCAACCGCGATAGCCTGATTATTTGCAACGGCTACAAGGATGCAGAATTTATCTCACTCGGCCTGCAAGCGCGCAAACTCGGCTTTAAATGTTTTTTTGTATTGGAAACCCTGAGCGAATTGCAGTCAGTGATTGAATGCAGTCGCGTATTAGACGTTGAACCTTTAATCGGTGTGCGCTTGAAACTTTCCACCAAAGTGGAAGGGCACTGGAGCGAGGACAGCGGTGACCGCAGTTTGTTTGGTTTAAATACCAATGAACTGGTGAGCGTTATTGACACACTGCGCGATGCAAATTTGTTGCATTGTTTCCAGTTGTTGCATTTTCATTTGGGATCACAAATTCCCAATATTCGCAGTATTCGTGCAGGTGTATTGGAAGCTTGTCGCTACTACATTGAATTGGTGGGTGAGGGCGCGCCGCTCGGTTATCTGGATTTGGGTGGCGGCTTGGCGATTGATTACGACGGCACCTGCAGCACCAATGGTCACAGTCGCAATTATTCTGTGCAGGAATATTGTATTGACGTAGTGGAGGCAATTCAGGAAAGCCTGGATCAACACCATATTCCTCATCCAACAATTGTGACTGAATCCGGCCGTGCTACTGTCGCGCACACATCCGTACTTTTATTTAATATTTTGGATGTCACTCATTTTGAACCCACTGCTATGCCTGAGTCGCTACCGGTGGGCTGCCATGAAATGATCGCCAACCTTTGGCATACGCTGTCAGTCATTCGCGTTGCGAACTTGCAAGAGTCGTTTAATGACGTGATTTATTATCGCGATAAAATTCGCGATTTGTTTCACTCAGGCGATATCAGTCTGCGTCACCGTGTGCTGGGCGAAAATATTTATCTTGCTGCACTGCAAAAAATCGCAGGTCTGTTACCACAGATGAAGCGTATCCCTGCCGAGTTGGAAAGTTTGCCGCAGTTGCTTGCCGATATTTATTACGGCAATTTTAGCGTGTTTCAATCCTTGCCAGACTCCTGGGCGATTGAACAAATATTTCCCGTTATGCCGATCCATCGCTTGAATGAGGAGCCCACGCGTCAAGCAATTATTGCTGACCTCACCTGTGATTGTGATGGAAAATTACAGAAGTTTGCCACCTCAGAGGGCGAGTCTTCAACGTTGCCTTTGCACGCCATTAATTCAGGTGAGGAATATTATTTGGGTGTGTTTTTAGTGGGCGCTTATCAGGAAACCCTGGGCGATTTGCATAATTTGTTTGGTGATACCAACGTGGCAAGTGTGCGTATCAATGCCGATAACAGCATTGATTTTGTGCATGAACTACACGGCGATAGTATTGCCGATGTGCTGAGTTATGTGGAATACAAACCCAATTCACTCTATGAACAATTTCGCAGAACCGCTGAGCAAGCCGTGCGCGATGGTGTAATTAGCATCGCAGATCGTCAGCAAATGCTGGCGGCCTATTCTGAAAGTTTGCGCGGTTATACCTATTTCGAGAAATAATTTTTACGACTCCTCATGCCTGCCGTTCGCGGCGGTCATGTCATTTTTTTATTCTATGGGAGGCCTCAAATGGCAAAAGTGTTAATCATTGGTGCAGGCGGCGTGAGCGGTGTGGTGGTGCATAAGTGTGCCCAATTACCGGAGGTGTTTTCCGAGATTGTGTTGGCTAGTCGTACCGAAGCCAAATGCAAAGCCATTGCAGCGCAACTACAGCGCCCAATTAAAACTGCCCAAGTCGATGCAGATAATGTACCCGAGTTGGTCGCATTAATTAACGCAGAAAAACCGGATCTGGTGATTAATGTAGCTTTGCCCTATCAGGATTTGACTATTATGGATGCCTGTCTGGAAACGGGTGTGGATTATTTGGATACCGCCAACTACGAGCCATTGGATACGGCAAAATTTGAATACTCCTGGCAGTGGGCCTATCAGGATAAATTTAAAAATGCGGGCTTAACCGCACTGCTTGGTTCTGGTTTTGATCCAGGTGTGACCAACGTGTATACCGCTTACCTCAAGAAACACTATTTCGATGAAATTCACTACCTGGATATTATCGACTGCAACGCCGGCGACCACGGTTTGCCATTTGCCACCAACTTTAATCCGGAAATTAATATTCGCGAAGTGACCGCTAATGGGCGCTATTGGGAAAATGGCCAATGGGTGGAAACGCCTCCCTTGTCTGTTAATCAGGTTTTTGATTTCCCGGCGGAGATCGGCCCTAAAAAAATTTACATGATGTACCACGAGGAACTTGAGTCGCTGGTAAAACATTTTCCCGAAATTAAACGCGCGCGTTTCTGGATGACCTTTTCCGACAATTACCTCAAGCATTTGGAGGTGTTGGGCAATGTGGGCATGACCGGTATTGAACCAGTAATGTTTGAGGGGCGCGAAATAGTCCCGCTACAATTTTTAAAAGCGCTGTTGCCAGATCCTGCTAGCCTTGGCCCGCTCACGAAAGGTAAAACTTGTATCGGTTGTTTTGCTCAAGGCGTGAAGGACGGTAAACCAGTTGCCATGTTTGTGTACAACGTGTGTGATCATCAGGAGTGCTACCGCGAAGTAAAATCCCAAGCGATTTCTTACACCACCGGCGTACCGGCCATGATTGGTGCGAAAATGATTTTGGAGGGTAAATGGAAAAAACCGGGTGTATGGAATATGGAGCAATATGATCCCGATCCCTTTATGGAAGATCTCAATAAATACGGGTTGCCTTGGCAGGTTGTTGAAGTGGATCCCAGCGCAATCAATAAATAATCGTTATCCGTCAATAAACCTATGCGTAGGTTGGGGTGAAGGACAAACCCCAACACCGCCCTCAACATGTCTATACCGAATCCCAACTGGCGTTACCCATGAATAAACGCGAATACTTTACCCATTTTAATCCTGCGCGCGTGCCATCCCCCTGTTTTGTGATCGACAAAGCGGCAGTGGAAGATAATTTAAAAATTCTCAATCGTGTGCAGCGCGAAAGCGGGGCAAAAGTGCTCGCGGCACTCAAAGCTTTTTCCTGCTGGGAGTTGGCGCCCCTGTATCGTGACTATTTAAGCGGAACCTGTGCCAGTGGTTTACATGAAGCGCGTTTAGGGCGCGAGCAATACGGCGGCGAAGTGCATTGTTATTCGGCGGCTTATAAAGAAGCTGATTTGATAGAAATTTTAAAAGTCGCCGACCATGTGTTATTCAATTCTTTTTCGCAATGGGCGCGCTTTAAATCCCTTGCTTTGCGCGCGCAGCAAGAGCGCCCTGAATTACAGTTTGGTATTCGTATCAATCCCGAGCATTCCGAAGGCGAAGTGGCGCTTTACGATCCCTGTGCGCCTTGTTCGCGCATGGGAGTTCCTGTTGCCCGGTTTGAGCAGGCAGTGAGTGAAGATCCATCTTTGTTGGAAGGTATTAGCGGTTTACATTTTCACACGCTTTGCCAACAGGATTTACCACCGCTTGCGCGCACGCTTGAAGCAGTGGAAGAAAAATTTGGAAAATATTTTTCGCAGATCAAATGGATTAATTTTGGCGGTGGGCACCATATCAGTCGCGAGGATTATCAAGTTGATGAGTTAATTGCACTGATTCGATCTTTTATGGCGCGCCATCAATTGCAGGTTTATCTTGAACCTGGCGAGGCCGTTGCTATTCGCAGTGGTGTGCTGGTTGCCGAAGTTCTCGATATCACCTGGAATACTATGGCCCAAGCTATTTTGGATACCTCCGCAACCTGCCATATGCCCGACGTATTGGAAATGCCTTACCGCGCGGATATTTTGGGTGCCGGTATGCCCAACGAATTC
This sequence comes from Cellvibrio fontiphilus, assembly GCA_035317345.1. Taxonomy (GTDB): domain Bacteria; phylum Pseudomonadota; class Gammaproteobacteria; order Pseudomonadales; family Cellvibrionaceae; genus Cellvibrio; species Cellvibrio fontiphilus. The sequence goes on along the minus strand of JAYKTU010000006.1, from coordinate 184,832 downwards.
GCCCACACTTACCGTTTGGGCGGCATGACTTGTTTGGCTGGCGATGTAATTGGCGATTACTCTTTTGCCCAGCCGTTACAAGTGGGCCAACGTTTACTGTTTGATGACATGGCACACTACACCATGGTGAAAACCACTACGTTTAACGGCATTAATTTACCGGCTATAGCACTGTGGGATTCGCGCACCAACGAACTGCAAGTGGTACGTGAATTCGGCTATGACGATTTTAAACAGCGCTTGTCCTGACCAACCGGATATATTAGCAACTATGCAAACCATCATTGCACCTCAGGCAAAAGCCTTTATTGGTTTGGTAAATCCGAAAAGCCCGGCCAATGTCGGCATGATTATGCGTGGTGCGGGTTGTTATGAAGCCAGTGGCGTTTTTTACACGGGTGAGCGTTTTGATCGCGCGCGCAAATTTGCGGCGGATACCAAAAATGCAGCGAGTAAAATTCCTTTAGTCCATCTGGAGGATTTAACTGATGCCGTTGCCAAAGCTGCCCCGGCTGAAAATGCAGTGTTGGTTGCCATTGAATTAATTGAGGGCGCAACACCGCTAATGGATTTTGTGCACCCACAAAATGCCTATTATATTTTTGGCCCGGAAGATGGATCGCTAAAAAAGGAAATAATCGATCAGTGCCAGCATGTAGTTTATATACCCACCATTGGCTGTATGAATCTTGCCGCAACCGTAAATGTGTTGCTCTATGATCGCATGGCAAAATCGGGTGGGGCAGTGGTGGACGAGCGGCCGGTGGCCGCTAATCGCGATGTGAATAATAAAATAAAAATCGAGAAGTAGTTTTCACTGTTGTTTGCAGGGTTGAAGGCTTCGCAGTATGCACGCGAAGCACTTTCATTTAATTTGTAGCTGGCAATCCCTTATTCAGGTTTTCATTCACGGCTTCATCCACTTTTTTATCCAGTGCTTCGCCCATAGCTTTGCCGGGTTCTTGTAGCATCTGTTGGACTTCCTGGGCTTTGTTGTAAGCATTTTGTAATTCAGCCGGAAATACCGGTGTGATTGCTTCTTTGGCGCCTTCAATTTGTTCGGAAAAAATTTCCGGTTTGCCATCTTTAATTAACATCACTGCCATTTGATTGGTTTGGGAGTTCCACACCAGGCCAGCCTTGTCAGTCACTGCTTGTACTTGGGCAGGTGCATAACGTGAAGCTACATAGAACAGTGCGCCTTCCTGTTGGATTTCCTGAGCGGTGCGCAGCAATTTCATAGTGGGTTCGTACTTATCACCCAATATGGCAGTCATACGGTCTTTGATAATGGGCGCTTCAAAAAAATTCACCTCGTTGGGGTCAAAACCTACCAGTGGTTTGAGGAAAGACCACATGAGTTTACTTTGCAGCTGGTTGCCAATAAGCAATGAAGAAACACAGGCTGATAAGCTGAGGCTAATCAGTAATACGGCGATAACCCGGGAAATGCGCATAAAATACCTGAAGAGTGTGATGTAAACGGAAAATGTTTGCCCAAGGGCAGGATAACCAAGTTGGCTATTGTGCGCCGGTGGTTATTTCTGGGCAAGTCGGCCGACCTTACCAAACCTTCAGGCGAAGCCCGGCGCCGTTGATTTTGTGTAAACACTGGATGTTATCAAGCTCGGCGGGCTGCATCGCAAATGATTAGCGCTAAACTTGACGCTACCTTTTCGCTACAATAGCGCCCTGCAACTTTGATCCCGATGAGACGATTATGACGCTTGAACAATTGGAAACCTGGGGTATGTACCTCTGCGGTGGTGGCCTGATTCTGTTTATGTTTTTTATTGTGTGGGACTTGGCTAAAAAGTCCAAAGCAGGCAAGTTTGGTACTTTTGTGCTTTTTGGTGTACTGGGTTTTGCGATTATGGTGTTTGTGATTAAGGAAATATTTGTACACATTCTTGGCTAGCGTTTTCTGCGCGGTGCTATACCTGCTCTCATGCCTCTCCCCTTTGGCTGATCACACTGGATAAATTATGTTTCATTTTTTTGTTCCCGCGACCAAGGTACAGAAAGACCGCGCAATTATGCGTGAAACCGATGCGCGAGTTGCCAAATACAGCCGTCGGGGATTAATCCTCAACTTTATAGTGTTTGTCCTGTGTTTGGCATTTGGTAACTTTCAGGAAAAGGAACATAACCTGGCGATAGTACTGGTGACTGGCTTGCTGCTGGTGACCTTGGTTCGCAGCTATTATTTATTTCGTTTTGACAGCCTTTACGCGCGTGCGCCTGCACGGTGGCGTAACCAATATTTCTTTGCTTCCTGTCTGGGTGCTGCCTGGTGGAGTTTTATTCTTGTCACCCTGACCTGGGTGCAAGGCATGCGCGGCGAAACCTTGGTGATGTGGCTTTATTCAGTGGTGTTTTATTCCAGCGTTGCCAATGTGTTTGCACCCTATACCCGCTTTTTAAGTATTTATCTCGCTATAGGGCAGGTGCCTGCAGCCATTACTGCGATTTTACTGGGCACCGCCGAAGGCGTACTTTACGGCTGCATTATGCTGACGTTTTATGTGATGTTGGCGCATCAGGGTAAGGTTACTTCGCAAGCCTATTGGGAGCGTTTGGAGGCGCATTTTTCGCTGCGGGAGCGCGCACAAGGTTTGGAAAATGAAAAGCGCAACTCGCAGGCACAAATTGAATTAAAAAATGAATTTTTGGTAAATCTGGGGCAGGAGATTCGCTCGTCGATTAGCGATGTGCTCAGCACCCTGTCATTAATTGATGACAGCCAATTATCCGAACATCACCGTGAATTATTGGCCATGGCTAACAAAGCAACCGGGCGTCAAATCGACTTGGTAAATAACGTGGTGGACTTCTCCAAAATCACTACCAAAACCCTGGTATTGGATGAAGTGGAATTCGACCTACGCCGTGTGCTGGAAAAATTTGTACAGGATTTTGCACTGGACGCACATCAACAGGGCGTAGAGCTTTATTACAGCTTTGACCCCGCCATGCCTTTGCGCGTGCGTGGTGATGCGGCGCGCTTGAACCAGATTCTGGGAACTTTGCTCAACCATACGTTGAAAGATAGTCGCATCGAGGATGTGTTTATCGAGGCGCGCTTTCACCAGGATCAGGACGATCTGGGTGAATTACAAGTGGTGATTAGCGACAGCGAAAAAAGCACTAACAGCGAACAGGATTCCGACTCCCGCGAAAGCAATTATCGCGGCATAGGCCTCTCTATTTGTAAGGGGCTGGCGGAGTGCATGGGTGGCAGTGTACATGTGCGTGAAAATAAAAATCGCGGCAACCGTATTTTCATCAACGTTGCTTTGCAAGTGGTATCCCACGAAGATCGCCGTTTTGGTTCGGAGCAAAAATTGCGCGGTAAGCGCGCGCTGCTGGTGGATCTGCCCGATCATAATGGCAATGTTTTGGCTGACGAATTAAATGCCTGGGGTATGACCACCAATATAGTGGCAGGCCAGGAGCAGACGATTGCCAAGTTACTGGAGCAGGCAAGGGCAGGTGTGCCTTATGACTTGGTACTGATTTTCACCAAGCTCAACAATATGAATGGTCTGGCGTTATCCCGAGTTATTACCCAGCAGCCGGAAGTTGCAGAAGTCAAACAAATTATTGCCATGAGCATTCTGCAAAGTGACAGCCCGGAGATGAAGTTGCACTTGCGCTCTAACCCCCAGGTGAGTGTGATTGAAAAACCCATCATGCGTCGTCGCCTGCACGATGTAGCGGTGCAAAAACTTCTGAACTTCGCGAGTGAGGATGAGCGCAAAGCGGGTGTGGCTGAACCGGTTGGTTTAGCCGTAGTGCCGCGAGTCTTGCTGGTTGAGGATCACCGTGTAGATCAAATGGTGATCAGCGCCATGCTGAAAAAACTGGGCTGTTATGTGCAAGTCGCGCAGAACGGTCTTGAGGCGGTCGATATAGTCGCCAAAGAGCGTTTTGATTTGATCCTGATGGATTACGACATGAAAGAGCAGGACAGTCTCACCGCGACACAAAAAATCCGCGCCTATGAACAGCGCAGCCACAGCCTCCATCACCTGCCTATTGTTGCCGTTACCTCCACCCAAACCGAGTCTGAGCAAGCGGTTTATCTGGCGGCCGGTATGGACGATCACATCACCAAACCAATTCGTTATGACGATTTGGAAGAGCGTTTGCAGCGCTGGTTGGAGCAGAGCTAGGCGCACGAGTTAAGAAGCGTTTATCCGCGTAAACCCCGCAACACAGACTAAAAGTCACTGTTACAATAAGTGGCTTTTTTTATATCTTTTGAATTTGCACGACCCTGCGCCCGATAAAAACCCTTTTCGATAACAAGGCATAGCTATGATTCGTTTATTTTCATCCTTAAACCGCTTTTTATACCTGCCAGTCTTGGGTGTGGCGGTACTTTTGCTATTACAGGCCTGTAGCGATTCCTCGACTCCTACCGCAAAACAAGACCAGCCCTTGGCCAAACCCCGGGCGAGTGAAGTAACCAGCCTGACGGGCGCCCATTTATTGGTATTCAGTAAAACGGTCGGTTGGCGCCATGATTCTATTCCCGCCGGTATCGCAGCGCTGGAAAAACTCGCCGCAGAAAACCAGTTCACGCTGGTGGCGAGCGAAGATGCAAGCCTGTTCAACGATACCGAATTGGCCAAATTCAATGCGGTGATTTTTTTAAACACCACCAGCGATGTGCTGAATGAACAGCAAGAGTTGGCGATGGAGCGTTACATTCAGGCGGGCGGTGGCTATGTGGGCATTCATGCCGCAACTGATACTGAATGGGAAGGGGACTGGCATTGGTATCGCAATCTGGTTGGTGCGGTATTTAAAAATCACCCAAGCACACCCAGCAATGTACAAAATGCGCGAATCACAATCAGCGATAAGAATCATGCGTCCACCAACACGCTGCCCGAGCAGTTTGAATTGGCAGACGAGTGGTACAACTTCCGCGATATGTATGAATTTATTAACGTGCTTGCCAAGGTGGATGAGTCCACTTATCAAGGTGGCGAGCACGGCCATGATCACCCCATTTCCTGGTATCACGATTACGACGGCGGCCGCGCGTTTTATACCGGCCTTGGGCATACGGCGGAAACCTTTGGCAATAATTATTTTTTAACGCATTTATTGGGCGGCATTCGCTACGCTGTGGGGCTGAATTATCAGGAAGGTGCAGCGCCGCAATTGAATTACGCAAAATCGCGCCCGGAAAATAATCGGTTTGTTAAAAAAACGCTTATTGAAGGTTTGAACGAGCCGGTGAAATTTGATTTTTTCCCCAACGGTGATGCACTTATTGCGCTGCGTCCCGGTGAGTTTACCCGCGTGGATTACAAAACCGGCACTGCACATCCGGCCGGAACTATCGCTGTTGAATACAACAAAATTCAGGAGTGGGGCTTGATTGGTGTCGCGATTGACCCGGATTTTGCACGCAATAATTGGGTCTATGCCGCGTTTAACGTGAAGGACGAGCAGAATAATTATTTTCAGAAATTATCGCGTTTTGAATGGCGCAATAATCAAGTGGATACCAGCACCGAAAAAGAAATTTTGCGTTACGGCATAGATAACAATTGCTGTCACACTGGCGGTGATTTGCAATTTGGCAACAACGGCGAATTGTTTTTTTCGACCGGCGATAATACTAACCCCCATGATCAGGACGGTTATGCGCCGCTGGATTTTCGCCCCGATATGAAACGCAACGACGGCTTGCGCGGCCCGGGTAATACCCAGGATCTGCGCGGTAAAGTGTTGCGCATCAAGCCCCAGGCTGACGGCACTTATACTATTCCGGAAGGCAATTTATTTACTGACGCCGCGCAAGGTCGCCCGGAAATTTATGTCATGGGTGCACGCAACCCATACAGTATTACCTTCGATAAAAAAACCAATACGCTGTTTTACGGTGACGTCGGCCCCGATGCAAATGTTGACTCTGAAGAAAAAGGCCCGCGTGGTTACGATGAAGTTAACCGGGTAACGGCGGCGGGCAACTTTGGTTGGCCTTTGGTCATCGGGCAAAATCGCCCTTACAAAATGTACGATTACCTGAACCAAAAAGCCGGTGAAACGGTTGATGTTAATGCACCCATGAATGTCTCGGCATTAAACACCGGCGCTAAACAGCTGCCACCGGCTCAGCCCGCATTTATTGCCTACCCTTATGGCGCTTCCGAACAATTTCCCGAATTAGGTGTGGGTGGCCGTACCGCATTGGTGGCCGATGTGTTTTATGCAGCGGATTACCCTGAATCGATTAATCGCTATCCGGGGTATTACAACAATAAATTATTTATTGTCGATTTCATGCGCGCTTGGGTAAAAGCCGTGAGTTTTGACAATCAGGGGCGCATTCAAAAAATCGAACCCTTTGCGCCGCAAATCAGTTACGCCTTACCCATAGATGCACGCTTTTCCCCCGACGGGACTCTCTATGTGCTGGAGTATGGCAATGCCTGGTTTACCGGAAACCCGGATGCGCGCTTGGCGCGTATCGAATATGTGGGTGCGGGCAATCGTCCACCGGTTGCTGCCTTCTCGCTAAATAAAACCCAGGCGGGTTTACCGGCAACTATTCAGGCCTCTGCTGCAGAAGCAGTGGATTTGGATGGCGATGCCATTCGCTATCAATGGACGTTGCGCTGTGCAGTGGGCGATTGCGCCCCTAAAGAATTGGGTGATGCTCGCGATATCACCTTGCCTTTCGCCGAGGCGGGGCGTTTTACCTTGAGCTTGCGTGTTACTGATGCACATGGCGCGGCGTCTGTGGTGAGCAAGGAATTGGAAATTGGCAATGAGCCGGCCAGTATCGAATTAGTATCGGCACAGAACAAATCGTTCTTCTGGGGCGATACTGCCCGGTTCGCTTATGAGTTGCGTGTAAAAGATCTGGAAGATGGTGAGATCACTAGCATCACCGCCAATAATCCCAATGTGCAATTTACCTATCGCGCACCACAAGAAAATAAAGGCCAAGGGCATCAGCTTGCCAGCATCGATGATCAGGCGAAAAATTTGCTCGATGCCAACAATTGTTTAACCTGCCATAAGTTGGATGAAAAAGTTGTTGGCCCGGCATTCCGTGATGTGGCGAAGAAATACGAAAATGATCCCGCTGCGTTAGCCTATTTAATAAAGAAAATTGGCAACGGTGGCAGTGGTGTATGGGGCGATATGAATATGCCGGCCTTCTCTGGTTTGGGTGAGGCAGATTTAAAAGTGCTCGCTACTTATGTCTTGTCATTGAATGAAGAAAAAGTTGCACCCGCTTCTTTGGCATTGACCGGTGAATTGACATTGGATGGGCACGATAAAACCAAAGCCCGCTTTACCGACAAGATACCTTTTGCCGCACAGGGCGAGTCCTATCTGTTAAGTGCGAGCTATACGGATAAATCAGTACAGGGCGTTGCTCCTATCAGTGTTAGCAAAACATTTTCACTCGTTCCTCACCGCGTAGATTTCGACGGTATTTTTGTGGAATCACAAGCGAGTAAAGATGTTAAACGCAGTAGTTTCCGCGGTGTCAAAACCATTCAAATGCCAGCTAACACTGACTGGTCTGGTTTTGTGTTGGGAACTTATGATTTGACGCAGATTAAATCGCTGCAGTTGGGTGCGTTTTTCTTTAAGGAAGCAACTGATTGGCAATTTGAATTGCGTCGTGATAATGCGCAGGGTGAGGTTATTGCACAGGGGGTGTTGGCGCCTGTCGGTGAGTTAAAAACCTACGAGCGCAGCCGCATAAGCCTCACTCCAACAAGCGGATTTACCAAGCTGTATTTGCAAGTAAAACTGGCGAAGAAAACATCGGCTGAGCTTGCACTGCAAGACATCAGTTTTGAAAAATAAACGCTAGCCTAATGGTTGCGGTGTTTCAGGCCAGCGCGTCATTTTATCCATGACGCCTGGCCTGAATTGTTTAGTGGGTCAGTATTAAATGCCGCCGCGAGTCAGTTTTGCCGGGTTTAATAACTCCTCCAACTGCGCACGGCTCAAGTCTGTGTGCTCTTGAGCTACATCGATAATGGCGCGCTCTTCGCGATAGGCCAGTTTGGCAATGGCTGCCGCTTTTTCATAGCCGATTAGCGGGTTTAACGCGGTTACCAAAATCGGGTTTTGCACCAAAGCTTTTTCCACACTCGCATGATTAACAATAAATGTGGCGATAGTTTTATCGGCCAACTCATTGCAGGCATTGCTTAATAGCTCAATGGATTGCAGCAGGTTGTAGGCAATCAGCGGCAGCATCACATTCAATTGGAAGTTTCCCGACTGACCGGCAATAGCGATACTGGCGTCATTACCCATTACCTGCGCACACACCATACACACCGCTTCCGGAATGACCGGGTTCACCTTGCCAGGCATGATGGATGAACCCGGCTGCAAAGGTTTGAGGCTGATTTCGGCAAGGCCGGCAAGCGGGCCGGAGTTCATCCAACGCAAATCGTTGGCAATTTTCATCAGGCTAACCGCCAGTGTTCTCAGTTGCCCGGAGGTGGCCACGGCAGTGTCCTGGGCGCTCATAAGCGCAAAATAATTATCGGCCGGAGTGAACATCAGGCCGGTTGCCTCTGATAAGTGTTCAGCCACTTTGCCGGCAAAATCCACATGGGCGTTTACGCCAGTACCCACCGCCGTGCCGCCTTGGGCTAGATGTAGGAGGCTTGGGTGCAGCATTTGCAAACGCACATAGTTACTTTCAATTTGGCTGGCCCAGCCGCTAATTTCTTGCCCAAAAGTAATAGGCATGGCATCCATCAAATGGGTGCGACCGGTTTTAATCACCTCATCCAGCGCCTCGGCTTTGCCCAGCAGGCTGGTGTGTAGTTCTTCCAGTGCGGGGAACAATTGTTGTTTGAGCGCCAGGGCGGCGCTGATATGAATCGCACTGGGAATCACGTCATTGCTACTCTGGCTCATGTTCACATGGTCGTTGGCATGCACCTTTTGCCCTGCCAAATCACTGGCGATATGGGCAATCACTTCATTGACGTTCATATTGGTGCTGGTGCCTGAGCCGGTCTGAAACACATCTACCGGAAACTGATCCACGTAATGCCCTGCGAGGATACTGTCGCAGGCAGCGGCAATCGCCCACGCCAAGTCAGCGTCCAGCAAGCCCAATTGCTGGTTGGCCAGCGCGGCGGCTTTTTTTATGTGTACCAGCGCATGAATAAAACGGTGGGGAAGGGTAAGGCTGCTGATCGCAAAGTTATCCAGCGCCCGCTGGGTTTGTGCGCCGTAAAGCGCGGTTTTGGGCACTTGAACCTCGCCCATGCTGTCATATTCGGTGCGGTATTCGTTCATACAAACCTCCTTCGATTGATTCCTGACATAAATGAATCCTGATCCCAAAGAGATTTAGTTACAATCCTTGTCTACGTCAATTTTTACGCCTTTGTTGAGTGATTATGTCTAAACAATTTGTGGTTAATAGCGAGTTTGCACCCGCTGGTGATCAGCCTACGGCGATTGCCGGTTTGGTGCAGGGCATAGAGGCCGGCTTGTCACACCAGACCCTGCTCGGGGTTACCGGTTCCGGTAAAACCTTCACCATTGCCAATGTGATTGCGCAGGTACAGCGGCCAACCTTGATCATGGCGCACAACAAAACTCTGGCGGCGCAGTTGTATGGCGAATTTAAGGAGTTTTTTCCCAACAATGCCGTGGAATATTTTGTTTCCTACTACGACTATTACCAACCCGAAGCCTATGTGCCATCGTCAGACACGTTTATTGAAAAGGATTCGGCGGTAAACGAACACATAGAGCAAATGCGCTTATCGGCCACCAAGGCATTATTGGAGCGCAAAGACGCGATTATTATCGCTTCGGTTTCTGCTATTTATGGTTTGGGCGACCCTGACGCCTATATGAAAATGTTGCTGCATATAGTGCGCGGCGACAAAATTGATCAGCGCCAGATTTTGCGCCGCCTGGCAGAACTGCAATACACCCGCAACGATATGGATTTCGCGCGCGCCACTTATCGTGTGCGCGGCGAAGTGATTGATATTTATCCGGCCGATTCCGATATTGAAGCGGTGCGTATTGAATTGTTTGATGATGAAGTGGAGCAAATTTCAATTTTTGATCCACTCACCGGTGAGGTACTGCAAAAAGTAGCGCGCTTTACTATTTATCCAAAATCCCACTATGTAACGCCGCGCGAACAGATCCTTGAAGCAATTGAAAATATCAAAGAAGAATTGCGCCAGCGTCTTGAATATCTGCGTGAAAATAACAAATTATTAGAAGCCCAGCGCTTGGAACAGCGCACCCGATTTGATTTGGAAATGATGCAGGAATTGGGTTACTGCAACGGCATTGAAAACTATTCACGCTATTTGTCGGGTCGCAATCCCGGCGAAGCGCCGCCCACCTTGTTTGATTATTTACCTCCCGATGCTTTATTGGTTATCGATGAAAGCCACGTGACCATTCCGCAAATTGGTGCCATGTACAAGGGCGACCGCTCGCGCAAAGAAACGCTGGTGGAATACGGTTTTCGTTTGCCCTCTGCGCTGGACAATCGCCCCATGCGGTTTGACGAATGGGAACACATTGCGCCGCAAATGATCATGGTCTCGGCCACACCCGGTAAATACGAAGCCGAAAAACAAGGGCAAGTGGTAGAGCAGGTAGTTCGCCCCACCGGTTTGATTGATCCCGAAATTGAAATACGCCCGGCCACCACCCAGGTGGATGATGTGCTCTCGGAAATTCGTTTGCGCGTAGAGCAGGGCGACCGCGTATTAATTACTGTGCTCACCAAACGTATGGCGGAAGACCTCACTGAATATTTGGGCGAACACGGTGTGCGCGTGCGCTATTTACACTCGGATATTGATACGGTTGAGCGCGTGGAAATTATTCGCGATTTACGTTTAGGCCAATTTGATGTGCTGGTTGGCATTAACTTATTGCGCGAAGGTTTGGATATGCCGGAAGTGTCGCTGGTGGCGATTCTGGATGCAGATAAAGAAGGTTTTTTGCGTTCCGATCGCTCACTGATACAAACCATTGGCCGCGCGGCGCGTAACATGCGCGGCAAAGCCATTTTATACGCCGACAATATCACCGGCTCCATGCAACGTGCCATTGACGAAACCGATCGTCGCCGCCAAAAACAAATTGACCACAACCTCAAACATGGCATTACACCCAAAAGTATCAATAAAAATATCACCGATATTTTGGAAGGTTCAGTGGTGCCCGGCGCCGGTGGCCGCAGCGCGCGCAACAAAGCCATGGCTATCGCCGAGCGCAGCGGCAAATACAAAGTAGAGGCCAACGGCAAAGATATTTGGAAAACCATCGAGCTGATGGAAAAACAAATGTTCCAGGCCGCTAAAGATCTGGAATTTGAAGTAGCTGCCAAACTGCGGGATGAGATTGAGAAGTTGAAACACAAAGCCGTTTAAAAATAATCCCGGTTGAGACTTGAATGTTAAAACTCCTTCTTCCCATTCTCTTCCCCTCCTGGCGCTTTTTCAGCAGCATTGGCCCTTCGCCGCGCATTGATATCGGTTGGCTCGGTGAAAAAAATGCTCAGCCCCTGGAGTGGTTGCCGTTTCGTTCACTGCAAGAGCGATTGACTCTTGCTGCTGGTGTGCAGTGTTTGTTTTTTAATCCGGTGTGGAATGAGCGTTTGTATTTAAATACTTGCGCTGAACATTTATTGGAGTGCGATTCCGCATTTCATGCGCAACAAATCGCCGAGCGGTTATTGCATGCGGTTAATACTGGCGAGCTTAAGGCAGGGGCGGCGCGTTATTTGGTATTTCGTGTGCGTGCTTTGACTGATGAGGCGGGGCAGGTGCGCGATGATGTAGTGTTTATGTCTGAACCGATTCTATTGCAGGAGGCAGGGCAGTGACGCTGGAACTGGCGGTTCGCTGGGCAGAAATAATCTTGGGTTTTGCTATTTTCCAGCAGAGCGTGGAATTGTTGCGCGGCTTGTCCTGGGAGAAAAAACTGGCCTTGGTGCGCGCGCCTTTGGCAATTCTATTGATGGCGGGATTTCAACCGCTGTTTGTTGAATTGGTATTGCTTGGAACTGCTGCGGTTTTGATCAGTCGCTATCGCGGCCCCTATAACGGTGGCAGCGATACTATGACTTTATTGGTGCTGCTGTGTTTGTGTTTATCCCACCTGGCGCAGAGCCGATATTGGCAGGAAATCGCCTTGGGGTATTTGGCAATTCAATTAACACTTTCGTATTTCCAGTCGGGTTGGGTGAAGGTAATTAATCCGCAGTGGCGCGGCGGTGAGGCATTGCAGCAAGTGTTTGCGTTAAGCGCTTATCCAGTGAGTAATAATGTGCGGACTTGGGCGCAAAAACCGCGTTTGTTATGGCTGATGAGCTGGGCCGTTATCGGGTTTGAATTATTATTTCCCCTGGCGCTGCTGAATCAGACACTGCTTTTTATTGCATTATTCATCGCCGGATTATTTCATTTGGCGAATGCGTGTTTGTTTGGTTTGAATCGTTTTTTTTGGATTTGGCTCGCTGCTTACCCGGTAATTATTTGGTTCCAGCAGCGTTTTGCGGAAATACTGTAAATTGTGCGACCCACTCCCGCCGTTTTTTGCGGGAGCGGTTCCGCGACATCAATTGCAATTCATTAAAGCTTGATGCGTTTGCCTTCTTTTGCCGCTTTGAAAACGGCTTCCACGATAATGATATCTTTCATGCCTTCCTCACCCGGAACCAGCACAGGTGATTTATTGATGATCGCCAGGGCATCGTTATCCATTTGGCGCGCTTGCTGGTTCTCTGGCGCCGCAGGCAAAATAATTCCGCTACTGGTCTGGCCTTTTACACCGCTATAGGACTGGAAGGGTTTTAATTCGTACCAGCCCTTGGCGCATTCAGCGCGCAAGTGATTCATGCTTTGTGCATAGCTGGTAGCGCATTTTGCACGTGCACCGCTGGCAAACTCCAACTCAAAGTGGGTGGTTTCATCCACATTTTTATATACCTCGGTGGTGCTGTTCATTGTTGCTGAAGCAACGGCGATGGGCTCTTCGCCAGCGGTATAACGCGCTGCATTCAAGGGGTACACCCCCATGTCATACATGGCGCCGCCACCCATGGTTGGATCAGCACGCCAGGAATAACTGGCTCCTGTGCCGTTGTAACCCGCTTCGGCGATGATGGTTTTGATATCGCCATAGGGTTTTTGTTTGGCAAATTGCATGATGCGCTGGGTGTTGGGTTCGTGCTGCATGCGATAGCCAATGGTGAGCTGCACTTTATTTTTTTTGCACACATCAATCATGTCCTGGCATTCACGTGCATTCATCGCCATGGGTTTTTCACACCACACATGTTTGCCTGCATTGGCGGCAATTTCGGTAAATTTTTTGTGGGTGCCGGTGGGTGTGACTACATAAACCACATCGATATCCGGGTTGTTTGCCAACTGGTGCATGTTGTCGTAGTTGTATACGTTGTAATCAGCGATGCGATAATTTTTTTGCCACTGTGGAATTTTTTCTGGCGAACCGGTCACTATGCCGGCCAGATAGCAGTGTTGTGTTAATTGCAAGGCAGGGGCGAGTAAGTCCCGGCTGTAATAGCCCAATCCAACCAGCGCCACTCCAAGGCGCTTGCGCCCAATATTGTTGGCAAACACACCGGGTGCGCTGGCAATAAGGCCCATCGCTCCCAGCGTTTTTAATACCTGGCGACGTGATACCTGACTCATGTTATTTACCTCAGCATTTCAAAAATTGAGCAGCCGCTTGGCCGCATTCCTGAAGCTAGTTGTAATCGTCAAGGTGACTCTGTGCAAACCGATAAACAAAAAATTACCTGCATTTACTTTGCGGCCCGGGCGATAGCAGCTTAAGCCGGGGTTGGCTGATAGAATGACGCTTTTTTATTCGTCCCCTGATTATGGGCCCATCTGATTCTGGCACTGGCACTTATGCAAAATTTTACTGAGCAGACTTTTTCAACTCCCACTGGCGTTACTGCAGATGCCCTGAATTACGAAGATTCACGCCTGGTGCCGCTATGGCGTGCCTGGCTGGCGGTAGCTGGCACACAACCCTTGGACAAGTGGTTAAAAACGGCAGTGCGGCCCCTTGCGCATTCCGGCCCAACATCCAAACCCGAGTACGATGAGGTTAAAAAGCACAACAAATTTAAACCGGCCAAAACTACCGCAGCGCGTGCAGCCACTGAAGCGGCAGACACGATTGCACTTAGCCTTGCGATGTTTTCAGCGCTGCGTTTCCAGCAGCTAGCCGCCGCGCTTGAGCATGCCTATCGCAGTAGCCTTGACGCTTCAGCGCCGGTGCCTGATTGGAGCCACTGGGATTCTGGATGGCACCCGCGCGATTTACAGGCGATATCCCCCATTGCCTTTTGGTACTGGATTCAATTGCGGGTGCAGGGCGACCAAGCCAAAAAAAATCAGGCACAGTTGCGCGATGCGCAAGCGCGCCGCGCGTTTTTCAATGAATGGGTCAGCCAGTTAAATACTGCTGGCTTGCCGGTCTTTTTGTTGTGGCATGGTTTGCGTCCGCAGTGGGGAGATCTGTTAAAGGCGCGTCAAACCCTGAGTGGCTGGAGTGAGCAGACGCTGCACGAGTTTATCGCCCAGCAAGTCAGCACACCGCCGCTGTGGTTGCGGGTGCAAAAAAATGCGCAGCCAGCTGAAGTGGCCAGCAGCCTGGAGCAGCAGGGTGTGAAGGTATTGCTGGATGAGCAAGGCTTGGCTGCCCGGGGCGGAGCAGGGATTCATACCACCCAGGTTTACAAAGAGGGTTTGGTAGAAATCCAGGATCTCGCCAGCCAACAAATCGCAGCGGCCGTAGCTGCCAAACCGGGACAGAAAGTGTGGGATGCGTGCGCTGGCGCCGGCGGAAAAACCCTGGCGATTGCCGCGCGAATGAATAACAAAGGGGCCGTCTTTGCGACTGATTTACACGCCTATAAATTGGATGAGTTAAAACGTCGCGCGAAACGTGCGGATATCTTTAATGTGCGTGCCTTTACCTGGGATGGTGCCGACGCTTTGCGCCTGCCCAAAGAAGCGGCACAGCAAAACGGGTTTGATTGGGTGCTAATTGACGCACCTTGCAGTTCATCCGGCACCTGGCGCCGCAACCCTGACGCTCGCTGGCGCTTTGACCTGACCGATACGGCCGAGTTGATCGCACTGCAACAACAATTACTGGCCCATGCCGCTCCGGCTGTGCGCAGCGGGGGCCGTTTGGTCTACGCCACCTGCAGCTGGCAAGTGAGTGAAAATGAGCAGCAAGTGCAATGGTTTTTAAGCCAGCATCCGGGCTTTACTCTGGAATCGCAAACCTTGCTGGGCGCTCCAGACGTAAATGCTGACACCATGTTTGTTGCTGTTTTGGTTAGACAAGCGTAATTCGGCGCTAAAAACTCAGCGGTACAAAAAAGCCCTTGTCGAACTATCCGGCAAGGGCTTTTTAATTTCCATAGCGTGAATAAGTGTGGTTTTTTATAAATCCATTACCACGCGGAAACCCAAGTGGGAGTCAAAGATCTCCGCATGGTGATAATCGCGAATATGGCTTGCTAGACGGTCAGCGTTATCTTTGGCAGAACCGCCGCGCACCACGCGCGCATCACAATTTTTTATCAGCAGCGCCTGGCCATTTTTAGGGTGCAGGTTGTAGTTGTCGGCAAAACAATCCTCCACCCACTCGGCTACGTTGCCGGCGGTATCGTAAATGCCAAACGCATTAGCGGGGTAGCTGCCAACCGGTGCAGTTTTGGCACCGAACAAGCCAGAGAATTTGCTGTTGCAACCACGGCGACAATTGGCTCGGCCAGCGGCATCCTTCACATCCTCGCCCCACCAAAATAAGCTTTTGCTATTTGCGCGCGCGACATACTCCCACTCTGCTTCCGTTGGCAGGCGGTATTTTTTGCCGGTGGTTTCACTCAGCCACTTGGCGTAGGCGCGAGCATCTTCAAAGTTCACATTGATCACCGGGCGATTGCCGCGCCCCCAGCGGTTGTCGCTGGGCAGCGCGCGGTTAGTTGCCTGGGCAAAAATATCGTAATCATCAAAGGTGATTTCATATTTGCTCATGGCGATGGCTTTATTAATGGTGACTTTGTGAACCGGCATAGCTATCACGCTGTCTTTGTGTCCCATTAAAAAACTGCCGGTGGGAATACGCACCATCTCCGGCCCCTGACTTTTAATCGCTGCCACTAATTGACTGCTCATGGCTTCACCCGGTTTCAGGCTTTGCGTCAGGGTGAACGCCGGCGATAGATCCTGATCGGTAATTTCTACCCAGCTGCGCTGCATATCGTAGCCAGGGTGACTCACTTCAATGTGGTAAGAGCCGGGCGGTAATTGCATGCCCGGTTGGTAGCGCTCGGGAATGTTTAACACCCGCACCCGCGCTTGAGCGGGAACAGTTTTAACCCGCAGCGCAAAGGTGACTAGTGGTTCACTGCTGGCCGCTGCGCTGGATTCTACCGCGAGGTTGCCGCTCATCATGTCTGTCGCGGCCATGTTACTGCCAGCGTCTGAATCGTTAGCCATAGGCGGTGCCGCTGTTGCTACTGGCTGAGCACCGGCAAATTGGGTGTTGGATATTTGTGCCGGGTTGTTGGTGTTGTTTGTGGTGTTGTTTGCAGCACTGTTTGTTGCAATGGTCTCTGCGGAGTTGGGCGATATTTCCTGCAAGCCTTTATTCCACCAAACACCAAGGCCGAGCAGGGCAGCAACTAACAAAAGGCCAAGGGCCAGTTTTTTGCGATGTGCGTGTTGTTCATCCAGAGCACCATTCACCCGCGTAGCGATTTGGGTTCGCTGGGAATGGATTGATGATTGGCCCTCGTTGAAAAAAATCTCGGTAATTTTGGAGGAGGGGCGCGCATAAAAACCGCGCTCCGGGCTCCAGCGCAACGCGCGCAATTTATTCCAGCGCCAGCGCAGGGCATGCACAGTGGCGTTGACCAGTGCACGCGCCAGGGCAATCACCGTAAGGTCAGTGGGGTGCACGCTACTGGTGAGCGGTGTATGGAAATTTTTTTCCAGCTCATCGATGGCTTGAATTAAATCGCGCCCGCGTTGAAAGCGCTGCTCGGGATCTTTGGCGAGCAATTTATCCAGAATTTTTTGATAGGCGAGATATTGCAGTGGCAGCTTGGGAATAGGGGCGCTGATGTGTTTAAGCGCAATGGTCACAGCCTCTTCACCCTGGTAGGGCAAGCTGCCGGTGAGCATTTCATAAAAGACAATGCCCAGGCTGTATAAATCCGAGCGGCCATCAACATTATTGCCTTTGGTTTGTTCCGGGCTCATGTAGTGCGGTGTGCCCACAACAGTGCCCACATGAGTCATGCGCGAATTGGCCGATACTCCCCGCGCAACCCCAAAGTCAGACAGTACTGCGGAATTGTCGGTGCGGAATAAAATATTTTCCGGTTTTATATCGCGATGCACATAGCCTTTTTCGTGGGCATGATCCAGCGCGCTGGCTACTTCGCGAATCACACGCAGCACTTCTTCACCCGTCAGACCTGTGGACATGCGGTCATGTACCGAGCCGTTGGGTAGGTAATCCATGGCGATGTAATTTAAATCTTCATGGCGGCCTATGTCGTAAATCGCCACTATATTCGGGTGGGATAATTGGCCGACAATGGTGGCCTCGCGCTGGAAGCGTTCGCTGAACGCCGGGTCATTATTAAGTTGTGGGTTCATCACCTTCAAGGCGACAACACGCCCCACGCTAATTTGAATCGCGAGGTAAACGGTGGACATGCCACCCTGATTTATTTTTCGAACTACCCGGTAACCGGGAATTTGCAGCGCCATAACAACAAGTATCTATTTATGAGGTTTTAACAAGGTTATAAGGTTTAAACGCGGCTCGACAATCCGTGCCCCCTGAGCGCATCAGCTCAGCACAACATAAAGCAACAGCCCCAGCAGCGAGGCGATGGACAAGCCAAAAATCCAGCTGTCCTGTTTGAGGTTGCCGGTCAATTGCGGAATCAATTCTTTTAAGTGTTTACGCGGCTCGGCTGGCCGCACCGGTGATTCAATAATTTGCAGGGTGATATTGTCGCGCCCGCCGTTGGTGAGTGCGGCATGCATCAATTGATCAACTGCTGCCAGGCAATCAGTTGAGTCACATAAAATTTGGGCGATGGTTTTGTCGTTGACCTCATCGGTCAATCCATCGCTGCAGAGCAACACCCACTGGTTTTCCTGCCATTGGTTCTCCAGATGATCCACTTTTACCAGCGGTAATTCCTGCATGCCCAGACATTGGGTAATGATATTTTTTTCCGGGTGGAAATCGGCGTCCTCGGCTTTTATTGCACCGCTCTCCACCAACATCTGTACGTAGGAGTGATCAGTGCTCAGTTGTTCCAGGCGTCCGCCTTCGCGGTTGGGTGTCCAAAGGTAAGCGCGGCTGTCGCCAACCCAGGCAATTTGATAGCGATCTTTATGGCTTTTTAAGGCGACAACGGTTGACCCCATACCCGGCGCCCCCACCCCCTGGCGCGCCGAGCGAATAATACTCAGGTGTGCCTGCTGGATAGCATCCAATAACGACAGCTGGGGATTGTTGCGAGTGTTTTGTTCGATGGTGTCGCGCACTATGGCGCTGGCGACTTCGCCGGCTTCGTGCCCGCCCATTCCATCGGCGACCAACCATAGACCCTGTTCCGGCTTGCTGAGAAAGCAGTCTTCGTTATTGCTGCGGGTGAGTCCCGGGTGGGAGGCAGCGCTGTAATCAAGCGGTTTGGTGGTCATAGGTTGAGGTCAGCGTCATGCCAGTTATTGTTCGGATTGATCCGGCAATACTAGATGACTTTATGCTTCAAAACTATCTGGCCGGGGCAAATCTATGCGCCCCGGCACACTTGATTGCAGCGCCAGCAGCACCACTAACAGGTCTTTATAGCAAGGCCCAGGCGTTCAACAATATCCTTCTGGCCCGCATGGGTAACCAGCGCGATGCTGGCTTTTTCTGTTTGCAGATAAGTGGCTGCAACACGCTTTAAATCCTCAGCGGTCACCGCCAATACCCGGTTGCGGAATTGCTCGCGTTTTTCGCGGGTGCGACCAAACAATTCAGCCTGGTAGGTGGATTTTGCCTCGCCGGCGGGCGAGCCGGGTTTATCAATACTGCCAATCACGCCCAGAATGGCTTCTTCCACCGCCTGCCATGGGTGATCGGTCGTTTGCAGCCATTCCAGTGATGCATCGAAATCCGCCAGAGTTTCTGTTAAGCGCGGGTCGCGGTAGGAGTAAAAGCGAAAAGCAGCACTGTTGCTGTCCTGACTCGCACCACCACCGTAAGCGCCACCCTGTTCGCGAATGGTGCGATGCAAAAAGCCATTGCGCAGAAAGCCGCCCAGCACCGTAAGTGCTGCAGCGTCCGGGTGATCACTAGGCACTGTGGGGTAGGCTTTGGCACAGAAGTTAACTTGGGTATTGGTGATCCAAGCCTCGCGAATGGTTTCTTTCACCGGGGGCAGGGTGAAGTGGGCGAAGTCATTGTTGGCGGCTTCCGCTGGCCAGCGCGCCTGCAGGTTGTCGCGATAGATATCCAGATGTTCTTGCTCACCCACAATCAAAAATTGCTTGGGAGCGGTCAGCACCAGTTGGTGGATGGCCTTGAGCTGCGCAGCGAAACCGGCCAGGGCTTGGGCATCGTTCAGTGAATTATCCAAAGCTTTGATCGCGGCAATTCCCTCAAGTCCGCTTAATTGGTGCGATACCCTGGCGGCCGGGCTCATGCCTGCGCAGGCAGCGGTCATGGCAAGGCTGTGGCCATTACCGGTAATACTTTGCTCGCGGCGCGCACGGCTTTGGGCGATCAGCTCGCGGATGCGACTGTGCTCGTCAAAACGTACTTCCAACAAGGTGGTCTGCATCAAGTCGTTAAGTGCCGCACTGTTACGGCTCAATGCTTTGGCAGAGAGTGTCAGGTAGGCATCTATTGCCTGCACATCATCACTGGCGCCGCGAATGCTGCTAAACGCGCTGATGGAACCAACCACTTCTGCCTGCCAGCGCTGGGTAGCCAGGTAGTCTTTATCGCCCGCGCCCAGCTCAGTCAGACAAATACAGTAGAAAGGCAGGATTTTAATCTGCGCTTCGGTGAGCGCAGGCAGTTTGCAAGTGATTTGTTGGTAGACAAGGCCGTTAGTACCTGCTGCGTAACGGCGCAGTGGGTAGTGATGCAATAGCTCGTGGCTGCCTGCGGTGTAGTGCAGGTTAGCGGGAATATCGGTCAAATCCACTTTGGGCAGAATACTTTCATCGTCGTGCTGCTGTTGGCGCTCCTGCAGGGCATGGGAACGCGCGATAATCGCCTGCTTTTGTTGCTCGCTCAGCCCGGCTTTCATCGCTGCTAAACGGGCGCTTTCTGCAGCCTTGATCCGCTCGCCCATGTGTGCGTCCGGGCGCAGGGTCAGGCGCACACGGTGCGGGTTATCCAGCAACCATTTGCGCACCGCCGTTTGGATAAACGCCGGGTCCTGGGTTTTACGGCGCAGATTTTCCAGTGCCGCATCCACATCCAGCAGGGCGATAGGATCGCCGCGATGGGTAGCCGAGGTGAGTCCGGTAAGGATTAGCTGCAAACCGTAGGGATAACCATCACCCCCCACCTCGCGCTGGGATAATTCCAACTGGTGAAGTGATGCTGCAATTTGTTCTTGTGGTATGCCTTGCTCGGCGACCTTGCGCAGGGTATCCAAAATCAGCGCTTCCACTTTAGTGACATCCTCCAGTTTGCAACCTTCCAGGCCGCAGACAAACGCCATTTCACGGGATGAATCATCCAGCCCACACAAAGGCGAGGGCGCTTGTCCCAGCTCGGTAGTTTCCAGTGCTTGTTGCAGCGGGGAGGCGCTGTTATCCAACAGAATATTGGATACCAACTGTGCTTCCAGCGATTCATCGAGGTTGGTGGTTTTACCTAGCAGCCAAGCCAGGACCAGATGATTTTTTTCATCCAGATTATCGGCATCGCTCTCGTCAATCGGATAAGCCTCTTCGACCGCAATCGGTGCGTGATAGCGCTTTTCATCGCCCACAGCGATCACTTCATCCAAGGCGTCAAATTGGCTTAACGCGCGGGTTTCAAATTTCTCTTGATGCACGGCCGCCGGTATATCGCCATAGGTCATGAAAATCGCATTGCTGGGGTGATAGTGGGTGCGATAAAACTCTTTCAATTGGGTATAAGTTAAATTAGGAATATCTTCCGGCTCACCACCGCTGTTGTAGTGATAGGTTGTTGTTGGAAACAGGTATTTACAGAGGGTATGCCAGAGCTGCGAAGAGACGGAGCTCATTGCGCCTTTCATTTCATTAAACACCACACCTTTAAATACCAGATCCGAATCGGGGTTATCGGTTTCGGCAAACTCAACGCGGTGACCTTCCTGCGCAAAATCCAGCTCGTCCAGACGCGAAAAAAACACTGCATCCAAATAGACATCTAACAAATTATTAAAATCTTTCTGGTTCTGGCTGGCAAAAGGGTAGGCCGTCCAATCAGAGCTGGTGAAGGCATTCATAAAAGTATTGAGCGAACGGCGCACCATCATAAAAAAAGGATCACGCACCGGATATTTTTGGCTCCCGCACAGTGCGGTGTGCTCAAGTATGTGGGCCACGCCGGTAGAGTCATGGGGCACTGTACGCAGCGCGACAAGAAAAACGTTTTCATTATTGTCAGCCGCCAAATGAATGTGCTGCGCACCGGTTACTTTATGGCGATATTCTTCGACACGAATCTTCAATGCATCTATATCCTGGCTGCGCAATAATTCAAACGTTGGATAACTCATAAGGTCATAACTCTCTTGGAAAATTCTGGATAATCAGGTTTGCAGTTCGCGTGATAAAAAACGCGCTGGAGAAATATCAGGTATTTATCGCTGCTCAGTTATTTTGCTGGGGAATAAAGGCCGCGAGTTGTGCAATAAAATTCACCATCGCCTGCAGTAGCGGTTCGTAGTGAACAGCGCGCCGTTCAAGTTGTTGTAGAGCGTAGCAACTTGCCTCCAGTGTTGAAAGCTGATTTTCGCTATGCGCCTTGCGAATTTTGTAAATGGACGGCGGTGTATTGTCCAGGCTCAACAGCGGCAATTCTTGCAACATCGGGTTGAGATAGAGCATTTTTCGGCTCTTGCGCCAGGTGGCATCAATCACAATCAAGCGCAGTTGTTGCGCGTAAATCTTGCCCAGATCAGGTGTGGCCGGTGGAGGCCTTATCCCCAGCGAGCGGTAGTCCGCCAGCGCGGGGTAGAGCAACAGGGGAAGTCGTCCATCTGCGTGGAGCAGGGGCTGCAACAGCGTATCTGTAAACTTTTCGCCCACCAACAGCTGGCTGTTTTTTAAACTTAAATGCAACAAACCCGCCGTATTTTTTGCATTGGTGGATTCATCCGGGTGTTGCAATAGTACTAACTCCACCTGATTGTCGATAGTTTGAATAAACCGGCACAGACAAGTGGACAAGGGGCGCAAGCAATGGTTGCAGCAAGTGCGTGAATGTGAAGCCTTATTCATCCTGCAATCCTGGCTGGCTTGCAACTGGCGATTTATCCCGTTGGGCAAGGTGTGCTATGCCGAGTTTTTCCATTAACAATAAACAGGCAGATTGCTGTTGGCTAATCAGGGATCGTTTGGCTTTGGCAGTTAGTGCTTTGAGTGCGTATTCGCGTTTACTGGCACTGGAGCGAGTGTGACCGGCCTCCAAAAAACACAGCTGCACAGGTGCGCGGCCACGAAAATAGCGTGCCCCCGCGCGGCCTGAAGAATGGGCCTGCCAGCGGCGGGGCATGTCAGTCGTAATTCCAGTGTAGACTTGGTTGTCACTGGTGAGGATCATGTAAACCAACCAGTTATTGTCGGGATTTGGCTCGTGCAAGCGTGTGGCGCCAATTAATTGAGTGAACGGAAAGTATATGGCAAAAGAATCCAGCAGTCAGGATCGCAACTTTGATGATTTGGCGAAACGCTTTAAAAAGAATATTTACGGTGGTTTGAAGGGCGATATTCGTCTGGCGGTGCTTGAACGGGACTGCAGTGAACATATTCCCGCTGTACCTTTCGGTTGCGAAACCCGCACCTGGCGTATTTTGGATGCAGGTGGTGGCCAGGGACAATTTTCCCTGCAATTAGCCAAAGCCGGGCATAAGGTGGTGATTTGTGATATTTCGGCTGAGATGTTGAAACTTGCCGAACAACAAGTGATCGAGGCCGGCTTGGGGGAAAATGTCCAGCTCATTCACTGCGCCTTGCAGGACTTGCCCCAACATTTGTCACTGGCAGAGCTAACCTTTGACTTGGTAATTTGCCACGCGGTGATGGAGTGGATGCAAGAACCCAAAGAATTATTGCCATGTTTATTGCGACATATGAAACCGGGTGGTTATTTATCCCTGACTTTTTACAACCTGAACTCCTTGATTTATAAAAATCTGCTGCGTACCAACTTTAAAAAAATCATCGAGCAGAGTTACGGCGGCTCCAAAGGAAGCCTTACCCCGATCAACCCCCTTGACCCCAACCGGGTAATGCAGTGGCTCATGGAATTGCCGTTGGTAGTGTTAGCCCACAGTGGTATTCGGGTATTTCACGACTATATTTTTAATGAGGAGCATCGCGCGCGCGCGCCGGAGCAATTGTTACAAATGGAGTTGGCTTTTTCACAACAGGAGCCATACCGCTCCCTTGGGCGTTATATTCATCTGTTAGCCAAATCCATAGAATAAAAAGAAGCAGAAATGCGCAATAACGCTGAGCATTACTTTCAGGTCGAGCGCGAGTTGCGCCAAGGTATAGCGCGCGGTGAGCTGCAGCTTTATCTGCAGTCGCAGGTTGATGCTAAAGGCAAGTTGGTCGGTGCAGAGGCTTTGGTGCGCTGGTTGCATCCGCAGCGTGGCTTGGTGCCACCGGTAATGTTTATTCCAGTTGCTGAAGACACGGATTTAATTGCCGATATCGATAAGTGGGTGTTTGAGCAAGTCTGCCGCTTGTTAGCAAGTGATCCATTGCGTGAGCGTCCTCTGCGTATCGCTATCAATATCAGCCCGCGTCACTTCAGGCACAGCAATTTTGTCAATTGGATCAAAAGTACTATTGCCTATACCGGCGTTGATGCGGGAAAACTTACGCTGGAAATAACGGAAGGTTTATTGGTTGACAATGTGAATGATGCTATCGCCAAAATGAGTGAATTAACTACATTAGGTATTCATTTTTCTATCGATGATTTTGGCACGGGGTATTCATCTCTGTCTTATTTGAAACGCCTGCCAATCCATGAATTAAAAATTGATAAAATGTTTGTGCAGGACGCACCGGAAAACAGCGGTGATGCAGTTTTGGTGGAAACTATTCTGGCTGTGGCAAAACATTTGCGTCTGCGTGTTGTTGCTGAGGGAGTAGAAACCGAAGCGCAGGCGAACTTTTTGAATGAGCGGGCTTTGGTTAACCATCAAGGATATTTGTACAGTAAGCCAGAACCCGTGGAACAGTGGCTGGTGCATCAATTGCGATTTGGCGATGAGTGACAAAGAGGTTAAGGTTTACCGTTGATGTTGTTAATCAAAATATCGCGTGCTTGATTGATTTTGGCGGCCAGATAATCGTTGCCGCCCCGATCCGGGTGGAGTTTCTGGATCAGTCGACGATGTGCGTCTTGCACCATGTCTTGGGTAATTTCGCCTTTGTTTAAATCTCCGTTAAGGCCAAGAATGCCGAGCGCTTCACTGATATCCATGGCTGCAGTTGCGACTGGTGGTGGCTGTTGTGTCTGGTCATTGCCTTGGTTCCGGGTCTGATCCTGTTTGTGTTTGAGCCATAGCGGGAATGCTTGCATTAGCAGTCCGAAACCGGCACGCAAAAAAGGTAGCAGAGCACCTATGGCAGCGCCTATCCAATGCATACGCCCGGTTACTACCAAAATAACCAGCAATCCAAGGAAAATCCCTGTGCCCAAGCGCCATAGCGTTTTGCGCTGTTCTTTGCTGCTCATTCTCTTGTAACGAGCGCTGATAATTACTGCTGATGTGACCACTACCGCGAAAATAAGAATGTTCAGCATAAGGTTAATGACCTGATTGTGTGTCTTGAAAAATATCAGTGAAGTATCTGCATTATCTGGATAATGCCATTGTTGCGCCAGCGAACCAATCGCTTAATCGGGGTTTTTGTTTATACTTGCACAGCTGAATAATTTACGTCGAGGCTATTGTGCACTGAGAAGTGTGCGCAGCGAAAAATTATGGCTAGGTGCCTCCAGAGGTTTATATGACTGAATTCCTATCGTTTGCGTTATTTCATCGTATCAGCCGCTGTCTGTTTGTTGTGGGGATTGTTGGATTTACAGCATTATTCTCCGGCTGTGGCGGCGGTTCTTCCTCGGCCACAAACGTTGCACCCAACAGCGCGCCTGCGTCTTCCCTGTCCACACTATCCAGTACAGAGGCCTCGTCACTAAACACAAACTCAAGTGCAGTTATGTCATCAAGTGCTGAGTTGTCATCGGCCAGTTCAATTTCCTCTACTGTGTCTTCTGCAAGTTCCGGTCTTGTTGTTATTTCAGGTCAGGTCACCTATGACTTTGTTCCCCATGATGTATCCAATAACGGCCTCGATTATGCCGCTACAGCCACAATGCCGGGCAGGGGATTGGTTGTAGAATTGCTGGATACCAATAACAATATATTGTCTTCCGGTATAACTACGGCCAATGGTGATTATTCATTCACAGTAACCCGTGATTTGCCCGTGCGTGTGCGTGTGAAAGCGCAATTACTATCACCGCAAATCAACAGTCAGGCGAGCTGGAATTTTAAAGTTACTGATAACACCAGCAATAATGATCTTTACACCATGAGTGGTTCACTACTGATTGCTGCACCATCCACAGCCGTGCGTAATCTCCATGCGGCATCGGGATGGACGGGAAATGCTTATACCCAACCGCGTGTGGCTGCACCTTTTGCAATTCTTGATTCTATTTATACTGGCCTTGAGCGGTTGCTTGGTGCCGATAATTCAGTGCAATTACCCGCGCTCGAATTACGTTGGAGTCCAAACAATATTACCGCGGATGGTGAGCTGGATTTGGGTGAAATTGGCACCAGTTTTTATCGTGATGACCTGAATGCAATCTATCTCTTGGGTGGCCAAGACGAAGATACCGATGAATATGATCGCCATGTGATTTTGCATGAATGGGGGCATTATATCGAGGCAAAATTATCTCGCTCGGATAACATCGGCGGTAACCATCAAGGCGATGATAAGTTAGATATGCGAGTTGCCATGTCCGAAGGTTTTGCTAATGCTTTTTCTGCGATGTTGCTGGATGATCCCGTCTATCGGGATGCCAGTGGTGAGGCACAAGCCAGCGGTTTTCAAATCACAGTTAATCGTATTAATAATGCGGTGCGTGGTTGGTACTCTGAAGCTTCGATCCAATCTGTTCTGTATAATTTTTACACCAGTGATAACAATAAAACAGCGCGCAATTTTTCCGATGTTTTTACCATTATTAGGCGTGAAAACTATCGCTCCAGTGATGCATTTGTATCGGTATACCTGTTTGCGGAACAATTACGCTTAGCTATGCCTGCTGTTAGTGCCGGGTTTGATAGCTTATTGACCGGACAAAATATTGCGATCACCGATCGCTTTGGTTCTGGTGAAAGTAATTCGGGGGGCGCGATTGCTAATTTGCCCGTCTACAAAAATCTTCCGCTCAATAACACCTCAGTAAATGTGTGTAGCTCCAATGAAAATGGTTCCTACAATAAACTCGGTGTTTCCCAGTTCTTATTGCTAAATATAGTGTCCAGTGGCAGATATGAGATAAATGCAACTGCAGCACTCCTAGGAGCCAGTGTTTCTGATCCGGATCTCTACCTTTACCGGCAGGGGCAATTGATCGCACAGGCTGAATCTGCTGCTGCCGATGATGAAACGATTAATCGTTTTCTCTCTGCCGGTGTATATGTGTTGGAAGTGGTCGAAGCAAGGGCATTGGATTCAGATGTAACAGCTTCAGTTGAGCAGTGTTTTAATGTGCGCGCGTTACCAAATTAGGTAAATATTATGGCCAGTAAAATATCAAGCATATTGTTTTTTTCATTGATTATTATGCTCACGCAAGCATGCTATTCGGGCAATCGCTCACCGGACAGCGACAGTAATCGATCACCAGTTCATACGCTCGGCAAACCAGGGGCAAGTGTCAGTATTAGCAATACACAACCGATTGGATTAGCGGCATTGGGCATGCAAGACCTAACGCTTATACTGGATGCGCCTGCGGCTTTTGAAGAGTTATCGGTGCGTGTTGCACCCAGTGATGGCCTAAGTATTTTATCGCCTATCGATTTGGTCACTTTTCTTCCTGCCTCCACAGGCAAATATAATTTGCCGCTCAGCCTGAATATAAAACGCGAAGGGCGTCATTACGTGCGGTTGTATGTTGAACTGGTTTCTGCCAATCGTCGTTCGCAACGCGTAGTGTCGGCAATTATTCAGGTGGGTTCCCCTGTGACTAAACAGCAAAAAACAGTATTGGAAAGAAACGCTGACGGAGTGATTTCGCTACCTGCCCAAGAGCAGGTAATACCAAAGGATTAAACACACAATGCCTGTTCTGGTTTGTTTATAATATTCTAAAAATTAGCTCATTTTATTGGTAAAGAGGTGTTTTTATGTCTATCCAACGTTTGCCCGCCGAGTGGGAGCCACAGGATGCGGTCATGTTAACCTGGCCGCATAAAAATACTGCTTGGAACTGGATTCTTGAAGATGTCACTGAGTTGTATGAGGCTTTGGCAACAGTGATTGTTGATTACGCCGATGTCGTCATTGCTGTGCCCGATCAAATGAAAGAAGAGGTTTATGCACGCCTTGAAGCTATGGGTGCTCCTATGGAGTATATCCATTTGTATCCCTGTGCCAGTGACGATACGTGGGCGCGCGATCATGGACCTATTACAGTAGAGACGGACGGTGTTTTTAGATTACTTGATTTCCAGTTTAATGGTTGGGGCAATAAATTTCCTCATGCTCAGGATAATCAAATATCCAAGGTGTTGTTCAATCAAGATGCATTTCCCTATGCCGTTTTTGAAGAGCAGGATTGGGTGCTTGAGGGCGGCTCTATAGAGACTGATGGTCAGGGCACTTTATTAACTACATCGTCTTGTTTGTTAAATAAAAATCGTAATCCGGATTTAAACAAAACAGATATAGAGACACGCTTAAAAGCAGCATTTGGTGTGCGTAAAATAAACTGGCTCGATTATGGTTATCTTGCGGGCGATGACACTGATAGCCATATAGATACCCTGGCGCGCCTTTGTCCCAATAATACAATTGTGTATACGGCATGTGACGATGAAAATGATGAGCATTATGCTGAATTAAAAAAAATGGAAGCGCAGTTAAAAACGTTTACTAATGCTGATGGTGAGCCTTATCGTTTGCTGCCTCTTCCGTGGTCGGGTCCAGTTTTGGGGCGTGAGAGTGATGCGCGGTTGCCATCTACTTATGCCAACTTTCTTGTGATAAACGAGGCGGTATTAGTTCCTATCTATGAATTACCGATGGATGAAGATGCATTAGAAGTTGTATCGCAGGCATTTCCTGGGTATGAAATCCTCGGTATTCCCTGTAATGCCCTCATAGAGCAGGGGGGGAGCTTGCACTGCATTACCATGCAAATTCCTGAAGGTGTTTTGGAGCCACTTTAATGCGCAGTAATCACGTCAAAAAAAATCTCAAAGTTGGTGTAATTCAACAATCATGCAGTGCCGATTCGAATGAGAATTTCACCAAAACCCTTAACAATATTCGCGTATTGGCTGCACAGGGAGCTGAGTTGGTGGTTCTTCAAGAGCTGCATCGAGGTTTGTATTTTTGCCAACAAGAAATAAGTGATCATTTCGATCAGGCTGAAACCATTCCTGGTCCCAGCACGGATCAGTTAGGCGATTTGGCGCGCGAATTAAACATAGTAATAGTTGCCTCTCTGTTTGAAAAACGTGGTGTTGGGTTGCATCACAACACTGCAGTGGTTTTAGAGAGAGACGGCTCTATTGCTGGAAAATATCGCAAAATGCATATACCAGATGATCCTGGTTACTATGAAAAGTTTTATTTTACTCCTGGCGATTTGGGCTTTTATCCAATCCAAACCTCGGTTGGTTCTCTGGGTGTTTTAGTGTGTTGGGATCAGTGGTTTCCCGAAGCAGCCCGTCTTATGGCGATGGCTGGTGCAGACTTATTAATTTATCCAACAGCAATTGGTTGGACTCCTGGTGAAGATGCCCAGGAAAAAGCGCGTCAGCGTGAAGCTTGGGTGACAGTTCAGCGTGCTCATGCGATTGCCAATGGTTTGCCTGTAGTCAGTGTTAATAGAGTAGGGCATGAGCCTGATCCTGCAGGTGGTTGTGGTCTGGATTTTTGGGGTAATAGTTTTATTGCAGGGCCGCAAGGAGAATTTCTATGGGTTGCATCTACCGATCAGGAAGCAAATGCCGTGGTCACAATAGATTTGCAGCGAAGTGAGGCTGTCCGTCGCATGTGGCCTTATCTGCGCGACAGACGCATAGATCACTATGGCGATTTATTAAAGATTTATCGCGACTAAAAGTCTTATGGATAACTCAGGCTTGTCATCAAACTCGGAAAATTTATCTTGCCCTGCTACAGGTCAGCAATGCCGTCTAATGAATGAGTTGTTGAGCTTGCGGAATGAAGTTGATGAGCTTCGTCATCAAGTGCAAACAGATGCTTTGACCGGACTGTACAATTTTCGTTTTTTCTCCAATATATTACCCTTGGAAATGGAGCGAAGTCGTCGCTCCTCGGTTCCTCTATCATTGATCATTCTCGATATAGATCATTTCAAACAATTCAATGACACTTGGGGTCATGAGTTGGGTAATCAGGCTTTGCAACACGTATCCCAGCTAATAAAAGTCGCGATACGTAAATTGGATTTTGCCTGCCGTTTTGGCGGTGAGGAATTTGCTGTAATTTTGCCTGGCACTGAAATACATCAAGCATTGAATGTCGCTGAACGTTTACGATTTTTAATTGCAAACAGCGAACTTAAAATAAATAGAAAAAATGTGCAAATGACAGCTAGCCTGGGTGTTGATGAATTTAAATCTACAGATAATTACACCTTTCAGGAATTTATCGAAAGAGTGGATTCGCGCTTGTATCAAGCCAAAGCAGCCGGTCGCAACTTGGTTAAAGGTCCAATTGATATCCCATTGGTCACCGATACTAATGTTACGACTGATGAAAAGGATGCGTTATTTAACTTGTTTAACGATGCGAATGATTGATCCGTTATTTGTGATAAAACGTAAAAAATAAAAACCCTAACTGCAAATGCCCAAGGTCTTTTGAATTATGAGTCTTCCTAAAATAAATAATCTGGCGCCCGCTTTTACATTAAGCAATCAGCATGGTGAGAAGGTCTCGCTGAAAGAATTCAAAGGTAAAAAAAATGTTGTGCTTTACTTTTATCCTAAAGCATCAACGCCCGGATGTACGGTTCAAGCTTGCGGGATTGACTCCTCATCAGCTGAGTTCGAAAAGTTAGATTCTGTTGTATTGGGCATAAGTCCTGATGCCCCAGCCAAACTTATTAAGTTTGCCGATAAATATAGCTTGGGTTTTAATCTGCTCTCTGATGAAGATCATGCTGTGGCAGACTCCTATGGAGTTTGGGGTTTGAAGAAGTTTATGGGTAAGGAGTTCATGGGCATTCTGCGCACTACGTTTATTATCAATAAAGACGGGCGTCTCTGTAGGATACTGGAAAAGGTTAATACAAAGACCCACGATCAGGATGTGCTGGCGATTTTGCGAAATGGCATTTAAATCTACTGTTTATATTGAAATGTGATATAAAAAGTTCGCTATGTGAAAACCATACGCATTTCTCTTTGTTGTGAATCGATATAGACTATAATCTTCTATGTCGAGTGTGGCTTGATCGACAAAAGGATGATATCGATGCTGTTGGCTTTAATTGGCCGACAAGTGACACTCCTTAAATTCCACAACTGCCTTATATTGGCAAAGGAGACGCCTGGATGATTCAATTACAGCGAATTTACCGGAATAACGAAGGTTCCTCGGAAAACTCTTTCGCAGGAGCTGAGGTTCGATCATACGAAGAATACTTGTCTATCGCTGAAATCCCTAGATTTGAGGGGGTTTCTGCCAGAGTGATAGATGCCTTGAAACAGCGCGTGGGTCGGGAAGATCTATCCATTGATCGTATAGCTGAGGATTTAAAGCTCTCGAAGCGTACCTTGCAGCGTCGGCTACAAAATCAGAATGCTAATTTTGCTCAAATAAGAGATGCATTGCGTTTTCATTATGCAATCAAGTACCTGATTGACGAACACATGAGCGTTGATAATGTTTCTAAGGCGCTGGATTTCTCCGATAGAACCAGTTTCACCAACGCATTTAAGCGTTGGACTGGCCTCTCACCCAGTGTTTTTAGAAAGCTTTTTCGAGATTATGCTTAGAGTTTTCTCTCTAAAGTTCTAAGAATAGGGTGCCAATTGCCTGAGACTTTTAAAACAGGTAAAGTTGGCGCTCTTTATTCTTAGAGGTTAGTTTCATGAGTTTCTTTATAGCGTCTGCAGTCGCTCAAACCGAAGCTGCTGCCCCACAAGGCAATCCAATGATTACCTTGTTGATGTTTGGCGGTATGTTTCTTTTCATGTACCTGCTCATCATCCGCCCCCAGCGCAAGCGTCAGAAAGAACACCAAAACTTGGTTGCTGCCCTAGCTAAAGGCGATGAAGTTGTTATGACAAGTGGCATGCTAGGCAAGGTTATCAAAGTTGACGAAAATTACATAGTTCTTGAAACGGGCAATAACGTAGAGCTTAAATTTCAAAAAGTTGCAGTGCATGCCGTGCTGCCCAAAGGCACGATTAAAACAATAGAATCGGCTTAAAATGTCAAATCTTCAAAAAGGGGCTTATGCCCCTTTTTTATTTTTTCGGAGCTTATCTGAATGGATTTTATCCATAATCTCGTTGCACAGATAAATAACTTGGTATGGGGCGTTCCCATGCTGGTTCTCATTTTGGGAACGGGATTCTACTTAATGATTGGTTTAAAGGGGATGCCAATCTTACGCCTGGGGCTTGGTTTTCGTCTAATGTGGCAGGGCAGAACAAAGGATGATAAGTCTCTTGGTCAAGTGAGTTCTTTCCAGGCCTTAATGACATGCTTGTCAGCAACTGTTGGCACTGGAAATATTGCCGGGGTAGCAACAGCGATTTTTTTGGGTGGGCCGGGCGCGTTGTTTTGGATGTGGTGTACAGCTTTAGTCGGAATGGCCACCAAGTATTCTGAAGTAGTGCTCGCAGTGCATTATCGCGATGTTGACGATAGAGGTGAATGCAGTGGCGGCCCTATGTATGCAATCAAAAATGGCTTAAGCCATTCGTGGCGTTGGCTGGGTTTTGTATTTGCGCTCTTTGGTGGGTTGGCAGGCTTTGGTATTGGGAATATGGTTCAGTCAAACAGTATGGCTGAAGTTATTAGAGTGACCTTCGGTGTGGAAACATGGATCACCGGGCTAATCACGACATTAGCCGTAGCTATGGTTGTTCTGGGGGGGATAAAACGTATTGCCAAGGTTGCTGCTTCGTTGGTTCCATTTATGTGTATTGCTTACATTTTGATGTCGGTAGTCGTATTGGTTTTATATGCTTCACGGATCCCCGAGGCTCTGTCATTAATATTCATCCATGCTTTCACTCCTGCCGCCGCATCTGGCGGTTTTGCTGGGGCCGCAGTATTGATGGCCATTCAATATGGAGTGGCTAGAGGCATTTTTTCTAATGAGGCAGGGCTTGGAACTGCTGGGATTGCTCAGGCTGCCGCTGTGACAAATAGTCCGGTTCGTTCAGGTCTTATCGGGATGATTGGCACTTTTATCGACACCATTCTGATTTGTACTCTCACTGGATTAGTGATTGTTTGTACCGGTGTATGGAATGGAGGAGCGAGCGGCGCGAGCTTATCTTCTCTTGCATTTGAATCCGCTTTACCAGGGGTGGGGGCTTACCTGTTAGCATCGGCGTTAGTCGTCTTCACTTTTACCACTATACTGGGTTGGAGTTACTATGGAGAGCGGTGCTGGATCTACCTCGCCGGTAAAAAAAGTGTCACGCCCTTCCGAATTCTCTGGGTTTTTGCTGTTTTTGGTGGCGCAGTCTTTCATCTGGATTTTGTTTGGCTTCTTGCTGATACCCTTAACGCATTGATGGCCATTCCAAACCTAATATCCTTGTGGCTATTGAGTCCGGTTGTTTTGAAACTGACGTTAGACTATTTTTCGCAACAGAAAATTAGCTAGGTTTATAAGCAGTTGGTCGGACGTGGTAGGCCAGCAATTTTGCTTGCAATTTTAGCGGGACTTGGTGGAAATAAGTTCAGAAGATATACACTTCTGCCTTTTTCTGGCCCCAGTTTTTTCTCAATATATTTCACTAGTGCTCTCATTGCTGGGGAAATTTGGAATTCAGCGTAAAACTCTCTTAATAGAAGGATTATTTTCCAGTGCTCTGGTGTAAGCTCGATTTCCTCTTCTTGTGCAAGTTTTTCTGCAATATTTGGTGTCCAGTCCTGTAAGTTGACTAGAAATCCATCCTTGTCGACAGGAACTTTTTGATTATCAATATTCAAATACATGCTAATACCAGCTTTGAACACAGCGATGTTGGATGGTGAGTTTTACAAAATCGTCATAATCAACCAGCTCTACGGACTCAATCTGAAGCTCACTCAACCCCCTTGCTTTTATGTCAAAGCTAATTGCGAATACTCGTACCCCCGATTCAATTAACCGATATATTGCATCTGCTTGCGGTGAAGACTTTGTTGCGCCCAGGACGCCATCCTCTAATAATAAAACCGCATCACTCGCTGCGCAGACTTTGATGCATGAAGCTAGTGCATTGTTTGTATAGGGTGACTTGTTAATGGTATGTAGCGTGCTCATGTCAAAAGCTCAGTAAATGATCTTGTTGATATAAAAGCTCTTCTACGTCTTTATTGCTTAAAATTTGGATACTGTCCAAAATGAGATTTTCCTTGATAAGGCCTCTCTCTTGCAATGATTCCTTGTGAGCATAGGTTTTTTCTATCCCGTAAAGACATAGAGCAGATAAATTAGCTCCAAAATTTTTGAAGTATGCGCTGTCAGGTTGTTGATTTTTTAGTAGTTGAAAGACGCCGTCATCCATAAAAAGTATTCCGACATCCTGATCATAAATTGATGCTGCTAATGCCACGTCAAGCGCTTCGCGAGCCAAGCTTCCTCCATAGGGTGATCGGCGCGTAACAATTAATAGTTTTTTGCTCATCGGGTGGTTTTAACCAAAAGTAATCAAGCGATCAGAAATCACAGCGGCTTCTATTAATTGACCCAAACCGCTGAGGGCAAAATTATCATTTAAATTATGCGTTGATTTGTTGTAGCGATCAGCCTCCTCTTTATTTAGCACTCCTCGTTTTAAAGCTGCAGCTATGCATATGACCAAATCATGTTCTTTTGCGAGAAGGTCCCAAGCGTTATGTAGATTAAATTCATCTTGAGGCGGAGCAGCTAATGATGTGGCATTGTGTACTCCATCGTGATAAAAAAACACGCGATGTAATACATGCCCTTGGCGCAATACAGCGGTTGCGAATTCATAAGCTGTTTGACTAGTTTGAGATGAATAAGGGGCGGCATAAATAGCTAGTGAAAAAATCATAAACCATCACTTTATCAATGGGAGGCCGAAGGGTTGAAGCTGTGTTTTTCTCCTTCATGTGATGATACAAACTGATGAGGTTGAAGCCAAGAATATTGAGGTTGCGGGCGCTAAAGAAAAAGGCGCTAGATTTCTCTAGCGCCTTTTTAATATGGCGGAAGGGCAGGGATTTGAACCCTGGGTAGGCTCGCACCTACGCCGGTTTTCAAGACCGGTGCATTAAACCACTCTGCCACCCTTCCGAGTTGCGCGAATTATACAGAGCTTTTTTTTTTGAGCAAGAGAAAAAGAATTTTTTTATAATTAAATTAGGTGTTGTTTTAATTTCCTATCAACAAAAAAGCCGAATTGGGAAACAATTCGGCTTTTAATTCTTGCTGCAGTATTTACTACTCTGAGCTTGTTCTCTTTTTCAAGCGAGGGTCATTTGATGGTCTGTTTAACGGGCGAGGGTTGTGGTCGACGCTGGGTGGTAGGCTTGTGTCTAGAGCCAGGGATACGTGCCCCTCAATTGTCTCGGTAATTATGCTCACGTTGGCGACAGGTTTAGGCGCTTTTCGTGGATCATTAATTGCCCTTGTAGGCACATTTGAACTTTCTGTTTCTGTCTGTGCTTTGGCGGTATCGAAAGCAGTCTCTGGTATTACGTTATTTTCATCTGTCGATAAAGTTATTTTTTGTGTGACATTTTGTTTCGGTAATAGCTCAATTTCCAGTTTGTCTGTCTCTGGGTTGATGGCTTGATTGCCTGGAGTCGATATCTCTGGTTCAGTATGTTCTACTGAGGAGGTATGTTGTGTTTGCGCTACGTGTGTCTCCGGCTGTTTCTGGCTATTGGTTGACTCTATTGGTTTTTGGATTGTTGTATTTTCTAGGTCTGCGGTCTGCTCACGGATGTCGAAAGATGATACTTCTTGGGGGTTAATTTCCTGTGGCTTTTGTTGTGCGTGTTCTGCAATAGCAGCAGATATTTGTTGCGCTAACTGGGCAGACTCGCTCAGAACTTTGGGTTCACTCGTTGTGAATGATTCCTCCAAGTCTGTAACTGGTGATGCCGAATCATTGCGTGTACGACGACGTTGTTGTGTGCGGGTCCTACGTCCTGCGGGACGCTTTGATGGGCGTTGATCATCACTATCTTCCAGTGATTCATTGCTCTCTTGAGGCAATTCAGTTGTCAGTGAGGCCTCCTCACGGTTGTTGACACGGCGATTGTCGCGATCCTGGCGCTGGTTGCGATTTTTGGGTGGGCGTTGATCATCTTCGCCAATAGGTTGTTCGCGAACAAGTTCGCGCTGCTGGTCGCGGTTGTTGCGCGAGCGGCGTGATTCATTGTTTGAGTCGCGAGCAGGTAAATCACGTTTTTCTTGTTCGCGTTGTTGCTTGGGTTCGCTGGCGCTGCGATGCTCCAGGTTGTCCAGAATCTCGCGGTCCTCTTTGCGGTCACCGCGGTCGCGGCGGTTATTTCGCCCATCACGGCGGCTATTGCGCCCTGAGTTGCGACGGCTGTCACGTTTGTGTTCCCGCTTATTCTTGTTGTCTTCGCTTTTTTCGCTGCTAAAAATATTCCCGATAGAGCTAAACAGGCGTGCGAACATGCCCGGCTTTTTTGGTGCTTCAGGAGCGGGCTGACTTGGGCTGCTGGGTTGCACCAAGGGTTTGGGGGTATTCAAAGGTTTGGCTTTAAAGTCTTCTTCGTCTGCTCGGCTTTCATCCGTATGGGCGACGATTTTATAGCTGGTCTCCAGTGTTCCTTCATCGTCATCACGTAAACGCTGGACTTCAAAATGTGGTGTCATCAATTCGGCGCTGGGCACTATGACTACGCGAGTATTGTTGCGTGCCTCAATGCTGGAAATAGTTTTGCGCTTTTCGTTGAGGAGGTAGGTGGCCACTGACACTGGGCATATGGCCCGAATTTCTGCACTGCGTTCTTTTTGTGCCTCATCTTCTACTAGTCGAAGAATGGATAGCGCTAGAGAGCGGGTGCCACGAATGCTACCAACACCATCGCAGCGTGGGCAGATTTTAGAGTGAGTCTCTCCCAAGGATGGACGCAGGCGCTGACGTGACATTTCCATCAGGCCAAAGCGGGATATGCGTCCAATTTGTACGCGCGCCCTGTCCATCATCAAGGCGTCGCGCACACGATTTTCTACTTCGCGTTGATTGCGTACTGGCTGCATGTCGATAAAGTCGATAACAATCAGGCCTCCCATGTCGCGCAGGCGCAGTTGGCGAGCAATTTCATCAGCTGCTTCCAGGTTTGTTTGAAGTGCTGTCTCCTCGATATCGCCGCCTTTAGTGGCGCGTGAGGAGTTGATATCAATCGCGACCAGTGCTTCTGTCGCATCGATTACAATTGATCCGCCTGATGGAAGTTTAACCTCGCGTTGAAATGCTGTTTCGATTTGAGATTCAATCTGGTAACGATTGAATAGGGGGATGTCATCTTGGTACAGCTTCACTTTGCTGCGATAGTTGGGCATTACCTGTTGGATAAAGCCAGCCGCCAAATCATAGGCCTCTTTATTATCAACTATGACCTCACCGACGTCTTGGCGCAGATAGTCACGAATCGCACGAATGATGACGTTACTTTCTTGGAAGAGAAATGCGGGGGCCGGCGATGATTTGGCTGCGCTGGCAATTGAGTCCCACAGTTGCAGCAAATAGTTCAGATCCCACTGTAATTCTTCAGAGCTGCGACCAACGCCTGCAGTACGGATGATAACGCCCATGCCATTGGGGACTTCAACCTCACCCAGTGCATCTTTTAATTCTGCGCGATCTTCACCCTCGATTCGGCGAGATATACCTCCTGCTCGCGGGTTGTTGGGCATAAGCACCAAGTAACGGCCGGCCAGACTGATAAAGGTTGTAAGGGCAGCGCCTTTATTGCCGCGCTCCTCCTTATCGATCTGCACAATAACTTCGGTGCCTTCCTTTAGCACATCTTTGATTTTGATGCGTCCATCAGCGTCACCTGGATTTTTGGTGAAGTATTCGCGAGATATTTCTTTTAAAGGGAGGAAGCCGTGACGCTCGGCGCCGTAGTCAACGAATGCAGCCTCAAGGCTTGGCTCTACTCGGGTGATGCGGCCTTTATATATATTGGATTTTTTCTGTTCGCGATTACGGTTTTCAATGTCTAAGTCGTAGAGCCATTGGCCATCGACCAGCGCTACGCGCAACTCTTCTGGTTGAGTTGCATTAATAAGCATTCTTTTCATGTGTTACCTAATTGTCTGTGGCATCAGGCCAAGGTGACAATCACGGTTAACAAAATCATGTTCTGCGCAACCTTGTGGACTAATAGGCTGCCTCGTAATGAGGCTCATATTAGCGGTTGGAGGGGCTATCCGTTGCTCTCGTGGTTGGTCGCTTTCCAGCGGTCACTTGAAGCATAAATCGGTTGGCCCGTTTGGCTCATTCATAGTTGCCGGCGTTATCCGGTGTTCCTATTTGAGGTGCAGTCTAAGCGGTTTCCATCCAGTCTGACTGGGGTTATTTGCGCGTTAATCCGGCTTGACCAATAACAGGTTACTCGACTGGACTGATCCGGAGTCTGCTGTTTGTGTCAGCGTAAAGCCTTTTGGTCCGCGCTTTGATACTGTAGATAACCTCACCCTGACTTCTGAAAGAGGAGTATCAGAGACCCCGCTTTTGATCCGGAATTTGCAAATAGAACTTGCTTGAGTTCAGCAAAACAAAAAACTGTTAACAATGACTTCAACAGAGGTTGATGCAATTGTTAGGGGTAAATAACGAACAATTCTCGATACTTACCCATGTGTTGTGTTAATCAAGGAAGCCGCACTTGGGTTGTTTTGGCCTCTCAAAAACATACTTCCTCGCTGTCAGCGGTATTTCCTAATGATGCGCCTGCTTGTGCGCGCTATCCGGAAACCAGCCTGTGTCAGTCGCTTGAATATAGCAGCTCCCTCTGGTGCGAGCAATTAAATCAGTGCGTTAGCGGTGGTTTGCTGAACTGGTGGTGGGGTTATCTTGAGGCTTGGGTTATGATGGTGCCATGAAAGAATATGAGAAAAATATACCTCCTGTGACAGATAGTGTGATTCAGGGTGAGGTGTCGATCATTGAGATTGATGTTGATCTTGCCGGGCAGCGGCTGGATAACTTCTTGATTGCTCGCTTGAAAGGTGTTCCCCGATCTAAGATTTATAACGTCATCCGCAAGGGTGAGGTCAGGGTAAATAAAGGTCGTGTAAAACCGGAATACAAGCTGAAGACGGGTGATTTTGTCCGTGTTCCGCCAATCAGAACAGCTGAAACGGGTACCGAGGCGAAGGCTAGTCATCAGATGATGGCATTATTGGCCGATTCTATTCTTTATGAGGATGATGGCTTGTTAGTGGTAAATAAGCCGCCTGGACTCGCTGTCCATGGTGGGAGCGGAATCACGCTTGGCCTGATTGAAACTCTGCGTCAGATGCGGCCAGAGGCGCGACATTTGGAGTTGGTGCATCGCTTGGATCGCGATACATCCGGCTGCATCATGGTGGCAAAAAAGCGCAGTTATTTGCGCCACCTTCAAGCAGCGTTGCGTGACAAATCAGCTGGTGCTGGCGGCATCCAAAAAGTTTACCAAGCTCTAGTATTGGGTAAATGGTCAAAACGTTGTCACCAAGTTAACGCGCCCTTGCTAAAAATAGAGATTGCAGGAGGGGAGCGAATAGTTAAAGTGAGTCCTGAAGGTAAGCCGAGTCTGACCGAATTCAAGTTGTTGCGTTGTTATGAGGGTTTTAGTCTTATAGAGGCGCGTCCGATTACCGGCCGCACCCATCAAATTCGAGTGCATGCGCAATATGCAGGGCATAGTTTGGTTGGTGATGAGAAGTATGGGAATGATGAGATCAATGCGGTCATGCGCGTGATAGGCATAAAACGGCTTTTCCTGCATGCATCGGCGCTCGCGTTTTACCTGCCAGATTCGGATAAATTGACTAGGGTTGAGGCACCTTTGCCTGCTGATTTGGCCATACCTCTGGAGTCTCTGCCTACTGTTGAGTGAAGGTGAGGAAGTTAATGCTTTTTATATTTGATTGGGACGGCACTCTCTGTGACTCAAAAGAAAAGATCACCAAGGCGATGCAGTTGGCAAGTCGCGATCTGGGCTGGGAGCCTCTGGTCGACGAAGTTATTCACAATATTATTGGCTTGGGTTTACCTGAAGCAATTCATCGGCTTTATCCCGAAGTAGAGCTCCCCTGCCGGCAGCGATTGAGGGAGGCTTATGCTGACCATTTCTTATCATTGGATAATGAGAGTCCCTCTGATTTTTTCCCGGGCGTAGTGGAGACTCTGAGCCAGTTAAAAGCGGCTGGGCATAGCTTGGCGGTAGCGACTGGAAAGAGTCGCAAGGGTTTGGATCGTATCTTTGCTGTACATGGATTGACAAATTTTTTTCATGCTAGTCGCTGTGCTGATGAAACAGCCTCTAAACCGGATCCTCTCATGCTGATGCAGTTACTTGAGGAGTTTCAGGTGGCAACAGATGATGCTGTGATGATTGGTGATACCGAATATGATATGGAGATGGCGCGCCGTATTGCTATGCCGCGTGTTGCGGTCAGTTATGGGGCGCACCATATTTCCCGGCTGCACCCATATGAGCCGGAGCTTTGTCTGGATCGCTTTGATCAGTTATTGGCTTGGGATAGACTGTCGTAGTTATCCAAAGGGCTTATTCCTTCATCTATTAACATATCGGTCAGTTTGATTAAGGGTAATCCGATTAATATATTCGGGTCTTCCGTGTGTATGGATTTGAATAGTGTTATGCCAAATCCCTCTGCTTTGAAGCTGCCTGCGCAATCATAAGGCTGCTCTGCGAGTAAATAGGTGTTTATCTGGCTGCTATTTAGTGTTCTGAATTTTACCTTGCACTGCTCCAGGGTGAGTTGGCACTTTCCGCTTTGTGTATTCAGCAGGCAAAGGCTAGTGAGAAAAACTATTTCTTGTCCTGAAAATTTCTCAAGCTGCAGCACCGCGGCATCATGGTTAAGCGGCTTTCCCAGTATCTCACCGCCGAAGGTGGCAGCTTGATCTGAGCCGATAATAAAGCGGTGATCGTGAGTCTCTGTAAGTTTAGTGGCTTTTGCTTTGGCTAATCGTAATACCAGTTCTTGTGCGGTTTCACCTGGGTGTGGTGACTCATCAACGTTCGGGTTTGCCCAATCAAAATTTATCGCAAGCTTTCTGAGGAGTTGGCGGCGGTATTTTGAGCTGGATGCAAGGAGAATTTGTGGTTTGTCCATTGGATTTGGCTTCTTCAGGAAAGGAGTGGCGCAAAATAGAGGATGATTTTACCTCCCAAGCCACTAAATAGGGTTAATATGCCAGTTTTTCTTTGACACTGGATGGTGATATCCCTATTATGGCGCGCTTATGTTTAAGACCACTTCCCACAAGGCTTTGCCACGGCAAGCTGATCCTCGTAAATTCGCTCAACAGGGCGTTATTTTAGAGGGTTTTGTGCCTACATCAGAGCTTCCTCGCGTTCTTGAGGCGACCGAAAGCAATGATGGTGAGGTTCAAGTCAAGCTTGAATTTAAAGTTAGTGAGGAGGGTAAAAGGGTTGTTATCGGTCATGCGCATGCCGACATGTTACTTATTTGTCAGCGATGCCTTGAGCCTGTAGCTATACCTGTAGAAAGTAATATCTCGCTCGGAATAGTGTGGAACGAAGAGGCTGCAGATAAATTGCCAGCGCATCTTGAACCATGGATTACTGGTGAGGGAATGGCAGATCTTTACGATATGATCGAAGAAGAGTTGCTGTTAAGTTTACCCGCAGTTGCTTACCATCAGGAGTCTTGCATTGATAGCGAGCTCTATTCAAGTGGCAAGCCTGTGGAGGTAAAAAAAGAGAAAAACCCATTTCAGGTGTTGGAACAACTTAAGAGCTCGCCGAAATCCTGAGGCGCCTCGGTTCCAACGAGTAAGTAAATAGGAGCAAACCATGGCAGTTCAACAAAACAAAAAATCTCGTTCAAAGCGTGATATGCGTCGTTCTCACGATGCTCTTACTGGCCCAACCTTGTCAGTAGATTCTACCAGCGGTGAGAAACACCTGCGTCACCATGTGACTGCCGACGGTTTCTACCGTGGTCGCAAAGTAATCGATAAGGGCAGTAACGAGTAATTTATTACTCAAGACGACTACACTTTGTCGGCAAGAATTCGAATAGCGGTTGACGCTATGAGCGGGGACTTAGGTCCCCGCGTTGCTATTTCTGCTGTGCAAAAATTTATCGCTCACTTCCAGGATGCTGATGTATTACTAGTGGGCGATGAATCACGGCTACTTCCCTTTATTTCCCCAATAGCTATCTCTTCTGGTCGGATTTCGGTTCTTCATGCTGCAACCATTGTTGCCATGGGAGAAGACCCGCTCTATGCATTAAGGCGCAAAAAAAACTCGTCAATGTGGCTATCCTTAACCCAGTTGCGCGATGGAGCTGTGGATGCTTGTGTGAGTGCGGGTAACACTGGCGCGCTGCTTGCCATGTCTAAATTTCTGGTTAAACCATTCCCAGGGTTGGATCGTCCTGCAATATGCAAGTCTATGCCAGTGGAAAAGGGGCTGACGTTCATGCTGGACTTGGGGGCCAACGTGAATTGCACGTCCGTGCAATTACACCAATTTGCTGTTATGGGGAATGTCTTGGCCAAGGCCAGAGGACTGGAGTCGCCTCGCGTTGCTTTACTTAATATCGGTGCGGAGGAGCAAAAAGGTATTGGTGTGTTGCAGCAGGCGCGGGAGCTACTGATGGCAGATTCCGATATTAATTATTCAGGCTTCGTTGAGGCAAACTCGATTTTTTCAGGTGATGTTGACGTTATAGTATGCGATGGCTTTCACGGTAATATTGCCTTGAAGGCGAGTGAAGGTGTGGCGCGTTTCATCCAAAAAAAAATAGCCAAAACAGCAAAAAAAAATGTGTTCAATAAATTTATGGCGCTGCTCGCCTGGCCCTTATTGTGGCAAATGCGTGAAGAATTAGACCCATCATCTTATAACGGCGCCAGTTTGCTGGGGTTGCAAAAGCCGGTAATAAAAAGCCATGGAAATGCAAATCCTAAAGCCTTTTTCAAAGCGCTAATGGTTGCGCGTGAACAGGTCATTCAGCAAATTCCGGCGCTGATTGAAAAGAAATTTAATTTAAATATCCATCCTGAAAGAGAAGAGTGAATTAACTATGACAACTCAACATCTTGCATTTGTGTTTCCTGGTCAGGGTTCGCAAAAGATTGGAATGTTAGCGGAATTGGCTGCTGAGTATCCGGTTGTACAGCAAACCTTTGTAGAGGCTTCGGATGTTTTAGGTTATGACCTTTGGTCTTTAGTGCAGAGTGGTACCCAGGAAGAGATTAACCTGACTGAGCGCACCCAGCCGCTGTTGTTAACTGCAAGCACTGCTATTTACCGAATCTGGCAAGAAAAGAGTGGTGCTCAACCCGCGTTCATGGCTGGCCATAGTTTGGGAGAGTGGTCAGCATTGGTTTGTGCTGGTGTTGTTGCCTTCAAAGATGCGGTTAAACTGGTGCAACAGCGCGGCAAATTTATGCAGGAGGCTGTGCCTGCCGGGCAAGGTGCTATGGCAGCAGTTATTGGTCTGGATGATGCGCTTATTTTAGATGCCTGTAAAAAGGCAGAGCAGGGCGAGGTGGTTGCTGCTGTTAACTTTAACTCTCCCGGGCAAGTGGTTATTGCTGGTGCTGCCGCTGCAGTCGAACGAGCCAGTGCTTTATGTAAAGAGGCGGGCGCAAAGCGCGTATTGCCTTTGCCTGTTAGTGCGCCTTTCCATACGGAATTAATGCGTCCTGCTGCAGAGCGGTTGGCTGAGCAGATTACTGCTACGCAATTTTCTGTGCCTCAAATTCCAGTAGTTCATAATGTTACCGCTGAAACGGAAATGAATCCGGAAAAAATCAAAGCGTTAATGATCGAGCAAATTTTTAGTCCTGTGCGCTGGGTGGAATGTGTTAACTCGCTTGCGGAGAAGGGGGTTTCATTGACCTTGGAGTGCGGCCCGGGAAAAGTATTGTCCGGCCTGAATAAACGTATCAATGCGCAACTAAATGCAGTGTCGGTAGAAAAGCCTGATGAATTGACCGCCGCGCTGGCAATGTTCTAGTTTTTATTAATTTTATTGTGGTTCAGGAAAGTACGATGATGAATTTGAATGACAAAGTTGCATTGGTGACAGGGGCTAGTCGCGGGATCGGAGCTGCGATTGCAGAGCAGTTGGGTAAGGCAGGAGCAGTGGTAATAGGTACTGCAACCAGCACATCCGGTGCGGAAAAAA
This sequence comes from Cellvibrio fontiphilus, assembly GCA_035317345.1. Classification (GTDB taxonomy): domain Bacteria; phylum Pseudomonadota; class Gammaproteobacteria; order Pseudomonadales; family Cellvibrionaceae; genus Cellvibrio; species Cellvibrio fontiphilus. Next base: position 140,672 of record JAYKTU010000006.1, on the reverse strand, counting down.
TTTCGGCGCGTTTTGCCGAATTGGGAATTCGTGGTGTTGGCAAAGTGTTAAATGTCACTGATGCAGATTCAGTAGCTGCTTTGTTGAAAGAGGTTGGTGAGGAGTTTGGTGCGCCTGCGATTTTGGTAAACAATGCCGGCATCACCAAAGATAACTTATTAATGCGTATGAGCGATGAAGAGTGGTTTGATGTTATCAACACCAATCTCAGCTCCATTTATCGCCTGAGTAAAGGTGTATTGCGCGGTATGATGAAAGCGCGCTGGGGGCGAATTATTAACATCAGTTCAGTTGTTGGTGCTATGGGGAATCCCGGTCAATCCAATTATGCTGCGACTAAAGCGGGCGTTTCTGGTTTTGCTCGCTCTCTGGCGGCAGAGGTGGGCTCGCGAAATATTACCGTGAATACAGTGGCTCCAGGTTTTATCGATACTGATATGACCAAGGTGCTACCGGAAGAGCAAAAGCAACAGCTGATGTCGCGTATACCTCTAGGGCGTCTTGGTGCGCCCGAAGAAATTGCTTCGGTTGTTGTCTTTTTGGCAAGCGATGCTGGTGGCTACATCAGTGGTGAGACAATTCATGTCAATGGCGGTATGTATATGTCCTAATTGCTTAGCTTAACCTTTTGTTTTTTAAGGGTTATTTTGCAATTTTTAAAGAAATTTAGCACTTGGCATTACAACAATCCCAAAATCGATGTAAAATGCGCGTCGATTTTGAGCGGAACGCCGGACTCATCAGCATAGCTTGAAACGTCAGGTGTTTCGAATACATAACCACTAGGAGTTACATAACATCATGAGTAGCATTGAAGAACGCGTAAAAAAGATCGTTGCTGAGCAACTGGGTGTGAAAGAAGACGAAGTTAAAAATGAAGCTTCTTTCGTCGAAGATCTGGGCGCTGATTCTTTGGATACCGTAGAATTGGTAATGGCTCTCGAAGAAGAATTCGAAACTGAAATCCCTGACGAAGAAGCTGAGAAAATCACTACTGTTCAGTTAGCTATCGATTACATCAATGCCAATCTGGCGTAATTCGATTATTTGCTGATTTCTGTTTTATAAAGGCCGTATTATTGAAAAATAGTACGGCTTTTTCTTTTTGTTATTTAGCTGTTTATTTGTTTGAAGAAACAGATGAACAAATCAAGTTAAATTACGGCAAAGCTACGCACTGTTGGAAGAGTTTGTTGCTAACTTGGCGTTATTGTCATGCAGGAGAATCGCAAAGGTGTCACGTAAAAGAGTTGTAGTCACTGGCTTGGGTATGATTAGTTCCCTGGGTAATACCGTTGCGGATACTTGGCATGGCATAGTCAACGGTAAGAGTGGCGTTGCCACCATCTCGCACTTTGACGCGTCTGCATTCACTACCCAATTTAGCGCATCTGTCAAAAACCTGGTGGTAGATGATTACTTCCCGGGTAAAGAAGCGCGCAAGATGGATCCTTTCATTCAGTACGGAATGGTTGCCGGTATTCAGGCAATTCGCGATTCTGGTCTTGAAATTAATGAAGCTAATTCTGGCCGTATCGGTGTATCCATAGGTTCTGGTATTGGTGGTATAGGCACAATCGAGGAGGGGTCTTCAACACTCGAACATAAAGGGCCTCGCCGTATTTCGCCCTTTTTTGTACCTAGTGCAATCATTAATATGATTTCAGGCAATTTATCGATCATGTATGGTTTACGTGGACCGAATATTGCCATTACCACTGCCTGTACCACCGGAACTCACAGCATTGGTTTTGCCGCGCGCATGATCCAGTACGGCGATGCTGATGTGATGATTGCTGGCGGCGCTGAAATGGCTACCACGCCTCTGGGGCTTGGTGGTTTTGCAGCAGCGCGTGCGCTTTCAACCCGTAATGACAACCCACAGGCAGCCAGTCGTCCCTGGGATAAAGACCGCGACGGTTTTGTACTGGGGGACGGTGCCGGCGTACTGGTATTGGAAGAGTATGAACACGCTAAAAAGCGTGGAGCCAAAATTTACGCAGAGCTGATTGGCTTTGGTATGAGTGGTGATGCCTATCATATGACCTCTCCACCGGAAGATGGCTCTGGCGCCGCCGCTTCCATGCGCAACGCGATTATGGATGCAGGTATTTCCCCTGAATTGATCCATTACATCAACGCTCACGGTACATCTACTCCGGCTGGTGATAAAGCCGAGTGTGCTGCTGTCAAGTCAGTAATGGGAGCTGCTGCCGCTCAGGTAGCAGTAAGCTCGACCAAGTCTATGATCGGCCATTTGTTGGGGGCTGCTGGAGCGGTTGAGGCTATTTTTAGTGTGCTGGCAATTCGTGACCAGATTGCGCCACCGACGATCAATCTTGATAATCCTGAAGAATCTTGTTCAGATTTGAATTTGGTTCCGCATACTGCACAAGAACGTAGAATTGACGCTGTCCTGTCTAACTCATTTGGGTTCGGTGGCACCAATGGCTCTTTGATCTTCCGAAAGCTTTAAGTTCTTTTGATTATCTGCAAAAGCTTGCGCCGGACTGGAGACAGTTCGGCGTTTTTGTATAGACTGCTCTCTATGTCAACAGAACTCCCATTTTTTAGTGTCAACGGCGTTATTGGTGCAACCATCTCTCCGTTGGATCGCGGATTTGCCTATGGTGATGGCTTGTTTGAAACATGCCGTTACCAATCAGGTGAAATTCCCTTTTGGCATTTGCATAAAGATCGTCTGTTTGCGAGTGCTGAGCGATTAAAAATTAGACTTGATGAGCCACTCTTATCATCCTACCTTGCCGATTTGTTGACGAAGCTAAAATCTACCCAGATTGACACTGCGGTTGTGAAAATACAGCTCACCCGTGGTATTGGTGGTCGCGGATACCGCGTATTTGCAAATATGGAGCCGACTTGTTGCATAGGAATTTTTCCTGCTGAACCCTTACGAACTCGTAACTATCAGGAAGGGGTTGATGTCAGAATCTGTCACCAACGCTTATCTATCAATCCTGCTCTGGCAGGCATGAAGCATCTGAATCGTTTGGAGCAAATACTTGCGCGCGCTGAATGGCAGGATGAATATGCAGAAGGGCTTTTGTTGGATACTTCTGGTGCTGTTATAGAGGCAACCGTGAGCAATCTGTTTGTTGTCAAAGGCGGTAAGTTATTTACTGCAGATTTAGCGTATTGCGGTGTCGCAGGTGTTATGCGACGCGTAATTATCGAGCAGCTAGCCCCATCACTATCGCTTGATGTAAAGATAACCAAGATGAGTCTGGATTTTGTTCGCGCAGCAGATGAGTTATTTCTCTGCAACAGCATTTACGGTATCTGGCCGGTTAATCGTTTAGTTGACGATAGAGAAACAAAAATTGTCGATGCCTGTTTCAGGTCACCAAGGGTATCGCGCCAGTTACAAAAATTGCTGGAAAAGTCTCTTGCAATTGTAGATTGATAAAGCTCTTCACTATGACCAGAAAAGTTTCTCTCAGTATCAAGTTGTTATGTTTTGCGATAGGTATCTACTTTGCAGGATTGGTTTCGGCATTGTCTGCATGGATATATATCGAGAAGTGGTTGACGACACCACTTACAATTCCTGATCAAGGTTTTAGCTACGAGCTAAAACCCGGTCAATCATTGGGGCATTTGGCGTATGCCCTGGAGCGCGAACAGGTTATAGATCACCCGCGATTCCTGCGGTTATACGCGCGCATTACAGACTTGAACAAAATTCATGCGGGCGAATACTTTTTCACCAAGGGTACTACGCCAAAAATATTGCTGGAAAAGCTGGTCAAAGGCGATGTGGTTTTACATCAGGTTACTTTTGTGGAGGGGTGGACTTATCGTCAGGCACTCGCTGCTTTGTCAAAAGTAGATGCTGTCGAGCAGCACTTGATTGGCAAAACGGAGGCTGAACAAATTAAGTTGTTAAATATTCCGGTAAAGCGGTTAGAGGGATGGATTTTTCCGGATACCTATACGTTTAGCCGAAATACGAGCGATATAGAAATAGTGCAAGGCGGATACCGGAAAATGCTGGCGGTATTAAATGCTGAGTGGGAAAAACGAGCGCCCAATTTGCCCTACAAATCTGCTTACGAAGCGTTAATCATGGCCTCTATCATTGAGCGAGAAACGGGACATCATAGCGAAAGGGATCAAATTGCTGGTGTTTTCGTGCGACGTCTGCAGCAAGGTATGAAATTACAAACTGACCCCACAGTGATTTATGGCATGGGCGAACGTTATCAGGGGCGTATTCGTCGCGCTGACTTGGAAGAGGAAACTATTTACAACACTTATGTCATCCAAGGCTTGCCGCCGACGCCTATTTCTCTACCCAGTGAGGCGTCAATCAGAGCAGCGTTAAATCCGGCACCGGGTAAAGCGCTTTATTTTGTTGCCAAGGGCGATGGGACCAGTGAGTTCTCTGAAACACTGGCCGAGCACAATCAAGCTGTGCGACGTTATCAATTACAGAGGCGAAGCGATTACCGCTCCGCTCCGCCGCCAGCGAACTAGTTGGGTGTATCTTCCGTAGATTGCTGCTGGTGATGCGGTATGAAAAATACAGTTGAGCCAGTACAATGCATGCAGTATGAGCGGCACACAACCTTAGCCGTGTAATCCCTGATTTTCACTATCCTTGACCTACGATCTCACCTTTGACGGATTTGTTATTCCATGAGCGACCATTCTATGGCGGCCAATACTGGCGACGCGACTACAGCTGACGTTAAAACCAAACCTTTGCATTTCATTCAGCAAATTATTCGCAAAGATCTGGAGCAGGGTATACATAAAAAAATCGTTACCCGATTTCCGCCTGAGCCTAACGGCTACTTGCACATAGGACACGCAAAATCTATCTGCTTGAACTTTGGCATGGCAGAGGAATTTGGCGGCGCTTGCAATTTGCGCTTTGACGATACTAATCCTGAAAAAGAGAGCGAAGAATTTGTCAATTCAATAAAGGAAGATGTGGAGTGGTTAGGTTTTAAATGGAATGGCGAGGTGCGTTACACCTCAGATTATTTTGATCAACTTTATGCATGGGCGGTTCATCTCATTAAAAATGGTTTGGCCTTTGTGTGTGATTTGAGCGCAGAGCAAATGCGTGAATACCGTGGCACCCTTATCGAACCGGGTAAAAACAGTCCCTATCGCGATCGCAGCGTTGAAGAGAACCTGGCGCTATTCGAAAAAATGCGCGCCGGTGAATATCAGGAAGGCGCATGTTCGCTGCGCGCTAAAATTGATATGTCGTCACCCAATATTAACCTGCGCGACCCTATTATTTATCGCATCAAAAAAGCACATCATCATCAGACTGGTGATAAGTGGTGTATTTATCCCTCGTATGATTTTGCCCATGGGCAAAGTGATGCTATTGAGGGAATCACTCACTCGATTTGCACTTTGGAATTTGAAGATCACAAACCACTTTATGATTGGTTCATCCAGCACTTGCCGGTTCCTGCTGTGCCGCGTCAGTACGAATTTGCTCGCTTGAATATCAACTATTCGGTCACCAGCAAGCGCAAGTTAAAACAACTGGTGGATGAAAACCATGTGGATGGTTGGAATGACCCGCGTATGCCAACAATCTCTGGTATGCGTCGGCGTGGCTTTACGCCAGCGGCATTACGTGACTTTTGTGAGCGCATAGGTGTCACTCGCTCAGATGGTATTGTCGATGTGGGCGTTTTGGAGTTTTGTGTGCGCGACGATTTGGATAAAAACGCGCCCCGTGCGATGTGTGTACTCAAACCGCTCAAAGTAACACTCACCAATTATCCCGTGGATCAAGTAGAAACCTTAAGTGTACACAATCACCCTAATCGTGCTGATTTGGGGGATCGCACAATTCCATTCACACAAACGGTTTTTATTGAGCAAGACGATTTCCGTGAAGAGGCAAACAAAAAATATAAGCGTTTGGTAACCGGTAAGCGTGTGCGCTTGCGCGGTGCTTATGTGATCGAAGCCGATGAAGCCATTAAAGATGCTGCTGGCAATATAGTAGAAGTTCGCGCACATATTATTGAAGGCACATTGGGTAAAGACCCTGAAGATGGCGTAAAACCAAAAGGTGTTATTCATTGGGTGTCTGCAACCAATAATCTGGATTGCGAAGTGCGTTTATATAACCGTTTATTTAACGATGAAGCGCCAGATGCGGGTGGTAAAAATTTCCTTGAGAGTATCAACCCAAATAGCTTGGAAATATTGCAGGGTTGTAAAGCAGAAGTGAGCTTGGCAACAGCTAATGTCGGTAAGAGTTTCCAGTTTGAACGTCAGGGTTATTTCTGTTTGGACAGCAAATACACTGCTGCAGATAAGCTCGTGTTCAATCGTACCATCAGCTTGAAAGACAGCTTTGGCAAAACAGAAGATCAGGAATAACATGCTGCAGATATACAACACCCTCACTCGCCAAAAAGAAATTTTTAAGCCGATTCATCCCGGTAAAATTTCTATGTATGTCTGCGGTATTACCGTATATGACTATTGCCATATTGGTCATGCTCGGGTACTTGTCGCCTTTGACGTCATTACTAAATTCCTTCGCAGTCAGGGTTGGAATGTCACCTATGTGCGCAATATTACTGATATAGACGACAAAATTATCAAGCGTGCCAACGAAAACGGCGAAGAATTTGATGCACTAACTAAACGCTTCATTGATTTTATGCATGAAGATGAAACGCGCTTGGGGATCGCGCGCCCGGATATTGAGCCGCGTGCAACTGCTTATATTGATCAAATTGTTGACATGAACAAAACCCTTATTGATAAGGGTTTTGCTTATGCCGCAACCAATGGTGATGTGTATTACCGCGTAACGCGCTTCGCTGATTACGGCAAACTGACCAATAAAAATGTGGATGAATTATTGGCAGGTGCACGTATCGAGGTGGATGAGGTCAAAGAAGATCCGCGTGATTTTGTGCTCTGGAAAGCTGCAAAACAGGGTGAGCCGGCGTGGCAATCGCCTTGGGGGAATGGTCGCCCGGGCTGGCATATCGAATGCTCAGCAATGAGTAAAAACTGTTGCGGGGAAACTTTTGATATTCATGGTGGCGGCCCCGATTTGCCCTTCCCGCATCACGAAAATGAGATTGCGCAAAGTGAAGCGGCGAATGGCTGTAAATATGTCAATTATTGGATGCATGCCGGTGCGGTGCGGGTAGATGGCGAGAAGATGTCCAAATCGCTGGGCAATTTTTTTACCATCCGCGATGTGCTGGAAAAATATCATCCGGAGGTGGTGAGATTTTTATTGGTTAGCAGCCATTACCGCAGTCCTATTAACTATGCAGAAGACAATCTAATTGAGGCAAGGGCAGGGTTGGAACGTTTTTATGGCGCGCTGCGTAACTATGCAGATGTAGCAGCAACGCCCTTTGCTGAAATGGCTGATAGCGTGTATTACCAGGCTTTTGTAGACGCCATGAATGATGATTTCAATACGCGTGTTGCATTGGCTGGCATGTTTGATTTGGTGCGTGATTTGAACAATGCCAAAGGCGACCAACAACTCGCCAGAAAGCTCGCGGGTGAATTAAAAGCGCTGGGTTTGATTTTGGGCGTGTTGCAGGAAAATCCTGAAGTGTTTTTACAGGCAGGCGCAGCAGATCAAATTGCAGCAGAAACCGTCGAGCAGTTAATTGCTGAACGCATTCAAGCCAAAAAAGATAAACAATATGCTCGCGCCGATGAAATACGTCAGCAGTTGTTAGCCGCTGGTGTGGTGCTGGAGGATTCACGTGATGGCACTACCTTATGGCGCCGCGAAACCGTTTGATTAAAGCAGGTTAGATGATGAGTGAACCCTTGGTAAACGAATACGCACTGCATTGGGCAATCGGATTTTTGATTGTTTATTTACTGGTGCAGCTGTTAGTGTCAAAGCATCCTTTTTTTCAGGCTTGGTCGCCAGTGCGCAAAAGTTTAGCGGTTAAAGTTGTTGCTTTGCTGGGCTTTGGCGGTGCTTATCTACTTATCAACGCCCTGGCTTTGCAGTAATAATTATTGATATGAAACTACGCAAACTACTGAGTCAACGCGGTTTAGGTGTAAACCTTTTGGCTGGCTTTTGCTTTTTGATGCTAGCTGTTTACGGTTGGGGTCTAAGCTGGAGCGACTTGGCAAAATACTTGTTGATTATTGTTGTCTTGCTGGGTGGGCTGATTGCATTTGCTGCGCTTTGCGGCTGGCTTTTGCGGTGGCTAATGGCTAGGTCAGATACTGAGGTTCGGTCAGATACTGATATTCAGGGTTCTGCGCCTAATAAAGTAGTTGCTGCGCAAAAAGATGAGTCGCCAGAGAATTCCGAGGCAGACAAACAGTAAGTTCTATCACAGGCAATCCGCAACTGGGTTGCCTGTTTTTACCCCGTCATACCCGGTTTAATATCACTTCAAGCACCAGCTTACTGCCAAAGTAAGCCAGCATCAGGCAAACAAAGCCTGCCAGCGTCCAACGAATAGCTTTTGTTCCTCGCCAGCCTAGCTGATATCTGCCCCACAGTAACAAGGCATAAATAAACCAGGCGATCAGAGCAAAAATGGTTTTATGGGCAAGATGTTGGGCAAACATATCTTCCAAAAAATAAAAGCCTGATGCTATTGCCAGCGTTAGCAACACTTCACCAACCCACAAGAATTCAAACAGCAAGGCTTCCATAGTTTGTAGCGGTGGAAATAAACGTGAGCTTGTCGTTAGCTGTTTGCTTTTTAATGAACGATTTTGATAGGCCAATAGTAAAGCTTGCAAACTGGCAATGGTCATTAAACTGTAAGCGAGCAAAGACAGCACTATATGAATAGCAATGGAAAAGCTCAGCGCTTGTTGAGTTTCTTGTGGATGCCCTATCAATGTTGCTAGCACTGAAAGTGCTGAAAGAGGAAATAGCAGTAAGAATAAGTTGTGAGAGGCTTTTTTTAGGCTGCTGCATAGTACGATCAGGTTGATAACCCAAAAGATAAGTGACGAGGCAGAAAACAAGCTGAGATTAAAGCCTTCACCCTTAATGCTCAGTCCATAAATCCCGATGCCATGAGCGATCAAGGCGAGGCTTGTCGCCTTTAATAAAAGCCGGGGTTGAAGCGCCTGTTGGCGTATAAATTGACGGCCGAAATACACGGCAGCAACAAGATATAAAAGCAGAGCGATCAGGTTGGCGCTAAGTGTGATCATTTTGATAGGGCTTATCCGTAAGGGCGGAAAATGCTGATTCAGGGCTGCAGTGTGTCACAAGGTTTTTCCAAAGAGAAGGGTAAATGAGAAACATACCTATCCAAAAGAGTGAGTTTGGGGGGGGCTATTCATTCTGCCGAGCTTGTCCCTTTACACCGGCTTTGGGGGTATAATCGCCGTCACTTTTTTGAAGGGTGCAGTAGCTTTTGCCTTGGGCCGCCACTTGCTTTGACCTTCGCCAGACTAATCGATTGTTTGAGACAGGCTATGTTTGAGAATCTAACCGACCGCTTATCCCACACGCTACGCAGCATCACCGGCAAGGCGCGCCTCAGCGAAGATAATATCAAGGATGCTTTACGCGATGTGCGCAAAGCGCTGTTGGAGGCTGATGTTGCGTTGCCGGTAGTGAAGGCATTTATCGACCAGGTGCGCAGCCGCGCCTTGGGTCAGCAAATCAGTAAAGCGCTAAACCCCGGGCAACAGTTTATTAAAATCGTCGAAGCTGAATTGATTGCAACCATGGGGCAGGCAAATCAGTCATTAAACCTTGCGCAGCAGCCTCCAGCCATAGTCTTGATGGCTGGCTTGCAGGGTGCGGGTAAAACGACTTCGGTAGCTAAGCTTGCGCGTTTTTTAAAAGAGCGCGAAAAAAAGAAAGTATTAGTTGTTAGTGCTGACGTTTATCGCCCTGCGGCGATCCAACAGTTGCGGACGCTTGCTGCTGAAGTGGAGGTTGATTGTTTTCCCTCTAGCGGTGAACAAAAGCCCTTGGATATCGCGCGCAATGCATTGGATCATGCCAAGAAGCAGTTCTTTGATGTGTTAATTGTTGATACCGCAGGTCGTTTGCACATAGACGATGATCTGATGGACGAAATCAAAGCCCTGCATGCGTCGCTTAACCCTGTCGAAACCCTGTTTGTGATCGACGCCATGATCGGTCAGGACGCCGTTAATACGGCCAAAGCTTTCAATGAGGCGCTGCCTCTGACCGGTGTGATTCTGACCAAGGCGGATGGTGATGCGCGCGGCGGTGCCGCTTTGTCTGTGCGTCACATTACTGGCAAGCCGATTAAATTTTTGGGTATGGGCGAGAAGGTGGATGCCCTTGAGCCTTTCCATCCGGATCGTATTGCTTCGCGCATCTTGGGCATGGGTGACGTGCTCTCGTTGATCGAACAGGTAGAGCGTACTGTCGATAAAGAAAAAGCGGAAAAGCTGATCAAAAAAGTGACTAAGGGTCAAAAGTTTGATTTGGAGGATCTGCGCGACCAGCTGCAGCAAATGCAAAACATGGGAGGTTTGACTTCCATGTTGGATAAATTGCCCGGTCTCGGCAATGTTGCGCAAATGGCGCAGACCGCCAACATGACCAAGCAGTTTAAAACCATGGAAGCGATTATTAACTCTATGACACCAGAAGAACGCCGCAATCCGGATGATTTGAGTGGCTCGCGCAAACGCCGCATTACCATGGGTTCTGGCACGCAAATTCAAGATCTGAATCGTTTGTTAAAACAATACAAACAAATGGCAAAAATGATGGGCAAAATGAAAGGCGGCGGCATGCAAAAAATGATGCGCGGCATCGGCGGCATGATGCCGGGAGGCTTGCCCCCTGGTGGCAGCTTGCCACCCGGTATGCGCAAATAAATTTGATAAATAAAAACCGCCGATTGGCGGTTTTTTCATTTTTGTTAACGAGTTTCTTCTTGTAGTCTTGGCATCAATTTATACCCATCTCCTTGATTGCTGCGCTCATATTAAAGGTATAGTGATTGAAAATATTCAATGTCGCTACTATGAGCTTGGTGAGTGATAAATTTTTATGGGCTTATAACTTTCTTTAATGCATCTTTGGTTCTAAGCAAAGTCCAAAATAATATTTCTGGATTTTCGCGCTGCCTTCTACCATAGCTACAACTCACGCGAGTCATTCTATTGAATATGAAATAAAGACGCCGAAGGAGGCAAAAATGAGCTTACGTCTAGGTGATGAAGCCCCCGATTTTACGCAAGAGTCCACACAGGGTTTGATTAGTTTTCATCAATGGCTTGGTGATAGCTGGGGTGTGTTATTTTCTCATCCGGCGGATTTTACGCCAGTGTGCACCACTGAACTGGGTTTGACTGCAAAATTGAAAGATGAATTTGCCAAGCGTAATGTTAAAGTTATTGCGTTAAGTGTTGATCCGGTGGATTCACATAACAAATGGATCAGTGACATTAACGAAACACAATTAACCCAGGTGAATTTCCCGATACTTGCAGATGCAGATCGCAAAGTGTCCAGTCTGTACGACATGATCCACCCGAATGCAAACGCCACACTCACCGTACGCTCGCTGTTTATTATTGATCCTGCGAAAAAAATCCGTTTGATTATTACTTACCCGGCAAGTACAGGTCGCAATTTTGATGAAATCCTGCGCGTAATTGATTCACTCCAATTAACCGAACATCACAAGGTTGCAACGCCAGGTAACTGGAAGTCAGGCGACGATGTAGTAATAGTGCCAGCATTGCAAGATGCGGAAGAAATCGCACGTCGTTTCCCCAAAGGCTACACGCTGGTTAAACCTTATTTACGCCTTACACCGGATCCTCGCGGATAACTTCCTCAATCACTTGTTTCATGCAAAAAAACGGGCGCAGGTTGCGCCCGTTTTTTCATGGTCCACAGGAAAAGCAGATAATAAAAAAATTATATTCAATGCCATTTGCATGGTGTGCTGGTTGCACACAACCCCGCTGTTATGATCACGCTTGTAGCTGTTTATTTATGAACATTGTTTGGCTTGATAATTAATTTTCCCCTGTTTTGATTTACGCATCATTGTTGGTGATTAAGCAACAAAACGTCTTGCTATTGGATTTTTATCAATACAGGGAATCGAGTTTGTGTTGTGCTAACCACTGCGCTAATCAATAAATCCGCGGCTTTCAATAACATAGGTAATTTTTGCGCAATAGAATTTTGTATTGGCACACTTGCTGCAATTCTCCTGATAGTTGTAATGAGTGGTGCATTGCACACAATGCAAAGCCATTGATTACGGAATTCTATTGTTATGTCGCCACAAGCGATTCCAGTGACCCAATCGGGTGGGAGAATTATATGAGTGCCCATGCTTACTCTGAACCCTATAGTTATGATCGTCGTCATGTCCGCCAGCAGTTGCGTCATGTAAAACCTGTTGCGGTGCCGCGTAAATCGGCAGACGTAGTGCAACTTATTCCGCGTGTCACTCCCAGTGATTACAGCCATCAAAAGCAAATCCAACTGGTGTATCCCAAGTATCGCGGTGCATGGTCACTGCTGAGCCTGGTGTTGATTGTGTCACTGCATTTCGTAGCATTTGCTTATTTTTATTTTGAGCCGGAGGTGCCCATCACCAAAGCAGAAGTGCCTCCAATGTCGATTGAAATTTACCGTCCGCCGGTAGAGTTGCCTCCACCGCCGGTGATTCCACCGGAAGAGGTTCCGCCACCACCACCGCCAAAAGTGGAAAAACCAAAACCCACACCGGTAGAAAAACCAAAACCGGTTCCTGTGCAAAAAGTGGTAGAGACACCGCCACCACCGCCAGCACCTGTGGCGCCACCACCACCTCCACCGGTCACACCGGCAACCGCAAACCCGGGTTATCTGCGCAATCCACCGCCGGAATACCCTGAGTTGGCAGTAGAACGTGGCTGGGAAGGCACTGTCATTTTGAATGTGCATGTGTTGGGTAATGGCAAACCTTCTTCTGTTGAAGTGAAAACATCCAGCGGCCGTAGCGTGTTGGATAAAGCCGCGATGGATACCGTAAGACGTTGGTCATTTGTACCCGCCAAGCAAGGTGAAACGGCAATTGATTCGTGGGTGGAAGTACCGATTGATTTCAAGTTATCGAACTCATAAACATGCGCTGAAAAGCGCTCAGCAATTTAATGATCCATTTGTGTTAATCCGGAATTAGTTAGGAAGAATATTATGTCTGAGCTGTACCAACATATCGTTGAGTGGACTTTGTGGGCGTTGATCGCCTTTTCAATCATCACTTGGACGTTAATCGTCATTAAAGGCGTCCAACACCTGAGCTTGTCTCGCCAGAATCGTCGGTTTACCAAAACCTTTTGGTCATCTGCCGATTTGCACGCGGCAGCATCGTTTGAGAAATACGTTGGCGCTACGGCACGTGTTGCGGCAGCAGGTTTTCAAACACTGCGCAATGCTGATGCAAGTACCGCAACTGATTTGGAACACAGTTGGGACAGACAGGATTTGTTGGAGCGCCATCTGCGCCAACAAATCCAGAAAGAGCGCCGCTCATTGGAAAACGGTTTGGCGGTGCTTGCATCCATCGGAAATACCGCGCCGTTTGTGGGATTATTTGGAACTGTGTTTGGCATTATTCTGGCGTTAACTCAAATTACCGCTACAAAGTCAGCAAGTATTGAAGTAGTAGCGGGGCCGATTGGTGAAGCATTGATTGCTACCGGGATTGGTATTGCTGGTGGTGTTTATTATTACTGCACCCTTAATGACCAATGCGATCAATGTCAATTTGCCCGATACGGAAACTACTGTGCAAATAGAAGAGCCCAAAAAGCCTTTGGTGCTTAGCATTGATGCAGAAGGAAAAATTTATCTGGATAAAGATGAATACGCATTGGAAATTTTGCAGCAGGAGCTGGAGAGCCGAAAATTATCAGACCCTGAATTGCGGTTGAACCTCAATACGGATGATGCGGTGAATTACGGTGTGGTTGCAAAAGTTATGGTGCTCATTGAAAAGGCGGGAATTGAAAAATTGTCGATGGTGACTGAACGCGGAAGTTAATTGGCTATCCAGTTTATAAACAGGGTGTTGTAACAGGAGTGGAAAAGGCAAGGATGCCTTCCAATGGATGGATTTTTTCATTACAAAGGTGTGATTATTTGTCTGAAATCCTCAATAGGAAACGGTTGGTTATCGTCGGCTGCGGTGCTTCCGCTGTGCTTGCCTTGGCTGCGCTGGCAAACTATCAGCGCGATCCCTCCATCGTATCAACCCGTCACAGTGCTGCAATTCGTCTTGGCATAACCATTCTTGATGATAATCCTGCGCGGCCTCGTGGGCTTGCGTACTCCGCTATTCATCCGTCATTAGTGTTAAATGTTCCTGCCGTGCGTATGGGCGCGTTTAGCGATGACCCTGCGCATTTTTATCGTTGGTTACAACACACCAGTGAGTGGAAAAGTCTTCACCCTGCGTTTGCAGAGCTATCAGTTTCTGCGGATGATTTTATCCCGCGGGCAATTTACGGCGAGTACCTGATAGATGTATTTGATCATGCAGTGCAATCCCTGCGCGCAGCCGGCCACACGGTGGAGTTGCAATCCGAACGGGTGAGTGCAGTAAAGCAGGGCACTTCGGCCAGCGCTATACAAGTGATTACTGCCTCTGGCTTGTGCTATGAGGCGGATACAGTATTGATGGCCACAGGTAATTATCCGTCGCTGCTGTGCTCACAGCAATTGCCGGCGATTTTGCCATCGCCTTATGTGGATGAAGCGCTTCATCTGAATTGGAAAAAAATTAATCATCTCCTGATTGTCGGCTCAGGTTTAAGTTTGGTGGATGCAGTGCAATTAGCAATGTCGCAAGGATTTGCAGGAACATTCCATGTGGTGTCCCGTCACGGCCTCTTACCCCATGCACATGGAGCATCGCATCATCCTGATGTTCCGGTGTTTAACACAGAGGCAAAAAAAGCATCCGCAATACTGCATGAGATTCGTCAGTATATTGAGCGCAATGAAAAAAGCGGTATTGCCTGGCAATGCAGTGTGAATCAATTGCGAGAGCAAAATAATGCCCTGTGGAGTGCGTTAACGCCAAGCGTGCGTAATCGTCTAAAGAAGGCTTTGCCTTGGTGGAATAGTGTGCGGCACAGAATTCCGGCCAGCACCAAAGCGATGTTAGACAATTTACAAGTACAAGGACGGTTGTGCATTCACCGCGCTACAGTGAATGCTATTCAGATCACACACAATGGATTTATCTTGTCATTAGCAGCGTTGCGATCAAAAAACATCACGTTGGAAATCATCGCCGATAAAGCGATTATGTGTACGGGCTATGGTTCGGGGTTTTTAGTTGTGCAAGATGCATGTGCGCATTTGCTTGATAATGCCAATGCGTTAACGGCCACCGTAATAGGCAATAAGCATTACCGCATTTCATCTGGCCACGAAATTTACGGGATTAGGCCTGCGTTAGGGGGTGTGCTATTTGAAACAACGGCGATCCATGAAATCCGTGAGCAAGCGGTTTGCATCGCCAAGGCCATTTTTACGACGACTACTGGCAACACCAACAGCGCACAGGCTGTTGGTGTTGCTCGCTCGATGATAATCAGTGATCCGGTTTAAAAGCGATATTCTATTTTTGCCCTGAGTGTGCGCGGTTCAGCAGGGTGGTAGTGCAAGTCTTCCACACCGTCTTCCGGCTCACCGGCCAAGCGTGAAGCATAGTAGTAATCAATATCATGCTCGTCGCTATCCAAAACATTATGCACTTCCAATTCAATGTTGATGCTGTCCCACTGGTAGCCAATACCAAAATTTACTGTGCTGGTTGAATCGGCTTTAATATCGTTAAAACTTTCCAGCACCCGCGCACCAAAATAGCGATAGCGCAATGAACTGTGCAAGCCGTTACCTTGCCCGCCATAACTAATGCCGGTGCTTGCAACAAAGGGAACAGATCCATCAACATATTTTCCCTCTTCGCGGGTATTTTCACTGAAACGCGCACGTGTCCATGCCAGCTCTACATCCAGATTCCATTTATGGGCGAACCAATAATAACTGGCAAGTTCGGCACCCACGCGTTCTGATGCACGACTGGCTTCATTGTGGCCTGCATCGCCAATAAAAATTAATTCCGATTCTGATTCCAAATACCACAAGGAGGCTGAAATATTAAAACGTTTTTCATCAAACAGTTTTAAACCAACCTCAGCGCCAGTGGAGGGAACGATTAATTCAACAGCATCCGCAGGCTCCAGTGTGAGCGAATCAAGTGTGAGTGTTGCGCCACGCGCATCGTTAGAATGGAAGCCTTGGCCCGCATTGATAAATGCTTCCAGATGATCGCTGAATAAATAAGTTGCACCTGCTTTAAGGCTAAACTTTCCTTTATCCGCAGTGCCACTGTTTTCTACAATATTGCTGTCAACATCGACATGGTAGTAGTCATAACGCAACCCTATGTGCGTACTGAATGCATTGCTCAACAAAAAACGGGTTTGGCCAAATAGGCCGCTGGATGCTTCTTTTACGCCATCTTCCCGAACGGTACTTAACCATTCGCGCGCTTTGGTTTTGTAGAGCCCGACTTTTGCGATGTCGTCGTAACGAAATTCGCTACCAATATGATGGTTAACGGCGATATTAAATAATTCTGCATTCCACTGGTGGGACAGGGCACCACCGATAATGTGGCGATCATCTACTTGTTTATACTGATCGCCATTAACGGGATCATCTAAAAAATACGTAAAATCAGAAATTAATAGCAAATCAGATTGGATCGCGTAAAGGTTGGCATTCCAACTATCGGTACGCCAATTTCCTGAAAGGCTGTAACGGCTGGATTCACCGCCGTTGGTTGGGTTGAGCGAGCCAAACGCATCAATAAGGCCCTGTTCTACAGCGCGTGCGGGAATTTGATCAGGTGAATTCCAGCTGTTGTCATAGGCCATTGCGGTCAGCGAAAACGTGCCCTCGGCAAAGGGTTTTACATAGCGAGCATTAATGTTGAGTTTATCTATGTCTTCGTTAATATCAGTCCAGGGGCCGTCGGATACCTGGCGCTCAATACCCATCAACAACAAATCATCATGTAGTGCAACTTCACCTGCTGCAAACACGCGGCCATAATGATTTTCCCCCTGTGTTGCAGAAACAGTATTTTCACCCAGTGAATTTTTTAAGCTGAACGAAGCAGCACCTGCACCTGAAAAATCACCAACATCCGCATAATAAGCACCTTTGCGATAATCTATGCTGCTGATGAGTTCAAGAATAATAAAATTGAGATCGGTATAGCCTTGGCCGTGGCCGTGAGTGCGCATATTGATCGGCATACCATCAATACTGGAATTAAAATCAGTACCGTGATCCAGATTAAAACCGCGTAGAAAATACTGGTTCGCTTTACCAGAACCACTGTGTTGTGTCACTACCATGCCGGGTACAAACTCCAGAATTTCACCGGTACGTAATACTGGACGGTTGGCAATTTCGGCACTGCCTACAGTCCCTTCCGCCGCTGATATTTTTTTACTTAATTGGTTTAAGCGGTGGCCAAGTACTGTCACAGTTTCCAGTTGTGGGTTGTTTTTTTTCTCCACTGATGCTGTAGAAGTTTGTTCAGTTTTATGGTCAGTTTTGTAAGCTGATGTTTGGCTTAGTACAGCTGGAGCACTGAACATAAATAGTGCGGCTGCTAAAGGTGTCATGACAAATGACGGTGTGGAGCGGGATATTCTGGCGTATTTCATTGGAATCTCGACTAACAATTATGACAAACAAGGATGACCAAAACTTCATAATTCCGCATGAACGTCGCAGTCAGCGACAATATGTGGGTTGTTAGTAGGCTGCTTAAAATGAAGCAGCGAATCCAGTTAAGTACAGTTATTTACGATTATTGTTAACGTTAATGCATTGTTAACAGCGATATGAATGATTTTTTATAAGTTTTTAGACATTAAGGTTTGATCAATTTCACGCTGACGATAGTAGCGGGGGAGGTGGTTTGACCAAAACTACTGGTTTGGTAAATCGCTTCAAATGAGGATGATTCCGGATTTGAAGTGAGTGCTGAGGGAGGTGAGCTGAGTGTTGAGAGCTGTGAATTGACTATTGAAAGATGTGAATGCAATTCGGCAAGTGCGGCCTCGTTGGTAATACTATCGGTTAGCTCTACCAAGCCCGCATCGCGTAAACCTGCAACAACCACAATCCGATTATTGGTGGGGCCATTAAACGCGGCAAAATAAGCCAAGTGATTTTTCTTGCTGTTAAATTCACCAGGGATGCCGTTGCTATTGGCAAAAGTTTCACCGGTTTTGGTATCAACTAATTCGTCAAAACCATTTTGGCTAATTGCAAAGTTGGATACATCGAACACTGCATCATGTAAAGCACCTAGTCCACTCAAGTGACCTATATAGACAATGTGCGAATTGCGCAATGCATCTGCAGACAGTTGTGATGCAAGGATCACTTGCACAGATGTATCAGCTGCTTTGACAATGGGACTAATATTTCCGAGCGCATAGGCCGTGCTGGTGGGTAAATAACTCAACCCTATATCGAATTTATACTCCGCTTCTTCGGGATTAAGTTGCAAATAATCGGATAGCTCTTTGGGTGAGTTAACATCAAATTCACGTACCAGTCGCTTTACATTGCCGTGTGCGTCACTTTCCGCAAAAATAAAATAATCACCAACGACGACAAGAATAGGTCGGCCATCGGCAAACAAAGGTTGCCAGATAAATTGATTGCGTAAATCCTTTTCTTCAGAAAAAAATGTTCTGCCTTGCAATACCAACAATAGATTAATTAACACTAATGCAACCAGTGCGACGACTAATAAGGTATTAATTTTTCGGGTATGGAAGGGTTGTGCCGATTCCAGTTCAGGAGGCTGTAGTTCACGAGATAATAGTTCGTGATGCTGTGCTTCATGAGATGTTAATTGGCGAGACTGTGCTTCAGCTGACTGCAATACCAGGCGATATTCTCCCTTGGGAAGATGCAGGCGATGCGTAAAATCATCGCCATGCTGCGCATAAAATTCATCGAGCTTGCGCCGTAACTTATGCACATATACACGTACCATTGCATCCTGGGTTACATCAAACGACTCCTCTCGCCCCATGCCTTCTATGGCAATTTCCAATTCTTTTGGTATTTTTCCGTTGAGATGACAACGATATAAATACTCAAACAAACTATGCAGGTGCGTGCTGCGTGCCAGAATGCCGCTCGCACGAATTCTGGCCGCATGGATTTCCAGTTCCTGATGCGATTGATCCCGATGCAATTGGTCTTGCAGCTGTGGGTTTTGCGGAAGCGGCGCAGTATCAATCGTTACATCCATGACCAAATTACTAACCTGTGTAACCCGGATTCAATGAATGTAATTCATCATTAAGTGTAGATTGCTCTTCTGCTGGTGTGAATCCTGTATCAGCAAGTAAACCGTGACGTTTCAATAATGTCCGCATAACGTTGCGTGAAATCCCCAGAAGCGCAGCACCGTGTACCTGATTGGAGCGTACGTGGGCAAATGCTTCATGCACAATCAAACTTTCCAATTTGTCAAAGTGATCGCTGTTGCCTTGTTCGGTAAACAAACAACGCAATTGTTTGGCAATGGCGGTCATCGGGTCATCACCATTACCTGAGCCATTATTTGAATGGCTGTCTGTATTGCTAAATGAAGCAGGATGAACATTGGCACCTGCATTGTTCAGGTTGTACGTCTGCGCACCGGAATTCACAAAAGGTTGATGCACAGGTTGGGGAACTTGCTGATGGCTCGGGCCAGTATTCCAGCCACCGGTCACTTTTAAGTGAGCGGGTTCGATTTTATCGCCACTGGAAACCAGTAATGCAAAATGCACCACATTTTCCAGTTCGCGGATGTTGCCCGGCCATGCATAGTTCAACAACAGTTGTACTGCATCCTGTGAAAAATGCGGTTGGCGATAACCCATGCGTTGGCTGTAGGTTTTTAAAAAATGCTCTGCCAGCGGCAATATATCGCCAGGACGTTGGCGCAGCGGTGGCAGTTTCACATGGGCAATATTAATTCTGTACAACAGATCGCGACGGAAATGTCCGGCCGATACTGCATAATCCAGATCAACGTTGGTGGCTACAACCAAGCGCACATCAACTGGAATGGATTTGCGCGAGCCGATACGCACCACTTCTTTTTCTTGCAATACACGCAACAACTTCACTTGCAAGGGCAATGGCAAGTCACCAATTTCATCTAAAAATAAGGTGCCACCATTCGCAGCTTCAAACCATCCTTCGCGTTTACCCACTGCACCGGTAAATGAACCAGCTTCATGGCCAAACAATTCACTCTCTGCCAATTGATCGCTGATTGCGCCGCAGTTAACCGCAAGGAAAGGGCCTCTGCGTCCACTTAATAAGTGAATATGACGAGCAACCAATTCTTTTCCTGTTCCTGTTTCTCCACCAATTAAAACAGGAGCCTCACTGGGTGCTATACGCTCAATATATTCGAGTAAGCTTGCCGAAATCGGATCAGAAAAAACCAGCGCTTTTGCGCGCACCGAAAGTGGTTGTGCGTTGGTACCTTCCAACGATAAGAGAACAGGGGCTTTATTTTCCTGGCTCACAGTAATTCCTCTGCATGCGTTAATACGAGTGATAATAAGCGCATTCTATTCATAAATAGCATTGGCAATAAGTAATTTAAATCTATAAACATATAACAAAAAATCGATTTCATTATGATGTTTATTTAGGATCATTTGCTGTTTATTTATGAGCATTAAAAAATAAAAAAGGCGATGAATGTTCATCGCCTGGTTGTGAATTAAACACTTTTTAAAAATTAAATGATGCCAGTCTTACTGCAAAACTAGGGTTTAAAAAATGCTATCGAATAATCATTGCTTTTGTAAGAATATTTTTGAATTTGTTGGTCTTGCATAAACCGATGCTCCCACCGATAAATTCAAGCTGCGCTCCTGCGCACGCGGCAATTCCACATGCAGCACTTCATTGTTCAATTGATGCAGCAATTCAATGCGCAATACAGAGCCCGCGGTACTTACATGGGCAATGCGCGCGGCAATTGCACCTTCGCTTTGTTGTTCACTCAACTCAATATCGTGTGGGCGCACATAAGCGATAGCCGGTTGGTTGGCAATCGCCTGATGCTCCGGTGCAGGAATTTTATAATCACCAATATGAGCCCAGCCATCATCAACACGGCTGTGAAATAAATTCACTTGCCCGATGAAGTCGTATACAAAAGGGCTGGCCGGGTTGTTATAAATTTCGTCCGGCGTGCCAATTTGTTCGATATTCCCTTTGTTGAGCACTACAATTTTATCCGCTACTTCCATTGCCTCTTCCTGATCGTGAGTCACGAATATGGAGGTGATATGTAGCTCATCGTGCAAGCGGCGCAACCAACGGCGTAAATCCTTGCGGACTTTTGCATCCAATGCACCAAAGGGCTCATCGAGCAGCAACACTTTGGGTTCAACGGCGAGCGCGCGGGCCAGCGCAATACGCTGGCGTTGCCCGCCCGACAGTTGATGAGGGTAGCGATCGGCCAACCAATCCAACTGCACCAATTCCAATAATTCATGCACGCGTTTTTTAATTGCATCAGCAGAAGGTCTTGTCTCTTTTGGGCGCACGGTTAAACCAAAGGCGACGTTATCAAACACCGTCATGTGGCGGAACAACGCGTAATGCTGGAATACAAAACCCACGTTGCGCTCGCGTACATGCACATTAGTTGCGTCTTCACCGTTGAAATGCACACTGCCTGCATCCGGATTTTCCAAGCCGGCGATAATGCGCAGCAGCGTTGTTTTTCCGCAGCCCGATGGGCCGAGCAGGGCGACCAATTCACCGGAAGGAAAATCCAGTGATACGTTATTCAGCGCCGTAAAATTACCAAAGGTTTTGTGCAGGTTTTTAACTTCGATACTCATAGTGTTTCTCAAAAAAATAAGGCATGTTCGGAGTAATCGGGACTTCGATAATTCATGTCAGACACGCTGTGAATACATCCCTGTACGCTCAGCGTCGGCATCCTGCCTCCGATGGTCTGCCATAAATTATCGAAATCCCTCCAGATCGCTGATCGCATTTACACCATAAAAAATTACTGCGCACTTGCTGCACGTACTGCCAATTCATGTTCACGCGCGGCTTTCCATTCCAGCAGGCTTTTCAATATCAGTGTCACCAGCGCCAGTAATGCAAGCAGCGATGCAACCGCAAAGGCTGCCGCGAATTGATACTCGTTGTATAAAATTTCAATATGCAATGGCATTGTGTTGGTTTGCTCGCGGATTTTCCCCGAGACCACACTCACCGCGCCGAATTCACCCATGGCACGTGCATTACATAAAATCATGCCGTACAGCAGCGCCCATTTAACGGAGGGCAAGGTCACTCGCCAAAACATTTTCCAACCGCTCGCACCCAGGGTAATGGCCGCTTCTTCCTGCTCTTTACCTTGCTCCTGCATCAGCGGAATTAATTCGCGCGCTACAAAGGGAAAGGTAATGAACACAGTGGCAAGCACGATGCCCGGTACTGCAAACATGATTTGAATATCGTGATCGTTTAACCAGGGGCCAAAAAAACCCTGACGGCCAAACAACAACATATAAATCAAACCGGCGATGACAGGTGATACTGCAAAGGGTAAATCGATCAGTGTGATCACAAATTGTTTGCCGCGAAAATCAAACTTGGCAATGGCCCATGCGGCCGCCAAACCAAAAATGACATTACAAGGCACCGCAATCGCGGCGGCGATCAATGTCAGTTTTATCGCATGTGCAGCAGCGGGTTCAGTGACTGCAGCAAAATACACCTGTGCGCCTTTGGCAAAGGCTTCAGAAAACACAATTACCAGGGGCAAAAATAAAAACAGCGCAAGAAAAGTCAGTGCAACACTGATCAATAACACACGCACCCAAGTGGCTTCACTAGTGGCAGCATGAGCAGCGCCGGTTTTGGTAGAACGTAAAGATGAAACAGCACCGGCCATGATTAACCTCCTGTGCGCTTATGGCTCCAATGCTGGAGCAGGTTAATGAGCAGCAATAACACAAAAGAAAATATCAACATGACAGTGCCCAGTGCAGCCGCACCGGCATAATCAAATTGTTCCAGTTTGGTCATAATTAACAGCGGGGTGATTTCGGTTTTGTATGGCATATTGCCACTGATAAACACCACTGATCCGTATTCACCAATCGCACGGGCAAAGGCGAGCGCAAAGCCGGTTAACAATGACGGCAAGAGTGCCGGTAGCAATACACGGCGAAAAGTTTGCCAGCGTGATGCGCCCAAACTTGCAGCCGCTTCTTCTACTTCCGCTTCCAAATCCGCCAGTACCGGTTGCACAGTGCGCACCACAAAGGGCAAGCCAATAAAGGTGAGCGCGACGGTAACGCCGAGCCAGGTGTAAGCAATTTTAATATCGGCCAACCAAAACCATTGTCCCACCCAGCCTTTGGTGGTGTAGAGCGCGGTGAGGGCAATGCCCGCTACGGCGGTAGGTAATGCAAAAGGTAAATCAACCAATGCATCTACTACGCGTTTGCCAAAAAAATCGTAACGCACCAATACCCAGGCGACGATCAAACCAAAAAATAAATTAATAGCGGCAGCGGCAAGTGATGCACCAAAAGTCAGTTGATAACTCGCCACAGCACGTGGGTTACTGACCACTGCCCAAAGTTCTGGCCAGCTGAGTTCCAATGATTTCAATACCAATCCCGCGAGCGGAATAAATACAATCAGGCTGGCGTAGAGTGCGGCAAGGCCAAGTGATAAACCAAAACCGGGTAAGACGCTTTTCTTAACCATAAAAAGTTTAACCCAGGGATTTTTGGGCAAAACAACTGGCGTGCTTGCCAGTGTTGACGCGGAAGTTTCACTCATCGATAAATCTCTTTTGGTACCTGTGGTCAGGAAACTAGATAAAAACTTTCTCTGCACCCGTTTGTTGCCCGTGTTTTCATTTCAAAAACGCATGAATACGTCACTGTAATTCCTTCACTTCGTCCATATAGCTCCGTCAATTCGTCCCTGAATTGACGGTTTTGAAATGAAACCCCAGGCAACAAGCTCAGATAGAAATGAAGATTAAAAATTACTGATAAATCTGGTCAAAAATGCCGCCGTCACCAAAATGTTCCGGCTGTGCTTTTACCCATCCACCAAAATCATCAATGGTGACCAACTCCAATTTTGGAAAGGTTTTTGCGTAGGCTTCAGCCACTTGGGCATCACGTGGGCGGTAGTAATGTTTGGCAGCAATGGTTTGGCCCTCTTTGGTGTAGAGATATTCCAGATAGGCTTTTGCTACCTCGTAATTGCCATTGGCTTTGGCGTTTTCATCGACAACGGCAACCGAAGGTTCTGCCAGGATGGATAAACTGGGCACTACAATTTCCACTTCTTCTTCACCCAATTCATTTACCGCCAGAAATGCTTCATTTTCCCAAGTGATAAGCACATCACCAATCCCACGTTGCACAAAGGTAGTGGTTGAGCCGCGTGCGCCTGTGTCCAGCACCGGAACGTTTTTAAATACTGCGCGCACAAATTCTTTTGCGCCTGCATCGTCTTTGCCTTGTTTTTTAGCAAATGCCCAAGCGCCTAAATAATTCCAACGCGCACCGCCGGAGGTTTTAGGGTTAGGGGTAATCACTTCTACCCCTTTTTTGGTCAGGTCATCCCAGTCTTTGATATTTTTTGGGTTGCCCTTGCGCACCAGAAATACAATGGTGGACGTGTAAGGTGCGCTGTTTTGCGGCAGTTTGGTTACCCAATCTTTTGGCAATAATTTGCCGATGTTGGCGATAGGATCGATATCACCTGCAAGCGCCAGGGTGACAACATCGGCGCGCAAGCCATCAATCACCGCGCGTGATTGTGCACCAGAGCCACCGTGGGATTGTTCCACTTTCACGTTATCGCCGGTTTTGGCTTGCCAGTGTTTGGCAAACGCGGCATTAAATTCGCGATACAATTCGCGCGTTGGATCGTAGGACACATTCAATAAGGTAACGTCTTTGGCGAATACACTCGCCGCTAATAAACTGGTTGCAATCACTGCAACAGATTTAGTAAACAATTTCATAATGTCATGCTCTCTGAAAAGAATTAAATGTTTGCAAATATAAAAGGGCGAAAAGAATTAAAAACGGAAATCAAAACCTAATGCTGCTGTGCTATCGGTAGTGGATTTGGTGCTGATTTTTTCATCACCATTTACTTCCACACTGGCGAGGTAGCCAAACACACGTGTGCCTGCATTAAAGTTGTAGTCCAAACCAAGAGCGATACCTTCAAGCTCGGCATCCTTGTAAGCGGTATTGGTTGGTGTGGTGGTTGAATTGGCGTATTGGATTTTTGCGAGCCAGGGGCCAGCAATTTTCCATTGCGCGTTGAGGATGTAACCGTCTTGTTCTTTAAACGCGTTGCCTGAGGCACCGTCCCATTCAGAGAGCGGGTTCAACCCGTTTTGTGCACCGCTAGTAGTGCCATTGGTACCGACAAAGGTAGAAAAGCCGCCGAGTGAATCGACACTGTCATGGGCTTCGGCAGTTTGATAAATCGCACCGAGTTTTACCGCTCCCAGCGTAATTTCACCCACAGCGCGGATGGCATCAGTCGTGGCAACATTAGAATCTACAGCGGCGCCGACAAACCATTTGGCTTTGCCGTAGGTAACTGAAACGGATTTGCCCGAGGCAAAATCATTATCATCTTGTTGGTTGTTTGCATTCACTGCCACACCGGTTTCTTCTGCCTGGATAGCAGCGATATTCACTTCCAATCCGCGAAATAAAATCGGCGAGGTGTATTGGATAACATTATCCGGGCGGTTTTCGCCCACAATGTAAGTACCAATATCACCGAGTGGGGAATCGTTAAAGCGATCCACATCGGAGCGTAATACAGTATTGGTTTGCAGGGTTTTTAGCGGCGTATCGTTTTTACCTACCAGCAGTGAACCCCAATCACCACGCAAACCACCAAAAATATTACGTTGGCTCAACTCGCGGCCATTGCTATTAGTGCCGTTGTCTACATCAATGCCGTATTCAAGACGATAAAACACTTGCACACTGGCATTCGCATCAAAATCACCTTGAATACCCAAGCGTGAACCGGTGCTTTCCAGTGCGAAAGTATCCAGTTCAGTAGTAATTCCAGTAGCACCTATATGACGATAGGTGGTTGCACCGGCAGCCGTAGGTGCAAAATCAATTTTTTCCAAATCATAGTGATTGGCGGTCAAATGGATTTTGCCGTACAGCGTAGGAAAGCCTGCAAAGGCATTCGCAGACAGTGCAATACCGACGGCGGCCGTTAATGTGTTGCGTTGAAAATGTGTTGCTACAGCAGCTGATCGCACAACCGACCAGAAAGTATGAAATGACATGCTAATCTCCAAATTGTCATATCACCTCCGGTGGTCCGGTCAGTAAATATCGATGTGTTTTTTAAAAAATATTGATCGAATCTTTTCGTAGAAAAAATGCGCTTAGCGAGTGTTGACACTTTTTCCTGAGCGTTTTTTCACGGTATCTAACTTGTAGGGCTTGTACCCTGATGTCTGTGGCCATCATATTGATCTGTTGATAAAACTAAAAATACTGATTTTTTATTAGCTTATAACGAAGAATCTTTTGATTAGAACAAAAGTGTATTTATCAACACATGACTGTTTGTATTTCAACAGCTACGGTTTATTTGTGTTTAAAAAACAACACTCGCACGGGGCGAGTGTTGTTGAAGGATTGTCGTTTAGCTTTTCTTTAGAGGGAGCGCCTTATCTTTACCCTTGAATAAACAGTAAGGAGAAAGATAGGTGCTATTAAAGAATGCTAACTAACAAAGGGCTTTGATAAATGGCTCTGATAAAGAGTGCTAATAAAAGCCGTTTAGGGTTTTGGTGCTTCGTAAATTTTGTCGAAGATTCCACCATCACCAAAGTGTTCCGGTTGGGCTTTGCTCCAGCCGCCAAAGTCCGCAATGGTCGCAAACTCAATACTTGGGAACTGCTTGGCGTAGTTCTTGGCAACTTGTGGGTCGCGTGGGCGATAGAAGTTTTTGGCCGCAATCGTTTGTCCTTCCGGTGTGTACAGATAGTTCAAGTAAGCCGTTGCTACTTCGGTGGTGCCTTTTGCGCTTGCGTTTTTAGTCACAACAGCAACCGGCGGTTCAGCAAGAATGGAAATGGATGGGTACACGATTTCAATTTCATCAGTACCGGCTTCCTGAATCGCCAGGTGCGCTTCATTTTCCCATGCGAGCAATACATCACCTATGCCACGTTGTACAAAGGTTGTGGTTGAGCCGCGTGCGCCGGAATCCAGTACCGGAACATTCTTGTAGAGTGTTTTTACAAATGCCTGTGCCGCTGCATCGGTTCCTTCTTTCTTTTTGGCAAATGCTCAGGCCGCTAAATAGTTCCAGCGCGCACTGCCAGAGGTTTTCGGGTTAGGCGTAATTACCTCAACACCGGATTTCACCAAGTCATCCCAGTCTTCGATTTTCTTGGGATTGCCTTTGCGCACTAAAAAGACAATGGTGGATGTATAGGGGGCGCTGTTGTTTGGCAGGAGTGACGCCCAGTTATCGGCGAGTAATTTTCCATTCTTTGCCAATGGATCTATATCGCCCGCCAAAGCAAGGGTAACAACATCTGCTTTTAATCCATCCAGCACGGCGCGTGCCTGGCTGCCAGAGCCGCCGTGGGATTGTTCGACCTTCACATCGTCACCGGTTTTTGCTTTCCAGTGCTTGGCAAATGCCGTGTTGAATTCGCGATATAGCTCACGGGTAGGGTCATAGGATACGTTTAATAAAGTAACGTCTTTTGCCCAGCTGGCAGAGGTGAATAACACAGTAGCTGCGAATAATGCGGCGCGTTTACTTAACAATTTCATAGTGTTTCCTTAGGGATGATAGATCTACAGATTAATGTCCGGTGCTGTTTTTAATATCCATGACAGCGTCTTTATTCCAGTGTGAATGGAAAATCCATTTGTAATCCTGCTAAAGCCAGATCTATGCCAGAGTTTTTTTGAAAAATAATCTGTTTGGTTAAAAACACTTTGTTTTAAGCGACTAACCAAAAGGTATAAGTAAATGTGGCAAGGTTTGCATCCGCAATTTTGCGAGGGGGCAGAGATTTTTAGCGAGTGTATTAATGATTTTTTGTTAAGGTTAATACTGTCTTATTTATTATTTTCGTTAATCTTGAAGTGTTAAGTGTTTAAAAATGTGCTTTTTACTGATCTGTATTTGTTGAATTTTTAGCAGAATTTTTACTGCAAGTGTTCAATTAAAAGCAGTTATTTTTACCATCTTATCGTTTTTCACTGTAAATCCGTTCAACATAAAAAGTGTATTTTCAAAACAATTTTTATCTGCCCCCTTTATTCATGCTGCTTTTAAAACAGTTTTTTCAAAATAAATCTGTGTTTTAAATATCTGGCATAGCGGTTGCTAAATACCCCTTGTCAGTTATTCATACACATATTGTTTTGGAGAGATTTAATGAAAGCTTTGCGTTCGACGCAGCTGCAGTCGTTAGTGCAGTCATCATTGTTATCAACCTCGCGTCCTTTTCAACGCAAATTACTCAGTGTTGCCGTGGGGTTCGTGTTGGGGTCTGGCGCGATCATTCCACAATCGGTTTTTTCCCAGGAACAAAATAAACCCTCGTTTGCTTTGGATACAGATGTGGTCACTTCGCGTAATCGCGAAGAAATTGCCCAGAAAGTTCCATTGCCAGTTTCGGTGGTGGGTGGCAAAACATTGGATCGTGATAACGCGGTTTCAGTAAATGATTTGGTCAAAAAAGTGCCGAACCTTGGTGTGTTTGGTAGTAACCCTCGTCAAACCAGTATTTCATTGCGCGGTATTGGTAAAAATGCCGCCAACGATACGATGGAGCCAAGCGTTGGTGTGATTGTTGATGGTGTTGTGAGTTCTTATGTCGGTCAGTCATGGAATGATTTTATTGATCTTGATCGCATTGAAGTCATTCGTGGCCCACAAGGTACTTTGCTGGGTAAAAACACCACGCTCGGTGTAGTGAACATCGTCACCAAGGCACCGAGTTTCAAACCGGGTTACTCCTATGAAGTGCGCTACGGTGATTACAATGAACTGGGTGGAAAAGTCACAGGTACCGGAGCTATTGTGGATGATCTGGTTGCCTATCGCGGGTCATTATTTTTTTTCAAAAAAGACGGTGTACTGGATAATGTGTGGCAATCAGGCCCGGAAACCTGGAACGAAACCAACCGCGTCGGTGGTCGCTTACAATTTTTAGTAACGCCGGATGAAACCCTGTCTGCGCGTATTATTTTGGATAGCATCCAGTCAGTAGAAAATGGCAACAAATCATTAATTGTCAGTAACGGACCGGATACCTTTGCCGATGGTGCAGCACGTACAACAACCTTCTTCAGCCGTTTGCTACGCGATTATTTTAATAATCCCGACGGCAGCAAATACCAACCGGTATTTAAAGGCGGCGTGTATGGGGACAATAAAATCGAAGACTCGCAAGCGCGCCCGCAGCGCACGGAACAAGGTGGCGTTTCAGCTGAACTTAAAAAGTTATTAAGAGATGAATATACGCTCACGTCGATTACTGCGTATCGCGAACAACATTTCGATATTAAAAATGGTGGCGTGACTCGCTTTGATATTGGCAATGGCGGCCAGCAATTGTGGAATGACCAAACCTCACAAGAATTGCGCTTGAATTACAAAGGCGAAAAGCAATACGACTATCAAGTGGGTTTGTATTATTTGGATGCAGAAGTTTATTCCGATGACCCTACCTATTTTGGCGCGGATGCCGCCGCATTTAACGCGAGCAATACGCAGTGGAATGCATTAAAAGCGCCTAAATATCGCGGGTTGTTAACCGATGCGCAGCGCGGCGTGTATCGCTCTTATGTGCTGAATCCTACTACCGAAAGTTATGCGGCCTTCGGTCAGGTTAACTGGCACTTTACTGAAAAATCGACCCTCACACTTGGTTTGCGCAATACCTACGAACATAAGGAAGGGCGCAATCGCCGCGAGCTGGATCGCGCAGGCACTGGCTTAACCAACGCCACAGGAAGTGACAATAGCAAAGCTGTCAACTATGGCCTGGATTTGGCGAACGCAGCAGACCTTGCTGCATGGAACGCAGCAAAAGCACTCTATCGCTCAGCCATTGGTACAGGCAGTGCGGGTGACAAAGGGATTTACGATTGGATTGAAGGTGACGCCATTAGCGATAACTCCATCGCCTGGTTAATCAGCCCCAGTTATCAATTAACCAATGATGTACTGCTGTACGGCTCGCTCGCATCGGGTGAGAAATCCGGCGCAGTAGAATTCGTGTCTGACTCTGCGAGCCCTGATTATGGTCAGCCTCTGAATGTAAAACCGGAGAAAGCCGAAAACACCGAGTTGGGTTTCAAGAGCTTATTGCTGGATCGCCGTTTGTTAGTGAACGCCAATATTTACTACACCCAGCTGACGGATTACCAAAGCAACTTAACCGTTGTTGATGAAACCCAGCCAACCGGTTTGCGCAGTTACCTGGGGAATATTCCCGGTGTGACCGCGAAGGGTGTTGAATTTGAATCGGCATTTGCGGTTACGCCATCGCTCAGCGTGAATTTTTCCGGTGCTTATAACCGTGCTACCTACGATGAATTCTTTACCACAGTGCCGGATATTTCCGATACCAAATTGGCAGATTACTCGGGCAAACAATTACACGGTGCGCCTAAAGTGACTCTGGCGTATGGATTGGATTACACCCGTACTTTGGGTAATGGTTATGGCTTGAATTTTTTCCTGACCAATGCCTACCGTTCCGATGCTTATCTGCAGCCAAGCCAATCTGAATATACGTTACAAAAAGCCTATAACGTGACCGATGGCGGTGTGGCACTTGATCGCGGTAACGGAAAATATCGTATTTCATTCATTGTTAAAAACCTGTTTGACGAGCAATACAAAACTGGTGGTAATACCTACAGCGGTTCCAATGCGGTAACGGAGCAGCCAGGTTATGGACGTGCGTTCAGTTTTTCCTTCCGCTCCAATTTTTAAGCAGTAAACATTTTAAACAGTAAATGTTGCAGTCAATAACGGGTGCATCAGTGCCCGTTATTGTTCATCACGATATAAGGTTTCATTGCGTGATGTGAGAATGTGAAGAAATGAAGATGTGAAAATATGAAGATGTGAAATAGTTAAAAGGAATGTGAATTTTTGTTAATCAGGAAACTTTTTCTGGTGAATTGTCTCGATTCAGGATACTTCTTGGTATGGCGAGTAGTTTGTGTGTATAACAAGTAAATAGGTGTGATTTTATATTTTTAATGCATTAATTAAATTCATGTATTAAAAAAATCATCCATAGTCTGTTCAATTATTTGAAAAACAAAAAAGACCAAAAGGCGAAACGCAGGAATGTTATCCGTAATGAAAAAAATAGCAGGTGCAGTTTGCACACTACTGCTGATTCTCAGCTCTGCGGCGCAAAGCCAGCAAGATGCTGCCGTTGTGTCTGATGCGGCCGTAACAGCTGTATCAGATAAAGCATCAACACCCCAAGTGCAGGCGCAGTTGGTTGCGTCTGTCTCTGCCGTTGTACCCGGCAGTGAAATTTACCTTGGCATCAACCAGAAAATAATTCCGCACTGGCATACCTATTGGGTTAATCCCGGTGACTCGGGCAATGCCACTACTATTGAATGGACGCTGCCGGAAGGCGCGAGTGCAAGCGATATTATTTGGCCTGCACCCAGCCGTTTTTCCATGGGGCCTATTACCAATTATGCCTACGAAAATAATGTCACGCTGCTGAGCAAAATTGCTATTCCAGACTCGCTTGCCGTGGGCGATAACTTCACTGCTCGCGCTTTGGTGGATTGGTTGGTGTGTGAGGAAGAATGTATTCCGCAACAAGTGGAATTGGCCTTGTCATTACCGGTTGTTGCAACACAAGCTGAAACCGGTGCAGGCAGTGAATTGATTGCCGAAGCCCAGGCGCGTTTACCCATTCCAGTACCCTGGAATGTAACGGCAAAACA
Source organism: Cellvibrio fontiphilus (assembly GCA_035317345.1). Classification (GTDB taxonomy): domain Bacteria; phylum Pseudomonadota; class Gammaproteobacteria; order Pseudomonadales; family Cellvibrionaceae; genus Cellvibrio; species Cellvibrio fontiphilus. The sequence continues at coordinate 108,572 of JAYKTU010000006.1, read as the reverse complement.
AAGTGTGATTGACAGTGAAACCGGGCAGGGGACATTAACCCTGCATATCGCATTGCCAACAGAGCAACTTGCGCAAGTACAGGACATTTGGTTTTACCCCTACGACTGGGGGCGCATTCGCCAAAGTGATGCCCAAGTGCGTACAAATGTTGCCGATGGTATCCAACTGCAAATTCCTACTGGCGAAGCACCGGCTGCCATTGGCGACCAACTTGCCGGTGTGCTGGTCATCAAAGAGCAGCAGGGGATTGCGCGTGGTTATGAAATAAAGGCTTCGCTGCAAGCGCTTGCCAATGACCCGCCACAGTCAGCATTGGCGATCAGTTTTGCAGGCGCATTGTTGTTCGCGTTATTGGGCGGAATTATTTTGAATTTAATGCCCTGCGTGTTTCCGGTGTTGTCGATCAAGGCGCTGTCATTGGTCAGTCATTCCCATTATTCCGCGCAGCAAATTCGCCGTCAGGGGTATGTTTACACACTGGGGGTCTTGGCCAGTTTTGCGGTGCTCGCTTTGCTACTGATTTTATTAAAAGCCGGCGGCAGTCAAATTGGTTGGGGTTTTCAATTTCAATCGCCTATTTTTGTGTTGGTGGTTGCCTATTTATTGTTTGCGGTCGGTTTAAGTTTATCGGGTGTTTTTTTTATTGGTGGCTCGGTTGCCGGTGTGGGTTCTTCACTCACGGAAAAGCCCGGCTATAGCGGTAGTTTCTTCACGGGTGTGTTAGCCACAGTGGTAGCTACACCCTGTACCGCACCGTTTATGGCCGCTGCATTGGGTTATGCCGTTGCACAACCGCCGGTAAAACTCATGGCGATATTTTTAAGCCTTGGTTTGGGTTTGGCCTTGCCTTATTTGTTGTTGAGTTGTTGGCCGCGCTTGCAGCGCTGGTTGCCACGCCCCGGCTTGTGGATGGAGCGCGCGAAACAACTGTTGGCTTTTCCGATGTACGCCGCCGCAATTTGGTTGGTGTGGGTATTAGTGCAACAAGCGGGTGTTAATGCCGTGATAGTGGCACTAGGCGGCATGCTGGTGATTGCTTTGGCGGCATGGCTCTACGACAGCACACGTACTGCATCCAATCGTAACCGTGGGCTGGGTAGTGCAGTGGCCTTGCTGCTGGTGCTATCGGCCTTGGGGGCAGGCATCTATGCGGTGAATGCACCGGTTGTATCCAATACATCCGGTAAAAATGCAACCGCTGCCGATGCCAATTGGGAAGCATTCAGCGATGCACGCCTGCAAGAATTGCTCGCGCAAGGCAAACCGGTATTTTTAAATTTCACCGCGTCCTGGTGCATCAGCTGTTTGGTTAATGAGCGTGTTGCACTGAGTAGCGATAGCGTCAAACAGCATTTTGCCAAAGAAGGTATTGTGTACTTGAAAGGGGATTGGACCAATAAAGATCCGGAGATCACCACGTTTTTGCAAAAGTTTAATCGCAGTGGTGTGCCGCTTTATGTGTTTTATCCGGCAGGGCAGGCTAACCAGCCTATTGAGTTGCCACAAATACTCACTCCGGATTTGGTGATTGCAAAACTCACGGGTGAATAAGGAATAGTGTTATCGATTTTTGGTTTTTAGTTTTTAGTTTGTGTTTTTATTGTTGTTTTTTGCTCTTGGTTTTTATTTTTTCCGTTGTTAATCCATTGTTGTCAACTCATAAGGAGTCATTATGTCAATCCGTCAATCTGCAAAAATCGCACTGGCAAGTCTTGCCTTCGCATTGGTATCAACCCATGCTGTGGCCGAACCTGTTATCAATAAACCTGCACCAACCTTTTCCGGTAAAGCAGCGGATGGTTCAACCATTAACCTGGCTGACTTAAAAGGAAAAACTGTGGTGTTGGAGTGGACTAACCACGAATGCCCTTACGTGGTTAAACACTACGACAGCAGCAGTAATATTCCTGCATTGCAAAAGAGTGCTGCTGAAAAAGGTTTTGTGTGGTTGCAAGTGATTTCATCTGCGCCGGGCAAACAAGGTCACGTGGATGGCGCTACTGCGATTAGTCTCAACGAAAAACGCGGTGCTACACCAACCAATACCATTCTTGATGCAGAAGGCACCATCGGTAAACTCTATAACGCGCAAACCAGCCCGCACTTTTTTATCATCAATCCGGAAGGTACTTTGGTCTACAAAGGTGGCGTGGACAGTATTAAATCCAATAAAGCGGAAGATATTCCAAAGGCAACACCCTACGTGAAAGACGCTCTGGAAGCCCTGGCTGCTGGTAAAAAAGTACCTAACCAAAGCACCGCGCCTTATGGCTGCTCTATTAAATATGCGGGCTAAGCACTAGCCTTAAGCAGTAATGCTGATGAAAACGGGCTGCAATCGCAGCCCGTTTTTTATTTCAACTCTTTTTATTTCACCTCTTTTTATTTTTCATCGATTGATGACTGCAACACGTACTCATAGATGAAAAACTATTGTCCGGTGCGATTTTCTCTCCCTCAAATAGTGCTCATCTGTAAGATAGCGTTCCTGATTTAGATAGCGTTCCTGACGTGGATCGCGTTTTTGAATAATATAGCGGTTCAAATATTTCTTAACGGCAAGCCCAATGTACTCATCCATCAAACACGAAACGCGTCTGGCCTTTGTATTGGGTATAGCGATCTTGCTTGCTGCCTGTGTGGTTATCAAACAGCTCGCTGCACTTAACGCCTTGCAATGGTTGCTAATTGCCGCCGGTTTATGGATGTTTGTGTGCTGGCAGCTGTGGCAGAGAGTGGAGCTGAATCGGGCGGGCGAGGGCGCACCCGTTTATCCAAGGCTAGGTTGGGCAAATCGCCTCACCCTATTGCGCGGTGGATTAATTGCTGGAACGGGCGGATTTTTATTTCAACCAATGGCAGAGGGAATCATCGCGTGGGTTCCCGGCTTGTTGTATAGCATCGCCGCAGTTCTCGACCGGATCGATGGTTTTGTCGCGCGGCGCAGTAAACAAACCAGTTTATTGGGTAGCGAACTGGACACTGTGTATGACGCTCTGGGTTTACTGGTTGCGCCATTGCTGGCTGTGGGTTACGGAAAAATCCACTGGAGTTTTTTATTGGTCAGCGCGGCCTATTATATTTTTGTGTGGGGACTGTATTGGCGGCGCATGCACAATTTACCGGTTTATCCACTTATGCCCAGCATGTTGCGCCGCACGCTCGCGGGATTTCAAATGGGGTTCATCGCTTTTATTTTATTACCCTGTTTTTATGCACCCTTAACCAGTGTTATTGGTATTGCTTTTATGTTGCCAATCCTGATGGGTTTTATTGTGGATTGGTTGGTGGTGAGTGGCAGAATTCAATCACATACAACGAATATAGAATTTTTTGGTCGCCTCGCGCGGATTAGTCATAATATTTTTCAACCGCTGTTGCGCGTTTTACTGTTCATTGCAGTGGTTATTTTTGTTGCCAGTGCAAATGGTATTTTATCCCCAGAGGCAACAATCGGTTTATTGATCATGACCGGCGCCGTTGTATTGGGGTTGGCAAGCCGCGTTGCGGCGCTCATTTTATTGGTGTTAATTGCGCTTCTACAGGGCGATAAACCAATCGATGCGATTATTGCAGTAATGGTGTTCAGTTGTGCGTGGTTAATGTTATTGGGCGCTGGGCGTTTTAGTCTTTGGCAGTGGGATGATCACTGGGTAAATAGCCGCGACGGTGAAGAGCAACATAGGGAGCAAAATTCCTGATGCAGCGCGCCACTTTATTCGCTTTGTTGCTATGGCTGGTCGCGCTGGGGTTGGGCGCATGGACACTCGCACAATTACCGCTAGCAGAGATTTCCCATAGCATTGCTGCACTCAGCACATGGCAATGGATTTTTTGGCTAGCCCTCAACACATTGATTATTGTTCTGCTCGGTTTGCGTTGGCAATTATTAACCCAAGCTTTGGATGCGCCGGTGAGGTTGATAAAGCTGTTGTTAATTCGCCAAGCGGGGCAGACGGTGAGTTTTATTACACCCGGCCCACAATTCGGCGGCGAACCACTGCAAATCTATTGGTTGTACAACTATGGTTTGCCGTTACGCAAAGCGCTATTGTCTTTGGGGCTGGATCGTTTTTTTGAGTTGTGGGTTAATTTTTCAGTGCTGCTCTTGGCTGTGCTGTTATTGCTTTCCGGTATCGGCGAAGCCAGCAGCAGCGGTGCTATAGTCAACAGCAAGGCTGATTGGACAACAGCACTCCTGCCTCTGCCGATTTTTTTAGGGCTGATGTTGTCGCTTGCATGGATTGTGATAAAACAACCGCAGTGGATAAATAATCGCCTTGAGCGCATTGCCACCCGTTGGCAACATAACCATCGCCTGAAAAATATTCATCAACACTGGCAATCACTGGGCGATGATTTGCGTATTGCACTCGCGCGTCAAAAAATGCGTTTTCTGCTGGCGATTTTGCTATCGCTACTGGGTTGGGTTGGATTATTGGGTGAGCTGTATTTGATTTTGCATTTTGTAGGTGTCGATCTGAACCTGCACCGTTTTCTTATTATTCTGGTGGCGATGCGAATGGCGTTGTTGCTACCTATGCCGGGTGGCGTTGGGACTTTGGAAGCAGCTGTGCTCTGGTCATTTCACATGCTGAGCTTACCTGCCGGTGCAGCCTTGGGGTTGATCGCGTTAATGCGTGTGCGTGATGCAATCATGTTGGTGATTGGGTTTGCATGCTTGCGCGCTAGTAATTCTACTCGCGCGCAAGCCAGCGCGATTACTGAAAGTTAAAAAGGTTTGCGATACGCTGCCCAGCAGGTGGCGTTTTCCCATAATTTTATGGTGAGTGATCCGGTGCCTGGGGGATGAATCAGTGCAATTATTTTTTCATGAATAATACGGCTGAAATGTTCAATGCTGGGGTTTAGTCCGGCGAATTCTGCTTTATCGTTTAGCAGGCTATCGCGGAAATAACCCACTACTTTATCTAACGCTGCTTCTATCTCTACTATATCCACCAAATAACCGTGTTGATCCAGCTGCTCACTTTCAATACTGACTTCTGCTACATAGTGATGCGCATGGGGAAAATTTTCACTGCCCCAATCACCGCCAATTAAAAAGTGGTTGGCGATAAAATCACGCGTGACTGCAACGGTATACATAATAAATCCTGTCTGCTGAAAATAAAAAATGGAAGATTAGGAGCCTGTGTGAGAAAAAATAGCCTGTAGTATCTGCGCAGGCGCTTGATGCAATTGTTGATACAGCGTCGGGGCATCGCCAAGCGGCACACGGTGGGTAATTAATTGACTGGGGCGCAGCTTGCGCAACATGCTCCAGCTCAATTCAAAACGGCGCGTTTTATTCCAGCGGCCGCTCAATTCCGGTGCGAGGCTGCTGACCTGACTGGTGGTGATCGTTAAACGGTTGCGATGCGCATCGCCCCCCAGTGTAATTGCCGCTGTTTTATTGCCGTACCAACTGCCAATAACAATCCGGCTGGCAAAGCCACTCAATTCAATTGCAAGATTTAAGGCCTGTGGTGCACCACTCACTTCGTAAATCAGATCTGCGCCGGTATTTTTTTCTGCAGCATTCTCTGTGAAATTCGTCAATTGTTGTTTGAGTGAAGTTATATCGGCGACAGAGAATGGATCGAAGACGGAGTGAGTTCCCAGTTGTAGCGCTCGTTCACGGCGCAAGGGAAGGGCATCAATACCATGCAGTTGTGCTAACGGGAATTGCGCCAGCAGGTGCGAAAGTAATAAACCCACAATGCCTTGTCCCAATACCACAACACGCTCACCCAATACAGGGTTGCCGTCGTGTACCAGATTAACGGCCGTTTCCATATTGGGTAAAAACACCGCATCTTCCGCGGTGATATCCGCAGGTACTTTTATCAGTTCGGATGCGTTAGCGAGAAAATGACTGGCGTGGGGTTGAAATGCAAATACGCGTTGGCCGAGCCAGCTTGCATCGACATGGGTGCCGATGGTTTTCACAATCCCGACACTGGCATAGCCGTATTGCAAAGGGTATTGCGGTTGATCCTGCAGTGCGGTGATGCTGGCATCGAGCGCCATATCCTGCGGAATTTGTCCGCGATACACCAACATTTCTGTACCGGCACTGATTGCCGAGCACTCCACCTCAATCAACATTTCTTCTGCGCTGGGTGCAGCCAGTTCGCATTCGCGAATCTCCACCTGCTCAACACCGCTAAACCAAAGTTGTTGTGCGGTTGCTGTGCTTTGCGCAATAGCCTGTTTGAAAGGGATGTCCGTCATACTGCGTAATCACCGTAATCTACGTTGCCCCAGACAACCAGATCATCGCCCAATCGCTCGGAGAAAAAGGGCTTCAGCTTTGGCAATGCACAGCGCAATCGCTTGGTTGCATCATTGTCTGAATCACTGCCTAAATTATTTACCGCTTTGTAACCGCCAACAAACTGCGGTGTGATGGTGAGTACCAGTGCATCTACCAAACGCGCTTTTAAAAAGGCGCTAATCACATTTGCGCCGCCTTCAACCATCAAACTTTTTATGCCGCGGCTCCACAATAATTTCAGTGCGCCTTGCAAACATACTTGACCCTCTGCGTTCCCTTCCAATGCAGTAATTTCCAGGCCTTCAATCACAACATCCTGATTGTCAACGGTGGTTAACACCCAGCAGCGTTTATCGGCCCTGCAACATAAGCGAGCTTTTGCGGGAATACGCAATTGGCTGTCCAGCACTATAGGTTGTGGGTTGTGGCCAACCCAATGACGCACCGTGAGTTGAGGATCGTCACTTAACACCGTACCTATGCCCACTAAAATACCATCGTGCATGCTGCGCAGTTGGTGGGTCAACCGCAGTGACTGCTCGCCGCTCAATGCCAGTGGCTCATTGCAGCGCAGCGCAATACTACCATCCAAACTTTGCGCATAGCTGAGCGTAACAAATGGTCGCTCACACGCATGAAAAGCATTTTTATTAGTGGATAGCCATTCTTCAATTTGTTGGTTGAGGTTCATGCAAATCACTGTGGTGAGATGAAACAAAAGGTTTGCTAAATAACAGATGATCCATGCGTTTTGCTTTGGTGATCATATACCCCTGATTTTCAGCGTTAGTTGCAATAATGAGTGGAACGCGCGCGGCTACGTTAATGCCTTCGGCCTGCAAGGCAGTAATTTTTTCCGGATTATTTGTTAACAATCGCACTGATTTCACGCCCAAATCATCAAGAATAGATGCAGCGAGTGAGTAACTGCGTTCATCAGCCCCATGACCCAACATTAGATTGGCATCCACGGTATCGTAACCCTGGTCTTGTAAATTATATGCCAGCAGTTTTTGCTCAAGGCCAATGCCACGCCCTTCCTGGCGCAGGTAAACAACAACACCCATGCCCTCACTGGCAATTAACGCCAGGGCGCGATCCAATTGCTCGCCGCAATCGCAACGCAGTGAACCCAATACATCGCCGGTAAAGCATTCTGAATGAATGCGCGCGAGAACCTTGTCTGTATTTACCAGGTCGCCCATGTAAAAAGCCAGGTGCTCTTTGTTGTCCAGCGTATTGGTGTAGTAACACAATTGGAAATCCCCGTAGCGTGTGGGAATTCGTGCAGTGGCAGTGCGAGTAACAGAAGGTTTTGGCATACTCAACTCTTCATTAAAGGAATGGAGTTTTTTATACGTAGCCCGCGATCTTACGGCTCAGTATTCTATTAGGCAAGGCGGCCGGTCAAGGCAAATACCGGAGGTGTGTTCCCGGTGCGATTTAATTCGTTAATTTTCTGGCAATCGCCAAATCGGTGGGAGAGAATCGCGCAACCTTTTTATCTCGTTGCTCCATTACTCCATTACATTGCTCTGATCTAACAAGCACTTTAACAGGTAGCACATAATGACTGATGTGTATTTTGCTATTCCTGGCGACATAGATACTCTTACGGGTGGTTATGCCTATGACAAGCGATTGATTGCAGAATTGCGCGTATTGGGTTTAACGATTGAACACCTACAACTTTCCAAACGTTTTCCTGTGCCCGACGCCGCAGCGCTTGCCGATGCTGCTGCACAATTTGCGGCGCTGCCCGATGGTGCCATTGTGATTGTCGATGGGCTTGCGTTTGGGGTAATGGATTCCATTGCCGCACAACATGCGCAGCGCTTAATTATTATCGCGCTTTGTCATCATCCATTGATGTTGGAAACAGGCTTGTCCAGCGCGCAAGTGCAACAACTTTTTTTATCGGAGCAACGCGCGCTTCACTCAGCAAAAGCAGTGATAGTCACCAGTCGGATGACTGCAAATATCCTCATTGATCAATTTGTAATTCCTGCTGCCAGAATTGTTGTTGCACTGCCTGGCACCGATGCGCAGCCCTTTGCTCCTTGCATTGGGAATCCACCGGTATTGCTCACGCTAGCCACCTTAACGCGCCGTAAAGGCCATGATGTTTTGATTGATGCGCTCTCCAGAATCCAGCATCTGGAATGGTGTGCGCGGTTTGTAGGGGGAATGCATTTTGATCCGGCATGGGCGCAACTACTGCAACAAAAAGTGAACTCTTTTGCATTGAGCGAACGTATTTCATTTATTGGCAGCGTTGAAAATGTAGCAAGCGAATATTCCCATGCGGATTTATTTGTATTGCCTTCCTTGTTCGAGGGCTATGGCATGGCGTTTGCGGAAGCCTTGAGTTTTGGTTTGCCGATAGTAGCAGCGCGCGCCGGTGCAGTGCCGGATCTGGTGCCCGACAGTGCCGGAATCCTGGTTCCGCCAAATGATTCAATTGCACTTGCTGATGCCTTGCAAACACTGCTAGCTGATGCTGCGCAGCGCAAGCACTATCAAGCAGGCGCGCAAGTCGCTGCGCGCAATTTACCCACTTGGAATGAAACTGCATTGGCAGTTGCGCGCCTGATTAACAACATTCAGACGCATTAGCCATAAGTCAAACAGATAAAAAGAGAGTAGACGATGAGCGGTTTTTCTATCGCCTGGTTAGATTTACGTGAAAGTGCTGATTTCGTCGCGCGCGATAAAACACTGGCAACCCAAGCGCTCGCGTGGCTCGGTCAGGCGAGTGACGCCATATCACCCGACCGCATTATTGTTGATCTGGGTGCCGGTACCGGTTCTACTTTGCGTGCGCTGACTAATCTTGGCGCAAGTAATATTGTGTGGCGTTTGGTGGATCTGGATGGAAAATTATTGGATGAAGCCCTGCGTCGCCATGGTAAACAACATTTGATTGAAGACTATCAAGCTGATCTGACGATTATTCATGAGCTGCCGCTTACCGGTGCGCATATTGTATCGGCCTCGGCTTTATTTGATCTTGCATCTGCAGCCTTTATCGAAGGTTTGGTTGATCGGCTGGATGCGCGCAAAACAGCGGTTTACGCTGCATTAAATTACGATGGCAGTACCAGATGGTCACCCGCGCATCCGCTCGATAAAAAAGTATTGGTCGCGTTTAATCAGGACCAGCGCCGCGATAAAGGTTTTGGTCCAGCGCTTGGCCCGGAATGTACGGCATATTTGCAAAAAGCGCTGGAAAATAAGGGCTATGAGGTCACGCTGAAACCTAGCCCTTGGCAATTAACAGCAAAAGATCAGGCGTTATTAACGGAATTGATCCAGGGGATTTACGACGCAGTAAGCGAAGGTTATGGATTGGATTCCGATGAGTTAAACGGCTGGAAAGATTTTCGAATTGCTGCGACAGCCGAAGGCACTTGTACGCTTGGCCACTGGGATTTACTTGCGCTACCGCGTTAGCACGCCAGTTAGTGTAGCTACTGAACTGGTGATGAAAACGCCTCGATAAAGCGATTGCGCAATTCATCCATTCGCCATACCGGTGCATCTTCAGCGGGTAACATTCCCGGCGTCCACTGCCACTGTGCTACGGCGTTTATTACCTCAGGGTCGCGCGCAATTAAATGGATAGGGACATCGCGCGCGCCGCGGTTGAGGTCAGTATTATCGCCGGTCACAATCGGTGCGGGTTGGTGATCCCCCAATACTAGTACCACTGTATTGTCATTGCCGTAAGTCGTGAGATACGACGCGATAGTTTGCAGTGCATATTCAATCGATAAACGAAATTGCAAACGGATACGCGCGTTATCTTTCCACACAGTTTCAGGGCTGTCACCGCTGGTTGCTTGCGCATTGAATACGCTGCCATCGCCCACAGAATGCCAATCAATTAATTGTGGAACCGGTGTCCAGGGTGCATGGGATGATATCAATGCAATTTCTGCCATCACTGGCCTGCGCGACGTTTGCGCGAGTTCACGCGCGTGAAATGCAGCAAGGGTGTATTGATCCGGCATGGTCACCCAATTAAAAGGCTTACCTAGATAGCCGAGATTGTGCGCGTGATAAATATGGTCATAGCCGTAATAATTTCCCTCCGGCCACTCCATGGTAATGGCGGGCATCACTGCGACCGTTCGCCAACCCGCACGATTGAATAATCGGTTGAGGCTGGGCTGCTCACTGATCATCAAGCTGTTGTAACGAATCTGGTTATCAATCCACAACCCCGACATGGCGGTGCCATGTGCAAGCCAACTCAAACCACCTACCGTAGGCGAGGTTAAAAAACCGCTGCGCGCAACAAAACCTTTTTCCATCAATGTTTTGCTCGTGCCTTCCAGCAATGGGTGAATATGCGGCGCATATTCCGGATTATCCAACACAGTGCGCCCGTAAGATTCAACAAATATCACCAGTACATCTTTGTCTTGCAAAAGCGACAATAAATTTTCATTCACCGGGATCTGGTTATCTGTGTCTTCCAGCTGGTGTTTGAATGATTGGATGTCCGTTACCGTGGCAACAATATCGCGCGCGTGAGTAGATAGATGCTGGTAAAAAGGCAATGACGCGCGTGTCGAACCTAACAAAAACAACAGTAACCAAAGTATAAATCCAATGACGAGTAAAGCCGCAGAGCGTTTCACTGACATACACAGCAGGCTCTGCACCCGCCCTAACACCCAAAATGCCACTATTACAATCGCAATAACAGCCAGCACCAGGAGGATTGCAATTACCACTGCACTGAATTTACCCAGTGTTCCCTGCAATAAATTCATACCATTGATAAATAAATAGCCATCAAAAACCGGGTTAAACGGGCGCGCAAACACCTTGTAGGTTGCCATATCCGTACATTTGAAAATTGCACCCAGCGCCAACAGCGTGGCCAGCATCCAGCGCAGCATCACACTCAACTTTTGGCTCAACAGCAAGCCTGTCCCACCGGGGAGTAATAAAAGCAAACCAATCGCAAATAATTCGAGTGGCAGTATCAGAAGGGACGAAACGCTAATAGCGCTGAGTTGATTGGGCATTACCAACAAGGTTATTAACAATGCCAGTGCAGCGAGATGCAAACCTATCGATGTGTAGTTGTGGGTTTTATTCATTGTGTTACGGCTGGTTTGCATTCGTCGGGTGTATAGCTCATGACCTTGGGATCTGCACAGGCACTGCATGCATTGCTGTAGGTTTTTAACTCGCTGGACGGGCATGGCGTAGTAACACAGCGCACGCCTGTGTCGCGCGTGGCACACACAGGACGATAATCCATAGTACAGACTTGCGGCCGTTGCTCAGGGCATGGGGTACTGACTTTTGGGTTCTGCAATTCTGTGTCGTTTTTATTGGTTTGGCTGCTGCAAGCGGAAAGTAAACCCAAGGCCAAAATACCAAGTATTAATTTCATCTTGCAGCTCCCGATAAGATTATTTGCACTGAGTGCAGCTCTCGATAAGATTACTTTGCACTCAGTGCAGCGCCATCAAATTCAATGCCAGCCCAACCTGTGGTCATAAAATTACGAATATTTTGATGATCGGTAGCGCTGGGGTTTTGCAATACATCCTTGCGGTAGTAATCACCAAAACAGGAAAGTGTCTGGCTCTCTGTTAACCCCTGCATACGCGCAAAAGAAAAGATTTTGCATGAGCCTGAATTTTGTCCGGGTTCGCTGATGAGTGCGCCATTTTTAAAGCGGGTAGGGGTGAATTGATAAAGTGAATCTATTACTGCAATGGTATCGCTAAACTGGATGGATTCAGGCTGGGTGTTGAGATTAAGCAAAAATTGTTCAAGATTCATAAAGCGCTCTTACCTACCGGGGATTAATTAATTCAAGCTGGTATTTTACGCGTTGCGCTAATAAAAGAATAATTCTTTACCCGAGCTGGTTCCAGAAGATCAGTTGCGCTATGGTTGCTCTATCTCCCTCCGTCTTTCCGCGATGGCTTAAGAATACTATGAGCAAGAAACGTCCTATTTATATCCCCTTTGCCGGCCCGGCTTTGTTAGAGGCTCCGCTGCTCAATAAAGGTAGTGCGTTTACTGAACGTGAGCGCCAGCAGTTTAATCTTGAGGGGTTGTTGCCCTATAACATTGAGACTATCGAAGAGCAGGAAGCGCGTGTTTATCAGCAGTTGTGTTCATTTGAATCACCTATCGATAAACATATTTTTTTGCGCAATATTCAGGACACTAATGAAACGGCTTATTTCCGCTTGGTAACTGACCATCTCAGCGAAATTATGCCGCTTATTTACACCCCTACAGTGGGGCTTGCATGTCAGCAGTTTTCTAAAATATACCGCCGTAAACGCGGCTTGTTTATTTCTTATCCAGATCGTGCGCGTATCGAAGATATGTTGCAAAACGCCACCAAACAAAATGTGAAAGTCATTGTGGTAACGGATGGCGAACGTATTTTAGGCTTGGGTGACCAAGGGATCGGCGGTATGGGAATTCCTATCGGCAAGCTCGCTCTGTATACAGCCTGCGGTGGTATTAGTCCCGCCTACACATTACCTGTCACTTTGGATGTTGGCACCAACAATGAAGCCTTGTTGGCTGACCCTATGTACATGGGGTGGCGCCACAAACGCATCACTGGCGATGACTACTACGCATTCGTCGATGAATTTATTCAGGCGGTGAAAGTGCGCTGGCCCAATGTGCTTTTACAGTTTGAAGATTTTGCGCAGGATCATGCCACACCATTACTCAATCGTTATCGCGATCAGCTCTGTTGTTTTAACGACGATATTCAGGGAACCGCAGCGGTTGCCGTGGGTACGCTAATAGCTGCATGTACAGCCAAGGGCGAACAATTAAAAGACCAGCGAATTGTCTTTGCCGGCGCCGGTTCGGCCGGCTGCGGGATTGCAGACCAGATTGTGAAACAGATGATGGCAGAGGGAGCAAGCTATGAAGAGGCCACAAGCCGCATCTTTTTGATGAGCCGGGAGGGTTTGTTGCAAGCCAAGTCACCCGGTTTGTTTGATTTCCAGCGCCCCTTCTGTACGCCGGATTCGGTAGTCGCCAGCTGGCCTGCTCCCGCCACTGGCCAGATAACTTTGCTGGATCTGGTGACCAACACACGCCCCAGCGTTTTGATTGGTGTGTCGGGTCAGGCTGGGTTATTTACCAAGTCGGTAGTAGAGGCAATGCAGGCGCAGTGTGAGTACCCGCTGATCCTGGCTCTCTCAAACCCTACCTCCCAGGCTGAAGCCCAACCAGTCGACTTGTTGCGTTGGACTTCGGGCAAGGCGATGGTGGCGACTGGCAGTCCTTTCCCTCCTGTCGATATGGGCGATAAGGTGATAGACATCGCCCAGTGCAACAACAGTTACATTTTCCCCGGTGTAGGTTTGGGGGTAATTGTTGCCAAGGCCACGAGAATCACCGACACCATGATGATGGCGGCAAGCCGGGCATTAGCGGGCGAATCTCCGCTGGCTGTTACTGGCTCGGGTGCACTTCTGCCGCTGTTGGATGATATTCGTCAGGTGAGTAAGGTTATTGCCAGGGCGGTGATCATTCAGGCGATTGAAGATGGTGTTGCCTTGCCTATTCCGATGGATCTTATTGATGAAAAAATAAACCATCAATTTTGGGAGCCAGAATATCGGGAATATCGGCGCACCTCTTTCTAAGCATCTGATAGACAGTGACCCTGAACTTCCAGGGTCGTTTTTTCGTATGACTAGACTGATTTATGGTTTCAAAAGACCCTTGAAGATAAAAAATGTTGAATTATGCGCCATATCGACTATCGTTTCTGTAATGCCTGATGCAAAATAGACACAGGTGAAGGAGCGGGCCCTGATGATGGAGTGGTAATTGAAGTGTGATGTGCTTCACTTGTCTATAATCAACCACAGGCGGGTGTGCAGAAATATTCGATACTGCACTTTGAGATGTAACCGATGTTGGTCAGGGCAGTGTATTCCGAGCAGTCGCAAATAGTCCGTAGAGACAATATCGAGTGCTCCTTAACCCAATCTCTAGCTTTTAAATCGACCTGAGTTGTTCGATAAAGGACTAAAACATGGATTTTCTTTCTGCACAAAAGTACCTTTTAAACAAGCATCAAGCCAAGGAGTTGTTCCCTTCTGGCCCTGAAATGGCTGTTTACAAGGTCTGTCACAAAATGTTTGCAACCTTGACGGCTGAGGGTGGTGTGCCCCGTATCAGTTTAAAGTGCGACCCTGATCTTGCTTTGCAATTACGCGAGCAGTATCCGGCGGTTCGCCCCGGCTTTCAGATGAATAAAAAACACTGGAATACCATTATTCTTGATGGTTCTGTACCTTCTGATCAGATTCAGCGCATGATCGACCACTCTTATCAGTTGATTGTCGACAACCTGCCGACGCTCGAGCGCGAGCAGTTACTGGCTTCCAAAAAGTAAATAGGTTTCCAGCGTGGTTTATCCAGCGCTGGATCTATTTTGACTGGCCCCATGTGATTGATGATCACGAGAAACCTAAGTGAAGATAGACGACACTTGTGCCTCAGATGACAGTTGTATCACCCCTTGCGATACCGGCCAGCGGTTAAAGTTACTGCGGGAGTTGGCAGGTCTCTCCCAAAGAGAACTTGCCAAGCGCTCCGGGTTAACCAACAGCAGCATTTCCACTATCGAACAAGGGCGTGTCAGCCCCAGCATTCAATCGCTCACGCGGATGTTGTCCGCTCTTGCCATAAGCCTGAGCGATTTCTTCTCTTTTAAACTGCCCTTAACTGTTACTTCCAAACCAGCGAATTTACTCGCTGCAATTGATGCACACACGCTGGTTTTACCTGCCCAATCCGCCAATGCCTTTTTGGTAGCCAAAGGTGATATATGTGGTGTTGTGCTCAAGGGAGAATTGCGGTTATTAATTAATGTTCAAGAGCATAGGCTGGTGCAAGGCGATACGTTTTATATTGCCCGGGATCAGCTCTTTCGTTGTGCTAATACAGCCAGTCATGAACTTCAGCTTTTTATCTGTTCCCAGGTAAGTCCCGCTTTTTAACACCACTCAGTCTGTGAATTTATTGCCGGGCTTTTGCACTCTGTCAGGGCAAGTTCTGCCTATGCTGCTAAACTCAATTTCAGATTTTCCTCCCTCAACTAAAGAGAGATTGATTATGTTTCAAGGAAAAGCCCTCAAGGTTTCCCTGTTGCCGGATGGCATTGCGGAGTTGACCTTTGATCTGCAAGGCGAGTCAGTAAATAAATTTAATTTGCTCGCGGTTTCCGAACTTCAACAAGTACTCGATCAGCTGGAACAAGCCTCTGGGATCAAAGGTCTTCTGGTGACCAGTGCAAAAGACGTTTTTATTGTGGGTGCCGATATCACCGAGTTTGGTGCCGTGTTTGCGTCCGGGCCAGATCAGGTCACTAGCCATCTAGCCGCGAACAATCGCAATTTTTGCCGTTTGGAGGATTTACCCTTCCCGAGCGTAGTGGCCATCAATGGTTTTGCGTTGGGCGGTGGTTTGGAGTTTTGTTTAGCCTGCGACTACCGTATCGCCAGTAGCACGGCCAAAGTTGGTTTACCCGAAACCAAACTGGGCATTATTCCCGGCTGGGGCGGCACCGTGCGTTTACCACGGGTAGCCGGCCTGGATACCGCCGTGGAGTGGATTGCGGCCGGTAAAGAAAATGATGCTGAAACCGCCCTGACCGCCAGAGTTCTGGACGCGGTGGTGGAGCCGGCCAAGCTGCGTGATGCTGCCATGCATTGTTTGCAGCAGTGTATTGCTGGCACTTTTGATTACAAAGCGCGCCGTGCGCAGAAAAAGGCACCGCTGCAGTTAAATTTCATTGAATCCATGATGGCTTTTGAAACCTCAAAAGCCTTTGTGGGTGCGCAGGCGGGGCGCAATTATCCAGCACCGGTCACTGCAATTAAATGCATGCAAAAAGCGGCGGATAAAGGCCGCGATGAAGCGCTTCAAATCGAAGCCGAAGGTTTTGCCAAAATGGCGCTAACTCCCGTGGCGCAATCGCTGGTGGGTATTTTTATCAACGAGCAGCTGCTCAGCAAAAAAGCCAAGAGCTGGGAGAAAAAAGCCGACAAAAAAATCGCACGTGCTGCGGTATTGGGCGCGGGCATCATGGGCGGCGGTATTGCCTACCAGTCGGCGCTTAAAGGCGTGCCCATCAAGATGAAAGACATAGCGCAAAAAGGTATAGATTTGGGCTTGGCGGAGGCCAATAAATTGCTCAGTAAACGGGTCGAGCGTAAGAAGCTATCACCCGTAGAAATGGGCGATGTTCTCAACCGCATTGAACCGGCACTGAGTTACGACGGTTTCGAGCAAGTCGATATTGTGGTTGAAGCCGTGGTGGAAAACCCCAAGGTGAAAAAAGCAGTCTTGGCGGAAGCAGAAACCAAAGTAGGGGCAGACACAGTTATTGCCTCCAATACATCCACCATCTCTATTAGTTATCTGGCCGAGGCCTTGGCGCGCCCCGAAAACTTCTGTGGCATGCACTTCTTTAACCCCGTGCATATGATGCCTTTGGTCGAGGTAATTCGCGGCGCCAAAACCTCTGACAACGCCGTTGCCCGCACTGTGGCTTACGCGAATGCCATGGGTAAAAAGCCTATTGTGGTGAAAGATTGCCCGGGTTTTCTGGTGAACCGTGTGCTCTTCCCTTACTTGGCTGGCTTTGCCATGTTGGTGCGCGATGGTGTGGATTTCCATCGCATTGATAAGTTAATGGAAACCTGGGGCTGGCCTATGGGCCCGGCTTACTTGCTGGATGTTGTGGGTATTGATACCGCGGTGCATGCCGAAAAGGTGATGGCAGAAGGTTTCCCTGATCGCATGCAGCGCAGTTTTACCTCCTGTACTGATGCGCTCTTTGCCGCTGGTCGTTTAGGGCAGAAGTCAGAAAAAGGGTTTTATAACTACGAGTTGGATAAAAAGGGCAAGCCCGCCAAGGTTGCCGCTCCTGAGGTTGCCGATATTCTCAAGCCGGGTATTCAAGCGGCCATTGAGATTAGTGACGAGGACATTGTGGCGCGCATGATGATTCCAATGGCTACCGAGCTGACTCGCTGTTTGGATGAAGGCATAGTAGAAACAGCAGCTGAGGCCGATATGGCCTTGGTTTATGGCACAGGTTTCCCACCCT
Source organism: Cellvibrio fontiphilus (assembly GCA_035317345.1). Lineage (GTDB taxonomy): Bacteria > Pseudomonadota > Gammaproteobacteria > Pseudomonadales > Cellvibrionaceae > Cellvibrio > Cellvibrio fontiphilus. The sequence goes on along the minus strand of JAYKTU010000006.1, from coordinate 91,157 downwards.
TCCGCGGTGGAGTATTCCGTTGGATCGACTCCATCGGTGCCCAAGCGTTTTGCGATATTGCAGCCAAATTCAGCGATCTTGGTGCGCTTTACGTCGCCCCCGAGAGCCTGAAAGCCAAAGCAGCCAACCATCAGAAATTTTACGGCTAAGGAGTCAGAATAATGAGTTTACAACCACGTGATGCCGTTATTGTCGATTATGCTCGCAGCGCCATGGGGCGCTCCAAAAACGGATGTTTTCGCAATGTTCGCGCCGATGATATTTCCGCCTCCATCATCAAAGGTTTGTTGGCGCGCAACCCGCAACTAGACCCCAATACCATCGACGACTTGCTGTGGGGCTGTGTAATGCAGCGCGAAGAGCAAGCCTTCAACGTGGCGCGCAACATACTGCTATTGGCGGGTTTGCCTCATACCATCCCTGCGCAAACTATCAATCGTTTGTGCGGTTCCTCCATGTCGGCGTTGCATACGGCTACTGTGAATATTCGGGCAGGGCAGGGCGATGTTTATCTGATTGGTGGAGTTGAGCATATGGGCCATTTGCCCATGTATGAGTCGGTCAGCATCAACCCATTACTTGGGCTGTCGGTTGCCAAAGCGGCGGGCAATATGGGAATGACCGCAGAGTATCTAGCGCTGTTGCATGGTATCAATCGTCAGCAGATGGACGAATTTGGTGTTCGTTCCCATCAGTTGGCTGCCAAAGCGCGTGCCGAGGGTAAGTTCAGTCGCGAGATTCTCCCGGTGAATGGTCACAACGGCGATGGCTTTTTGATTGCTGTGGATCAGGACGAAACTATCCGGCCTGAAACTACTTACGAAGCCTTGGCCAAGTTGCCACCGGTATTTGACCCTAAAAATGGTCAGGTTACGGCGGGTACCTCGTCGCAAATGAGCGATGGTGCCTCGGTTATGCTGGTGATGTCCGCCGAGCGTGCCAAAACGCTGGGTTTAAAGCCTATCGCCAAGGTGGTTTCCATGGGCTTAGCGGGGGTTGATCCTTCGATAATGGGGTATGGCCCGGTGCCATCCACCGAAAAAGCGTTAAAAGCGGCCAATTTGACCATGGATGATATAGATGCAGTGGAGCTCAATGAGGCTTTTGCTGCGCAAGCCTTGCCAGTTCTCAAGGACCTCAAGCTGCTGGACTCCATGAACGACAAGGTCAACCTGCACGGTGGTGCTATCGCCTTGGGGCACCCCTTTGGTTGTTCCGGTGTGCGTATTACCGGCTCACTGCTGACGGTGATGCAGGATCGCGACCTTAGCCTCGGCGTATCCACCATGTGTATTGGTCTGGGGCAAGGCATTACCACTGTCTTGGAGCGCCTCAACTAGCGTGATAAAAGCGTCAGCTAAGGTGAAAAGGTCGACTCAGGTCGGCCTTTTTTATAGGGCGCCTTTTTAACGGAACGATATGGGCGGCTGCTCTGATAAACTGCGAACAAACTCAATCCCTCCACACATTGTTTCGATTATCAGCTGAGAGAAAGGTTTGATTCTTTTTCATTTAGACAAGCACAGCACACCTGCCGACTTTTTATCAGAGCAGCTTATCCGCTTTGTTGATTACAGTACCAATACCCAGCTGCCACAGGTATTTGCAGTGGCATTTAGCCATAACGCCCGCTATTTGCCGGAGCAGCCCCAGCAGGAGTTGTTGGCTTTTGTGTGGTTGGCAGTGTCATACGACAACACCTCAAGCCCGACTCTTGGTGCTAGTATCTTCCCGGCAACAAGCGAGCACTTGAGTGCGATTGAGCAACTTTCTGCCGAGCCAGAGGCGATATTGGCTTATTGCGACGCAGCAAATCTTGCCCGTGTGCGCCTGGATTTGCCCCTGTTGCTTGAGCCCATCTATATTCCCAAACCCTGGGGGCAGGAGATTTGGTACACCGGCATTGAGGCGCGTGGTCAAGCGTCGGTGAAGGGTGATAAGGGCAGTTTGCCACTGCCTTGGGTGTTGGAATTTTTGCGCCCGCAGCTTGGCCTGGCGGCAACCGATAACCTGATTTTGCTCAAGATTCTTGACCCTCTGGCAGAGGCGCCTTACGGCGATTTGTATTTTGAACTGCATGAGCAAAAACAAGAGGTTTATGTTGTAACTCATGTGGATGCGGCCGCATGGCCGAGCGGAAAAGGTGCTATCCAGTTGGGGTTTAATCCGGCGGCGAGAGCAAATTACGCTACTGCCAACGACTTCAAGGCCGGTTACCTCCATGCGGTTAGGGAGTATGAGCAAACAAGGCGAGCTATCGACAGTTTACTTGATCGAAAAAAGCAAGAGCTTGGCATCTCTCTCAATGAACCTGTCGCCGTCAAGCAATTGAAGTTATGGCTTAAGGAACTCTCACAACACCCTGATAACAAAGCATTAATAAATCGTGAGCGGGAATTAAAACAGTCAATGGACAGTTTTATTGCACGGCATCCACTTGAGGTAGGTGATGTGGTTGCTGTTCCTCGCTTGGTGCCTCACGCGCTGCAACATGGCGTAAGAGTTGTGGAGTTTCAAACTCCTGTGTATGAGCGAAGAATTCTCAGTTTCGGGCAAAAAGTGCTAACTCAAAACTATTGGGATACTGAAGTGGCCCTGCAGTTAGTGGATATGGATGCGGAGCCGTTTATTCCACCGGTTCAGTTGGCACATACCGACAAGGTACAGATTCAGCGCATAGTTAACTTTGATGATTTTGAGGTGCAACGGATTGTTCTAAAAGGCGATTGTCAATTATCTGTGCCTTTTTATGGATTGTTGATGGTTCTGGAAGGAAGCGTTTGTATTAATGACAACTACATGATTACATCCGGAAATGTAGCCTTGCTAGCCGCTCAGGTTGCACCACAGGTTTTACATTCTGCTGCTGCTGTGCTGCTTTGGGCTATCCCTCGATTTGGTTGATTCACCGGCAACCCTTGCCGTTCTTCAAATAGGTTTTCGCTTTATAGAGTGTTAGACTGCGCCCCCTTTTTAGTTTGGCACTCACAGGCACTTTATGTCTTCCTTTTACGAAATTATCGAACTCACCAACGGCGATGTTGCTCTTCAGCGTGCGGATAGCGAGACAGGTGAACCTTTGGTGACCATTCGTTTTTCTCAGGAGTCACTGGCGTTTTTAGGCGAAGAAAAGTTTATGGTGGCCAAAGCGATGATAGAAGCAGGTATGGAAGCGGCAGGGGAAATTGCAGATCAGCAAGCTGAAGCGCAACTGGATGGTAGCTTTGACGAATTGACAGATTTGGAAAAAATGATGCTTCACTAATTAGTGAGTTGCGCATCGTCCTTGATGTAGATTTGCTAACTTATTGGTGTCTGCAGCAATAACTTCAGAAGGATAGCTTGGATACTTGCCTATCGAACCCGTAACAATAGCCCTTGGCACTGGCCTTTGGCTGCCGCCACTTCAAGCTGGGACAATTCCTTATCACTCAATTTACCTGGGCTTGAAATCACTGTATGGCTATTTCCTGCCGACAGTGCCTCCCATGTAATCCACAAGAGTGCTTGCGGATCCTGCGCATGGATAACCCGGATAAAGCGGGTATTTACCCCGTAAGACTCAAGAAAATCCTTGCTGATATTGTGTGGTGCAATCCAGGTGATCCAGCGATCCTTTGCGCTATTGCTCAAATAGGCAATCATCGGCAGCAACAGTGAAAGCTGTTCTGGTGAGTCACTGGTTAACACAAGTTCTGTAACACCACTGGTAGTGCGCGTTTGCGCAGTTTGGGTTTGAGGCATAACACGTGCGATATTAGTCACGGCGAATCACTCCTACACTTAAACCTTCAATACTAAATTCCTGATCACGGGTGTCGACCAGAATCACATCAAAGTCAGGGTTCTCAGGCCAGAGCTCTACCTGTGAGCGGTTTCCGGCGCGTTTGAAGCGCTTGACGGTTACCTCTTCTCCTATGCGTGCAACGACTATCTGGCCATTACGAACCTGATCGGTTTTGTGTACGGCAAGCAGATCACCATCCAGAATACCCGCATCCTTCATGCTCATGCCGTGCACACGCAAGAAAAAATCGGCACTGGGTGAAAAGAAATTAGTCGGAATATTGCAGTAATCTTCGATGTGCTCCTGGGCAAGTATGGGGTTGCCCGCCGCAACACTGCCCACAATAGGAATGCCCGCCTGCACATCTGGCAACTTGATACCACGGGACGCGCCGGGGATGATTTCAATAGCCCCTTTGCGCGCCAAGGCTTTGATATGTTCTTCAGCAGCATTGGCTGACTTAAAACCCAATATTCGCGCAATTTCAGCGCGCGTTGGCGGGTAACCTGTATCTTCCGCATAACTGCGGATTAATTGCAGTACCTGTTCCTGTCGGGGTGTTAAGTCAAACATGATGCACTCCTGAATCTGTTTATTTGTACAGTGTCTGTGATTATATACAGTAAATTCACTTGTGCAATAGTTTTTCTGATTGCTGCTACTTCACTCGATTGCCGTAGCGAATAGTGCGTAACTGGCCTTGGCTAAAATAGAGATGAGTCATGAACTTTCCTTTTCCGGGGTTATAGGTCCAGACATCTACCTGAGTGCAGCTTTGGATAGATACATTGTGCTGAACGTTGTTGTCACCGTTTTGTATACCCTGTGGTCCATTGTTAATGGTGTTGGGCTCGCAAAAGCTGTCGGTGCTCATAGGTTCCCCGCAGATATCAACAATATCGGCTTTGGTATCGCCCAGGCTGGCAAGTTGTCCATTACACCGCAGTGAGTCAGCGCTGGCTTCCGGCATGAATGGGATAAAACAAAAAAAGAATAAAACAATATATTTGCCCATGGTTTTTCCCTGTCTTTAAAGCTTTTAATTTAATCCTGGTGGCTGAATGCTGTCTGAATTAACTGCCTATTTTAAGCAGGAGTTTGTCGAGTAAATGATTGGGTAAAATTCGCTTCATGGTGCCAACCAAATAAGTGGGAAAGGTGACGTAGTAGCGTGCTTGCGGATGTGGAGATTCAAGTGCATGCAGCAGGCGCTTGATGACAGCCGATGGTTCCAAGGTGAAAGGTGTGGATGACTCCACTTTTTCGAGCCGTTCAATAGCTTTGTTGTAGGTGTTTTTATGGCGACTTGCATCGACGTTGATATTTTCCCGGAGTGCTGCCAGTGCATTTTTGCGAAATTCACTGCGTATGGGGCCGGGTTCGATAAGTGATACGAATACACCTGTTCCCATAAGTTCAAGGCGCAAGGTATCGCTTATGCCTTCAATCGCATATTTGCTGGCGTTATAGGCGCCGCGCAACGGCATGGCGGCCATTCCCAGAATGGATGAATTTTGAATAATTCGCCCGTAACCCTGTTTCAGCATGATGGGGAGAATCAAACCTGTAAGTTCGCACCAGCCAAAAAAGTTGGTATCAAACTGTTTGCGTAACGCGGCTATGGGAAGGTCTTCTATGGCGCCTGGTTGACCGTATGCGCCGTTATTAAACAAGGCATAAAGCTCGCCGCGTGTGAGCGTCATTAACTCCTGAAATGCCTTATTAATAGACGTAGAACTGCTCAAGTCCAGTATTAATGTTTCAAACCCCTCTACGTTGAGTCGTTCCACATCTGTCGATTTTCTGCAACTTGCGATCACACGGTAACCGCGTTGTTGCAGTGCTTTTGCAGCTTCATAACCTATGCCGGTTGAGGCACCGGTAATCAAAATTGTTTTTTGCATAATCGTCACTTTTTGTTAAAGGTTTTTGTGGCCTGGCCGCTAGCTTATAGGACTGGTGAATGATCTGGTCGATAACCTGTCTGCGCAGTTGCAATCGCAATGACCCGCGCTTTTTAGGCTGCAACAATTAAATGGTGATGTATGAATTCCTATTCTGCCGTAAATAGCTATGCCAGCGTTAAAGTTCATTCTGGTGTTGAATCTGCCTCTCCACATCGCTTGATTCAAATGCTTTTTGAAGGTGCCTTGGAGCGTATTGCACAAGCAAAAGGTGCCATAACGCAAAAACAATTTGCGCGCAAAGGGGAGTTAATAGGCAAGGCGGCGGCAATTGTTGGCGGGTTGCAAGGCAGTTTGAATGATAATGAAGGCGGTGAGTTAGCGGCGAATCTAGACAGTCTTTACGATTATATTATTCGTCGTTTGACCCAAGCGAATTACGAAAACAATATCGAGCATCTGGATGAGTGCGCGCGTTTACTCGGGGAGATTAAATCTGCCTGGGATGCCATCGCAAAAAATGTTTAAGGAGGCTGCAATGACTCTGCGATTAGTGCCTGAACCCGATTACACTGGTGAGTCAGGTGTAATAGCGATGCGATCCGTGCAGCGAGCCTTGACCGCTGCCCTGCAGCAGGAGGATTGGGAGCGCATCCGTCACTTGGATCGTATTTGTATTGTTTTGATTGACAAAGTAATTGCTGCCAATCGCAACGATAAAACCACGCTTATCCGCGCGTTGAGCGAGTTGAAAGGAGTTTATGCCGGGCTAATCGCCCAGTGCCAGCAGGAAGTGACCTTACTCCATGCGACCTGATATTCACGAGGGTGATGCCAACAATTTGGCGAATTTCTTGTCACTCTGCTTTTTAGACAAGCTACTCGCCAAAATCCATCTACCCTGCTAGCCTAAGTAAATTCCAAGGCTAACGGGTATTTGCTGTGTCTAACTACAATCCACAAGAAGCGCTGAAACAATATCAAAAACTGGGTGTTGAGTCGGAAGTCAGCCATGCATCTCCACATCGATTAATTCAAATGTTATTTGAAGGTGCACTAGGGCGCCTCGCGGCAGCTCAGGGGGCAATGGAGCGTGGGGATTTAGCCGTAAAAGGTGAGATGCTGGGTAAAGCCATTGGCATAGTGGGCGGTTTGCGTAGCTCCTTGGATATGGATGCGGGCGAGTTATCCGAGCGGCTTGATCAGTTGTACGAATATATTAATTTGCGTCTTCTGGAAGCTTCTGCGCAAAACGATATTGCAAAAGTAACCGAGGTGATCCAGCTACTCAAAACCGTAAAATCCGGTTGGGATGACATTGCTCCACAGGCCAGTAAATCCCCCTGATTCCGGTTTGTTCTTTTCCCCCGCTATTGTGTGATTTGCATAAATGCCTGACAAATACCGCTAGTATTTGTCAGGCATTTTTTTGGCGATTAATTATTCAAAATGCTGGCTTTCTGATAAAACGCCAATAAAAATTCGTCATTAATTTGACTAAGTTCACGCTCTCTACTATTACTTACACCCATAAATCTTCTGCCATTTGTGGTTGCCAATTGCGCACCAGCGGTAAGTTGTTGGCATGAAATGAGAAAAGGTCTTGGGGTATGTGGCGTAACAACAAAGTTTTGGTGATTGACGATAATTCGTCACGTCGACACGATCTAAATGTGTTGCTGGAGTTTTTGAGCGAGCCGGCATTAGTAGCCGGCAGCGACAATTGGTTAGCTGCCGTAGCTGATCAAAATAATGGTGAAGATTATGTTGCCGTTTTTGTGGGCGACTACGGCGCCAGCAAACAGCAGCTACCACAATTGCTTAAAGAAGTTCGCAGCTGGAACGACGAATTGGCGATTGTGTTAGTCGGTGAGGAAAATCAAAATGTCGACGTCACGTTGGAAGACACCTTGCGTTTTATGGTCATAGCTAACCTCTCTGTTCCTCCTACCTATAATAAGCTGGTTGATACGCTCCATCGCGCCCAGTTGTACCGTGAAGCGCAATCCAATGGTAAGCGCCAACCCCAGCGCCGCCCCGTGCATTTATTTCGCAGTCTGGTAGGTACCAGTCGCGAAATTCAGAGTGTGCGTGAAATGATGGCACAAGTCGCCGACAAAGACGTATCTGTATTAATTACCGGTGAATCGGGCACGGGTAAAGAAGTTGTTGCGCGCAATTTGCATTACAACTCGCCCCGTCGCGATAAGCCTTTTGTGCCAGTTAACTGTGGTGCTATTCCGGCTGAATTATTGGAAAGTGAATTATTTGGCCACGAAAAAGGAGCATTTACTGGCGCGATTAATTCCCGCGCTGGTCGCTTTGAAATGGCAGAAGGTGGCACCTTATTTTTAGATGAAATTGGCGATATGCCGCTCAACATGCAAGTAAAAATTTTGCGTGTGTTACAGGAACGCTGTTTTGAGCGTGTGGGTAGTAATAAAACGCAGCCGGTCGATGTGCGTATTATCGCTGCGACCCATCGCAATCTTGAACAAATGATTGAGGCTAATACTTTCCGTGAAGATTTATTTTATCGTTTGAATGTATTTCCCATCGAATTACCTTCGTTAAAAGAGCGCGCAGAAGATATTCCGCTACTGATCAATGAGCTGGTATCGCGCATGGAAAGCGAACAGCGCGGCTCAATTCGTTTTAATTCAGCGGCGATTATGTCGCTCTGCCAACATGAGTGGAGCGGCAATGTACGCGAATTGGCGAACCTGGTTGAGCGTATGGCGATTACCCATCCGTTTGGTGTAATCGGCGTTCAGGACTTACCCGCAAAATATCGTCACGTGGATGTAGTCGAAGAAGATTTTGCCCATAGCCCGCAGCGCGGTTCTGGCGAAGCATCAGCCGGCGCAGGCTATGTGAGCATGAACGATACACCGCTCCTGCCAGAGCAAGGCATTGATCTGCGCGAATACATTACCAATCTGGAAATGAGTTTGATCCAGCAAGCGCTCAACGATTGCGGTGGTGTGGTTGCGCGCGCGGCCGATAAATTATGTGTGCGCCGCACGACCTTGGTAGAAAAAATGCGCAAGTATGATATGCAGCGCTAAATTAATTTTCAGCCAGTAATTCTCAAAAAAGCCCCGCGCGGTGTTAACCGGCGGGGCTTTTTATTTCTCGCGTTTTGTGTGGTGCGTTTTTAGCACCCGTAGCAGCATTAATTGGCTGTTTGTGGTCGGCGCTGTTGTGGTTTAGCTGCGCCACTTGCACTGCGGTTGCCCTGGTGGTTGCGCGGTTGCTGACCTTGGGGTTTGCGCGCGGCACCATCTTTGTTTTTGTTGCCGTTTTTGGGTTTTTGCCCAAGCGCTGGTTTTTTAGGTGCGCTACGGCCATTTCCACTGCCAGCACCAATTGTCATGCGGCGCCCCAACACAATCGGCTCGGGTTTGGCATTAGGGTCTGGTTCAAAACCGCTAACAGTTTCTTTGTCGATGTTGCGTTTAATTAATTTTTCAATATCGCGCAGAAATTTATCTTCATCAATGCACACCAGCGATACCGCCACACCTTCGGCATCGGCACGACCGGTACGTCCAATACGATGCACGTAATCTTCCGGCACGTTGGGCAATTCATAGTTCACAACGTAAGGCAGTTGGTCGATGTCAATACCGCGCGCGGCGATATCGGTGGCAACCAGTGCGCGAATCGCACCGCGTTTAAAATCTTCCAGCGCCTTGGTGCGTGCACCCTGGCTTTTATTGCCATGAATCGCTGCTGCACTAATACCGTCGTCTTGCAATTGCTCGGTCAATTTATTCGCACCGTGTTTGGTGCGAGTGAAAATAAGCACCTGCTGCCAATCGCCTTTGTTAATGATGTGCGACAGCAATTCGCGTTTGCGATTGCGATCCACCGGATGTACAACTTGCGTCACACGCTCAGAGGCGGTATTGCGGCGCGCCACTTCAATCAGCGTGGGCTGATTCAATAATTTGTCGGCCAGTGCTTTGATTTCATCAGAAAAAGTGGCGGAGAACAGCAGGTTCTGACGCTGTTTTGGCAGCAGTGCCAAGACTTTTTTAATGTCATGGATAAAACCCATATCCAACATGCGGTCGGCTTCGTCCAACACCAACACTTCAACTTGACGCAGGCTGACGGCATTTTGGTTAACCAAATCCAGCAATCGACCGGGCGTGGCGACCAGAATATCCACACCGCCACGCAGCTTCATCATTTGTGGGTTAATGCTCACGCCGCCAAACACTACGGTCGAGCGCAGGGGCAGGTATTTACCGTAATCACGCACGCTTTCAAACACTTGCGCCGCGAGCTCGCGCGTGGGCGTCAGAATCAAGGCGCGCACTGGGCGACGGCCTTGTGCAGTTTTTTCAGCGGGCGCTTGGCTTAATTTTTCCAGCAGTGGCAAGGTGAAGCCGGCGGTTTTCCCCGTACCGGTTTGCGCACCCGCCAAAATATCCCCGCCTTTTAACACGGCCGGAATGGCTTGTAACTGAATAGGAGTAGGAGTGCTATAACCCTGATCGGCAATAGCACGCAGAATATCGGCCCGCAGACCGAGAGTATCAAACGACATAAAGTTTTCCTGTTGCTCGGCCTCCCGCGTAGCGGGCAAGGTCTGGCGAGCTGAGAAGTGGCAAACACACAGCGGTGTTTGGCAGCAGAGGAGGGCGACACTGACCTTAAGGGTGTCGCCGTGCATGGTACGCACTTGATGAAAAATATGCCAGTTAACTTTTGTGCAATTGTTGTTCTAATCGGGCAATTCTAACTTTCACACAACCGCTGCCCCGCAGCGGGCACGAATGGTTGTGCTTGCGATGTGATGAAATGGAAGGGGATTGAGGTCATTTTGAAGCCGCTGTTTCGGTGGATGACGAAGTGCAGGTGTGGGCCACTGGAGTAGCCGGAGCTGCCGGAGCGGGCGAGGGTGGTGCCAACGCTGACCTTGTCGCCTACTTTTACGGCAGCGGTGCCAAGCAGTATGTGGCCGTAGAGGGCGAAGGTGCCGTCGCTGTGGAGTACGCGCACGTAGTTGGCTTTATCCAGAAAAAACTGATCCACTCCACCCATGTGGTAATCGTCTTTTACTGAGACTACAACGCCGGCGCGCGCCGCTTTAATGGCACTACCTACAGGCAGGGCAATATCCACGGCGTAGCGGTTGCTGTCATTCTGGTGGGAAAACTTGCCGTTAAACGCTTGGGTGATTTTAAAGCAGCCTTGGGTATCGACTGGCGGTGCGTAATGCTGGTCGCTAGGGGTGATGGTGTTATCGCCCAGTTGCCATTTGTATTTGAAGGGTTCGATGTTGCCCGCACTTAATAAAGCCTGCTCCTTTAGTGCCGGCACAATCATCGGTTTGGATTTGGCCAGCTGCGCTGAGCGCAGTTCTACTTGGATAGGCGCGTGAAACGGGTTTTTAACCATTAACTGCTGTTGGTTTTTGGCTTCATCCGTGTGGACGTAAAACACTGGCTCCACTTTTTTGGCGCTGGTGCTTTTGAGCTTGAGGCTTTCAGCTTCGGTGTTTTTGGGTTTTTTGTCGGTGAAATGCCACTTGCCATTGGCATCTTTGTATTTGTACACCTCGGCAGCCTGCAGGGAGCTAATCCCACTACCCAGAACTAAAAGGGCGACTAGCAAGCCTATAAAACGGGTGATTTGTGGTGATCGAGTTGATTGCTGTTTCATATTAATCCCTTACAAAGTCGTTTGCTGACGCCCATAGGCGAGCTGGCATTTATACGCTATTGCGCCTCAGTGTTGAAAGTCGATTCAGCCAAATGTTTGACTTTATTGCAGTTTATATTTTTATAACCCATTGAAAAATATATAAAAATAACATTGGCACTGTGCTTGCACATACCCTTGTACAAACGCCCGATGGCAACTCCAAGCGTTAGCTTATTGACGGTTTTGGAGTGTGGTTGGGTGAAATTGGCGATTAGGGGTTTTTATGACACAAGCGCTGTTAAACACTGTAGATGGTGCCGGTTTGAGCCTGGTGCACTCGGCAGATACGGTAAAAGTACCGGTGGGTGTGCTGGCAGCATCGCCGCTGGTTAAAGAGAAATTACTGGCCGAAAAAGGTCAGGATTTAAAAAGCGCGTTCGTGTTGTTTGACCAGCTATCTAGCCAATTAGCGGATTCATATCACCTGCTGGAAAACCGTGTTGCCGAATTAAATGAAGAATTAACCAGCTTAAGCGACCGTCGTTTAGAAGAATTAGCGGAGAAAGAAAAACTCGCCCACCGCTTGGAAAGCCTGCTGAATTTTTTGCCCGGTGGTGTCGTGGTGCTGGATTCGTCCGGCCGCGTTTCGGATTGTAACCCCGCTGCCTTGGAGTTACTGGGCGAGCCATTGCAGGGTGAACTGTGGCGCGAGGTGATTAAACGCAGTTTTGCCCCGCGCCAGGACGATGGCCACGAAGTTTCCTTACATGACGGCCGCCGAATTAGCATTCAAACCCGCAATTTGGGTGAAGACGGGCAAATTATTTTGCTCACCGATCAAACCGAAACCCGCCGTTTACAAAGTGAGCTGAGCCGCCACGAGCGTTTGTCTGCACTGGGCAAAATGATGAGCGCGCTCGCCCATCAAATTCGCACGCCATTATCGTCTGCTGTGTTGTATGCCGGCCATTTGTGCAGTGGCAAATTGGATGAAGTGCGCCGTCAACAATTTTCCGAAAAAATTCTGGGGCGCTTGAATAATATCGAGCGTCAAATTCAAGACATGCTGTTCTACGTGAAAGGCGAATTGCCCTTGAACGATATGATCAGTGTGGAGCAATTGCAAACCGAGCTGGCTGACGCCATGGAAGTGCCGCTGCTCACCAGTGAATCCACCTGCGATTGGGTGATGAATTGCCGTGAAGAAATAATCCAGTGCAATCGCGATGCCTTAGTGGGCGCAGTTTTAAATTTGGTGAACAACGCCATTCAGGCGGTAGAGCGCAAAGCGCATTTGCGCATTGAATTTAACAGCTACCCCAAAGCGCTGAATAATTTGATTAAAAACAACCCGTCACTGGATCAGGAAACACCGCGCTTATGGATTCGTGTGTGCGACAAAGGCCCCGGCATGGCACCTGAACTGCTCAATTCGGTGGGCGATTTATTTGTTACCACCAAAGCCCAGGGCACAGGTTTGGGGTTGAGTGTGGTGCAAGCAGTAGCACGCGCCCATCACGGAAAATTTTTATTGCAATCGACTTTGGGTAAAGGAACCTGCGCAAGCTTGTTAATTCCTTTTGCCACTTTTCAAACTCAGGGGAACTAATCATGGCCTTAGCATTGCAACAAGCTGGCTTTGAAAATGCGATCAACGTGTTAGTTGTGGAAGATGACAACAACTTGCGTGAAGCATTAACCGACACATTGCAATTAGCTGATTATGCGGTGATTGCCGTAAGCAGTGCCGAAGAAGCCTTGCAGCAGCTGGCGCGTTACAGCGACATTCGCATGATTGTGTCTGATGTGAACATGGGTGGCATGAGTGGCCATGAATTGTTGCGTTGCGTAAAGCAGGATTACCCACAAATTCCGATGATGTTGATTACGGCCTATGCCAGCATCAGCGAATCCGTTGAAGCGATGAAACAAGGCGCAGTGGATTATTTGGTGAAGCCTTTTGCGCCGCAAACGTTGGTGGAAACTGTGGCGCGTCACTTAGGCGTGGCGCAATTTTCTGGCGACGAACCTGTCGCTATGGCGCCCTCCAGCAAACAATTATTGCAGCTGGCGCAGCGGGTGGCGCAATCCGATTCCACCGTATTAATTGTGGGCGAGTCCGGCACAGGTAAAGAAGTACTGGCGCGTTATATTCACGACCACTCACCGCGCCGCAACCAACCCTTTATTGCGATTAACTGCGCGGCCATTCCTGAAAATATGTTGGAAGCCATGTTGTTTGGCCACGAAAAAGGCGCCTACACCGGCGCACATGCCAGCAGCCCGGGTAAATTTGAACAGGCCAATGGCGGCACTTTATTGCTGGATGAAATTTCAGAAATGGATATTGGCCTGCAAGCCAAGCTCTTGCGTGTGTTACAAGAACGCGAAGTAGAGCGCTTGGGTGGCCGTAAAACCATTAAGTTGGATGTGCGCGTAATCGCCACCTCTAACCGCGATATGCGCAGTGAAGTGGTTGCAGGAAAATTCCGCGAGGACTTGTATTATCGTTTGAGTGTGTTGCCACTGCAGTGGGCGCCACTGCGCGACCGCTTGGAAGATATTATTCCACTTGCGGAAAAACTCTTGCAAAAACACGCGCACAAACAAAATCGCCGCGGCGTGAGTTTGTCGCCCTCTGCACAGCAAATGTTATTGACTTACCCCTGGCCGGGCAATGTGCGCGAGTTGGATAATATTATGCAGCGCGCATTAATTTTGCAGCCGGGCAAATCGATCCAAGCGGAAGATTTAGGTTTGGGCGGCGAGGGCAGCTATTCGCAAAGCCCAAGTCACTACAGCCAAAAGCCCAATTTATTGCAAGCCGCGCAAGCCATAGGTGCGCCGCGTGATGATTATGCGGCCGAACGAGTTAGTGAATTTACTGCACCAGCATTTGCAAATCCTGCGTTTGTTAATAACGCCTATCGACCCAGTCAATTTTCTGTCGGTGCGGTGAATAGCGAGCATTTGGCGCTGGTGAGCAATCAGCCGGTGCAACATTCATCGCTCAATAACCCGGCCTTGGGTAATGATTTAAAACAGCGCGAATACGAAATTATTATGAACACCCTGCGCAACGAACGCGGCAGCCGTAAAAATACTGCTGAGCGTTTAGGTATTAGTGCGCGCACCCTGCGTTATAAAATTGCGCGGCTGCGTGAAGAGGGTTATGAAATTACAGAGTAACTGATCCAGTAATCAACACTGTCTTGCCCCCGTTACTGTTGCCATAAAAAATACCCGCCAGTTGTTATTGGCGGGTATTTTTTATGCGGGCTTGCTACATTTTTTGCTAATGCAGAAATTCAAATTCATATTCGCAAGTCTCGCGGCGCAAGCGGCGCTCCTCCCATTTTTCTTCCAGTTTTCGACGGCATTCCATATTGCGGCGGATTTTTTGTTTTTTGCTTTTGGAAACAACTACCTCAGCAATAAAACTGGCCATAGCGTCTTCAATTATTTCCAACTCATGGTGCGCACTTAGCAGATTCATTTCTCTCTCCTGCAAAACCAAAGGAATAGATAGAACAAACGAAACGCAATCGGGGAAAACGCCACTGAAACTATCCTGCTTCAATGACAAAGCAATGAAATAAACACGACAAATTGATGAAATCGCCCAGAAACTGTACGCACTAATGGCAATCCCTTGCCGAGCGGCAAATGTTGGCCTGCTTTGTGCAAAATCCCCGGTAGTGATGAGTAAATCGGGCGAAATGACAAATTATTGTCGCCCGTTGATTGAGTGAGAGGGCTTTATCATGGTGGATCGCGTAGACATTAGTCGGTTACTTGGCGACATGCGTGCGCTTAAAGCGCAAACCCAAGCCTTTCAGCGGCCGCAAGGTGTGGGCGATACGCCCGTTGGTATGCGCAGCTTGGGCGCGTTGCCGGTAGAGGGCGCGACCAAGGTGCCGAGCTTTGGCGATTTAATGACCCAAGCGGTGAATAAAGTGAATGAAACGCAAAAGGCATCCAGCGCTATGGCAGAAGCTTACGAGCGTGGTGTTGCAGGGGTGGACATTACCGATGTGATGATCGCCTCGCAAAAATCATCCGTTGCATTCCAAGCGACGGTGCAGGTGCGCAATAAGTTAATTGAAGCTTATCGCGATGTGATGAATATGCCGATTTAAGGCTTTATCGCGCCAGGTCTAATCACACAAATTTCTGCAGTCCACTGAATAGGTTTTTCACAAGGTAAATAATTATGGCCACATCCGCCGCACCTAATTCTGAAAAAGCGCCCGCGCAGTCTCGCTTGGGTGGCGACTTTTTAGAGGGGCTCAGCAATTTAAATTTGCTGCGTCAAATTGGTTTGATGGTCACCCTGGCTGCCAGTGTAGCGATTGGTTTTGCCATAGTGATGTGGATGCAAGGCGACGACTATCGTCCACTTTACGGCCGCATGGATAATTTGGACGCGGCTAATGTGGTAGATGTGCTGGAGCAAAACCAAATTCAATTTAAAGTGGACCCCAGCAGTGGTGCAATTTTAGTCGCCGCCGATGATGTGCATATGGCGCGTTTAAAACTGGCGGAATTTGGTCTGCCCTCAAGCCCTGTGCAAGGTTTTGAGCTGATGGATAAAGAACAGCCTCTGGGCACCAGTCAATTTATTGAAAGTACACGCTACCAGCGCAGTATTGAAGGCGAGTTGGCGCGCACCATTACCAGCATTAACAGTATTCGCAGCGCGCGGGTGCATTTGGCGATCCCGAAAAAAACCGTTTTTGTGCGCGACACCGCTAACCCTACTGCCTCGGTGTTTGTGGAAGTATTTGCGGGCAGAACCGTGGATGCCGCGCAGGTTAAAGCGATTATGAATCTGGTCGCCTCCTCAGTACCCGGGATGAAAATGGCGGATGTGACCCTGGTGGATCAGCACGGCAATTTGTTATCGACCGGCGAAGAAAGTGCAGATTTACTGATGGCGGCAAAACAGCATCAATACGCCAAAGAAGTGGAGAGCAGCATCATCCGCCGCATTAACGGTATTTTGGAACCGGTGGTGGGCGGTGGAAAATTCCGTGCAGAGGTGAGTGCCGATGTGGACTTCACTGCGGTGGAGCAAGCGGCCGAAACCTTTAACCCGGATTTGCCGGCGATTCGCTCCGAGCAGACCTTGAACGAAACCCGCCGTGCCGGCGACCTTGCGGCGGGAATTCCCGGTGCGCTTACCAATCAACCCCCGGGCACTGCCGAAGCGCCGGAGCAAATTGACCCTGCCACCGGCCAGCCAGTCGCTCCTGCCACCCCCACCAATAACCGCGAGCAAGCGACACGCAACTACGAGTTGGATCGCACCGTGAGTTATACCAAACACCAGCAGGGCACCCTTAAACGTTTGACTGTTGCAGTGGTGGTTGACGATAAGATTGTGAAAAACGCCGAGGGAGTCGAAACTCCGGTGCCCTGGACTGAGGCCGAATTGGAGCGCTTGTCTATACTGGTACGTGACGCGGTAGGTTTCAGTGCCGTGCGTGGCGACAGTGTGAACGTATTGAACTCGCCTTTTGCCAACCGTGTGGTTGATCCTATGGCGGGTATGGAAGCTGTGCCTTGGTGGCAGCAGTGGATAATGCCCAACATTAAATACATCGCCAGTGTACTGGTGATTCTATTGATCGTATTTGGTTTGCTGCGCCCCATGTTTAAAAGCCTCGCCAAACAAGGCGGTGCGATTGCCGAGGAAGAAGAGGCGCGCCAGTTGGCGGCGCTGGAGGCCGCGGGTGCTGCCGGGTTGGACGGTATGTCTGACGAAACCGTTACCCTGACCGGCGGCCACGCACTAATGCTGCCTGGGCCAGAGCAGGGTTACGAAGAGCAAATTAACGCAATTAAAGGCTTGATAGCCGACGACCCGGGCCGCGTTGCCCAGGTGGTTAAAAAGTGGATAAACCGCGATGACTGATGCCAATGATAAAGCGGTCGAGAAGGCCAAAGTTAAACTGCGCTATGTGGATCAAGCGGCAATCCTGCTGATGTCCTTGGGTGAGGCGGACGCTGCCGAGATCCTCAAGCATATGGGGCCTAAAGAAGTGCAGCGCATTGGCGGTGCCATGACCCAACTGCAAAACGTGCAGCAGTCCGAAGTACAACTGGTACTCGCCAACTTTTTGGATGAAGTACGCACCCTGACTGGTTTGGGCGTGGGCGCCGACAACTATATTCGCAAAATGCTGGTCACCGCCTTGGGTGAGGATAAGGCCAATAGCTTGATCGACCGTATTTTGATTGGTGGCAATACCACCGGTTTGGATACCTTGAAGTGGATGGATGCGCGCTCGGTCGCTGATATGATCCGCAACGAACACCCGCAAATCCAGGCGATTGTGATCGCCTATCTGGAGGCCGACCAATCCGCCGAAATCCTGACTTATTTCCCCGAGAAAGTGCGCCTCGACATTATGATGCGCGTCGCCTCGCTGGACACCGTACAACCCAGCGCGCTGCAGGAACTCAACGATATTTTGGAAAAACAATTCTCCGGCAATGCCGCCTCGCAAACCAAAGCCATGGGCGGTTACAAGGTGGCGGCGGAGATTATGAACAACCTCGATGGCTCCATCGAAGCCGAGTTGATGGAAGGCATCAAAGAGATCGACGAGGACATGGGCAACCAGATCCAGGACCTTATGTTTGTCTTCGACAACCTCAAAGACGTGGACGACCGCGGTATTCAATCGCTGCTGCGCGAAGTGTCTTCCGATGTCCTGGTGGTAGCGCTCAAAGGTGCCGACGACGAACTCAAGGAAAAAATCTTCAAGAATATGTCCAAGCGCGCCGCTGAATTGCTGCGGGATGATCTGGAAACCAAACCGCCAATGCGTTTGGCCGATGTGGAGGCAGCACAAAAAGAAATTCTCATTACGGCGCGCCGCATGGCGGATGCGGGCGAAATTATGTTGGGTGGTGGTGGCGATCAAATGGTGTAATCGCTGGATTGATCTAACCCCATCACTTACTAACGCAAGATCTGAGAGCCAGCATGTCGGATAACAGCCTACCCAATCGCATTGCCGCGGAAGATGTCGCCCAAGTCACCACCTGGGTATTGCCTCCGGTATCGGATAACGGCCGGGTGCTGTCCTCCGCCGAAAAAGAGGCGCGTGAACGCCGTGAGCGGTTATTGCGCCGCGAGCAGGAAACCATTGAAACCGTAGAAATACCGGAAGAGGCTCCCCCGCAAGTGGGTATGACTGCCGAGGAAATGCAGGCGATATTTGATGCGGCGGAAAAAGATGGTTTTGAACAGGGCCACAAAGAAGGTTTTGCCAAGGGCAACAGCGAAGGTTTTGAAGCAGGTCGCCAGCAAGGACTTATGGAAATGCGTGCGCAATTGGTGGCCGAGCAGCAGCGTTTCCAGCGTTTGGCAAACGCTTTGTTGGAGCCACTTAACAGTCAGGATGATGATACCGAGCAGCTGTTATTGGATGTGATTTGTACCCTGACCCAAAGTGTGGTGCAGCGCGAACTGCTCACCGACTCCTCCCACATACTGGCACTGGTCAAAAGCGCAATCGCGGCTCTACCCATCGGCAGTAAAAATATCCGTGTGTGTTTGAACCCGGATGACCTGGCAGCAGTGGAAACCTACGCAGTTGAACAGCAGCTCAATTGGCAATTTTTTGGCGATAGTGAATTATTGCCCGGCGGCTGCCGCATAGAAACGCCCGAAAGCCGGGTGGATTTTTCGGTATCTACCCGTTTGCAAGCGGTGCTGGAGCAATTTGTCACTAAACAACTGGCCGGTGGTGATGATGCCGAGGAGGACGCTTCCGGCAGTCAGCTTGGTGAACACTCCTTGCTTGAACCCGGCAACGAGGCTTGATCATGGCTGAACGCCGCACCATCCAGTCCCGCTTGCGCAGTTACGCTCCGCGCAAAATCACCTTTATCGAACCCCAAGCGGAAGGTCGTATTACTCGTGCCGTTGGCCTGACGTTGGAGGCTGTTGGCTTGAATGTTTCCGTTGGCCGCCAATGCGAAATCATCAACAACGACAATCGCCGCATAGAGGCGGAAGTGGTGGGTTTCTCTGGTGACAAAGTGTTCCTGATGCCCATCAAACGTGTCGAGGGCTTGCAGCCAGGCGCGCGTGTTGTACCCGTTGCCACCCAAATGGGTATGCGTATTGGCCCTCAACTTTTAGGGCGTGTGGTTAATGGGATAGGTCAACCGCTGGATGGCAAAGGTCCACTGATTGGTGATGAATTTCTGGATTTTAACCCGCGAGAAATCAACCCCTTGCAGCGTCACCCCATCAGCGAGCCGCTGGATGTGGGCGTGCGCGCTATCAACGCACTGATAACCGTTGGACGTGGCCAGCGTTTGGGGCTAATGGCGGGTTCAGGCGTGGGTAAAAGTGTGTTGATGGGCATGATGACCCGTTTTACCACTGCCGATGTGGTGGTAGTGGGCCTGGTGGGGGAGCGGGGCCGTGAGGTAAAAGAATTTATTGATCACATCTTGGGTGAAGAAGGCTTGCGCCGCGCGGTAGTGGTGGCATCACCTGCTGATGATGCGCCGCTAATGCGCCTGCGTGCTTCGCAGTTGTCCAGCCGTATCGCCGAGTATTACCGCGATCAGGGTTTGAACGTATTGCTGCTGATGGATTCCCTAACCCGTTTTGCACAGGCCCAGCGTGAAATTGCTTTGGCGATTGGTGAGCCGCCCGCGACTAAGGGGTATCCGCCATCGGTGTTCGCCAAAATTCCCCAATTGGTGGAGCGCGCCGGTAACGCAGCTCAGGGGGAAGGCTCCATCACCGCCTTTTACACCGTGCTCACCGAGGGCGATGACCTGCAAGACCCCATTGCCGATTCAGCGCGTGCGATTCTGGACGGTCACGTAGTGCTCTCGCGCCGCTTGGCAGAAGAGGGGGTATACCCCGCGATTGATGTGGAAGCCTCTATTAGTCGTGCTATGCAAAACATAGTGGACGATGAGCATTTGAAGATGATGCAGCGCTTCAAACAATTGCTGGCGCGCTATCAACAAAACCGTGATTTGATCGCCATCGGTGCCTACACTCCCGGCGCCGATCCGGATACCGATATGGCCATCGAGCGCTTCCCGCATTTGCGTGCCTTTATCCAGCAAGGTATTCGACAGGGAGTGCACATGCCTGAGTCCATCGCCAACCTTAAGTCGCTGCTTAAACCGCCCGCCAATGCCAAAGGCGCCAGCCCCTTGGCGGCGCAACATCGCCCCCGTTAACCTTGCCCCTTAACCTTTCCGGTTTGGTAAATCATGGCTGAATCCCGCGCAAAACGCATGCAGGTGGTCTTAACCCTGGCGCAAAAGCAGGAGGACGAGGCTGCCAATAAATTGAGCCAGTACCGCGAACAACTCGCCCAGGAGCAGCGCCAATTAGTGGAATTGCGGGATTATGCGGCACAATATTTACATGCCCAGGGCGCGCTGCGCGAGGGAATATTGGCTCATGAACTGATCAATTACAGCAGTTTTATCCATCGTTTGAATGAGGCTTGTACCGAGCAGGAGGCCAAGGTAGCGCGCATGACCAAACTGCTGGAATCGCTCCAGCAGCAATGGCGGGTCAAGCACCAAAAACGCAAGTCTATTGAAGATCTGATTGTTCGCTTGCAGCGGGAGGATGATCTGATTGCCGATAAGCGGTTACAAAAAGAGCTGGATGAATTGAGTGCGCAACAATTGTTACGTCAGCGTGATACAAACTAAGTCGCTCTGGCGCAGACCATCCAGGGCCTTGCCGTTCACTGGAATAAAAATTTAAAGTTTGGGAGTAAAAAACCAAATTGGCCTTGGTGCTTTGTTTTATGGTCTATCCTTAGCATGTGCAATCCCTGGCAAGCGCAATACCCAGAGCCGAGTGAGCTACCGGGTTGTGTTGGTGGAAATATCCGGACGTTTTTTGAAGAGGTAAGACATGGCGATCACGTCAACAGTATCCCCTGATGGCAATCAAGTCACTATATACATCCAGGGGCGCTTCGATTTCAGTTCCCATCAGGAATTTCGCAGCGCCTATGAAAAATTAGCGCAAGCGCCAATCCACTACCGGGTTGATTTACAGGGTACTTCTTATCTTGATAGTTCGGCGCTGGGTATGTTGTTGCTGCTGCGCGACTATGCCGGTGGTGAGCAGTCCAATATCCAGATAGTCAACTGTGCTCCCGATGTAAAAAAGATCCTTTTGATATCCAATTTTGAACAGCTGTTTGATATTCAGTAGTGTTATTAGCTGCCGTTGCAGGCGGCTTATCCGATGTATGGATGCGATTCTATGAATGATATGCGTCGCCTTAAAATTCTGGTCGCAGACGATACGGATACAGACCGCCTGATTCTTGAAAGTATTGTGCGAAAAGAGGGCCACACAGTGGTATCGGCGCGCAATGGTGTTGAGGCCATCGCCGTCTATGCTGCTGAAAAGCCGGATTTGGTATTGCTGGATGCCCTTATGCCGGAACTGGATGGTTTTGGGGCCGCGCGCAAAATAAAAGAGTTAGCCGGCGACGAGCTGGTTCCAATTATCTTCCTCACCTCCCTGTCGGATACTGAATCCCTCGTGCAATGCCTCGATGCAGGTGGCGATGACTTTCTTTCCAAGCCCTACAACCGGGTCATCCTGCAAGCTAAAATCAAATCGTTCAATCGCATGCGCGAAATGCACAGCACCATGCTCACCCAGCGTGACCAAATTGTGCAGTACAACAATCGTTTGTTGCAGGAGCAAACCGTCGCTAAGCATGTATTTGACAATGTCGCCCACAGCGGTTGTTTGAATGCAGGCAACGTCCGCTACTTTTTGTCCTCCCTGGCGGTATTCAATGGCGATGTACTGGTGGCGGCCATGCGCCCCACCGGCAGCATGATGGTCTTACTGGGCGATTTCACCGGGCACGGTTTGCCGGCAGCCATAGGTGCTATGCCTTTGGCATCAACCTTTTATGGCATGGTGCCCAAAGGGTTTTCCATGACGGATATCCTGCGCGAGATAAACGCCAAACTCAAAAATACCCTGCCAGTGGGCATTTTTTGCTGCGCCACTATGATGGACATCAACTTTCGCAAGAAGCATCTCAAAATCTGGAATGGCGGGCTGCCGGACTGTTTTATCTATCACCACAAAGACCGCCGTATCAGCGCGGTGAAATCCACGCATCTGCCACTGGGGGTGCTATCCAATCGCGCCTTTAAAGACAACTGTGAATATTTTGATTTGGAAAAAGAAGATCGTATTTTTGCCTGGTCCGATGGTATTCACGAGGCGCGTAACATTGCTGGTGATATGTTTGGTGAGGAGCGACTAAAGGCTGTTTTTGAAAAGAATATGGAACCGGAAAATTTGTTCAAGGAAATTATCGAAAACGTACAACAATTTGTTGGCAGCAGTGAAAAAGACGACGATTTGTCGCTGCTGGAAATTCGCATGGATGAGCCTGCGCGAGTCAATGAATTTGCCCAGCAGGCCAGTGATAAGTATGGCAACTCAGAAATTGAATGGGCTATGCGCTTTGAGGTGAAACCAACAAGTTTCAAAGTGTTTGATCCGCTACCCATGTTGCTCAACGTGCTTATGGAAGTGCCCAGCTTACGCGCTTTTAGTAGCACGCTTTACACCATTCTTGCGGAGCTTTACACCAATGCGCTGGATCATGGCGTGTTAAAGCTGGACTCGGAACTCAAATCCACTGCGGAGGGGTTTGCTGATTACTATCGTTTACGTGAAGAGCGAATCAACAGTGTAACCGAGGGGTTCGTTCGCATTTATATCACTCACAAGACTAACGAAAATGGCGGTCTACTCAAGGTGCGTATCGAAGACAGTGGTGATGGTTTTGATCACAGCGGGCGCAGTGAGAACACCCTATCAACCTTTGGCTACAGTGGCCGGGGCATTGCACTGGTGGAGAAACTTTGTGGTAGGGTAACTTACCTGGGGGCGGGCAATGTTGTTGAAGTTGAGTTCTCCTGGGTGAGTGATGATTAGCCAGACAATGACTAACCTGTACCAGTGAGCGACACAATCATGGAACATCTGGACTACGAAACCCTCAATACTCTGCGCCAAGTGATGGAGGAGGATTTTGATTTATTGATCGACACATTTATTCAGGATTCCAGCGATCGCATTGTAAAGCTACGTGAGGTTGTTGGTGGCACAGAGGCTGATCCTATTCGCAGGGCAGCTCATAGCTTCAAAGGGAGTAGCAGTAATATAGGCGCTTTGCGTCTTACCACGCTCTGTCACGCCCTGGAAAAGAAGGCGATGTCGAACAATTTGGAACAGTTGGATCAGGATTTATTAGAAATAGAACAAGAATTTGCCCAGGTTCAGGAATTACTGCGTACTCTCGCTTAGCCATTTTGGCACCTCCCTTGCAAATCACTACCCGAATAGAACCATTTTGTTGATCCAGCGGCAAAGCCTTGCCGCGGTCAGCTCAGGAGTGATCAATGAATAGCGGCAACCTTTTGGATAGTTTACTCGCTGCAGGCAAAACCAGCCCTGCGACCAAGAAAATTACCAAGCAACAAGCATCCAACCAAGCAGCAGACGGCTTTCAAAGTGCTATGGCACAAGTACGGCCAAAAGTTGCCGCACGTCCTGCTCAAAAAGCGCCAGCGCAGAGCGATACAACAGTTGCCCATACACGCAAAGAAGCTGCGCGGGTTGATTCCCGGCCAAGCAGCAATCGCCCCGAAGCTACGCGCGAAGTGAAGCAGGCCAAACAAAATGACCATCAATCAGCTGCGGATAAAACATCGCTAAAAGACGCCCCTGTGCAAAATGAGCCAAACACCCCGGCAGATGGACAGGTTGACGCAGAGGAAGGCAAGGGCGGGATTGCTGCAGTAGTAGGCTCTACGGAAAAAGAGGGCTCTACAGAAGCGGCACTGGAACAAGAATTACTTTTGCAGCCAACGGTTACTTTGAATGTGTTACCGCCTCAAGATCAAAACCTGCCGTTGAATGAGGGCGTCTTGCTGAACGGATTGTTAGTCGATGCTCCAGATCAGCATGTCGCCGATCTGAACCTGATGCCAACAACCAAGCTGGCGTCGACTGCCGAGTCAAGCGCCGAAATTAATCTGGAAGGTTTATCTGAAGAAGAGCTGGCTAGCTTGTTAGTTACCGCATCGGCTGGCGGCGCCACAGTGAGTTCCAGTATTGCCAATCAATTGGCCGGCTCTGCTGCGTTGACATCGGGAGCAAATGCCGTAGTAAGCCTAAATCCACTCCAGGGTTTGGCCGCTGGCCAATGGTTGCCGGAGTCAGGTGTTGAAGGAGAGCTGACCTTATCACCAGAGGTAGCTGCTGGCGATGAATTACTAACGAGCGGTGAAGTCGGCGATAACCCCGATCTACTCTTGCTGAATGCCAAAGCTGTAATGGCCAGGTTGGCCGATGCAAGTGCCGGTTCGTTGGATAAGCAAGCTTCGACAGCAGAGTTGCCCAAGGCGTTATCTGCTGCCGCACCAGCCATTGAAAGCCTGAGCCGTTTGGCTGAGGCCCAATCACCCACTGCTCGTGGGTTTGTCGTGCAAACCGGTGTGCCTGTACCTATGGGGCAGCCGCAATGGGGGCAGGGAGTGAGTGAGCGGGTTTTGTGGCTCGCCGCGCAAAATGTCAGTGCCGCAGAAATCCGCTTGGATCCGCCGGAGCTGGGGCCAATGCAAGTCAGGGTGAGTGTTAATCAGGAGCAAGTAAACATTAGTTTTGTAAGCCCTCATCCTGCTGTGCGAGACGCGCTGGATCAGCAGCTGCAGCGCCTGCGTGAGATGTTTTCCGAACAGGGGTTGAATTTGGGTAATGTTGATGTGTCGGATAAATCTTTTTCGCAGCAGGATCAAGAGCGCGACGAAGCCGCACGTAAAGGTACTGCAACTATTGATAACGAAGAGCTGACTCCCACGGCCAGCCAATTAGTTGTTTCCAATCGGTTGGTGGATCACTACGCCTGATCCACTCATCAAACTTCACAAGGCTCATTCCATTCTCTTTAGCAAAGCTTCCATCCGCTGCTAAGCTTCCTAAGGCTATACTGGTAGGGCGATACTGGCATAAGTATTGCTCAACCCCCTTTAAGCCCGCTATTAGCCCAGCAAGTGACGGAGTTTTGACATGGCTCAGGCCCCCAAAAAAGCAAATGATGCCGGCGCTAACGCCGAAGCAGCCCCAAAGAAGAAAAAACTCCTGATGATGATTGGCGTAGGCGTTGCCTTGGTGGCGCTCTCAGTTGGCGGCACGGTTGTCGTGCTGAAAATGTTGGCACCTCCTGCCGAAGCGCCTGCCGAAGCTGCTGCCCCTCATCCCACCTTGGCTCCAGCCGTGTATGTGGAGCTGACCCCCAATTTTGTTATCAATTATTCTGTTGATGGTCGCCAACGCTATCTGCAGGCATCAATTAGCCTAATGCACCGCGACCCGCTGTTGGACAACTTGCTCAAGTTGCACATGCCTGCGATTCGCAATGCATTAGTGATGCTACTCAGCAGCAAAGATTTTAACAGCTTGCAGACACCGGAGGGTAAAGAGCAGGCAAAAGCAGAAGCCTTGACCGTTATTCAGGTTTTAATAAAAAAAGAACAGGATGCATTGTTGGCCAGTGGTGCCAAAGAGGGCGTTACAACCGCCAATGTCGAGCAGGTTTTATTCACCAATTTTGTAATGCAATAAGGAATCCGCCGTGCAAGATTTACTCTCGCAAGACGAAATCGATGCGCTCCTTCATGGTGTCGACGACGGCGATATAGATACCGAATCGGACGTTGAGCCGGGTACGGTAAAAACCTATGACCTGACCAGTCAGGATCGCATTGTGCGCGGGCGTATGCCTACGCTGGAAATGATCAACGAACGTTTTGCCCGTTACACCCGCATTAGTATGTTTAACTTGCTGCGCCGTACTGCCGATGTTTCAGTGGGTGGTGTGCAAATTCAAAAGTTCGGTGAATACGTTCACACCCTTTATGTTCCCACCAGTTTGAACATGGTGAAGTTTCGCCCTCTGCGCGGCACTGCATTAATCATTCTGGATGCACGTTTGGTGTTTAAGTTAGTGGACAATTTTTTTGGGGGCGATGGTCGTCACGCCAAAATTGAAGGCCGCGAATTTACGCCAACAGAATTACGTGTTGTACAAATGGTTTTGAATCAAGCATTTGTGGATTTAACCGAAGCCTGGAAAGCGGTTTTTCCCATTACGTTTGAATATGTGCATTCAGAAGTAAACCCGTCCCTTGCCAATATTGTCAGCCCAAGCGAAGTGGTGGTGGTTAGCACCTTTCATATTGAATTGGATGGTGGTGGGGGTGAAATGCACATCACCGTACCTTATTCCATGATCGAACCCATTCGTGAAGTGCTGGATGCCGGTTTGCAAAGTGACAGCGACGAACACGACGAGCGCTGGGAGAAAGCCCTGCGTGAAGATGTGCTCTCGGCCAAGGTGGATTTGGAATGCGACATAGTGCGTCGCGATATCACCCTGCGCGATATAGTGGATTTAAAAGAGGGCGATATTATTCCGGTAGAGTTTCCCGATTATCACGTGCTCACAGCCAACGGTGTTCCCATGTTCAGAACCCAGCTGGGGCAATCCAACGGATTTCTCGCATTAAAAATTAAAGAATTTATCGATCGCAGTAGTGCCTACAATATTACTGGCACTAAAGCAGAGCAAATCGCAAATATGAAAGGCGAAAGCCACGCGGCAAAAGGTGATAAAAATGGCAAGTGATGATATTGATCAAGATTCAATGGCAGACGATTGGGCCGCAGCGATGGCCGAGCAGGCTGAAGTAGATGAGGCAATGGCCAACGCTGTGTCATTTGATGAATTGAAAAGCGAAGCAATCAAGCAAACATCGGGCAGCCCGGATCTGGATGTGATTCTGGATATTCCGGTTTCTATTTCCATGGAAGTAGGGCGCACCTCTATTACTATTCGCAATTTATTACAGCTTAACCAAGGTTCGGTTATTGAACTGGATCGCCTTGCGGGTGAACCATTGGACGTGTTGGTTAATGGCACTTTGATTGCCCACGGTGAAGTGGTGGTAGTGAATGAAAAGTTCGGCATTCGCATGACGGATGTTATTAGCCCTGCTGAGCGTATTAAAAAACTGCGTTAGGAAATTCCATGACCCCCGCACCGGTAAAAATGTTAATGCGAATCTTGTGTGCGGGGCTGTGCTGCTTTGCGCTCGCCGCTTATGCCGATAGCACCTCAAGCAGTCAGTCTCACTCGGGCGAACAACAGGTAGCTGTATCGACAACTGTGGGTTCCACAGCAGCAACTTCACCCGTCAGCAATTCTTCTGTAACAAGTCCTGCAGTAGCTCCAGCGACAACACTTGCGACTACAAATTCCGCGTCGCCCGTGACTGCCACCAGTGTTGGCGGCGGTCGTCATTTGCTGAGTGTGACTGTGGCGCTATTTGGCATCATCGGATTAATTTTTGCCATCTCATGGTTTGTGAAGCGCTTTGGACATGTGGGTTTTTCCCAAAACCAACACATCAAAATTATTGCAGCTATGCCCCTGGGAACACGCGAGCGCATAGTGTTGGTGGATGCCGCAGGCCAACAATTATTGCTAGGCATTACCGCGACCAGTATTACGACACTGCACAGCTTTCAGGAGCCTGCGGTTTTAACTGAAAAGGATGATCGCGCTTCCGATTTTAGCCGCAAGCTTATGTCAATTTTGCAGCAAAAACCGGGCGCTGCGGGCGAGAATAACAATGATAATTCCGGCGCAAGGTAAGAGTTATGGTTAATTACTGGAATCAATATTTAACAAGGTTAATGCACTTGGTCTTTAGTGTAGTTGTATTGCTCTCGGCATCTGCTGTGACGGCACAAACCAATACGCCTAATGTGACCGATCCCGGTGCTGGCAGCTTGCCGATGTCACAGGTATCGCCGAGTAATGTTGGTAGTTTACCTGCTATTCCGGGTTTGCCTGCGCTTACGGTAAAAACCAATCCCAATGGCTCGCAAGAATATACCGTGACACTGCAGATTCTGGCGATTATGACGGCGCTGACGTTTTTGCCAGCGCTACTTATGATGATGACCTCATTCACGCGCATCATTATTGTGTTTTCCATACTCCGACAGGCACTGGGATTGCAGCAATCGCCTTCCAATCAAATCCTGATCGGACTTGCATTATTTTTAACGCTGTTCATCATGCAGCCAGTCTTTAATAAAGTGAATCAGGACGCGCTACAGCCATATATCAATCAACAAATCGGCGCGCAAGAAGCCTTGGCAAAAACGGCAGCGCCATTTCATGCCTTTATGATCGAGCAAACCCGCGAGTCAGACATTTCGTTGTTTATGGGTATTGCCAAACATCCACCTATAGCAACGCCCGAGGAGACACCTTTTAGTATTTTGGTGCCTGCATTCATTATTAGTGAATTAAAAACGGCATTTCAAATTGGCTTTATTATTTTTATTCCCTTTTTGGTGATTGATATCGTTGTGGCCAGTGTGCTCATGGCAATGGGGATGATGATGTTGTCACCATTGATTATTTCATTGCCATTTAAAATCATGCTGTTTGTATTGGTAGATGGTTGGGCCATGATTGTTGGAACTCTCGCCGCTAGCTACGGTATATGACGGAGGATTTATGTTAACTCCCGAAGTCGTGATGGATTTATTTGCCGAGGCATTTTATTTAACCATTCTAATGCTGCTGGTTATCATTGGCCCTGGCCTGATTGTAGGTTTGGTGGTGAGTATGTTTCAGGCAGCCACGCAAATTAACGAACAAACCCTGAGTTTTTTGCCACGTTTGATTGTGACTATCATCACTCTGATGATTGCTGGCCCATGGCTGTTAAATAAATTTATGGATTTATTTAATCGCTTGTTTTCCAGTGTGCCCAGCCTTATCGGCTAGCACTGCCCCTTTTGGTACCGGCAGCCTATGCAAGAATTGGTAATCACTGACGAGCAGCTCATGCAGTTTATTGGCCAATACATTTGGCCGCTGTTGCGTGTGAGCGCTTTTTATTTCGCGGTTCCAGTCATCGGTGCCCGCACGGTTCCAGCGCGTGTACGTATAATCTTATCGCTATTTACTGTCATCATTCTGGTACCAGTTTTGCCGCCGGCGCCGGTGGTATCTTTTTTGTCGGCAGAAGGTTTTATGCTGATAATTCAAGAGGTGTTAATCGGCCTTGCATTGGGCTTTTGTATGCAGGTTGTCATGCATGTGTTTGTACTTGCGGGCCAATTTATTGCGATGAAAATGGGCTTGGGTTTTGCGGCCATGAACGACCCGGCTAGTGGCGTGAGCGTGACAATTTTGTCGCAATTCTACTTGCTCATATCAACCTTGTTATTTTTAAGCGTCAATGGGCATTTAGTGGTATTGCAATTAATGGTCGAAAGCTTTACCACCTTTCCAATTGGTGGAACTGGTTTGAATTCAGGGCACTTTGCCACCATTGCAGGTATGGGCTCATGGTTGTTTAGTGCAGCCCTGGTTATTACCTTGCCATTATTTACCTCTCTGTTAATTGTGAATATGTCGTTTGGTGTTATGAGCCGCTCAGCGCCTCAAATGAACGTATTTACAGTCGGCTTCCCCATTACCCTACTGCTGGGTTTTATTCTCATGTGGTTTACCCTCGCCAACTTCCTGCCGGTCTATTTTGAAATTATGGAAGAGGGCATAGGTGTGCTGCGTACTTTGGTGACTACCCCATAGTGGGTCGATAGGAGCAACCTATGGCCGAAGACGACGACAGCAGCCAGGAAAAAACGGAAGAGGCCAGTGCCCGAAAACTTGAAAAGGCGCGTGAAGAGGGCCAGGTGCCCCGATCGCGTGATCTTACCACCACGGCGGTACTTATGCTGGCCGCGATTGGCTTGTATGTTTTTGCCGAATTCATGGGAAAAAAAATTATTGGTATCACGCGTGAAAATTTCACGTTAACGCGCGCTGCTATCTATGACCCCAACGCCATGATCGCCCATTTTGTAGCAGCTATTTACGATGGGTTGTTTAGTATTGCCCCTTTAATGATTATCTTGCTGATTGCCTCTATTGTTGGCCCTATTGCTTTGGGCGGCTGGAATTACAGCACTAAAGCCATGGAGCCAAAACTAAACCGTATGGACCCCATCGCTGGCATTAAACGCATGTTTTCGGTAAAGTCGCTGATTGAATTATTAAAAGCCTTGGCAAAAGTGTTGGTGATTTTGGGCGGCACCATTTTTATTATCCAGTTTTTTGCGCAGGATATTTTTCGCTTGGTTGACGAAAGTGTTCACAGTGCGATTGTTCACTCGCTGGAAATATCTATGCTTGCCACTATCGCGCTCTGCGCTACCACGATTGCTATTGCCGCCATTGATGTGCCGCTACAAATTTTTGAATACAACAAAAAATTAAAAATGTCGCGGCAAGATCAAAAAGACGAATCCAAAGACACTGACGGCAAACCCGAAGTAAAAGGCCGCATTCGTCAATTGCAACGCGAAATGGCCCAGCGCCGCATGATGACTAACGTACCGCAAGCAGACGTTATCATCACCAACCCGGAGCACTTTTCTGTTGCATTAAAATACGATCCGGAAACTATGGAAACACCGCTAATGATTGCCAAGGGCGGTGATCACGTCGCCTTAAAAATCCGCGAAATCGCCAAAGCCAACAATATTGAAATTATCCAATCACCGGTATTAGCGCGCGCCATTTTTTACACCACCGAAGTGGATCAAGAAATTCCCTCCGGCCTCTACCTCGCCGTCGCCCAAGTACTTGCCTACGTATTCCAGTTGCGCAACTACCGCAAAGGCAAAGGCGAAAGACCGACATACCCCCGCAACATCAACGTGCCGCGTGACCTGCGTTATAACGCATCAGGTAAGGTGGATTGATTACTGTATTTGTGTAGGCGGTATTATCTTCAATTTCATTCGGTAGCTACTGTATAGCTGACAATTAATTGTGTTAATCAAACCCCAATCCATCTGGGTAACAGCCTCATAGCAAAGGTGGATAACACCACCACAAGCTATGTGCACACGGATCATTTAGGTTCGGTAGTCGCTGAATCGAATAGCGCAGGGCAAATCACCAAACGTTTCCATTACAAACCCTTTGGTGAAACCCTGGAAACCCAACAGGACGATATCGGCTATACTGGCCACAAGCACGACGCGGATTTGGGTTTAACCTACATGCAGGCGCGGTATTATGATCCAGTGCTGGGTAGGTTTTATGGGAATGATCCGGTTGGGTTCAGGGATGTGCATTCGTTTAATCGTTTTGCTTACGCAAATAATAATCCGTATAAATACAACGATCCAACAGGAGAAACTCCGCTTCTTCTACTTTTGTTAGGAGGTGGCGGTACTGCTACGACTACAACAGCCACTGCAACAGTGGCAGGGGTAGGTCTTACGGAAGTAGTGGTGGGCGCTGTTGTTGTAGGTACTGCTGTGAATGCTGCAGATGTATTGCAGCAACCTGAACCCGGAACGAAAGAAAGTGATAAAGGATGTATATATCTCTGTGATGGCGTAAGTGAGGGGCAAACCACCCCTAGCGGTAATCCATATGTTGGTAGTGCGGATGATAAGGAGCAACGAGCGAAAACAGCGAAAGATGGACGTGATCGCTCAAAAGCTAAAACAATTGGTGAATATCTAAAGGGCGATAGAGACGGGAGAAGAAAAGCTGAACAGAAAGGAATAAATGAAAATGGTGGGAAAAACAAATTAGATAATATGCGAGATGAGGTTAAAGAAAGTAAATGGAAAGAAAAGGAAATAGAACCACCGAAAGAGAGTCAATAAAATCTTTCTTTGATTGGTTGGTACCTAATATTGATCGCATTTTTTCAGATTTTAACTTTCAAGAAGAAATAAGTAAAAAATTGTCAGTTATAAACCCCAACATTCGTTGGGAGGCTGGCCCTTGGGAGAGCGGAGAAAATTTTTTTGCGGTTAGCCCCAATCTGGATGTTAATAACTTTTCATTAACAAAATTATTAACTGAGTGCGCACCTAACGTTGTTGGCTGGTTTTTTTTATCTTCAAAACCAAGAAAGAGATGGAGCTCTAGAGTTATAAAGATAAAAAGCGGTAATAAATTTATTGAATACAATATTGATAGTTGGCGTTATTACTTAACAAGTTTTAATGATGGTGAGTTTTTTGATGTTAATTTAATCCCATATGGGCATGAAGATATTCCAATAGATGATTTAGAGTATATAGGATCGATGTTTGTTGAATTTGAATTGGGTGAAGAAATTTACATGGAGTTAATCGATCAAATTAATATTGTATTGCCTTCTAATTTAGAAGTTTCAGTCAATAAACCGGAATTTTTATATCCTCAAATATTAGAAGAGCGTTTAACGATTGATGAATAGTAAAGGGATCGAACCCCTTTGGTGATTGAATACTATTGAAAAAAGCGCTACCCAACCCCCGATCAGTTTTACTGGTCGGGGGTTTTGTTTTATGAGTGTTGGAGTTTGTTCGTCACTCCGCCGTCAACACCAAACACCCGTGCATCACGCGGATGGTCACGGGTGTGTTGATAGTGATCCTGCCAGTTTCAACCAATGTCCCTTAAACTACCATCAGCGCATTGCGCAACGAGTTTTTGCAGGCTGTTCTCTGGTTGTTTACTGAGCAATAACCATCGCCCGCCACAAGGCAAAAACGCTTTTTTCAAATCGGTACACTTCTTGCGATAAGCACTGGTAAATGATTTCACCGTCAAGAATCCGTGCTTATGGCTCTTCCTTCGTTCAATCAGCTCAACAACTTT
The DNA here is from genome assembly GCA_035317345.1 of Cellvibrio fontiphilus. GTDB lineage: Bacteria > Pseudomonadota > Gammaproteobacteria > Pseudomonadales > Cellvibrionaceae > Cellvibrio > Cellvibrio fontiphilus. The sequence goes on along the minus strand of JAYKTU010000006.1, from coordinate 57,996 downwards.
AATGGCAAAGCGGCGCTTGGCTCCTTGCGGGGTATGGGGCGTGGCAATTTGGGCATTCCTATTTTGCTACTGATGCTGTTGGCAATGATTATTTTGCCCATCCCGCCGCTGCTGTTGGATATGTTTTTTACTTTCAATATCGCGCTGGCACTGGTGGTGTTGCTGGTGTCTGTGTATGCCATGCGGCCGCTGGATTTTGCGGCTTTCCCGACAATTTTGCTGATTGCGACTTTACTGCGCCTGGGCCTGAATGTGGCATCTACCCGTGTGGTGTTGCTGGAAGGGCATCAAGGTGGCGATGCGGCCGGTAAGGTGATTGAAGCCTTTGGGCATGTAGTGATTGGCGGAAATTTGGCGGTGGGTATAGTGGTGTTCATCATTCTGATGATCATCAACTTTGTGGTGGTAACCAAGGGTGCCGGGCGTATCTCCGAAGTGAGTGCGCGTTTCACCCTGGATGCTATGCCCGGTAAACAAATGGCAATCGATGCCGATTTGAATGCGGGTTTGATCGATCAGGATCAGGCGCGTACCCGCCGGCAGGAAGTCTCGTCTGAGGCTGATTTTTACGGCGCTATGGATGGTGCGAGCAAGTTTGTACGCGGCGATGCGGTCGCCGGCATCATGATTATGTTCATCAACATCTTTGGCGGTCTTGCCATAGGTATGGCACAACATGATCTTCCGTTTGTTGAGGCATTTGAGAAATACACCATCCTGACGATTGGTGATGGTCTGGTCGCACAAATTCCCGGTCTGTTGTTATCTGTGGCTTCTGCCATTTTGGTTACCCGTGTTAACAGCTCCCAGGAGATGGGGGCGCAGGTTGTCGGTCAGATGTTTACCTCTCCAAAGGCGCTGGCGGTTAGCGGCATCATGATGTTGGTGATGGGTGCTATACCCGGAATGCCGCATCTGGCATTTCTTGGATTGGGATTTATTTGCGTTGGTTTGGCCTACTACATCCACTGGCGCAAGCAACAGCCTGCCGCGGTGGAGGACAACTCGTTTATCCCCGCCGGTGCACGCTTGGCCGGAGAGATGCCCACAGGTGGTGGTGCGCCGGCCGGTGCGAGTATCGCGCCACAACGCAGCGCTCCGGCGCTACCGCCTGGTACACCTGAATCGCCTGAACTGGGTTGGGATGATGTACAGCCAGTGGATGTCATTGGACTGGAGGTTGGTTATCGCCTCATTCCGATGGTGGATAAAAACCAGGGTGGTGAATTGTTGGGGCGTATCAAAGGCGTTCGTAAAAAGCTGTCACAGGAAATGGGGTTTCTCATTCCCTCGGTGCACATTCGCGACAATCTTGACCTGAATCCAACCGGTTATCGCATCAGTCTCATGGGGGTATCCATGGCAGAGGCAGATGTTTACCCGGATCGCGAATTGGCGATAAATCCGGGGCAGGTGTTTGGCTCGCTGGATGGTTTAAAAACCAAAGATCCGGCGTTTGGTTTGGATGCTATTTGGATTAACCCCAACCTGCGGGAGCAGGCGCAAACCCTGGGTTATACCGTGGTAGACCCGAGCACCGTGGTGGCGACCCATCTCAATCAAATTCTGCAGCAGCATACCTTCGAACTGCTGGGCCATGAGGACGTACAAAAACTATTGGATATGCTGGCGAAGACTTCGCCCAAACTGGTGGAAGAGCTAGTGCCTAATACCATCAGCATTAATGTGCTGCTGAAAGTCCTGCAGAACCTGCTGCGTGAGCGGGTGCCTATTCGCGATATTCGCTCCATCGCCGAAGCTTTGGCGGGTAGTGGTATCAAGAGTCAAGATCCCGCCGCTTTAACCGCCTTGGCGCGGGTAGCACTCTGCCGACAAATCGTCCAAAACATCATAGGAAACGAGCGAAACCTGCCTGTAGTAACGCTTGAGCCGGGTTTGGAACAGTTATTGCTAAATACCGTTCAACAGGCACAAAAAGCTGGCGCTGACGATAGTGCGTTTATCGAACCCGGCTTGGCGGACAGGTTGCAGCAGTCGCTGATTACCGCAGCCCAGAAAATGGAAATGGCGGGTAAGCCGCTGGTGTTGCTGGTTGCTGCACCGCTGCGTCCCATGCTGGCCCGCTTTGTTCGCCACAGCGTCCCGGATATGCGGGTTCTGGCTTACAACGAAGTGCCTGACAACAAACAAATCAGTATCGAAGCCAGCGTAGGCGCTGACAAAAATGGCTGATTACTTTAGTGCAATCGAATGGTTAATCAGGTGGCCCACCCCGGGCGGGAGTTGAATATGCAAGTCAAACGTTTCGTAGCTGCCGATATGCGCCGTGCGTTGGAATTGGTTCGCCAGGAGCTGGGGCCAGATGCAATTATTCTCTCCAGCAACCGCATCCCTGAGGGGGTGGAGTTGCTGACCACCATGGGCTCGGATTACGAGCTGAAACAGCTTCAAACTCGTCCGTTTTCCGAGGCGACTTTTGCCCCCAGCGAGCCGTTGCTGAGTGATGGCGATTTATCGCCACGGGTATTGGAGCGCCAGCCTGCACGTAAAAATGTGGCGCCGGTAATCAGCCAGATTCCCGATCATCCCAATTCCGGTAAAACCGGTGCTCAACTGGCGAGTGATATTGAGCGTGCGCATCAGCGTATGCTGGCTGCCCGCAAGGCGGAAGAGTCTGCCAAAGAATTTATGGTTGGTAAAAATACGGTGGTAAATGCTGGAATTCCGCGCCACGCTGCTGCGCCTGCGGCATCGCCCAAAAAAGGCATGAGTGCTGCGGAGCGTTATCCACTGGTTGACCCTGCACCTGTATCCAAGACCTTAACCCCGGATGCCTTGTCCTTTCGTGATGCTTTGCTTAGCAGTGCGCGCAGTGCGCAGGATCAAAAAATCGATGCGTTGCTCACTGGCAATAACATCGCCAACAACACAACCAAGCCCACCGTTGCTCCAGTGGTTTCCGCACCGGATGTGCTCGATCAAAACGCCCAATTGAGTGAGTTGCAAGCGGAAATCGCCGATATGCGATTACTGCTGGAGCAGCAGCTGGATCGTTTGACTGGTCAGCAAACCATCGCCAACGACTCCCCCATACTGGCAAGTATTGCTCGTCGTCTGGAGCGCCTGAGTTTGCCAAAAGAAGTAATCGCCAAAGTGATTAGTGCTTGTACTAAAACCAAAACTCTCGGTGAAGCCTGGCCGGACGCTCTGGCCAATCTGGCCCATCAGCTGCCAGTGAATGGCCGTGATATTGTCGATCAGGGCGGTATTTTTGCGTTTGTTGGCCCCACTGGTTCAGGTAAAACTACCACTATCGGAAAGCTGGCCGCGCGCTATGTGCTGCAGCATGGCGCTGACAAGGTGGCGATTATCACCACCGACACTTATCGCATTGCGGCTCACGATCAATTGCGTTCGCTGGCGCGTATTTTGCGCGTGCCGGTGCGTGTGGTCGATGAAGCTAACCCACTGGATGCAGTATTACGCAGCTTGCGTCACTGCTCATTGGTGTTGATCGATACGGCAGGTTTCCGCCATGGCGACCCGCATTTAAAGGCCCAGCTGAAAGCCTTGGCAGATCAACCGCAAGTGAAAACCTATCTGGTAATGTCATCCAACAGTCAGGCGCAAATGCTAAAAGCCTCAGTACATGCTTACGGCGCTGCGCGCTTGCAAGGGTGTGTGCTGACCAAGCTGGATGAAACGGCGAGTATCGGTGAGGCGCTGGGCGTGGTGATGCAGAGCCGTCTGCCGATTGCCTACACCACCGACGGCCAGGACATTCCCAAAAATCTTGAAGTTGCGCGTGCACATCAGTTGGTTGCCAGAGCTGTGGCCTTGCTCAAAACGACAACAGCAACGGCGGTTTCTTAATCAGAAAATACTTATAAGCCCATGATTTTAGCGGTGAAACTGAAATTTATCGGATCTTTTTCCAATCCCTATCTATACTCAGTTCACCATTGGCGCGCGACAAAAAGGTCGTAATACTAAACAGCGGCCGCGCTTAAAAAAAGAATATGTTTGGAGTTACCTGTAGATGAGCCAAGTGCGACCCGTTCAAGTTATCGCCGTGTCCGGCGGCAAAGGCGGAGTAGGCAAGAGCAACATTTCCGTCAACCTGAGTATTGCCTTGGCAGAATTGCGTCGTCGGGTGGTATTGCTGGATGCCGACTTGGGGCTCGCTAATGTCGATGTATTGTTGGGCATTCGTGCAACCCACACACTCGCCGATGTATTGGCAGGGACGCATTCGCTCAGCGATGTTCTGGTCACCGGCCCCGCCGGGGTAAAAATAGTACCCGCCTCATCGGGGGTGCAACGCATGGCTGAGTTGAGCAGTGCGGAGCACGTCGGCCTGATCAATGCGTTCAACGAGTTGTCAGATCAAGTGGATATTTTGGTAATCGACACTGCTGCCGGTATATCCGACACGGTTGTGAGTTTTGTGCGCGCCGCAAACGAAGTAATTATTGTCGTCTGTGATGAGCCGTCCTCGATTACCGACTCCTACGCCCTCATTAAATTGCTCAATAAAGAATACGGAATGCAGCGCTTCCGGGTTGTTGCGAACATGACGCGCACCCAGCAGGAAGGTATGAATATGTTTAACAAACTGAATACCGTTTGTGAGCGTTTCCTGGATGTAACCCTGCAGTTTGTTGGTCAAATTCCGTTTGATGAAAATGTGCGCAAAGCTGTGCAAAAGCAAAAAGCACTGTTGGAATTTGCCCCCAACTCCAAAGCAGCGGTAGCAATTCGCGCACTGGCCCAAGCTGTTGATAAATGGCCGCTTCCTTATTCACCCACCGGGCGTTTGGAGTTTTTTGTCGAGCGGTTATTACAGGCAGCAAACGCGCGTTAAAAAGAATAGTGTGCCCATTTGCCGGTTTCGTTGCGGCGAGTGATATCGGTTAGTTGCCGGTTGTAAACAGGTGAGGTAAGGGTGCCGGTAGTTACGGCAGTTTCTGCCAAACAGAAGGTGTTCGATGGCCGCAGTCAATGGTTTAGCCATGTACGATAAAAAGACCTTGCTCGATGCGCAAATCAATATCGAAGATTTCGCTCCGCTGGTAAAGCGCATCGCCTACCACATGATGCTGCGCATGCCTGCCTCAGTGCAGGTCGATGACCTTATTCAAGCGGGCATGATTGGTTTAATTGAAGCCTCCCAAAAATACGATGCCTCCCGTGGCGCCAGTTTTGAAACCTACGCAGGTATTCGTATCCGTGGTGCCATTGTGGACGAAATGCGTCGTGGTGATTGGGTTCCACGCTCTGTGCACCGCAATGCGCGCCGTGTGGCCCGCGCTGTTGCCGTAGTAGAGGCGCGCACCGGGCGTGATGCGAGCGATGCGGAAGTCGCCGCTGAGTTGGAGGTATCGCTAGAAGAATATTTTGAAATGCTGCAGGACGCCAACGGCAGCCGTCTTTTCAGTTACGAAGAAACCTTCGGTGAAGAAGACAGCAATATCGATGCGTCTGAACACAGCAGCGCCTTTGCCAGTCCATTGGAAGGTGTACAGCGCGAAGGGCTTAAACGCGCGTTGGCCGATGCTATTAGCCAGTTGCCGGAACGCGAGCGCATGGTGCTAGCGCTTTATTATGATCAGGAATTGAATCTAAAAGAGATTGGGTTGGTGCTGGGTGTCAGTGAATCCCGCGTTAGCCAAATTCATAGCCAGGCGGCCGCTCGCTTGCGCAACCGGCTTGGCGGTTGGCAGCCTACATAACTTGAACAAAAAGTAATCGCCTTGGGCAAATTAGATTAAAGTCTGGGCGCTCAAGTGCTAATTAGTCTGTAAATACAACAATTTGCGCTATTATTTGCAGTAAAAGTTGAAGAATTACGCGCCGTTACTGGCTAGAGCTTCAACTCCTACTAGACTATGAATTAACAAAATTCCCTTCTGGGTTATTGGAGGTTGCGTTGGATAAGAATATGAAAATCCTGATTGTTGATGACTTTTCAACAATGCGGCGGATCATTAAAAACTTGCTGCGGGATTTGGGGTTTTCCAATACCCACGAAGCAGATGACGGCGTCACTGCCTTGCCCATGCTGAAAAATGGCGATTTCCAATTTCTGGTGACTGACTGGAACATGCCAGGCATGACTGGTATCGACTTGCTCAAAGCGGTGCGTGCCGATGAAAAACTCCGTACTCTTCCAGTGCTTATGGTAACTGCTGAAGCCAAACGCGATCAGATCATTGAAGCGGCGCAGGCTGGTGTAAATGGTTATGTGGTCAAGCCTTTTACCGCACAGGCGCTCAAGGAAAAAATCGAGAAGATTTTTGAGCGGGTTGGATAAGACCGTCGATTGAATAATAAATAAGGCGTTGCCATGGCATCAGAAACCCAAACATCCTTCAATGACGAATTTATTGTCGAATTGAGAGAGTGCGCCAAGTTGCTTGCAGAAAAGCTGCAAAGCAATCAAATCGAAGAAGCATCGATTTTGATTCAGACGATTACCCAGTCGCGCGACCGACATATTTTTCAATCTGTTGGGCGTTTAACTCGCGGTTTGCATGATGCGATTGTCAATTTCAATGTGGATGCGGATTTAAGTAAAGAACCGCCCAAAATTGAAAACTCAGATATCCACGACGCTTCCAACAGGTTGAACTACGTTATTGAGTTAACGCAAAAAGCTGCCGAAAAAACCATGGATGTGGTAGATGAAGCTGCTCCTATTGCCATGAATCTTGGGCAAGAGGCTAATAGTTTGCGCAGTGAATGGGCGCGACTAAAACGCCGTGAAATGAGTGCAGATGAGTTTCGTCAGCTTTATGAGCGTATGGATGTTTTCTTGGGGCAAATGGTTACCGGCACCGAGCAGCTAGGTAAAAACCTGCAAGACATTGTGCTGGAACAAGGCTTTCAGGATTTAACGGGGCAGGTGTTAAAACGCGTTATCGGTTTGATTAATGATGTTGAAAAAGATTTAGTAAGTTTGGTGCGGATTGCCGGCCAAGTGGAAGAGATAACCGGCCTCGGCAATGATCGCGAAACCGTCGCGCACGATATGGAAATTATGCATAAACGTAAAACTGAAGCCGAAGGGCCACAAATTAACAAAGAGCGGGCAGATGTAGTATCGGGGCAGGATGACGTAGACGATTTGTTATCCAGCCTTGGTTTTTAAACTGCAGGTCACTCGAGGAAAGTTGAATGAGTTTTGGTGATGACGAGGATATCCTCCAGGATTTTCTGGTAGAGGCAGGCGAAATTCTCGAACGCCTCAGCCAGCAGTTGGTTGACCTGGAGCAACGCCCGGAAGATAAAGATTTGCTCAATGCGATCTTCCGCGGCTTTCACACTGTAAAAGGTGGTGCTGGTTTTCTGGCGCTTACCCCCATGGTGGAATGTTGTCACCTCACCGAAAATCTCTTCGATATTTTACGTAATGGCAAACGTGCGGTTACTTCGGAACTAATGGATGTTGTGCTTTCCGCATTGGATATGGTGAACCAGCAGTTTGAACTGGTATCCCAGCGCGAGGAGTTGCCACCCGTAGATCAGGCTTTGATTGCTGCACTGGAGCGTCTGGTTTCTTGCGAAGATCTACATGAAAGTGAAGCATCTGAAGCGCAAGCGGAGGCAGCAGCGCCAGAGCTAATGGATCAGCCTGATAATTCTTTTCAGCACCACTCTGAGTCCCAGCCTGCGTCGGGCGACATCACAGATGCAGAATTTGAACAGCTGCTTGACGCTATATCTGGTGCGCAACCGGCAGCCAGTTCTGCCAGTACACAATCTTCACATGAACCCTCTGCCACCGCTGTTGCCAGTGGTAATGATGATATTTCTGAAGATGAATTTGAGGCATTACTCGATCAATTACATGGCAAAGGCAAGGGGCCTGGAGTTCAAGCTGCACCAGCGGCTCCAGTTATTGCGAATCCGGTAGCGGCAACTGCAACAACAGCTTCCGGTGATGAGATTTCAGAGGACGAATTTGAAGCTCTATTGGATCAGCTACACGGTAAGGGCAAGGGGCCGGGAGTTAGCAGTACACCAACGCAAAGCACACCAGCGCAAAGTGTAGCAGCGCCTGCGGTGACTCCAGCGGCGACTGGTTCAACGGGTGATTTAATCACCGACGATGAGTTTGATGCGCTACTTGATCAATTGCATGGTAAGGGCAAAGGCCCGGGTACTGGTGATTCAAGTCCCAGTGCTTCAGTAACTCCTGCCGCATCAGTGGCTAAGTCAGCGCCAGCGCCAAAAACAGCATCAAAACCGGAGGCGGCCAAACCAGCCGCGCCAGCACCCGTTGTGAAAAAAGTTGAACCAGCCAAACCAGCCGCACCGAGCGCGCCGGTAGCCGCCCCGACGGTTGATAAAGAAGCGCCGGTTGTTGAAACCACGGTTCGGGTGGATACCCAACGCCTCGATGACATCATGAATATGGTGGGGGAGTTGGTGTTGGTCCGCAATCGTTTGGTTCGTTTGGGTAATGGTTCAACCAACGAGGCTCTGGCCAAAGCAGTAGCTAATCTCGACGTAGTGACGGCTGATTTACAAACATCCGTGATGAAAACACGCATGCAGCCAATCAAAAAAGTGTTTGGTCGCTTCCCGCGTGTAGTGCGTGATTTGGCACGTAGCCTACGCAAAGAAATTAATTTGGAATTAGTGGGCGAAGAAACCGATCTGGATAAAAATCTGGTAGAGGCGCTGGCCGATCCACTGGTGCATTTGGTTCGCAATTCGGTTGATCACGGCATAGAATTTCCTGATGTGCGCGAGGCAAACGGCAAAGCCCGTGTTGGCCAAGTGGTGCTTTCCGCAGAGCAGGAGGGAGATCATATCCTCTTGTCTATCAGCGATGATGGCGCGGGCATGGATCCTGTGAAGTTACGTCGAATTGCCGTGGAAAAAGGCATGTTTGATGAGGATACTGCCAACCGATTGTCAGATACTGAAGCTTACAATTTAATTTTTGCTCCGGGTTTCTCCACCAAAAAAGAAATTTCTGATGTGTCCGGTCGCGGCGTGGGCATGGATGTGGTGAAAACCAAAATCACCCAGCTCAACGGTACAGTGGAAATTAAATCCGAGTTGGGGAAAGGCACACGTTTTATTATCAAAGTACCACTGACTCTGGCAATCATGCCCACCTTGATGTTTATGCTTGGGCAGCAAACCTTTGCGTTTCCGCTGGTCAGCGTGAATGAAATCTTCCATATGGATCTGACCAAGAGTCACATTGTGGATGGGCAGGACTGTGTTGCCATTCGCGATCAGGCGATACCACTTTTCTATATGAAAGATTGGTTAGTGAAAAATGCCTTTGGTCATCGGCCTGACAATGCACACGTAGTCATAGTTACCGTGGGCTCGCGTCGTGTGGGTTTTGTAGTGGATCAATTGATTGGCCAGGAAGAGGTGGTAATCAAACCTCTAGGCAAAATGCTTCAGGGTACTCCCGGCATGGCAGGTGCCACTATTACCGGTGATGGGACTATAGCGCTTATTCTGGACATTCCAAGTTTGTTGCGTCGCTACGCAAAAGGTTCTGCCGGCTGGGGTCATAGCTAAATTGCATCCAGTGCCATAACGGTATTAGTTGGGCGATTTAATGCAGGCTCCTCGTCTATTATTTTTAAATATTTTCCCTTGCGGAGCGCGATAGATGCCTTTCCGGGTATTAGTAGTTGATGATTCCAATTTCTTTCAGCATCGCTTGAAAGACATTATTAATGAGCATCCGGAATTAAAAGTTGTTGGCATCGCAAGCAATGGGCGCGAAGCTATTGATAAAGCGGCGGAGTTAAAGCCGGATATCATCACCATGGATTTTGAAATGCCGGTGATGGATGGTGTTACGGCAATAAAACACATCATGTCTAACCGTCGCGTGCCCATTTTGATGTTTTCGTCGCTCACCTACGAAGGCGCAAAAATTACACTGGATGCGTTAGCGGCGGGTGCGCTTGATTTTATACCCAAGGATTTTGCAGAAGTCTCTCGCAATTCCGAAGCACTGAAGAAAAAGTTGCACGAGCGATTAATCACGTTAGCTGGCTCAGGTAATCGCCCTGTGCCTTCTGCTGCGGTCACATCGGTTCCTTCGCCTACATCGAGCAGTCCAGGTATTAACACCTCATTCAAACCCTTAAGCACACCGGCGCCTTTACCGCGTGTTGCGCCTGTGGTTGCTGATGAGCCGGTACGTGCATCTTCGGGGTCTGATTCCTATCGTCTTAAAAATAAACCCAGGCTCCTTGTGATTGGTGCCTCTACAGGCGGGCCGGTAGCGCTTGCTGAAGTATTGATGGCGCTACCAGCCAATTTCCCGTTGCCTATAGTGCTTGTGCAGCATATGCCAGAAAACTTCACCAAAGCCTTTGCGGAACGCCTTAATAAACAGTGTCATATTCGCGTTCGCGAAGCGGTAGATGGTGACCAATTGCAACCTGGCCTTGCATTGCTGGCCCCCGGTGGTAAGCAGTTGATGCTGGACAAGCGCAATGGCGGTTCAGTGCGTGTTTTGCCAGACGACGAGCGTGTGAATTACAAACCCTCGCTGGATATCACTTTTGGGTCTGCTGCCAATAATTATGCAGACAAGGTACTAGGGGTAGTCTTGACCGGTATGGGGTCGGACGGTTGCAACGGCGCGCGGCTATTAAAAGAGGCCGGCTCATCGCTCTGGTCACAGGATGAAGCCAGTTGTGTTATTTATGGCATGCCTATGGCAGTAGCCCGCGCTGGGTTAACTGATAAGGTGCTAAGCCTTAAGGATATAGGTCCGCGCCTGGTGAAGGAGCTTATGTGATGGATCTGCTCAGTATTATCGGCGTCATCCTTGCATTTGCCGCCATCATAGGGGGCAATTTTTTAGAGGGTGGGGGCATCGGAACTCTGGTTAATGGGCCGGCTGCATTGATTGTCCTGGGGGGGACTTTTGGTGCTGCTATGTTGCAGACATCAAAAGTAAATTTACGCCGTGCAGTAAAAATCGTTAGCTGGGTTTTTAAGCCTCCCTATGTTCCTTTCAAGCAAGGTATAGCGAACATAGTTCGCTGGGCAGCAGCGGCACGCAAAGACGGTCTGCTGGGCCTGGAGGAAATTTCCGAGCGCGAAAAAGATAAATTCGCCAAAAAAGGTTTGCAGTTATTGGTGGATGGTAACGAACCAGAAGTAATCCGCCGCATTTTGGAAACTGATCTGATAGTGAATGAGCAGCGGGATTTTGACGCAATTAAATTTTACGAATCCATGGGGGGCTATGCGCCTACCATTGGCATTATTGGCGCCGTTATGGGCTTGATCCATGTGATGAATAACCTCGCGGACCCAGCAACTCTTGGGCCTGGAATTGCTATTGCTTTTGTTGCCACTATTTATGGTGTTGCACTTGCGAATTTAGTGTTTATTCCTATCTCTAATAAACTACGCATGTGTGTGAATGAAAACTCACAATATCGTGAGTTAATCATTGAAGGCATCATCGCGATTGCTGATGGTGAGAATCCGCGTTCGATTGAAATGAAATTAAACGGTTACTTGCACCCGCTTAACTGACCTTTGTTTATTTGAGTAGTGCGCTTATGGTTCGCCGCAGACGAGAAGATATTCATGTCAATCACGAGCGCTGGCTGATTTCTTACGCAGATTTCATCACTCTATTGTTCGCATTTTTTGTGGTGATGTATTCCATTTCCCAAGTGAATGACAGCAAGTACCGCGTATTGTCCGATACCTTTATTGAAGCTTTTAACCTCCCTACAGATTCTCAAACCAATAAAGAGCCTTCCGATCAAGTGGCGCCCGCTGCCGATTTGATTTCGCCTATCGATATGGGGAAATCTACCCGCGATGTGCAGCAAACAGAAGAAGTGCCGCCACAGATTGTCGATAGCAGTCAAAATGCTGTTAACCAACCAGTATCAGATGAAACAGCTGACGAAACAGTCAAAACCAGCGATGAACTGACGCAGATTTCCGATCTGGTTTCTGAAAAATTTGCCTCACTCATTAGCGATCAGGTGATTCAAGTTTCAAGCAATGAACTTTGGCTACAGATAGAGCTGAAGGACAGTATTTTATTTTCATCGGGTAGTGCTGATACCAGCGAACAGGCGCGACGGATTTTTGATGAAATCGCCACAATTCTCGCTGGCTATTCGAATCCGGTTCAGGTGGAAGGGTTTACCGATAACGTGCCAATCAACAGTGCCAAATATCCCACAAATTGGGAACTCTCTACGGCGCGTGCCAGTGCGATTGTTAAACATCTCGCTGCCAAAGGTGTAGCTCCTGAGCGTTTGTCGGCGGTTGGTTATGGTGAGTACCAACCCAAGGTGCCTAACGATTCGGAACAGGGCAGGGCGCAAAATCGTCGTGTTGCTATTATGATTGCCAAGCGCAAAATGGATCGCCCCCGTGCATCACTGGAGGCTACAGCCAACTCCGCCCAAAACAGCTCCTCTACATCCAGCGCCGCTGTTGCCCTTTCGTCCGGCTCCAACCCCGTGAATTAATAGCATTTACTTGCTTAGTCCCCTCTCGTTTATCAGAAGGCTGCCGCTATAAACTAAAAGCGTGGTTGTTAACTTGCAGTTGTTGCCGGCTGGGTAATACTTAGTTTTCCTTGATTAAAAAGTGATCTCTTCTGCATTGGCATCAAGGTTAATAAAGGCGACAATTGAATTATTTGTTGTATTACTAACAGGTGCATTCTGGCAATAGGCATAATCTTTGCTTTTGTCGTTGTAATGAACAAAGTGACTGGTGCTTGACGCCGGTAAGGGTTTAATTGTGCGTGTGATAGCGATAGCAAACCAAAAAGGCGGTGTGGGTAAAACCACAACCACAGTTTCCTTGGGCGGCTTGATAGCGGCTACCGGGAAGCGTGTGTTGCTATTGGATATAGACCCCCATGGCTCGTTGTCCACTTATTTTCGTCAGGATCCCGACAATCAATCGCTCAGCAGTTATACCTTGTTCCAGGAGCGCAAAAATCTTACGCGTGAGTCTGTGTCCCGTTTGATATTAGCAACCGATTTTCCCAACATCAGTTTGATCCCTTCGACTACAGCTCTCGCTACGCTTGAGCGCCAAGCCATAGGGCAAGACGGTATGGGGCTTGTGTTGAGTCGCGCCTTGGCACTCATCGCCGATGACTACGATTACGTACTCATCGATACGCCTCCCTTACTCGGTGTACTCATGGTGAACGCTTTGGCCGCCTGTCAGTATTTGGTCATTCCGGTACAAACCGAATTCCTTGCGCTCAAAGGGTTAGAGCGTATGGTAAACACCCTGAACATGATGTCTCGTTCTCGTAAAAAAGCACTGGATTACACCATAGTGCCAGTTATGTTTGATCGCCGTACCCAAGCGTCGGTAACCAGTTTACGCACCATTCGCAATACCTATCCCGCGCAAGCATGGCCTGGTCACGTGCCCGTCGATACGCGTTTTCGTGATGCCAGCAAAGCGGGTATACCTCCGCATTTATTTGATCCGGCGAGTCGCGGAGTAGAAGCGTATATTGCGCTTTGGCATTGGCTGGAGAAAAAGATTCGTGCTGATGAGCTGCAACAGGCTCAACCAGTTCAACCAGCCACTATGACGCTGGTCAACAAGGCGGGTGTAGTGTCGTGACAAGCCGCAAAACGCCCGAGGGCGATATAGAGTCACCGGATGCGAGCTTAAGTCATTATTTTGATGACTTGCTCGGTATAGGTGATGTCATTGGTGAGGCGATTGCGACGATGGAATCGCAGCCTGTTTCGGTTGTTGCCAATGCGGGATTGGCGCGCGTGGTGAATTTGCCGACAAAAAAAAATCCACCGGAAAAGCCTCTCAAAAACTCTGCAAGTGTTGGTGCCAAACCAAGAGCGCTGGCGAAATCTGATACCAAGACAACTCTGCTTGCCGATCCTGTGCAAACACCAGAGCAAAAACAACAGCTGGAAAAGTTGCTGCAATCAGTTAGCGCGCAATTATTGGTTGAGGCACCGCTGGTTGAACCGCTCAAGGTAGCAACACCTGTTACGCCCGGCACTGAGTCCAAAACTCACTTTGTTGTTGATGAAAATGAAATTCAAGAATGGGACATAGGCACACCCGACGAGATGCCTGCGGACATTGGCTCGGATCTGGCGTCTGAGCATCTGCAAGTTGCTACCGAGTCGCATACCGGTTTCAAGATGGATGGTTTGGAGTGGCTCGAAAACGGTAGGCCTCAGTGGGCTCAGTCGCGCTTTGATGTCCTCTTGTTTAAGGTCGCCGGCTTAACCTTGGCTGTGCCGCTCATTTCACTAGGGCAGATACAGCCATTAACAGATGAGTTGACTCCGTTGTTTGGCCAGGCAGATTGGTTTATGGGCTTGCAACCGACTCCTGCCGGAAAGATTCGTACAGTTAATACGGCTAAATTCGTGATGCCGGAGCGTTATGACGCCACTTTTTTGCAGACTGCTAAATACGTAATGTCTATTAACGGTGTCCCTTGGGGGCTGGCAGTAGACTCGGTAAACCAACCGATTACCTTGCAGCCTGAGGATGTAAAATGGCGTAGTGATCGAGGCAAACGCCCCTGGTTAGCTGGAACGGTTAAGGACCATATGTGTGCTTTGCTGGATATTCCGCGCATTGGTCAAATTTTGGTAGATGCAGATAAAAACTTCGTATCGGCTTGATAGGTTTGCCTTCCTGGTTGAAAGGCTATGAGCCTCGGCTCACACAAACAAAAGTGGCATGAGAAGAGTCATCGGCTATAGTTATAGCGACATTTACACTATCTACTGCCGCGTTGGCAGTGAAGAGGAATATTAAACATGGCAACTGATGCAGCAAAAAATAAAAGCACTGACGATCCCATATTGCAATGGGTAACTTTCCGTCTGGATGGAGAGACCTATGGCATCAATGTAATGCAAGTGCAGGAAGTGCTGCGTTACTCGGAGATTGCTCCTGTGCCGGGCGCGCCTTCCTACGTATTGGGTATTATCAATTTGCGGGGCAATGTGGTGACGGTTATCGACACCCGTCATCGCTTTAATTTGTCCAGTGGCGAAATTACTGACAATACCCGTATCGTGATCATCGAAACAGATCGTCATGTAATTGGCATTTTGGTAGATAGCGTTGCTGAAGTGGTTTATTTGCGTCAATCTGAAATTGAAATGGCACCGAATGTGGGGAATGAGGAGAGTGCAAAATTCATTCAGGGTGTATGCCACAAAAATAATGAGCTGTTAATTTTGATTGACCTGAATAAATTGCTGACCAGTGAAGAATGGTCAGAGTTGGAAGATATTTAAATTTATTCTCCCTTTGTTGGCCCTTGCCAGTGATGGGAGGTTTTAGAGACTTGATCATGACACTGCTGGAAATTGGGCTGCTCATAAGTTTAGGGATCGGCTTGCTTGCCTTGGTTTGTGCATTGGTTGGTTTGCGTCGTGTCCGCTTGCAGGCGGTTGCGACTGAAAAACTGATGCAGAAACTCATGCGTGACGTAGCTGCATCGAGTAGTGGCTCGGTAGGCATGGGGCAGCGTTTGTTAGCGATGGAAAAGCGTTTGCAATCCGAGAGTAAAAAAACGGAAAAAATCGATTACTACAATGACGACGAATTCCAGCCTTACTCACAAGCTTCGCAGATGTTCAAAATGGGTATGGATTGCGAAGAGGTTGCGCGGCGTTGCGGTTTATCGCGTGCCGAAGCTTCACTATTGGAAATGATGCAAAAATCGAGTCGATAGTTGCTGTTAGTTTTTGCTTGCCCGTTCAGCACTCAGTGAGTTACTACACATAAACACAAAAGGCGATCGATGGATCGCCTTTTGTGTTTTTCCTGATCAGGAATTTAAGTGCTGCTATTTTAATGGTGGAATTGAAATGAGTTGCCACTGATGCCAAGTGAATCATCACCCAATAAATACACATAGGCAGGCATTAATGCATCGGGAGCTTTAACCGTTTCGGGGTTTTCAGCAGGATAGGCGGCGGCGCGCATTTCAGTGCGGGTAGCGCCCGGATTTATGCTGTTAACACGAATTCGCGTGGCGCCCTCCAGCTCGTCGTGCAGGGTTTGCATTAAGTTTTCTGCCGCCGCTTTGGATGCTGCATAAGCCCCCCAAAATGCTCGCCCTTTAAAGGCAACACTGGAACTGGTAAATAAAACGCTGGCATTTTCGGCGCGCTCTAGCAGTGGAAGCAGAGCTTGGGTCATCATAAATGGTGCATTGGCATTGACTTGCATACAGCGTTGCCACGCGCTGACAGAATAATTGCTGATCGGTGTGCGCTCGCCCAAATCAGCAGCATTGTGTAGCAGGCCATCCACACGTCCAAAAGTATCTTCAAGCGTATTGCACATATCGTCGTAATCTTTTTCTAGCGCACTTTCAAAATTGATAGGGTAAATGGCCGGCTGAGGGTGACCTGCTGCTTCAATTTCATCGTAAACCGCTTCCAGCTTGCTCATGGTTCTACCGCATAAAATGACAGTCGCTCCGCAGGCGGCAAAAGTTTTGGCGGCACAGCGGCCTATGCCTGCTCCTGCACCGGTGACAATAATAATTTTGTTCTGTAACGAATCAGGTTTTATGGTGTAATCGGGTGGAATATTCATAACGGTTTTTCGCTCAATAATCAGGCTCTGGCAGTTGATACTTACAAATATTTTTCAACGATAGGCCAGATTTCATCAGCATGATTAACGCTGTAATCTGCATTCCAGTCGTTCGGGTTTTCGTTGATATCCAGATACCCGTAGGTGGCTGCAATGGTGATGCTACCTGCATCGTTTCCGCAATCGATATCGCGTTTGTGATCGCCAATATAAATAATTTCTTGGGGTGCGCAGCCTAATTGTTTGCTTGCAAGGTGTAAGCATTCAGGATCAGGTTTACTGCGTGTGACATCATCGGGGCAAATAACACTGACGGGGGCTGGTTGAATCGCCAGGGCAGACATAAGCGGCAAGGTGTAAGCCGCTGGTTTATTGGTGGCAATTCCCCATGCAATATTGTTGTTAGCCAAGTTATCCAGTAATGCTTGAATGCCCGGGAAAGGTTGGGTGTAAACCGCGATATGATCCAGATAAAGTTCCAGTAACCGCTCGCGCAACCGCTCAAATTGTGGATGACTATCGTCAATCTCAAAAGCCAATTTGATCAAGGCTTTTGAGCCATTGGATACACTGGCTCGTATGGTTCCCGGGCTCAGCTCGACCAGTCCTTCTTCCGCTCGCAGTTGATTAACCACCACCACAAAATCAGGTGCGGTATCCAGCAGTGTGCCATCCAGATCAAACATCACTGCGCGAATTTTTTGCTTCATTATTCGCTGACCTTTTTTGTGTGCATCAAATAATTTACGCTCACATCACTGGGATTTAGCTTGTACTGTTTGGTGAGCGGGTTATAGGTCATGCCCGTTATGGTTTGCAATTCCAATCCGGCAGCGCGCAGCCATTGTGCCAATTCAGACGGGCGAATAAATTTGCTGTATTCATGGGTGCCTTTGGGCAGGAGCTTCAACAAATACTCAGCGCCAATAATCGCAAATGCATAGGATTTTGGATTGCGGTTGATGGTGGAGAAATATACATCGCCGCCGGGTTTTACCAATTGTGCGCAGGCTTTCACCACGGATACTGGATCGGGTACGTGCTCCAGCATTTCCATGCAGGTGACGACGTCAAACGCCCCCGGCATTTGTGTCGCTTTATCTTCGGCAGTAATTTGCTCGTAGGTCAGTTCCACCCCGGTTTCCAGTGCATGCAGTCGCGCAACAGCAAGCGGCGCTTCGCCCATATCAATACCTGTTACTGAAGCACCACGTAGAGCGAGAGATTCCGCCAGAATTCCGCCACCACAGCCGACATCAATTACTTTTTTTTGTGCGACTGGTGAGCGCTGGTCAATAAAATTAGCGCGTAGTGGGTTAATGTCGTGAAGTGGTTTGAATTCGCTGTTTTTGTCCCACCAGCGACTGGCGAGGGCTTCAAATTTTGCTATTTCAGCGGTATCGACATTGGCCATAAATTGTTCCGTCTGTCTGAGGGTGAGTTATAAAGGTTCGATAAATCCAGCGGCGTTAATTAATTGTGCGCGCTAATTTGTTTACGCCACCAATTGGCCTTGCCAAGAATTTCGCGTTCATTGAGGCTGAGCAAAACCCGGTTGGCGAGAAGACATTTTCCCTCTACCCAAACATGGGTAACTGCTTGTCCTGCATGGTTGTAAACCAGTTGTGAGGCGGGGTTGTAAAGCGGCTGCATGGTTAGTCCTCCCAAATCAACGGCTGTTATGTCTGCTGCTTTGCCTACCTCAAGGCTGCCTATAATTTCGTCCAACCCCAAGGCCTTGGCTCCATTGAGCGTGGCCATACGCAGGGCAGCGTGGGCATCTACTGCCGCTGCATCACCGGCAATCGCTTTAGCCAGTAGTGCTGCTGTCTTTAATTCGCTGAATAAATCCAGATCATTATTGCTGGCTGCACCATCGGTTCCCAAGGCAACATTCACCCCGGCTTTGAGCAGTTTATCTACCGGACAAAAACCACTTGCTAGTTTTAAGTTGGACTCAGGGCAGTGGATCACATGAGCGCCGGATTCTTGCAAGAGTTTGACATCATGCTCGTCAATTTGAGTCATGTGTACGCATTGTGTCAGTGGGGATAAAAGCCCTAGATCCATCAAACGCTGACTCGGACGGCGACCATACTGCGCGATGGAATCATTCACTTCCTGCGCCGTTTCATGCAGATGGATATGAATCGGCATATCCATTTCTTGAGCGAGTACCGCGATTTTCTCAAGTGGTGTATCCGAGACTGTATAGGGCGCGTGCGGGCCAAAGGCGATATTGATCAGATGATTACCGCGGAAGTTGTCGTGCAGGCTCAATCCTTTGTTGAGGTAATCGTCTGGACCCATGCCCCAAGCGGTGGGGAAATCAAAAATAGGAAAAGCCAGCTGGCAGCGGATTCGGGCATCCAGGCAAGTTTGCGCAGCTTGCTCAGGGTAGAAATACATATCGGCAACACAAGTGGTGCCACTTTTAATCATCTCTGCAAGCGCAAGCTCAGTGCCGTCGCGCACAAAATCCTCACTCACCCAGCGGCTCTCGGCGGGCCAGATATGATCATTGAGCCAGTTGTGCAGAGGTTGGTCATCTGCATAGCCTCGCAGCAAACTCATCGCTGCATGTCCGTGAGCGTTAACCAGACCTGGAATTAGCACTTGGTTACCAAGGTTTAACGTTTCTTTGGCGATAAATCGTCGATCTGCCTCTTCTTGCGGTGCTAATGCAATAATTTGCCCTTTATCTATAGCAATTGAGCAGTTTTCCAACACCCGATTGGCGGGTACTACAGGAATAATCCAGCGCGCTTTGATTAGCAGGTCGATGTTATTGGTGTTCACAGCATGGCTCGACATAAACATAAAAAGGTTAAATAACTTTGAAATCAAGGGAAAAAGACAGTCAGTATACTGCAATGGGGTCTGCTATCGATGACTGATTCCAGCCTTGTAACGGCCTTTTGTCCGAAGGCAAAAACTCTTGTGATTTCATAGGGAAAGGAAATGCGTGGAGTGCCTATGTGTCGGTTTTTATGCTACCATCGCGCCCCTGAAATAAGCCTTAGGTGCATTTTTAGCCACTTCCTTAGTGTTTTTGGGTGGCCCGCTACTAGGGTAGCTGTTTTTGCTTTTAACGATTCAGCGCCGTGATAGAGCCTATCCGCCGAATTACCCGCTACCAGCAATCACCATAACCAAAGCTTTAATAAAAAGGAAAGCTGTCATCCCATGGTCGAATTCGCCAAAGAAATATCACCTGTAAGTATCGAAGACGAACTCAAGCAGTCATACCTGGATTACGCCATGAGCGTAATCGTCGGCCGTGCCTTGCCCGATGTGCGCGATGGCTTGAAGCCTGTGCATCGCCGCGTTCTGTTTGCGATGAGCGAACTCAATAACGATTGGAACAAGCCCTATAAAAAGTCTGCCCGTGTTGTGGGTGATGTAATCGGTAAATACCATCCCCATGGCGATACGGCGGTATACGACACCATCGTGCGCATGGCTCAGCCTTTCTCGCTGCGCTACATGCTGGTCGATGGTCAGGGCAACTTCGGTTCGGTGGATGGCGACCGCGCGGCGGCTATGCGTTATACCGAAATTCGTATGGCAAAAATTGCCCACGATTTGCTGGCGGATCTGGATAAAGAAACCGTCGATTTTGTACCCAACTATGATGGTACTGAACAAATTCCGGCGGTTATGCCCACGCGAATTCCCAATCTCTTGGTCAACGGCTCCTCGGGGATTGCGGTGGGTATGGCGACTAACATCCCGCCACACAATTTAAAAGAAGTGGTACAGGGTTGTTTGGAGCTGATTAATAACCCGGATATCACCATTGATGAGTTGATGGAGTTTATTCCGGGGCCAGATTTCCCTACTGGCGCGATTATCAATGGTCGTGCCGGTATTGTTCAGGCCTACCGCACTGGTCGTGGCAGTATCATCGTGCGCGCCAAGGCAGAAATCGAACGCGATGACAAAACCGGCCGCGAGACCATTATCGTTCATGAAATTCCCTACCAACTAAATAAAGCACGTTTGATTGAGCGTATCGCCGAGCTGGTCAAAGAAAAGAAAATTGAAGGCATTAGCGAACTGCGCGATGAGTCTGATAAAGATGGTATGCGCATCGTTATCGAGGTGAAAAAGAGCGAATCTGCCGATGTGTTGCTGAATAACCTCTACGCCCAAACCCAATTGCAAACCACTTTCGGTGTAAACATTGTTGCATTGGATGACGGCCAACCAAAAATCCTTAACCTCAAGGAGTTACTTGAGGCTTTTGTTAAGCATCGCCGTGAAGTGGTTACCCGCCGCACCGTGTATTTGCTGCGCAAAGCGCGCGAGCGTGGTCATATTTTGGAAGGCTTGGCTGTTGCCATTTCCAACATTGATGAAGTTATTGCCCTGATTAAAAACTCTGCTTCACCCTCTGAAGCGAAAGAAAGCTTGATGGGGCGTGGTTGGGATGCTGCTGACATGGCGCCATACCTTGAGCGCGCGGGTGAAGATGCCTGTCGCCCCGAAGATTTGGGCGCTGAATTCGGCATGCGCGATGGTCACTATTATCTGTCGTCTGCACAGGCTCAGGCGATTCTGGAATTGCGTTTACATCGTCTTACCGGCATGGAGCACGACAAACTGCTTGCCGAGTACGATGAAAAACTGATTCAAATTGCCGAGTTTTTAGAGATCCTCGGTAACGCTGTGCGTTTAATGGAAGTTATTCGCGAAGAATTAACGCAAGTCATCAATGACTACGGCGATAAACGTCGAACTGAAATTGTTGCTTCAACCCTGGATCTGACTACAGAAGATTTAATTAATGTAGAAGACCGTGTGGTTACCATTTCTCATGGTGGTTATGCCAAGAGCCAGCCGCTGGCCGATTATCAAGCGCAGCGCCGCGGCGGTATGGGCAAGTCAGCAACGGCGGTGAAAGATGAGGACTATGTACAGCATCTTTTGATTGCTAGCACTCACGACACAGTATTGCTGTTTACTAACGCCGGTAAAGTCTATTGGTTGAAGGTGTACATGATTCCTGTCGCTGGTCGTCAGTCGCGTGGTCGTCCCGTTATTAACCTCTTGCCATCGCTGGAAGAGGGCGAACGCATTACCTCCATCCTGCCAGTGAAGTCTTACGACGATGATAAGTTTATTTTTATGGCTACTGCCAACGGTACGGTTAAGAAAACAGCGCTCACACAATTTGCGCGTCAGCGCAGCGTAGGTTTGCGCGCGATTGAATTGGATGAAGGCGATACTTTGGTAGGTACTGCAATCACCAATGGCGCCTGCGATGTGATTCTGTTCTCCAGCTCCGGTAAAGCGGCGCGTTTCCGTGAATCGCAAGTGCGCGCTATGGGGCGCACGTCGCGCGGTGTGCGTGGTATTCGTTTGGCAGAAGGCCAGCGTGTCGTGGGCATGGTTATCCCGCTGGAAAATGGCCAGGTGTTGACAGTGAGCGAAAACGGCTACGGCAAACGCACCGAAGTAGGTGAGTTCCCCGCAAAAGGTCGCGGCTCACAGGGCGTAATTGGTATGCAAACGACCGAGCGTAACGGTCAGTTGGTGGGTGCAGTGCAGGTATTTGACGGTGAAGAAATCATGCTGATTTCTGATCAGGGCACCATGGTTCGTACCCGTGTAGATGAAGTCTCTGTGCTTAGCCGCAATACACAAGGTGTGCGCCTGATTAAGCTCAAAGACGGTGAGCGTATGCAGGGTCTTGAGCGTATCGAGGAAAGTGCCGATGAAAATGCCAAGCGTGAGTTAGCCCATGCCGAAGGCGAAGAGGCTGAATTGGCAGCAGACGATAGCCCAACCGATGAGGTTATCGACAACAGTGCTGATGAAGACTCAGCAGACGAATAACTGGCGAGCCTAATCATGTCAAATGAACTCTCCGAAGTGCAAAAACTGTCGGCTCTGCGTGAAAAAATTGATGCGATCGATGAGGAAATTGGTCGCTTGATTTCAGCTCGCGCAGAGTGCGCGCAAGCCGTTGCTGATGTTAAAAAAGCCAGTTTGCCCGCCGATGCCGATATTCTTTTTTATCGCCCCGAGCGCGAGGCTCAAGTGTTGCGCAAGGCGATGGAGCGCAACAAAGGGCCGCTCAGCAATGAGGAAATGGCACGTTTATTCCGTGAAATTATGTCGGCATGTTTGGCGCTGGAGCACCCCATCAAGGTGGCTTATCTCGGGCCCGAGGGCACTTTCACTCAGCAAGCCACGTTAAAACATTTTGGGCATTCCGCAATCGCCATCCCCTTCTCTGCTATTGATGAAGTCTTTCGTGAAGTTGAGGCTGGTGCTGTGAATTACGGCGTTGTTCCTGTTGAGAATTCCACCGAGGGAGTGGTGAATCACACACTGGATAATTTCATGGGCTCCAACCTGAAAATATGCGGCGAAGTAGAGCTGCGTATCCATCACAACCTGATGGTGTCTAATGTAACCAACACCAACAGCATTTCACGTATCTATTCCCATTCACAATCTCTTGCCCAGTGCCGCAAGTGGCTGGATGCTCATTATCCGAAAGCCGAACGTATCGCCGTAAACAGCAATGCCGAAGCGGCGAAGCGTTTAAACGGTGAATGGAATGCTGCTGCGATTGCCGGATCCATGGCCGCTGAGCTGTATGGTCTTAAAATTATTGCCGAAAAAATTGAAGATCAGCCCGATAATTCCACACGCTTCTTAATTATCGGCAAGCAGTCAGTGCCGCAAAGCGGGGTAGACAAAACCTCTATTGTAGTGGCCATGCGCAATGAGCCCGGTGCTCTACATAATTTGTTGGAACCTTTTCACCGCCACAATATTGACCTTACTCGTGTAGAAACCCGTCCATCGCGTACCGGTGTCTGGACTTATGTGTTTTTTATTGATTTTGTTGGGCACGTTGATGAGCCTTTAATTAGCGATGTGATGAAAGAGGTTGCCACTCGTTGCGCTGATCTCAAGTTGCTTGGCTCTTACCCTAAGGCGGTTTTGTAATTCCTTATGTCGCAGCCTTTGATCAATAAATTTGTTGTTGTTGGTATCGGTTTAATTGGCGGAAGCCTTGCTACTGCCCTGAGGCAGCGCGGAGCTTGTGCGGAAGCAATAGGCATTGCGCGTAAACCAGAGACCTGCGTTGAAGCTGTTGAGCGCGGCGTGGTTGACCGCGCTTACACATCCTTGAGTGAGGTTGCCAGCGAGCTGCGTAAAGGCGATGTGGTTTTTATTTCTGTACCTACCTTGTCAATAGCCAGTGTGCTGCAAGAGATCAAGGAATATATTTCGCCAGAGGTAACCATTACTGATGGCGCCAGCGTAAAAGGTAGTGTCTCACGGGCTGCTGAACAGGTCTTTGGTAAAGTGCCGCCGCAGTTGGTGCTTGGCCATCCGATCGCAGGCTCAGAGAGGAGTGGCGTCACGGCTGCTAACCCAAATTTGTACGAAAATCACCGTGTGATCCTAACCCCTGCATCTAACACTGACACCTACCATTTAGGTTTGACTACAGATATGTGGAGTGCGGTGGGCGCGGAGGTCTTAACAATGTCGGTGGAGGAGCACGATGAGGTTCTTGGTGCAACCAGCCATTTACCGCACGTTATTGCTTATTCGCTGGTAGATACGCTTGCGCAGGACATACACAATCCCAATATATTTCGCTATGCGGCGGGTGGTTTTCGTGACTTCACCCGCATTGCATCCAGTGATCCGGTAATGTGGCATGACATTATGCGCGCGAATAAAACAGCGATCTTGCAATCGATGGATTTGTTTATCGACAACCTGTCGCGTTTGCGCGCCAGCATCGAACACGAGGATAGCGATTATTTGCTGAAAGTGTTCAGTCGTGCAAAAGAGGCCCGGGATGAATTCACTCTAATGCTGGCACAGCGTCAGGCTTCAAATAAAAAAGAATAGTTTGGTGACCCCAAAACTATCTGGAATAACCTTAGAAACAATTAATCATTAAATCTTGCTTGGTGGCTCTATATAATCGCTGCTGTTTTTTCAACAGTCATTTGCCTCAATGCAGACTCACTTTGGTAACTATTGAATGTCAAACTACAACTTGACTCACCTTAAGCAGCTTGAAGCTGAAAGCATCCATATCATCCGCGAAGTGGCCGCTGAATTTGATAAGCCAGTCATGCTTTATTCTGTCGGTAAAGACTCCGCGGTCATGATGCACCTAACCATGAAAGCTTTTTTTCCAGGTAAGCCACCTTTTCCGATGTTACATGTGGATACCACCTGGAAGTTTCGTGAAATGATTGAGTTCCGTGATCAGCGTATTAAAGATCTGGGCTGGGACTTGATTGTGCACATTAACCAGGAAGGTGTTGACATGGGCGTAGGGCCTTTCACTCATGGCAGTGCAAAACACACCGATATTATGAAAACCCAAGCGCTCAAGCAGGCGCTCAATAAATACGGTTTCGATGCAGCCTTCGGTGGCGCGCGTCGTGATGAAGAAAAGTCGCGCGCAAAAGAGCGTGTTTATTCTTTCCGCGATAAAAACCATCGTTGGGACCCTAAAAATCAACGCCCCGAGCTGTGGAATATTTACAACGGTCGTGTGGACAAAGGAGAAAGTATTCGCGTATTCCCTTTATCTAACTGGACTGAGTTGGATATTTGGCAATACATACATTTGGAAAATATTCCTATTGTGCCTTTGTATTTTGCTGCCAAGCGCCCGGTAGTAGAACGCGATGGTACGTTAATTATGGTCGATGACGACCGCATGCCCATCGGCCCCGATGACAAGGTCGAAGAAAAAATGGTTCGCTTTCGCACCTTGGGTTGTTATCCACTCACAGGTGCTGTTGAATCTGAAGCGACTACTTTGCCTGAAATTATTCAGGAAATGTTATTGACCACAACTTCTGAGCGTCAAGGGCGAGTGATTGACCATGACAGTTCCGGGTCCATGGAAAAGAAAAAGCAAGAAGGTTATTTCTAATCTGCACTATCCGCCAGCGATAGAAAATTTTTCAATTATTGATTTTCTGATACGAACGAGATTCCTATGAGTCATCAGTCTGACCTGATTGCACAAGATATCAATGCTTATCTTGCTCAACATGAACAAAAAGAATTGCTGCGCTTTTTAACTTGCGGCAGCGTCGATGATGGTAAAAGTACACTTATTGGACGTTTATTGCATGATTCCAAAATGATCTATGAAGATCAGCTGGAAGCGATTCGCTCCGACAGTGTTAAACATGGCACCACCGGTGAAAAAATCGATTTGGCATTGCTTGTAGACGGCTTGCAAGCTGAGCGTGAGCAGGGCATTACTATTGATGTTGCTTACCGTTACTTCTCTACAGCAAAGCGCAAATTTATTATTGCGGATACACCCGGTCACGAGCAGTACACACGCAATATGGCTACTGGCGCATCGACTTGTGATTTGGCTGTAATCCTAATTGACGCGCGTTATGGTGTAGTTACCCAGACCCGTCGCCACAGTTATATCGCGTCTTTACTAGGCATCAAACATATTGTTGTCGCAGTCAATAAAATGGATCTGTTGGGCTTTGACCAAGCCGCTTTTGAAAAAATCAAACAGGATTATCTATCCTTTTCTGCCAAGCTGGGTATGAAGGATGTAATGTTTGTGCCTATTTCCGCTCTGGATGGTGATAACGTTGTGAATCGCTCAGAGCGCTGTTCTTGGTATGCCGGCCAAACCTTGATGGAAATTTTTGAATCTGTGCCAATTGCTGGCGACAGGAATCTTTCCGATTTCCGCTTTCCTGTTCAATACGTTAACCGTCCAAACCTGGATTTCCGTGGTTTCTGCGGTAATGTGGCATCAGGTATTGTTCGAGTCGGCGATGAGGTTCGTGTTTTACCGTCTGGCAAAACTAGTTTTGTAAAATCGATTGTTACTTTTGATGGTGAATTGCAAGAAGCTTTTGCTGGTCAGGCGGTAACTCTTACGCTGACTACTGAGGTAGATGTAAGTCGCGGCGATATGCTGGTACTGGCGAAAGATTCGGCTCCTCAGTCAAATCATCTTAAGGCACATGTTGTGTGGATGACTGAAAAAACTACCAAGGCCAGTTCTGAATACTTATTTAAATTTGCAAGCAAGTTGGTTAGTGGCGCAATAGAGGCAATTGAATACCGTGTTGATGTTAATACCCAAGAGCATTCTGAGGTAGAGCAGCTGCAGTTAAATGACATTGCTGTGGTTGATTTGGTTTTGACCCAACCCGTTGTAGCCGATAAGTATTCGGCCAACCGCGCTACCGGTGCGTTTATCATTATTGATCGCCTTACCAACATCACAGTGGGCGCAGGTATGGTTGTTGAACAACTTGGCGCTACCCAACAGGCTAGTGGTGTGTACAGTGAGTTCGAAATAGAGCTAAATACACTTATTCGCAAACATTTCCCTCATTGGGGGGCTGCGGATCTGAGTAAATTAATCGAGCGCTAGTGAATATATTCAGGCAAGGGAATGCCACAAAAAACGCCAGGCAGGAATGCTGACTGGCGTTTTTTGTTGTGTTGCGATTATTGTTTCCAAGGTGGGGATTAACTTGACGCCGCTGGTGTGTTAACCGATTTTCTTTTCCCCGGAATCTACGGTTTGATAAATAAGAGTATTGATTGTCATAGGCCCAACACCACCGGGTACCGGGGTATAGGCAGCCACGCGATCTGTCAAGGGCTTGAGTTCAATGTCGCCCACGCCTCCTGGATGATAACCGGCATCAACCACTACGGCGCCGTCTTTGATCCATTCTGCTTTAATAAATTCTGGTTTGCCAACAGCGCCTACCAGAACATCTGCCTGCTTGATCAATTCGGGTAAATTTTTGGTGCGCGAATGGCAAATGGTAACTGTGGCGTTCGCGTTTAGCATCATTAATGCCATTGGTTTTCCAAGAATGGGACTGCGCCCCACCACCACGGCGTGTTTGCCTTCAAGTTCGATACCATATGCGTCCAACAGACGCATAATCCCTTTTGGGGTTGCACAACCATAGGCTTCTTCACCCATACTCATACGGCCAAAGCCCAAACAGGTAACACCATCCACATCTTTTTCAGCGCTGATGGCATCAAAGCACAAGCGCTCGTCAATTTGATGTGGAACAGGGTGCTGCAACAAAATACCGTGTACGTTCGGGTTGTTATTTAACTCATTAATTTTGGAGAGTAATTCTTCTGTGGTTGTAGCGGAGGGCATTTCTACCTTCAGTGATTCCATTCCGATGCGCGTGCAAGCGTTGCCCTTCATTTTTACGTAAGTTGCGGATGCAGGGTCATCGCCCACCAGAATGGTGGCCAGAATAGGTGTTTGACCGTTGCTGCGTGTTTTCATTGCAGCAACGCGCGCTGAAAGTTCCTGCTCGGTTTTTTCGGCAAGTGCTTTGCCATCCAGTACAAGTGCGGACATAAGGGTAACTCACCTTTGTGTTAGCAAATAGAATAAAAATAAGTGCGTGTATTTTCCCACAGCCGACCGGTATCGCCAAGGTAATTCAGGTGCTAGCAAAGCCTAATAAAAAAACTGGAATAAAAAGTAATTTATCTTCGGGAAGGGTTTTATTTTGAGCGATATTTTACTTGGCGATGAAAATAATATGGGGTGGCTGATGGGGCTCGAACCCACGACCACTGGAATCACAATCCAGGGCTCTACCAACTGAGCTACAGCCACCGTAGCAGGAAACATATATCGGATGACGTTATCCGCTAATGTTTTTAAAGATGATTTGAGCGATGTTCAACAGCCAATGTGGCGCGCCCGGCAGGATTCGAACCTGCGACCACCCGCTTAGAAGGCGGGTGCTCTATCCAGCTGAGCTACGGGCACATACTGGATCAAACCTTCGCAGGTTCGACAAAGAATATGGTCGGAGTGGAGGGATTCGAACCCCCGACATTCTGCTCCCAAAACAGACGCGCTACCGGGCTGCGCTACACTCCGACAACTTGAAAGGTTGTGCGTTTCAAGTGGTGCGCATATTAGCGATGAGAGTTAGTGTCGTCAACGAAAAAAACACAACAAAATAAAATATTTAGCAATTGCAGTTAATTTTTAGTCGGCTTGATTAAGTTGTGCCCCGGCGAGACAAAAAACAATCTGTGGTCACGCACCTTTTGATGGATTCAATGGGGGAGATTCATAAATCTTGTGCCTGGAGCATCACCTAGTCAGAATAAGCGCTTCGCTAGGTTTCGGAGTTTTTATGCAAAATGATAGTTTGGCAGTTTTAATGAAGCAGGGTATGCGCAGACTTGCGTCGGGAGTTTGCGTTTTATCTACCTCACTTGGTGATAGTGAACGTTTCGCGATGACAGTTTCATCTGTCACTTCTGTTTCTGATTCTCCAGCATCGTTGTTGGTGTGTATTAATCAGGCTGTTTCGCAGCAGGCGCACTTGAGCAGTCCTGAGGCGAGATTTGCCATCAATGTTTTGTCGGTTAGCCATCAGGACGTTTCAAACATTTGCGCCGGTCGAGATCCGACACGTAACCGGTTTGATATTGGCCGATGGGTTGAAGAAGAATCCGGCCTGCCAGTCTTGGCGGATGCGCAAGCTGTTTTTATTTGCAAAACTGACAAGGTGATGACCTACGGCACTCACAAAATTGTGGTTGCTACAATCAGTAGTGTGATTATCAATGGTGCAGAGGTGGAACCACTTTTGTATGCGAATGGCAGTTATGGTGCATTTGCCCCTTTATAGTCAGGGTGTGGATCTGCAGCTGATGAGTTTGTTGTTTGCTGGTTTGTTGTTTCTCGCGAGTGCTATGTTTTTTTGGTTCAAAAAGAAGCACGGATATTGTTGCAAATTATCTTGCAATATGAATCTTTCCGGTCTATCTGCAGTTTAAGGTTAAGAATCACTAACTCTTTATGCACACGTCTTGTGCTAACACCAACTTTCAGTACAAGAGCTGAGCAAAAATGTGAAAAAACATGCTTTTCCTTTCTTGTTTTTTTATAACTTATTGATTTTTAAAGTTTTTATTGCTTTGGTTAAAATTTGTTCAATTTGTTGTTGGCATAGATTTTATGGGCCTTTGCGGTGGTTTCCCAAAATCTATCCACTAAGTTATCCACAGAAAATGTGGACAAAATTGATATTAAAAAATTTGTGCAAAAAAGTTACAGTTTGTTTGTTTTGTGAGTTTTTTCGTCGCTATCGGTGACATTTTCTTCGGTGTTTTTTGCTCGGAACAGTAGATTTTTTTATGAGTAAAATTTTAAAAGTAACGGTGTTAGGTGGCGGGAGCTTTGGAACTGCGATTGCCAACATCATTGCCTGTAATCGCTATCCAACGTACTTGTGGATGCGTTCTGCTGAACAGGCGGCAGAGATTCTGGCTGAAGGTGAAAACAGACGCTATTTGCCTGGCTATAAACTCAATAAGGATTTGTTGGTAACCGCTGATCTAGCGGCAGCGATTACTGATGCAGATCTTATTTTTATCTCTATACCCACGCATTCGTTTCGCGCTGTAACCCAAATGATTAAGCCTCTGCTTGCCGGCCGAACAATGGTGGTTAGCACCGCAAAAGGAATCGAGCCTGAGGGTTTTACTCTAATGAGCCAAATTCTTGAGCAAGAATTGCCTGGTCATGCAATTGGTGTTTTGAGTGGGCCTAATTTCGCTAAAGAGATTGTCCAGCAGCAGCAGACAGGTACTGTGATTGCGAGTGAAAGTGAGGTCTTGATAAGTAGTGTTCAACAAACTCTGAAATCTGAGACTTTTCGCGTCTATGCAAACCATGATCGCTACGGTGTTGAGTTGGGAGGGGCGCTTAAAAATATCTATGCGATTGTATGTGGAATGGCTGCTGCGCTAGGTGCTGGCCACAATACTCAAGCGATGCTGCTGACCAGAAGTCTGGCGGAGATGAGTCGCTTTGCTCAGGTTATGGGAGCAAACCCAATGACTTTTTTAGGTCTCGCTGGCGTAGGCGATCTGATACTCACTTGCACTTCTGACCTAAGCCGAAATTATCGTGTTGGTTATGCGCTGGGGCAGGGTAAACAGTTGGATGAAATTGTCTCTTCCTTGGGGCAAGTTGCTGAAGGCGTAAATACTCTGCGTCAGGTGAAACAAAAGGCAGGAGAGTTGGGTATTTACATGCCTTTGGTGAATGGGCTCTATTCTGTTCTTTTTGAGGGGCGAGCCATTTCTGAAGTGGCTCGCAGTTTAATGGTGGGTGAGCAAGCTGATGATGTTGAGTTCTTAAGGGGAAATTAATGGACAATGATCAATTGAAATCTAATCTGACCTCAAGTAAGCACTGGTTCCGACTGATTTTCATGCTGTTGTTTGCTGCTATTTTGCAGCTTGCAAGTATTGTGATGTGGGCATTAGTGATAATTCAATTCTGTTTTTCACTAATTACCGGTGAAGACAATCAACATTTACGCCGTTTTGGTTATTCGCTATCTACTTATATCTACGAAGTGCTTAAATTTTTAAGCTATAGCAGCGAGGAAAAACCATTTCCGTTTGCTGATTGGCCCATGGCTAAAGATTCAGTAGCTACGTCTGACAAAACTGAAATAGCAGCTCATGTAGTTATCCAGAAAGATAATGATGATGTAGCGGATAACAAATGATCATTTATTTGATGCGTCATGGTCATGCAGAACCCCAGATAACCACTGATGAGCAGCGTTGTTTGACTCCCAAGGGAGTCGCTGAAACTAAGGCGCTGTTGGTTCGACGTAGCAATGAAATATCTGCAGTGGGGGCAATATTGGCTAGTCCGTTAGTTCGTGCCCAGCAAACTGCGCAGATTGCGCAACAGCACTGTACTAATATTTCAATAGACACTTCAGATCTGTTGGTGCCCGAGGCTGACCCTTATTTACTTATCGAATGGCTAAATAGCAACTATTCAGCCCTGCGAAGCCCTTTGCTGCTGGTGAGTCATCAGCCTTTTGTGGGGCGTTTGTTGGGGCTAATTTGTGGTAAGCCAGAAGGGTTTTATCCCATGGGAACCAGTTCGTTGGCGTCAATAGAAACTGATGAAGTTGCTGTGGGCTTGGGTAGTCTTCGTTGGATCGAACATGTTGATTGTTAGCACTTTGGGACATTGATAAGTAAGAATGTCGTTCGGTGTGACTGAAAAACAGCTAATCAGAACCCTCTGCCTACATCTGTGAGCGATAAATCTTTCAATAACCAGACACACTATCACGGGAGTAAAAAATGCAGTCTGTCCCGGGTGCTTTTCCAGAATCACATGAGTTGCGTTTTACAGTTAATGGTATTGAGTTTGCGGCGCAAGAGTGGGGCGTATCTGGACAGCTTCCGGTGCTTGCTTTGCATGGTTGGTTAGATAATTCTGCCAGTTTTTACAAGCTTGCTCCGCGTCTGCAGGGGGTGCATCTCGTCGCTCTGGATTTAGCCGGGCATGGTCAAAGTGGCCAGCGACCCGGTCAGTCTGCCTATACTTTCTGGGATGATATTAACGATATTTTTGCCGTAGCAGATTATATGGGCTGGCAGCGTTTTGCAGTATTAGGGCATTCCCGCGGCGCTATTATCGGCACATTGGCGGCAGGCACTTTCCCCGAGCGTTTTATAGGGCTTGCTCTTGTGGAGGGCGTGTTGCCTGAGCCAGCTAGCCCCCAGGATGCTCCGCATCAGTTAGCAGCTGCGATCGAAGGGTTGCGCGCGTTACAACACAAAACTCCTTCAGTGTATA
This sequence comes from Cellvibrio fontiphilus, assembly GCA_035317345.1. Lineage (GTDB taxonomy): Bacteria > Pseudomonadota > Gammaproteobacteria > Pseudomonadales > Cellvibrionaceae > Cellvibrio > Cellvibrio fontiphilus. Next base: position 25,766 of record JAYKTU010000006.1, on the reverse strand, counting down.
AAGACCTTGAGGTTGCGATCAAAGCGCGTGAGCGCGGTATGTTTCCTTTGAGTTATGCGGCAGCCAAGGCGCTCACGCTCAGAGGTGTGATCCCAAAGGATGATGGTTTTACCTGGAGCACTGATCCCAGATTGATGGCACCCTCGGTATTGAAGATGTCGCGTGAGCAGCTAGCCGCTTTTTTAGATCGCGTCAGTGCACCGGTTAAATTATTGCTGGCGCGAGAGGGGTTGCCCAAACTTTATGATAACTACATGCTTGAGGTCCAGCGGTTCGCCCAGTTGCATTATGAGTTGTTGGACGGCGGGCATCATTTGCATATGGAGCAAGAGTCAGAATTAGTTGTCGAGAAACTGAATACTTTTTTTGCGGGATTATCTTAAGTGCGACTGGTCGCGTATCAATATGCTGGATTCAGCGAGATTCACTATGAAAGTTCTTTTGACCATCGTTCTCTTAGGGGTATGCAGTCTATCGTTAGCGGCGGAGCTGTTGATCCAGCCTTATCACAATGCGCGCGTTGTATTCCAAAGTTCAGGTCAGGTTGATGATTACGTATTTGCCCTTGGCAGTTACAAAAAAATATCCGGCAGTTGGCGATTAGACCGTCAACAGCGGTTGATGGGGCGTTTGACCCGTTACACTTTGGAATTGCCTGAGGGGCATAACGCCCGAAGGGGGTTTGACTTTTATCTGGATCAACTACAAAACTTCAACACTCGTGAGTTGTTTCATTGTTCCGGCCGCGATTGTGGAACGAGCAATTCTTGGGCGAATAATCATTTCAAAATTATTCAACTCTATGGTTTGGATCAGTTTCAACAATACGGCGCATATGAGGTGATTAATGCAGATGCCAAACCTTTTTACGTCGCGCTTTACGCTGTTCAGCGCGGTAACAAACGTGTTTATATGCAAGTTGACCTGATGCATGTGGATCAGGTGAATGACCAAGGTATAGCCGCCAATCCTGAATCTATTCTTCGTGCGTTGGAAGCAAGCGGCTACTACGTATTTCCAGATGTAATGGTGAGTGATGTCCAGGGAAAAATGAGCATCAATATAAAGAAAGCTCATTTACAAGCTTTAGTTGACGTTATAAATGCTCTACCTGAATGGACGTTTGCCGTAGTGGGTCATGACTATGAGCCCGTGGCGTTGAGCCTCCAGCAAAAGAATTCCCGGGCATATGCCGAACAACTTATCGCAGCTTTGGTTGAGGCTGGTGTTAGTGGCAGTCGATTGGTGTCTTATGGAATTGGTGGTTTAGCACCTGCTGGTAAGGGCGATAGAAGCGCGCGCGTGGAAATTGTGAAAATTCATCAACCTTAGCCCGCCTCTGATTGAGGCGGGAATCTGATGTGGCTATTAAAACTAGTCGCGCAGAAGAGATAAGAATTCAGTACGGGTTGCTTGGTTTGAACGAAATGAGCCCAACATTGAAGATGTCTTCATTGATGAGTTTTGTTTTTCAACGCCGCGCATCATCATACACATATGTTTTGCTTCGATTATCACACCGACACCCGATGCTCCAGTAATCTGCTGGATGCACTCGGCAATTTGAACTGTCAATTGCTCTTGAATTTGTAAACGTCGTGCAAACATATCAACAATGCGGGCAACTTTGGAAAGTCCCAATACCTTTCCAGTTGGTATGTAAGCCACATGTGCTTTGCCAATAAAAGGTAGGAGGTGATGTTCACAAAGCGAATAGAGTTCTATATCTTTCACCATAATCATCTCTTGGGATTCGGACGGAAAGAGTGCGTCATTAACGACCTCATCGAGAGTTTGATTGTATCCTCGGGTTAAAAATTGGAATGCTTTTGCGGCGCGCTCAGGTGTGTCCAGCAATCCGGGGCGGGTCAGATCTTCACCAATGCTGGCAATAATACTCGCAAAGTGTTCTTTCATTTAGCTACTCCTCAATTAGCAGTCGCGCACTGCCCAACAAAAAAGTCAGTTTACCGCGTTCCTTGCCTATCTAGAAAACATAAATCCTGATTGGCCTGATTAATTCGGTAGAATACCGCTTCAAAATTCTTTTAGAGGTTGGTCATGACATTGTCGTCTTCAGATTTTGATCTTGCTGCTGATGAATTAATAACCATTAGGGATTTTTTGCGCTGGGGTGCCAGTGAGTTCATTGCGGCCAAATTATTTTACGGTCATGGCACCGATAACCCCTGGGATGAAGCTGAGCAGCTGTTGTTGAATGCTATTAACCTGACGCCGCCACTGAGTAACGAATGGCTGGATGCGCGTTTGACCAAATCTGAACGTTTGCGAGTGGTGAATAATTTTGCGCGCCGAATTCAGGAGCGAATCCCTGCTGCCTACATTACTGGGCAAGCTTGGTTTGCTGGTTTGCCCTTTGTGGTTGATGAGCGAGTCCTGGTGCCTCGCTCGCCAATTGGTGAATTGATTCAAAAGCGTTTTGAACCTTGGTTGAGTGGTGCTGAACCGCAGCATATTTTGGATTTATGCACAGGTAGTGGCTGCATTGGTATAGCGTGCGCTCACACTTTTCCTGATGCCTTTGTCCAGTTAAGTGATATTTCCTATGATGCACTTGCGGTTGCTGAAGAGAATATCCAGCAGCATGGGATGGCGGAACGGGTATTTGCCATTCAGTCGGATTTGTTTGAAAACCTGCACGGGCAAGTGTTTGATTTGATTGTGTCCAATCCACCTTATGTTGATGCTGAGGATATGGCCAGTCTGCCACAGGAGTACCACGCTGAGCCTGAACTGGGCTTAGCCTCTGGCGTGGATGGTCTGGATTTTACCCGTCGCCTCTTGGTAGAGGCGGTAGATTATTTGAGCGCGCAGGGAGTGTTGATCGTTGAGGTTGGCAACTCCTGGCCAGCGCTTGAGGCCGCTTATCCTTTATTACCCTTCACCTGGCTTGAATTCGAACAAGGCGGGCATGGAGTATTTGTATTGAAGGCTGAGGATCTACGTAAAGCGCGTATGTCCGGTTGGTTATGAAGTCGCTTCCCTTGGCCATCTGGCTTTGGCGGTGCGCACTAATGCCAAGTCACGTATAATCAGCCCACTTTTTATCGTTCAGGTCTTTGATTTCTATGTCTGGAAATACTTACGGAAAGTTATTTACGGTAACCACCTTTGGTGAGAGTCACGGTATAGCACTCGGCGCTATAGTGGATGGCTGCCCACCGGGTCTTGAAATAAGTGAAGCGGACATCCAAATTGATTTGGATCGTCGTAAGCCAGGTCAATCGCGCTACACCACGCAGCGTCGCGAGGAAGATTCAGTCAAGATTTTATCCGGTATCTTTGAAGGTAAAACTACAGGCACACCAATTGGTTTGTTGATCGAAAACACCGATCAGCGATCCAAGGATTATTCCAATATCAAAGATCAATTTCGCCCGGCTCACGCTGATTATACTTATATGCAAAAGTATGGTGTCCGCGATTATCGCGGTGGCGGTCGATCTTCTGCGCGTGAAACGGCGATGCGTGTAGCTGCAGGTGCAATTGCCAAGAAATACCTCAAGGATTTCCATGGCATAGAAGTGCGAGGCTATTTATCGCAGTTAGGGCCAATAAAAATCGATTCAGTGGATTGGGGTCAAATTGATCAAAATCCATTTTTTTGTCCTGATGTGAGTAAAGTTCCAGAAATGGAAACTTTCATGCAAGCATTAAACAAAGAAGGGGACTCGATTGGGGCAAAAATAACGGTTGTGGCTACCAATGTCCCTCCTGGTTTGGGCGAACCCATTTTTGACCGGCTGGATGCTGAAATCGCCCATGCTTTGATGAGTATCAACGCGGTAAAAGGTGTTGAAATCGGTGAGGGTTTTGCCTCCGTTGAGCAGCGTGGCAGTGAGCACCGCGATGAAATGACGCCGCAAGGTTTTTTGTCTAATAATGCTGGCGGCATTCTAGGTGGTATTTCATCGGGTCAGGATATTATTGCCAATATCGCCCTCAAGCCCACTTCCAGTTTACATATTCCTGGCCGCAGTGTGGATGTACATGGTAATCCGGTAGAAGTCATTACCAAAGGTCGCCACGACCCCTGTGTTGGTATTCGTGCAACTCCTATTGCGGAAGCGATGTTGGCGCTGGTATTGATGGATCATTTGTTGCGCAACCGCGGGCAAAATGGTGCGATAAAACATTCAGTTCCGGTCATCCCCGGGCGTGTTAAATAATTTGTAGTTTTTTGATCTTTTTCGTCAATAAAAATAGCCGCTCACACGAGCGGCTATTTTTATTGCCAATTACTTTTCTTAGTCGTTATCAACGATGACATAACTATGCCTTCCTCCTTTACTCAGCAGGCAATACCTTATTGGCGGTTGTCCGGTTTTTATTTTTTTTATTTTGCGGTAGTTGGCGCTCTTATTCCTTATTGGGGCGTTTATTTAAAGTCACTGGGCTACTCCTCGCAAGATGTCGGTGTTATCAGTGCCATCATTCTTGCTACACGTATTATCGCGCCCAACTTCTGGGGCTGGTTAGCTGATCGCACCCAAAAGCGTTTGCGCATTATTCGCGTTGGCAGCTTATTAGCGATGCTTATTTTTGCGGGTATATTGGTGGATTCCCGCTACTGGTGGTTGGTGATGGTCGTTAGCTGCTATACCTTTTTTTGGCATGCGGTGCTGCCGCAATTTGAGGTGATAACGCTGGGATATCTGGGGAATAATTATTCGCGCTATGGGCAAATTCGTCTTTGGGGCTCAATAGGCTTTATGGTGGCTGTAGTTGGTTTGGGTTGGGTGTTTGATTTTTTTCCAATTCGCTATCTGCCAGTATTTATACTGAGTTTTTTAGCGCTTATCTGGTTGTCCAGCCTGAGCCTTAAAGATATGACGGTGAAACAGTATGCCCAGTCGCACTCTGGCATTCTGGCAATAGTCATGCAGCCAACAGTGTTGTGTTTTTTAGTTGTTAGTTTTTTGCTGCAATTCAGTCATGGCCCTTACTACACATTCTATACCTTATATTTAGTGGATAACTATGATTATTCACGTTCAAGTGCAGGGCTTTTGTGGGCGCTCGGTGTGCTCGCAGAGGTGGCAATATTTATTGTCATGTTCAAATTATTACAGTTTTTTTCATTGCGCGCGTTACTGTTGTTTAGTTTGTTAATAACCACGTTGCGTTGGTTGCTGATTGGTTATGGTGCCGAGTCTCTCGTCATACTGTTGCTTGCACAACTAATGCATGCCTGTAGCTTTGGTGTTGCACATTCAGTTTCTATTGAGTTAGTGCGCAACTATTTTTCCGGTGGGCATCAAGGGCAGGGGCAGGCGCTTTATAGTTCATTTAGTTTTGGTGCTGGTGGTGCTGCCGGCGCATTAGCTGGCGGTATGATGTGGGATGCCAGTGCAACTAATACTTTTTTAGTAGCCGCATTGTCAGCGGGTATAGCTTTGGTTTTATGTTATTTATGGTTGCATCCTTCGCGTCATGATTTACGAGGAAACGTCAAGTGAAAAATCTGGTTGTTGGTTTGGTTCAGCAAATCATTACACCTAATGCAGTTGAGGAAAATTTAGCCCGGTATGCAGCCACCTTGTCAACGCTATCCAAAAGCGTCGATCTGATTGTCCTACCGGAGGTTTTCACTACCGGGTTTTGCGCCAATGCGCGACAGTACGCGGAGGTTGTGGGAGGCCGTGCCTATCAATGGATGCATCAACAAGCTCAGCAATACAATGCGGTAGTAACTGGTAGCTTGGTGGTAAAAAAAGGTGATGATTATTTCAATCGCCTGGTGTGGATGCGACCCGATGGTACCTACGAACATTACGATAAGCGTCATTTATTTCGCATGGCGGGTGAGCATACTCGTTATGCTATGGGTCATCAGAGAGTATTAGTTGAATTACACGGTTGGCGAATACTGCCGTTGATATGCTATGACCTACGCTTTCCCGTTTGGAGTCGCAACAGAAACGATTATGATTTGGCTCTGTATGTTGCCAACTGGCCCAGCGCTCGCGCCTTACATTGGAATCGTCTTTTACAAGCGCGAGCGATTGAAAACCTGAGCTACGTTATAGGTGTCAATCGTGTAGGTATGGATGAGGCTGAGCAGCATTACGCGGGTGACTCCAGTGTTTATTCTGCAACAGGCGAGCTTATCGCTACTAGTCAGGAAGCGGAAACTATTGTAGTTGAGTTGTTTGCATCAGAATTAAAGGTGTATCGCGAGCGTTTTCCTGCGCATCTGGATGCAGATAGTTTTGAGTTGACTGGTTAATTTTATATGTGGAGGTGTGTGTGGCTTCAGGTTTTGGTGAAAAACTAGTAATTGCTATATCTTCACGCGCTTTATTTAACCTTGATGAAAGTCATCAGGTTTACATCAACAATGGCTTGGAAGCTTATGCCAAGTACCAGATTGAGCATGAGGATGAAGTCTTACTGCCCGGCGATGCCTTTCCTATGGTGAAAAAACTACTTCGGTTGAACGAGCGACTGGGTGGTGAGCCTCGGGTTGAGGTTATTTTATTATCGCGCAATAGTGCTGATACCGGTTTGCGAGTATTTAACTCCATTCAGCACTATGGACTAACTATCAGCCGTGCTGCTTTCAGTGGCGGCACATCGCCGTATCGGTATGCATCGGCATTTGGGTGTCATTTGTTTCTCTCCACAGAACCCGACGATGTGCGCCAGGCATTGGATCATGGTATGGCAGCAGCAACCTTGATTGCCTCCAAGACGCAAGTGGAAAATGAAGAGGAGCTGCGTTTTGCTTTTGACGGCGATGCGGTTATCTTCTCAGATGAGGCAGAGCAGGTTTATAAGCTGCAGGGGCTTTCTGCATTCACTGAAAGCGAGAAAGCTTCTGCTAAAGAGCCGCTCAGCGGTGGGCCTTTTAAGCAGTTTTTGTTTGCGCTGCATCGGTTGCAAGCAGAGTTTGGTGAAAATTGTCCTATCCGTACTGCTCTGGTGACTGCGCGCTCGGCACCGGCACACGAGCGAGTGATTCGCACTTTGCGGGCTTGGAATATCCGTATTGATGAATCTTTATTTTTGGGCGGACTTGCAAAGGGGGCTTTTCTCAAGGCTTATGGGGCTGATGTCTTTTTTGATGATCAAAAAATGCACTGTGAGTCTGCGCGGGAGCATGTGTCGACCTGGCATGTTCCTCACGGTATTGCTAATCGCACCTAGATGGCATCGGTGTTGTTGAGACTCATATAGCCGATTAGTGATGTTTTACTCTCAATTTTTCTACTTTTTGTAATATTAAGTCGTTAGTCGCTTTGCATTTGGTAGATATAGTCTAAAGTTGTAAAAAAGACCCGCTTGGTGTGAGAGATTAATAATCCTTTTCGGGTAATCAAACCTCATTTATTCTTTTAGTAAATAAATATCTTTTGATTTATAACCTTGGGTTACTCTCAAGGGGTACATATATAGATGTCGCTATCGCGATGTCCCCAGTGAGTGAGCCAATCGGAGGGCTTATGAAGCTGCAACAACTGCGTTACATATGGGAAGTGGCACATCATGATTTGAATGTGTCCGCCACGGCCCAAAGTCTCTATACATCTCAGCCCGGCATCAGTAAGCAGATACGTTTACTTGAGGATGAGTTGGGTGTTGAAATATTTTCCCGAAGTGGTAAACATCTAACGCGTATCACTCCTGCAGGTGAAGCGATTTTGAAAACGGCAGGAGAAATCCTGCGAAAAGTTGAGAGTATCAAGCAGGTTGCACAGGAGTTTAGCAATGAGCGCAAGGGTACGCTGACTCTGGCTACAACACATACGCAAGCCCGATATGCATTGCCCCCCGTAATTGGCTCATTTATCAAGCAGTACCCGGAAGTAGCCTTGCATATGCATCAGGGGACGCCAATGCAAATATCTGAAATGGCTGCTGATGGTACGGTTGATTTTGCGATTGCTACTGAAGCTATGGAGTTATTCAGTGACTTGATAATGATGCCTTGCTATCGGTGGAATCGCAGCATCGTTGTTCCTAAAAACCATCCGCTTGCACAGGTTTCACATCTTACGTTGGAGGAGGTTGCCAAGTATCCAATCGTTACTTATGTGTTTGGTTTTACCGGTCGTTCCAAGCTTGATGAAGCGTTCATTAATCGTGGCTTGGCGCCAAAGGTTGTTTTTACCGCAGCTGATGCGGATGTTATTAAAACCTATGTGCGCTTGGGGTTGGGGGTTGGGATCATAGCTAGCATGGCTTATAACGAAGCTGCCGATACTGATCTTGTAGCATTGGATGCAAGTCATTTGTTTGAAGACAGTGTGACTAAAATCGGTTTCCGGCGTGGTACTTTTTTGCGTGGTTTCATGTACGACTTTATTGAGAAATTTGCTCCGCATCTCACTAAAGATATTATCAATGAGGCGTTTAACAGGCATTCCCGCGCGGAACTGGATGAATTATTCGAACACATTAACATTCCCCGCCACTAACTTTGATCTAAGTTCAAAATGCCAGTCGGTTATGCTGACTGGCATTTTTTTTACTTAAATTGCCGCCAGATTTACATGTGTTATGAGATCGAGTTCTGTTTTTGTAGCTTTGTGAGAAATGTCCTACAGCTTGAATGGTTAATGTCCTCTGGCTACTGCTGTGGTAGCTATATACCTTGTGTCTGCACGCAATAAGGTGTGCTATCAGAATTAACGTTAAAGGGAGTTTTTATGAAAAAACTTATGTCTATGTTGTCTGTTGTCACTTTGGGTTTGGCTGCTACTTTTGCTGTTGCAGCCGAGCCGTTACCTAGCCCCGTTGTAAAGGCTGAGGTTGTTGCACAACAGGGGGCTATAAATATCAACACCGCTGATGTGGCTGAGTTGACAAAGCTAAAGGGGATTGGCATCAAAAAAGCTGAGGCGATTATTGCGTGGCGTGAAGCCAATGGCGACTTCAAAAGTGTCGAACAGTTGATTGAGGTAAAAGGTATAGGTGAGGCAACGTTGATGCAAAATAGGGAAAATATTCGAATTTAATCAATTGTGCATGCCTGCATCGCAGGCTGAGCAATGAACTTTCCGGCATTTTTTGTTTTAATGGTAACCCGGCTTAAAAGCCGGGTTTTTTGTTTTCTGTGAGGTTAAAAAATGTCCACATCCGATCCAAAAATTGTAGTTGCTATGGATTTTGATAATGCCGAACAGTGTATTGCCATGGCTGAGCGTTTGTCGCCCCAGTATTGTCGGCTAAAAGTTGGCAAAGAATTATTTACCGCCTGCGGCCCTAAGATTGTCGAACAGCTTATGATGCTTGGGTTTGAAATATTTTTGGATCTCAAGTTTCACGATATACCCAATACTACAGCAAAGGCAGTAAAAGCAGCTGCCGAGTTGGGTGTTTGGATGGTGAATGTTCATGCGTCAGGCGGAGAGCGTATGATGGGCGCCGCGCGTGAAGTTTTGGATAAGAGTGCCGGCAGGCGCCCACTATTAATTGCTGTAACAGTATTAACCAGTATGGAAACAGCTGATCTCGTGGGTGTTGGCATCAATGACTCGCCGCAAAATCAGGTTATGCGCTTGGCAGCTCTGACTCAGCGCTGTGGTCTTGATGGTATAGTTTGTTCTGCTCAGGAGGCCAGCCTGATGCGATCCAAATTTGGCTCGAACTTTTGTTTGGTTACACCTGGCATCCGCTTAAATTCATCGCCAGTTGATGATCAGAGAAGAACAATGACTCCTTCGGCTGCTATCCATGCAGGAAGTAGTTATCTTGTGGTTGGTCGACCTATCACCCATGCGCCCGATCCAGTCGCAGTTTGTCAGTCGATAGTCAGTAGTATTCAGAGTGTGTGATATTCAATCTTCCATTACAGGTTTTCAGATGAGTTCAAATGAGCCGGTTGTAATTACTATTGACGGTCCGAGTGGGGCAGGCAAGGGGACTCTTAGCCAAATGTTAGCTCGGCACACTGGATATCATTTACTAGACAGTGGGGCTTTGTATCGTTTAGTTGCTCTTGCTGCTTTAAATGTAAATGCTGATTTAAATGACGAACAGCAAATAGCAAAAATTGCATCTGAGCTTGACGTAATATTTAACGTTGATGCTGGATCAACCCAAATATTATTGGCTGGTAGTGATGTCACACATAATATTCGCAATGAAACTGTCAGTATGTCTGCATCGCAGATCGCGGCCCACGCATCGGTTCGCGCTGCATTGTTACAAAGACAGCGTGAGTTTGCCAGACTCCCAGGGTTGATCGCCGATGGTAGGGATATGGGGACGACTGTTTTTCCTCTCGCCCAAACAAAAATATTTCTGACAGCTAGTCCAGAGGCGAGGGCGCAGAGACGCTACAAGCAGCTTGCAGCTAAGGGCGAAGTTGTGGATATGGGCGTGCTCATAAAAGATATATGTGACCGTGATGAACGTGATTCAAACCGCAGTGTTTCGCCTTTGAGGCCTGCAGAAGACGCGGTAGTTATAGACAGCACCTCAATGACTATTGATGAGGTTTTTGCCAAAATATTGACTGTTATTAAGCAATAAGATTGCTTTCTCGGCTTTCTGTCAAAAAGTAGCAAAAATTCGCTGCTAAATTAAGATAAAAAGCCCAGCTAAGTGGCTGTTGTACAAAATGAGTCAGCGCTCTTACACATACAATTTCAAGGATATTCATATGCAAGTAAAAAAAGCGGTTATTCCTGTTGCGGGTCTCGGTACTCGTATGCTGCCTGCTACCAAAGCAATTCCCAAGGAAATGTTGCCAGTGGTTGATAAGCCGCTAATTCAGTATGTAATTGAAGAGGCCGCTGCTGCTGGCATCAAAGAGATTGTACTTGTCACGCATGCCAGTAAAAACGCAATCGAAAACCACTTTGATACCAGCTTTGAGTTGGAAGCCCAGTTGGAGGCTCGTTTGAAGCGTTCTTTACTTGCTGAAGTGAGATCAATAACGCCGCCGGGCTTGACGGTGATTTCTGTGCGTCAAGCGGAGGCCAAAGGGCTCGGGCATGCTATTCTCTGTGCTAAGTCCGTCGTCGGTGATGAGCCTTTTGCCGTGCTTTTGCCTGATGTGCTAGTAGATAATGCGGAATGCAATCTTAAGCAAGAAAACCTTGCAGGTATGACCCGTCGTTTTGAAGAAACTGGATTCAGTCAGATTCTCGTTGAGCGCGTTCCCCATGATCAAGTAGACAAATATGGTGTAGTGGATTGTTCCGGGGCCGAAATTCCTGTCGGTAAGACCGCGCCTATTCGTGCAATGGTAGAGAAACCACAGGTTGATGATGCTCCTTCAGATATGGCAATTGTTGGGCGTTACGTTCTTTCCCGGACTGTGTGGGACTTGTTGGGTAAAACTATGCCTGGTGCCGGGGGGGAGATTCAATTGACTGATGCTTTGGATGCACTTTTGAAGTTGGAGACTGTTGAGGCCTATCAATTGGTCGGTCGAAGTCATGATTGCGGAACAAAACTTGGATATTTGGCTGCCAACGTCATTTACGGTGAGCGCCACTCTGAGGTGGGTCCTAAATTCAAGGCTTTTTTGGCTGATCGCAATAAAAGTTAATTTGGCTTATGGGGTGGTTGTTGATTTCTATTTCTTAATAGATGCTTTTGGTTATTCAGCTCTCGGTTTTCAACCTGTCTGCTTGATTGAAAAATATGGCTCCTTCTGGTAAGGTTTCGCGCCTGCTAAATTTGCGACTGTGTGGTTTCGGTCATCAACAACATTCTTGGCAGTAGTGAATGTCGTCAAACCCAGCCTGAGGGGGTGTTCACTTTACTTTAATTGACCCGCGTGACTGGCCATGCGGAAAAGACAGGGTGTAGTTGTTGGCGCCTGTGTCTCTACTTTATAGGTAATACGATGAGTATGAACGAAAGTTTTGCTGAGTTATTTGAAGAGAGTTTAAAAACCGTTGATATGGTGCCGGGCACCATTGTTACCGGTGTAGTTATCGATATCGACAAAGACTGGGTTACCGTACACGCAGGCTTGAAGTCTGAAGGTGTTATCCCTGCAGAACAATTCCGTAACGAGCTGGGCGAGTTGAATCTCCAGATCGGTGACGAAGTACAAGTGGCTCTCGAAAGCGTTGAAGACGGTTTTGGTGAAACCAAGCTGTCACGTGAAAAGGCCAAGCGCGCTGAAGCGTGGAAAATTCTTGAAGCGGCTCATGTTGCTGAAGAAGTTATCAAAGGCGTTATCAACGGTAAAGTTAAAGGCGGTTTCACCGTTGATGTTGCCGGTATCCGTGCCTTCCTTCCTGGTTCACTGGTAGACGTTCGCCCTGTGCGCGAAACGACTCACCTTGAAGGTAAAGAGCTGGAGTTTAAAGTTATCAAGCTTGATCAAAAGCGCAACAACGTCGTTGTTTCTCGTCGTGCAGTATTGGAACAAGCTAACTCTGTTGAGCGTGATGAACTGTTGGCCACTCTGCAAGAAGGCCAAGCAGTTAAAGGTATCGTTAAAAATCTTACCGACTACGGCGCATTCGTTGACTTGGGCGGTGTTGATGGTTTGTTGCACATTACCGATATGGCTTGGAAGCGTATCAAGCACCCAGGTGAGATCGTAAACGTTGGTGACGAAATCGACGTTAAAGTATTGAAATTCGACCGTGAGCGTAACCGTGTCTCTCTGGGCTTGAAACAATTGGGTGAAGATCCATGGATCCAAATCACCAAGCGCTACCCTGAAGGCGCTCGTGTGAAAGCAAAAGTAACCAATTTGACCGATTACGGCTGCTTCGCAGAGCTGGAAGAGGGTGTTGAAGGCTTGATCCACGTTTCAGAAATGGACTGGACTAACAAGAACATTCATCCTTCAAAAGTTGTTCAGCTGGGTGACGAAATCGAAGTTATGGTATTGGATATCGACGAAGAGCGTCGTCGTATCTCCCTCGGTCTGAAACAATGCCAAGAAAACCCATGGGATGCATTTGCTCGTACTTGTGCTAAAGGCGACAAGATCAGCGGCAAGATCAAGTCAATCACTGACTTTGGTATTTTCATCGGTTTGGATGGAGGTATTGATGGTCTGGTTCACTTGTCAGATATCTCTTGGCACGAAGCCGGCGAAGAAGCCGTTCGTAAGTACAAGAAAGGCGATGAACTGGAAACTGTGGTTTTGGCCATCGATCCAGAGCGTGAGCGTATTTCTTTGGGTATTAAGCAGCTGGAAACAGACCCCTTCTCAGAATACGTTTCTGTGAATGACAAGGGTGCAGTTGTTAAAGGTATCGTGAAAGAAGTTGAAGCAAAGGCTGCCGTCATCACCTTGGCTGACGATGTAGAAGCTACTTTGAAAGCTTCTGAGTTGAGCCGCGAGAAAGTAGAAGACGCTCGTAACCTGCTTAAAGTTGGTGACGAAGTTGAAGCTAAGATCATTGCGGTAGACCGCAAAAATCGTAGCATCAGCCTGTCGGTAAAATCTAAAGATGTTGAAGAAGAAAAAACAGCGATGAAAGAGCTTTCTAGTAAGCAATCAGAGCAGGCTTCTCCGACGACCCTGGGTGATCTGATCAAAGCGCAAATGCAAAGCAAAGAGTAATTCTTGCTTTTGGATAATGGCCAGCGTTGCTGGCCATTATTTTTTCAAAGGTTTACAGGAATTTCAGTTCAGCTATGATGTTTGTGTTGCTTGCCATTGGCCAATAAAAGAGAGCGGGTTATGACAAAATCAGAATTGATCGAGTACATTACCGAGAAACAGAATCAGTTGACGGTTAAAGATGTTGAGATGTCAGTAAAGCTATTGCTTGACTATATGTCTGATATTTTGGCATCAGGTGAGCGTATCGAGATTCGTGGTTTTGGTAGTTTCTCTCTTCATTATCGCGCCCCTCGTACAGGACGTAACCCCAAGACAGGCGAGACTGTTGTTTTGGAGGGCAAATATGTACCTCATTTTAAACCAGGCAAAGAAATGCGTGACCGGGTAAATGAAAGTATTGGTAAATAGACTCCTACTTTTTATCGAAGTTTTTTGCTGCAAAATACTGCTTTCTGCTTTCTGCTTTCTGCTTTCTGCTTTCTGCTTTCTGCTTTCTGCTTTCTGCTCTTCAGTGCGGAGTTTTTCCTGCCTTCATTTTATGTGCACAATAAATTGCTGGTGCGTATGCCAAGAACAACCCAATAAATTCATTTAACCAACCGGTATGTATTGTCAATGCGATAGGAAGTAGCCAAAAAATATTAAATGCCATAATCATGAGTGTTGCTTGGGTGTGCGACTTTCTTTTTAGTGCTAGCTTTTGGTAGAGGTGAGAACGATGTGGAAGGTAAAATTTTTGTCCGTTTATTATCCGCATAATCAATGTGTAGGTTGCATCTGTGATAAACGCTGCCATCAAAACTAGCCAGTTACAGCTAATTATAGCGCTCTCTCGACTTGTCCAAATCATAAGCGTTGCCAGCGTAACTCCGATGAAAAGACTACCTACGTCTCCCATAAAAATTTGAGCGGTAGGAAAGTTCCAATACAAAAAGCCGAGGCTAGCAAGCGCTAGTAAAATCAAAATAACTGCAACACCTGCGTGTGTTTCTTGAAGATAAAAAAGAAGACTCATACTGCTACAAATGAATACAGTTTGGAGTCCGGCTAGCCCGTTAATACCATCCATAAAGTTATACAAATTTGTGAGCCAGATGATCCCGATTACTAATGTTAAAAATAACAAGAGTTCAAGAAGTGGTGGCTCATTAATATAATTTAAAGCTGTGCTTGTGATCAGTGTAGCTGTGACTATCTGCAGGCCAAGTCTTGTGCGGATGTTAAGGTTTTTGATGTCATCTATTATCCCTACCGTTGCCATTATTACGCCCGGAAACAGAAGTATAAGTAGTTCTTTTGGTATTCCTCCCGAAAAGTAGGCAAAAAGTGATGCACCAATCGTTCCTAGCACTATAGCTATTCCTCCCCCGCGCGGAGTTGGTGTTGTATGTGAGCTTCGATCATTTGGAATATCTAAAAGACGCTTGCCAAAAAAATAGATTATTAGCTTTGAGGTGATTAGTGCGATTACGAATGCGCTAATTATGGTTGCGATAGGAAGTGTCATCTAATTCTTAGGTTGATTTAATAACGATGAACTATTGTAACTTAAGTGTTTTGTTGTGGGGTTCGATAAATATGTGATTATATTTGGTGCGATTATTTTGATTGCGCCCATAAATGGTGCTTAATTTTCGATTGGTAAAACTCATGTAAGTTTTAAATTTTTGATTTTATTGGTTTTTTTTGTTGTGGATTGTTTTTTGCTTATGTGCTTGGCCACGTAATTTTTGCGCTAATATTTTTAAAATAATGCTCTTTAATTGTGCGCTTTGTTAAATGTTAGCTTTGTTAAGTGACAGTTTTTAGGTGGATCGCTTCATGATCGTCTCATTATGAAGCGTTTCAAACGTCATTTCTTCCTGTTTGTCGCCAAGAGTGCCGAACAATAAATATCATGGGGTAGCTATGAAAAAGCCAAAATCCATAACTTCGCTCGTCAGTAGTGTCTGTGTTGCCGCATTAATGTCATCAAATGCCTTGGCTGAGGACGCTATTAATCAAGCAAATACGGCCTGGATTCTCACATCAACAGCGCTTGTGCTATTTATGACCCTGCCTGGTTTGGCTTTATTCTATGGCGGGCTTGTTCGCGTCAAGAATATTCTTTCTGTGTTGATGCAGTGTTTTGCTATCGCGTGTATGGTTTCCTTGTTGTGGCTTGTGGCCGGCTACAGTTTGGCGTTTGGAGAAGGTAATGCCTGGATTGGTGATTTGAGTATGGTGTTCTTTGATGGTGTCACCGAAGGGGCGATTTCTGGTGGTATCCCACTGAGTTTGCATGCGATGTTTCAGATGACATTTGCGATTATTACTCCAGCGTTGATTGTGGGTGCTTTTGCGGAGCGTGTGAAATTTTCTTCGATGCTGCTGTTTTCGGGGCTCTGGTTGTTTGCTGTATATATTCCTGTGTGTCACTGGGTGTGGGCTGGCTCAGGATGGCTGTTTCAAAAGGGCCTTTTAGATTTTGCAGGTGGTACTGTTGTACATATTACTGCTGGTGTCGCTGCATTGGTTGCTGCAATTGTAGTTGGTAAACGACATGGTTTTCCTACCACAGCAATGCCCCCGCACAACATGACTATGACAGTAACTGGCGCTGGTATGCTGTGGGTTGGTTGGTTTGGTTTTAATGCTGGCAGTGCATTGGCGGCGGATGGCAATGCAGCTATGGCTATGCTGGTGACTCATATATCTGCTGCTGCAGGTGCTTTGTCGTGGATGGCAGTTGAATGGATGCGATTCAGAAAGCCAAGTGCCTTGGGGATTGTGACCGGGATGGTTGCTGGATTGGGGACTATTACTCCTGCTTCTGGTTATGTCGGCCCCGGCGGTGCTTTGATAATTGGTTTGAGTGCGGGGATTGTTTGTTTTTATATGACTCAATTGGTTAAGCGCGTTTGGAAAATAGACGATTCTTTAGACGTATTCCCTGTGCATGGTGTTGGAGGCATATTGGGTACTATTCTTGCTGGTGTATTTGCATCGACTGAGTTAGGAGTTTTTAGTGGTCAGGGGTTTGCTTCAGGAGTTAATTCGATGAGTGAGCAGTTGGGCGTTCAGATGCTCGGCGTTGCGGTGACCTTTGTATATACTGCCGTGGTTACTTACGTCCTGTTGAAATTAACTGGGCTTTTTACAGCCGGTTTGCGTGTGAGCAAAGAAGACGAAACGATGGGATTGGATTTAGCGTTGCACGAAGAGGACGGATACAAGCTTTGATGCCGTTATTTGCTTAGCAATGACAAAAAAGAGAGGGCTCTGGCTCTCTCTTTTTTACCTAAGTTTCGGTATGGCTTTCTTGGTGTGCGTTTTGATTGTGTTATCTGTGTCACTAAATGCGTTATCTAAATGCGATAAGCGCTGCAGTGACAGCTACATTTAGCGACTCAACACCATTGTTCATTGGTATTTTCACGCTCTCATCGCATAGTTTTTGAACTGCGCCAGAAACCCCTTCTGTTTCATTTCCCAATACATAAATGCAAGGTGCCTCAGGTGAGAATTTCTTTAGTTCTGTTGTTGCATGTGATGAAAGTGCGCAGACAATGGCGCCTCGTTGTTTGAAATCTTTTAATGCTTCAGTTAAATCTTTACAGCGCAATAGTGGCGCACGAAAAACTGTTCCTGCACTTGCTTTAATTACCAATGGATCGATTTGCGCATTACCCTTTTGCGGTAAAAGGATGCCATCAATATTACCAGCACAGGCTGAACGAATAATCATGCCTAGATTTTGTGGATTATGTACACCATCCAAAGCAAGTAAGTTATATTTTTTTTGGTGATTGTCTTGTAAAAAATTATCGTAATATTGATAACCGCGTAATTGCAGGTCAGCAGCAACTCCCTGATCTTGTGCTGAATTTCTTGAAATGCGTGATAGTGCTTGGCGATCGTGATAAATAATTTCCGCGCCTTTCTGTTTGGCTAGGGAAATAATACCTGTCAAAATTTCAGCGGGCTTGTTACTTTTTGCAAGGTGCAATCTATACAAACAAGTAGCAGGGTCTTGTAGCGCTTCAAATACAGTTTTACGCCCATAGACAGTCATTAGTGAATCAAAAAAGCGTTTTTTTTCTAAATAGGCTGGGCTGTCTTCTCGGGTTGTATTCATGCTTTTTTCTGTGATGAGTATTTAATATTTGCAGGGCGTGGTTGTTAGCTAGTGCAGATGGTTTTGTACGTTTTTACTGCACTGCTTAGCCCCATGGTGATAGCGTCAACAGTCAGGGCGTGGCCAATTGAGACTTCGAGCAAAGCTGGAATTTTGCGAAAGTATCCGAGATTGTCGAGGTTCAAGTCGTGGCCTGCATTGACCCCTATACCGATAGACCGTGCGTGGTGAGCAGCGCTCAAATATCTATCGAATAATCTATTGAATGATTCACCGGGAGTTTTAAACGCCTCAGCGTAGGGGCCTGTGTAGAGCTCGATACGATCAGCCCCCAAGTCTTTTGCCAAAGTAATCTGTTCTATATCTGGATCCATAAAAAGGCATACTCGAATACCAAGACCCTTTAGTTGTTCGATAACTGGTTGCAGGGATTTTCCACTGCGATGCAGATCAAATCCGTGATCCGAGGTTAGCTGATTATTTGTGTCAGGAACCAGTGTGCATTGATGCGGTTTTGTATCGCAGACTAGTTTAAGAAAACCGGGAAACTCAGCGATTGATTCAGCAAAAGGGTTGCCTTCGATATTGAACTCTATTCCGGGATGGCTGCTAACCAGCTCGCTGAGTTCGTATACATCATGAGGGCGAATATGTCGCTTATCTGGTCGCGGATGAACGGTGATTCCATCCGCACCGGCATTGATGCACATTTCCCCGTGGGTCAATACATTAGGGTAATTCCCGGGGCGGGAATTGCGAATTAGTGCGATTTTGTTCAAGTTAACGCTGAGCGCTGTATTATTGCTGTGAGTCATTTACAGGTACCAATACATCTTTAAGGCTGGATGGTTTAATTGCACGCTGCTCTTCGATGATTGCTTGTGCTCCAGCGGATGTTGTTCTTGCGGCACTCAAAATGCGTACCGCATAATTGGGGGCTTCTGGGTATGCCTTGAACATTCCGAGTGGTTCCTTCGCAATTTTTTCTATCACTTCCATGCCAGCTATTACTTTTCCAAATACTGTGTAGCCGGGTTTTGTTTCGGTTGCATTCAGGCCAGAATTATTTTTCAGATTAATATAAAACTGCGATGTTGCACTATCCGGATCTGTTTGGCGCGCCATAGCAACGCTTCTGTAATCGTTGGGTAGGCCATTCATGGATTCATTGACAATAGGTTTTTCAGTTGGTTTTTCCATAAAATCAAATGTCATTCCGCCACCTTGCACCACAAAACCTGGAACTACACGGTGAAAAATAGTGCCTTCATAGAATTTGGTGTCTATGTAATGAAGAAAGTTTTTGACTGTTTCAGGTGCGGCTTTTGGGTATAACTCTATTACGAAAGTACCCAAATCTGTTTTTATTGCAACGAGCGTTGTTTTTGTTAAGTCATTATTGGCAAAGATAGGTGCTGAAAACACAGCAAATACAATAAACAAGAAGGTCATTAATTTTTTTGACAACATATCCCTTTACCTTATCGCCATTCAGATTTGCGTTTGCGACGGCCAATACCCTGTAATATAAAAGACAGGAGTACACCTCCGATAATTAAACCACCGCCATACAACCAGTGATTAAAACGCTCACTATCTTTTAGTTTTTCATTTTCTGCTTTTAATACGTCCGCATGTGTTTGTAGTAATTGGTTCTCGGTAAGCATGCGTTGATGTTCCTCCTCGAGATTCATCGCTGTTGTGGCAGCTTGACGCATGTCCTCGGTATCGTTGAGTAGTTGTTGATGCTCTTGTTGCAATTTTTCCAATTGTGCTTTTAGCTCAGTATTTTCTGTTTGTAGGCTCAAAAGGTTGCGGGATGAATCTGACAAAGCGGCGAGTTTTAATGCAGCCGTAGGTTTGTCGCTAATATTCTGGCTGCGAATCCAGCCTTCTGTACCCTCTGGGGTAACAACAAGCGACCATAAATTATTATCTGCTCCAATTTCTTCGCGCAAAAAATTTAACTTTGTGCCGCTGGGTACACCTTGTTGCAGGATACCTGCTTGTGGACTTTTATCGCTACGCACGGGCACATAAATCACATCGGATACATATTTTTCGATGGCGGCAGAGGGTAAGCTTACGAGCGGCAGGGCTAGAAGCGAGAGTCCGGCACTTAAAAAAGCTAAATATTTTTTCACAATGGCTCCAGTACTGAGATTTGAATAATTAAGGCAGCACTTTCTTGAAAGGCTTAACAGTCACCTTGGCATAGACACCAGCGGTCAAATAGGGGTCTTCATTTGCCCAGCGTTGTGCTTCTTCAAGAGAATTGAATTCTGCTACGACCAAACTGCCAGTAAAGCCCGCATCACCGGGGTTGTCGTTATCAATAGCGGGGTGTGGGCCTGCGATCATCAGGCGCCCTTCATCGGTTAATTGTTGTAGACGTGCCAAGTGTGCAGGACGTGCTGTTTTGCGTTTATCGAGACTATTTGCTACATCTTCACTGATGATTGCGTAGTGCATAATCAACCTCTAAATAAAATTTCGTGCAGCGACTCTTTAATGGTGCTCACACAGAGTTCGTTAATTAAAATGTAAATAGACTAGCTACTTAATCGCCTGAGCCGTCATTAATTACTTCCTCGAGGGTTAAGTGGGTAAGCAAACGAATACTGCGAAAGACATAAAATAAAGTTCCCATCATAATCACTAGCATCGGCAGTGCAATGACAGGGTAGCTCAACGCAGTCATCTTACCTAACTCAGCATTAAATTCAGCAGTTCCCGGTTGGCTTATGAGGATCAGTTTGGCCAACACATAATTCAGTATCGATGACAAAAAGAATGAGGCTGCAATCATCAGCGAGGCATTAACAAGTGTGCGTTCAAAGAGTTTTTGGGTCTGGTGCTGCTGAAGTGCGGCATTTACTTTGTCTATTTTTAGAACCTTGTCGTTGTATATGAATACTTTTACCAATGGGTAACGGGTTTTTATTGATATCAGTGTGACTATACCCAAAATACCAGGAATAGCTGCTTCTTTGATCGCAAAGTACTCAGGTGCAAGTTTGAATAAACTCAATCCACCGGTTAGCAATACACTGATAATACCTAGTGCTGAAAATGCATTAATTTTTCTGTTGGCTATGAAGTCACGAAAACCGTAGCCAAGTGGGAAGGCCAGGGCAACAATTAACCCCCACGTGGGCCCCAAGTATTCTGCATCACTGAGTTTGGTCAGAATTAGCGTCGGAATGACGATGTTCATCAAGAGGTTGGCAAAAAAGCTCTCTTTTTTAGGCTTGGGTTGGATATTTGTTGTTTCCGTAGAGGGCTTATCAGCTAAGATGGGAGATGAATTTTTGGAGTTGTTATCAGTCATGATCAAGCCTGTTGATCTCAAAATAGGGTGTTTGAGTGATTTTTGACCTGCATTGCCATACCTGTTTTTCTGACGGCATGCTGAGCCCTGATGCACTGGTTGAGCGTGCAAAAGCGCGCAATGTTTCAGTGCTTGCGATTACGGATCACGATACCATAGCTGGGGTGGGTATTGCACAAAAAGCCGCGCTAGAAGCTTCGATCCAATTGATTCCTGGTATTGAATTCTCCAGTCAATGGGGGCGAGGAGGTGTTCATATTGTTGGTCTAGGGATTGATACAAAATCTGCTGTCCTGACTGATGCGGTAAGTCAGCAAGCTCAGGCACGTGAGGCGCGCTCGATTGCTATCGGAGAGCGTTTGGCTAAATTGGGTTTCCCTTGTGCACTGACTGGTGCCAAGTCTTATGCGGGGGAATCCAGTGTTTGTCGGCCACACTTTGCCCAGTATTTGGTCGAAGTTGGTGCAGTAAAAAATATTAATGCTGCATTCAAAAAATACTTAGGAGCAGGTAAGCCAGCGGATGTGAAGTATCAATGGCCGCGTATGGATCAGGTGATTCGCTGGATTCATGATGCAGGTGGCGTAGCTGTTCTGGCACATCCCAATAAGTATGAGCTGACACGTACCAAAATCTGTGCCTTGGCTGATTCATTTGTTGCTGCCGGTGGCGATGCAATTGAGGTCATCAGTGGTTTGCAGCCGAGTGCTACGACTGAGGATTTATTACGAATCGCAGCCGACCGCAATCTTTACGCCTCTTGTGGTTCAGATTTTCATGTGCCTGACCAGCCTTGGCAGGAATTGGGAGGGTTCGGTCAGTTGCCAAACCATGCTAAACCTGTATGGGAATTATTGGGCTGTAACACTAATTAGTCTTAACGCCTGCAAGCGTTACCAATTTGTTTATCTGGCATTCTGGCCAGGTAGTGTCGTAAGGAGCCTCTGGCATGGCGCAGTTTTTCCAAATTCATCCCGAAAATCCCCAGCATCGTTTAATCGTACAGGCGGCTGATATTATTCGCAAAGGCGGCATCATTGCTTATCCGACTGATTCTGCTTACGCGTTGGGTTGTCACATAGGTGACAAAGATGCATTAGAGCGTATTCGCTCTTTGCGTAAACTCGACAAAAACCATAACTTTACCTTGATGTGTCGTGATCTATCTGAGCTTGCGACTTATGCGCGAGTGGATAACCGGGTTTTTCGTTTGCTTAAAAGTCACACACCAGGGGCTTACACTTTCATTCTTGAGGCTACCGCTGATGTGCCGCGCCGGTTAATGCATCCAAAACGTAAAACGATTGGTCTGCGAGTTCCTGATAATCCAATTGCTTTAGCTCTGCTTGAGGAGTTAGGTGAACCGCTCATGAGTAGTAGCTTATTGCTGCCGGGTGAGGAATTTCCGATGACCGACCCCTACGACATCCGTGACACTCTAGAGCATTTTGTCGAATTGGTGATCGATGGGGGGTATTGTGGTCTTGAGCCGACTACCGTGATCGATTTGACCCAAGAGCTACCCGAGCTGGTACGGCAGGGGAAGGGCGATTTCACTGTATTTGAATCTAGTTAGTTGATTTTGATTGGGTTTTTGTGTCACTTACGGCTGCTGTCCGGCGCTCGTGTAAATCGTTATAATGCAACTTTCGATCGTTTGGGCCCCAGTTTGGTGTCCCGCCTTTCCTTCGTACATATCTGACTGCGAGTTTGCCGTGTGACTGAATTTCTTGAGCCTATCCCTATGGTGGATCCGGATGCTGTTACTGATGCGAAGCCAACAGATGTGACTGAAACAGAGCTGCAGGCTGAGTCCAGTGTTGTGAATGCTTCTGATGTAGGCAGTTCACATGCAAAGGTGCCGCAACAGGGGGAGATGCCCTTTGCTGTGGTTCACGGAAAGGCTTATACGCAATTACCTCAGGATTTGTACATTCCCCCAGATGCACTTGAAGTTTTTCTTGAGGCATTTGAGGGGCCTCTGGATTTATTGCTTTACCTAATTCGTCGCCAAAATATTGATATTCTTGAAATTAACGTTTCCGAAATTACTTCTCAGTACATGGCCTATGTGAATTTGATGGAGTCTCACCAATTTGAATTGGCTGCTGAATATTTGGTGATGGCAGCAATGTTGGCAGAGATTAAATCGCGCATGCTACTACCTCGTTCCAGCGAAGAGCATGAAGAGGAA
This sequence comes from Cellvibrio fontiphilus, assembly GCA_035317345.1. Lineage (GTDB taxonomy): Bacteria > Pseudomonadota > Gammaproteobacteria > Pseudomonadales > Cellvibrionaceae > Cellvibrio > Cellvibrio fontiphilus. The sequence goes on along the minus strand of JAYKTU010000006.1, from coordinate 2,611 downwards.
GAGGATCCACGTGCGTCATTAATTCGTCGTTTGCAGGAATACGAGCGCTTTAAACAAGCCGCTGAGGATTTGGATAAGTTGCCGCGTATGGCGCGCAATATATTTCCTGTTAGCGCAACTGGCCCTGACCGCAACTTGACTCGCCCAGATCCTGATGTTGAATTACATGAGCTATTGCTGGCGCTTTCGGAGGTGTTGCGTCGTGCTGATATGTTTGAGAGTCACCACATTTCCAAAGAAAAACTGTCGACACGCGAACGTATGGCACAGGTGTTGGACATTCTTGCGCATCAACATTTCGTACCATTCGTCAGCCTTTTTAAGGTAGAAGAGGGGCGTTTGGGTGTGGTCGTAACTTTCCTTGCGGTGATGGAATTGATAAAAGAATCATTGGTGGAGATAGTTCAAAGCGAATCTTTTGCACCAATTCATGTAAAAGCTAGAACACAATGATCGAAATGACTCAAGATATTGATAATGAGCTTGATGAACAGGAAGTTGGCGGTTTACTCGTCGATGATGTGGAAGAGCTCGCAACAGTTCCTGTTACCCAAATGCCTGTTGATGCTGGACGTCTATGCCAAATTATCGAAGGCGCTATACTGGCAGCGGGCCAGCCAATGACGTTGGCACGTATGCTGGATTTGTTTGATACCGAAGTGGCGCCCAGTAAAGACGAAATACTGGCAGCACTCACTAGTATCCAACAGAGCTGTGAAGGGCGAGGTTTTGAACTCAAAGAGGTGGCATCAGGTTGGCGTTTTCAGGTACGTGATGATTTGGCTCCTTGGGTTAATCGCCTCTGGGAGGAGAAACCGCAAAAATACTCCCGCGCACTCTTGGAAACTTTGGCCTTAATTGCGTATCGTCAGCCAATTACCCGTGGTGATATTGAAGAAATCCGTGGTGTTGCTGTCAGCTCGCATATCATGAAGACATTGCTGGAGCGTGACTGGGTTAAGGTTATTGGTCATCGTGATGTGCCTGGGCGCCCCTCGCTTTATGCAACAACCCGGCAATTTTTGGATTACTTTAATTTAAAAAGTTTGGAAGAGTTGCCGTCGCTCAGCGAGATCCGAGATCTGGATGAGTTAAATCCGGTTTTGGATTTGGGAGAAGCTGGTATTGGTGAGCAAGATACAGACGCGTCGATTCCTGATGAGCAGCCTATTATCAGCTATGAAGAGTTAACGACCGTGGAAATAGATGCTGAAGCTGCTCTTTACGAAGACGGCTTTATTGATGGTGAAGAGGCCTTTGTTGATGCTGAAGAACAAGCGGTTATCGCTGTTGAAGCAGTGTCCGCCGTGGCCAAACGTGAGGAACAGGGCCACCAATGAGTGGTTCATTAAATATGGTGAAGAAAATCAACCAAGATAAACCTAAAAAATCTGCCAAGGCTGTGAAGCCAGCAGTCGCCAGTAAAAGCGTTGACGCAAAAGCGGGTGAAAAAAAACAGAGAACCGAAAAACCTTCACTTGCTAAAAAAAGTGTTGAGTTGGATAACCAATCTAGTCAATCAGCAGTATCTAATGATGAGAAATTGCAAAAAGTACTGGCGCGCGCTGGTATTGGCTCACGTCGTGAGATGGAGCGTGCGATAGAGCAAGGTCAGGTAAAAGTTAACGACCATATTGCTAAATTAGGTGATCGTGTAACGACGCAGGATAAAATTTTTTTTAATGGGCAACGAGTTGTGTTGCGTACAGAACTCACGCGTCGCAGGGTTATTTTGTACAACAAACCCGAGGGTGAAATTTGCTCTCGCTCTGATCCAGAAGGCCGCCCTACCGTTTACGATCATCTCCCGGTATTAAAGGGCGAACGTTGGATTTCCGTAGGTCGTCTTGACTTCAATACAAGCGGTTTATTGTTATTCACCAACGATGGTGAACTGGCAAATAAATTAATGCATCCCTCATCAGTTATTGATCGTGAATATTTGGTGCGTATTCAGGGCGAAGTAACGGATGAAATGCGCGATGTGCTTCTGCGTGGGGTTGCCCTTGAAGATGGTATTGCACGTTTTACTGATATAGTTGACGGCGCAGGAGAGGGTAAAAACCGCTGGTTTTACTGCGTGGTAATGGAGGGGCGCAACCGCGAAGTGCGACGTTTGTGGGAGTCCCAAGGTGTTAAGGTTAGTCGCTTGAAACGTGTGCGTTATGCGAATATTTTTATTCCATCACATGTAAGGGTTGGTCAGTGGATCGATCTTAGCGAGCGCGAAATTGAAGATCTGTGTATGACCGCAGGTTTCGACAGTTCTACCTATACCCGTATGATGTCACCAACACGTGACGAACAGGCTCAGCGCGAACGTCATGATAAAAAGCTCAGGTCTGCATCGGCAGCGCCACGTAGAGTCAAAACGCCACCGCGTAAACGCCCCCCCGTCGTTTAATAAAAAACCGCACCAAGTGCGGTTTCAGACCGCTGACAAACCCCACCGTAAAAAAGTGGGGTTTGTTGCTTTAGACGGCAGCGATTATCAGGTCGTTGTGGCGACACCGAGTTAAAAATACAGTCAAGAGTCTGTACATATCTCTTATGCGATTCCGGGTAAGGCTCAGCAAGTTGAATGTGTAAAAAAAGCGCGCCAGTAACAGCG
>JAYKTU010000005.1:0-260069 GCA_035317345.1 Cellvibrio fontiphilus | reverse complement strand
CCAGAATATGAAGAAGATTGCGCTGTTACTGGCGCGCTTTTTTTACACATTCAACTTGCTGAGCCTTACCCGGAATCGCATAAGAGATATGTACAGACTCTTGACTGTATTTTTAACTCGGTGTCGCCACAACGACCTGATAATCGCCGCCGTCTAAAGCAACAAACCCCACTTTTTTACAGTGGGGTTTGTCAGCGGTCTGAAATGGGCGCTAATGCGCCCATTTTTTTCAGTTATCGATTATTTTGCATTCTCACCAGCGCTCACTAGCGACCTTATCTTTTTGATTCGCCTCTACCCATATTTCACCCTCCTCTGTAATTTCCTTTTTCCAAAAAGGAGCTTGGGTTTTTAAAAAATCCATTAGAAATTCTGCTGCTTGAAAAGCCTGCTCGCGATGTTTACTGGTCACGCCAACAAACACAATTTGATCCATCAATTGCAATCGACCAACTCGATGAATAATGCGGACGGACAACAAGTCCCAGCGCTGCTTTGCACTCTCCAATATTTGTTCCAATACCCGCTCCGTCATACCAGAGTAGTATTCCAGTGAGAGACCTGAAACTCGGCGCGATTGATTCATCTCCCTGACTCGACCGACAAAAAATACCACTGCTCCAGCATGTGTATCATTCATCACCAAGCTTGCGTACTCATTACCCACATCAAAATCATCCTTTTGAATGGAAATTGAAAAAGGCATATTACCCCCCTGTTACCGGTGGAAAAAACGCCACTTCATCACCAGCCTTCAATGACAAATTACTCCGTACGTACTCATGATTAAGTGCAACAAGTATTTTTTTGCTTTCGATGAATTGTTTCCATTGAGGGTTGATCTCGCAGAGGTATTTTTTCAATTCATCAATCGATTTGGCTTCCGCTGCTTCAACTTCTATACCCGCACAACCGAGCTGTTCACGCAGCTGTGCAAAAAAAATAATTCGAATCATTCTCAAAGCCCCCCGGTTTGCACACGTCGATAATGACCACGCCGACCACCCATTTTCTCCAGCAGGCAAACTTGCTCAATCACCATATCCATATCTACAGCTTTACACATATCGTAAATCGTCAGTGCGGCCACACTTGCGGCGGTAAGCGCTTCCATTTCCACCCCGGTTTGCCCAGTTAATTTGCAGTAACTGGTAATTTCAACACAAGAATTTGCTTCATCCAGACTGAAATTTACCGAAACTTTGCTCAATGCCAGAGGGTGACATAACGGAATCAAATCTGAACATTTTTTTGCCGCTTGAATTCCCGCAATTCGCGCCACTGCCAGAACATCACCTTTTTTCAAACTGTTATTTTTAATCTGCTCCAAAGTCTCGGCTTGCATAACTACGCGCGCAAAGGCTCGCGCTTCGCGGGTGCTGGCAGGCTTATCAGACACATCCACCATGCTCGCGCAACCATGTGAATCTATGTGAGTTAATGACATAAACGGATTCTTCCTCATATCGGGCCAGTTTGCTGTGCAGCCCTATTCAAATATCGATATCATAATGTACCTGCCAATAACACTTGGCATTTTATATTACGCCTTCATATTTCGAACCCTAATGACATCGACTAAACTCCTTGATCGCCGCTTCACGCTAGCCCCTATGATGGAATGGTCTACTTCAGACTGTCGCACTTTTTGGCGCATGCTCAGCAAAAAAGCTGTGTTTTATAGTGAAATGGTAACCACAGGTGCGCTTTTACACGGTGACCGCAAGCGCTTTTTAGATTACAACGCCTGCGAACATCCGCTTGCTCTACAACTTGGAGGTAGCAACCCCGACGATCTTGCCAAATGCGCGATCATCGCAGAAGACTGGGGTTACGATGAGGTAAACCTGAACTGCGGCTGCCCGAGTGACAGAGTACAGAACGGTATGATTGGCGCTTGTTTGATGGCGGAACCTGAATTAGTGGCTGAATGTATTGCAGCAATGCGCAATGCGGTAACAATTCCGGTTACGGTCAAGCACAGGATTGGCATCGATGACATGGAGGACTATACGGGTCTCGAAAACTTTGTGCGAACCATTGCTGCCACAGGTTGCGATACCTTTATAGTACATGCTCGCAAGGCATGGCTTAAGGGGCTTAGCCCGAAAGAAAATCGTGAGATCCCACCCCTGCAATACGACAAAGTTTATCAGTTAAAACAAGACTTTCCGCATCTGAATATTATTATCAACGGCGGCATCACCACACTGGAACAAAGTAAAAATCTGCTGCAAGAAGTAGATGGTGTAATGATTGGTCGAGAGGCTTACAGCAACCCTTACCTGCTTGCCAGCGTTGATCAGGAAATTTACGGCTGTACAACACCTGTGATTAGCAGGGAGCAAGTTATGGAGCAATTCAGGGAGTATTGCATCGAACAATTGCAATCGGGGGCTCGTTTAAACCACTTAACACGACACATTCTGGGACTTTATCAGGGTCTTCCAGGCGCCCGACAATTCCGCCGGATAATCAGCGAACAAGCACATAAGCCAGGCGCCGGAATAGAGGTACTGGAGTGCGCGCTTGCTGCTGTAAATGAGGTACCATTAGTAGATATCAGATAGATTAGGTAACCTGAAAGGCTGTGTATTTATCGCTTTATAAGAAATGAGCACTTCATTCAAAAAGTCATTAAGACTATAATATATCTAACGGCAATAAAACGAACATCAACCACGTTATATCAGCAATAGGATTACTACTGTGACTAGCAAACTCGAACAACTGAAGCAATTTACCGATGTTGTAGCCGATACCGGCGATATTGAAGCCATTCGCCTTTATAAGCCACTCGATGCGACCACCAATCCATCACTGGTGTATAAAGCTGCACAAATGCCGCAATACCAAGATCTGTTGACCGCCTCTATCGCCGCTAGCAAAAGCATTTCGAACAGTGCGGAACAATTGAGTGCAGCCTGCGATCATTTGGCAGTAGGTATAGGCTTGGAAATATTGAAAATTGTTCCCGGCCGTATATCCACCGAGGTGGATGCACGCCTTTCATTTGACACCAAGGCCTCTATCGCTAAAGCCCACCAATTAATTGGTCTGTACGAAAAAGGCGGGGTTGATAAATCGCGCGTATTGATCAAGCTTGCGTCTACATGGGAAGGTATTCGCGCTGCAGAAGTTCTGGAAAAAGAAGGTATCAACTGCAATCTGACATTATTGTTTGGATTTAATCAGGCCGCGGCTTGCGCAGATGCGGGGGTATTTCTGATTTCTCCTTTTGTGGGTCGTATTTTGGATTGGTACAAAGCCAACACGGACAAAAAAGAATATACCGCCGAAGAAGATCCGGGCGTGATCTCTGTGCGCCAAATCTACAACTACTACAAGCAAAACAATTACAACACTGTAGTTATGGGTGCGAGCTTCCGCAACATCGGTGAGATTGAAGCGCTTGCTGGTTGTGACCGCCTCACCATTAGCCCTCAATTGCTGCAGGAGCTGGATCAAGACAAGGGCGAGTTGAAGCGCATTTTGTCTCCTAATAGTACAAGCGAGAAAATTGCAAAACAAATCGAAACTGAAGCTAGCTTTCGCTTTGGCCTTAACCAAGATGCAATGGCAACAGAAAAGCTCGCAGAAGGCATTCGCGGTTTCGTGAAAGATCAAATCAATCTAGAGAACCTGTTAAAGTCCCGTGCTTAATAAGCTCTCCAGATTTATCGAGCGCCACCTGCAAATAGGTGGCGACTCTCTCGCGTTTACTGACCACCAGAAACAACTGGCGATCACTGCATTGTTAGTAGAAATTGCAATAGCGGATAACAAATTTTCAGAAGCGGAAACAGTTAAGCTCAGCCAGTTGCTCGCACAAAAATTCTCTATCAGTACAGAAGAAATAAACGAGTTAATTGATCTCGCCAAAACAGAATCCAATCACGCGACCTCTCTTCATCAGTTTACACACATGGTGAATAGCCAATGCTCACCAGACGACAAACTAAAACTGATTAAAGCAATGTGGGAGATAGCTTACGCCGATGGGAATCTGGACAAGTATGAAGATTATATGATCAGGAAGATTGCAGATTTAATTCACGTTTCGCACAGTAATTTTATCCGAACGAAAAACCTGGTCAAAGCTGGATTGAAGCTGTAAAAAAGAACTTGAAAGTTTGCGACAAGAAAAAATCAGCAGTTCTCGAGCATGTTAACAAGATTGCGAAAGGTATCTGCGTTAGTCGTATTTAACCCCATCAAAATTTTGTGCGCTTCCAAAACCTTCTCTTTCACAACCCTCTCGTCACAGTTAATACAGTTTAATGGCTGGGCATCCAACACAGGTGCATCCAGACTATCAACTATAGTAAATATATCGTTGAAGCCCATGGTTTGAAGAATACGTTGAATGCTGGGGTTGCTTGCAAGAATCACTGGCACTATGCCGCATCGCTCCTGCCCCAAAATCGAAATTTTTGCCATTAAACCAAGTGTTGTACTGTCTATAGCTTCCGCATCTGAAAGATCAAAGAGTACAGAAGTGAAGTTTTCACTTTTAAACATTGCATCGATAAATTGGTCGAACGATATACATAGGGTCAAGCGAACATCGCCCAACATTTTAATAATGTAAACACCATCGTGGTCGGCAACTAAAATTTGGCCGGGTTTCATCAACTTACGCCCCTAGAAATCGATAATACCGCAATATCATCAGGATTATCGCGAATCTCTTTTATCACCAAAGTATTACAGACTGAATCCAAAGTGCCAGTGGTCGCAGCAACCAAGTCTAGGAGATGCCTCTCTTTTTCAGCCAACTCAGACTGAGACAAGGTTTCCAGCACGCCGTCTGAAAAACATACTAGCGCAAAGGTTTCAGGTAACTCTCTCTCATAAAGCTGCCAACTGACATCTTTGAAAATACCGGCCGGCTTTCCTTGACCACTAAGGTACTCCGCTCCTTTTGCTGTGATTAAAATGGGCATTGGTAAATGTCCCGCAACCACATAATGCAGTCTGTGCGTTTGGGTATCTATGACCCCCACAAAAAGCGTCAGATGATGACTCAATCGGGTTTCATGCAGCTCGCGATTGATTTGTCGCAGCATCTGGTCGGCACCATCAACAAAGGAGTTTTCATCGCCAAACAATCCTTCTTCACGTACCATTCGACTTACCAAATGCTTCAGCCAAATTGTAACAAACGCAGATGAGGCGCCGTGACCGGAAACATCGGCAAGATAAAACGCAAGATAACGCTGCTTTATATGAGCGTAGTCAACAAAATCACCACTCAAAAAAAGTGATGGTATTATTGTGTGAGCTACTTTATACCCCTCCTGCGTGGTCAGACCTGATGGCATCAGTCGTCGCTGTACACGGCGTCCGGCTATCTGATCACGCTCCAAAGCCCTGAGGTTTTCTTTAAGTTCGCGGTTGGCATTTTCCAACTGTGCTCTGTAGCGCGAATTTTCAGCCTCCAGCTCCTGTCTATCCAAGACTTTATTAATCGAATGAACAAGAACCTCCAAGTCCACCAGAGGTTTTATCAAGTAATCGCGAGCCCCAAGTCGCAAAGCAGCGACAACGTCATTCATAACACCCGCCCCGGATACCACAATGACTGGCAATTGCGGGAACTTTTCATGAACTGTTTGCAACAACTGCAAACCATCACCATTGGGCATACGTAAATCTGTTATCACGAGATCGGGGAGTGAGAGAGCTGATTGAAGAAGATGGAGTGCAGAGTGAGTATCTGTTGCAAACTCCACAGCAAATCCACTATCCGACAGATAGGTAATCAGGCTTTGGCGGACGAGGGCATCGTCATCGATGATAAGCAGCTTGCGGCTTGCGGGTGTCATCTTCTGCTCGGACGTGAGGTTCAAATGGATCGAATGCCGATCAATAAAGCGCGTAACACTACTCCTTCACTAACAGGGTTGCAAGTTGATTAGCTATTCCAGATAGGCTTTCATTGGATTTAATTGGCGCAGCAAAGGCTCGATGAAGAACGATAACTACGCCGATAAGAAACAAAATTTTATTGGGGCTTTTTATTCTTTTTATCACGCTCAGCTTTCCTGCGAAGCTCAATCAGTTGGCGCTGCGTCAACTTGGCCTTACGCTCTGAATAGGGGTTCTCGTTATTACGAAACTCGATTTTTATCGGCGTGCCATGGAGATCCAATACACGGCGGAAAGTTTTCTCCAGATATTTGGTGTAATGGCTGGGCACATCATTGGTTTGGTTGCCGTGGATAACAATAATTGGCGGGTTATGCCCGCCTGGATGGGCATAACGCAATTTAATACGCCGCCCTTGGATCATAGGCGGTTGATGCTCACGCACAGCGTCTTGCAAAATTCGGGTAAGATAATTGGTACTAAATTTATCGGTGGCAGATTGGTAAGCCAATTCGATGGATTTATACAGGTTCCCCACTCCTGTGCCATGTAAAGCTGAAATAAAGTGGATAGTTGCAAAATCCACAAATCTCAGCCGGCGCTCAATTTCCTTTTTCACATACTGTTTATGTGATTCGTCTAAACCATCCCACTTATTAAGAGCAATAACCAAGGCACGCCCTGCCTCAATTGTGGTGCCCATGAGATGAAGATCCTGTTCAACAACGCCTTCACTGGCATCCATCACCAGAACAACAACATTAGCATCAGCAATAGCCTGCATGGTCTTAACAATAGAAAACTTCTCCACCATCAGATCTATGTTCTTACGCCGACGCACACCAGCGGTATCGATAATGGTGTAAGGCTTATCGAAGCGAGTGTAATTTATGTAAATACTGTCGCGTGTAGTGCCGGGCTGGTCGTAGACAACTACTCTATCCTCCCCCAACAAGCGGTTGACCAGTGTTGACTTTCCTACATTTGGGCGCCCTACAATAGCGATTTTGATGCCTGTAGCCTCTTCTGGTTCATAACCTTCAGGAAACTCAGGAATCTCAGCCAGAACCTCTTCCATGAGAGATCTGACACCGCGGCCATGACTTGCAGTTGTTGGATACACCTCACCCAAACCCAATTCATAAAAGGGGGCCAAAGCTATATCAGGATCTGTACCATCAATTTTGTTGGCAACCAGATAGGTTTTTTTATTATGTACGCGCAGATGTTTGGCGATCATCTCATCAGCTGGGTTCAGCCCTACACGACTGTCAACCATAAAAAGCACTATGTCAGCCTCTTGAATAGCCAGCAGTGATTGCCCGGCCATCATGCTGTCTATGCCCTCTTCTTCGCCGCTGATTCCACCTGTATCTATCACAATAAAACGACGATTTTCCAATACGCCTTCGCCGTATTTACGGTCACGGGTTAACCCTGGGTAATCTGCCACTAAAGCATCGCGAGATTGAGTCAGGCGATTGAAAAGAGTGGATTTACCCACATTAGGGCGACCTACAAGTGCTATTACAGGGATAATCATAGAGGTATCAGTGAGGTAGATGTCAGAGTGAAGGCGGGAATCGCCTGAATATCAATTTTGCTTAAAAACAAAACCAGCCGCGGTGAAGTTTACCATTAATAACTCAGGGTAAATTCAGCGGCTGGTTTTGTTTATTGGTAATTTTATGGAGCCTACTTTTCTTTCTCGGCGCGGAATGCGATTAACTTGCCACGATTGGTGAATACATAGAGTGTTTCACCATTGGTTTGCATGGGAGCGCGAGCACCTTTGCGATCCACTCTGGTACGGGCAGCAAATTGGCCATCATTTTGGTTGAGGATATGCATGTAACCCTTGTAGTCAACCACCGCCAGATAATCGCCAAACACCTGCGGCCCATTTAAGTTGCGACGCAACATCTGTTCGTTAACCCACAACTGCTCGCCGGTAGCTGTACTGTAAGCAGCAACCTTCCCATCGGAGTGGGATACAAATACCTTGTCGGCAGAAACAGCAAGGTTTTCACTGGTAGATCCGTCAATCCCCCACAGTGGGCTACCTGTACCTCTCGATATAGCACTGACTCGGCCCTGAAAGGTACCCACATAAATAACACCATCACGCAGGATAGGGCTCGCGTGTATGTCAACCATACGCTCCAACTCAGAACGCCCTTTGGGTGATGCGATCCGCTGCTCCCACAAAATCAACCCATTAGATGGATTGAAAGCCATCATCCTGCCATTTGAAAAACCTGTATAAATAGCGGTGTCGGTAACAATTGGAGAGGGCGTGCCACGCAACGTGAGTACCGGGGGTTGGTTGTCATAGAACCAAAGCTGCTCTCCGGTTTTGGCATCCAGCGCGTACAACTTACCATTCACCGACTGTGCGGCTACCACAGAGCCATTAGTGCGGGGAGCAGAAACCACCTCTCCAGGTAATTGTTTACGCCAAAGCTCATCGCCATTTTCTTTGGACAAGGCCATAACTTCGCCCGCGTAGGTTGCGACCAGCAACATACCGTTTTCAGCCGCTATGCCGCCGATAATCTGACGATTGGGGTCTGCAGCAACGAAGAAACCTTTGAACCAAGTCCACAACCCTTGATTGGCTTTATTAATCTTGCGCGACCAGAGCTTTTTACCAGTTTCGGTATTCACCGCCACAACAAGTCCTTCAAAGTCCACTGCATAAATAGTATCGCCATCCAATGCTGGAGTGAGGCTACTAAAACCTTTGTTTTGACCTTCACCGATACCACGTTTCCAGACCCTATCCAAGTCGATGGTTTCTTCAAAATCGACCAGTTCCATAGGCTCGTTTCCGGTTTTTTTGCTAAACCAGGAACATCCAGAAACAGCGAATGCACAAAGCAAAACCAGCCAGCTAAAGTGCCTCACAGAGACTTGCGTCATTTATTTCTCCTCAGCAGCAGGGGCAGCAGGCGCAGACTCATTCACTTTCAAATCATCGACCTTCATTTGCAACAACATGTAACGCTCTTGCTGCTGTGGATCAATTGAAGCCAAGGCTTTTTCAAATGACGTTCTGGCCGCGTCCAAGTCACCCTGCAATTTTAAAATATCACCGCGCGCTTCGGCATAATCAGCAACAAACGCTGCCGCTGGCTCTGGTGTTAATTGTGCAAGCGCCTCATCGTAGGCTTTTTGCGCTGTTAATACCCGGGCCAAACGCAAACGCGCCAACTGCGCAGTTGCAGCATCGGGTTTGGCAGATAAAACCCATTTAAGTTCACTTGCTGCCGCATCCAGCTTGTTATCTTCAACGGCTAATTTTGCTAGAAAAAACGCCGCGCTGTGTGCGTACATACTTTTGCTATTAATTTCCTTGAGTTGACCTGCTAAATGGGTGACTGTCGCCTTATCAGCATCGGCAATTACTTTACCGGGTTCAACGGTTACTAGCTTCAATAACTCCTCATAAATCATTGATGCTTTTTCTGCAGTCTGACGCTTTTGATCCTGCCAAGTGGTGTACCCGAAGTAACCAATCACCGCAACCAGCACAGCAATAACGACGGTTCTTCCGTAGTCCTTCCACCAACGCTTCATTACTTCTAATTGTTCTTCTTCTGACAAGTGTACGCTCACAATCGACTCCTATGGAATTTGCGCAGGACGCAAGAAATATTAATGATATAAAAACGTTATTTTTTTATTCAAGCGATTGCAGGTAAGTGATCGCCTCATCAAAACTCAGCGATTGCTGCTCTAGCTCATCGCGCAGGAACTTGATACTAACTTTGCCGGATTTAACTTCATCCTCACCCAGGATAAGTGCGATATCCGCACCACTCTTATCGGCTCGTTTTAATTGGGTTTTAAAATTGCCACCACCGCAATTGACCATCAACCTCACAAAAGGTAATTCATCGCGAATGCGCTCAGCAAATTTTATTGCCTCTGATTGCACATCCCCCACTGCAACCAAATAAATATCGGTTTGTTGGTCCAATCCATCAGGTACGACTTCAGCAGCTTGCAGCAATAACACCAAACGCTCAAGACCAATACCAAAACCAACCGCAGGTGTTGGTTTTCCACCCAGCTGTTCGACCAAGCCATCGTAACGCCCACCCGCACAGACAGTGCTCTGCGAGCCCAATTTGTCAGTGACCCATTCGAACGCCGTTTTACCATAATAATCAAGCCCGCGCACCAAGCGTGGATTTACCTGATAGGCCACGCCTGCAGCATTAAGTAGACTTTTCAGGCCTTCAAAGTGCTCGCGCGAAACATCGTCAAGATAATCCAATAGAACAGGTGCTGCATCTAAAAGACGCTGGGTATTAACATCTTTTGAGTCCAGAATACGCAAAGGATTTGTATCAAGACGACGCTTGCTATCTTCATCCAGCTGATCTTTTACGCCATCAAGATAAGCCACCAAGGCATGTTTATAGGCTGCGCGCGCGTCTGCACTGCCAAGCGAATTAATTTGTAAATGAACGTGCTCAGCCACACCTAAGTTTCGCAAAATTCGCGCACTTAATACCAACACCTCTGCATCTATATCGGGCCCCTGAATACCAAAGGTCTCAACACCGATTTGATGAAATTGGCGATAGCGTCCTTTTTGTGGGCGCTCATGGCGAAACATAGGGCCCATATACCAGAGACGTTGTGTTTGATTGTAAAGCAGACCATTTTCTTCACAAGCACGCACACAACAAGCAGTACCTTCCGGGCGCAGAGTCAAACTATCGCCATTACGATCCTCAAAGGTATACATTTCTTTTTCTACAATATCGGTTACTTCACCGATAGAGCGTTTAAAAAGCTCGGTAACCTCAACAATAGGAAATCTGATTTCTTGATAGGCATAGCGCGCAAGTATGTCAGTAACTACAGACTCTACGTATTGCCAAAGTGGCGAATCTGCCGGAAGCAGATCATTCATGCCGCGAATTGCTTGTATTTTTTTCAATTTAAAACCTTGTCAGTCGATTTAAAAATATCAGGCTTTCGCGATGATATTTTTTGCGTCTTCATCAATTTTTGCCTGCTTTTGTGCAGCTTTGGCACGAATAAGGCGTTCGAGATTGTCCACTAGATTCTCATTTGTTAGCTTTTGATTCGGCTCACCATCAATGTAAATCAAATTACTGGGCGTTCCCCCTGCGAGCCCTAGATCAGCCTCTTTAGCCTCGCCGGGTCCATTTACCACACAGCCGATCACAGCGACATCCAGAGGCACGGTAATATCCTCCACTCGTTGCTCCAAATCGTTCATCGTTTTAATCACATCAAAGTTTTGGCGTGAACAACTGGGGCAAGCAATAAAATTCACACCTTTGCTGCGTATTTTTAAACTGCGCAGCATATCCCAACCGACTTTGATCTCTTCAACTGGATCAGCAGCCAAGGAAACACGAATGGTATCGCCTATACCATCCATTAACAGTGCTCCCAGGCCAATCGCCGATTTCACGGTACCTGAACGCAAGCCACCTGCCTCAGTAATTCCCAAATGCAAGGGTTGCTCAATTAAAGTCGCCAATTTTCGATACGCGGCCACGGCCATAAAGACATCGGAAGCTTTAACACTCACTTTGAAATTCTGAAAATTTAATTGATCGAGAATTTCTACGTGACGCAAAGCAGACTCAACCAATGCATCAGGTGTTGGCTCGCCGTATTTTTTCTGCAAGTCTTTTTCTAAAGACCCGGCATTAACACCAATACGAATAGGAATATTCAAATCGAGAGCTTTGTCGACTACCGCTTTAATGCGTTTTTCACGGCCTATGTTGCCTGGGTTAATACGCAAGCAGTCAACACCTAAGTCAGCAACACGCAGGGCGATACGATAATCAAAATGGATATCGGCAACCAATGGAATGGTGACCTGCTTGCGGATAGCACCAAAAGCTTCTGCAGCATCCATTGTCGGCACGGATACCCTCACTATATCGGCGCCTGCGGCCTGAATGCGACGAATCTGCTCAACGGTCGCGTTGACATCCGTCGTTTCTGTATTGGTCATGCTCTGTACCGAAATAGGCGCATCGCCACCAACGGCAACATTTCCAACCATAATTTGTCGGGACTTACGGCGTTTTATAGGAGACTCGCAATGCATAACTTTTCCCGATTTATGTCCAATGAAATAATAGGCCTACTGACCTACTTTTAATGAAAGAACATTAGTTGATGGCAATGGTGTAAACGCAAAAGACTCACCATTTAATAAAATATCGGCCGCCAATGCATTGCCCAGCTTTACATCGAATGGAGCCCGGCCACGCAACTGCAGCGCGCTTCCCGCTGCCTGTAAATCAGCCGCAAGAACATCGCCATCAGCATCGCTGACTTCGACCCAACACTCAGCACTAAATGTCAATGTAAGCAGGGAGGACTCAATTGAGCCAGATGCTCTTAGCTGACCTTGCACTCCCAAAGAAGATTCCGTGAAAGCACTCGATTCCGCAACCGCAGAATTTATTTCTGATTTTACGGTACTACCTTCTGTATTTTTTACGACATTACTTCCTGTAATAACGGAACTGTTGTCCGCACTTGAAGCACTTGCAACTGCTTGCAGGTCATCAGGAACCTTGTCTACTTCATCCTGCAAGGCAAGAGAGTTTGTGGTGTTATCGACCAACATTATTGCCGCCGATTCTGAACTCTGTGCATGTGAGCTGAAAGCGCCGCTCGCCGGAATATCACGGACATCTAATTGCGGTACAACGGCCGCAGGCCGATTGATAACAGGTTGCTGGCGGTTATCAAAAAACCAAATAGAAATTAGCCAAATAACTGCCAATAAAATCACAATAGCTGCAGCAAACCTCCAGATAGGTTTTGCGGCGGACTCAGTCTTGCGCGGCAGCGACTGCTCCATCACTCCCGTCTTTTGTAAAAACCGATCATAAGCTGCTAACAGCTGCGGCACATCCAAGTGAACCAGATTGGCGTAGGCGCGCAGGTAGCCACGCACAAAAGTGTCAGCCCCCATGTGACGATAGTCATCCATCTCCAGCGAGCGGACTTTGGTGAGCGTCATATAAAGTTCTTTTGCAACTTGCTCCTGGCTCAGATTGGCTCGCTCACGTGCCCATACCAATAACTTACCCGGAGAAAGATCTCGTGAGCGGCCATCGTCAATGTTTTTTTTGTCGTCATCAGGAATCATTTTTAGCCTGCAAAAGCGCAAACGGTCTCACATCATCGTTTGTTTGTATTCAAGATATTCTCTTGAATAAGGATAGCGATTTTTCAACATCAATAAATAACTGGCCTCTTTGTCTTTGTTACCAAATACACGCTCCAAACGAATACCCAATAACAATGAGCGAGGCGTTACCTGCCCCAAAGCCTGATACCTGTCCAAATGCTGTTTCGCTGCAGCGTAATCTTGCCTCTGGAAGTTAATATCCGCTAGTTCTATATGTGCATCAGCCATGCCGCGATCAAGGACAGCGGCGTGCTCCAAGGCAGCTTTGGCGCGCTCATTTTTACCCAACAACAAAGCGGTTCGCCCTACGTTAACCAATGCCGATGCACGATCGGTATACTCAATGTCGGCCGCAGCCAATTCAAACTGCTCCAGCGCTTCTTCGTAGCGTTTTGCACCAAATAAAAATACACCGTAATTGTTGCGTGCCAGTGTGAAATTCTTTTTGGCTTTTATAGCCTTCTTAAAAGTTTGCTCTGCCAACTCTGGCTCGCCTTCAAGTTGGTACAGACGTGCCAGAGTCTCAGTAGCATCAGCTGAATTGCGATTTATTTCCGCCGCCTTACGCAAATGATGGCGCGCAGACTCCCGATTACCCCGATCAATGTACCCTTGAGCCAATTTGATGTGTAATTCTAAAGACTTAGCTTTATCGACAGGTCGATTCGGTTTGCCACCTTCGGAGACACACCCCGTCAATAACACAATTGCCATTAGGCTCAAGGTCAGTAATTGCAGTAGTTTATGCTGTTTATTGTTTTGCATTAACGCACCTACCCTCAATCAAATTGCCAGTGTTAATGGGCCAACCAGAATTACTGATTAACAATTTTAATACTTTGCACTTCATCAAACTGCGCGCGATAGCGCTCACTGCGGCGGGTAACATCATTCACCTGCCCAGCTAATTGACCACAGGCAGCATCGATATCGTCACCGCGTGTAGTACGCACGGTAGTGATATAACCCGCCTCCATCAAAATATCCTGAAACTTGCGCAACGCATTGTTGCTAACGCGCTTGTAGTTAGACAAATTAAAGGGATTAAATGGGATCAAATTAATCTTTACCGGCACATCACGCAGTAACTCAGCCAACTCGTGAGCGTGGTGTGGACGATCGTTTACCTGATCAATCAAGGTATATTCAATAGTAATTTTGCGATGGGTATCTGGCATGGCCTCGATGTAGCGTTTGGCAGAGTCCAGCAACATAGCAATAGGATATTTGCGATTGATGGGCACCAATTCATTACGCAGCTCGTCATTGGGCGCATGCAACGAAATAGCAAGACAGGCATCAGTATACTGGCTCAAGCGATCCAACTGGGGCACCACACCGGAAGTACTTAAGGTGACACGACGTTTGGAAATGCCATAGGCATTGTCGTGCATCATCAAACTCATTGAATCAACGACATTGTCGAAGTTTAGAAGCGGTTCCCCCATCCCCATCATCACCACGTTAGTCACACGACGCGGACCATTTGCAGCCAGCTGACCAAAGGACTTTGCGGCAATCCACACCTGACCAATAATCTCTGCGGCAGTCAAATCACGATTAAAACCCTGTTTACCGGTCGCACAGAAGCTACAATCCAACGAACAGCCAACTTGCGATGAAACACACAGAGTGCCGCGATCACCATCGGGAATAAAAACCGTTTCGATAACATTACCACCGCTCACACGTATTAAAAATTTGCGCGTGCCGTCGGTGGAATCAAATTGCTGCACTACTTCAGGCAGGCGAATTTCGGCAATATTTTTTAATTTTGCGCGCAGATCTTTACTGACATTGGTCATGTCATCAAAGTTGTCAGCGCCGAGCTGATGAATCCATTTCATCACTTGAATGGCACGAAATTTTTTCTCACCGATGGACTCAAAAAATGCAATCAATTTGGCTTCCGGCAAGCCCAATAAATTCATCTTGGCAGAGCCTTCTGCAGCAACCGCATCTGCGGAAGAAATAGAATTGGTTACATCAGACATGGCTCAATACCTATAAACAAAAATAAAAACAATTAGCGAAGATTAACTTCGTTGCTGGCAAAGAAATAAGCAATTTCACGCGCAGCGGATGCTGGCGAATCGGAACCATGCACAGCATTCATATTGATTGCTTCAGCGTAATCAGCACGGATAGTACCCGGCGCCGCTTTTGCTGGATCGGTTGCGCCCATCAACTCGCGGTTTAATGCGATGGCATTTTCGCCGGAGAGCACCTGCACAACAACGGGACCAGAGGTCATAAAATCAACCAAGCCCTCAAAAAAAGGCTTACCGTGATGTTCAGCATAAAAACCTTCTGCCTGAGCGCGGCTCAACAACATCATGCGCTGGGCAGCAATTTTCAAACCGGCCTGCTCGAAACGGGCAACAATCGCACCGATCAGATTCTTACGCACTGCATCAGGCTTGATAATGGATAAAGTTTGTTCAACAGCCATAAGAGACTCCACACAATTTTCTGGTTAAGTTAGCGCCTTCTATACCGCAACCAGCGATTCAGGGGCCCACAAAATACAAAACCCGCGAATTATACGCGGGTTTACCGTATTTTTATATGTAGCTATTTGATTAATAAACAAAAACAGCCAAGGTTTTAAGGCGCTGTCGGACTTTAATTCACGCTGAGGGCGCGATCCTGTATTCGCTTAACCATGGCCTTGAGCCCATTGCCACGCGTAGAGCTGAGGTGTTGCAACAAATCCAGTTGGGCAAAGTAAGCATCAATATCAAATGCCAGAATCTCGCCGGGTGTTTTACTGTTGAAAGCAGCCAACACCACACCCAACAGTCCTTTTACAATAAACGCATCACTATCGGCCTGAAAAAACAATTTTCCATCACGCTGCTCATCCACTAACCACACCTGGCTTTGACAGCCACGCACCAGATATTGCTCATTACGCAAGCTCGCATCCATAGGAGGCAGCTCTTTTCCCAAGTCGATAATGTACTTGTAGCGCTCCTCCCAGCTATCAAAAAAGCCAAGCGTATCTATGATGTCATCTGCGGATACATCTACACCGAATTGGGTCATTAAAAATCCTCAGGATGAATCAACATCAATAAAACATGCCCGTTTGTAACTGGGCTTCTTCACTCATCATATGGCGCTGCCAGGGCGGGTCAAATACCAGCTCAACCTTAACCGACTTTACATTAGGCACCAAACGTACACGGTATTCCACATCACCCACCAACACCGGCCCCATGCCACAGGCGGGAGCAGTCAGTGTCATACGCACTTCCACCTGCTTTGTTTGTTGATCGATGTTGACACTGTAAATCAAACCCAGATTAACCAGATCAACCGGGATTTCAGGATCGTAAACACTACCCAGCGCCTGCCAAACCTGATCTTCTTGTATTTGATCATCGGTGGGTTCTGGAAACTCGATATTTGTAGGTTCAAGCCCAAGCAAGTGAGCGTCAGTACCATCCACACGCACCATTTGACCATGATAAGTCAGCGTATAATTACCACCCAAGGCCTGGGTTATGGTTACGAAAGTACCTTCGGGAATAGTAAGCGGCGTACCGTCCGGCACACGCCGAGCCGGGCAATCGGCTTGGGCAACCACCATGCGTCTTTCAGACATAGAAATTCTCTCGGCAGACGCCGCTTAATTAATGCTAAAACTCTCGCCGCAACCACAGTAATCCTTGGCGCGTGGATTGTTAAATTTCAGTTGGCGATTCACACCTTCAGTCACGTAATCAATCTCAGTACCACTGACGACAGATAAACTGGCTGAGTCCACCAGAAGCTCAATCCCTTCATCCAACGGCAGATGTAAATCATCAGCCTTGGCCTCAGTGACTAAATCAACCACATACATCCAACCGGTACAGCCGCTTTGTTTGACACTCAAACGAACGGCTGAGGCATTTTTACTCGCGCTTAATTGGCGCTTGAAATGCGCAGCGGCAGCAGGGGTAACAATCACAGTGTCTTGTTGCGGATCAAATGAAGCGATACTCATGATCTACTCCGATTTACAGCTAAATCAGGATGATAGATTTATCATCACACTAAAAAGGTTTTTGCTTTTTCAATCGCCACAAACAAGCGATCTACCTCAGCAAATGTGTTGTAGAAACTAAAGCTGGCACGCACCGTGCCAGGAATACCAAACTGATCCATGATGGGCTGGGCACAATGATTACCAGTGCGCACGGCAACCCCCTGCTTATCCAACAATACCCCTACATCAGCAGGGTGAGTGCCGTCAATCAGAAAGCTCATCACAGAAACTTTATTCGCGGCAGTACCCACCAAGGTTAAGCCCGCTGTGGCGCGCGCCTTTTCTTCCGCGTAAACCAGCAATGCCTGCTCATGCTCTGCGGCTGCACTGCGGTCCAGCGACTGTAAATAATCAATTGCCGCCCCCAAGCCAATGGCGCCGGCTATATCCGGCGTGCCTGCCTCAAATTTATAGGGCAGCTGATTGAAAGTGGTCCCGGCAAAAGATACGGTTTCAATCATTTCACCGCCCCCCTGATATGGAGGCATAGACTCCAACAAATCTGCCTTACCATAAAGCACACCCAAGCCTGTTGGGCCAAATACTTTATGGGCGGAAAAGACATAAAAATCACAATTCAGCTTTTGCACATCAACCGCCCAGTGGCTGACTGCCTGGGCGCCATCGATCAGCACCCGCGCGCCCACAGCATGCGCGAGCTTAATAATTTTCTCGACAGGATTTACGCTACCCATAGCATTGGAGACATGGCCAACTGCAACCATTTTTACCCGGGCATCTAACATGGCATCGAATGCCAACATATTGATACTGCCACAGGCATCAACCGGAATGACCTCCAGAACCGCACCGGTGGTTTGCGCGATAAGCTGCCAAGGCACTATGTTGGCGTGATGCTCCATGGCAGACACCAATATACGATCGCCCGTTTGCAAGTTAGCTTTACCCCAGGAGGCAGCAACCAGGTTAATGCTCTCGGTAGCACCCCGCGTCCAGATAATTTGTTTGGTCGAGGGAGAATTTAAAAACTGTGCAACTTTTTCACGTGCAGCCTCGAACTTTACTGTGGCGCGATCAGCCAAGGCATGAGCACCGCGGTGTACATTACTATTGTCGCTGCGGTAGTAATCGCTAATCGCATCGATCACTGCATTGGGTTTTTGCGTGGTGGCCGCATTGTCCAAATAAACCAACGGCTGACCATTCACTTCTTGATGCAGGATCGGAAAATCTGCGCGAATTTTTTCCACATCAAAGGCTGGCCTAGTCATTTGCCAACTCCAAACTTAACTCGCGACCGAACAACCGGGCCAGACGCGGTTGCAGATAATCGTGCACTGCTGACTGAGCGATTTGCTCCAATAGTTCATTGATAAATCCAAAGCTCAACATGACGTCTGCCTCAGCGCGCGAAAGACCGCGGCTACGCAAATAATAACGAGCATTTTCATTCAACTGGCTGATGGTTGCACCATGAGCGCACTTCACATCATCAGCATAAATTTCCAATTCCGGCTTGGTATTCACTTCCGCTTTATTGGATGTCAACAGATTTTTATTACTCAGTTCAGCCAAGGTTTTTTGTGCATCTTTGTGAATGTAAATGCGACCGTTAAAAATTGCCTGCGCTGAGTCGCTCACAATGCCACGAAACACTTCATTGGACGTACAATGGGGCACCCAGTGACAAATGTTGGTGTGGTAATCCACTAGCTGTTGGTTGCGCGGCAAATAAACACCCTGTAAATCCAGCTCTGCACCAGGACCACGATGGTTCATTTGATAATCAATACGCATCAATTTAGCGCCCAGCGCCAGCGCAAAACCGCGCAGGCGGGCATTACGCTGCAAATCCACATGCACAGCGCCAATATGCTGCGCATGCTCCGCCTCCATATTCAAACGGTAATGATGCAAGTCTGCACCATCGGCCAATTGAATTTCGGTTAATGCATTTACAAAGCCGGATGAAGCATTATTACCGGTAATGTAATGTTCTATGACTTCCGCTTGGGCATTTTCTTCAAGCACAATCAGTAGCCGTTGATTGGCAGCCACCTCTTCACCTGTCGCAACATGAACAAGGTACACCGGCTTTTCCAAATGCTGTGCGCGCGGCACATGCAATAAAACACCATCGCCCAGCCATGCATTGTTAAGTGTCGCAAACAGGTGACGCTCACCCTGTACAATTTTACCCAAGTATTTTTCGATTAATAATTGTTGCTCATTATTTGCTTCAGAAAAACGCACCACACATTCGGCTTGCGTGGAGTTTTCAGCACTAAATACGCCGTTGATAAAAACCAAACGTATCGCATCCAGAGGAATCAAATCGCTATTAACAGCTTCATCCAATTCAGTTGATTGGCCAAACGCAGGCAATAGCGTTTTTTGCAGACCTTGCAAGGGCGTGTACTTCCAATGCTCAGTTTTGCGTGTTGGCCAGGTTTGCGCTAACCAATCATTGGCAGCCCGGGCACGAAAATCTTGCAACCAGCTCACTGGTTGCTGCTGCGCGGCAAGTAAAATCGCCTGCTGTTGAAAATCTGTCATGGCTTATACCGCTCCAGTTTCAAGCCAACCGTAGCCTTTCTCTTCCAGCTCCAGCGCTAATTCTTTGCCGCCGGTTTTTACAATGCGACCGTTAGCTAATACATGAACATAATCCGGCACTATGTAATCCAGCAGACGCTGATAATGCGTTACCACAATAAAGCTGCGCTCTGGTGAACGCATGGCGTTTACGCCATTGGCAACAACCTGTAGCGCATCGATATCCAAACCAGAATCGGTTTCGTCCAGAATGCATAAGCTGGGCTCAAGCAACATCATTTGCATAATTTCGTTGCGCTTTTTTTCACCACCGGAGAAACCTTCGTTAACACCGCGCTTTAAAAAAGCCTGATCCAGACTCACACGCTTACTGGTTTCGCGCGCAAGCTTCATAAATTCCACCGCCGATAATTCAGGCTGCTCCGCATGCTTACGTTTGGCGTCCACTGCGGCTTTTAAAAATTCCATATTGCTAACACCGGGAATTTCTACAGGATACTGGAATGCCAGAAACAAGCCTTCACGAGCGCGCTCTTCAATCTCCAGCTCAAGCAAATCCTTGCCATTAAACATTACGCTACCGCCAGTCACTTGATAACCATCGCGACCTGACAATACATTGCCCAGCGTACTTTTGCCTGCGCCGTTAGGCCCCATGATCGCGTGCACTTCACCGGGATTAATCGTTAAATTTAAGCCCTTGATAATTTCTTTCTCTTCAACACGCGCAAACAAATCAGTAATGCGTAACATAAATTTTTTAGTCCGATAGTTTTCTAACACGGTAAATTCAAATTTTAATTTTTGTTGGGCCAACATAAGTTCGCACCAGCAACCAGCTCAGCTACTATTTTTACGCTGGGCGGTTAACCCACAGAGCCTTCCAAGCTGACTTCCAATAACTTGCCCGCTTCCACCGCAAACTCCATGGGCAGCTCTTTAAACACTTCACGACAAAAGCCATTCACAATCATGGACACAGCTTTTTCCGCATCCAAGCCACGCTGTTGGCACAGGAACATTTGATCTTCGCTCACCTTGGACGTGGTTGCCTCATGCTCAATAACAGCACTTGGGTTTTTACTTTCAATGTAGGGAAAAGTATGTGCGCCGCATTTATCGCCAATCAGTAGCGAATCACATTGGGTGTAATTGCGCGCACCTTCGGCGCCCGGGTTAATACGCACCAGACCACGATAAGCATTGGAGCTTTTACCTGCTGAAATACCTTTCGAAATAATGGTGGACTTGGTATTTTTACCAATATGAATCATCTTGGTGCCGGTATCAGCTTGCTGATAATTATTGGTGAGCGCCACCGAATAAAACTCGCCGACACTGTTATCACCACGCAATACACAGCTCGGGTATTTCCAGGTGACCGCCGAGCCGGTCTCCACTTGTGTCCATGAAATTTTGGCATTGGTATGACACACACCACGCTTGGTCACAAAGTTGTAAATACCACCTTTGCCCTCCTCGTTACCCGGATACCAGTTTTGTACGGTGGAGTACTTAATTTCCGCATTATCGAGCGCAATTAATTCCACTACTGCTGCGTGTAATTGGTTTTCATCGCGCATGGGAGCGGTGCAACCTTCAAGGTAACTCACATGAGATCCTTCATCGGCAACAATCAAGGTTCGCTCAAACTGACCGGTGTTTTGTTCGTTAATCCGGAAATAAGTGGACAACTCCATAGGGCAGCGCACGCCTTTTGGGATATATACAAAGGAGCCGTCAGAGAATACCGCTGAATTAAGCGCGGCGTAGTAATTGTCTTTTTGCGGCACCACTGAGCCAATGTATTTTTTAATCAGCTCGGGATATTTTTGTACCGCTTCACTGATGGAGCAGAAAATCACACCCGCTTCCAGCAGTTTTTCACGAAATGTAGTAACCACAGACACTGAGTCAAACACTACATCCATGGCAACGCCGGCAAGCGCGGCTTGCTCGTGTAAAGGAATGCCGAGTTTTTCGTAGGTGCGCAATAACTCGGGATCTACTTCATCTAAACTTTTGGGCTTGGAATCCATCGATTTTGGCGCTGAGTAATAAGAAACAGCCTGAAAATCAATATCATCGTATTTGACGTGCGCCCACTCTGGCTCAGTCATTTCCAACCAGGCATGATAAGCCTTAAGTCGCCATTCCAATAACCACTCCGGCTCATTTTTTTTGGCCGAAATAAAACGAATCACATCCTCGTTTAAACCGGGCGGCAAGGTTTCGGCCTCAATCGCTGTGTGAAAACCGGCGGCGTATTCTTTTTTAATGAGCTGTTCAACTTGTTCGGACATGATAATTACCCTGTGTGCATCGGCCCGTATCAGGCCTTTTGCAATTTGCTGATAACACTGCGCAGATGCTCAATCGCAAATTCAATTTCTTCGGCCGTGGTGTAACGGCCAAGACTAAAGCGTAAGGAAGCTTGCGCAGCTTCATCACTCAGACCAATCGCTTTTAATACATAACTGGGCGACATACTCGCCGAGTTACAAGCAGAACCACTGGATAGCGCCAAATCGCGCAGCGACAGCAGCAACATTTCGCCATCAGCACCACCAAACGCGACATTTAAAATTCCACTGACGCAATCATTTACAGATCCGTTGCGTGTTACACCGGGCAAATCGGCAATACCCTGCCAGAGACGATCACGCAGCATTCTGATACGTTGAGAATCAGCATCAAGATGCGCCTGCACGAGCTTGGCTGCTTCACCCATTCCTACCAATTGATGGGTAGCAAGTGTACCGGAGCGCATACCGCGCTCATGACCACCACCGTGGATTTGCGCAGCGACTTTGACATTCGCCTCACGCTTTACATAAAGCGCACCGATACCTTTGGGGCCGTAAAATTTGTGCGCCGACAGTGAGAGCAAATCAACACCCAAAGCCTTTACGTCAATGGCGATTTTGCCGGCGCTTTGAGCCGCATCGCAGTGAAATAAAATACCGCGCGCATGACACAGCGCCGCTAGCGACTTGATATCGTTGATACACCCCAACTCATTGTTGACTTGCATAAAGCTTACTAAAAAGGTGTCTGCCTCAAGCGCAGCAGCCAGGTTTTCCACAGCTACCAAACCCTCTGCGTTTGGCACTACACGGGTTACGCGAAAGCCGTGAGTTTCAAGCCAGGCTGCGGGGTCCAATACTGCTTTGTGCTCAATCGCCGAAACAACAATATGACCACCAACCGGATGAGCAAGACGATAAGTTTCTGCAATGCCTTTTAAAGCCAGGTTATTGGACTCTGTCGCGCCGCTAGTCCATACAATTTCACGCGGATCAGCATTGATGAGCTGGGCAACATTCGCGCGCGCCTCCTCAATCAATTCTTCCGCTTGCCAACCATAGAGATGCGCGCGCGATGCTGGATTGGCAAAAGTACCATCCAGCGTAAGACATTGGGCCATGGATGCAGCAACTTCAGGAGCAACTGGCGTGGTGGCGGCATAATCGAGATACACTGGTTTACGCAAAAACGGATTACCTTGATACAAAAGAAAGAAAAACCAACATCCTGACCAATTAAAACTAATTAATTTCACTAACCACTATATGGTCGGCATGCGATTGGGATGAGCGTAAACGTAAATTTTGCAGCTCACTGACCGCGCGAATATCTTTGCGTGCAACCAAATCGGCAAGGCTGATTTCACTTAAAAACCGATGGATTTGTTCGCTCAAATTTTCCCACAAGTGATGTGTCAGACAGACCTCACCCTCGTGGCAGTTACCCTTACCCTCGCAACGGGTAGCATCCAGAGACTCACTTACTGCATCTACCACTTGAGCCACGGAGATATCTGCCGTGCTGCCCATCAATTGATAGCCGCCACCCGGGCCCCGCACGCTTTTAACGAGCTTGAACTGGCGAAGACGCGCAAAAAGCTGCTCAAGGTAGGATAAAGAGATACCTTGGCGCACCGAAATATCAGCAAGACTTACCGGCCCCTTGTCGCTGTGTAGCGCCAAATCCAGCATCGCTGTTACCGCATATCGTCCTTTGGTGGTGAGTCTCATAGTCGCTAAACTCCGGGGGAGCAGAACGCCAAATCGGCGCGAGAGAGGCTTTTATTGGCAAGCACAGAAGCCGCTCGCCTAATTCCGAGTATTTTACTCAGGTATTCAGCCTTTTCCAACACCCAAGCCGTCCTGCTTTGCCAGAGCGGCCGCCCTGCTTGGCTATTCAGCTGATTTATTGGTGCTGTTTACGTCTTTGGTGAGATCGCGCATGGCGTCCAGGCCGGGTTGATGCCCCAGCTTAGTCATGACCTTGCCGCTGTAGTGAATATAGTTCTGCACCGCCGTTAATACACCGCGCAGAATATTGAATTCCATTTGATCCATGCGCACCCGATTGTACAAGCGACGTAACCGGGTCATGGTTTGTTTAGGGTTGTCGCGGTCCAGAAAATCCAGCTCAACCAGGGTTTGCTCCAAATGTTCGTAGTAGCTTTCCATGGCTTGGGCATCAACCGGCGGCATGTCCCACTGGTGTTGTGGCAGGGTATTGCCCTCCGCCGCCATCAAGTACGCCATACGGATTTCATAGCTGATCACCTGCACGGCAGTTGCCAGGTTGAGCGAGCTGTAATCGGGGTTAGCAGGAATGTGTACGTGGTAATTACACTTGTGCAGTTCTTCGTTGGTGAGGCCGCGATCCTCGCGTCCAAACACAATCGCCACTTCATGACTGGCCGCCTCTGACCAGACACTTTCACCGCACTGACGCGGATCCAGCAATGGCCAGGGAATGCGGCGCTCGCGGGCGCTGGTGCCTACCACCAAACTACAGCCGGCGATAGCCTCATCCAGTGTTTCCACCACTACGGCATTATCCAGCACATCGGTTGCACCCGCTGAACGCCAGACGGCCTTATCCGAGGGAAACTCTTGGGGTGATACCAAATAGAGTCGCCCTAAACCCATATTTTTCATCGCCCGCGCAGTACCGCCGATGTTGCCCGGGTGACTGGTGTTAACCAACACAATGCGAATATTGTTAAAAGGCTGGGCTGACATAGGAGATCTCGCTGACGGGTTGATGGGAGCAGGGAAATGGCGCGCAGTATAACGACACTTATGACTAGCCTCCAGCACAGGCTTACCGTTATAATTCGCGCCCTCGGCGAGAGGTATGGCAATGAATGCCCATGACCTGCGGCCCCGCTCTTTTACAATCCCCACCCCCTGAACAATCAGGCATGCTGGCATCTGATCCATTATGGAGAAATGCCCCAGCAGCCACTACTTGGTGCTTTATGGAACCCATGTTAACCATTGCTTTGCGCGCTGGTCGCAAAGCTGCCGAACTGATTGAACGCGCCTTTGAACGCGTTGACCTGCTCACTATCGAAACCAAAAGCCGTAACGACTATGTCACCGAAGTGGACAAAGCGGCTGAAAAAGAAATCATCTACCACCTCCGTAAAGCCTACCCGGATCACAGCATTCGCGGCGAAGAAGGCGGCCACCAAGCTGGCAAAAATCCAGACTACGAATGGATTATCGACCCGCTGGACGGCACCACCAATTTTATTCATGGGGTTCCTCACTTCTCTATCTCCATCGCTTGCAAGTACAAAGGCCAGATCGAACACGCCGTTGTTATCGACCCGATTAAACGCGAAGAATTTACTGCCAGCCGTGGCCGTGGCGCGGCATTGAATGGCCGTCGTCTGCGTGTTTCCAGTCGCCGCACACTGGAAGGCTCACTGATTGGCACCGGCATTCCCTTCAGCGGTTATGCATTGGAACACATTGGCCCCTACCTCGCCTGTGTACAGGAAATTGCGGGGCAAACTTCAGGCATTCGTCGCTGCGGTTCAGCGGCGCTGGACCTGGCCTATGTAGCTGCCGGCCGTTTCGACGCTTTCTGGGAAATGAACCTGAACGAGTGGGATATTGCTGGTGGCGTATTGCTGGTTAAAGAAGCTGGCGGCTTGGTGAGCGATTTCAACGGCGGCGTGGATTATTTGGAAACCGGCCACATAGTGTGCGGCTCACCAAAAGTGTTTAAGCCGATTTTGCAAATCGTGCAGAAAAATCTGGGGCATTTGAAATAAATACCGAATACAGCAGCTTTTTCAAAAAATGCTGCCATAAACAAACGGCGAGCCAGCAATGGCTCGCCGTTTGTTTATGGGTTAACACCTTCTCACGCTTTGGCTTGAACCGCTATCGCGTCCCAACTGGCATGGATGATTTGCTCGAGCATGTTGTCATCAATACTTACAAATCCCTGCAGGGATTTGCGTGCTATCTCAAAGTAGGGTTCAAAAGCTAACGAGAAGAGAATCTCGTCAGGGAAGTTTTTAAGTAAATGCTGCTCGCGCCCCCGGATAAAAAAAGTAAACAGCGGCTCCAGCACCAGCTTTGCCTCCTCATGCCGACTGCGCAGTAAGTCTGCGGGCAAATGATCGAATTGACCTTTGCTTAAAATCATCTCTGGCTGCTGTTGGAAGAGCACCCAAAAGCGGCGACACATGCCTTGAAACTGCTCGTACAACGACATTTCCTTTTCCACGCTGATAAATACCTCCCGCCCTACGGTTTCAATAATCTGGCTGTGTAATTTTTTGATCAGATCTTCCCGATCGGCAAAATACAAATAAACCGTGCCAGTGGCTACGCCCGACTCTTTAGCAACATCGCGAATGGAAAAGCCGTGAAAACCACGGCTCGCCAACAGTTTTAAGGTTGCTGCCAAAATCAATTCACATTTATTAAGGCTCATATAATGACTCAATGCGCTTTGTGATCATCCACTGGCCTGGCTGGAAACCAACGCTGGGCCAAGCGGAATACCACGACAAAAAATACCGGCACAAAAAAGATCGCCAGTACCGTGGCGGAAAACATACCGCCAAATACACCGGTGCCTATGGCATTTTGGCTGCCTGAACCAGCGCCAGTACTAATCACCAACGGGGTTACACCGAGCATAAACGCGAGGGAGGTCATGATAATCGGGCGCAAGCGCATGCGCACGGCTTCCATAGTTGCCGCAATCAAATCCATGCCCTGCTCGTAGAGCGCTTTGGCAAACTCAACAATCAAGATGGCATTTTTTGCCGCAAGGCCAATCGTGGTAAGCAAACCCACCTGGAAATACACATCGTTGGACAGGCCGCGCGCCATGGCAAATACCACGGCCCCAAGAATCCCCAATGGCACCACCAGAATGACAGCAAAGGGCACCGACCAACTCTCGTATAGCGCAGCAAGGCAGAGGAATACAATCAGGATCGACAGCGCATATAACAGCGGCGCCTGATTGCCCGATTCGCGCTCCTGTAGCGACATACCCGTCCATTGATAGCCAATACCTGCCGGCAATTTGGCAATAATCTCCTCCGCAGCCAACATAGCATCACCAGAGCTGACGCCTGGCGCACCCTGCCCAATAATATTGAGCGAAGGCACACCGTTGTAACGCTCAAGGCGAGGCGAACCGTAAATCCAACGCCCGGAAGTGAACGCGGAGAAAGGAACCATTTCGCCCTTGTCATTACGGGCGTACCAGTTTTTGACATCCTCAGGCAGCATGCGGTACTGGGCATCCCCCTGTACAAAAACCTTTTTCACCCGACCTTTATCGATAAAGTCGTTTACATAGGATGCCGCCCACACGGTGGAGAAGATGGCGTTGATGTCGCTGAGCGAAACGCCCAATGCGGCAGCTTTTTCCTGATTGACATCCAATTTAAACTGGGGGTTATCCTCCTGACCGTTCGGGCGCACCCCCACCAAACGTGAGTCCTGCGCTGCCATGCCGAGGAATTGATTGCGCGCTTGCATCAATGCCTCGTGCCCTAGTCCACCCAAATCCTGCAACTGCAAGTTAAAGCCGGAAGATGTTCCCAGTTGGGTGATCGCCGGCGGAACAAAGGGAAACACCATAGCTTCCTTGATCTGCGAAAAGGCACCCATAGCTCTGGCGGCGATACTTTGCACATGCTGGGATTCGTCGGTGCGCAGGCTCCAGTCCTTCAAACCCACAAAAGCGATGCCGTTATTTTGGCCGCGACCACTAAAACTAAAACCAATCACCGAGAACACCGAACGCACATTATCTGCTTCGTTTTCCAGATAATGCTTTTCCACCCTGTCCATCACTGCCATAGAGCGCTCTTTGGTCGCCCCCACCGGCAGCGTCATTTGGGTAAACATGATGCCCTGGTCTTCATCGGGCAAAAACGACCCCGGCAAACGGGTAAATAACAAGCCGAGCACGACAACAATCGCGAGATAAATGGCCATATAGCGACCGGTTTTGCCCAGCATGCCGCCAACACTGCGCTGATAACCATCGGTAGCACGGTTAAAGTTGCGATTAAACCAGCCAAAAAAACCACCTTTTTGATAATGGTCGTGGCTTACCGGTTTGAGCATACTGGCGCAGAGTGCGGGGGTGAGTGTGAGTGCGACTATTACCGAGAGCACCATCGCCGATACTATGGTGATGGAGAACTGGCGATAAATAACACCGGTAGAACCGCCAAAAAAAGCCATGGGTACAAATACCGCTGAGAGCACCAAAGCGATACCAATCAAGGCGCCAGTAATTTGCTGCATGGATTTTCGGGTTGCTTCACGGGGTGATAACCCCTCCTCCGCCATTACCCGCTCCACATTTTCCACCACCACAATGGCATCATCCACCAACAACCCAATCGCCAGTACCATGGCAAACATGGTCAGGGTATTGATAGAGAAGCCAAACACTGACAGCACAGCAAAAGTCCCCAACAACACCACAGGTACAGCAATGGTAGGGATAAGCGTGGCGCGGAAGTTTTGCAGGAAGAGATACATCACCAAAAACACCAGAATGATGGCCTCAATCAGGGTTTTTACCACCGCCTCAATAGAGAGTTTCACAAAGGGAGTGGTGTCATAGGGATAGACGATTTCCAGGCCTTGGGGGAAAAAACCCTGCAGCTCGGCAATGCGCTTGCGCACAGCATCAGCGGTATCCAACGCATTGGCGCCAGATGCCAGAGTGATCGCCAGACCGGTTGCCGGACGATTGTTGTACTCAGTTTCAAACTGGTAGTTTTCGCCGCCCAGCTCAATACGCGCCACATCTTTCAAACGCACTTGTGAGGCATCCTGATTAACGCGCAGCAGAATATTGCCAAACTCCTCTGGGGTAGACAGGCGTGTCTGCACCACGATGCTGGCGTTGATGTCCTGCCCCGGCAAAGCGGGTGTGCCGCCCAACTCGCCTGCCGCAATTTGCGCATTTTGCGCGCGAATAGCGGTGGCAACGTCGCTGCTGGTCAAGCTGTAGGTAGCGAGTTTGTTGGCATCCAGCCAGATACGCATCGCATATTGGGAGCCAAACAGGGTGATCTGCCCTACGCCGTTGACCCGACTGAGCTGATCTTGCACGTTAGCGGCGACATAATCGGCAATGTCGTATTTATCCATGCGGCCATCGCTGGAGACGAAACCTATCACCATCAAAAACCCGGCAGAGGATTTGGTCACCCGTATCCCCTGCTGTTGCACCTCTTGTGGCAACAATGGCATAGCAGTTTGCAGCTTGTTCTGGACCTGCACCTGAGCAATATCCGGGTCAGTCCCCGCGAGGAAGGTCAGGGTGACTTCACCGCGCCCACTGGATTCGCTGGTGGATGACATGTATTGAACATTGTCGATACCGGTTAGCCCCTGCTCGATAATCTGGATGACCGTATCCTGCACAGTCTGCGCAGATGCACCCGGATAATTAGCACTAATACTCACCGCGGGCGGTGCCACATCAGGGTATTGGGCAACCGGTAGCTTAAAGATGGACAGCGCACCCGCGAGCATAATGATGATGGAAATCACCCAGGCAAATACCGGGCGATCGATGAAGAATCTGGCCATTGCTTACTCCCCCGCTGAATTGCTATCGGCGGCGGGAACCGTTTTTACCGGCACGCCGGGCTTCACTTTTTGCAACCCTTCTACAATCACCCGATCGCCTTCCGCCAGGCCATCCAACACCAACCATTGATCACCAACAGCACGGCCGGTGATTAACTGACGCTGCTCCACTATTCCCTCCCGGTTAACCACCATAGCGGTTGCACTGCCAGTGCGGTCACGAGTCACACCGCGCTGGGCAATCAAAATGGCATTATTGCGAACCCCCTCTTCCACCTGGGCACGCACAAACATTCCCGGCAATAACAACCGGTCAGGGTTGGGGAATTGCGCCCGCAGGGTGACCGTACCGGTCGACTCATTCACCCCGACTTCCGCAAACTGCAAGCTCCCTTCGTGTTCGTAGACGCTGCCATCCTCCAATAACAGGCGCACACTGGCAGAGTCGACGGCCACAACCTGGCCATTTTTCATTTGGCGACGCAGCTGCAACAGCTCATCGGCTGACTGGGACACATCCACATAGATGGGATCGAGTTGTAATATATCGGCCAGTACATCGGCTTGGCCTGCATTGACCAGCGCACCTTCAGTAACGGCGGACTTACTGATCACACCATCAATCGGCGCCAGCACACGAGTGTATTCAAGATTGATAGTGGCAGACTCAAGCGCCGCCCGGGCAACGGCAACCGCAGCCTTGGCTTGATTCCGCGAGGCCAGTGCATCGTCGTAGTCTTGTTGGCTAATTGCCTTTATCGCCACCAAATTTTGATAACGTTTTTCTCTGGCGTCAGCGGCTGCCAGTGCCGCTTGAGTGCGAACCAATTCGGCTTGGGCACTGGAGACAGCGGCTTTATAGCTTGCCGGATCTATCTGATAGAGCGCCGTACCCGCTTTGATCTCTGTCCCTTCGGTAAATAACCGCTGTTGAATAATCCCACTAACTTGTGGGCGTACTTCCGCTTTGCGAAATGCCGATGTGCGCCCCGGCAACTCGGTTTGCAAGGGCAAATTACTCACAGCAACCGTCACCACTCCCACTTCTGGCACCGCTTGGGCTGCTTTGGCTGCATCGGGATTTGCATCGTCACAACCCGCCAACAACAACACGAAAAAGCTTGCGACAGCAAAAGGCGCAGCGCGCACAACCTGAACCCGAGAGCGAGACATCATCTTGAAACTCCTTAAACAACTGCCACTCGTTGGTGTACCAACATCCGATAGCAAGAATGGGAAAGAAAATGAACAATCGTTCATTTTGAGAATAATAGAGATTCCAAGGGCAAAGGCCACCCGACTTTGCATTAATTAACTTTATGCAAAGCGGGGTACTGGGCAGGGAAGTAATAGCGGGGCGATTGCCCCGGAGGAGAAAAATAAGGCAATAAACTAATGATCGTGGAGTAACTGGTTAAACACATCAATCAAGCGATGAATATCTACCGGCTTGGTCAGGTAATCAAAAAAACCGGCACTGCGCCCTCGCTCTATATCATAGGGCATGGCATTCGCCGACAAGCCGATTACCGGAATCGCACTGGTCGAAGGGTCGCTTTTCAGCACACTCAGCACCTCATAACCATCCATGCCAGGGAGGTTGATATCCAGAATGACCAAATCTGGATTGAGGCTACGCGCCTTGTAGATTCCCAGAAAAGCTTCCTCAGCCACTTCCAACTCTAACTGTGGGTAACGATCAAAAATTTGCCGCAGTAACCGCACATTGGTGGGGTTGTCCTCCACGTACAACACCTTGCAGGAACGAGTGACATTTAAACTGGCAGGAGCGTAGTTTTTGGTGCCGGATGGCTTTTGGATAGGCTCGTCATTCCACTCAGTGGCAATCGGAAAATCTATCCAGAAAGTAGTGCCAACACCCTCCTCACTGACAAAATCCAGCTTGCCCCTCATCATCTCTACTAATTGTTTGGTAATAACCAAACCAACACCGGAACCTTCGATATTGGAATTTTCAGCACTCAACCGATTAAACGGCTGAAATACCTCATTTTGGCGCTGCAATGGAATACCACGCCCTGTATCGCGCACGCTGATGCGCAATTGCTGACCGTCCACAACCGCTAAATGAACCTCAACCTCGCCGCCAACACGATTGTATTTCACGGCATTGCTGAGCAGGTTGAGCAATACCTGTTTTACCCGCACATTGTCCGCTACTACATAGGTATTGTTCAGCTGTCCAAGGCTCGCACTCAGGCGAATACCTTTTGCATCAGCCAGCGGTTGCACGAGGGTAAAGCATTCATTAATCAGGCGCGACACCAATACCGGCTCCAACGAAACCGTCATATTGCCCGATTCAATCTTGGCCAAATCGAGCACATCATTAATCAGTTGCAACAAGTGCTCTCCCGCTTTGCGAATCTCGCGCACATTTTCAATTTGCTGGGGCTTGAGGTTGCCGTCATATTCAAACAGTTGGGTATAGCCGAGAATCGCATTTAGCGGTGTACGCAGCTCGTGACTCATGCTGGATAAAAATTCAGATTTGGCGCGGTTGGCCTGCTCTGCTTGTTCTTTGGCTTGAATTACGCGCTCTTCTGCTCGCTTGATTTCGGTAATGTCCATATTGCTGCCAGACATCATGATTGGCTGGCCCTGATCATTAAAAACCGCACGACCACGGCCGCGAATCCAGCGAATATCGCCCTGCTGGCTCACCAACCGGTACTCAACATCAAAGGGCGCACGGCCAGCCATGTGCTCAATCAAGGCATTATCAAAAATGGGCAAGTCTTGCGGGTAAATATGCTTGCGCCAGATTTTTAAACGATCCTCACCCTCGGTCAGCACGTCATCCAAGTCGTCATACCCCAACAACTCCCAGCAGCGATGGGAGAAGTGGAAACCACCACGATCAGCGTACCACTCCCAAATACCATCACTGGAGGCCTGGATAATCCGCACCTGACGCGCCTCACTCTCGCGCAAGGCCGCTTCCACTTTTTTAATTTCAGTGATGTCGAAATTGACCCCGGACATGACCGTAGCCTGGCCACTTTCATTACGCAGGGAATCGGCACGCACCTGAGTCCAGATATAATCGCCAGACTTGGTTCTAATGCGATAGGAAACATCCAGGGGTTTGCCGCTGCGCAAATGCTGACGCGCGGCTTCTACTGCATACTCGCGGTCGTCGGGGTGCATATACATGAGCACTTTACCGGCATCGCTAATACTCTCCGCGTCTTCGGGGCCATAACCCAAACGCTCCCAAAACCCACCAGACCATTCAATGTGCTGGGTCTGTAAGTTCCATTCCCAAAAACCGTAACCACTGCCGTTAAAAATTCGCTGAAAGCGCCCAACCGTTTCACGCAGGAGTTCAATATCGTCGCTGAACTGTAGCGATGGACTGAAGCTGATGTGTTCGATCATAAGAGTTTGCCGCAAGTGTACTGAGTGAAAAGATGGATGAAATTCTTTGCTCACACAAGGATTAAAAGATCATGCCCTGAAAACAACAACAGCGCCAAAAGGCGCTGTTGTTTAAGACAGGGATTATCAAGGTGCCTCATGCCCCTCGACACCATCCTCCTCTTTTGGTTTGGGCATTAAATCTTCTTTAGTAATACCAAGTGCAGCCGTTATGTTTGCACAGATGTACACAGAGGAATAAGTACCGGCAACAATACCGATAATCAGTGCCAGAGCAAAACCCTGCAATACTTCTCCCGCGATGAAATACAAACAGAAAAGCACAATAAATACCGAGGCAGAAGTCATGATTGTTCTACCCAATGTTTGGGTGATAGAAATATTGATAACTTCATGCGGATTGGTTTTACGTAAAATCCTGAAATTTTCGCGAATACGATCGTAAATTACGATGGTATCGTTAATCGAATAGCCGATAAGAGCAAGGATTGCTGCGAGCACAGTTAAATCGAAATCCCACTGAAAGAACGCAAAAAAGCCCAAGGTTACAATAACGTCATGAACCAATCCGATGATTGCCCCCGTTGAAAACTTCCACTGGAACTGCACAGCTACATAAAGAAAAACCAGTACAAAGGCGACAACCATGCCTAAGCCGCCCTGATCGCGCAATTCATCACCAATTTGCGGCCCGACAAACTCACTACTGCGCAATTCGATATTTGCCCCTGTCGCCTGCTCCAGATCAAGAATAATCTGGTTAAGGTAAACAGAATCGATAGAGTTTTCCAAATTAACAAGCAGCTTGCCATCGCGTTGTTGATACTGGACACGACCATATTTATCAGCAGTGAATAAATTTTGCTGTTGAACCAATTCTTCGCTGATATTGGCTATCACCAAAGCATCAGCAAATCCTTCTAGTTCACGCGCCGGGCGCTCCAATGCTTCGAGACTGGCACCATTTCCCAGCGCAGCGATAGCAACAGCCAACTTTTCCTGTGCTTTTACTTTCATCTGATCCTGGGTGCGAATCATCACTTCCTGATCCGAACCAAAGAGCACAGCAACAGGACTTTTCAATTCTTCTTTTTCCAATACCTCCCGAATTTTATCGAGATCAGCCGGGCGGTCGAGCATAACTTCCAACTGGGTACCACCAGTGAAATCAAGACCAAGCTTCAAGCCATTGATAGCGAGAGATCCAATCGAAATGATTACGATAATGATGGACAGCGCAGAGGTGTAATGCCTCATGCCCATAAAATTGATGATGCGTAGTTCTTTTGACATGGCGGCAGCCTCTTAAATCGAAATTTTTTGCAAGTTTTTACGGCGGCCATAAACCAGATTGGCAAGGGCGCGACTACAGCTAACAGAGGCATACATGGTAGTTATAATCCCGACGATTAATGTGACCGCAAAGCCTTTAATAGGACCAGTCCCTATCGCAAACAAAATCACACCGACAATCAATGTCGTCAAGTTCGCATCAAGAATCGTGACAAACGCCCTTTCATAACCTGCATAAATTGCCTGTTGGGGTGAAGCGCCATTTTTGAGTTCCTCACGAATACGCGAGTGAATCAACACATTGGCGTCCACCGCCATACCGATGGTTAACACTATGCCTGCGATACCGGGAAGAGTCAGGGTTGCACCAAACATCGACAACATGGTGATCACTAACAATACGTTTAATGCAAGTGCGATATTGGCAAAAATACCGAACACACGATAAGCAAGAATCATAAATAAAACGACGAGACCAAACCCCCAAAGAGTAGCATTCACGCCGTTTTTGATATTTTCTGTACCCAGAGAGGCACCAATAGTACGCTCTTCCACAAAGTGCATGGGCGCAGCAAGTGCGCCGGCACGCAACAACAAGGCAAGCTCGGAAGCCTCAGCAGGACTATCAAGACCGGTAATACGGAACTGCACTCCCAGAGCACTTTGAATAGTTGCCAAGCTAATCACTTTGCGCTCTACATATTGGGTCATCTTTTCTACGTCTTCGCCCGCCGCATTTTTCACAATTTGTGTACGGGTTTTGTATTCAATGAAGAGAATGCCCATTTGACGCCCCACATTGTTGCGGGTTACGCGGTGCATGTGTGTTCCACCGAGACTATCCAGAGTAATATTTACTTGCGGCTGATTGGTTTCAGGATCAAAACTACTGGTAGCGTTGGATACGCGGTCACCAGTGACAATGAGTTGCTTTTCCAATACAGCATTGCCACGCTGCATTTGCATCAATTCATCTTTAAAAGGGAACTCTTCTTTATTGGATACCAAGGTGTCTGGTGATGCACCCAGACGGAACTCCAGGTTGGCTGTTTTACCGATAACTCGTTTTGCTTCTGCCGGGTCTTGTATCCCCGCAAGCTGAACGATAATACGATTGCGACCTTGTCGTTGCACGATAGGCTCAGACACACCCAATTCATTAACACGGTTACGTAGTGTTATCAGGTTTTGGCTGAGTGCGTAATCCTCTATTTCGCGAATACCTGCTTCAGTAAAACTGGCGGTGTAGCTGAACTCACTCGCACCTGAATCTCCATCTGCTTTGCTAAATAGCAGTGTTGGATAATCGCTACGCAAAAGGCTTATCGCTTCATCGCGCGCTTCCGCAGTGCGGAATCTGGCGATAATCTGGTTATCTTTTTGAGCAGCTACGGAGCTGTAACGCACCTTGGCTTTGCGCATCTTGTCTTTCATGTCATCGGCATTTATTTCCTGGCGTTTGGCAACCGCAGAAGCTGTGTCTACCTCCAGCAAAAAATGCACACCACCCGCAAGATCAAGGCCCAACTTAAGTGGCTCGGCACCCAAGGCCTGCAACCAGGCAGGAGTCGTAGAGGCTGTGTTTAATGCAACTACATAACCATCCCCAAGCGCCTGCTGGACAGTTTTGCGGGCAAGCATTTGCTGCTCTGCTTTTTTTATCCGCAGCATTGCTGTTTTTTCATTCACCTCGCCGCCAAAAGCTTCGATATTAGCTGCTTTTAGTGCCTCCTCCATTTTGGCCAGGACCGGCGCATCGATCACTTTGGCGCTCGAATCGCCAGAGACCTGTATTGCCGGATCAGGCGCATAGAGGTTAGGAATAGAATAAACGACGCCAACTACTGTAAAAAAAAGTAGCAACAGATATTTCCATAATGGATAGCGATTTAGCATAGGGTTTTCCCAAGTTGTCTGTGGCGGAGACTAGCAATCGCACAAGCGTTACATCTAATCACGCGAATCTATTCCACCTTATTTTTACTTGCACACCGTCCGATTGTGGACGGCGGTATGGTCAAGGGCGCCGGATTATAACCCTAATTTGCGCCCAACAACGATGCCGGTATTAACTAGTCGGCGCCGGTGGGACATCCAAGCCCTGTCGCCCATAAAAATCGCTCAAAAAGGCATCAAATGTCCCACTACTCAAGGCTGCACGCATATCAGCCATTATGCGCTGGTAATAACGCAGGTTATGGATGGTATTGAGTTGGGCACCCAGCATTTCATTGCATTTATCAAGGTGATGCAGGTAGGCGCGGGAGAAATTTTTACAGGTGTAGCAATCGCACATGGCATCAAGCGGGCCAGTATCTTCGCGATACTTGGCATTGCGCAACTTAACAACACCTTCACTGGTAAACAGGTGGCCATTGCGGGCATTACGGGTCGGCATAACACAGTCAAACATATCCACACCGCGACGCACTCCCTCCACAAGATCTGCAGGCTTACCCACTCCCATGAGATAACGAGGTTTGTGCTTGGGCATTTGTGGGGTGAGATGCTCCAAGATGCGCAGCATATCCTCCTTTGGCTCCCCCACCGAGAGTCCACCAATGGCATAACCATCGAAACCGATCTCCACCAATCCAGTCAGCGATTCAGTGCGCAGGTTTTCGTACATTCCTCCCTGGACAATGCCGAACAAGGCAGAGGGATTGTCACCATGGGCAATTTTGGAGCGCTTGGCCCAGCGCAATGACAATTCCATGGAATCGCGCGCTTCATGAACAGTCGCAGGATAGGGAGTGCACTCGTCAAAGATCATAACTATGTCGGAACCCAAATCGCGCTGAACTTGCATCGACTCTTCCGGCCCCATAAATACTTTGTTGCCATTGATTGGCGATTTGAAGGTAACACCGTCTTCGGTAATT
This sequence comes from Cellvibrio fontiphilus, assembly GCA_035317345.1. Classification (GTDB taxonomy): domain Bacteria; phylum Pseudomonadota; class Gammaproteobacteria; order Pseudomonadales; family Cellvibrionaceae; genus Cellvibrio; species Cellvibrio fontiphilus. Next base: position 222,965 of record JAYKTU010000005.1, on the reverse strand, counting down.
TTGCGCAACTTCCCCAAACTAAACACCTGAAAGCCACCGGAGTCAGTCAATATAGGGCCCTTCCACTGCATAAAATCATGCAAATCACCATGGGCCTTGATCACTTCGGTACCAGGACGCAGCATCAAGTGAAAGGTATTTCCCAAAATAATCTGAGCACCTATGTCTTCAATATCCCGCGGGGTCATACCTTTTACTGTGCCGTAGGTGCCCACTGGCATAAATGCAGGGGTTTCCACAGTACCGCGCGGAAATTTCAACCGGCCGCGACGCGCCCTGCCCGCCTGACTGTCTAACTCAAATTCCATAAAACAATTGTCGCTCACGATATTCTCTCTGAGGTAGGGCACTTATGCCTGGGCCTGACCAACCAACTGCTGGGGCGCGGCGGGATTGCGGGTGATAAACATGGCGTCGCCATAACTGAAAAAACGGTACTGCTGTGCTACTGCCTCTTTATAAGCCGCCATAGTAAAACCATAACCAGCAAAGGCAGACACCAGCATAATCAAAGTGGATTCAGGCAAATGAAAATTGGTGATCAGCGCATCCACTACCTGGAAACGGTAACCAGGGTAAATGAAAATGTCAGTTTCCCCCTGATAGGGATTAATCGCTCCCTTTTGAGCAGGATCAGCAAAGCCCTGCGCAGCGGATTCCAAACTGCGCACACTGGTAGTACCCACGGCGATTACCCGCTTACCCGCCGCCTTGGTCGCTCTGACCAGTTCACACACCTCCGCCGATACATCCATAATTTCAGAATGCATCTGGTGTTCAGCGATATTATCGACGCGCATGTTTTGAAACGTACCAGCACCTACATGCAGAGTAACAAACGCGATATTCACACCCTTTGCACGCAGCTCTTGCAGCATCAATTCATCAAAGTGCAAACCGGCGGTAGGCGCAGCGACTGCACCTTGCTTTTCCCCGTAAACCGTCTGGTAACGCTCGCGATCTGCGGCCACATCTTCACGATCAATATAAGGTGGCAATGGCATATGCCCGATGCGCTCAAGCACCTCCAGCACCGGATCATCGCCCAGGAATTCCCACTCAAACAGTGCATCCTGACGGGCAGACAATTGCACGCGAGTGCCGTCTTGCAAAATCACCTGCGAACCCACTTTTGGCGCCTTACTGGCGCGCGTATGGGCAAGCACACGGCGATTATCCAGGACACGCTCTACTAAAATTTCGACCTGGCCACCGGAAGTCTTCTGACCAAACAAACGCGCAGGAATTACCCGCGTGTTGTTGAACACCATTAAATCACCCGGCTCAACCAGATTGAGAAGATCAGGAAACTGGCCATGATGCAGTTTGCCGGTAACACCGTCCATTTGCAGCAGGCGACTACCGCGTCGCTCAGCAGCCGGTATACGGGCGATAAGGACATCAGGTAAATCGTAATAAAAATCCTGGCGACGCATAGGAAGGCACTTAAAAAGGTTGAATGATAATTCCAGACTGGAACGACAAATAAGAATCGGCTGACTGCCAAAAAGTGGGCGCAAGGGTATACCAATTTGCGTTAAGTTTAAATTAGGGAGGTTTGCCGATGTTCCAGGTCGCCACAGATACAGTTTCAATCACGAAAAGCTAATTTTTAACCAAACCGTTCGGCAAATGACGGTTTTAAATCATTTTTGAAATTAGTGTTTGACAGGAGAGTTCAAATCATTAGAATGCGCACCACTCGCCAGTGTGGCGGAATTGGTAGACGCACCGGATTCAAAATCCGGCGCCCTTAAAAGCGTGTCGGTTCGAGTCCGACCACTGGCACCAAATCCAAAAAGAGCTTACAACAATGTAAGCTCTTTTTTTATGCCCGGAATTTACCGCCTCACCGTCACCAGCAGGAATGGTTTTGCGCAGATCTGCCAAAGCGCCTATTATTCATTACCTGCCCCCGTCCGTATTCGCCACCCCATCGACATAACATGAATCAATACAGCCAACCACAAGCAATTATGTTTGCCGATGTTTCTGGCAGCTCAGCGCTGTACAAACGCCTTGGCAATGAATCTGCCAAGGCGATTATTGACGAGTGCGTGCAATTTATGACGGCGCTCACCATAGTGCACGAAGGCACACTGGTGAAAACCATCGGCGATGAGATCATGGCGCGCTTTGACAAAGCCAATCAGGCCTGTGAAGCCGCTATCGCCATTCAACTTCGCGCGATTAAAGAGCCGCACCTCAAAGACCTGGGTATACGAATCGGTATCGCTTATGGCGAGGTGCTGATCACTGCGGATGATGTCTTTGGTGATCAGGTCAACGGTGCCGCCTGTGTGGCACAAATAGCCCGCGCCAATCAAATTGTTATCACCCAGGCAACAGTGGATGCTCTCAATCCACAGCTGCGCCGTGATTGTCAGATGTTCGACCGGATCAATATCAAGGGAGAACAGGAAGAGACTGTTATCTATCGCCTGCAGTGGGAACATACGGGCAACAACAACCGCGCTACCATGGTGGTTCCACTGGATGACATCACTGGTTTTGCGGAAAAATTTCAGCTGCAATTGCAGTTAAAGAACGGGACAACTTTATTACTACCCGAACAGGCGCCCTTCGCCATAGGTCGCGATATCAACAGAGCGCAACTTCTCATCGAAAGCGAGTTCGCTTCGCGTGAACACTGTCATATAGAATTTCGGCGCGGGAAATATGTATTAGTTGATCACTCAACCAATGGCACTTACGTTTATCTGGAAGATCAACCCCCCATTTATTTGCGCCGCGAAGAACTTCCTTTGCAGGGTAAAGGATTTATTGGACTTGGCCAAACACTCACCAGTGAACACGAATGGGCAATTCACTTTTCGCTTTAATACCTTTAAACGAGCCAAACCCTACGCGGTTCGAAAACTTCCCAAAGGCTTCTCACAAAAACGCTATGACCAACTCAGCGACCACTCCAAAAACTACCACCCAACCCAATGATCAATACCAAGCACCCAGCCTCGCACGCAGGCTGGCAGCAATGGTTTATGACAGCCTTTTGCTGATGGCAGTAAGCATTTTGTATGGCGCTCTGACTGTCGGGCTCAACCTATTGATCAATGGTGTACCTGCAACTGGAGAGCGAGTTAGTTGGGGGCATTGGGGAATTCTGGTTTTTATTGGCTGGATCTTAACGCTGTGTTTATTTTTTTGTTACTTCTGGTGTAAATCCGGTCAAACCCTTGGTATGAAAACCTGGCGAATCAAAATGTTCGACAGCCAGTCGATGAATTTGCCCAGCCTAAAACAAGCCGCTGCCCGCTGCGTGTTAGCACCTGCGTCCATGTTACTTTTCGGAGCAGGTTATTGGCTTATTTACACCAACCCGGAACGCCAGACATTACACGACAAACTAAGCAGGACCCGGGTTTTATTATTGGCAAAAAACGAAAAATAAATCAGTAAACGCAATATCAACATAACGCGATCAGCGCGCCCTGTTAAGCAAGTACAAACCCAACAAGATACACAAGCTAATCGGAATCAAAACCGCAATTACCGGTGGAAACCCAAATACCAGGCTTGATGGGCCGAGTAATTTTTGCAATAACAGAAAAACAACGCCGAATACCACTCCGGTAAAAATACGCTGCCCCATCGTCACACTGCGCAAGGGGCCAAAAATAAACGAAATGGCGATCAGCACCAAACTGGCCGTAGCAAGTGGCTGCAGGGCCTTTTGCCAAAAAGCCAAGCTGTAATTTCCAGCTGACAAGTTTTGCTCATGCAAATAGTTTGTGTAGTAGTGCAAGTTACGCATCGACAAATCTTCCGGTTTTAGCACCAGAATATTGAACAGGTTGGGAGTAAACGGTGTGTCCCAACGACGCGACTCGATAACCTCATTGCGCAAGCCATCGGCAGTTATGTGAGTTATGGAAACATCCTGTTCCTGCCAAAAACCATCTTCATATCGCGCCTGCTTGGTGAAACTTGCCGAGAGCAATTGCTGCTGCTCATCGAACTTATAGCGCGTCAAACCATAGATAACACCATTAGGCAAAACTGCACTCACATGCATAAATTCGTTGCCTTCCCGATTCCACATATTTTGTGGTGCAGCCTGGGTGGTGTTGTATCTCAAATAATGCCGGCGGTTATCTGCCATTTGCTCGGTATAGGGTGCAACAAACTCACCGAGCAACAAGGCTAGGGCAATAAAAATAATCGCCGGGCGCAGCGCAATCCAGGTAATACGCCTTACCGACACTCCAGCAGCACGAACCACCACCAACTCACTACTGCTAGCTAACAGGCCAAGTCCGGCAAGGCAACCAATCAAACAAGAGTATGGAATAAGGTCATACAACCGGCGCGGTACAGTAAGCGACATGTAATAAAAAGCTTCCAGCGCTGTATAGGCACCAGATGTTTTTTCCAGCTGGGCGATCAAGCCAAAAATAAAATCCAGCGCAATAAAAACCAATAGGGTCATTGCAATTGCATAAAAAACGGTGCGCGATATGTAGGCGGTGATTTTAGACACGAGAACCTCCAACTACCTTGGCACGCGACAGGAATAACGCCTGCCAATTGAGCATCAACAGCCCCAGTACTAAAAACGGAATATGTACTACCCATAAGCCGAGGCGGTAATCAAGATCACCTTCGCCCACCGCACTGCGCGCATTAATTAAAAAAGCAAGGTAAAAGATATAAATCAGAATTGCTGGCAGCATTTTTAGATAGCGCCCTTGCCGGGGGTTAGTTTTACTTAACGGCACTGCAAACAAAGTGGCAATCAACACCATAAGCGGCATGGACAACCGCCATTGCAAAGTTGCTTTACTTTCCAGATCGTCCGCCGCAAAAAGTGCCGCCGTTGTTTTTGCATCTGATTCACTTTCAATTTCAGCAGCGCTGGTCGTGGGCGGTAAGTACCTGCCCCACTCGCTAAAACTGGTGATGGTGAATTCATTTGTTCCCGGCAAACCCTCGTAGCGATATCCATTATTCAACACAAGATAACGCTGGCCATATTCGGGGTTGTACGCTTGAGTTCCAGTTTGTGCGACAACAATCGTCGAGCCATATTGCGAATCACGCTGGGCAACAAATACATTCTGCAGCAGCTTGTTGTCTTCACTCACTTGTTGCACGTAGGTCATGATGCGCCCTTGACCTATGGCTTGAAATCGCCCCTGCTGCAGACTTTCAAACTCGCTGCGATTGCGCTGCTCGGTCAGTACTTGTTGGGTCATTTGCGCACCCAAGGGGCTCAACCAAAAACTGAACAGAGCTACAATCGCAGCGACAATAATTGCAGGCACCATAGTCATGCGCACCAGCTGCCACTGGCTCATACCCGTCGCCGATAAAACCACCATCTCACTTTCTATATACATACGCCCATAAGCCAGAAGTACCGCCAAATAAAAACCAAGCGGCAATATCAATTCCAACAAGTTGGGCATGCGATAAGTGATAATGGTAAACAACACATCTACCGCAAGTTTGCCTTCAGCGGCATCATCCAGGTAATCACCAAATTTACCTGAGAGGAAAATGGTTAACAGCACAGCACTGACAGCCAGCGCAGTAACCAATAAATCACGCGAGAGATATCGAAAAATAATCAATGGGCTAATCCTGTCGGTAAGCATGGCGTTGTGCATAACCTTGTCGTAGCAAGATTTCAGGCTAGTGACACAAACCTCTTTTCAAGGTTCCGCAGATGCCACATTTTGCCGCCATAAGCGCTAAAAACTGTGGCATTATCACGCACAGCGCCCGATTTGTCTTGAGCGAATTATCAATTGCCCTAGCACCCATAAAGGACACCTTATGACTTCCGCTAAAAGTACCTCCAAGAAAACTACCCCCAAAAAAACCGTCACCAAAAGTACTGAAAACACAGGCTCCAAAAGCCTGGGCAAAACTACAAATCAGCAGGCGAAAACCAGCGCAAAAAACAACCTGATTCAATTCACTAGCAAAACGCTTGACCCCGTTACGCAAAACTCTGATTGCTTGGTTATTGGCTGTTACGAAGGCTTGAAACTAACCACTGCCGGCAATGCAATTAATGCTGCCGATGCACAACAATTGGAAGCACTGCTTAAACGTGAAAACTTTCAGGCAAAAGCCGGGCAAACCTTATTACTGTTAAACCCGCAAGGTATTGCCGCTGAACGCCTGTTGGTTCTGGGCTTGGGAGCGACAAAGGAAGGTGCGGTAACTGCAGATAACTATCGCAAAGCCGTACAGAAAATCGCCGATGCGCTGCGTGCTACCCCCTGTAAAGATTTAATCCTCGCCCTAAGCGATGTGGTTGTGCATCAACAAACACTGTCCTGGCAAGCGCGTCAGGTAGCAGAACAGCTGAGCCAACTGGACTATCGCGCCGACAAACTCAAAAGCAAACCTGCTGAAATAAGCCTTCAATTAAAAAAAGTCACCTTTTCTGCCAACAAAGCAGAAGTTGCTGCAGCAAATAAAGGGCTGATTTTAGGGCAAGCGATTGCCAAAGGCGTCAACCTGGCAAGAGAATTGGGGGACTTACCCGGCAACATTTGCACCCCCACCTATCTCGCGGATCAAGCCAAAAAACTGGGCCGCAGCCACAACAAACTCACCGTGAATGTGCTGGAAGAAAAACAACTCAAGGAATTGGGTATGGGATCTTTCCTGTCAGTCGCCGCAGGCAGCGATCAACCGGCAAAGTTGATAGTGCTGGAATATAAGGGCGCAGGGCAAAAACAAGCACCGGTTGCTCTGGTAGGTAAAGGCATTACTTTTGATACCGGTGGCATCAGCTTAAAGCCGGGCGCAGCCATGGACGAAATGAAATATGACATGTGCGGTGCTGCCAGTGTGCTCGGGGCTTTCCAAGCTCTGATAGACCTGGAACTTCCAATCAATGTGGTTGGTGTGATTGCGGCCACCGAAAACATGCCCAGCGGTGGCGCCACTAAACCCGGAGACATAGTGACCTCTATGTCTGGCCAAACCATCGAGATCTTAAACACAGATGCCGAAGGCCGCTTGGTACTTTGCGATGCCCTCACCTACACCGAACGCTTTAAACCCAAAGCTGTGATCGATATAGCCACCCTGACCGGCGCCTGTGTGATCGCTTTGGGCAACCATGCTACCGGTCTATTCAGTAACAGCGACACACTGGCCAAATCACTCTTGGCTGCCGGCGAAGAAGCTGCAGACCGAGCCTGGCACATGCCGCTGTGGGATGAGTACCAAAAGCAACTGGACAGCAACTTTGCCGATATGGCTAACATTGGTGGCCGCGAAGCCGGCAGTGTTACCGCGGCCTGTTTCCTGTCACGTTTTGCCAAAAAGTTTGACTGGGCACATTTGGATATCGCCGGTACAGCCTGGCGCTCTGGCGGAGCAAAAGGCGCAACGGGACGCCCGGTTCCGCTACTGGTGCAATTCCTGTTGAATCAAATTGACGCCAGCAAAACCAAATGACGCATATTGATTTTTATGTATTGCCCGAAGCAACCAGCGAAGCCCGCTGGTTGTTTGCGTGTCGCCTGATCGACAAGGTACAGCGGATGGGCATGAGAATCCTGGTGGCGATGGATACAGAAGCAGAGGCCCATCAGTTTGATCAGCTGTTATGGACATTCAAACCAGAAAGTTTTGTACCCCACCAGCTGATTAACGCCGGTAAACCAGCTCCGGTAGAAATTACCTTCGATGATCAAACTGGAGATCATCAGGGCTTATTGCTTAACTTGAGCAAAACCATACCTGCCTACTTCAGTCGCTTTGAGCGCCTGAGTGAAGTGGTAATTCAGGACCCAATGAGCCTGCAAACCAGCCGCGAAAGGTTCAGTTTTTACAAGCAGCGCGGCTATCCTATTGAAACACGCAAACTGTAATTTACCCGGCAGCAAGCATCAGGTAAAAAATATTATGGCCAATAGCAATAAAACCAAAGCCGAAATTTTACAAGAACTTGAATCTATCAAAGGCCTGCTCTTGGAAGAGGATGACATCCCCATCCTGCAGGCTATTGATCAAAGTGTTCAGGAAGAATCACCCGCCCCCGAGTCTATACAGGTCAACAACCCATCTGTACTGCCAGGCCAGACATCCTTATTTGGTGATGATCCAGCTCAGGAGCGCCAACAGCCATTTATGCAGGCAAAACCCCTGCAAACGCCCCAAAACACAACTCGCCCGCTTGCCAAAGCCAGCGGTGAAAACCCTTTTTTGCCACAACATATCCGCGAGCGTTTACACGGCAACAATCCACCACCTTTATTCGAATATGAAACCGCCAAAAAAATACTGAACTCAACCAAACATATCGCACACAAAATCAACAAACCGCGACAAGCCTTGGTGGATGAGGTACTCGGCAGCCTTATGCCGTTAATAGAGCGTGAATTGCGGCATCGCCTGTTTGCGATGAGCGTGGAGGATTTGGAAAAATTACTTAATGAGGATGAAGATTAGACCGGTGTTAATTCACTCGCCGATTTCACCTGAGCGAATGCCCAAATTGCGATTAACACTAAAACAACATTTACCATAAACACCTGATGATAACCAAAATAATCGGCCACCACTCCCACCAATAAACTGCTGAATAAATTCCCTAGATGAGTAGAGTTGGTATAAAGCGCTGACGCACTACCAGCACGTCCCGGCATAAGCGTCTGAATAACCGACACCCCCACACCAGCTAACAAACCAATAAAAATCGCATTAAATAACTGCAGCAAAAACAGATGCCACAGCTTAGTCGCAAGATATACCCCAACAAACAAACACAGCGCGGCAATACCAGCACAGCGAATAAGATTGAGCAGCCGAAAACGGCTGGCGTAGTGCCCGGCAAGCAACATAAATGGTACTTCCAGTACCGCAGTAGTCCCCATCAGCCAGCCCATCCAATGGGCCTCAATCTGCAGATTGTCTTTCAAATGAATCGGTAAGCTAATCAGATAGGCGTTGTTCACGCCCCACAGCAGCGAAAAGGCCAGCACACAAAACCACAATGAACGTTTTACCGCAGGTGCCAGAGGCGGGAGCATCAAACCAGCGTCCTTGTTGCCATTCTGCACCGATTTTTTTTCAAGGCGCGGTAACAATTTAAAACTCAAGAGCGCCACCAGCAAATACAACACTGAGGCAACAAAATAACTCAGTGTAAAACTGAAATAAGTCGCCAACAAAAAACCGGCGGGTGGACCAGCTACCCAGGCAAACGCAATTTGGGCCCTCATAATCGCATTAAATAACGGAATGCGTTCAACGGGAATCTCCGCCTCGGCGTAATCCAGGCTGTAGGCCATAATCTGCGCGAAGGACACCATAGATAAACTGAATAGCAGGATTGCAGTCACTGCCACCAACCAATAATTGCGTGAGAGCGCAAAAATCACGCAGGCAAAAAATCCCAATACACAAAAACTGACCACCAAAGGACGACGATCCGCGAGCCTGTCAGACCATTGGCCGATCCCGTGGTTGTACACGATACTGGCGAGGGCGATTCCACCAAATACCAAGCCCACCAGCAGTGGTCGCACGCCAATTTCCTTAGCCAGGAACAGGCTAAAAGTAGGCAAAACCAAGGCGCCAACAATACCGACGATAAAAAACAGCAGGTAAATTCCGAGGGCTGTCGGACGAAATAACGGAGAGGACACAGGTATTACCCAAGATTAAACAAGGAAGCCAATGATAGCTGAAACCGGTTACCACCCCCTAGTCTGAGCGAGTGATTTAAAACCTGACATCGGCGCTTTCTGTATAATCGCGTCAATCGCCCAAGGGCACTCGTCACTGAGGACAGAACATGCACTGCATCAGTATCCAAATTTCCCCCAAACACGCGCGCGACTTTAATCGCACCGAGTTTTTACAGCGTGTACGTGCCATTCGTTCACCAGAGGTGGATGCTATTGAAGAAAAGGGAAAATTGTTTTTAAGCTTCAATTTTTTTACCGAGTTTCCAGCCCAACTCTGGCAAGAATTGCAGCAAGCGCTTTACCTTGACGCCAGCTATGCACCTAAAATCGCCCCCGTTTCCATCGTTATTTGCGAAGGCGAAACCGAAGACGATTGCTTGTTACTGCATCACTTTAACGGCGACGAAGCGCTCGACCGTTTTGCTTGATCATCCCAACATCAGCTCAATCCGCCCCAGCACAGAGTTATTCATGTCAACAATTAATTGGTTCCCCGGCCATATGCACAAGGCCCGCAAGGAAATTGCGGAAGTAATGCCCCATGTAGATGTGGTAATAGAAGTTATCGATGCACGCATCCCCTTTTCCAGTGAGAACCCATTGGTGCCCAGCCTGCGTGGCGATACGCCACTGATTAAACTGCTTAACAAGGCTGATCTGGCTGACCCGGCAATCACCGCCCTCTGGGTAGAAAAAATGGAGCAGGAAAAGGGCGTAAAAGCCCTGCCAGTCAGCCAACAGCGGGCCGACCAAATTCGCAACCTGCTCAATTTGTGTACCTCGCTGGTGAGCGAGCGTCAGCGTGAAGTCCGCCCTGCGCGAGTGATGATTATGGGTATTCCTAACGTGGGTAAATCCACGATTATCAATACCCTCGCAGGGCGAGTGATTGCCAAAACCGGTAATGAAGCGGGTGTTACCAAAGCGCAGCAGAAAATCAAATTGGAGCAAGGTATTTTGCTAACCGACACCCCCGGGTTTTTGTGGCCAAAATTATCGCCACCATCCTGTGGATACCGCCTGGCGATCACCGGTGCAATCAAAGACACCGTATTTGACTACGCCGATATCGCCCTTTATGCCGCTGAGTATTTACTCAAGGCCTACCCTGACGCCTTGAAAAAACGTTACGGTTTGGATGAATTACCAGAAACTGATTTGGAGTTGCTGGACACAATCGGTATCAAACGCGGCTGCACCCGTAAAGGTGGCGGTGTAGAGATCCAAAAAGTTGCTGCGATTTTGATTACTGAATTACGTGCAGGGCTACTCGGCCCAATCAGCTGGGAAACACCAGCGATGACACAAGAAGAAGTACTGCGCGCAAAAGAGGACGACGAGCGCAAAAAAATTGAAAAAGAAGAAGCAGATCGAATCCGCCGATTGAAAACCCGTAAAAATCGCCGTTGAAGCTGTTGCTGTAGTTTATACAGCAATCTGCTTGAACTACTAGTGCGCAGCAGCTCCCAACAAACTACGCACGTAAGCAGCCAGTGCCTGAGGTGTTGGATTCTCAGCTAAATCCTCGGGCAATTTTTTCACATGCCAAACAACAACCCAGTCCAGGTGCTCACCCGGCTCAAGAGTTTGGGTGGATGCCTGCTGCTTCATTTCGATAAATATATGCTCGACGTGGGCAAAAATTTCGATTTCACTTTCGCCCTTGGCTGTGGTGCCTGCGGGGCTGTCGCTAAACTCTTTAACTAATAAATAGCCTCGGTCCACATAAGCCATCCAACCCTCTTTTCCGTCTTGCATCATCTTGTGATGGTCGGTGCGAATTTTTTTGCGGTCGTAATCGAACCAGGTAAGTTCATCGACTGCTTGCACATCCAGAGGGTAAAAAAGACCACTGGAAATTTCACTATCCCCGCTGGGGAAAAACAAACTGCCAGATGATGGCAAACGGGTTACCTCCAGCGGAGCAAGACTCTTAGACTCATTGCTGTGATTGGTAATGCGATACTCAATGAAGATTCGGTCATCACCATCGGGACGGTAAGTTTTAGTGAATTGATAACCGGTGCGCGGATCGATTTCACTCATCAATACCACACGATCATCTTCAGTGGTCAGGCGATAAGGTTTGTTATCCAGAACATCGATGGGGGGCCAACCCCAGTCAGATTGGGGACTGGACCAAAGTACGGTTCCCCAATCGGTGACCTTGTCCAGATCCACAATAGGAACCAATATCTCGTGACCAGCATATTTGAGGGAGGAAATACGGCCGCCCACTTTGGGCATAATTTCCATACGCACCTTACCCTGCTTTATCAGCAGGCGGGAGCCATCCTGTGTGCAAAAGTGGGGTAAGTCTGCCGCTTCCTCGTTACCCTTGCCGCATCCGGTCACAGCCAATAAGGCCAGAACCAACGCTGCAATCAGGGAATAGCGTTTAATCATTGTCTATCAAAATCCTCTAGCAGTAGCGCAGCTGCTACCAAGGTTTAAGCCGCCGGGGCAAGTATTTACAGTAAATTTACACTCACCCCAGTGTACCCATTTTTTCTCAATGCAACCATTTGAGCGGCAGTAAAGCCTAGTAAAGCAAGGTAAATAATTTTCGCTGAAACTCAATTGCCAAGGGGTCGGCCTTGCCCAATGAGGCGATAATTGCGTTAAATGACTGGCGCGCTTCACCTTCCGCAAAGTTGCGATCCTTACGCAAAATTTCCAACAAATGCTCCAGCGCCAGCCGATGTTCTGCCTCTTGGTGGTACTGCAGCGCCAATTGCAAACGCAGTTGCATATCTTCCGGTGCGCGAGCATAAGCCTCCTCCAAGGCCGCTAACTCCGGTGTTTTTGCTGCTTGTTTTTTCAGTGACAACTGCGCCATGAGCTGCTGGTAAAACTGATCCTGATCCACCATTTTAATGCCGGCTAAAACCACCTCGGCATTATCAATGCGATTTGATTCCAAATGACATTGAGCGATGAGCAAGGCTACTGCAGCAAGCTGGTTAGATTGCTCATACGCCTGCCGCAACAAGGGTAGCGCTTCCAGGTATTGTGATTGGCTGATGAGTTCTCGCGCCTGCTGCAGCGTTGTTTCCCAAGGTTTTGGCAAATGTTTACTCAATAATTCGCGCACTTGCACTTCCGGTAAGGCGCCAGCAAAGCCATCGATTGGCTGGCCATCTTTCATCACCATCACTGTCGGCAGGCTGCGGACTCCAAATTGCGAACTAATCATTTGTTGATCATCGGCATTTACTTTGGCGAGCAAAAAAGCACCGGCGTATTCAGTGGCCAGCTTTTCAAGTATTGGCATTAAATTTTTACAAGGGCCACACCACTCGGCCCAAAAATCAATCACCACCGGGCGCGTGAAGGATTCATCAATCAGATACTGCTGGGCATTTTCCAGGCTAATGTCGACCTGGGTTAACAAAGAATCAGATAAAGCCGCGTTAGTCATTGTTCTTTACTCCATCTCACGCACACTGACAGTGATGTTTTCGCTCGCCGTAGATACATACGCGATGCCTTCGGTAATAGTGACGCTAAGTTTCATGGTTTTATCAGCAAGAGCACATAGCTGTTGTAAATCATCCGCTGCAAAATAATGAATGCTTACTTTAGCCAAAGCGCGAATTGCAGCAGCATTGCTTTTCCACCAGATATCCATGCCGCGACCATAACTGAACACCTGCACAGATTGTGCTTGGCTGCAGGCTTTTTTGAGCCGATCCGGTGCTGGTTGCCCTACTTCGATCCATTGCAAAATGGTGCCGTTGTCATGTTTTAACCAGAGATCCGGTTCATCCACGGATGACAAGCCTTTGGTAAAGGTTAAATTTTCCGCAGCGCAATAACAAAAAGCTAGAATACGCACCATCATGCGCTCCAGAGTCTCTGAAGGGTGTAGGGCGACCGTGAGGTTATAATCGCCGTAAACACCGCGATCCATATCTGCCAGGGTGATTGTCGCTTTATAAATAGTTGCCTTTTCTGCCACTGTTGATTCTCACTTAATCATCGAATTTTCATTTATTAAAAAGTTAACCCATGCCCGATACCTCTTTTGAAGCACCGCAAAAATTTGAATTAATTGTTACCCAGGCTGAGCAAACAGCGCTGGATTTATTAACCGAAGGTACCGGACTTTCCAAACAGCGAATTAAGGATGCAATGAATAAAGGTGCTGTCTGGTGGACACTCAAAGGCAAAACCCTGCGCTTGCGCCGCGCGACCAAGGTTTTATACAAGGGGTCTCGCATTCAATTTTTTTACGATGAACAAGTACTGGCACGCAAACCGGAAATCGCTCGTTTAATTTACGATGCAGGCAACTACAGTATTTGGTTCAAACCACCGGGTATGCTTTCTCAGGGATCACAATGGGGCGATCACTGTAGCATTTTACGGTGGGTGGAAGTGAATGGGCAATTTAACCAAGGACGGGAAAAACGCGAGTGTTTTCTGGTGCATCGCTTGGATGGCGATGCAAGCGGGCTCATTATCCTCGCACACGACAGCCAAGCCGCAGCGAAATTATCCACGCTGTTTCAGGCACGCGATATGCGTAAATCCTATCAAGCCTGGGTGGCGGGAGAATGGCTCATGCCCACACAAGGCTTAACCATCGATGAAATGCTGGATGGCAAAACAGCGATAACCCATGTCAAAAAAATTCGCGCAGAAAATAATAAAACTCTGGTTGATATCAACATCGACACGGGACGCAAACACCAGATACGCCGGCACCTTGCCAACCTCGGCCACCCGATTGTGGGTGACCGCGTTTACGGTGCCAAGGCCAGCGCAGGTTTACAATTACTGGCTTATCGATTGGAATTTATTTGCCCCTTTAGTCAGCAAACTGTAGTAGTGGAGCTGCCTAAAGAGATTCAATTCAACTGCTAGTTATTCGGTCAGCGCTTGTAGTGCTGTCACTACATACACCAAGGGTGCGTTCCAGTTAATAGCAATTTCGTTACTTGCGTAACTGCAATAGTGGTCTAGATAGGACTTGGCTGGCATGGTCGATGGATAAGGCACCGGACAATCATTCTTATCCTGTTGTTGTGGCTGGGGGCCACCGGCGATAAACCCGGGAATAGGCGCATCTATGCCATCGGCGTCCGAGGGACGATGATGCGGATGCAGGGTAGACTTGTGGCCAAAACCCGTCACAAAGGATGTATCCACCGCATTACGACCCAATACATAATCAAGCGCCGACTGCGCCGCATCCAAATAATCGCGCTCCCCTGGATTTAATTTATAGGCTTGCACCAGCATCATCGCCTGCCCCAGTGCAACTGAATTACTGCCCCAGATAAAATCGTTTGCCTGCATAGTGACGCGATAAGCGGAACCCGCCCATACCGAGCGTAATTGATTAGCTATCCCTTGAATGCGCCCCAGGATTAATGCCTGATCTGCTACAGCACTGAGGCTGGCGCGGTGTTGCGCCAGTGAGATCCAACCCAGACTGCGCACATCGCCCCAAGAAGGAACTGTCGCACTGGTATTAGCCGCATTAGACGCTGGGTAGTAGTTATCCTTGCGGGTGGTTATGTAAAGTTCAGCTGCCGCCCAAAAAAACTCATCGTCCAGATAGCGGTCGCCATATTCACCCGTTTTGATATCCGCAGGTTGCTGGTAAACAACCGCAGGGTTGGCCTGTGCCCACTGCCAAGCTGATTCAGCAGCTGCCAGCATACGCGTAGACAGGCCCGGCAGTTCGCTCTCATAAGCTGCAAATATCCGGCTAGCGGTAGCCATTACTGCCGCAAAATCCAGTGCTGCCGCCGTAGTTTTTTGCACCAGATAACGTTCACTGGTGGCTTGGTGCGGCATTAGCCTACCATCAAAATTTTTATTGGTGAGCTTGTGATAAACGCCTCCATCCGCTGGATCCTGCATGCTTAGCATCCACTCCAGATTCCACAGGGCTTCATTTAACAGATCGGGAATATTGTCACCACTTTCAGGAATATTCAGGCGTTGTGCGGCAAATAAATCGGGAAAATGTTCGTAAGCTGCCAGCAGTGAATAAGTCGATATACCAGAGTTAACAATATATTTGTTGTAGTCACCTGCGTCGTACCAACCCTTGGGGCTGCTAACAACCGTGCCCTCTGGTCGCCCTGCTGTGGCAGCAGAGGCATGGATCAACACTTGCGTATCGGGGTGCCCCAGCGGGCGCGCATAAACACCTGCATACTGGGGCAATAATTCAGCGCTATTGCGATTGAAATAAAAGGCTTTAATACTCGCCGCTGTTAGCGCCTCATATACATCTTCCGAGATACTAAACGCCGCTGAATCAACTAAGCCTTCCACCCGCAGCTTATAAGTACCGGGGGTTTTAACGCTGGAAAAGTCTGCCAGTTTTACCTTTTCTCCGGCTGCCACCCAAGTCGCGGCCTCAGTTAAATCGCCATTAAGAACCACAGCACCACTGACCGCATCGACTAATGCAAAACCTGTGGCAACCACATCAGGTATCAGCGCCCATTTAGCTGAACCGGGCAAAAAACCTAATTGGTTGAGTTTGATCAGCTGTGCTGTCGCACTGGCAGTACTGCTGCTCGCAGCAAGCGCGGAGGAAGCTGTTTTTGCCGAGCTTGCCGATTTGCTTTGATCGCCACCGCCACCCGTGCAGCCAGGTAACAAAACAAATAAGCCGAGCAGCATGAGTGCAGGTATTACTGGGGTCGATGTCATTAAAGTCATTTATTTTTCTCCGTTATCGGGCAAGGAGGGCTTGCCGTTGTCGCCACTGCCGTTATCTTTTTTGTTTATCGGTGAATAAAACAGGGGCAAAACTATCAAGACAGCGACAACATTACGTCCCGCTTTGCGCTAAAAACCCAAAGTGGTGATTCAGTGCAAACGGAGTCTGGAGATGAAGTGGAAGGAGATCAAATCGCTAATATTTTCTTTACAAAAGGAATAGTAAGTTTACGTTGCTCAGCCAAAGAGGCGTGATCAAGGCGTTGCAATTGCCAGAACAATTCATTTGTGTCGCGCGGCAAACGCTGAATGATGTACTGTGCAACCTCATCCCCAAGTTCCAGCCCACGAGCACGGGCGCGCAACTGCAGGGCTTGCTGCTTGTCTTCATCATTCAAACTTTGAACTTGATAGGTCAACCCCCACTGCAGCCGCGAACTCAAGTCCTCAAGACCAAGGGCCAGTTCGCGCGGGCTTTGTTCAGCAGCCACCAATAACCGCTTGCCAGCATCGCGCAGACGATTGTAGAGGTTAAAAATGGCCAACTCCCAATCAGACCGCCCGGCTATCGCGGGAAGGCAATCCAGGCAAACCAAATCCACTGCATCCAAACCGACAAAAAGCTCATCGGGTGCATAACCAGCTAAATCTCGCAAAGGTAAATACTGAACCGAAAAACCCAAGCGCTGCGCCTCATGACAAGCGGCCTGCAGCAGATGTGTTAAACCACAACCGGGCGCTCCCCATAGGTAGACAAAGAATTCACCCGTACCATTGAGCTGCTGACGCAAGCTCTGTAACACCATGGCGTTGTGGGTACCAGCGGGGGCATAGAAGTTTTCAAATGTGGCGTCATCATTAAGGTTGACGCCAAGGGATAATTGCTGGGGCAAGCTAACCATGATTACTTCTGCCAAACATAAACCAGAGGATCCTGAAGGCTACCGGCAGGGATTACCGCCATTACACCGGAGTCATTAGACTGGCCACCCGCAGCTACATCAGTTGCACCTCCGTTAGCCATCTGCTCGCTAGCAAGTGCACGCTCGAGGTCTGCCATGGCCTCGGCATCTATCCCCTCTGGCAACGGTGCTTCGCCCTCAATTAATGACGCTTCGCTCCCGGCTGACACTTGCTGTACAAGCGAAGTGACATTCTCCGACACCAAACTCAACCGACGCCCCAGTGCCAAGGTATTTATCAATAATCGAACATCAGCTTCTGTGGTCAAGCGCACAACAACAGCCTCCGCCGTTACTGAAACAACTTCCATTCGCTGCACCATAGCAAGCCCTTCAAGGTAGGCCTGAACCTGTTTGAAGCCAGCAAAACTCTTGATATTGCCAATCCGCAACACAATAGGCTGCGCTCCCTGACTGCTAGGCATAATGGCGTATTGCTCAGCAAAATAATCTGCCGCCTGTTCAATAGCATTACTGAACAGGCCCTTCACTTCGGGTGTTTCGTCTTTCTGGGTTGTTTGATTATCACCATGAATCAACAACCACTCTGCTAACCAAGGGCCCTGACTCGGTTCAACCGGCAGTTCAGTCGCCGCGCTTGTATTTTCTTGCGGCACGCCCGGTGCATCAATATCAGGAACAGCAATCTCAGTCGCCAGTGAGTCAAGAACCACCGCAGGAGGTATAGGCCCCATGCTGGAAGGCGTGTAGCGGCCGATCAAGATCGCATCAGCCTTGTAACGAATAGACGCTGCCTTTATTTTTTCCAGATTCAAATCCCACAGATCACCGGCGGAAAGTAGCATTTCTTCCGTTTGATCAAGCTTGGGAAATACCAATGGCAAACCACGATAACTTGCCGCACCGTTGAGCGCGTGCATATCAATTACTTCAGGCGCCAAACTCAAACCACGCTGATCCTTGGATACCAACCAGACCAACAATTTGGGGCGCTGGGCTGGCCAAATGGGCAACTGAGCCTCTTTTAACAGTTTGCTAATAGCTTGGGGTTCGTAATCCAACTGCAAGGCCAGTGCAGTAAAACTGCGAGCACCCTCGATAAGCTTTTCATTTGATGATTTGTAGCTAAAACCAAACAGATAGTTTTGTGCATTTGGCACCGCGGCACGAATAACAGGGTTATCCAATGCATTGCGCTGCCCCGAAACACGCACGATCAACTCACCAAAAGTCGCACGTGCTGCAGCATTTCGTTCAGATTCGGACTGCGATTTCACCAGTGCCTGAGAGCGGTAAATATCAACCTGTTGAGCCGCATGAAGATGGGCAGCAAAGCCGAAACATTGCACTAATAAAAGAAGACTGACTGCTAATGGTAGGCGCACCAGATCAACCCCTGAAAATGGCCACAAAATAGAATAGGTCGGCATTGTAACAGGCTTAAACCGGCCAACGGCAAGCAAAAGCAACCCCGAATAACTTTCAAGGCCAAAGCGCTTTGCACTGCAAGGCTCTGGATAAGCTGTTAGAATGACGGCCTTTTTTAAATCACTCCAACTGCAAGAGCCGTGAGCCACTTCATATGAGCCAAAACCAAACCCCTACTCCATCCCTTAGCTATAAAGACGCTGGCGTTGATATCGAAGCCGGCGATGCACTGGTCGAGCGCATTAAAAGTGTCGCCAAACGTACCCGTCGTCCTGAAGTGATGGCCGGCTTAGGCGGTTTTGCCTCTCTCGTAGAAATTCCAGCGGGTTATCGCCAGCCTATTCTGGTATCCGGTACTGATGGCGTTGGCACCAAACTACGTTTGGCAATGAACCTCAACAAACATGACACCATAGGGATCGATTTGGTTGCCATGTGCGTAAACGACCTGGTGGTCACTGGTGCCGAACCACTGTTTTTCCTGGATTATTATGCTACCGGCAAGCTGAATGTCGATGTTGCCGCTTCGGTTGTTGCTGGTATTGGCGACGGCTGTGAACTTGCTGGTTGCGCTTTGGTAGGCGGCGAAACTGCAGAAATGCCCGGCATGTACGAAGGCGAAGATTATGATCTGGCCGGATTCTGTACCGGAGTAGTGGAAAAATCAGAAATTATTGATGGCAGCAAAGTACAAGTAGGTGACACTCTTATCGCCCTTACCTCAAGCGGCCCTCACTCCAATGGTTATTCACTGATCCGCAAAATTATCGAGGTTACTAACGCCGATCTGACGCAGGACTGTGGCGGCCGCCCACTGGGTGATGCACTTATGGAGCCAACCCGTATTTACGTTAAATCGGTACTGAAGCTGATAAAAGAATCACAAGTGAACGCCATGGCACACATTACTGGTGGCGGGCTCACAGAAAACATCCCCCGTGTATTACCTGAAGGCACCAAAGCCGTTATCAACACAAAAAGCTGGGCGTTCCCACCAGTGTTCCAATGGCTGCAACAAGGCGGCAACGTGAATGTGCGAGAAATGTACCGCACCTTTAACTGCGGCGTTGGCATGGTTATCGCCATCCCTGCAAGCGAGAAAGAAAATGCCCTGGCTATTTTGCGCAACGCTGGTGAAAGCGCTTTTGTGATTGGTCATATTGCGGCTGCCAACGCGGAAGAACACCAAGTGGATTTGCAAGGCCTCTGATACATGTCGACCATTCACCCAAGCCCGCTGCGGGTTGTTGTACTTATTTCCGGCAGCGGTAGCAATCTACAAGCCCTTATAGATGGCATGAAAAGCGGCGATTTACCTATAGAAATCGCCGCTGTTATCAGCAATCGCCCCGATGTGTTTGGCCTGACGCGCGCGCAAGAGGCAGGTATCCATACCCAAGTATTGGATCACAAAAACTTCGATAGCCGCGACAGCTTTGATACTGAACTCATGCAGACAATTGATAACTATGCCCCAGGTCTTGTTGTGCTTGCGGGGTTTATGCGCATCCTCACACCGGAGTTTACCCAGCATTATTTGGGGAGGATGCTTAATATCCACCCATCGCTTTTGCCCAAATTTCAGGGCTTACACACTCACCAGCGTGCGCTGGATGCGGGAGAAAGCCACCACGGAGTAACTGTACATTTTGTTACCGCGGAATTGGACGGCGGACCTGCAGTAATTCAAGCGCGAGTCCCCATATTAACTGGTGATGATGCCGGCACTTTGGCTAAAAGAGTTCAGCGTCAAGAACACGTCATTTATCCCCTTGCAGTAAAGTGGTTTGCTCTGGGCAAATTGACCATGCAGGAAGGTCACGCAGTGCTAAATGATGAACTTTTACCGGCTACGGGTTATCAAATTGAAGCCAACGAGCCATAAAAGGATCACCTATGTTTAGCTTTAGAGTTGTTTTGTTAACTGCCAGCCTATTGATCGGCTCCACTACCGCATCAGCGGCAGAAGCTCCTAAAACGTTCGACAATGAATACAGAGCCAAACTCTACGGTTTTAACATTACCGTGACCAATAGGCTCACTAAAACCCAGGATGGGAAGTACGATTTATTGTTCAAAGCTGACTCAATCATTGGGAGCATTACCGAGCAGAGTCACATGCAATGGAATCAAGCACAACAAACCATCACCCCCCTGAGCTACACCTATGCTCGCCGCGGACTGGGCAAAGATCGTGACGCCAAATTAACCTTTGACTGGACAACCAAAACCGTCACTAATAATGTACAAAAAACCAGTTGGGAGATGGATATCGCTCAAAAAGTTCAAGACAAACTGAGCTACCAATTACAGATGCAGCAGGATTTGATCAATGGGCACAAAGACTTTGAATACCAGATAGCCGACGGTGGTCGCCTAAAAAAATATAAATTCACCACGGTGGGTGAAGAGTTATTGGAAACCCCCCTCGGTAAAGTAAACACTGTGAAAATAAAACGCAGCCGGGAAGACAATGACCGTGTCACCTACGCCTGGCTAGCCAAAGACTGGAATTATTTGCTGGTTCGCTTGCAACAAGAGGAAAAGGGAGATGCTTACACCATCTACATTCACAAGGCGACATTGGATGGAAAAGTAATTTCCAACTTCTAATACATTAATCGATTTAACTTAACCATAAAGGCTCATTATGAACATCTCAGAAAACTGCGTTGCCAGCTTCCACTACACCCTTACTGATGGCTCAGGCAAAGTGCTCGACTCGTCTGAAGGCCAGGAGCCGCTGTCATACCTGCATGGTGCTGGCAATATTATCCCGGGCCTTGAAGATGCACTGGAAGGTAAAAAAGTAGGCGACAAACTTAATGTCGCCGTTAAAGCTGCCGAAGCCTATGGCTTGCGCGACGATAGCTTGGTACAACAATTGCCATCCAACATGTTCTCAGGCATCGATAAAATTGAAGTTGGAATGGAATTCCATGCAGAAACTGAACAGGGCCTGCAAGTTGTAACAGTTACCCAGGTTGAAGGCGACCAAGTGACTATCGACGGCAACCACCCATTGGCAGGCGTAGATTTAACGTTTGATGTGGAAATCACCGACATTCGTGCAGCAACTGAAGAAGAGCTAAGCCACGGTCACGCCCATGGCGCAGGTGGTCATCACCACTAAGAAATAGAAGGTATACAAGCCGCAAAAACAATAAAGGCCCCGCTCAGGAGCCTTTATTGTTTTTGCATAATGCAATTTATTTCAATTCAACTTTTTGTTCGCCACAGCGAGCACATTTATAAATAGTCACCAACTTTCCTTGTTTAACATCAAACTGCTTTTCCTTTACGAGCTGCCATTTATGAAAACCGCTTCGACACAAGGTCTTGCCCTTGTGCTTATCAAAAGGACTCGGTTTTTTAAATTGGATAATATCGCCCATAACAGCAGCACTACAGAAAATTAGGTGCGTGGGAGCGTAACGCCACGCTGCCCTTGATACTTCCCACCTCGATCCCGGTACGATGTTTCACAAACCTCATCTGTTTCAAAAAACAACATTTGCGCAACGCCCTCATTGGCATAAATTTTTGCGGGCAGAGGTGTGGTATTGGAAAACTCCAGCGTAACGTGCCCTTCCCATTCAGGCTCCAAAGGAGTGACATTTACGATGATGCCGCAGCGCGCATAAGTAGATTTACCCAAGCACACAGTTAAAATGCTGCGAGGAATACGAAAGTATTCGACTGTTCTCGCCAACGCAAATGAATTTGGCGGAATGATACAGACATCGCTTTTTATATCGACGAAACTTTTTTCATCAAAATTTTTGGGGTCTACAACTGTTGAGTGAACATTGGTAAAAATCTTGAATTCATCAGCGCAGCGAACATCGTAACCGTAGCTGGACGTACCATAGGAAATGATTCGCTGACCACCAGCGTCCTGGCGAATTTGCCCGGGCTCAAACGGTTCAATCATACCGTGTTGCTCTGCCATACGGCGCATCCACTTGTCAGATTTGATGCTCATAGCTTCCCCTATTGCAATTTGTTAAATGGCGCGCATCATAGCCTTTTTAGCATCGAAAAACATCCAAGGCTACGAATCCACAAGCCTGAAAGACATGCCTGTTAACTCTCCCGTTGGAGGCAAATCACTATTATCGCCAGCCTCTCGAATACACTCTTCCATCATAGACTCGATACTACTGCGCATAGCTTCAAGAGCGATAAGCTGTTGCTCAAGGTGCTGTAGATAGGTGGCCAATAATTGCACTACCCCTTGATTGCGCTGCATAGGGTCTGAATACAGCGCCAATAACTCTCGACACTCTTCCAGCCCAAATCCAACAGCCCTAGCCCGCTGAATAAACCGCAACCGCTCCACATCATCAAGGGAATATGATCTGTAGCCATTGGACAGCTGACGCGCGGGCACCACCAAGCCAAGCTGCTCATAAAAGCGAATTGTTTTGCTCGGCAAACCCGAAGCCTGCGACACCTGACCTATATTCATATCTCAACCCCTTGTCACCTGAGCAAACCTTACATTAAGAGAAAGGTTTAGACATCAAAATTTTGTTTCCACAATCTTATTGACCAACGAATAACATGCTTTTTAGTCAACTTTAATGATTAAAAAAGTATTATTAGCACCTGAAAAATTTTATTTTATTTATTTAAATCATATAGTTACAATTAAATATTGACAAAGCAATTTAATAAACCAAAATAAACTCAATAAATGATTTAAAACCCTTCAAGAAAACATGAGAAGCTGCAATGGAATACCTCGACATTAATCATGCCGAATGGCCCAAAATGTGGGATGAACTTGCCAGCTATGGATTGAACGGGGGAGACCCCTTGTGCGTGAATGAAGGTCATTGCTGGGAATACATGGGATCAAGCGCACACCACCACCATCTACGTCACAACTGTCATCCACTGACTAACAAAACTGAGTATGTTTATATTGAACGTGCTGGCGCAGCTTTACGCTGGGCATGATATTCAATTCCCCTGAACAAGCGTGACCTTTGCCTCGCTCGATGGATTTACCATCCTATCCACTGCAAAAATATGTTAAGGTTTGGCCGCATTAAAACAGCGACACATCATTAACCCTGAAAATACAACCCAACAATAACAATGAAACGCTTCGCCCTATTTGTTGGCATTGGCGGGATATCCAGCCTAATCCAATTCCTACTATTGATAGCCTTTGTTGAATCGAAACTCTTGTCGGAAGTCACTGGCTCCGCTGCAGGATATTTGCTGTCATCATTTTTTAATTATTGGGCCAATTACCGTTTCACGTTTAACAGCAAACGCCGACATCGGGAAGCATTTCCCAGATTCGTTGTAGCGGTTGGTATTGGCTTGTTATGCAACACATCATTATTTGCGATTTTCTTATGGCTTTTCGACAACTTCTTACCCATCCCTTGGATAGAGAACTATCTAGTCGCTCAGTTCATCGCAACCGGACTAACAGTCTTTATTAATTTTGCGGTTCAAAAATTCTGGATATATAGGAATCATTAACATGGCCAGCCACACTCCCTCTCTTGCCGTTGTCATCCCCTGCTACAACGAAGAAGAAATGCTTCCCAAGACTTTAGTTACCATGCTTTCTCTGCGAGAGGGGATGATAAGCCGAGGAAAAATAAGCGCCGATTCCAAAATTTATTTAGTGGATGATGGCAGCAAAGATAGAACATGGGAAATTCTCGCTCGCGAGGCCGCAGCAAATTCAGCATTAGTTGCCGTAAAACTCTCACGCAACAAAGGACACCAAAATGCGCTTTATGCCGGATTGTGCGCAACAACCGAAGACATCACTGTAAGCATCGACGCCGACTTACAAGATGACCCGAAAAACATTGAAGCTATGGTGGATGAATACCTGAAGGGTAAGGATGTAGTTTATGGTGTGCGTTCAGCGCGCAATACCGATACATTTTTCAAACGTTTTACCGCTGAAGGCTACTACCATTTAATGAAAAAAATGGGCGTTGATTTGGTATTCAATCATGCTGATTTTCGCCTACTGTCACGCCGTGCATTGGAGTCACTAAAAGAATATGATGAATCCAATCTTTTTTTACGCGGCATAGTACGTGAAGTAGGTTATCCCTCATCTGTAGTGGAATATGAGCGCCAAGCGCGCGAAGCCGGCGAAAGCAAATATCCACTCAAAAAAATGTTGTCATTTGCATGGAAAGGCATAACTGCATTCTCTACCGCCCCACTGCGTATGATCACGGTTTTAGGGCTGGTCTCTGGTTTTGCTTCTTTCTCTCTCATTGCCTGGGTGTTAGCAATACGCTTTTTTACTGATAATGCAACTCCCGGTTGGGCATCGGTATTATTACCCCTGCTGTTTATTGGAAGTATTCAGCTTTTATGCTTGGGCGTTATCGGGGAATATCTTTCAAAAATATACGAAGAAGTCAAAAGACGCCCTAAATTTCACATTAGTGAAATAGTAAAAAAGGATTAATTTCAACGTTCTCTAAATAGAAACTATTTATGAATGCTCAAGAATCAAAATTGGCGCCTCATACCATTAGACCTTTGAATGGATTCTTACCAATACCACATCATGTCAATATGCCCAATAGCGTTCTGCAAGGCTACTTGATGTTAGTGGTGACTATAAATTTTGCTTTTTTATTTTTGAAAGGATACAGCCAAGATTTGGGTTACTGGCAAGACTGGGTAAGACAACTTTCTACCGGTGGCTACGATGGCTTTAATGGCAACTACCCCCCTGTTTATATTCATTGGCTTTTTCTAGTTGGAAAATTTTACAACCTTACCGCAATACCGCTTGAACACAATGATTTACTAAAATTCCTCACGCAGCTACCCGTAGTAGCGTCTCACTGCCTGCTAACTATCATTATTTTTCGTCAGTTGCAGAAAGCAAGAGCTAATCCTCTCGCGCAACAAATAGTCATGATTCTTACCGTATTTAATCCCGCCATTTTGGTAAATGGCCCTATTTGGGGACAGATAGATCTGGTTCCTGCAACCATGGTCTACTGCAGCTTGGTAGCTGCCAGCAGCTGGCGCTACGCATATCTTGCAATCCCCTTATTTGCATTAGCATTACTCACAAAATTTCAGAGCATCGCTTTTGCTCCTGTATTTGGGTTTTTATTTTTTACCAAAATTCGCCAACATATTATTGGCATTTTTATTTCGCTCGCACTGGGAGTGTTAATTTTTTTACCATCAATTATTGCAGGTCACTTTTGGCAATCTGTCCGCCAAGCCTATATAGACACTTTAGGACAGTATCCGATGACAACCTTTAATGCGGCAAATGTATGGATTCTACTCACAGGCAATACAGTACCCGATAATGTGATTCTCTTTGGCGTACAGGGCGACACCATTTGGGCGCGCATATTTATGGCCAAGCATTTCGGAATGTTATTATTCTCATGCGTATCACTTTTAGTGTTTGTTCATGGAATTTATTTTTTAATAAAAAATAAAATTTATATCGCCGGCAATCAACTCCTAAGTTATTCACTGTTCTCTGCAAGCATTTGTGCACTAGCATTTTTTACACTCTTACCTGCTATGCATGAACGCTATCTTTTCCCTGCTGCGATAATGGCATTGGGGTTCTGCGCCTCGGCGCGTCAAAAAATATTCTATCCTGCACTGATAAGCATGGCTTGCGCGCTAAATATGCTCATCATTCTAGAAATTAATGGTTCGGACATCTGGATAGGTTTATCTTGGTTAACCCTTGGGCTATTAATTGTAGCGCTCATAGATCAGCTCTCTAACCACCAATTTCTTTCAAAAGCAACCCGAGGCTTAAAACATTTTTACCGAATCCCGCTGTTCGGACTTTGGTTTTTTGTATTAGCCAGTGGCGTAATGTTGCTGTATTTTTTTGACCGCTATCACTTACATCAAATACAACTCAGTGAACAACAAGTTTTATTAACAGATTTACCAATGAATTATGCGCGCCAGGATCACGGTGCCATGGCAATTAATCGAAGCTTTGATGGCAACAAGTTATCTATCGCAAACCGTCGATACGCACAGGGAATAGGCACTCATTCAAGATCGGACATTCAATATCAACTACCTGAAAGTGCGAAAACTTTTAGCTTCAAAGCTGCACTTGATGATGAAGTTGGGACCGCTGATGTTAAGTTTTCGGTGTGGGGAGATGGAAAACTACTATGGGAATCACCTGCGATATACGGCTATGAACGCAATATCCCCACACAACACATAGATGTCACTGGCATCAAATTATTGAATCTTAAAGTTGATCCCTTAAAAGATGACAAATGGGATCACGCCAATTGGGTGAATACAATAATTCAGCTAGAAGCTAAGCAATAGCAGTAAATCTGGCTTGCAGATAAACACACGACCAACAAATAACGACGACATAAAAAATTCAGGGACAAAAATAAATGAGACAAGTATTTTCAAGCTTTTTTAGATCGAAAACCGTCTATGTTTTGATCGCAATAGCAATTCTTTTTGTATTTACACTAAAAATCACTCAACCAACACTCTCAAACTTTTCGCTTATTACACCCTCTGGCAACCATTTACAGATCGATCGTCCTGGATTTATGCAATCTCCAGAAAGTGGGATTTATCGCTTCAGCGGGACGCTAAAAATAAATAAATTTTCCACTGAAATTTTAAGGTTCATTCCAGATGACGAAATTCTTTCGCTCACAGTAAATGAACAACCTATAAATCTGAATATTATTCCAGATCATCTTCGCAAAGATTACAACCGCGGCTTCACCTATGATCTCAGCAGTTATTTGAATGAAGGTGACAACAAGATTGATATGGTTTACGCAGACCAAGGCGGCCTAATGGGAATAGTAATTAGCGGAGAAGTACATGGCACCCCGCTTGGATTAATGTACTTTTTAGGCACATTGTTTTCGATAATCCTATCGCTAAAAATACAAGGTAAACTGCAAGTCGCCAGCCCTATAAAAGTTATATTCATTGGCGCACTCTTAATTCGGATTTTTTATTTTTCCGTAACACCCGCCGATGTTCGGGATCATGACTTGGGAGATCACATAGGCTATAGCGAATACCTAAGTAAACACTGGATGCCTCCGCCTGTTGATTATGCAACTGGCGGTGCCTTTTTCCACCCCCCGCTTTATTACTACACTGGTGCACTAGTTTATCGTACAACTCAATTGTTTGAGCCTCACAACAAGGTAACAATCTATCGCGCACAACAAATGCTTAGCCTTTTTTACTCAATGGGTTTTGTTTTATGTGGGCTATTAATACTTAACGAACTACTAAATGAGTATCAGTACAGGTTAAAAACAAAATCACGGGCTGAGACATCAGCAATCAAGTCAACTGAATCTTCATTATTTTGGTTAATCGGTTCACTCTTCGCTTTTTGGCCAGTTTCAATTATCCATTCCGTTAGGATTGGTAACGATCCAATGCTTTATTTTTTATTTAGTGCCAGCTTGTACTTTATTGTTCGCTGGTATCGCACTGATCAGAAACGCCATTTGATGTTGGCAAGCATCATTGGTGCAGCGGCGATAGTAACAAAAGCCAACGGCGAGATTCTGATAGCTGTGCTGGGTGTGATTGGCCTTTTCAAAATGATTCGAAGCGGTGAGTGGGCACGTTATTTTAAAATGTCTATCGCACCGGTATTGATTATGTTTGTAGCGGTAGCTATTACGGTTGGCCCTGGTTTAATTCTTAAGCTCGAAGGCAAACGCGACAAATTGTATATTGATAATATCGATGGGCTTTCAAAGGCAAACCTGGTAGGAAACACAGCTGCAAATTATTTTTGGTTTGATGCAAAAATTTTCATTACTGAGCCATATACCGACCCCTACGATGATCGTATGGGGCGTCAGTTTTTCTGGAACTATTTAGGTAAAACCGGACTATTTGGCGAGTTCAAATATCCTAGCCTTTTATCTACCAACATGGCGGTTATTTGCAGTTTTTTTGCAGTAATAATGCTCTTGTATTGCATAGTAGGTATCTATCATATGGCAAGGCAAGACTTGGCGGTAATGGCACCAATTCTACTGTCAGGTTTTTTCTTATGGGCAGGCGTTACCTATATGCGCATGACTTTTCCAGCCAATATAGATTTTCGGTACATAGTGCCTATCCTGATAACCTTCTGTGGGCTTTACTCCGCAAGCATTTTAGTATTTGAGCGCAAAGGTATTAAAAGGATGGCGACCATAGGCAAAGTAATTGCATTTGCATTCATATCGGGTAGCATTCTTTTTATTCTTGGCATTGCCTGACTTTACGCGGGTTAAACAGCGCGCGCTTCGCGCGCTGCCACACCGGTATATTTCCATTTACCTTGACGCCAACGCCATCCTTTAATTAAAGCTCGCACTAATTCATCAAGTATCGCAGCAATTAATAATCCGTAAAGCCCCAGCCCCAGTGGAAGCGCCAGTACATATGCAAGGGGCACAGAGAAAAACCAAATAACGGTAATGCTGGATACAGATGTAAAAGTTGCATCACCTGCACAACGTAAAGCACCACCAATAACAATATTTGCCGTGCGCCATGGCTCCGCTAAAAAACTCATCACAAAAGCCCAAATTCCTATGGCTATAACCTCTGGGTCGTCACTGAAAATACCAAGAATAGGCTGATTGAATACCAACCAGACTAACGCCAATATTGTTGTACCTACAAGGGCAATTTTTAAGCTCTGTTTTAATTGTCGATCAACCCGATCAAATTCTTTGCGTCCTACAAGCTGGGCAATAATAGATTCTGTAGCCATACCAAGAGCCACAGATATCATCAAACAAAATAAAAACGTATTGTAAGCATAAACTTTTACTTTTAACGCAAGATCACCTACTTCTGCAGCAATCCAATTTAATGCAATCATATATGCTTGGAAAGACATGGGTTCAAGCACTGAGGGTGCAGCAATCATTATTACGGGCGCCATGAGTACTGAAAAATTTTTCCAACCCTCGCGTAGTGGAATATGTATTCGCAATTTTAAATGCACAACAAGAGCAACAAATAATAAACTAGAACCCGCTGCAATAACGCTAGCAACAGCAACCCCTTCAACACCCGTTGGTGGAATCCACATAAAACCGTAGACAGCAATCGCATTGCCGATCACATTCACCACAAATAAGATAATGTTGCTGTAAGTATTCCACTGTGGTTCACCGTAAATATTTAAAACAGTTTGATAAATTACGCGGCACCCCCAAAGCGCCACCATCCAACCAATGATGGACAGATAGGTATGCGCATGCTGTTCCACAGCTGAACTTAACGACATAGCTGATGCAACCCAAGGGCCACCATTGTTAACGGTCAATGCAGCAATTAATGCAAGCACAACCACGAAAATGGCATAAGCGGCGATAGTGGCATTACCACGCTGATAGTCATTAGCGCCTATACGTTGGCTCGCGATACTCGCTCCTGCAAAAGCGCTAACAATGAGAAAAGCATTAGCTACAAACACCAAAGGAGTAACAGCTCCAACCGCAGCGGCTGCGCCATCTGAGATTCGGCTCAAGAAATACATATCAATTAAGGGAATCGTATAAGTTACAGCTTGATCCAGGAACATCGGACGGCTCATCCCCCAAATGCCTTTATCCAACACACGGCTTTGCGGGACAGTTTTATGCGAAGATTTCATAGCGTACAACTTGCCAGATAGAGAGAGGAAACCAAACCCGGTTTGCGGGTTTGGTTATCGTGCACATTATATAGCGGGGCTTATTTTTTGGGACTAGTTCCTGCACCCACCTATGCCGCCTCGCGCAACACCACGGCAGGGGGAGTAGTTACAGTGTGACGACAGCAGATGTAACCCAGGGCGGCAACAAACAAGGCGCCACTTAAAGGAGAAATCAGCCAAAACAAGTAGTGCGGCTGAATGGGGGTTTCCAACACAAAAGTTTGCAAACTAATCAGTAAAATCTCTGTTCCTACAATAGCAATTAAACCTGCAAGAAAGCCCAATATCGCAAATTCAGCACAAATACTGCCAACAATTAAACGCCTCGGACTTCCTAGTGCGCGTAACAATCCCGCCTGTTGTTTGCGTGTAGCAATACTGCCCATGACTGCTGCGAGTAGCACCAGACAACCACCAATGAGCGTTAACCACAGTACCAACAAGACCCCATCACTTACCTGATTAATAATAGTGCGAATTTGGCCGATAATTCGATCCAACTCCATAACTAAAATAGTAGGATGATCCAATAATAATTTATTGATTACCGGCTTTTGTTCAGCGGGCAAATAAATGCTAGTGATAAAAGTTGGCGAGTAGGAATCCAGCGATCCTGGTTCGAATATAAAAAAGAAGTTAGGGCGCATACTGCGCCAATCCAAACTTCTGAAACTGGCAACCTCTGCATCCATCAATAAACCACCGAATGAGAACTGCAGCTTATCGCCAAGCTTCAAACCAATTTCTTTTGCCGTACCTTCCTCGACTGAAACACCGGGCAGATTTGCTTTGCTTCGCTGCCAAGTATCCCACCACTTTCCTGCAAGAATTTTATTATCTTCAGCAAGCTTATCAGACCAGGTAACATTCAACTCACGACGCAGCGCATTAGCCGCAGCGCGCTGTTCCTCGGTAGTTTCGACACCATTGATGTGCGTGAGACGTGCGCGCATCATCGGATAAATGGGTTCGGGGCGCACATTATTATCAGCCAATATAGTCTGCACATCCCTGAGTTCCGCAGGAGGAATGTTAACAAGAAAGTGGTTCGGCGCTTCATCAGGCACCTGCACCTTCCATTCTTCAATGAGCGAAGTACGTACAATGGTGAGCGTAAATAACAGCATTATAGCTACCGCAAACACCAGAATTTGCACCAAACTTTGACCGCGTTGTCGCTGTAAGTTAGCGAATGCCAAGCGCCAGAATCCTCCAAGATGCAACACCATCTTTTTGCTCAGTGCCAATAAACCAAAGGCGGCAATAATAGTGACTAAAATGACCGCCAATAAAGCACCGCTAATACTTAGTGCCAATGCCATATCACGGCTAAACAATACCACCAGAGCAAGTACCGCCAATAATGCTAATAATCCTTGTTGCCACACTTGAGGCACGCTCACACTCAGTTCACGGCGTAAAATTTTAAGTGGTGGTATACCAGGCAAATACCATAACGCAGGTAATGCAAAAAAAACCAAACATAAAATACCGCTAAAGAAACTCAATACATAGGGGTAGAGACTCGCTGAGCCCAAGCGAATTTGGTAGGCCTGTTGCAAGCTTAGCGCCACAAAACGCTGAAGAAACTCCCCCACAAATAAACCGATCAGCGATGCGATGATGGCAAGTAGCAGTAGTTGCGAAAAATAGAGGCTGCGAATTAACCTGGCGCTTGCCCCCAAACTTTTCATCAATGCAACTTGATCCGTATGTCGCGCTGAAAATTGACGCGCGCTAATTGCAATTGCAACACCCGCGAGCAATACCGCAATAACTGCAGATAACAATAAGAACTGACGACTAGTATCTAACGTGCGCCCTACTCTTTCTTGCGCAGAATTAATATCCACCAATCGCTGATGCTTATTCAGCTTTGGTTTTAAATCTGCGATAAAAAATTTCAATCGATTATTATCATCTGCAGCTACTAACCATTGATAATCGACTCGACTGCCAGGCTGCACAACTTGGGTTTTTTCCAAGTCAGCAATATTCATTATCAGGCGCGCTCCAGTCATACTGAAAGGATTAGCGCTGTCGGGCTCGCGAATCAGCACACGGCTAATACGCAGTTCGTACTCACCTACTGCAACACTGTCACCCAGATCGATTTTCAATAATGGCAAAAGGCGTGAATCGACCCAGGCTTCTCCTGGTTGTGGAACCTGCGTGGTGACTTCAATATCACTGGCTTTCATTGCAAAAGGCACAGTGCTAACCTCAAAATTACCGCGTAATGGATAACCCAGATCCACTGCTTTAACCGATGCCAGATGCATTTCATCACCGGCAAATACCATAGAAGAAAACAATGCCGCTTTGGTATAACGAACGCCCGCTTCTGCAGCCTCTTGCTCCCATTCGCTGTTGTGGGGCTGGGAGCTGCGTACAATATAATCTGCGCCTAAAACACTATTGCTTTCGCTGATCAGTGTGGTTTCCAATCGATCAGTAAAAATTGCGATGCCACTGAGCACCGCTACCGCCAACATTAGCGAAAAGCCAAGCAGTTTTAATTCGCCACTTCGCCAATTGCGTCGCAATAAATTAATAGCTAATTTCATCCTGCTACTCCCGCCCGGATACCAAAGCACCAGCCGCTAATTCAACGCGGCGCAAACATAACTGGGCCAAGCGCTCTTCGTGTGTAATAAAAATTAGTGTAGTTCCCTGAGCGCGATTCAATTCAAAAAGAAGTTCAATAATGCGTGCGCCAGTGGCACTGTCCAAATTGCCCGTAGGTTCATCAGCAAATAATACCTTGGGTTCACTGGCAAAAGCGCGGGCAATTGCAACGCGCTGTTGCTCACCGCCCGATAACTGTTGAGGGTAATGATGTAGCCGCTGCCCCAAACCAACGCGCTGCAAAAATTCACGCGCTTTGCTGCTCGCAGCTTTGTCACCACGCAGTTCTAATGGCAACATGACATTCTCATGGGCACTAAGCCCCGGCAATAATTGAAAAGACTGAAAGATAAAACCTAGATTGTCTGCGCGAACTTTTGCACGCCCCTCCTCATCTAACAGTGAAAGATTCTTTCCATTAAGAATTACTTCGCCACTGCTTGGTACATCCAGCCCGGCAAGAATACCTAGCAAGGTTGATTTGCCCGAACCAGAAGCGCCGGTGATAGCCAGCGATTCACCGGGATTTACACTGATCGATATAGGATGAAGGATTGTTAGCCTGCCCTCCTGGGTATCGACCTCTTTAGTAACTGAATTTGCTTGAACCATAGCAACAACAGACATAATTAAGTAACCTTTATCCAATAGCGGTGTTATTCAATAATCAGGAAAGATAACGAGCATTCGCACATCATTAGAATCATTCTATTAACATAGGATTTTGATAACCATGCACAAACTGAAGATTTACCTGTTTTTACTCCTGACAATTGTCACCAATCAGAGCTTTGCTGAGGCACCTACAAAAATTCTGGTCATGGGCGACAGCTTGAGTGCAGGCTATGGAATCGATATCGAAGATGGTTGGGTTAGCTTGCTGGAAAAACAATTAACGCAAAAGAACAACGTTCAGATCATTAATGCAAGCGTCAGTGGAGAAACCAGCTCTGGAGGTAAAAGTCGTTTACCGATGTTGTTAAATCAACACCAGCCCGACATAGTGATTTTAGAGCTGGGCGGGAATGATGCACTACGAGGTCAACCACTCAAACTACTAGAACAGAATTTACAGTTCATGATAGATGCCAGCAAAAAAGCCAACGCCAAGGTATTACTTGCCGGGATGCAGATACCCCCCAATTACGGTGCGAGATACAGCAATCAATTTAAGGCTCTTTTCCCTGCGTTGGCAGAAAAAAATAAAACAGGACTGATACCTTTTCTATTAGAGGGTATTGGCGGAAACTCCGAGCTAATGCAGCGAGATGGCATTCACCCTACGGCAGAGGCTCAGCCCATTATTGTGGAAAATGTTAAAAAGGAATTGGTAAAAATTTTATGATAATAAAGCCTTATTAAGTTACAACCACCGGCTCAAGATGATCAACTAATAACTGCAAATTTGCTTTCCCACGAAATTCGTTAATATCTAACTTAAAAGCAACACGAACTTTTTTTAGCTCTTGATTGGGCCAAAACGTAGTATCTACATTGAATGCAATCGCATCAATTAACTGCCGACCTTGAATATCGATTGATAAGGTCATTTTCAGATGGTTGGTGCCGACAAGTTTTTGTTGCAGCAAGTAAAACTCGCCATCAAATACCGGCTCAGGAAAATGCTGTCCCCAAGGGCCAGCATCACGCAATTGACTGGCAATCTGTAAAGAAAACTCATGCGATTCAAGTTCACCATCACTTACAATAACAGCTTGCAAATCCTCATCTTTTAATTGCCGCCGAACTTCTGCATCAAAAGCCTGGGCAAACTCATCAAAATGCTCGCGCAGCAAACTCATTCCAGCTGCCATTGCATGGCCACCAAACTTTTGCAACAAATGAGGATAACGCACCGCTACAGCATCCAGCGCATCGCGAATGTGAAACCCGGGAACAGAACGAGCGGATCCTTTGATCTGGCCATCACCGACATCAGCAAAAACAATCGTTGGACGATGATATTTATCTTTTATACGCGAAGCCAAAATACCTATCACTCCTTGATGCCAGGTTTCATCAAATAAACATAATCCCCAAGGTAGCTTATCCGCATCGCCATGTAATATTTTTTGCAGCATAGTCATTGCCTCCTGCTGCATACCTGTTTCTATAGCTTTGCGATCACGATTTAATTCGTCGAGCTGGGCTGCCATTTCCCGTGCAAGATTTTCACTCTCGCACATCAAACATTGAATGCCGAGGGACATGTCATCCAAGCGCCCTGCTGCATTTAAACGTGGCCCCAATGCAAAACCAAAATCACTTGCCACCAATTTATTAGCCTGTTTGCCCGATACTTCCAACATCGCTTTGATTCCAGGGCGGCACACACCTGCGCGAATACGCTGCAGCCCCTGTGCGACTAATATGCGATTGTTGTAATCCAGCGGTACCACGTCAGCAACGGTTCCCAAGGCCACTAAATCTAAAAAGCCAGCCATATTTGGTTCTGGGATACCACTCTCCTCAAACCAACCCATTTGGCGAAGCTCAGCGCGCAGTGCATTCATCACGTAAAAAATAACACCAACGCCAGCAAGATTTTTACTGGGAAACTCGCAACCTGGTTGATTGGGATTCACAATCGCATCGGCATCAGGCAATTGTGTACCCGGAAGATGGTGATCGGTCACTATCACAGCAATACCAAGATCACGTGCCGCACTTACTCCCTCGATACTGGAAATACCATTATCGACAGTAATAATAATGTCTGGTTGCTGTGCTGCTGCAACAGCAACAATTTCTGGTGTTAACCCATAGCCATACTCAAAACGATTGGGAACCAAAAAATCCACATCAGGCAAACCAAAGGCTTTTAATGCCAACACCGCCAAGGCACTACTGGTTGCTCCGTCTGCATCAAAATCACCAACAACGAGTATTCGGGCCTGTGCAACCACCGCGTCTGCCAGGATACTCACAGCTTCTGGCAACCCCTTGAACCTGGGCTTATGTAAATTTGCCAATGAATATTGCAGTTCATTAGCACCTAGCACACCACGCGCAGCATAAATACGCTGTAACAAAGGATGAAATGAGGCATCAAACTCAATTAAATTTGAATACTCGCGACGGCGTATTTTTTTTTGCATAAAAATGTTCTTGAAAAATAAGGACGATGATTGAGCAAGGATTTATGCTCAACATATTAATTCTTGATTGCAAATAAAAACGCCGCAGGAGTTGATCCCTGCGGCGTCTTTCTCACGGTATTTCAGCGAGATTATTTGCGTACATTTGCGGCTACAAATTGCTGCACCTTAATCAAATCTTGCGGAAGCACAGTGTAACGTTCCTCGCGCTCGAAAAGATCCTGCATATGATGTGGCAATGCTGGGTCAGTATCCTGGCCAGCTTTACGTACCGCCTCGGGGAACTTGGCTGGATGTGCAGTTGCAAGCACTACCATTGGAATATCATTGCGGCGACGTGTTTTACGCGCTGCCTCAACTCCAATCGCCGTGTGAGGGTCAAGCAAGTATTCAGTGCGATCAAATACTGAACGAATCATATCGATAGTGACTTCATCAGACACACCATAACTGGTAAACAATTGACGCGCGCGTACCAATGCAGATTCTTTCAAGGTCATACTACCGGATTTGAAATCCTCCATTAGTTGACGAATTGCATTGCCATCGCGATCGTATAAATCAAACAACATGCGCTCAAAATTACTGGACACCATAATATCCATACTGGGCGATAGAGTATGCCGCAACTGATGTTTACTATGATCATTGCTACTAATGCAGCGATGCAAAATATCGTTGCTGTTGGTAGCAATAACTAATTGATCAACTGGTAAGCCCATTTTTTTGGCCAAGTATCCAGCAAAAATATCGCCGAAGTTACCAGTAGGAACCGAGAACGCAACTGGGCGATACGGAGCCCCTAAAGCCAGCCCAGCGTAAAAGTAATAAACGATCTGCGCCATAATGCGCGCCCAGTTAATCGAGTTGACGGCAACCAATTGGCGGCCATCAGGCAAAAATGACTGGTCGCCAAAACTGGCCTTCACCATATTCTGGCAATCATCAAAATTACCTTCGAGGGCGATGTTAAATACATTGGGAGCCAACACAGTCGTCATCTGGCGGCGCTGGACATTCGATACACGGTTATGCGGATGCATAATAAAAATATCGATATTATCGCAACGACGACAGCCTTCGATCGCAGCAGAACCTGTATCACCAGAGGTAGCCCCCATCACTACCACTTTTTGGTCGCGCTTTTTCAATAGGTGATCAAGTAAGTGCCCAAGGAATTGCAACGCAAAATCTTTAAATGCCAGAGTTGGCCCTTGAAACAATTCCAGAATCCACTCGTTGTGGGCGGTTTGTACCAATGGGGCAATCGCGTCATGACGGAATGTTGAGTAAGCATCAGCGATAATTTTTTTGAAATCTTCATCACTGACGGCACCGGCAACAAAAGGCTTCATCACATTGAATGCCAGTTCCTGATATGACAAACCAGCCCATGAAGCGATTTCTTCCTGGCTGAAGGTTGGCAAAGTTTCCGGCACATACAGCCCACCATCGGGCGCCAAACCGGTGAGTACAACCTCTTCAAAATTTAGTGCAGGCGCAAGGCCACGAGTACTGATGTATTTCACGGTATGAATCCTAAATTATTTCAATGCTTCAACTCGGATGCGCTGTACCGCACCAGTAATAGAATCAAGCGCCTCTATGCTGCGAATCGCGGCAGTGAGTTTTTTGTCCTGCACCTTATTAGTAAGCAAAATTAGTGGCACGGTAGACTCGCCTTCTTTGGCTTCGCGCTGAATCATCGCCTCAATACTAATGCCCGAATCACTCAGAATAGTGGCTATTTTTGATAAAACACCCGGCTTATCCTGCGCCGACATACGCAAATAGTTAGCGGTTTCTACCTCCTCGATAGGAAGTATGGGCTGCGCCGAAACAAAATTCGCATCAAAACCCAAATAAGGCACTCGGTGCTCCGGCGAAGCAGTAAGCGTGCGCGCCACATCAACGATATCGCCGACAATTGACGAGCCTGTAGGCTCAGCACCCGCACCGGCACCGTAATATAAGGTTGCACCTACAGCATCACCTTTTACTAGCACGGCGTTCATCACACCATCAACATTGGCAATCAAGCGTTTCTCGGGAATCAATGTCGGGTGCACGCGCAGTTCAATGCCCTTGTCAGTACGACGTGCAACTCCCAAATTTTTAATGCGGTAGCCCAACTCCTCTGCATAGGCCACATCTTCTGTAGCAATTTTGGTAATTCCCTCAGTAAATACCTTGTTGATTTCAAGTGGAATACCAAATGCTAAGGAGGCAAGAATTACCAACTTATGCGCAGCATCTATGCCCTCAACGTCAAAGGTTGGGTCAGCTTCGGCATAGCCTAGCGCCTGAGCTTCGGCCAATACATCTGCAAAAGATCGCCCCTTGTCGCGCATTTCAGTGAGAATGAAATTACCCGTGCCGTTAATAATGCCGGCAAGCCATTCAATCTTATTTGCGGCCAAGCCCTCGCGAATCGCCTTGATAATAGGGATACCACCAGCAACAGCGGCCTCAAAAGCAACGGTCACGCCCTTGGCTTTTGCCGCAGCAAAAATTTCGTTGCCGTGATGGGCGATCAAAGCCTTGTTAGCGGTAATGATGTGTTTGCCATTTTCAATCGCTTTGAGAATAAGATCTTTGGCAACAGTGGTTCCTCCCATTACTTCAACCAGAACGTCTACATCCGGGTTATTCGCAACATCAAATACATTGCGAGTCACATTGAATGCAGATGTGTCGCAACTGGGATTATCGCGACGTGCGCCAATTTGTACTATGGTAATGTCGCAGCCGGCACGGGCATCAATCAGCGCTTTATTGCGCGTGAGAATATTTACTGTACCACTGCCCACGGTGCCAAGACCGCAGATGCCAACTCTTACCGGTTTCAAGGTGAATTCCTCGTTAAATGCTAATGAAAATTACGCCAATAATAAAAGACGGCCACCATACTCATGGTGGCCGTCAGTGTCAATGCAGGGGTAAAGCGGCCGGCAAGAACTTTCAATGTGGCGCTAAACACGCCATAAAGTTATATACCCAGAGTTTTTGCCAGCTCTTCAGGCGGCAAATAGCCAGGCATTAATTTGCCGTCCGGCAAGAACAGTGCGGGTGTTCCATTAACCCCCAACTGGCCGCCTAATTGAAATTGTTTAGCTACAGGATTATCACAAACCGCATTAGCAACCGTTTGGCCTGCCTTCAATTTAGTCATAGCATCTTGCTTGTCTTTAGCACACCAGGTAGATATCAGCTTATCCGCGGAAGGACTAGGAATACCTGCGCGCGGATAGGCTAAATAACGGATCTCTATACCCAAATCGTTGTAGCCGGGCTTTTCCTGGCCACCTTCGTTGTAGGCGTGCATCTGGCTATGCAACTTGCGGCAATACCCGCAATCAATATCCGTGAATACATATACAACGGCTTTGGTTTTACCTTTCGGTTTAAAAACAATACTGTCTTTTGCATTCAAGCTGGCTAGAGCTTTTTTACGTTCCTCAATAACGTAGGGATCTTCGATTTTTGAAAATCCGCTAGCGTCGATGCCAAACACTTCTCCCGCAATAAACTTGTCACCTTCTGGCGTGACGAACAACAAAGGGCCACCCGGAACCTGCACCTGATACAAACCCTTAATAACGGATGGGCGTGGCTCACCAAAATTAATATCGGGGCGCGCTTGGCGCAGTTTTTCAAGAATGATTTCTTCGGTAGTTTTTCGCTTTAACAATTCACCTTGGGCTGAAGCCAAAGGCACCACCATCATCCATGCGCTGCCCGTAAAACCTAGCAAGGCGATAAAACCGATCTTTTTTAATTTTTTTATCATCTAAGTATCTCTAAGTGAAGAAAATATGGATTTAACACTTGGCACCTAACCGCGCGGATGATGCTCTGCATGCTGCTGCTTCATTCGCAGTTTTGCCACGTGAG
This sequence comes from Cellvibrio fontiphilus, assembly GCA_035317345.1. Lineage (GTDB taxonomy): Bacteria > Pseudomonadota > Gammaproteobacteria > Pseudomonadales > Cellvibrionaceae > Cellvibrio > Cellvibrio fontiphilus. The sequence continues at coordinate 182,920 of JAYKTU010000005.1, read as the reverse complement.
TATAAATCTGTGTGGTGGACAGATCGCTGTGACCGAGCAGCAACTGTACCACACGCAAATCAGCCCCGTGATTCAATAAATGGGTCGCAAAAGCGTGTCGCAACGTATGCGGCGACAAGTCTTTCTCTATTCCGGCCACACTCGCCCAGTGCTTAATACGATACCAAAAGGTCTGGCGCGTCATCGGCTGGGCACGCACACTGGGAAATACTACCTCATCTGGTAGATTATTCAGCAGAACAGGTCGCGCTTCGCGAAAATACTTCTGCAGCCACATCGCGGCCTCTTCCCCCATTGGGATAAGCCGCTCTTTACTGCCCTTTCCCAGCACACGAATAACATTTTGTCGCAAATTAACCTGTGACATGGTCAAACCCACCAGCTCACTCACACGCAGCCCACAGGCATATAGAACCTCGAGCATAGTTCGATCACGCAAACCCATGGGATCATCAATATCAGGCGCAGCAAGCAGTGCTTCGACATCCGCTTCGGTTAAAGATTTCGGCAAGGAAGGAGATAATTTTGGATTATCGATAAGCACCAAAGGATTTTCAGATAATCTGTTTTCACGCAAAAGATAACGGTAAAAACCGCGCAAGCATGACAAAAAACGCGCTGCTGTCCGACTGGAAAGCTGGGCCTGCAGGCGATCATTCAAATAATCCTGAATCAATGCCGCGTCAGCACTCACAACCCCCCCTCCACGGCCCGCCAACCATATGGCAAACTGACTCAGGTCGCGCCGATAAGACTCTTGGGTATTGGCACTAAGGCCTTTTTCCATCCAAATAGCATCAAGGAAATCCGCAATTAATAAAGAATCCCCCGCAGATATTTTATCTGGACTATCTCCGGTCATAATTTTCAACTGCTTTAATGATAACTTACGCGGACTTTAGCCATTTATTCTCGCAACGACAACACCAAGCCAACAAACAAAAAGCCGGACAGTATCCTGCCCGGCTTTTTGTTTTTCACACACTCGATCAAAAGCAAATGTGCAAAAGTAAAACTTATACCAACTTCTCTTTGATACGAGCAGCCTTACCAGTAAGGTCACGCAGGTAATACAGTTTGGCTTGACGCACATCGCCACGACGCTTGAGAACAACGCTCTCAATCAATGGACTGTGAGTTTGGAAGGTACGCTCAACACCAACACCGTGAGAAATTTTGCGCACGGTAAAAGCAGAGTTCAAACCACGGTTACGAATAGCAATTACAACGCCTTCATAAGCCTGTACACGCTCGCGATCACCTTCTTTTACTTTCACATTTACGATGACGGTATCACCTGGCGAAAATTCGGTAACACTTGCTTTCAGTTGTTCGTTTTCCAACGCCTGAATAATTGGGTTAGTCATTGATATTCTCCTAAGAGTCTATAGCTTCACAGCTAGAGTTTGTCGTATCAAGGTCACGACGATATTCCGTCAACAGCGCTTGCTGCTCCTCGGTTAATTTTATTGCATGCAATAAATCTGGTCTTTTCAGCCAAGTCCGCCCTAGCGCTTGTTTCAAACGCCAGCGGCGAATAAGTTCGTGATTACCCGACAACAACACCTCAGGTACACGCATTCCTTCAAAATTTTCCGGACGAGTATAGTGTGGGCAATCCAACAAACCGTCCGTAAATGAATCCTGCTCTGCAGAAAGCGCGTGCCCCAAAGCACCGGGAATCAGCCTTATCACCGCGTCGATCAGCACCATTGCTGGAAGCTCACCGCCACTTAATACGTAATCACCAATGGACCACTCTTCATCTATAACAGTCTGCAATAAACGCTCGTCAATGCCCTCATAGCGTCCCGCCAAGAGAATCATATTAGAGTATTTAGCCAGCTCATTTACACCGGCCTGATCTATTGTTCTGCCTTGCGGCGACAGATAGATAATTTTTGCGTCATCACCAGCCCACCGCTTCGCTTCTGCAATTGCATCGCGCAAAGGCTGAACCATCATTACCATTCCAGGACCACCGCCATAGGGGCGGTCGTCTACAGTTGAGTGGCGATCATGGGCAAAATCACGAGGCGTTATAACTTTCAACTCCACGAGCGATTGTTTAATCGCCCTGCCGGAAACACCAAAACCAGAAATCGCATTAAACATTTCGGGAAAAATAGAGATGACCGCAATCTTGAGCAATTGACGATAACTCCTCTCGCCTTGATGTCCGGAATCTGCAGTTACTAGAACTCGGGATCCCAATCAACTTGCATTTCACCAGCGGTCAAATCAATCGACAAAACAAACTGACCTGGCACATAGGGAATCAAGCGTTCACGCTGATCGATGCTTCCAATGTCGCCCGCAACCACCAGCACATCATTAGCTCCCGTTTCCATAATCTTGGAAACGACACCTAAACGCTGCCTTTTGCCATCAAACTGGGAATATACCGCCAAGCCTTCCAACTGACTCCAGTAATATTCACCTTCATCTAGTTCAGGCAGCAAGTCACGTTCGATGGCTATATCAGCAGCCGTGTACTGCATGGCAAGATCACGATCATCCACACCAACAATATGCGCAACAAAAGCGTCACCATGCGGTCTGGCATCATCGATTTCAATTTTTTTTATGCCATGCTTGGTTTTCAAAAACCAAGGATGATATTCAAAAAGATTTTCTTGCGGCTCAGTGTAAGAGTGGACTTTCACCCACCCCTTCACACCATAAACAGCGGTAATTCGCCCGACATTAACTAAATTGGATTCCGCAGACATCAGGCGCCTTTACTGTTATGAGCAAACAATTAAGCAGCTTTCTTGCTTTCTTTAACCAGTTGTTCAGCGCGCTCGGAAAATTGTGCACCCTGACCAACCCAGTATTGCAAGCGATCTGCATCGATACGCAGACGCTCTTCTTGACCACGGGCAACTGGATTAAAGAAGCCGATACGTTCAATAAAGCGGCCATTACGGGCGCTACGGCTGTTAGTTACGGTCAGATGATAGAAAGGGCGCTTTTTAGAGCCACCACGTGACAGACGAATAGTTACCATTGAGGTCTTCTTCCTGTGTTTACTGTAAGGGAAAGGCAAGCCTTTCCGGTTAAAATCGTTAGTCGCACAATAAGCTGTGCGAAAGGCGCAGTATTCTAAGGGAAACGAATAGCTTTGTATAGGCCGTAGAGGTAATCAGCAGCATCTCCCCCTAGTTGCTGTGGACTGGAAGCAAATCAATTACTAGATTTAGTCAAACATATCCGCAAATCGATTAGTAAATTGCAAATCAATAGGTTGCGCGAAGCCCGGAAGAGTCAACTGCTGCTTATCCATATGGATCATCGACTCATCAATGAGCCCTTCGCCAAAATGGTAAATGGTAGAGAAGTCACCCTTGAGCGCAGCTTTGTCATAAGCGGTAACTGCCGCCCGAACCTGTTGCCTGGCCACTTTGTAATGAGCATATTTTTGCCCACCATAACGACGCTCCAGCATTGAATTTACAATATGAGGCGCAAAAATACTGGCCGTCGCGTTGTTACCACCGAAGCCTTTTGAATTCAAAAAAGCCACATCAATTGGCTCTTGACGAATTTGGTCACGAGTGGAAATGGCCAATCGCTTCGAATAAACGTCATCAGCAACCTTACTAATGGTTTTGATGCCTGGCACTATGCCATATTTAAAAATCCCCAAACTGGCAATCAACTGCTCGCCGCTTGCCGCCGATAGAGAATGCCCAACGTAAGCCTTGACCGCCGTCACAGGCCAATTGGTAATATCAAAAACTTGAGCGATCTGATCAAAAATCTGCGATTCAGTAACCCGATTTTGCGGAGTGCTTGAGCCATGCGCCTGAATTATCGAGCGTTTCTGCACAGACTCCTCACCCAGGATTGCGCGAGCCGAAGCGACGGCCTTGGCCATGGTGATGTAATTGCCTGGTCCCGGCGCAGAAATGGACTTTTTGAAACCATCCGCATTGATGAATACGTCACCCACGGCACCATGAACATCAGCGCCCAACTCCATCACTAATGCATCATCCATCAAAACAATGTATTGGCTCGCCTCTGCCATGGTAAAACCGGCATTTTCCCCGAAAGGTCGACTGGTACGACGCGGATCCACCTCGTCCACGCCATCCAATTTCTTCAGCTTATCTTCGCTTGCAAGTGCACCCATGGTTGCATAACCATCTATGATTTCAGCCACTATGGGAGCTTCAGCGCAACCAACCAACGCAACGCGACACTTACCCGCGGATATATCATCAGCGGCAGCTTGTAGATTGTAAAGAAAGGATGCACACGCACCGGTGACAGCACCAGTCTGCCCCACACTCCCCAAGATATAAGCATTCACAAAGTCAGCTGGCATGGTATTCAAGCCCAAAGGGCACTGTTTCGCGCTTACGCGATTACCTTTCAAGCGAGACTGCAGCAATCCACCGAAGCCATTTTCATCCATTTGACTCATCACATTACTGGCATAGACGCCAACTTCATCAGGCTGCACAGCATCAATAATTGTCTGCCAGGAAAGCCCCGTCGACCTAAGCGCATCAGACGCACCTATAACCGCCAACTGCAAGGCTCTGGGGTGATAATGAGAGTTATAGAGTGAGCCTGGGTTAAAACCACGCGGCATTTGGCCGGCAGATTTAACCGGCAAATCGCGGTAGCTATCAAACTTGACGTTCAGGCCAACATTCGCAGTAATACGCATGCGGTCAGCATCAATCTCCTCCAACTGCCAACCCACAGGCACAGGCTCTGGCAGGTCGCGTTTGCGCAACTCGAAAACCAGAGGCGCGACTTCCAGCCCAACAGTGGCTGACTTTTGCCAGTGAACAGCATCCACATCAAAAAATGTTTTATCTATGCGCCTTATTAATGTGCCATCCAGGATTTCCGAGCCATATCGCTCTTCAATCCCAGGCAAATCCAGCGCCCCCCCTTCCTTATCACGGTAACTTCCATCAGCAAAGCTAATCAGCCCCATCATTATTGCCAGCCCTGCCAAGGTTTCCTGGCGTTCTGCAGCCTCAAGACTTTCAATGACCATCCGGCGATAAGCATGGTGACCCGAACTGCGCCCTGCAGCGTTGAATCCCCCAAACCCCACAATAATCGGCAGGCGTGCAAGCGACATAAAAACTCCACCATAAACAGCAACAAGTAGAACAAGTGTATTGCGATAAGCTTTTCTCGCTACCTTCTAATTCAGTCATTTTATCTGCTAAATTGGCCAATAAAGACCAATCCATTTAGGTTCAAGCGATGCGCAATAATCCACCAGTAAAGATCTACTTCGTCCTCTGTGATCAGATGCTCGCCACAAGTAGCACCCTACCAATGGAAATGCTGCTGGCAGCCGAGAGCGCGAGCAACACTATGCTGGAAGCCTCACAGAGACGAAAAATCGACATCCAAACACTGGCTATCTCACGCGAACCAGTTCCTGTCAGAACAGGCATGCGCTGGCAGCCAGACAAAACAATTGAGCAAGTGACAAAAAGCGATTTGATTTACATTCCAGGACTCTGGCGCAACCCTCGCCCCATAGTTAAAAGAAATGCAGCCCTGATTCCATGGCTGCAACAACAACATCAAAATGGCGCAATTATCAGTGCTGTAGGAACGGGCTGCTGTTTTCTCGCAGAGGCCGGCCTATTGAATGGCAAAGCAGCAACAACTCACTGGCACTACTTCGACCAGTTTCAACGGGACTATCCAGAAACCCAACTCAAAAGGCAGTATTTCATTACCCAAGCAGGCAGCCTTTACTGTGCAGCAAGCGTGAACTCTCTAGCTGATTTGACTGTTCATTTTATCCATCGCTTTTTCGGCAAAAAAATTGCTAGCCATGTCGAGCGACACTTCTCTCATGAAATCCGAAAATCCTACGATAGCAGCGGCTTTTTTGAAGCCAGCAACAACCCACATCCAGATGAACAGATTACACAAATCCAAATTTGGCTCGAAGACAACTACCATCGCGAGATTTTGTTTCCACAAGTAAGCGAACGTTTTGGCATGAGCGTGCGCACGCTCAATCGACGCTTCAAAAATGCACTGGGGAAAACACCGCTGGAATATCTTCAGGAAGTTCGGATCAACACTGCAAAAGATTTATTAAAAACAAGTAATTTATCGATCGCTGAAATAGCAGATAAAGTTGGCTATCAGGACACCAACTATTTCACCGTATTATTTAAAAAGAACTTGGCAATAACGCCTAACGCATACAGGGAAACCGTGAGAGCGAAACTCTTTTCAACATAAAGCCCTGAGATCATTTGATGTCAGAGCTTTGCTTGAAAAATATTTTAACCACTCACAATCAGGCAGCATTTGTGTGCGATTCTATCACACCAACAGAGTCATTTTGCACCACACCCAGCTTCTCTGTATCTGCAGCCTGCACTCCAATTGGAATGATTCGAGGCTTCATTGCTTCGGGAATAATGCGTTGCAAATCTATATGGAGCAGACCATTTTGATAGTGCGCAGCTTGGACTTGGACATGATCCGCTAATTGGAATCGACGCTCAAAACTGCGCGCCGCTATACCTTGATGCAAATAAGTACGCTGCTGCTGATCCCCTATTTTATTTGCAGAAACAGTGAGATTGTTTTGATTAACTTCTATATTTAACTCGGACCTCTCAAACCCTGCAACCGCCATGGTAATGCGATATTTATCCTCACCGGTTAACTCAATATTATAAGGCGGATAAGTTGGTTGATTTTGTTCAGTGCGGGAAAGGCTATCCAACATATTAGCCATACGATCAAAACCAATTGCTGAACGGTAAAGTGGGGAAAAATCAAAATTACGCATATTAATCATCCTCAAAAGAGCAATAGATGCAATAGGGGCTCATCGTAAGATCGAACCGTATTTAAAAAGTAATCCTCTAGAGAGCGATCACATTTTTGAAATAAGGCCAATCAATGTACTTTCAAGGAGATGTAAATTATTTTTTTAAAATATTATCAACCGTCCGCACCAATGCTGGACACCTGCAGCAGAAACCTAAATGCTCCGTCCCTTCCGAGAAAACGCTCTGACTAGCTAGAGACAGTACCGCCGCCACTTCGACAGAGAACAAACGCAACACAAAAACCGGTACAGAAAACAGCTCAGCCGCCTACCAATCACGACACAATCCAGCTGCAAAGCCTTCTAAAACAGCTGACGACCCGATAAGGCAACCCAAACCTCGACTACCATATACTCCTATAGCACTGGCATTAATGACAACCTCAGAAAATTGCCCTTGCGCCAAGAAAACTGATAGGGACGATTTGCAAACTCAATCTTACTAAGCCCAAAACGTAATCTTAGGGAATAGCTCCGGCATCTACCCCGCCAGGGTACATTTTCCATTTTCAGCACCATCAATTTATTCTACACGGTCGATGTTTTACTTAATCTGGAACGGTATGGATCGATCAGTATAAATACCTGATCGATCCAAGATATGGCATTAAGATCAGAAAGTGCTAAACAAGAGATCAAAATATTATTAAGAAAAACAGTGTCGAAACTTGATATTTATTGAAGAACGTTCCATAAAAGAAGAGAGGGTGTCAATACTTATCAATAGGTCAACCTCCCTCCTACCATAAACGTTAAGGAGCTTTACGATGAAACCTGCTGTCGACGTTGTATATCGTGATCTGGACTCTTCTTCCGCACTAAACGACATCATCACCAAAAAACTCGAAAAACTTAACCGATACACCGATCAAATCGTTCACAGTCGAGTTGTTCTAGATGCTCCTCACCAGCACAAACACAAAGGCAAACAATACCGAGCGTCTATCGAACTGGACATTAAAGGCCATCCTGTCGCAATTACCCAGGATGACGAATCCATACATGTAGCTGTACGTGATGCATTTTCTAGCGCAGAGCGCAAAGTGAAACAAATTGCCGCACGCTATCGCAATCGCTAAGCGATTGTTATTTCTTCATTACCAGCAAATACAAAGGCCGGAACCCATAGGATCCCGGCCTCTGTTAAAACTTAAAAAATCTTACTTGGATAGCTTTGTAGATTTTTTACTGATCAATACATTTAGATTATTCAGGGACTGCATATGGCTATAAATCAACTCTAACCCATCACGCTTAAACAAATCCAAAACATCTGTATCAGCAAGAGCCTTTAACTTTTCACGCTTAACAACGTAGAAGCCAGTGAGGTTCATATTGGCATCTTCGCGCCCCTTGAACGTAATGTTCGCTTGCATCGGTTCAAGCAAATCCAACTCATGAAGACGTTTGCAAAATACTTTGGTCATTTCAGCGCGATACTGGTAATCCTTTAGAAACTCCACCACCTCTTTCAAATGAGCACTCTGCTCACCATTCTCCTCAAACAGCTTGCGCCCTTTACTTCCATCTTTAATTACTGTGGAGCTATCTGCATCGATACACAATGCCATAGTATCAGCGGCCTTATCACCGCCTAGCACAAAGGGATAACGACGCACAAACGCCGGGATGTAACGAGAAGTGAATTGGTTTTTCTCGTTCAAAAACAAGTTCTCACCTTCTCTCAAACCCATAACAGCCAAGGGAATGTATTCCCCTTCAGTGGCAGTAGCCGAAAAAACAATGGGGAACTCAGCAGCCGCAAAAGGGATTTCAGTTGCCAACACAGGAACTGAAATCATGTGTGACACAAAAGAATAATCCTCAACCATTACTGCCCAGTTGCGATGAGTTTCAGATGAGAGCGGTTGAATATTGTCATAAATCATTAATTGCTTTGCCACGAGAATACCTCTATTTATTTTCTTTGCAGGGATTTAGCGATAAATAATACAAGCTCGAATGTTAGCACTTTAACAAAAGCTTGCCACTAGAGATGAAAACAAGAGAAAGGAGAAGGTGCGAACAGTAAAAAACATGGGCAATAAAAAAGCCGCTTAAAAGCGGCTTTTTTATTGATTGGTCGGAACGGCGGGATTTGAACCCACGACCCCCACACCCCCAGTATGGTGCGCTACCTGACTGCGCTACGCTCCGACATTTTCACAAGTTTAGCCACAGTATGGCCCTCGCGAAGGATCGGCATAATACCCTAATTTATTAGTAATGCAATTAGAGTTTTCTATAATCTGTCTTTTGTCATATATTGCAATAGCGCACACTCACAAATAAATTAAAAAAATCGACGCTAGAGAATTGATAACGCTATTTAACACTCAACAAATCAAGAACATGCTCCAAGTCATCGATCATACGCTCGACTAGTCGATTGAGTTGGCTTGCGTTTGCCGGCACAGAGTCATTAGACATCTGCAAGCGAGCACCACCAATTGTGAAACCCTGATCATAGAGTAAACTACGTATTTGACGTATTGTCAGCACATCCTGACGTTGGTAATAACGCCGATTACCACGACGCTTCACAGGATTCAATTGGGGGAACTCCTGCTCCCAGTATCGCAACACGTGCGGCTTCACCGCACATAGCTCACTTACTTCACCAATAGTGAAATAACGCTTACCGGGTATTACGGGAAGTTCGTCGTTATGACTCGGTTCCAACATAAGCTTCTACTCGCGCCTTAAGTTTTTGTCCTGGACGGAAGGTAACAACGCGACGGGCGCTGATAGGTATTTCTTCACCTGTTTTAGGATTACGTCCAGGGCGCTGGCTCTTATCGCGCAACTCAAAATTGCCAAAGCCAGAAAGTTTGACCTGTTCATTGTTCTCCAAAGCATGGCGAATCTCTTCAAAGAAGAGCTCCACCAATTCTTTGGCTTCACGTTTATTGAGTCCGAGATCCTCGTAAAGTTTCTCGGCCAAGTCAGCTTTGGTCAAAGCACCATCCGACATAATTATTATTCCCTATCTGAGGGTGGCGGAAAAATTCACCTCCAAATAACGGACAACCGAGTCAATGGAGGCGTTGATCTCATCTTCATTAAGAGTGCGTGAAGGATGCTGAAAGGTCAACCCCATGGCGACACTTTTTCTATGTGGATCAATGCCTTTGCCCATATAAACATCAAAGATCTTTAAGTCTTTAAGGCACTCCCCTGCCTGATCTTTAACCGCCGCCAAAAGCTTGTCGGCAGGAATTCTGCGATCAACCAGCAGTGCCAGATCACGGCGAACCTCGGGGAATTTAGATAGCGCAACAAATGCCGGAATACTCGCATCAAGGAGCGCCGACAGACGAACCTCAAACACGTAGACCGATTGTGGAATATCCAGTTGCTGTTGCAGGCTGGGATGCAGTGCACCTATAGCGCCCTGCCATTCGCCGTTGCGGTAAATAGCCGCCGACTGCCCTGGGTGCAACGCTGGCACAGCCTCTACCGCGAAAGAGAAGGCGTCTTGCTTACCTGAGAGTGCTAACAGCGACTCCAAGTCACCCTTTAGATCGAAAAAGTCCACTGATTCTGTAGCATTGGCCCAAACTTCGGGATTGCGGCTGCCATAAATCAAACCTGCAAGCATCGCCTCCTGTTTCAAACCATCGGCCGACGGGATAAAACGCAAACCAGATTCAAACAGGCGAACACGATTTTGCTGACGATTCAAATTATTGCGCAATACACTTACCAAACCTGGTATCAGACTGGTGCGCATAGCGGCCATATCGGCACTGATAGGGTTGCGCAGAACAACAGGCTCCACGCTTGGATCAAACAAAGCAGATAGCTTTGGCTCAATAAAGCTGTATGTAATCGCCTCTTGATAACCGCGCGCAATCAACTGATTGCGCAACAGCGGCAAACCAATCCTTGCCTCCGGATGAGGCTCTATGTCCATAGGCGCAGCCAGGCTACGCGTCGGTAAGCGGTTATAACCATAAACCCGCGCCAATTCCTCCAGAAGATCAGCCTCGATGGAGATATCAAAGCGATAACTAGGAACGCTGAATGTCCAGCCAGATTCAGATTGACCCAGCAGCTTTAGACCAAGGCGGGAGAGAATATCCACCACCTCGTCATCAGCCATATCCAGACTCAAGCCACTGAGAATACGCGCTTTACGCAAACTTACCTGACGCTCTTGCGGAAGATGTTCGTTAGTCACATGTACCAACGGACCAGCTTCACCACCCACTATCTCCAACAACAGCTGCGTGGCTCGTTCAATAGCTTCTTCCTGCAGGTTGTAATCAACACCCCGCTCAAAACGATGCGAAGAGTCGGTATGCAAACCATAAGAACGCGCGCGACCAGCAATGGCAAGCGGATTAAAGAACGCACTTTCCAAGAAGATATCGCGGGTACTTGCAGATACAGCACTAGCCTTGCCACCCATTACGCCCGCAACCGCCAGAGCGGAATCCTGATCAGCGATAACCATAGTATCGGCATTAAGCTTTACTTCCTGGTCATTCAACAACACCAGAGATTCACCCTGAGTCGCCATACGCACTTGAATTGCACCATTTAACTTGGACAGATCAAACGCGTGCATTGGTTGGCCCAATTCGATCAACACATAGTTGGTGACATCAACTACTGCATCAATACTGCGCAAACCGGAACGCACCAACTTGTCTTGCAACCAAGCAGGACTTGGGCGATTAATATCAATATTGCGAATCACGCGACCGACATAACGGCTACACGCACTGCCCGCCTCCAGATGAACCGGAAAAGTATCGGCAACACTGGCGGGCACAGGGGTAATTGCAGGGGCAGTAACGGGGGCGCGATTCAGCACACCTACTTCGCGCGCAATACCTTTTACACTTAAGCAATCGCTGCGATTGGGTGTCAAATCTACTTCAATTAACTTGTCATCCAGATTGAGATATTCACGCAGGTTGGTGCCTACCGGTGCATCAGCAGACAATTCCCAAACACCGGCGTCATCGTCACCCGTTTTTAACTCGGTCTGACCACAGAGCATGCCGAAAGATTCAACACCACGCAGCTTTGCTTTTTTGATATCAAACTCGGGTAGTTTGGCACCAATGGTGGCAAATGGAATTTTGATCCCTACACGTGCGTTGGGCGCACCACAGACCACTTGCGACAAACCTTCAAGACCCGCCACTTGACATACACGCAATTTGTCAGCATCAGGATGCTGCTCACAGCCAACAATTTCTCCAACGATTACGCCGCTGAACTCGCCAGCAACAGATTCAACCGCATCAACTTCCAAACCAGCCATGGTGAGCTGGGCAACCAATTCTTCGGTGCCAACTTCTGGATTAACCCATTCACGCAACCAGGATTCACTGATTTTCATAATTTATTCGTTCCGTTAAAACTGTTTTAAGAAGCGCAAATCGTTTTCAAAAAACAGACGCAAGTCATTCACGCCATAGCGCAGCATTGCAAGACGCTCTACGCCCATACCGAAGGCAAAACCAGTGTAAACATCTGGATCAACACCGCTGGATTTAAACACCTCAGGATGCACCATTCCACAGCCACCCACTTCGAGCCAGCCAGTGTTCTTGCACATGCGACAACCCTTGCCGCGACACTGAGTACATTGAATATCCATCTCTGCAGATGGCTCAGTAAACGGAAAATAGGATGGGCGAAAACGCACAGGCACGTCGGCCTCGAAAAAGGCCTTGAGGAACTGATCCATAGTGCCTTTCAAATCTGCGAAGCTGATGTTTTTATCTACAACTAACCCTTCAACCTGATGAAACATGGGTGAGTGAGTTACATCGGAATCACAACGATAAACGCGACCAGGACAAATCACCCGAATCGGTGGCCGCTTATTTTCCATAGTGCGCACCTGTACAGGCGATGTGTGTGTACGCAATACGTGGGTATCATCAACATAAAACGTATCGTGCATTGCACGTGCAGGATGGTGAGACGGAATATTAAGTGCTTCAAAGTTATGATAGTCGTCCTCAATCTCCGGGCCGACCTCAACGCTGTAACCTACAGCGGCAAAAATTTCTTCGATTCGTTGCAGTGTGCGAGTAACCGGATGCAGGCCGCCAGTATGCTGGCCCCGCCCTGGCAAGGTGACATCGATTACTTCATTGGCAAGCTTTGCATCGATTTCCGCCTTCTCAAGCAAGTGTTTACGCTGACTCAATGCCTCTTGCACTGCGTCCTTTGCCTTATTGATTTCGGCGCCGGCAGCCGGGCGCTCTTCCGGTGTCAACTTGCCGAGCGTTTTCATCAGCGATGTAATACTGCCATTTTTACCCAGATAGTCCACGCGCACGGAATCCAGTGCAGCAAGATCCTGAGCATCATTCACTGATTTGAGCGCTTCTTGGGTAAGCGCAGCGAGATTTTCCATCTGCTTTTCCAATTTGAATCGTTAAATAAAGCCATAAAAAAAGGGAGGAACCAAAGCTCCTCCCTTTTTCATCGCGTTCACAAAAGCTCTTTCGAGCTTTCCGTTGCTGGACGATTAAGCAGCCAGAGCTGATTTAGCCTTCGCAACAACAGCAGCAAATGCCGCTTTGTCATATACAGCCAAGTCGGCCAGTACACGACGATCGAGAACGATGCTCGCCTTTTTCAAGCCAGCAATCAATTGGCTATAGGTCAAACCTTCAGCGCGAGATTGAGCATTGATACGAGTGATCCACAGAGCACGGAAATTACGCTTTTTAACGCGACGATCGCGATAAGCATATTGACCAGCTTTGATAACCGCTTGCTTGGCAACACGGAAGGTACGAGAACGTGCACCGTAGTAACCTTTAGCAGCTTTTAAAACTTTCTTGTGACGACGACGCGCCTCTACACCACGCTTAACACGGGCCATAATTCAATCCTCTACAAAATTCTCAAAAGGCGCTATTAGATAGCACGGAACAAACGTTTTACGCGTGGTACATCGGCTGCATCAACGATGCTGGTGCCGCGCAGTTGGCGCTTACGCTTGGTGGTCATTTTTGTCAGGATGTGGCTCTTGTTAGCGTGCTTGAACTTGAAGCCCGCGCCAGTCTTTTTGAAGCGCTTTGAGGCGCCACTGTGTACTTTAGCTTTGGTTGCCATGTGATATAACTCCACACATTTAGGTAAATAATATAAATAATCAAGGCAGCTAAAAGCCCGACTATTTTCTCTTTTTGGGGGCGATCACCATAGTGAGCTGCTTGCCTTCCATTTTGGCAGCCTGCTCTACGGTGCCCAATTCGGTGAGGTCGGCTTCGATGCGTTGCATCATCTCCATCCCCAACTCTTGGTGGGCGAGCTCGCGGCCACGAAACTTTAACGTTATCTTGGCCTTGTCCCCATGCTCCAGGAAGCGGATTACAGCTTTCAATTTCACCTGATAATCTGCTTCCTCCGTCCCTGGGCGAAATTTCATTTCCTTCACTAACTGCTGCTTTTGTTTCTTCTTGGCAGCGGCTTTAGTTTTTTTGATCTCAAACAGATGCTTGCCGTAATCCATAATCTTGCAGACTATTGGATCGCTATCAGCAACGATCTCTACCAAATCCAGTGTTGCCGCTTGAGCCTGCGCAAGAGCCTCACTCAGGGGAACAATACCTACTTGCTCACCTTCGGCATTAATTAAACGAACCTGTTTGGCTTCGATCTGATCGTTGATCCGCGCCTTTTTAGAATTGCCTTTGGCTGCGGGAGCGTTATCTCGTTTGATAGTTGTATCTCCAAATAATTAATAGGAACGAATCTTTTGCTTTTTTGCACTTATCAGGCAGAAATATTTCTGCCTCGACGCGCTATATCGGCGGTCAAGTGCGCGATGAAAGCTTCCAGAGTCATTACACCCAAGTCTTGTCCGTCCCTTGTGCGAACCGCAAGTGATTGATTTTCAACCTCTTTATCGCCAATGACGAGCAGGTAGGGTACCCGCTGAATTGTGTGCTCGCGGATTTTAAAGCCGATCTTCTCATTTCTCAAGTCCGGAATTACCCGGAAGCCCTGCTCGCGTAAGGCTTTTTCGATCATTTTGACGTAATCAGCCTGATTATCAGTGATATTCATGACTGCTATTTGAGCTGGCGCAAGCCATGTAGGGAAAGACCCCTCGTAATGCTCAATCAGTATGCCCAAAAAACGCTCGAAAGAACCCAGAATCGCACGGTGTAGCATAACCGGACGTTTGCGCTGATTGTCTTCAGCAACAAACTCAGCATCCAAACGCTCTGGCAATACATAATCCAATTGGATAGTACCGCATTGCCATGAACGACCAAGGGCATCCTTGATTTGATATTCAATCTTCGGACCATAGAAAGCGCCCTCACCCGGCAACTCTTCCCACTCAAGACCAGCAGCTTTGAGCGCAATACGCAAACCCTCTTCTGCTTTATTCCAGGTTTCCAAACTCCCGGCATATTTTTCTGGACGCAGGGACAGTTTTACAGCGATATCGGTAAAACCAAAATCGTCATAAACAGATTTAAGCATCTGATTGAAAGCAGATACTTCAGATACTACCTGTTCTTCAGTACAGAAAATGTGCGCATCGTCCTGCACAAAACCACGCACGCGCATAATGCCGTGCAATGCACCTGATGCCTCATTGCGATGGCAAGAACCGAATTCCGCCAGACGCAAAGGCAGGTCTTTATGGGAGCGCAAGCCGTGGTTAAAGATCTGGATATGGCCGGGGCAATTCATCGGCTTAACTGCAAAATCACGCTTTTCCGACTCGGTGGTAAACATGTTGTCACGATAGTTTTCCCAGTGACCGGATTTCTCCCACAGGGTGCGATCCATAATTAGCGGCGTTTTTACTTCCTGATAGCCCCAATCGTTTTGCTTGGCACGCATGTACTGTTCAATTTGTTGCCACAGAGTCCAGCCTTTTGGATGCCAAAACACCATGCCCGGTGCTTCATCTTGCAGGTGGAACAAATCAAATTTCTTGGCGAGCTTGCGGTGATCGCGCTTGGCCGCTTCTTCCAGTAAATTCAAATAAGCTTTTAACTGCTTGGCATCGGCAAACGCAGTGCCGTAGATGCGCTGCAACATTTTATTGTTTGAGTCACCACGCCAGTAGGCGCCCGAAGTGCGCATCAATTTAAAATTCAGACAGAAACGCATGTTAGGTACGTGAGGGCCCCTGCACATGTCGATGTATTCTTCGTGGTGATACAGACCTGGCGTTGCATCTTTAGGCACGTCGCGATCCAGAATTTCCAGTTTGTAAGTCTCGCCGCGCGCGGTAAATACATCGTAAGCTTCTTGCCAGCTCACCTTCTTTTTTACTACGTCATATTCGGTTTTCGCCAATTCCAGCATGCGCGCTTCCAAACGCGCTATATCTTCATCAGTCAGCTTGTGCTCGAGGTCGATGTCGTAATAAAAGCCATTATCAATGGTTGGGCCAATAGCCATTTTCACATCAGGAAACAATTGTTTGATCGCATGACCAAGCAAATGCGCACAGGAGTGGCGAATAATTTCCAAGCCGTCTTCATCTTTCGGGGTGAAAATAACCAAATCGGCATCTTCAGTGATTAAGTCGTGCGCATCAACACGCTGACCATTGACACGGCCACCCAAAGTAGCCTTGGCCAAACCGGCTCCGATAGAAGCGGCAACTTCATAAACAGTAACGGGATTTTCGAAAGGACGCTTGGAACCGTCTGGGAGAGTAATTACGGGCATGATAAACCTCAGTCAGTGGTGACCCCTACCAAAGGTCACGTGATAAAAGCGGGAATCGCAAATACAGAGCCCGCACTTACGAGTGTGCGGGTGATTGGGGTGGGGAGTATAGGGGACTTGGGGAAGCCGAAGCAACTTCAGGAAGATGACCGCAAACCGGAGCGACTGCACCATCTAAGCACTATTACCAATAAGCCAAATAATGCACATACACCTAACGCGACCAATGTTTCGTGATGATGGGGAGAAAAAATTACCGTGTAGCCCTGCTCCTTAATAAGCGCTGAAAAACTGGATACCGCAAAAGGCATCCAGAATAAACGAAAGGTTTGCCAGGGATTTCTGAGCAATCCTTGCCCGCTGCTAACACTCAGCATCAGAGCGATACCAATAACAACACTGATGCCCAACGCATTAGTCCAGATTTTGGGATTGGGATCAAAGTGGAAATACACGGTAACCAGATACCAAATCAAATAAAACCATAACACCATTTTTCCCGGTTTGAGTTGTGCAAAGTAATTTACGACTGATAGTAGAAGTGTTGGCATTTTCCTGTTGCTCTCTATTGAGTTCATAACACTGCAATACCAGCAGGAATAATGCCAGTTATGCGCTTGTTATTGATCAGCAGGCACCCAGCCACCGCCGAGTGCTTTATACAGATCTACTGTCGCATTCAAACGCGACAGTCGCTGCTGAATCAATGATTCCTGCGCTTGAAACAAGCTGCGTTGCGCATCCAGTAGCGATAACAAGTCATCTGTACCTGCGCGATAGCGTGCTTCCGTTAATTTCAAGCTGCGTTCGGTGTTGGCAACTATTTCATGCTGACTGATTTCCTGGCGCGCACTAATGTCTGCTGCAACCAGTGCGTTATCCACTTCTTGCAATGCAATCAAAATAGCTTTGTGATATTGCAATAACAACTCGCTGCGGCGCGCCTCGCTTAAGCGCTTTTGATTTACCAAGCGACCACCATTAAATAATGTTTGGGCAAGTGACAATGTCCAACCTGACGTTTGGGTCGCCGGATTCAAACTGAATAGTTCACTTGCCGTTTCTCCTGCGTTAGCACCCAAACTGATGCCCGGCAAAAGCGCTGCGCGTGCTGCAGTGATATTCGCATTTGCAGCGCGCAAATCCGCTTCGCTTGCGGCCAAATCGGGGCGGCGCGTCACTAAGTCTGCCGGTGTGCCCGCCGCAATGTGTGGCACGCGCATGTCAAGCAAGTGCTCCTTCACCAGCGTAAATTCCTGCGGGGTTTTACCCAGCAAAATAGCCAATGCCGATTGTGTTTGACGCGCTTGCAGTTCCAACGGCAAGAGCGAAGTACGCTGGTTTAATAAATTGGTTTTTTGTTGGGCAACGTCTGCCGCTGTTGCAGCGCCATTTTTATAGCGCGCATCCACGATATTTTGCACGCGTTCAGCGATGGCAATATTTTTCTTTGCGGTGACAATACGCTCTTGCAAGGCAAGCCATTGAAACCAGCCACTCGCAATACCCGCTTTTATACTCAGCCTTGCTGCATCCTGGTCGTAACGCGTTGCTTCATAGCCAGCCTTAGCCGATGCACGCTCAGCCGCAAAGCCACCCCACAAATCCACCTCATAACTAACATTTAAACTGACGCGGGTAGAATCACTTTGCACACTGTTTCCACTATCAGGTTTTGAGCGGGATTCACCACTGGATGCACCGGCATTCAATGAGGGGAATAAGCTCGTATTGGCGATGCGCATTTGCAACTCAGCTTGTTTGACGCGCTCGGCAGACATTAATAAATCCGGGCTTTGCGCTTGCGCAGCCTGCATCAAATCATTTAACACATGCGACTGAAATTCTTTCCACCAGCTTGCATCTACAGCAAAGGTATTCTCAGATGGCACTGCCGCAACAGAGTAATTATCTGCATAATTGACGCTTGGCTTTTGCACTGTGTTTGATGAACAGGAAAGGATAAAGAGTGATGCGACCACTAAAGATATTTTTTTCATTTGCATAACCATTTACGCCTACTCCCACATTATTCAGTTGCCAATGCAGCGACAGGATCAAGACGAGCCGCTTTACGTGCAGGCAAATAGCCAAATAATAAACCAGTCAGAAACGCACAACCGAACGCTGTCACTACCGGGAACAACGAGTAAGCGATTGGCGTTCCAAAATGGGCAATCAATGCTGCCGTGCCCAACCCCAATGCAACACCAATAAGTCCACCAATTGCAGACACCACCAGCGCCTCTATCAAAAATTGCTGCATAATGTGGCGGGTGCGAGCACCTGTTGCCATGCGAATACCAATTTCTCGTGTCCGCTCGGTCACACTCACCAGCATAATATTCATCACGCCAATACCACCTACCAATAATGAAATTGCGGCGATAGAACCCAGCAAAAAAGTCATGGTATTTTGTGTTTCAGAAACCATATCAATCAGCGATGACATACTGCGGATCTGAAAGTCCTCCGTACCGTGACGATCCATCATCAACGCATGTACACGCGTTTGCACCTCTTCCATATTTTTTTCATCATCAACGGAAATGGTAATATTGCGCAGGAAGCGCTGACCAATGACACGCAGGCTGCCGGTATTAAATGGAACGAAGACCTTATCGTCCTGATCTTGCCCACCCGGGTCTGCACCACGTTCACTCATCACTCCAATCACTTGAAACAATACATTGTTAATAATGATAAATTCGCCAATCGGGCTTTTATCAGCAAATAGTTTTGTGGCAACGGTTTTGCCCAAGACAACAACAGTTGCATAACGTTTGTTGTCTTCATCGGTAAAAAAAGTACCCTGAGCAACATCCCATTTTCGTGCCATCGGAAATTGTGCCGCGGTTGCATTGATTTCAGTTGAGTGATCAACATTGCCGTAGCGCAAAGTAAAACTACCATTTAATTCCGGCAGTGCCGCCGCAACGTGAGGCAAGGTTGCAATTGCATCGACATCCTCTGGCACCAAAGTGACCGAATCCCAGCGCCAACGTTGATTGGGGCCACCCGGCCGCACCAACAATAAATTGCTACCCATTGCACTGATGCTATCCACAACAGATTTTTTTGCACCATCACCAATTGCCATCAATGCAATGACCGATGCAACACCAATCACAATTCCCAATAGGGTCAATACCGTACGAAAAATGTTGCTGCGCAGGGATCGAAAAGCTGTTTTTGTCGCTTCAAAAAATTCCGTTTTCAATTGCGACTCTCCGCACAATGCATGTTCTTGCGGCGGCAAGTTTGCAGGAATAGTTGCACCTGGGTCAGTAATAATTTTGCCGTCACGAATTTCAATCAAACGCTGGGCATGGTGAGCAACTTCTGCATCATGTGTAATCAGGATGATTGTGTGCCCTTGCGTAGATAACTCTTTCAGCAAGCGCATCACCTCTTTGCCACTATGACTATCGAGCGCACCGGTAGGTTCGTCGGCAAGAATAATCTGCCCACCATTCATGAGTGCGCGGGCAATAGAAACACGCTGCTGCTGCCCACCAGATAGCTGACTGGGGCGATGATGCAAACGCTCTTGCAAACCAAGTGAGCAGAGCAGTTGTGTAGCGCGCTCGCGACGCACTTCCGGTGAAAGCCCTGAATAAGTTGCGGGCATCTCAACGTTTTCGCAGGCACTTGAGCCAGCTAGCAAGTTGTAGCTTTGAAATACAAACCCAAAGGCTTCGCGACGTAATTGCGCCAAGCCATCAGTATCCAAATGTGCAACATTTTTTCCATTGAAAAAATAATCACCTGTCGTAGCGCGATCCAGACACCCCAAAATATTCATCAAAGTAGATTTGCCAGAACCGGACTGCCCCATAATGGCAACAAATTCACCGGGATATATCTCCAGATCAATGCCGTGTAATACCCGGGTTTCGATTTCGCCATTACGAAATGTTTTGGTAGCGCCGACTAATTTGATCAGCGGTTCGATAGCTTTTGCTGTCATTACCGTCTACCCATTCCCATACCAGGGCCGCCCATGCCCATACCACCGGCTACTGCTTTTTGTTGGTTAGGGCGAGAACTACCACTCACCACTTTTTCGCCCTCTTCCAAACCTTCAATAATTTGCGCTTGCACCCGGCTGGTAACACCTACCAATACTTTGCGCTCTTCAATATCACCATCATCATTCATGACTTTGACGAGTGCCGGGCGCGCTCGGGGAACAGATTTATCATCACCATCGTTCATTTCACTGCGCCGTTTTTTCCATGTGACGCTTTGTTCCGCTGTTGGCGCTGGTCTGTTGGCATAATTGCCTTGTGGATGCTCCTGTGCAGATTCTCCCACAGACAAGCTCCCGTCTTGTGGGCGCACGTCTTTTGGAGAAACAAAATTAATCGCTGACATAGGTACCAGTAATACATCCCTCGCTTGCGATTCGACAAAAAATACCTGTGTACTCATTTGAGTCATTAACAACCGGTTTTCATTCGGCACTTCAAACAGTGCGTTATAAAGCACAACGTTATTCAAAATTTCCGGCGTGGGTTGAATGCGATCCAACTTGCTGTACCAGCGGCGCCCTTGACTCCCCAAGGTGGTGAAATACACCGGCATTTCTTTGCGCAATTTTCCAATGTCTGCTTCCGATACCTGGGTTTGTACTGTCATGGTGGACAGATCGGCAACACGCATAATCGTAGGCGCCATTTGATTGGTGTTCAGGGTCTGCCCCTGACGGGAAGTGATGGATACAACAGTGCCATCTATGGGAGCATAGATTTTCGCGTAATTTAAATTCGCTGCCTCTACACGCAAGGTGGATTCAGTTTGCTGGATTTGTGCCTGCAAAGATTTTAACTGTGCTTGCGCCGATTTTAAATTGGCGTCAGCCGTTTCAACCGATTCGCTAGTAGTCGCCTCTTCTGCAAATAAATTTTTCTCGCGCTTGAAATTAATCTGCGCCAACACAAGTTGCGCTTCGCGATCCAGCAATTGTGCCTGTTGGTTCTGTAATTGAGCACGGGTGGCATCCACCTTTGCGGCATAAACAGTTGCATCAATTTCAGCGAGAATATCGCCTGCTTTTACTTCGCTACCCACATCCACATGCAACTTTTTCAGTTGCCCAGAGACCTGCGCACCTACATCCACATAATCCTGTGGCTGCAAAGTACCTGTAGCTGTCACTAGACTTTCGATATCACCACGAATGACAGCTTCAGTTGTGTAAGTGGTGGAATCGCTGTCACTCACCCACAAGCTCTGTAGCAATCCAAAAACTGCAATCAATATCAGTAATGACATCGCAACTGCGATGCGCCTGAAGGAAAATAAATACTTAGCGGGAGAAAAAGTAGCCATGAGTAATAGCATCCATTGAATCAGTAAACGGCATAGCTGCCATCAATACGAGGCGTAAAAACAGGTGAGTAGTATAGGGGTTATACAGTGAAGGAATCGTCAATCGTGAGAGGGTTTAACACTTGTTGCACAATCTTTAGCGGTGATTAAAAAAATCACTGCTAATACACATCGCGACAATAGCGCTGCTGATCAGCCATATGCTCCAGCAGTGCAGAACCTAAAATTCTAACCAAAGTCTCATCTACCGCTTGGGCCATACCCTGCAAACTACCGCATACGTAAATAGCTGCACCGGATGCAACCCACTCGCGAATTAACTCCGCTCTGGGTGGCAGTAAATCTTGTACATAGCAAGCTTGGCCAGATTGTGCATCGCGCGAGAAAACTTTATCTACATGATTCAGAAGCCCAATGCTTTGCCAGTGCTGGATATCGGCCGCAAAAAAATCATCCGCGAACTGTGAACGCTCGCCAAAAAATAACCAATGCCTGGCTCTGGCACGCGCCGGATTGGCTAAATGAGAGCGCAAGCCAGCGATACCCGTGCCATTGCCAATTAAAATCAGCGGCACCTGCACAGGCGGAGAATGAAAATGCGGGTTGCTGCGCACGCGTAAATGGATGATGCCATTTAATTCAGCCTGTGCAGTTAACCAACCAGAGCCCAACCCCAACTCACCATTCGGCGCGCGTACCTGACGCACCAATAAATCGAGTGAGCCTTCAGCAGGCACAGAAGCGATAGAGTATTCGCGATGCGGAAAATCAGGAGAGTTGTGCGGGCCTATCTCCACAATATCACCCGCTTGCCAGAGCGAAGAATCTGCCGTTAGGACGCTATTTAAAGGCTGGAGCTGCAAGTGAAAAGCGGGAGCCCCCGGGCTTGCAGGATTGATACATTCACGAGCGATAAGCCGCCACTCTTCGTAAGCCGGCTTACTCCAATCACTAAAACAAGAATTACCGGAAATTTTCCCTACATAATACTGCCAATGGCGCAAAGCGCTTGCTTCCAATTGATCCACTTCAATGACATCGGCGAGGAAATTAGCACCGCGCTGATGTAATTGATGATAGAGCTGATGTGCATAGCCACAAAAATATTGATAACTGGAATCACCCAGCCCCAACAGCAGCACCTGTAAATGGTGCAACTTGCTTTGCCCCAATTGCGACAGATTACGGGAAACAAAACGGTTGCCATTATCGGGGGCTTCGCCTTCGCCATAAGTGCTGGCAATAATTAATAACTGCTGCGTTCGCGTTAATTGTTCAGCACTCAGATTATTAAGTGTAATTAATTGCGTGCTTTTACCACATGCATGTAATTGCTGCGCCGTTTGCCGCGCGATCTGCGCAGCATTTCCGGTTTGGCTGGCATAGGCGATGACTATATCAGCCCCGCCCAGTGAAGCTGCAGCAAGCGGCTGTTGTTGTGCTTGCTGTAATAGTTGCTGTCGTCGACTTTTTTGCCAACACCACCAACAGAACAACAGGTAAATAAAAACTAACGCACTTGCTGCTAGATAACGCACAACTTATTCCGGCAATACTTCAAAGGTGGCAACATAACTACCAGCGCGAACGGTAGCAGGTTTTTTGGCTTTATCATCGCGATAATTGGCACTTAACCAATACATTCCTGCCTGCGGCCAGGTGATAGAAATATTACCTTTTTTATCTGACTCCACTTCAATGGCGGCTTGATCGTTACGGTAACGCATACCGCCGGGGATGATAGTGACTTTTACACCGGCAACGGGTTTGCCATCCATTTGAAATTGAAAGGTCGCCGCTTCACCGGCAAACAAATCATTCGGGTGAGTTACTGGCACCAATTCCAAACCTTGCTTGGTCGCTTTTAACACCGACTCGGTGGGTGAGCCGGAGGTAACAAAAGTTTCCATGCGCCGCGAGAATTGCGACACCTCCAGGTTTTTGGCTTTTTTAGGCACCATTTTGTCAAAATCGGCAGGGTTAGCGCGCTCACCGCGACCCGGCCACATTTTGCGTTCACCGCTTTCCGTTTCCCAGCGCGCCATTAAACCACTGGATGCCACTGCAATTTTGTAAGTGCCTTTTTGTGGGAGTTGCACATCAAAGGTGCTGCGGTATTTTCCGGTCATGGCATTTTGTACTTGTAGTGTGGTTCCATCCGGCGCGGTAACCACAACACCCTCTGCACGCATAGGTGCGTGATCGGCATGGAAAATATCGTTAGATACAGCGGCATCAATACTCACCCAGGCATCGTCACTGGAAAGCACGGTAGCGCTTGGCAGTAACCATGCACGATGCGCTTGTGCGGTTAACGGCAAGCAAAAAACCAGTGCGGAGCAAAGTATATTTTTCAACAAACGATTCATCATTATTCCTCTTGAAAATTCCAGTTAATAAATTCTCTGATGCACAAACATTCAGAGTTAAGGCGTGATTTTTACTTCACCCAATTCTTTTTTTCCGGCAGCCGTTTGCACCTCAGCAATCGGCCAAGTGAAAGGCACTTTCACCAACTCACGACCACCCACCTCACGCGCTGCCTCCACCATCAGCACATAATTACCAGCTTTTAACTTGCCCAGAGGTGCGCTGCCTTCAGTAAAAGTCACGGAGTGTTTTCCCGGCGCGCGGGTTGCGCCACTGACACCATCAACGGGCATATCGGTATCGCGACCGATACGACGCCACCACTGGCGCATATCTTTGAGCCACTCTTCACCCTTATCACTTTTTTCACCGCGCGATTCCAACTGATACCACACCGCCAAATTAGTGCTCTCGCCTTTTTCATTTTCCAACCAAAGCGCCACATAAGGTTTGTGATACTCGGCAACGTCGAGCGCGGGAATCTCTACCGACACATTTAAATCTGCAGCCATCGCGGAGGACATACTGACTACTGACAACAGCGAACTTAGTGCATAACGCAAACGCATAATTAACTCCCTCACTTCACATCATTTTTAATGGATAAATAATAAAATCAGCACCCAAGGTGCTACCAAACCCAAGCCCACCATCGGCCAGGTTGCGGGGCGGCCACTCGCGTAGCGTTTTAACAACAGCAAACCTGTTATACAAAAAATAATGCAGGCAATTGCAAAAAAATCGAGGAACCAACTCCACGCCACTGGCGTATTGCGACCTTTGTGTAAATCATTGAAATAGGAAACCCAGCCCCGGTCAGTGAGTTCGTACAACAGCTCACCATTTTCCAAATCAATACTTAACCAGGCATCACCTCCGGGGCGTGGCAGCGAGAGATACATTTCGCTCTCACTCCACTCTGCCAATTGGTTGCGAACTTCAATTTGCTGCGTATCGGCCAACCAAGTGCGCAGCGTTTTCGGCAAAGGTGCTTTTTCTGCGTCCGGCACAGAAATAGCAGCGAGTATTTCTGCTGGCAGCTGTGCTTCTTTGGTGATAATTTCCGGCGTAGCTTTTATATCCGCCGCATGGTTCAAGGTGATGCCGGTGATCGCAAACAGCAGCATGCCGACCAGACAAATCGCCGAGCTGATCCAATGCCATTCGCGCACACTGCCGAGAGATAAACCTATTGTTTTTTGAGTGGTTCGCATTACACCTGCGCCCACTGCCGCAATAAATTATGGTAGTGGCCAGTAAGCCCCAGAACCTCGTCACAATCGCCCAGTTTTTGACGCAGCATTTGAATATTGCAATCCAACTCATGCAGCAGGTTGCGCTGCCAATCATCGCGCACCATGCTTTGTGTCCAGAAAAAACTGCACACTCGCTCACCACTAGTCACTGGAGCAACCTGATGCAAACTGGTGGAAGGATACAAAATCAAATCGCCGGCCGGCAGTTTCACTTCGTGGCTGCCGTAGGTGTCCTGCACAATTAATTCACCGCCTTCATACTCATCGGGTTCAGACAAAAACAAGGTTGATGAAACATCAGTACGCAAACTTAAATGGCTGCCAGGCAACAACCGGATCGCCCCATCCACATGAAAACCGTAATACTCGCCACCGGAATAGGCATTAAATAAAGGCGGCACTATTCGCAACGGCAAAGCAGCCGACATAAACAGCGGATTGGCATAGAGTGATTTCAAAATAATTTCGCCCAATTCGCGTGCGAGAAGACCATCCACCGGCAGTTGGCGATTATTTTTTACTCGCGCCCCCTGCACTCCGACAGTAGCTTTGCCATCGACCCAATCGGTTTTTTGCAAGCGCGCGCGGAATTCTGCTACCTGCTGTTTGCTTAATACTTCTGGAATGTGGATTAACATCATGTCCGCCGTGGCAGTAAATAAAAGGCACGATAAATAAAGGGCGCGATAAATCGCGCCCGTTTCAATGACCAAACAATCAATTAAAAATTGAAGTTCACACCCAAACGCGCAGACAAGGGCGCGCCGGGGTAATAGCGCGAACCACCGTTATTCAGGCTCGCCACATAATCTTCATCGGTGATATTGAGAAGGTTAAGTTGCACACTGAGGTTTTTGGTTAACGGATAAGAGGCCATAGCATCAAACACCCAGTAATCGCCAAACTCCAACATAGAACGAGTGCTTTGTGCCGCTGCGTTTACTGTGCTGGAACTCACCATGCTATCCACATAGCGCGCACCGCCACCAATTAACAAACCGCTGTCAAAGGTGTAGCTATTCCAGAGCGTGAATGTCATTTCGGGTGACCACTGGATAGCACCACCTTCGTTATTGCCCGAAGCTTCATTGGCTGGCGTATCCGGGTTGTCCACTGTGCGATTGCCGCGGGTAATTTCGTTATCCATAAAGGCGAGACCCGCGCTGATTTGCCATTTGTCCGTTAACGAACCCACCGCTCCCAACTCCACACCTTCCACTTGCTTTTCACCCATAGCAACGGAGGAACCATCAGGGTTGGTAGCAATTTCGTTTTCGTTGGTACTGCGGAATACAGCGGCGCTCAGGAATAATTTGTTATCCAACACATTCCATTTAGTGCCCACCTCGGTGTTGGTTCCTTTTTGTGGGTCCAGATTAGGGTTGTTGATATTGTTTGCGGCATTGGTGGTATTCAGCGCGAAATTGGCACCGCCCGGTGGCAATTCCGAGGTTGCATAACTCACATACACAGAGCCATTGGATGTCGGCTTATAAACACCGCCCAATTTCCAACCAAACAATTCATCGGTGAGTTTGGCATCGCTCGCCAACAAGGTTCCAACAGGAATGGTTTGTACTGCTGGTGCGGTCACTGCCGCTTGGCGAGTCACCACATCAGTTTTGGTATGGAAGCGATCAGCACGAATTCCTGCGCTCAACTCCCATTGATCGTTCAAGGTGATGGTGTCCTGTGCATAAAATGCGTAGGTGGTAGTTTCACCATCAGTCTTGGCACCGGTGCGACGCACAGGCTGAAAGGTATCTGCCGTGCTCGGGTGATAAAGATTGGCCGCCTGCTGCGCTACCGTGGTGGAGGCGTTAGCTGCGGTAAAGGGCAAACCCAGGGTGTAGTTAAGCTGGCTTTCATAAATAAATTCCACGCCGGAAACCACATCGTGTTTAACACCGCCCGCTTCAAACGAGGCTTTTAAATTGGTTTGATTGGTGAGAATTTGGTTGGTTTGGTCTTTACCCTGACGCGAGCGCGAAATAGTCCAACTATCGGGATTCCCGGGTGCAACAAAAGTAATGGCATTCACACCGGTCAAGAGTTGATCCTGATTGGTTCGCCCGTAACGCGAGGTATTGTGCAGGGTAATGCCGTCGGCCAGATCCTGCTCGATACGAACAGTGACCATATTGGCAGTCACATCATTGTAATCACTGGTTGAACCATAGAAATTTTCGGTGTCTACGCGCTCGGGCGTTTGGCCTGCAAGCGCACCGGTTGCAAAAATTGCGTTGTAATAACCATCCAAACCTATGGTGGAAATGCCTCCATCTGGAATGCCGGATTGCTCCATCGACAACACATTAATATAGGTGCGGGTATCGGTTCCCAAGCCCAAGCCCAACGACGCCGCAAAACCCTGGAAGTTGCTCTCAACTTCATCGCGACCATCAACTCCAGCATCCTGTTTCATCAGGTTTACACGCACCGCCGAGCTTTCGCCCAGGGTGCGATTAACATCCACCGTGGCACGCTTGTAATCCGCTGTTCCTCCAATCACAGTGCCAGAGGTTGCATTTTCCTGATTGGCGACTTTTGAACTCAGGTTCACATAACCCGAGGCCGCACCACGACCGTTATCCACACCGGCCGGCCCTTTGGCGATTTCCACTTGTTCAGTATTAAAAGTGTCGCGACTGATGCTACCCAAATCGCGGATACCATCGACATAAATGCTTCCTTGAGTATCAAACCCGCGCATAAAAATGGAGTCGCCGGTAGAGGTGTTGCCGTTCTCTCCCATCAACATAGTAATACCGGGAGTGTTGCGCAGGGCTTCGCTCAGGGTGGTGGCTGACTGCTGCTGGAACAGTTCTTTTTTCACCACCACGATAGTTTGCGGGGTATCCACTAATGGCTGGGTAAACTTTGGCGAACTCACCTGCTCTGCTTTGTATGAATCCAGCGCATTGGCCTCAACCTTCACGGTATTCAGTTTTCTGGTTGTTTTGGGAGCGTCCTGTGCCACAGCGCCAGGCGCCGTTGCCAGAAAGATGGCCGACGAGAGTGCAGTTGCACCAAGCTGTAACGCCTTCACACGCTTTCTAGCCACAATGGATGAATTGGTTGGTTTTCCGATGGTCATAACAAGCCCTTGTAATAGAAATGAACGGATCGCTTTGCGGTGCGCATAGTAACGATAATTATTATCATTAACAACAATAATAATTCTCATTTGCGCATGTAAATAAGGCTTGTTACGGTATTTTTACAACTCTCTTTGAGGCTCCCGTTAAGTTCTTTGACGTATTGACATATAACCAAAAGAGATTAATCATCAGTATTAATATTACAATTCACTAAACAGGGGAATTATCCATGCTGTCCCGATCTCTGGCCTCACTGGTATCACTGCTGGCGATCCAACTCCTGATCACTACCCCTCTGTTTGCTGCATCACCCAACCACCCCACCACCGCCGATTCACAAACTGACGAGATTAAATTACGCCTGGGTGCAGAAGACTCCTGGCCCCCCTACAGCGATGCAAGTGGCAAAGGTATTTCCGTTGACCTTATCAAGGCTGCACTGAACAACTCCGGCGTAACGCCCATTTTTCATGTTCTGCCTTACGCACGGGTATTACACGATCTGGATTCAGGAAAAATTGACGGTGGCTTCAACGTTAATCGTCAGGCCACAACCGAAGCGAAATATATTTTTGGTGAGGTGCCACTACTGACAGTGAGGTCTTATTGGTTTTTTGCGGCCGGCCGTCACCAGCAGATTAAATCCATAAAGGATGTACCGGATAAATTCCGTGTAGGTGTGATTCGCGACTACGAATACGGTGATGATTACGAGCAACAGCGCTACCGGTTTACAGAAGTTAAAGTAAGCCAACAATCGCAAATCATCCGCATGTTAAAACAGGGGCGAATTGATGCAGGCATTATGTTTGAACGCGAAGCTGAATACGCCATGCATCAACTACAAATGAAAGCTGATGTGTTTGATAAACGTTTTTTAAATCATGAGGGAGATGTTTACGTCGCCTTTTCCCATAAAAGTCCTCGCGCACGCTGGATGGCGCAAGAGCTGGATAAAGGTTTATTAATGCTGAAGCAAACCGGGGAATATGATCGCTTGATTGCCCATCAAACTAATAACTAACCATCGCAGATTTAAACACTAAACGTGAGCCTTTTATTATCTACCGGTACTAACTGAATCTGTGGTGATGGGCGATAAATTGCTTTCACTAAATAGCGATAAATATCTTTATCAATTTGCGGCGCGACGTTGTGTTCCAAAATATCGTTATAGTCCGCCGATGATTCAGCAATACCCAAAATACACCAGTTCTTGATCAGCAAATGCTGCTCCATGCCATTCCCGGTATTTTTTTCTATTAATGCTACGGCGCCAGTATAAGGCCATGTTTTTAGTGCCTGCTGTGCGAGCGCATGCAAAAGTTTAACGTTGTGCTGCAAGGCTTTTTCTTTACCCACGCAAAAACCCTGGCATTTTTTTAATTGATAGCTAGTACAAGCGCGATTGCTACCAGCTTCAATACCACACACCTGATAACACAAATTGTGCTGCTCACACAGCTGTTGTAGTGTGTGTTTGGCTTTGGCTGCCGCCGGAAATAACCCATACACTTTTTGCTGTGCGGGCAAAAATTGGTTAATAGGAATAATACGCGGGCTGAGCAGCTGATCCTGTTCCACCAACTCAATGGTATAGAACTGACTCACTCGCCGCAGCTTGCGGTTGTAGAGCGGCTGCAGGGCTTTCACTTTTTTGGATTCCAAAATCAGTGCCGACAATTCACCCGCCGTTTGTTCATATGTAATGCTGCGCGTCTGCTGGCAAATGGTCATCTCTTTGGCCGATTTATGATCGGCGGTGAAGTGCGACAACACCCGTTTGCGAATATCCACACTCTTGCCTATGTAGAGCAATTCGCGCTGCTC
Source organism: Cellvibrio fontiphilus (assembly GCA_035317345.1). Classification (GTDB taxonomy): domain Bacteria; phylum Pseudomonadota; class Gammaproteobacteria; order Pseudomonadales; family Cellvibrionaceae; genus Cellvibrio; species Cellvibrio fontiphilus. The sequence goes on along the minus strand of JAYKTU010000005.1, from coordinate 152,507 downwards.
ACCCCAAAAATAATAAATACCGGGGCCATTGGGTAGCTCGTCAATTAAACTGGCATCCACGCCCGTGGGCATCGCGGTGTTGCGCTGTTGCGCGGCAATCGCATCATTCAACTCCGCCGCCGTTTTTTCGCGCTCGGCAATTTGCATAAATTCGTAAGTGGCCACCGCGTCGTCTAACGCGCGGTGACGTTGACTAACGCGAATGCCATGGCGGGCGATAATTTTTTCCAGACTGTGGCCGCTGTGTTGTGCATACAAAGAGCGCGACAATTTTACCGTGCACAATAATTTGGATTTAAAACGATAAGCCAAACGCGCAAATTCGTTGCGAATAAAACCGTAGTCAAAACGCACGTTGTGTGCGACAAACACCTTATCCTGCAGGCGCAACACAATGTCTTTTGCCACCTGCTCAAAATAGGGTGCATCCTCCAGCATCGCGGGCGTTATACCCGTAAGCCGCTGAATACTGGCGGGCACATTGGTGCGCGGATTAATCAGGGTAGACCAACGGCTCACGCCCTCGGCGGTAACCTCAACAATCGCAATTTCAATAATGCGATCGCGCGTTACATTACCGCCGGTGGTTTCTATATCCACTATGGCGCAGGGCAGAGGGAGGTGTTTGAACATAGCGAGAGTGAAACGTCGCGGTTAGCGAGGTTAATCCTTGTGAGGGGTGAGCAAAAAATTACGTCGCCCACTTGCCGCGCGATCATCCACCCAGTGCTTGATGTTACGGCGGCTCTCAAGCCTATGCGGTGAGCAGCGAATGCCGCGCATAAAAAATCCCGCTGCGGTTTGAACCACAGCGGGATTTTTTTTAGCAACCATCAATCACATATAAGCGTTAGTGCGATCCGTATGGTCAGTGACATCGCGGATGCCTTTTAACTCGGGCAGTTTGTCCATGAGTTGCACTTCAATGCCCTGCTTGAGGGTGATGGCGACCGACCCGCAACCCTGGCAACCACCACCGAATTTGAGTACAGCGATCATATCTTCGGTCACTTCCACCAAACTCACATTGCCACCGTGGGAGGCAAGGCTGGGGTTTACATCGTTATAGAGCACATAGTTGATGCGATCTTCCAGCGGGCTGTCGTCGGTCACGCGCGGCATTTTGGAGTTGGGGGCGCGAATAGTGAGCTGGCCGCCCATGCGGTCGGGTGAGTAGTCCACCTTGGCGTCTTCCAAAAATGGCAAACTGCGCTCTTCAAAATACGCGTTAAAGCCTTTGAGCGGCACCACCACATCGCCCTCTTTTTGCTCGCCGGGGCGGCAGTAGGCAATACAGGTTTCCGCGCTGGGTGTGCCGGGGTTGGCGACAAACATGCGAATGCCTATACCGTCGTTGTCCTTTTGTTTATCGAGCAGTTCTTTCAAGTAGTCCTGGGCGGATTCGGTGATATCAACGTTGACCATATAAACCTTTCAGAAGCTGGGGCATTCGCTGAGTGATAACTACCGACTTGGCGACTGCGCAGATGTACAAATAATACCCGATTAAATTACTCGGGTATTCTACTGTAAACTCCCCCCGCAGGCACTAGCCACGCCGGTAAAGAAGCCGCTAAATTTCTATGGGGGTCATAGTCATAGTTGATTAACCGGGCTAAACCAGCGCCCCAACGCGGCTTTTCTGCTAGAATTTGCGCCACTTTTTCTATATCAAACTTTTTTGATATAGCTCTGCCATTTCTTATCAAGCTTTATATACAGACAGGTTCCCCATGACTGCACCCGCTGCCCTGCAAGCCCGCATTAGTTCACTCCACCAAGCCATTAAAGAGCGCATCCTGATTCTGGATGGCGGCATGGGCACCATGATCCAAAGCTACAAGCTGCAGGAATCAGATTATCGCGGCGCGCGTTTTGCCAGCTACCATATGGATATCGCCGGCAACAACGACCTGCTCAGCATCACCAAACCCGAGGTGATCCTCGAGATCCAGCGCGCCTACCTTGAAGCCGGTGCGGATATTCTGGAAACCAACACCTTTAACTCCACCCGTATTTCCATGGCCGATTACGACATGGAAGACCTGGTGCCAGAATTGAATTTCGCGGCCGCCAAACTCGCGCGTGAGCTGTGCGATGAGTTCACCGCCGCCAACCCAGCCAAACCGCGCTTTGTGGCCGGGGTGATTGGCCCAACCAGCCGCACCTGTTCCATTTCACCCGATGTGAATGACCCCAGCGCACGCAACGTCACTTTCGATCAGTTGGTGGAGAATTATGTAGAGGCCACCGACGCACTGGTCAAAGGCGGGGCCGATATTATTTTGATCGAAACCATCTTTGATACGCTCAACGCCAAAGCCGCCGTGTTTGCGGTGCAACAGTATTTTGATCAGGTTGGTTTTGAATTACCGATTATGATTTCCGGCACCATTACCGATGCCTCTGGCCGCACTCTCTCCGGTCAAACCACAGAAGCTTTTTATAACTCCCTCGCCCACGCCCGCCCACTCAGCATGGGTTTGAACTGTGCGCTCGGCGCCAAAGAACTGCGCCAGTACGTGCAGGAAATGTCGCGCATTGCCAATTGTTTTGTGAGCGCACACCCCAACGCTGGTTTACCCAATGAATTTGGTGAATACGACCAAAGCGCGCAGGAAATGGTAGCGATTGTGGAAGAATTTGCCGCAAGCGGATTCCTCAACATTATCGGCGGCTGTTGCGGCACTACGCCTGCACACATTAAAGCCATCGCCGATACTATGGCCAAATACCCACCGCGCCAAATCCCCGAGATTGAACCCGCCTGCCGCTTGTCCGGCCTTGAGCCGTTTAACATCACCAAAGATTCACTATTTGTAAACGTGGGCGAGCGCTGCAACGTGACCGGCTCAGCGCGCTTTAAAAAATTAATTGTGGAAGAGGACTACACCACCGCGCTCGAAGTGGCGCTGGAACAGGTAGAGAACGGCGCGCAGATTATCGACATCAACATGGACGAAGGCATGCTCGATGCCGAAAAAGCCATGGTGAAATTTTTAAACCTCATCGCCGGCGAACCGGAAATCGCGCGCGTGCCTATTATGGTGGACTCCTCCAAATGGGAGGTGATTGAAGCTGGCCTGAAATGTATTCAAGGCAAGCCGATTGTGAACTCCATTTCGCTCAAAGAAGGCGAAGAAGAATTTTTGCAAAAAGCCAACCTCTGTATGCGCTACGGCGCGGCGGTGGTGATTATGGCCTTCGATGAACAAGGCCAAGCCGACACTATGGCGCGCAAAAAAGAAATCTGCGAACGCTCCTACCGCACGCTCGTGGATAAAATTAATTTCCCGCCGGAAGATATTATTTTTGACCCGAATATTTTTGCGGTCGCCACCGGTATTGAAGAGCACAACAACTACGCGGTGGATTTTATTGAGGCCACGCGCTGGATTCGTCAAAACCTGCCCCACGCCGGCGTGAGCGGCGGTGTGTCCAACGTGTCCTTCTCCTTCCGCGGTAACAACCCGGTACGCGAAGCCATTCACTCGGTGTTTTTGTACCACGCGATTAAAGCCGGCATGAACATGGGCATTGTGAATGCCAGCCAGTTGGCGGTGTACGACGATTTGCCGCAGGAATTAAAAGACAAAGTAGAGGATGTGATTCTCAACCGTCACAGCGGCAGCACCGAAGCGCTGTTGGATATTGCCGAAAAATATCGTGGTGACGGCGCAGCCAGTGAAGCAAAAGAAGACGCCGAATGGCGCTCATTGCCCATTGCCAAACGCATCGAGCACGCATTGGTAAAAGGTATTTCCACCTATATTGAAGCGGATACCGAAGAAGCGCGTAAGCACTACCCCCGCCCGCTCGATGTCATCGAAGGCCCACTCATGGATGGCATGAACGTGGTGGGCGATTTGTTTGGCGCCGGCAAAATGTTTTTGCCGCAAGTGGTTAAATCCGCACGCGTCATGAAACAATCGGTTGCCTATTTGCAGCCGTTTATCGAAGCCGAAAAAACCGAAGCCTCCAAACCCAACGGCAAAATTTTAATGGCCACAGTAAAAGGCGATGTGCACGACATTGGTAAAAACATTGTCGGTGTAGTGCTGCAGTGCAACAACTTTGAAGTGGTTGATCTGGGCGTGATGGTGCCCTGCGATAAAATTCTGGACACCGCCATCGAACAAAATTGCGACATCATTGGGCTGTCCGGTTTGATTACACCCTCACTGGATGAAATGGTATTTGTCGCGCGCGAAATGGAACGCCGTGGCATTAACAAGCCGTTAATGATTGGCGGCGCCACCACCTCCAAAGCGCACACTGCAGTAAAAATTGACCCGGTATTTAACCTCAACCAGGTGGTCTATGTTGCCGATGCCTCGCGCGCGGTAGGTGTTGCCAGCACATTATTATCCGATGACCTGCGCCCCAAATTTATCGGCGATTTAAAACAGGAATATGTTGAAGTACGCGAGCGCAATGCCAACCGCAAACCGCGCGGCACAGTGCGCAGCTACCCTGAAGCCATCGCCAAAGGTTTAAAGCTGGATTGGGACAACTACACACCACCCACACCGGCGTTCACCGGCGTCAAAGTCTTTGAAGATTACGATCTAAATGCGCTGGTAGATTTTATTGACTGGACACCGTTTTTTATCAGCTGGGATTTGGCCGGAAAATTCCCACGTATTCTGGAAGATGAAATTGTCGGTGAGGCCGCACGCGCACTCTGGGCAGATGCACAACACATGCTGCGCAAACTCATCGACGAAAAACTGATTCGCGCCAACGGCGTAATCGGCTTCTGGCCCGCTAATTCAGTCAATAGCGATGACATCGCCGTGTTTGATGCGGTTGCTTCCAACCCAAAAGAAGCCAAACAAATCGCCACGCTGCATCACATTCGCCAGCAACATTTAAAACAAGGCATGGAAAGCAAACCGCATATGTCACTGGCGGATTTTGTTGCGCCAAAAGAAACCGGCAAGCAGGATTACATCGGCGGTTTTGCGGTCACTACCGGCATAGGCGCGGAAGAACTCGCCAAGCAATATCAAGATGCGGGCGACGACTACAACAGCATCATGGTCAAAGCCCTCGCCGACCGCTTGGCCGAAGCCTTTGCCGAACACATGCATCAACGTGTGCGCAAAGAATTCTGGGGCTACGACCGCGATGAAAATCTCTCCAATGAAGATTTAATCAAAGAACAATACCAAGGCATCCGCCCCGCCCCCGGCTACCCCGCCTGCCCGGATCACACCGAAAAAGCATCCCTCTTTAAATTGCTTGATGCGGAGAAAAATACCGGCATCACCCTGACTGAGCATTTTGCAATGCTGCCCACCGCCGCCGTATCCGGCTGGTACTTTGCACACCCTGAAGCGAAATATTTCAATACCGATAAAATTGAGAAAGATCAGGTGGAGAGCTTGGCGCAGCGCAAGGGGGTGAGTGTGCAGGAAATTGAGAGATGGTTGAGTCCGGTGTTGGCGTATGAACCGGGGGCTGGGGAGTAAATTTTAACTCGTAGGTTGGGCAGCAATGCCCAACATCACCTTTCAAATGACTACTCATGTTGGGCATAACTGCCCAACCTACCAAACGATAAATAAATGAGTTTTTACCAAGCCGAAAATTTATTGTTGAGGCATTTCATGATGAAACGTAATCTTTTTGAAGAACTCAAAGAAGGCTTTGAAGCGCTCATAGACGAAAGAGAAAACAAGATTACTCTTAACAAAAAATGCAGGGAAACGAATGAGAGCACCCAAAGCCCAAAAACAGCCCAACAAGATACCTCGACATCAAATAAAGCCGAGAAAAAGTAAAAAATTGGAAAGTATCACTGTCGGCTTATTTGGATTGATAATTGTTGCGTACGGACTACAGGGGTTACTGACCGGAAGAATCAGTGCGCCTGGTAATTCTTGGAAAGCAGGCTGGCAAGCCGATGGTTCTGCAGCTTTTTTTATTTGCCTAGCGGTATCACTTTTTGGTGCGGGAGTGATTTATGCTGCTTTTAAAAATTGGCGCTCATAATTAACACACCTATCCTGAAAAATCGCTGTTGGGGTTCGTTCCTCACCGCCAACCTACTGGAGAATGCTATGAGTGAAGCAACGCGTGACGAATTGATTGAAGCCTTAAAAATTGCCTTTTGTTATATGCCTAAAGCGATTGAGGTAAACAAATACGAATACGGTGACAGATACCAAACCGTTCTTGACCATATTCAAACAGTGCGCGAAACCTTGTTGATGAGCGGGATAGATCCGGAAGAGGTTTACGGTGAGGTTAACCCGGACATTACGCCGAATTCTTCTTATTAATCGCAGAATGAAACAATAAATACAGGTGGATACACTAGCACCTAATTGATATGGAAATTACCTAATATGATGATAAAAACTATTTTTAACGCCCTGTTGGTTGCCGCTGTATTTAGCTCAGCCGCTGCGAAGGCAGAAATCATTCAATGTAAAAACACTGCGGGGCAATTGGTTTATACCGATAATCCGCGCAACTGCGCAGATAAAAAAATTTCACCGCAAGCAGTAAAAATCACCCAGAGCGAAAGTTTTTACAACGAAATACCCGATTTACTACAAACTTTAAACAAGGCTGGCTTTGCTGGCGATGGCCAACAGTTCTGTGCACCGGTAGCGGTATCCAATTCGCTAGTGTGGCTGGAAGGGAATAAGGATGAGCAATACCAAATTGATTTGGTACATAAACTCAGCTCACCTGATTATATGAACACCAATACCAACAATGGCACCAGCGTTTATGAGGTTACGAAAGGTGTACACAAATATGCAACTGAACGCTGGGGCAGTTACAAAACACTGCAGTACAGCGGCTGGCGGCCAGTAGCCAAACAATTTCGCGGCGAGCAACAACAACCAACTATAGCCTGGATGACCAGCGCATTACACCGCAAGGGCGCAGTTTGGCTCAATGTGGGTTGGTATAACCGCGACGGAACAGATTACAAGCGCACTGGCGGCCACTGGGTAACACTGGTGGGATATGAACAAGGCAAGTTAATTATTCACGATCCTGCACCACGCGCTGGCACTGGCTTTAACAATCAATTTATTTCCTTGGAGTACATTAGCGGTGGCCGCTTGCTTCACAACAAAACGATTACGCCGGCACAAGGTTATTTTGTGATTGCCGATGGCATGCACATTTCATCCAAGGGCACACTCGCAGTTCTTGATGGCGCAGTGAAATTCGAGCTGAATTGATAAGCAGGCGGAATGAGAATATAGAAAGCTAAGGTGTGATTTCGGGTAAGCTAACCCTCTCAGCAATCTAATACATTATTCAACCTAAAAAATAACCCAATAAGACTTCACATCTTATCGGTGCCTCCAGTTACTTTTTTTGTTACAGCTGATATTTACATGAATTTAATTTTACTCTCCCCCGAAGATTTAACCTCTGACTCCATCGCTGTAATAAAAGATTCGCGCCGATTAACGCATATCAAAAACATTCACGGCGCTGCGTTAGGCGATACCCTCAAGGTGGGTATGCTCAACGGCAATATGGGCAAAGGCACAATTACGGTACTGGGTGAAAGTGAAATTTCACTGGCATTGGATTTAACCGAGCCACCGCCAGCAGCGCTGGATTTAACTCTGGTATTAGCACTGCCGCGCCCAAAAATGCTGCGCCGGATATTGCAGACAATCTCAACCTTGGGCGTTAAAAAATTACACTTGATTAATTCTTACCGCGTGGAAAAAAGTTATTGGCAAACGCCGTTTTTGGAAGCGGCCAGTATTCATGAGCAATTATTACTAGGCCTGGAACAGGGCTGTGACACGCGCTTGCCAGAGGTACACTTGCACAAGCGCTTTAAACCCTTTGTGGAAGATGAATTGCCAGCGTTAATTGCCGGCACCCGCGCATTGGTAGCACACCCCTACACACCCAATGTGTGCCCCAGTCAAATTGATTATGCGCTCTCGCTGGCCGTTGGCCCTGAAGGTGGGTTTATTGAATACGAAATTGCACTGTTGCAAAAATGTGGGTTTGAAGCAGTGCATTTGGGTGAGCGGATTATGCGTGTGGAAACAGCGGTGCCTTATTTATTAGGCCGATTGTTTTAACGCAGCCTTAAGTTTTTTCCTGCGCCAGTATGACTTCAAATTCGTTGATGGGTACGGCGCGGGAAGCCAGGTAGCCTTGGTAATAATCACAGCCATAGGATTTTAAAATTTCCAGCTGTTCTTTTTCTTCCACACCTTCAGCCACCAATTCCATATCCAACAAGCGCCCCATAGTGATAATAGTTTCTACCAGCACCCGGTCGTTGCGATCCACAATAATATCGCGCACAAATCCCTGGTCGATTTTCAAGGTACTTACTGGCAGACGTTTCAGGTAACTGATGGATGAATAGCCGGTGCCAAAATCATCGAGCGAGAAGCTGACACCCCGCTCATTCAGGGTGGTCATGGTCATAATCGCATCATCCACCCGCTGGATAACTATGCCCTCGGTAATTTCCATGTCGAGCGAATTGCAGGGAATCGCATACTTATCCAGTACCGCCAGCACATCATCCACAAAGGCATCGCGGCGGAATTGGCGCGGGCTGATGTTGATGCTGAGTTTCATACCTTCTTGCCAGAGCCCTGCTTGTTTCCACTGCACCAGTGTTTTGCAGGCATCTTCCAATACCCACTGACCCACATCGATAATCATGCCGGAGGTTTCCAGCACGGGAATAAAATCACCTGGGGGCACCATACCTTTTACCGGATGATTCCAGCGCAGTAACGCTTCAGCGCCTACCACGCGGCCAGACTTAATATCGATTTTGGGTTGGTAATAAAGCTCAAATTGCGCTTCATCCAAAGCGCGGTGTAAATCGCCTTCCATAGTGAGCTGGCGGCTCACTTTATCGGCCATTTCTTCGTTAAAGAATTCAATGGAATCGCGACCTTTTTCTTTTACCTGGTACATAGCGGTGTCGGCATAGCGCAGCAGCTCATGTACAGAATTATTTTTGTCTGGATAAACCACCACACCCACTGAACAGGTCACACGCAATTCCATGTTGTCGTAGAGGTAGGGCTGGGAAATGATGGTGCGGATTTTTTCACTGATTTCACCGGCGCGCAGTGCAGCGGTTTCTATGTGCTGATCCAGCACTGTGAGCACTACAACAAACTCGTCGCCACTCAAGCGCGCCACCAGATCCTCTTCGCGCACTGATTGTTGCAAGCGCTCGGCAACCACCTCCAATACCCGGTCACCCACCGGATGACCCAGTGAATCGTTAATGGTTTTGAATTGATCCAAGTCGATAAATAGCACTGCCCCAAAATAACCATGGCGCTCGGCGCGGCGCAATTCATGCTCCAAGCGCTCTACCAATTGCAGACGATTGGGCAGGCCGGTAAGTGCATCGTGGTGCGCCATAAATTCCATTTTGGCCTGGGCATTTTTGCGCTCGGTGATATCGACCGACACAATAAGCGCCACTTTTTCATCGTAAAACGCCAGCGGCATAATGTGGGTTTGCAAAAATAATTGTTTACCCGTCGCAGTCACAAAACGCTCTTCAATAACATCCAGCTCTTCATTGCCGCGAATTACGCGATAATCATTTTGCAGCATGGTGTCTATATCAAATACTGAATTTTTGAGCAGCTGGCGCACATGCAAATTGCGCATTTGCTCGGGTGTATAACCCAATTCATTGGCGAGGGCTTTATTGGCAAACAGGTAATAGCCAGCGATGTTGCGCGCACCAATCATCACCGGTAAATGGTCGATGATCTGACGCAGGTGCTCTTCACTTTTGCGTAGCGCCAATTCCACCGCGCGGCGTTTGGCGAGGGATAATTCCACTACATCCAACAATTGATTGGAGCTGGCAATTAACTGGGCGAGTTCATCTTTGCGATGCGGCGGTAATTGGGTGAGGCGGTTTACACCGGGGTGATCAGGGTTGATGTTGTTGATCTCGCGCGACAAACGCACCAGCGGTTTGGTGAGGGTGTAATAAAACACGATAAATAACAGCAATACCAAAAACATATTGCGCAGCAAACCAGTCATCAATGCCGTTTTGGAGCGATTGTAAAAACCCTCCAGCGCCAGATCCATGTCCACTGAAAAACGGATACTGCCCGAGGTGCCATCGCTATAACCGGGGAGCAATAAGTTGGCAGTGTATTCGCGGGTATTGTCGGTAATTCTGCTGGTGAGCCAGCGCGTGGTGACTTCCGGGCGCGCGCTGCTGCCTTGGGCCAGCACATTACCGGTATCGTCATAAATCACCACTTCATAAATAAAACCGTAGCGCAGCAGGCCGTTAACAACTTCGTAGGAAAGTTCATCGTCCAATGTCGATACCGAGCGAACGGCCGGTGGCGTGGCAACCTGGATAACACGATCAATAAGGGATTTAAGTTCTTTTTCCTGATTGAGGAAATCCAGATAAAGCTGAACGGAACTCAGCAGAAAACTCAGCACAAACGCCAGAATGATGCCGATCTTGGCAAGTTGAAAAGATATGCCATTAAAAAATGAAGGCGCTTTGTCTCTCATTAACCTTGGACTTCCGGGATATGAATGTTTTTATCGGGAGGGCATTTACGTTACATCCGGGAGCGCAACTCTGACGGCGTAATCACTGCAATTACCCCGGATGTTTCCTTGTTTCGCCAGAGTATAGAACAAACTAATCGCTGGCGCCGGAATCAATAAATTTATTTTTTATAAGTTTCAATAACCTAAAGAAACTCTTCCGCATCGCGCCAGGGCATGGAAAAGCTCTGGCCAACTGCGGGCTGGGTAAGCTCACCGCGACAAATATTCAGGGCCGCTCTAAAACCGCTATCCGTTTTAAGCGCGGCAAGGCCGGCATCGGCAAGGCGCAGTATGTAACCCAGTGTGGCATTGGTCAGACCCAAAGTCGCCGTGCGGCCTACAGCACTGGGAATATTAGCAACGCAGTAGTGAATCACCCCCTCCTCCACATAGGTTGGCTGACGATGACTGGTGGGACGCGAGGTTTCAAAACATCCGCCCTGATCAATCGCAACATCCACCAACACACTGCCCTTTTCCATTTGCGAGACAAGGCTTCGGGACAATAAACGCGGCGCGCTGGCTCCGGTATTTAACACGCTGCCAATAATTAAGTCGGCCTGCACCGCAACGGCGTTGATTCGCTCCTGAGTGGCGAACTCACAGACTACCCTTCCGCGCCAAAGGTCATCCAACTGGCGCAAGCGGGAAAGGGATTTATCCATAATCCGCACCTGCGCACCCAACCCCACCGCCATAGCAGCAGCATTGGCACCCACTACACCACCACCCAGAATCAGCACATCTGCCGGTGCAACACCGGGGATTCCCCCCAACAATACGCCCTTGCCACCCTGCGCCATTTGCAAGTGGTGAGCTCCCGCCTGTACTGCTACCCGTCCGGCAATTTCAGACATAGGTGCCAGCAGTGGCAAACGCCCACTGTGGTCAGTCAGAGTTTCATAGGCAAGGCAACTGGCACCGGAGGCGAGAAGCGCCTCAGTAAGCGACTGGCTGGCAGCCAGATGCAAGTAGGTAAACAACAGATGGTCTGGCCGCAGCAGTGAATATTCTTCAGGCTGCGGTTCTTTGACTTTAACGATTAGCCGTGCGCCTGCGTATAACTCAGCGAGGCTGTCAACAATTTGGGCACCTGCTGCCAAATAGTAGTCATCGGTAAAACCGGAGGCTGCACCAGCACCGGTCATCACCAGCAGCTGATGCCCAAGCTGTGTCAGCTCTGTGGCACCCGAAGGAGTCAGTGCCACGCGGTTTTCACCGGGTTTTATCTCTTTGGGGATACCAATTCGCATAAACACCTCCGCAGTTATAAAGAGAGTATAGCGAAGGGGCTGGCTTGCGGTGATTGGATTAAAAAACAGGCAAATTGGCCTGAGTTATGCTGCACTTAGGTTGTAGTGGTTTTTTGACGCCAGTTTCATCCCGGTCAGTTAAGCGATCCAGTACTGACAGGCTCAGGCGTAACGAGGTAACTATGGGCATCTGTGCCAATGAATTAAGTGAATGGATTATCAAACCAAGCCTGGAGGCACTAGGGGACTATTCCCCACTCGCCGAGCAATTACTCCTGGCAACTGCCGCTCAGGAGTCGCTGCTGGGGCTGCACTGCTACGATGGGAAAAGCGAAGGTATAGGGCTTTATCGCATCACCAAAGCCAAACATCGCGCACTCTGGGATAACTACCTTATCCAGTTCCCCGACCTCGCCTCGCGACAGCGCGGCCTCGCTAGCCAACAGCAGTTTTTACTCGACCCCGAACGGGAGCTGATCACCAATCTGAGTTACAGCACCGGCATGGCCTGGATGATTTACCGGCAAGCTGGCATTACCCCCGACACCTCTGCCGACCCGCTTAACCTGGCGCAACTCTGGGCGGCATTTTTTGATAATGGCGCCGGCGGTGTAAGGAATACCGACGTTTTTCTGCACAATTACCAGCAGTTAATTGCACCCTATTTACCGCGCAAAGTGGCCTGAAAAATAGGCTAGTGGATATCCAACACATCCACGTATTGCACCGCATCTGCGATGGGCTTGGTCGGCAAGCTAATGCTACAGCTATCGTCTTCATAGCCTGCTGGATTCTGTTTATTAATCTGCAAGTTCATAAAATCAAACAAATTGACGTCACCCAGTTGGGACGGCTGGACATTGCGGATCGCTGAAAAAATGGTTTCCGTGCGGCCGGGGAATTGGCGCTCCCACTGTACCAACATGTCTTTCACTACCTGCCGCTGTAGATTCTCCTGGGAGCCACAGAGGTTGCATGGAATTATCGGGAAGCCTTTCATCTCCGCAAAACGGGCGATGTCCTCCTCAGCACAATAAGCCAGGGGGCGAATCACAATATTGCGTTTGTCGTCAGAGAGCAGCTTGGGCGGCATGGCCTTTAACTTGCCGCCGAAAAACATGTTCAAAAACAGGGTTTCGATAATATCGTCGCGGTGATGCCCGAGCGCGATTTTGGTTGCACCTATCTCGTCGGCAAACCCATAGAGAGTACCGCGGCGCAAACGCGAGCAAAGGCCGCAGGTGGTTTTCCCTTCCGGCACCACTTCTTTCACAATGCTATAGGTGTCGCGCTCGATGATATGGAAAGGCACACCCAGGCCAGTCAAATACTGCGGCAGTATGTGCTCGGGAAAACCGGGCTGCTTTTGATCCATATTTACCGCCACGATTTCAAAAGAAATAGGCGCGGTTTTTTGCAAGCTGAGCAGTATGTCCAGCATGGTGTAGGAATCTTTTCCACCAGAGAGGCACACCATCACCTTATCGCCGTCCTCAATCATGCCGTAATCCACGATGGCGGAGCCGGTCAACCGACGCAAACGCTTTTGCAGCTTATTAAATTCAAGGCGATCTTTGCGTTCGTTTAACTCTTTCATGGACGTGCACTCATGGCTTCAGGACAAAACGTGACCGCTACCAACCGGCAGCGGCGCGCATTGTACGGATTTTACCCGCAAGTTGAAATCAATGACCGCCAGTAGGCAAACCTTTGCCGGTTCCTGCCTTGTATGAGCTAGCGTAAAGTGGCCACAAGCCCGTAAAGACTGGCTCATGGGCGACTGGCACAGCGCTTGCTCTACCCAGGGAAATGCCCCATTTGTTGCCTCTGGGGGGGCTTGTTACCGCGAGGAGTTTTCATGTCGTTTTTCGATAAATTCTTTAAAAAAGACCAGCACAAAGACGCAGGCAATAACACATCAAACGCCAGTGACAGCGCCACTCGCCCAGCCGTACCCGATGAGCACCAATCGCTCTGGGACTTGAAAGACCAGCGACAACTATTGGAAGTAAAAATTACCGGCAGCAGCCGTAGCTATCAGAGCATGGTTATCGCTATCGATCAGGAACGCGGATTGCTATGGCTGGACGACCTTTTCCCCCAACAGTTAATTCTGGACGCAGGTGATGAGCTTTGCATACGCCACCACCGCAATACTGAAGAGCTGGTAATTTGCGCACCAATCATCGCGCTGGGCTCCAGTTATGGCACCTCCGGCATCGCTATTGAACTGCCACCCTTTGCTTACTACCAGCCGCGCCGCCGCTATCCGCGCTACACCATTGGGCACCAATCGCCGCTGTCGGTAAAAATCCGTCCCATAGGCCAAGATCCAAGCTTCGGTACACTGCAGGATATTTCTGTTGGCGGAATGCGCGTTATGATCGCGGGCAACTTGCTGCCGCACTTGCGTCATGGTGCAACCATGCCGCTATGCGAGGTCAACCTGAACGATGAACTACAGATTCGCTGTAAAGCGCGAATCTGCGCCTTCCGTATGGGACGCAGCCCTTACCGCCACACCCAAATCAGCCTTGAATTTCTTGACTTGCAGGAGGACAAACGCGCGGCGTTGGGCCGATTTCTGCGCGAGCAACAATTCCATTCCAGCCTGGAACTCGGCGCGTTACAACAACATCGCCCGGGCACCGATAAATCACGCGGACGCGCCTACGCCGCATGATGACAACCAAGCAGAAACATCAACCACGGGCGCAGCGGGAGAATCGCCGCACTAGAGATTCAGTATTTTTGAACTAGGCTTGATTAACCAGCTGTATTTAAAGCAGATGTAACAGCGGGGAATATCATCGACGTAACTCAGGATTGACACATGCGTAACAACGGCCATCTCACCGGTAGGGAAGTACAACTTTCATCAAAGGATGAAATTGTTTCTTCCTCTAATCTGCGCGGCGACATTGAATTTTGCAACGACACCTTCTGCCGTATATCCGGCTATAGCCATGACGAATTAATCAACCAGCCGCACAACATTTTGCGGCACCCCCACATGCCACCAGCTGCCTTCGGCATGCTCTGGGAGACATTAAAAGCCGGAAAACCCTGGATGGGTATAGTCAAAAACCGCTGTAAAAACGGCGATCACTATTGGGTAGATGCCTACATCACCCCACTGCGCCAGAACGGTCAAATCTATGGTTATGAATCGGTGCGGGCGAAAGCTGAGCCCCATTTAATCAAGCGCGCCGAAGAAGTTTATGCCCGTATCAACCAAGGTAAAGCGCCCTACTCCAGCGCTGAGAAATTTTGGAGCGTCTATGGCAACAGTGCGATTATTGCTGCTGTCAGCTGGATACTGCTGTTGGTGGTAAGTGGATTTTCAGGAAACCTGTCAACAGGCGTTGCTTTGACAAGTTTGGTGCTTGGTGTGCTATTTGGCGGTGTGGCGCACACACTGCAACAAGGCCGTATTGCTCAAGCGCTACAGGAGGCCCGCTCTACCATTAACGATCCGTTCGCAGCCTACATTTATACTGGTCGCTGTGATGCAATGGGGGAAATCGAGCTGGCGCAACATGCGATTAAATCACGCTTGCGCACTGCACTCGGCCGCTTTGGTGAATCCGCAAAAGAACTGCAGCACAAAGCCGAAGCTGCACACCATCACGCCAGCAAAACCTATGAAGGGATGACTGCGCAGCAGCGCGAAACGGCAGGCGTAGCAACCGCCATGCAACAAATGGCACAAGCTGTTCAGGAAGTGGCCAGTGGCGCAAACCAGACATCTATTGCTACTGGCACAGCTATCGGCGAAGTAGAAAAAGGCAATCAGGTGATCGAAGGCGCGCGCGCGGCAATCGACGATCTCTCCAAAACAGTTGCCAACCTTGGCAATGTGCTGAATAAACTTAGCGAGGACAGTAGCAAAATTGCCAGCGTCGTTGATGTGATTCGCGGCATCGCTGAGCAAACCAATCTGTTAGCACTGAATGCGGCAATCGAGGCAGCGCGTGCTGGCGAACAGGGGCGCGGTTTTGCGGTAGTAGCAGACGAAGTTCGCTCACTCGCCCAACGCACCCAGGAATCCACTGGCGACATTCAACAAATTATTGGCAACTTGGGTAAAGCAACCGATGACGCCAGCGTTAATATGAAAAACTGTTTGAACCTTGCTGATCGAAGCGTACTGGAAATGAACAATGTCCGCGCTGCACTGGACTCCATCTCGCAATCGGTAAATACCATCGACCAAATGTCGCATCAAATTGCCACTGCAGCCGAGGAGCAATCCTCGATGGCTCTGGAAATTGAACGCAACACTCAAACAATTGCGCAAATTTCTGATCAAACCCAGCAAGAAGTCAGTATCGCCGATGGGCTTAATAGCGAAATGGACAAGCTATCGCACAAACAGTTGGATTTGATTGTCCGCTTTAATTAATGAGGCACTTCACTTTGGCGAAATAGATTCAGATTTTTGAAACTTTTTTCGCTAAAGTGGAGCCACATTGTTTAGCGTTATCGGCATGCCGATTTTGGACTTTCTCATGATATACAACCATCAAATTGCCCCACAGGATCTACTCCGTCTGGATCGTGAACACGTCTGGCACCCCTATACCGATTTCACTAATCCCGGTTTGATTACTCCCATCGCCCGCGCGCAAGGAGTGGAATTACAACTCGCCGATGGCCGCGTATTAATTGACGGTATGTCCTCCTGGTGGGCGGCTGTACATGGTTACAATCACCCCGTGCTGAATCAGGCAGTGATTGATCAACTCGGCAAAATTGCCCATGTGATGTTTGCCGGTATTACCCACGAACCTGCGGTTAAACTTGCCGCAACTCTCGCCCGCATTACGCCATCAGGATTAAATAAAGTTTTCTTTTCTGACTCAGGCTCGGTGGCAGTAGAAATAGCGCTGAAAATGGCGCTGCAGTACTGGCATGCCCAGGGTCAAGCCCAGCGCACCATGTTTTTAACCTTAAAACGTGGCTATCACGGCGATACTTTTGGCGCTATGTCTGTATGCGACCCGCACTCAGGCATGCACCATTTATTTCATCACACTTTGGCGCACCATCTATTTGCTGAAGCACCAACCTGCGGATTCGATGACACCTTTCAAGAAACCCATATCGCCAAATTTGCACAACTAATTCAACAACATCGCCAAAAAATCGCAGCGGTTATTTTGGAACCTATAGTTCAAGGCGCAGGAGGAATGCGCTTTTACTCACCGGAATATTTGCGGCGGGTACGAGAGCTGTGTGACAAACACGAAATACTGCTGATAGTCGATGAAATAGCGACTGGTTTTGGACGCACCGGCAAATTGTTTGCTTGTGAACATGCGGGTATCAGCCCGGATATTATGTGCTTGGGTAAAGCACTCAGCGGCGGTTACATCACCCTTGCAGCAACACTGTGCAATGACAAAATCAGTAACGGCATTGCCAGCGGCGACAACCCGGCCTTTATGCACGGGCCCACTTATATGGCCAACCCTCTCGCCTGCGCTGTTGCTAATGCGAGTATTGAATTACTGCTCAGCGCTAATTGGCAGGAACGCGTTGCGGCCATAAGCCGGCAAATGCGCGACGAACTGGCACCCTGCAAGGATTTTTCCTACGTGAAAGACGTTCGCACTCTGGGCGCTATTGGCGTAGTTGAATTACATGAGCCAGTAAACACAGCGCAACTAATGCCACTGTTTATAGAACAAGGGGTTTGGGTTCGGCCTTTTGGCCATATTATTTATTTAATGCCGCCATTTATTATTAACCCGGAACAACTTAGTCGACTAACTTCCGCAGTGTTAAAAGTAGTTTCTGCACTGGCAGACTGATTTTAATTTTTTGACGCCGAAAATAAAAACGCCCGCGTAAATCCTAAAAAATACGCGGGCATTTTTATTATAAAACATTCACTGTCGCATTTTATTTTATCTTGCGAATACCCACTGCCTCGCGCACCTTTTCCAACATAGGTTTGCTGTAAACGCGCGCTTTTTCAGCGCCCTGCTGCAACACTTCCTCGATATGCGCCGGGTTAGCAAGCAGCGCTTCATATTTCTCGCGCGCCTCCAGCAACTGGCCGTTGATTAATTCAAACAATTGCCGTTTGGCTTCGCCCCAACCAATACCATCCGCAAATTGCTGGCGCATTTCTGCCGTTTGCTCTGGTGTGGCAAAGGCCTGCCAAATTTGGAATACCGGCGAAGTATCCGGATCCTTCGCCTGGCCTGGTTCAAGCAAGTTGGTGAGAATTTTATTGATGGATTTTTTTAGTTGTTTTTCTGGCAAAAATAGCGGGATGGTATTGCCATAGCTTTTACTCATCTTACGGCCGTCCAAACCTTGCAACACAGCCACACTGTCATCCACCAAGGCTTCCGGTAATACAAAATGCTCACCGTAGTGGTGATTGAAACGGCCGGCAATGTCGCGCGCCATTTCGATATGTTGAATCTGATCGCGCCCCACCGGTACTTTGTGTGCGTTAAACATCAAAATATCCGCTGCCATCAAAATCGGGTAGGAATACAAACCCATAGTGATAGCAAAGTCTGGATCCTCTCCCGCTGCAACGTTAGCATCTACCGAAGCCTTATAGGCATGCGCACGATTCATTAAACCTTTGGCTGCCATACAGGTAAGCATCCAGCAAAGCTCGGGAATTTCAGGTACATCGGATTGGCGATAAAAAATAGCGTTGTTGACATCCAGACCCAAGGCGAGCCAGGTAGCCGCAATTTCGCGAGTCGATTGATGAACCAATTCAGGTTCCTGACATTTGATTAAGGCGTGAAAATCAGCAAGGAAATAAAAGGATTGTACATCCGCACGCTGGCTGGCTTGAATTGCCGGGCGAATCGCGCCCACATAGTTGCCCAAATGCGGGGTGCCCGTGGTGGTAATGCCGGTTAAAACACGTTGCTTGCTCATGGTGCCCTATCTGTTATTTATCAAAATATTCACAGGAAAATTCAGGGCGCCATCATACAGGCTAGCGAAACGCCCAGCCAGCACAGTCGAAGCTGGGCAAGCGCATAAGACTACAGCAGTAATCCGCTTCAAATCCCGTTGTAACAAGCTTCGGCATCGCGCAACACATAACAATCAAAACCCGCTTGATTTAATAAATGCGCCGCCACATGACAGCGACGACCAGAATCGTCAGTCACCAAATAAACATTATTAAAATCGAGATTTTTTAAATGATTCCGCAGCTGGTTGAGCGGAATATTTTGACTGCTCGGAACCGCTTGCATACGACGTTCAAGAGGAAGACGCACGTCAATAATTTGATAAGGCGCGGCATCAGACGGACGATTGCGCAGCTCTTCGGCACTCAGATAACGCAGTACAGGCTCCTGCAGAAGCTCACGAAAATCCTCCTTGTTCAGGCGCATTACCTTGCCCGGTGTCAGCATTTTTACCGTGGCATTCCGTGTAGTTTCCCCCACCAGCGCCTCCTCACCGAAATAATTACCGGGGCGCAGTGCCGCAAGAATTTTCCCCGCCGGATCAATTACCGTAGCGCTGCCAGATTCCAATACATAGAAAAATTCGCCGCGCTCACCCTGTTTAATTACTATTTCATCGGCCTGCACTTTTTGCGCCACAAAACGGATGAACAGCTGACGGATGTTGGCAGGTGGCAAACGACTGAACAGTGGCGACTGCAAAAGCGACGACATCCAATCATTGTCATCGTGCAAGCTCACCCCCGGAATCTCCACGTCTTCGTCGCTGGATTCACTCCAGGCAAGCACCAGATCGAGAAAATCACTGTCGACCGCAAGCAGTGTTACATCGGATTTTGCAACTGCAGAAACCTGGGTCGGCTGGGTAATATTCAACGGCGAGCGACGCGATTCGCTCGCGGGATTAATAGTGCTTACCTGAAAAGCAGAGTCGATCAAATCAACCGTGCCACCGACTAAATATACTTTCTCGGGAAATGGACGGCCGCGCTTGAAAATAATGGTGCCCTTGGGCACATCGCGTAGCGAGGCCTTCTCGGCAACCTGACTTAGATACTCATGGCTGAGCGTATTAAAGGGTGCAAAAGATGCTAATACATCAAGGCTAATCGCCATGTGGAAACTCCATTAACACAGCAGTGAATAATAAAACCCGATGCTAATGGAGGTATTTCATCGGGAAAGCGGCGCGATTATAAGCATAGCCCTTGGGCTTGGCGCAGACTTGTCCCTAGTCTTTGTACTGGGTCACAGCACAGGTGAGAGCAGTAGCGCGTCAACGGCAGCTTAGCAATGCCATCGGCGGCTTCGCGTAACAGAAATACACCACCACCGCACGATACAAATTCCAGGCATCCTGTACTCCTGCCAACTCGCGAATGGAATGCATGGCGAAGGTTGGACAACCAACATCGATTGTTTTCACCCCTACTTCAGAGGCGACTACCGGACCGATGGTACTGCCGCACCCCATGTCGGTACGCGCCACAAAGGCCTGCACAGGTACATCGGCCGTTTCACACAGCAGACGGAAAAATGCACTGGTTTCGCTGGTAGTCGCGTAACGCTGGTTAGCATTGACCTTGATAACCGGGCCACGGTTCAGCAATGGGCCATGATTCTCGTCATGTTTATCCATAAAGTTGGGGTGAACCCCATGAGCATTGTCCGCCGAAATCATCATCGAGCGTTCAATAACACGAATCCGCGATTCGGTATCGGGCAGCAAACGCATCAAAAATTGCTCCAGCATTGGCCCTTTGGCACCACAACAGGATGCACTGCCTACCTCTTCGTGATCGGTACAGATCAATAAACTGGAAACCTGATCATCCGCCTCCAAAAGCGCTTGCATGCCCACATAACAGCTAAGCAAGTTATCCAGACGAGCACTGGCGATAAAATCCTGCTCCAAGCCAACCAAGGCAGGCGGCTGGGTATCGTAAAGGCTTATTTCATAATCCAGCACCTGGCTCACCGGCAGCTCCGGCTGACTGGCTTGCAGCTCCGCATGCAGGAGACTGCGAAAATCCGGCAGGACACTATCCTCTGCAGGCAACTGTAATATCAGCGGCACTATGTCTTTTTGTGCATTAATAGAACGGTTGTTATTGGCATCGCGATCCAAATGAATAGCAAGGCTCGGCACGATTGCAACGGGGCGCTTGAAATCCACCAGTGCACTGGCCATCTGCCCGGCATCATCGCGATAAGTTACGCGACCAGCCATGGATAGATCCCGGTCATACCAGGGAGCCAACAAGGCACCGCCATAAACCTCTACTCCCAATTGGAAATAGCCGCGTCGATTTAACTCGGCGCGAGGTTTTACCTTGAGGCAAGGGCTGTCGGTGTGAGCACCCAACATACGAATACCGCCATCCAACAAACTTGAACGACCATAGATGAAAGCGATGATAGAGGAATCATTCCGGGTAACCAGATAGCGCTTGCCTGGCACTAATTGCCACGAATCCGCCTCATTCAATTGCTCAAATCCGGCTGCCAACAAACGCTCAGCAAGATTGCGTGTTGCGTGAAATGGAGTGGGAGATGCTTGCAGGAACTCGAGCAGGCCAAGGTTAAACCCGGATTGGGTGTGGACAGCAGAACTCATAGTGTCACCAAAAAATTTGTTCGCAGATTATTTCTCTAACAAGTCGGTAGTATCACGAATACGCTGGCGCTTTTGCCAGGAAACGGTATCGCGCAGGTACACAGGCTCTGCCTCAAGTACATTTATCATCGCCCCTTCTTGCCACAAACGAGCTGCAATCAATGCCATATCTTCCGCAGAGGGATGTACATCCAGGATCAGTGATTGCGGCGCAAGTTTTTGTAGCGCTGGGTAGTGCCAACCCGGCCCGACAGCAGCGAAGCCACCCGGCATAACCGGTAATGCCTGCTCAACCAACAGTTCGGGATTTATCACCGCTTCGTCCCCCATGGCTTTCATAAGCCCGGTGGTTTGCCCAGCGGGTTGAAAGGCACACCAGTAGATTTCATTCATCCGCGCGTCCAATGCAACCATAACTGGTTGTTCGCTGGTTGGGTTATTACGATAAAAACCCAGTGCCATCGCCTCAAGCGTAGATACCGGAATGACGGGAAGATTCGCCCCAAAAGCTAAACCTTGCACTATACCTACGCAAATACGTAAGCCGGTAAATGAGCCTGGGCCACGCCCAAACGCGATAGCATCCAAATCCGTTAACCCAATCCCATGTCCAGCCAATAACTCATCCACCATGGGCAGAAGCCGCTGGGTATGGCTTTTGGCAGCGAGTTCAAAGCTGGAACTCAACTCGCCATTTGCATAAAGCGCCACAGAACAAGCATCGGTTGATGAATCGAGGGCTAGAATAACTGCCATAAAACGCGCCCCTTGCAGTAAACCAATAAAAATCAGCGATAAGATAAGGAGTAGCTGTTTGACCTGACCATAAAAACGGCAGGCAAAAAAATAGGCTCCGGAGAGCCTATTATGATCGCTAAAGCGCGATTAACCCAAGACAGTCAACAACTGCTGACGAATAGAATCGACGCTACCTATACCACTGATACGAGTGTATTTAGGCACTTTGAGATTGCCCGAAGCTGCAAGCTCCTGATAAAAACCCACCAAAGGCTCGGTTTGATCATGATAAACCCCCAAGCGTTTGCGCACGGTTTCTTCTGTGTCATCGGGGCGTTGGATCAGAGGCTCACCGGTCACATCATCATGACCTTCAACTTTGGGGGCGTTATAAATAATGTGATAGACACGGCCAGAAGCCTCATGCACGCGGCGACCACTCAAGCGAGAAACTATCTCTTCATCAGGAACGTGGATTTCGATCACATGATCTATGTCAACACCCGCTTCCAACATGGCTTCTGCCTGTGGGATTGTGCGAGGAAAACCGTCAAACAAGAAGCCATTGGCGCAATCAGTAGAAGTAATTCGCTCTTTTACCAGTGCAATAATCAGATCATCAGGCACCAATCCACCCGAGGCCATTATGTCCTTTGCCTGTAAACCAAGAGGTGTACCGGCTTTTACGGCGGCACGCAGCATATCGCCAGTGGAGATTTGGGGAATGCCAAATTTTTCCATAATCAGTTGCGCTTGAGTACCCTTACCTGCACCTGGCGCGCCCAACAAAATCACTCTCATCTCGGATTGCTCCTCAGCATTATTTTTTATCGCGACGGCATCAAACACCTTACGCGAACAGCGACACAAAAGTGCCTGACAAAAGAGGCGATACGATACACGCCCATGACAGCAATCACAATACGCGCTCCCGAGGCTAACCTTTCGCCACCTAGCCCAACAATGACATAGCCATTGCAACAGACGCCCCGATAGCGCGATTAAAACCATCCTCATTTTATTTTCAAAACAGCATTTTCATCCTATAATAATGCATTATCACTCGCACCTCTGGGATAAGCCTATGCCTGCCTCTATCGAACTTGATGAATATGACCGCAAGATTTTGCGTGCACTCCAAGAGAACGCTGATTACTCGATGGCTGATTTGGGCGCCATGATAGGCCTGTCTCACACCCCTTGCTGGCGTCGTCTGAAGCGTCTGGAAACAGAAGGCGTGATTCGCGGAAAGGTAACCCTGCTTGATCCCAAGTTATTAAATTTGGGCGTCACTGTTCACGCTTACATCACCATCAAAAATCACGATGGCAACTCACTGGAAGCATTTGAGCAAGCAGTGCAGGCGATTCCGGAAGTGGTTGAATGCTACTCAACCAGTGGTGAGAAAGATTATGTGTTGCGAGTGGTGGTTGAAAGTGTTGAGCACTATGAGCGCCTGATGAAAGAAACCTTAATTCACTTACCTAATATTGGTTCAATTAACTCAGCTTTTGCGCTCAAACAAGTCAAGTTCACGACCCAGCTGCCGCTTTAAAACGCGGCCTTTTACAGCCGCGTTGCTCGACCATACATCAAACCCGGAACTGGGCTAATAATTGTCGCAACTGAATCGACAACTCATTCAGATGCTGGCTCTCCTGCGCAGTCCGGGATGCATCCTGAGCGGTATTCATCGCCAATGAGTTGATTTGCACCAGATTCTTGTCTATCTCCGCTGTTACTGAGCTTTGCTCTTCTGCTGCAGTGGCGATTTGCAAAGTCATATCTGCTATTTCTTTTACTGCAGTGCTGATTCCCTTGAGTGATTGACCTGCGTCGTTTGCCGATGTTGCCGCTTCGGCAGTCATTGTAGAGCTGCTGCCCATAGCCTCTACAGCACGCTGTACGCCTTGCTGTAATTGACCCAACATCCCTTGAATATCAGCGGTAGACTGCTGTGTTCTACTGGCAAGAGTACGCACTTCATCAGCCACCACTGCAAAACCACGCCCCTGTTCACCCGCGCGTGCAGCTTCAATCGCCGCATTCAGTGCTAACAAATTGGTTTGCTCAGCCACTCCGCGAATGACATCAATTACCGAAGTTACGTTTTTGGCCTCCCCCTCTAAGTGCGACATAAAATCAGCAGTTTCATTGATACGAACCGCCAACTGTTGCACTCGCTCTACTGCAATACGAATTCGCTCCTGGCCACTATCGGTAATATTGGTTGCGTCACGGGTATTTTGCGCAGTGCTACTGGTGTTACGTGCCACTTCCTGAATAGCCATGCTCAATTCGTTAACGGCTGCAACCACCATAGTAATGGCCTGACATTGATCATCCGCAGCGCGCTGACTATTGCTTGAGACCTCCAGTAATGCTTCCGCCGTTTTGGAAACTTCGGCTGCATTGTTCAAAACACTCGCGATAATACGCTGCAACTTTTCCATAAAGTGATTAACGTGAGTAGCCAAATGGCCGAGTTCATCGTTAGTTTCAACAGGAACACGAATGGTCAGGTCGCCATCACCCTCTGCAATATTTTGGATGCGGTGACTAATCTGGCTCACTTGATTAGCCACAAGAACGGGTAAGAAAAATGCAGCGGTCAAACTAACCAGCGCACCCGCTATCAACGACATCAATAAATAGCGCTCAGCCTCACCCTGACTCAGTTCAATTTGACGACTAAACTCATCGACATGTGCCAACCGTTTTTCTTGTAACTGATCAATATAGGTACGCACATCGTCAAATGCAGTAGCGGCTTCACCGTAGGATTTTTGTAAGGCCAAAGCCCGGGTATTTTCATCGGAAGCGCGCGCATCGCGCACCACTTCACTGGCCAAATCACTCCAGCGTTTGAATAAGCGAGTGAATTCGTCCCGTTCGGACTGGGTTGCACTATTGGATAAATCCAAAGATTTATTAATTCGATCAAAGGTCTGCTGGGCGTTATCGCGCTGCTCAACAATTAATGCATCTGCAGCCATGTCAGATTGCAACAGTGTTCGCTCGGCAACCAGCGCTTGATATAAATCCCTATCCGCTTGAATCAGTAATTCAATTTCTGGCAGGTTAACTTTGGCAATAGTTACTGCATTTTCACCCAATCGATGACTGGTATTCATCGAATAAATTCCCATGTAAACCACCAATACCACCAGCAATAGCAGCGGCAATCTGATTTTCCAACGGAGATTTAACCCCTGGTACCAAGCAAACATAATTAGCCTCTTTCAATTTTTACTTCGCAGCAACTGC
The DNA here is from genome assembly GCA_035317345.1 of Cellvibrio fontiphilus. GTDB lineage: Bacteria > Pseudomonadota > Gammaproteobacteria > Pseudomonadales > Cellvibrionaceae > Cellvibrio > Cellvibrio fontiphilus. Next base: position 127,104 of record JAYKTU010000005.1, on the reverse strand, counting down.
TTGATATAAAGTCTAGTCAGATTCAGCAAACTTGCTATTTAGTTGGAATATTTTTGGTTTTTATTACCAACACACGCATCAAAAACTTTCATTGATGTATTTAATATCAAGGTAATCATCCAAGCCATAAACGGAACCTTCCCGCCCCCAGCCGGATTGTTTAATGCCGCCAAAAGGTGCCATCTCATTGGAGATCAGACCAGTGTTGATACCCAGCATGCCGGTTTGTAACTGCTCACCCAATCGCTGGATACGAGCGTAGTCGCGGGTAAAAACATAAGCTGCCAAGCCATAAACACTGCGATTAGCTAACTCAATCACTTGCGCCTCATCATCGAACGCAATCAAAGCAGCCACTGGCCCAAAAATCTCTGTTTCTGCCAAAGCAGCATGGGCGGGAACCCGGGTTAATAAGGTGGGAGGATAAAAACATCCCTGTGTAGTGTTAACTGGCGATTGATAGGCGATTTGCGCACCGCAGCCTATAGCTTCATCGACCAATTGCTGCACTTTTAGTAGTGCCGCTGGCGAAATAAGTGGCCCAATTGATATGCCCGGCTCAGCGCCGTCACCAATGCGCAAAGTGCGTATTGCCGCCTCAAATTTTTCACTAAAGGCCGTGTAGATATTACGCTGCACATAAAAGCGGTTGGCACAGACACAGGTTTGCCCGGCATTACGAAATTTGGACGCCATAGCGCCAGCCACTGCTACATCCAAATCTGCATCATCAAACACTATAAAAGGGGCGTTCCCTCCCAACTCCAAAGTGATGCGTTTTACATCCGCCGCGCACTGTTGGATTAACAATTTGCCCACCGCCGTAGAACCGGTGAAGGAAATTTTTCGCACTAGCGGATTGCCAGTTAATTCTGCTCCTATAGCCGCCGCATCACTGCCAGTCACAATATTGATGACCCCTGCAGGAATACCCGCCTCTTGGGCAAGTGCTGCAAGCGCAAGTGCCGATAGTGGTGTCTCTGCTGCAGGTTTTGCGACCAGGGTACAGCCAGCTGCCAATGCGGGCGCGAGTTTGCGGGCAAGCATTGCGTTAGGAAAATTCCATGGGGTGATCACAGCAACTACACCAACGGGTTGCTTGATAACCGATATGCGCTGATGACGAGCAGGGGCAGGAATAATATCGCCATTAATACGTTTGGCTTGCTCCGCAAACCATTCTATATAACTAGCGCCGTAGGCAATTTCTGCTCTGGCCTCCACCAATGGTTTACCCTGCTCCGCCGTAAGGATTTGTGCCAACTCCTCCTGGTGCTGCATCACTAAATCAAACCAACGCCGCAACAACAGGCTGCGCTCTTTGACAGGCGTTCGCGCCCAATCAACTTGCGCTTTTGCAGCGGACTGAATCGCGCGCCGTGCATCTGCTGCATCCATATCAGCAACTTGAGCAATCAGCTCACCTTTGGCTGGGTTAAACACCGGAAATCGTTTGCCTGATTCGGCTTCGCACCAATCTCCAGCAATTAATGCTTGGGTGCGCAGCAGCGATAGACCAGCTGGAAAGTTCATGATAGCTCTGGGTCGTTCGACGATTTGGAGCGCTTTTTGGCGATGGGTTTCACACCAATCTTGCGCGCTTGGTTGCCATCTACTTCAGCCACTGTCCACAGCATGCCGCTCCATTCAGCGTTATCGCCTACCACCAATTTGTCGCCCACCAAATGGGTGATAAGTTCATTGAGGGTTTTGTGCTGTTCGTATCCTTTCATATCGAGGGAGTACAGCATTGCCAAATCATTCAGTTCGGCATCCCCCTGGATGATAAAGTCGCCAAAAAAAGTTAGATCCAAATTGCGTTTGGGCGCCTGACTAAAAAGTTTGCCCAGAGCAGGCAAATCGGAATCATGACCTATAACACAAAGCACATCTCCTGCCATCAGGCGGGTGCTACCCGATGGATGGAGTAGTTCATGGTCGCGGAACAAGGCGGCAATTCGCGTATTTTCAGGCATATGTAACTCACGCAATGCTGCGCCTATGCACCACTTTTCGGCACCCAATTTGTATACAAATAACTCCCACTGGCTGGTGACATGAATTTCCAGCCCCGCACGTGACATTGGTGATGGAACCGAGGGCACAACAACCCTGGCTTTACGCGCTGCAAGCCCAAGCGTAGTGCCCTGTACCAGCAGGGAAACCAAAACAATAAAGAAAGCAACATTAAAGAATAACTGCGCATTGTCCAGGCCCGCCATTAACGGGAATACCGCCAAAATAACCGGCACGGCGCCACGCAAGCCAACCCAGGAAATGAATGTGCGCTCACGCCAATGAAAACTGCGAAATGGCAACAGACCAATAAATACAGACAAGGGACGCGCAAACAAAATCATCCACAAAGAAAGCAGTAACGCTGGAATCGCGATGGGCAATAAATCACTCGGCGTAAGCAACAGCCCGAGCACCAAAAACATGCCTATCTGACTGAGCCAAGCGAGGCCATCAAACATGTGCAAAATACCGTGGCGATTGCGAATAGGACGATTGCCTAACAGCAATCCGCAGACATAAACAGTCAAGATTCCACTGCCACCTACGGCACTGGAAATTGCATAAAGCATAATGCCACCACTTACGGCCAACAGCGGGTAAAGGCCACCAGCAATCGAAAGTCGATTAATCAATTGTAATAACAACCAGCCACCTGCCAACCCCAGGATGATCCCCAAACCAAATTGCTGTACGAGACTAGTTAATACCGACCAACTGAAACTGGTCTCCCCGGCCGCCAGCATCGCAATAAGGGTCACAGTTAAAAACATGGCCATAGGGTCATTACTACCGGATTCAATCTCCAAAGTAGAACCAACCCGCTCATTCAAACCCTTGCCGTTTAATAAATTAAAAACCACGGCTGCATCGGTAGAGCCAACAATGGCGCCTATTAACAGGCCTTCCAACACCGATAAATTAAATAGCCAGGCAGCCGCCAACCCCGTCAGGCCGGCAGTTATAACCACGCCAAGGGTTGCAAGGGACAACGCTGGCCAAAGCGCAACGCGGAAAGTAGCTGCACGAGTACGCATACCACCATCTAGCAAGATGATGGCAAGAGCTAAGTTACTTACGAGATATGCGATTGAATAATCGTTAAAGACTATGCCGCCGGGGCCATCCACACCGGCCAACATCCCCACACCTAAAAAAATTACCAAAATAGGGACGCCAACCCGGGTAGAGATGGAACTCAGCAAAATACTGGCGGCAACGAGCAGCGCGCCAATTAACAATATGTTGTTGACTGTGATGACGTCCAAATAAGCAGCCCTTTCTCAGGAAATTCAATAAAAACAAGCACTAATAGAAATCGATTGTAACCTGTCAATGCCGCTGGCTGTCAAAACAAAGCGTAGACCACAGGCGAATTTACCCGAGCTATCACCTACTGAGTGCCTCATTTTCGTGCGACTTCAAGCCAAAAATGCAGCTATAATTCGCGCCATTACTTTCACTGATTAAGTTGTCCTTCATGCTCAATAAAGATGCTCTACAACAACTCTCGCAATTGAAGTCCAGTATTGTTGCCGCAAAAGATATGGCTCAGGGAACTGTGCGCACCACTACCAAACGTTTTGGTTTTTTAATTCTAGACGATGGACGCGAGGCTTTTATCGACCCTGAGCAGATGATGCGTGTACTGCCAGATGACCGAATTGAGGCAGAGATCAATACCAACAGCAAAGGGCAATTTGAAGCAAAGCTGGTTCGTTTGATTACACCCGGACTCACTGAATTTGTCGGCAAGTACGTCAACAAAGGCTCCACTGATTTTGTTGAACCCGATGTTCCCAACTTCAATCGCTGGTTATTTATCCCGCCCTCCGAACGCAAAGGCTACAAGGTTGGCGACTTTATCCAGTGCACCGTTGCCCGCCATCCGTTTAATAGTGAAGGCAAAACCCAAATACATATTTTGCAACGTCTGGGCACAGCCGATGAGCCGGGCGTAGAGAGCCGCTACACCATCGCCAAATTCCAAATGCCGTTTGAGTGGAACGCGCCAACACAGAATCAAGCAGGCAGTATTAATTGGTCGCCGTTGACCTTTGACAAAGGTGAATTGGATTTAACCCAATTGCCGTTTGTCACCATCGATTCCGAAAACACCCGCGACATGGACGATGCGATTTATATTGCCGCCACTGACGATGGTTGGGAACTGATCACCGCGATTGCCGACCCCAGCAAACATATCGATTTTGGCAGCCCACTCGAATTGGCTGCGCGGGCACGTGCCAGCACGCATTATCTGCTAGGACAAACAGTAACTATGTTGCCGGTGGATTTATCTCACGACACTTACTCATTGGTGCCAGAACAAAAACGCCCCGCATTAATTTGCCGCATGCAAATTGCACGCGATGGCGCCATTAAACAATTTGCATTCGCCGAGGCGCTGATTCGCTCTCAATCCAAATTGAGTTACCAAGGTGTCTATGACGCTTTGACTGCCGAGGTGTCCACACTCGGTGCTCCTGCTCATATTCACGACATGCTGGTACAACTAAAAGATTTTGCACAAGCGCGTGCACTTTATCGCCAAACCCATGCACTAGTCATGGAAGATCGCCCTGACTATGCATTTGTGTTGAATGATGTGAAAAAGATCGATCACATTGAAAAACGCGAGCGTAATATTGCGCACCGGATGATCGAAGAAGCCATGCTGGTTACCAATATTTGCGCAGGCGAATTATTTTTGCAGCACCCGGGCTGCGGTATTTTTTCCAGCCATGTTGGCTTCCGCCCCGAGCGCCTGAATGATGCGCTTTCCCTGATTCAAGAGGACCGCCCGGATTTAACACCGGGCGATTTAACCCAACTGGATAATTTCACCCGCCTGTTTCGTGAACTGCGCCAAAACAGCGACAACAATCCAGTAAACAGCCGCTTACATTCTCTATTGCAGCGAATGTTACAGGCTGGTTCCCTCACCTTTGATCCTGTGGGTCACTTTGGCTTAGGGTTTAATGCCTACGCCATGGTCACCTCACCGATACGCCGCTACAACGATTTGTTCAATCACATGGCAATAAAACGCATTTTGCGTGGTGAACCGCCATTGGCATTAAAAGATAAAAAACAGTTTGCCGACCAATTACAAAACCAATTAAACAATGGCCGTCAGGCCTGCCGGTATGTTGAAAGCTGGCTGGGCTGCCACTTCGCTAACCAACATATCGGCAGTGTGCATCTCGGCAGTATTGCACTGGTCAATTCCTTTGGCATAGGAATTAAATTGGATGATTGGGGGCTGGATGGTTATGCACTACTCGCGCCCAAGGATGGCGAAATCAAAGCGCAATTTGATTCCCGCCGCTTAAGCTTAACCATCGAAGGTAAAACTTATCGATTGGACGACAAGGTGCATGTACTCATCCACAGCGTTGAACTAGACAAACGCAAAATAAACCTGGAAATCATCAGCGAAGAAACCGCGCAGCGCCTGAGCGCCTGGCTTTAGCAACACAACATCCCGGCGGGAGGTGACATGGCAAAACAATATTGGTTGTTCAAAGCAGAACCCCATATTTATGGCATAGATCACCTCGCCGCAGCGACTGATAAAATTGGCCGCTGGGATGGTATTCGTAATTACCAAGCAAGGAATTTTTTACGCGACCAGGTAAAACTGGGTGATGAGGTATTTATCTATCACAGCAGCTGCAAAAATGTCGGCATAGTCGGCACCGCCAACATTATAAAAACTGCTTACCCAGACCCCACTCAATTTGATCCAGAAAGCGATTACTACGATCCAAAATCCAGCCACGAAAATCCACGTTGGGTTTCCGTGGATATTCGACTGACTAAAACCTTTCCCCGGCTGATTTCGCTTGCTGAACTAAAAAGCCACCCAGCACTGGAAAATATGGTGTTAATTAAACAAAGCCGACTTTCCACTCAACCGGTTACTGCGCAAGAGTGGAAAATTATTCATTCGCTGTTGAAATAATTCATAAAAAAAGGGCGCTATTAATAGCGCCCTTACGAAAAACCCAATAACAATACGATTACTCGTCCGCCATGCGGTCCTGGGCTTTGCTCATTCCTGTTTCAGGCTCGTCTTTTTCATCGATGGGGTCCAGACCTGCATCATCGCCATCCTCTTCATCTTCCTCAACCACACCATCGGACATTTGACTCTCTTCAATCAAAATAGCCTCCGGCGTTTGAATGCCAATGTGATAGGCAGCAAAACCGGGCAACACCACTTGATCCAGGGCCATCCCGATAATCCGGCCAGTATAAGGGGATTTAATCGTAGTACGCGCATTGGTAATGGGGTCTGTTACCGTACCCAGAACATCATCTTCCCGTACGCGTTGGCCGAGTGTTGCTTTGCTAAACAAAATTCCACTTTGATTGGCACGCACCCATGCCGAACGGTAGTAAACAGGGGCTATGCGAGTCCAGCGTTTTTGTTTCCCATACATACCCATCTTGGCCAAAAGAGTATTCACGGCAGCCACGCCCTCATCCACAACACTGCTCTGGATGGCCATAGGTTCACCAGCCTCCAGCGTTACTGCGGGAATTCCTGCGCGCACCGCAGCTGCGCGCAATGAATTGGGATTACCTCGGCTGTTCAGCACCGCAATTGCTCCGAAACTTTGCGCAAGCTTGGCAACATTTTCATCGCTTAAATCAGCACGTAGTTGCGCAAGATTAGTACGATGAAATGAACCAGTGTGAATATCCACAAGCGCATCACAATGCATAATTACATTGCTAAAAAAAGAGTGCGCTAAACGTGACGCAGAACTACCGTGGGTATTGCCGGGAAAGTAACGATTCCAATCGCGACGGTCGGGCAAATAACGGGAGTTACGGCGGAAACCCATAATATTAGCGACCGGGACACCAATAATAGTACCTGTTAGATTCGCGGGTTCTATGCCATAAACAACACGACGAATCATTTCTATTCCGTTTAACTCATCACCATGTACTGCGGCGGTTAAACATAAGGTTTTACCGGGTTTTGCGCCGTTCACCACCAGAATCGGTGTTTCCTCACTGAAACCACCAACGGCAGTGTCCGAACTCCATGTCAAACGCACCGAACTGTTGGGTTTCACCTCTTGTCCCAAAATAAATTTAGAGAGAGAAATGGGTTCTGTAGGTGGCTCAAGTTCGGCTTCAGCTCCCATCACCGGTTCAGCCAGTGGTTGGTTATCTTTCTCTAATGGTGTTAAATCCTGTTTTATCTGCACCGCCAGTTCGGTTGATTCGCTACTGGATGACGAAATCATACTACTCACGAGGCTTGCACTGGATGCAGACGACACAGACACAGCACTGTTTTCACTCACAGTGGGCAACAGCATAGATTCAGATTCAGATTCAGATTCAGATTCAGAAACTGAAGTCGACAAAACGGCAGCAATAGAAGAGGCTGCCACCAGACTGGAAGCGGATGATGAAATTTGGTTATTCTGCGCTGCTTCGATCCCAGTATTCATCCCAGCTGGGAGTGCATGCTGATCCTGGGCTGCTAGCGGTAGAGAAAGAGGCGCCGCAAAGCATCCAACAAACAAACAGACGCACATGAAAGGACTGGGGTTTAGCGTTTGATCATTCATAGTAGATATCTGTTGAACAAGCCGGCGTCTCATCAGTCTGGCACCTGGATATTAAAGTCGCAATTATGCAAAGAACCGTTTGGAGTACAGCGTTTGACGCTAGACAATAAGTAATGGATAAAAACAACTTCGATGGTGTCAGAATAGCTCTTGCGTTAATAGTTGTTCTGGCACATATCTCAGCACTCACAACGCTGCCTGAATTTCACTCTTTTGCAACATTTTTTGATTCAAATTTCGCCGTAAAGGGGTTCTTTGCAATTAGTGGTTTTCTTGTGACAAAAAGCTTTGTGGGCTGCAACAGTTTGCTTGAGTTTGCCGAGAAACGTTTCCGTCGCATATATCCAGCCTACACAGCCAGTCTATTACTTTGCCTTGTCATAGGCATCGCAACCTCTTCACTCGCGGTAAAGGAATTTCTTTCATCACCCGAAACAATCAAATACCTGTTTGCTAATTTCGCGTTTTTGAATTTCCTTCAACCTGAACTACCTTACGTTTTTCATGACAACCCCATGCGTGAGCTCAACGGATCACTGTGGACAATAAAAATAGAAGTGATGCTCTATTGCTGCACCCCACTAATTGTTTATTTATTCAACCACTGGGGAAGTTTGAAAATAACGGCAATAATTTTCATACTAAGTGTTGCATGGGTCTATTTTTTTAAATCACTTTACACCGGAAATATGGGCGAAGTGATTGCCCGGCAATTTCCCGGGCAGCTGAGCTATTTTGTAGCCGGAGCGTTATTAGCAATTAATCCTTACGCTATGAAGAAACTGACCTGGATAACTTTATTAAGCACGTTAGGACTATTCATTTTACATACCCCTCTGACCAGACTACTTCTCGAGCCAATAGCCTATTCATCAATAGTCATTTACTGCGCAACCAAAGCTGCGAGAAATTTTCACTTGGGGCGATATGGTGACATATCCTACGGTATTTACTTGTATCACTTTCCAATCATCCAACTATTGATACATTGGGGATTGTTTACATTTGATCCATGGCTTGGATTAACGCTAAGCCTGACAATAACTCTTGTTGCCGCTCTAATCTCTTGGCACTTTGTTGAAAAACCTTTTCTCAAACGAAGCTCGCACTACCTTGTTGCGACCAAAAACTAGCTTCATTTAATAGTGAATAGATTCGGCTGGCCAAGTATTACCCTGACAAGCCAGCCGCTCTTAACTATTCCCATTCAATCGTCGCTGGTGGCTTGCTCGATACGTCGTAACACACGCGCGACACACCGGCAATTTCATTGATGATTCGACCTGAAACCTTTTCCAGTAGCTCATAGGGCAAATGCGCCCAGCGCGCGGTCATGAAATCTACCGTTTCTACCGCGCGCAGGGAGATTACCCACTCGTAGCGACGGCCATCACCCACCACACCAACCGATTTCACCGGCAAGAACACCGCAAAGGCTTGTGAGGTTTTGTGATACCAACCGGAAGCATGTAGCTCTTCCAAAAAGATGGCATCAGCCTCACGCAAAATATCGGCATATTCTTTTTTCACTTCACCAAGAATACGCACACCTAAACCCGGGCCGGGGAATGGATGGCGGTAAACCATATCGTAGGGCAAGCCCAACTCCAAACCGATTGCGCGCACTTCGTCTTTGAACAATTCGCGCAGAGGCTCAACCAGTTTAAAGGCCATGTCTTCTGGCAAACCGCCCACGTTGTGGTGCGATTTAATCACATGCGCTTTACCCGTTTTGGCAGCGGCAGATTCAATCACATCCGGATAAATCGTGCCTTGCGCCAGCCATTTCACATCTTTGAGCTTAGTGGCTTCGGCATCAAACACGTCGATAAATGTACCGCCAATAATTTTGCGTTTTTTCTCCGGGTCGCTCTCGCCCTTGAGGTTATCCAAAAATTGATCTTGGGCATCGGCGCGAATCACATGCACGCCCATGTTTTTAGCAAACATGTCCATGACCTGATCGCCTTCGTTTTTGCGCAACAAACCATTGTCCACAAACACACAAGTCAACTGGGGACCGATCGCTTTGTGCAGCAGTGCTGCCACAACAGATGAATCAACGCCCCCTGAGAGGCCGAGCAATACCTTGTCGCTGCCCACTTGTTCACGCACTTTTTTGATAGCATCTTCAACAATATTTGCAGGTGTCCAGAGCGGCTCACAACCACAGATTTGCAAGACAAAATGTTCAAAAATGCGCTTGCCTTGCAGGGTATGAGTCACCTCCGGGTGGAACTGCACACCAAAGAATTTTTTCGCCTCGTTGTACATACCGGCAATTGGGCAAGAGGGCGTGGAGGCCATCAAGCTGAAACCGTCGGGCATCTTGGTGACCTTGTCGCCGTGGCTCATCCACACATCCAGCAGCGCGCTACCATCAGTATCAACATGGTCTTTAATATCGTTTAGCAGCGATGACTCACCCGCGACTTTGATTTGCGCATAGCCAAACTCACGAATATTGGAGCCTTCCACCAAACCACCCATTTGCATGGCCATGGTTTGCATGCCGTAACAAATACCAAATACCGGTACACCCAAATCAAACACCGCTTGCGGTGCGCGTGGCGAACCTGCAGCAGTCGTGGATTCAGGGCTGCCCGCCAGAATGATCCCTTTAGGGTTGTAGGCACGAATTTCTTCGTCGCTCATATCCCAAGCGCGAATTTCCGAGAAGACACCAATCTCACGCACACGACGCGCGATTAACTGGGTGTACTGCGAACCGAAATCGAGGATCAGTATTCGCTGTGCGTGGATATCGTGAGACATATGGGTTCCTGCTCAATAGATAAAAGAAGACAAAAAAGAATTCGACTTAAATGAAAAACTCGGGCAGAACCCGAGTTTTTGCGATAAGACTGAAGCGAAGTAAGTTAACGACCGCTAATTGGGTAGTTAGGTGCTTCTTTGGTAATTTGCACATCGTGCACATGGCTCTCACCCATGCCCGCCGCAGTTACGCGCACAAATTCGGGTTTGGTGCGCATGGCTTCCAACTCCGCACAGCCGGTATAACCCATGGCCGAACGCAAACCGCCCATGAGTTGATGCACAATCGCCGCCAGTGGGCCTTTGTAGGGAACGCGCCCTTCAATACCCTCGGGCACCAATTTTTCAGCGCCGGCGCTGGCATCTTGGAAATAGCGGTCGCTGGAGCCTTGGGTTTGCGCCATAGCACCCAGTGAACCCATGCCACGATAGGCTTTGTAAGTACGGCCTTGATAAAGCTCTACCTCGCCCGGTGCCTCTTCGGTACCCGCAAACATAGACCCCATCATCACCGCGTGAGCACCAGCGACTACTGCTTTAGCGATATCTCCTGAGTAACGAATACCACCATCGGCGATTGCCGGAACGCCAGTACCTTTAAGCGCAGCAACCACGTTAGCAATAGCAGAAATTTGCGGCACGCCTACGCCGCTGACGATACGAGTGGTACAAATCGAACCGGGGCCAATACCCACTTTGACAGCATCCGCACCGGCTTCGACCAGTGCGAGTGCAGCAGCACCCGTGGCGATATTACCGCCAATCACTTGCACCTCAGGGTATTTCGCTTTGATAGCGCGCACGCGATCCAATACGTTTTTGGAGTGACCGTGGGCAGTATCTACCACCAGTACATCCACACCGGCTTCAACCAGCGCCGCAACCCGCTCATCGGTGTCACGACTGGTGCCCACGCTGGCCCCCACACGCAGACGTCCTTCCGGGTCTTTACAGGCGTTGGGATATTTTTCAGCCTTGTTCATGTCTTTAACGGTAATCAAACCAGTCAGTTCGAAGTTATCGTTAACCATCAGGACTTTTTCGATGCGATGTTTGTGCAGCAAATTGCGCACTTCTTCAGCGGTAAAACCTTCTTTAACAGTCACCAGCTTTTCTTTTGGCGTCATGATGCTGGAGACGCTGGCATCCAGATTGGTTTCAAAACGCACATCGCGGCCAGTCACAATGCCGACCAAGTCGCCGTTATGCAGTACGGGAACGCCAGAGATATTATGTTTGCGAGTGAGCGCAATCAAATCGCGAATGGTTGCGGCTGAGTCTATAGTGATAGGGTCTTTCACTACACCCGCTTCGAATTTCTTTACCGCGCGCACTTCCGCCGCCTGGGCTTCAATGGACATATTCTTGTGGATAATACCTATACCGCCTTCCTGCGCCATGGCAATCGCCAAGCGGGATTCAGTTACGGTATCCATCGCCGCCGAAATCAGGGGGATGTTTAATTGAATCTTGCGAGTCAACTGAGTCTTCAGGGAGACGTCTTTCGGGGTGACATCCGAATAACCTGGCACCAATAACACATCATCAAAGGTGAGGGCTTCTTCAGCAATTCGCAACATAGCATCCAACCTCAAAGCGGAGAAAAATAAGCGCGAAAGTATAGCGACTTGGGCGACTCCGGTAAACCAAAAACCACAATATCTAGTGGTCGCAAACCCGCCCGGGCGCCGATTAAGGCTATACCCTTCAGGATGCATCCCCTAGAATGGCACGCTATGACAAATACTCATTTCCCCGCCAATCCAGCCAATGGCGCCGTCAGTAACGGGCGCGAAATTTTCAGCGTGAGCCAGCTCAATCGCCATGCGCGCCAACTGCTGGAAACCCATTTGCCGCTTTTATGGGTAGAAGGCGAACTTTCCAACGTCTCTACACCTTCATCCGGCCACTGGTACTTCACCCTCAAAGACGACCAAGCCCAGGTGCGCTGCTGCATGTTTCGCAATCGCAACATGCTGGTGCGCTTTAAACCCCAGCAAGGGCAACACGTATTGCTGCGCGCGCGGGTCAGCCTTTATGAGGGGCGTGGCGATTATCAACTGATTGCCGAACACATGGAGGAAGCCGGCAGCGGCGCCTTGCAGCGCGCGTTTGATGAGCTCAAACATCGCCTCTCGCAAGAAGGCCTATTTAACGAGGCGCACAAAAAAGCACTGCCGCCACTACCACAACACATAGCGGTAATTACCTCGCCCACTGGCGCCGCTATTCGCGATGTATTGAGTGTACTTGAACGGCGCTTCCCGAGCATTCCAGTCACCGTGATTCCAGTTGCCGTGCAGGGCAAAGAATCGGCACCACAGATCATCAAGGCGATAGACCTCGCCAATCGCTGCGGCTTATTTGATGTACTGCTTCTCACCCGCGGCGGCGGCTCCATGGAGGATCTATGGTCGTTTAACGACGAAAATGTCGCCCGTGCAATTTTTAACAGTCAGTTGCCCATAGTCTGCGGCGTGGGCCATGAGGTTGACTTTACGATTGCCGATTTTGTCGCCGACCTGCGCGCACCTACCCCCTCCGCAGCTGCGGAATTGTTAGTACCGGATGGCGACGAATGGCTGGATAAATTTATCGGTTTTGAAGTGCTGCTCGAAGAAGCCATACAACGGCGCTTGCAGCAGTGGCAGCGGCACATCCAGCACCTGCGGCAGCGCTTACGCCACCCGCGTGAGCGCCTGGAGCAACAGGCCCAGCGTTTGGATAACCTTGAACTGCGCCTTAAAAACCACATCAAACAACTATTGAGGGGGCACATAAATAATTTGCAGCAACTCAGGATTCGCCAGCAAGCACACCATCCGCAGTTGCGACTACAACAATTGAAGGAGCGAATTGCCGCAAGCAGCACAAACTTGCATAAAGCACAAACGCGGATTATTCAGCGCAAACAACAAAACCTGCTCGAAACCCTGCGCCTATTAAATACACTGAGTCCGCTTGGCACTCTGGAGAGAGGCTATGCATTAGTTACCGATTCCCAAACACGCAAAGTCATTACCAGCAGTGAACAGGTGATTCCAGGCAGTGAAATCAGCGCACGCCTCGCACAGGGCGAATTAATCTGTCGAGTTGAACAAGTGCGCAGTAAATCCGACATGTGAGAAAGGATTACCAAGCCGGATAAATCCACTCTACAACAAACCAGATAGATCTACTCACAAATAGTAGGCGTATAGATTGCCAAGTAATTTTGCGGCCAGTATATTGGCTAACTTCTTGTCGGAGCGCCTTGGTGCCTCACCTGCGGGTGAGTCATACGGAGGCTGAGATGGGTTCGGCCCAATCCGTAGAACCTGAACAGGCTAATACCTGCGGAGGGAACAAGGCACATCGCAACTGCTATTGCCCGTCCTCCGCCTCGACATAGAGGCACTATGACAACCAAATCGACAACAACCGAAGCGATAAACACTTCTTCCAAGCCTGAGCGAATTGCAATCGCTGGCGCAGGTTTATTAGGGCGCCTGCTCGCTTGGCAACTCAACAAAGCAGGAATTGATGTCACCCTGTTTGAGGCCGGGAGCTTCACTATCACCAATCCACAAACCAACCGCGCCGCAGCGTTCACTGCCGCCGGCATGGTAGCGCCACTAAGCGAAGCTGTTGTGTCAGATGCAGGCGTTTATCGCATGGGGCAATTTGCGCTCGGACATTGGCCACTGTGGGTAAAACAATTAATAGATGCCGCCTCCTGCTCACCCCGCGACGAATTATTTTTTAATAAGGGCAGCCTGGTGGTTGCCCACCCACAAGACACCGCCGAACTGGAGCAATTTGAGCGGGAATTGAACTTCGTTATCCCGGAGTGTCGCAATTATAAGCGGGTTACACAATCGCAGATTCATGAACTGGAGCCAGATCTGAACCCACACTTCCAGCATGGCTTATTTCTTGAAGAAGAGGGGCACTTGCACAACCGCCAGTTTTTACACCAGCTAGGCGAAGCGATTTTGCACAGCAATATCCATTTGCGCGAACACAGTCAGGTAAGCGTTTCTCCCGGCAAAATTTCACTCAATGGAATAAGCGAAAATTTTGACTTGGTGATCGACTGTCGCGGCATAGGCGCCAAACCACAAGTAAAACAACTGCGCGGTGTACGCGGCGAAACACTTCACGTGCAAACAACAGAAATACAATTGCAGCGCCCTGTACGTTTGATGCACCCGCGCTATCAACTCTATGTAGTGCCCAAACCCGACAATTTTTTTGTTATTGGCGCCACTCAAATTGAAAGCGAGGATCGCTCGCCAGTCACGCTACAATCCACGCTGGAGTTAAGCAGCGCGCTTTATACCTTGGCACCCGCCTTTGCGGAGGCGCGCATCATTGAAATGGACACCAATTTGCGCCCGGCGTTTATGGATAACCTCCCTCATGTCAGCCTGAGCCAAGGGCTGATTACTGCCAACGGTTTATTCCGTCACGGCTATTTATTGGCACCCGCAGTGGTGGAAAATATTCTCGCGCAGGTGTTGCAAGATCGCCTGCCTGTTTTTTCTGATTTATTAAATCGAAGCTAAGTTATGAACATTCAACTCAGTGTAAACAATGAGCTCACCGAACTTGCTGACAGCACTCTGCTCAGCGATGCTTTGAAGCTCTGGGGCTATGGCGATAGCAAAATTGCTGTCGCTATCAATGGCGAATTTGTACCGCGCTCAACCTACAGAGAACACCTGCTCCAGCAAGGCGATTTAATCGACATAGTCAAACCCGTGGGCGGAGGCTGATATGAGCATGACCACACCTGAAAAAGATTTCACTCTCTATGGCGAGCACTTTTCCAGCCGTTTTTTACTGGGCACTGCACTCTACGCATCACCGCAATTAATGCGCGACTCAATCACACAATCTCGCTGTGAAATAGTCACACTTGGGTTGCGCCGACAAAACCCAGCCAATCGCGATGGCGATGCTATTTGGCAATATATTCAGGAAAGTGGCTGCCGTTTGCTACCCAACACTGCAGGCTGCAAATCAGTTAAAGAAGCGGTGACGCTCGCGGAAATGTCGCGCGAGATTTTTAATACGGACTGGATCAAGCTGGAAGTTGTTGGCGATGATTATAATTTGCAGCCCGATCCTTTTGGGTTAGTGGAAGCGGCCGTTATTTTAATTAAAAAAGGTTTTAAAGTTTTACCCTATTGCACTGACGATTTAATTTTGTGTAAACGCTTGCTGGATGTCGGCTGCGAAGTACTCATGCCTTGGGGCTCACCGATTGGTACAGGACAGGGTTTATTAAACCGCTACAACTTGCGAACGCTACGCGAGCGCATAAAAGATGTGCCCATGATTATCGACGCAGGACTTGGCGCACCCTCACAAGCGACAGAGGCGATGGAAATGGGCTTCGATGGCATCCTGCTAAATACTGCCGTCGCCAAAGCACATAACCCACCACTGATGGCAGAAGCCTTCGCCGATGCAATAGATGCAGGGCGCAAAGCATTCAAAGCAGGATTAATGCAAAAACGCCAAACGGCCAGCCCCAGCACCCCCACTATTGGCCAACCATTTTGGCACCAGCAATAGCCGAAAGCGTTAAGGCAATTATTAATTCAGCGGCGGATCCGAGCGCTCCAGATAGCCGCTGATATTAATAAACCCCTCCTCAATACGCGCGCGGATTGTCGGATCTTTGGCCTCACCTGATGCAATATACATCTGCACCATTCTACTCAAGCGCTGCAAATGAAATAGCATTTCTTGCTGCACCAGTGACGCATCGGCCACCACCTTACTCATTCCAATACCTTCATCGCTTGCCATAGACTCAAGGGACTCTCGCAAATCCGCCTTGAATAACATGGTGCCTTTGAAGGTGGTTGCTATATGAAAAATAATATTCTGCAACGCATGCAGTTTTCTATCGCCATGGGTATAACCCACTGCCGTCAAGCAATCGCGCAACTGTATAAACCAATTTTGTAAATGTAAATTTTGCTGCAGCATACGCTCTGCAAACTCGGGCACCCCACTGCCGTGCACCACATTCGGCAAAGGTAATTCACTGCGGTGAATCATGGTCGATACAATTTCACAGCTGCGATAGAGATAAGCGGCGCGATTCATTTCCAACACAGGAATCACCTCCCGCCAGCGACGCCCATGTGCTTTAAAACGATTAAAATAAATACCAACAACAGCATCAGCAACTGCAAGGATCTGCCCAGCAAGTGACAATTCACTTTCCACTTTGGCAAGTGGATAGCCAGTGCCATCACACCGCTCATGATGTTCAGCCACCGCATCCACAATAACCGCGGAAAGCCCAGGAACAGAGGCCAATATAGAGCGGGAAATTTCTACATGCCCTTGAATATGTTGCCAATCTTCCGTGCTCAATTTTTCGGTTTTATGCAAGATTTTTGGATCGACAAAGAGCATACCTATGTCATGCGTCATGCCCGCCCAAAAAACGTCAGCTGCATCACTTGGCGGCAGGCGCATTTCTTGCGCGATGTATAACCCCCACAAACCAACGCAAAGTGTTCTCTGAAACAAATCATTCATCTGGGAAGACATGACTGTCAGAAACTGTTGCACCAAAGGAAATTTATCCAACTCAACGCAAACAGGTTCGAGTGAACTGAGTGGATGTTTACGTTCTGCAAGCGATTGAAAGTATTCTGTAGAACGAATGGTATCAAGTAGAAACTGCAATAAACTGGCTGCACTAATAAGAGAGGTTAGTTGCACATAGTGGGCCAGTGGCTTGGCGAGCCGCTGCCCCTGCAGAGAATGATAAGTCTGTTCGTTGAGTGGCGTAGCTGCCGAAAGCAACAACTCTCCATCAACAGTAACAATATCTTCTATTACAGTTACCTGATTGGTTGTCGACAAATTAACGAGATAACGCAGATAAGGATCCAAAGCTGATGGACTCCATTCAAAAAATTGACATCCCCTGCCGATGTATTTTTATGTACGGCAAGCCTCCTCCATGTTTTATTTTCCTATCAATCAATTCAAAAACGATTACTCTAACTAATTTAGAAAAACACAAAAGTAACAAAGTGTTATCCGCCTAGCTAATTGTCATACTCCAAACCCACACGCTAGCCAAACCCAATAACAAACTATAACCAACTACCGAGGCAGCCAAACGCGGTGCCAGATTGTGCGCTGTAGCCAACACACCGGCTGAAATCATCGCCGGCATAGCTGCCTCAAGCACAATCACTTCAGCTGCAACACCTTTAATGCCGAATAGTTCAAGACCTAACCATGCAAATGCAGGGGTAACAATCAAGATATAAAACAAACCTAACAACAATGGAGATAAATACTCCCGCTCAAGAGAGAGCCGCCACTGCAGCCCCACAGCAACCATGACCACTGGAACCAGTGTAGATGATATTCGCGCAAGCACTAGCTCCAACCACTCGGGGTAAACCCCCAAAACCCCCACTAGAAATGCAATGACCAAAGTAATAAACGGTGGGAAAAGCATAATGTTGCGCAAGATTGCCACAACCGAAGTATGGCCAGCCGAAAAGTAACAAGCCATGGCTACGCCCACCGTATTGAGCGCGATAAATGTCCCCAATTGATCGTACAAAATAGCGTAAGGCAAAGCCTCAGCACCTAAATGCGCCTCTATCAGGGGAATACCCACAAACCCTGTGTTACCGAGAGTGACCAAGAGCATCATCGCACCGGTCACTGGCCTCGACCATGAAAGCACACGCGCAGTGCCCCATGTGAGCAACCCTGCAAACAGCATAATTAGCCAAGCGGAAATGACAGTAATCACTGCCTGATGGTTAAAGTGAAGCTTGGGAATTTCAAGTAACACCAACGCCGGCAAAGCGACATAAATAACGTACAAATTAAGCGAAGCTGACGCATTTTCTGGCAAACGTTTGCTGCGCTGGAATAACAGCCCAACAAATAAACAAATGATCACTAGCGCAATATTGGACATAAATAGAGTTAAAAAATGATTAATCAATCAGCCGGCAGGCCCAATAGCCATTTCCCGCAACTTAAAGATGACTAGTATTCTAGTCGTCGGCTTTAACCGTGATCAGAAACAATGACATAAAAAAACCGCATTGCTGCGGCTCTTTATTTTTTATGAACAGTGAAATTTCAATATGGTGCCCGAGGCCGGACAAAAACTTAGTGAAAATACGGGACTTGAAGAGCTTAAAACGTAATTTATTTGCAAGGATTACGTGTACCGCGAATCAAAAAGGCACCGCCACAGCCCAAATTAAATATTTTTTACGTTTTACAAAATAGCCCAAAATGCCTGGCATTGGCCGGTCATAGGCGCCCTTAATGTTAAAACGCTTGAAACACAGTATAAGCAGCCGGGGTGGGCCTTGTCTCCTTTTCCAAGGTCGGAGGTGCGCGCAAAAAAGCGTGGATCCGTGGATCAATTTTTTAACTTATTGATTTATATATGTTTTATTAAATTTACTCTCCACACATTCCCCTCATTTATCCACGAATTCCTATTTTTCACCGTGGATCACTTTTTGGCCACCGTGCCCTTATCTATCTCTATCTTATTGAATTAAAAGAAAAATAAATAAATAGACCGGTAAAACATAGGGAGAAAGGTATCCACGGATTTTTCAGCTGATCAAAAAATAGTCCACGGATTTTTTTGTGGATCCACGCTTTTTTGTGGATGTTTTTGTGGATATAAACTCTATACAAATCAGTTAGTTAACTATTAAAACCCATCCAATCCACGAATCCACGGCTGGCGCTGCCCCTACCCTCCCTTTTTTTGTTATGGCGGGTAATGCCACTGCTGCTATTTTTAATCGATATTTGAATAATTCCGCGATTAAATCCGGACTTGAAATGCTTTTAGGCCGCCCGCACCTGCCTTGCTTTGGCGCCCACTGCAACAATGCAATAAAACCGACAGGTAAAGAGCGCAGGCGGGGCGGGGGTCTGACTGCGCGCATCAATGAAATTTAGCATCGGAAATATTGATGGGAAGCGAGAAGCCCTAAAAGCTAATTCGGTCAAAGAATTTTTGCGAATGTCAAAGCAAGCGTTTATTACTTACCAGCGGAGATGAATTCAAAATAAAAAAATAATCGCAAATAGACTATGGAGAGGGTTGTTTGCAATTTTACTTAGTGCGATGATCAAAAAATAACCGCCCATATAAAGCCTATTCTTATAGACATATTGTTATTCGCTGATAGCCGTTATTTTCTTTTGCAGACCAGTAAGGAAGGACTCATGAACAATCAGTTAAATATTGACCTAGCCGGATTAACAAAGAAAGAGTCTTTATTTCTATCGCAAATGTGCGATTCAAAATTTTTTGAAAGGCTTAAGTTAGAATCTATGAAGCCTCATGAAATTTTAGACAAAAATGAAATTGAAATATTTGAAGGTTTACTAAAATCAAGAATAAATTTGAAAAAAAGCCATTTTAAAAAACACTCTTTTCTAATACTTAAAGCAACCAGAATCTGCAATCTTCGATGCACTTACTGCCATTCATGGCGAGAAGGCAAAGGGAATGTAATGCCATTTGAAATACTCGCAAAAACTATTAGCGATATATTATCAGCGGAAGATGTAAAAAGAGTAGATTTCATCTGGCACGGAGGCGAGGTAACTTTGTTGGACACAAGATATATAAAGAAAGCACTATGGTTGCAATCTCAATTTAAGAAAGCCAATCAATTGGTCACCAATTCAATTCAAACAAACGCCACAAACTTAACGGAAGATTGGCTTAATCTATTAAAAACCTTTGACTTTGAAGTTGGCGTAAGTATTGATGGCCCCCAAGAAATACATGACAAATTCAGATTAACGAAAAACAATATAGGAACGTTTAATAGCGTAAAAGAAGGAATAGAAAAACTGAGGGTGCACCAGATACCTTTTGGAGCACTAGCTGTGGTTAACGAATATACATTAGCTTATGGAGCGAGAAAATATTTAGAATTTTTAATATCCCTAGATCTAAAAGGTGTGGCGCTTCTAAATGCAATACCAAAAGAATATAAACCTAAAGCCGGAGAAACTTACCTGCCTTGGGATTACTTTGTAGAATTTTTACATGAAATATTCATAATTTGGTGGAATGAATTCAGAGAAACCATATCTATCAGAGAACTAAATGGGCTTGTTGAAAACACAAAAAACAAAAAACCAATTGTGTGCGAATTTGCCGGAGATTGCATGGGTCAATTTTTAACAATTGAGCCAAATGGGACAGTCAGTGCTTGCGATAAATATGTTGGGGATACATCTCATCAGTTTGGGAATATCAGCTATGACTCATTACCAAACATCATTGAAAAGTCTGTTAATTTAGATATAGCGGTAAAAAAAGCAAAAACTGGAATATCTCAAATGTCAGAATGTGAGTTTTTCCATATTTGCAAAGGGGGTTGCCCTCATGATGTTCAACTAAACATGCAGAATTCAGAAGGCTGGAATGGGAAATGCTGCGGAATGCGAGCCTTGATGTCTGAAATAAAAACCGCAGTAAAACGCTATGAAATTAATTATGTTAATTTATGAGGATATATTATGGCTACGGAAATTTCATTAACAGAAAGTGAAATCGATGCATTGGAAAAGAAGTTAAACATTGAAAAACTTAAACTTCCTGAAAGCGAAGTAACCCTAATCGAGGCGATATTAAAACGAGCCAAGGAAGCTAAAGATTTGGAAAATATTCGAGACCCAGGCTGGTACTTTGGCTGGACATATCGATTCTAATAAATAGACCCCAGTCAACAATTTTGGCTGGGGTTTATGTGTACCAGCTCAAGCCTGAGTTGAGCTGACAGTTATAGGCAATTTTCTTATTTAAGAAACACTTCCAATACTATACTGTTTAAATTTAATTAGCTCTTCCCCTACCATCTCGTTTAATTCAAGCATGCGCGCCTGCAAAGGCTCAAGTTCATTAGCAACAAAAACAGTCGCTGCTTTTTCGACATCACCAAATCCACCTGTGTTGTCCGGAATAATCCCCATGAGTTGCGGCGGCACACGATGCCCTGCCAATTGATCATCCCGGCTAGTACGTTTGATGTTCCAGAAATCATCCTTTGCAGCCACTTCACTGACCGGCAAAATTTGTATGCCGTCTTTTTTTCCATTAGGTGCATACATAAATAAATTGCGGAAATTGCCCGGCCCTTTTGCGTCCTTCAACGCTTGGCGCAGATTGTCTACATCATCCTGTTTTTGCGCGGCATCAGTCATATACAAAATAAAACCAGCATGACTTCCGTTCTGGTAATACTTGCGGCGAAACAATGTCGCGCCTTCATTGAGCTGCACGCTTTGTAGTGCGCCGATGTAATCAGGTACGCCGTACACTTCCTGATTGATATCAGGCTCCATAATGTGTGCGATAGCACCTTGGTCGAATTGTTTTTCTTCACCGGAGGTATGCACCCACCAATAGCTATCAGGCTCAATCCCAACCCGTACATAACGCGCAAGCGCTGGCTCTATACGCATGAGCCGCCCAAGCTGGCTGCGCACCTGCTCTGCATAGAGATTACCAAATACTAATAAGTCCAACGCAAGCCGCGTGAAGTTGCTGCGATTTAAAAACGGTGTTGGCTCAAAGGTACGCAATAAAATATTGCGCTTCACCTGCAGGGCTGACCCATGATGTGCAGTGGCTCTGTATAGCTTCGCAAGCGCGTTAAAATCCACTGGTGGTTCATAGTAGCGGCTGCCATAAGACCAGCACCCGGAATAAAGAAAATCATAAGCATTGAGCACAGGCGTGGGGTCACCAAATGTGAACACTTCCGGGCTTGCGGTGTTGGTGTTTGTTTTTCTATTTTTCCGGCTCATGAATAGATCTCTAAAATTGATTGATTGTGGTCTTCGAAAGACACGTCCATAGGTTCGTTAGAAAGTGCGTGCATCGTTGCCCATGCAAGTTCTGCATGGCCTGTGCGCTTATTGCGCCCTGCTTTAAACGTCATCTGCGAGCCGCTATCGGTCATTGTTTTGCGAATTGCCATAAAGCTTTGCGCAATATCAGTGTTGCCTGAATCGAATTCCAAGCGGCCACGATCAATTACGTGTTGGGCTTTCAATACCATCTGGTATTTCACATCGGGGGAGTAAACAAAACGTCGCACTAATCCGGGCTTTTTCTTTTCCACTAATTGCGCAACCGCTTCACCAAGCCCGGTGGTATCCATACCGATATAGGTCACGTTGTAGCGTGCACAGAATTTCAAAATCTCATCGGCTTGTTGCTCATAGTCCATTCCAAACAAGCGCAATTTTTCAATGATGCGGTGCTTATGGTTTTTATTTTTTGCCGCTGCAATTGCCACTAACCCGGCACCGTCGCCATCCTCCCCTCCCCCGTCGGCGTCATATCCCAGCCAGACTTCATGATCCCCAATAGGACGCGCAGCAAAGGGTTTTAGGTCGCGCCAGACTAACCAGCTATCCACCATGCAAGCCTGCATCTTGGAGAGCGGGAAAACGGATTGGGTATCATCAACAAATTGACACATCAACAGATTGTCGAATTCGTCATCACTGTATTCCATGCGTAATTCGTCGAGGTCGAACAAATCACAGCCGCCCCGGAGCGCATCTTCAACGGTTACGATTTGCCGCCACTGGCGATCCTCACACAAGTGCCCACGTGCTAATGCTTCGTGCGAAACATCAATTACAACGCGTTTATTTTTGGGGCGCTTCTTATTGAATAAATCACCGGTCCAAAAATCGTAAGCCTCATGGGTAATACTGGACGGCGTGGAGAAATAGGTTTGCTTCCATTTTTTGTGCATCGCCATGCCGCTGGTGACTTTCCGGAACTCCAAAAATTTATGGATCCAGAAATATTCGTCCAGGTAAGTATCGCCGTGATAACCCTGCGCGGTGTTGGCATTGGTGCCCAGAAAATACAGCTCGGCACCATTAGGCAATATGATGGGATCGCCCTTCAACTCCACACCCGTTTGCTCAAACACAAAGCTGACGATGTAGCGGCGAAAATGGTGCGCCTGGGCTTTGGACGCGCTCATAAATATTTTATTGCGGCCCGTCTCTAACGCATCGCAAACTGCCTCGCGCGCAAAATACCAGGTGGCGCCAATCTGGCGAGATTTCAAAATATTGCGGATGCGGTTTTCAATACCGGCACGATACCATCCGCGCTGGTATTCAAACATCGAATTATGAAACGCATCCAATACTTTTTGGACGCCCTCTTCCCCCAAATCGTTTTTGAGTTTTCGGCGCGTGCGGGGCGCAGTATTGCGGTTATCAATATTTGGATTGAGATCCGCTTCTTTGCCGGTATCGTTGTATTTATTCACGCGGGCCATGCGTTCCATTTGCCGACCCAGCAAATCAATTTCCTTGAAATCCTTGCCCTCTTTTTGCTCCTTGTTAATCAATTGAATCATGCGCGCTTCAATCGTTGCCTCTACACGTTCAATCGGGACAGCACTGTCCCAATTATCGCGGGCCTTCCAGGTGTGAATGGTCGCTGGTTTTTCGTTGATTAATTCAGCAATACGTGCAACTCGCCACCCTTGCCAATACAACGCGCGAGCGTGTTGGCGAGGTGACAAGTCAGGAACGAGAGAAATTTGGGGGGCTGTAAGAGTCATGCGAACAGTTTGCCCACACGCGCGCGACAAAAAACGCATTCGCGACTGTAGGTAAAGAACTTACATTCGCAGTCACTTGGACTTGACGCACATAAGCGCGAACCTGTGCTCATCCAAACAACGAAACCATGATGAGGCAAACCCGTGAAAAAAAGCAAAAAATTTCGCGTCGCTCGCGAAGGTGCAACAACCGATGGCCGCAAAATAAGCCGCGAGTGGATTACACAAATGGCCGCCAATTACGACCCAAAAGTATTTGGTGCGCGCGTTAATCTTGAACACTTGAAAGGCCTGCTGCCTGATGGCCCATTCCGCGCCTACGTTGATGTGCTGTCACTTTCCACCGAAGAAGACAACGGCAAGCTGCATCTCGTTGCTGAAATCAGTCCCACCGATGATTTGGTCGCGATGAACAAGAAACGCCAAAAGGTTTACACCAGTATTGAAGTCAACCCGAGCTTTGCTGATACCGGCGAGGCCTATCTGGTGGGTATTGCAGTTACCGACGATCCCGCGAGCCTTGGCACTGAAATGCTGGAGTTTTCAGCGAACGCCAAAGTAAACCCACTGGCCGCACGCAAATCAGACCCGGACAATTTATTTACCGCTGCCGAAGAAACCACACTGGAATTTACGGAAGTGGACGACGACACCAAGAAAACCTTGCTTGATGCAGTAAAGGGATTTTTTAACAAACACAAAAAGTTCGCTGATGCAGAGTTCGAAACTTTCCGCAAAGATCTGGAAAGCACTTTGGAATTGCTGGTGCTGAATTTCACCAAATCCACTGCTAACAGCGTTATTGAATATCAAACCTTGAAAGACTCGCACGAACAGCTTCAAGCCGAATTCAAAGCATTGCAGCAAAAATTGGATAGCACGCCGGGCCGCCAAAACCATCGCAGCACTGCAACAGGCAATAACGGTAATCACCCCGAAACTGATTGCTAACTCTTACTTTCACCGCTCATTAGCATAGACATTAAAGGGTAATTACCATGCGCAATGAAACTCGAATTTCATTTGAAAAATATTCCAGCCGTATCGCCACCTTGAACGGCGTTAAAGATGTATCCAAAAAATTTACCGTTGAGCCAAGCGTTCAACAAACACTGGAAAATAAAATTCAGGAAAACAGCCAATTCCTGGGCCAAATCAATGTGGTTGGCGTGCCTGAATTAATTGGTGAAAAATTAGGTCTCGGATTAAGTGGCCCAATTGCCGGGCGTACCAATGTGGCCAATGGCGCGCGTAAACCGCGCGACCTGTCCGAAATTGACGATAACGAATACACCTGTAAGTTCACTGAATTTGATACAGCGATCCCCTATTCCAAATTGGATGCTTGGGCAAAATTCCCGGATTTCCAGGCGCGTGTGCGTGATTTTATTCTGCGCCAACAAGCGCTGGATCGCATCATGATCGGCTTCAACGGTACATCAGCCGCTGCACAAACTGACCGCGCTGCAAACCCACTTTTACAAGATGTGAACATCGGCTGGCTGGAAAAGTACCGTTTACACGCACCGGCGCGAGTTCTCAATGAGGGTGCCGAGGCTAATAAAATCCGCGTCGGAAAAGGTGGCGATTATGCAAACCTTGATGCACTGGTTTACGACGCTGTAAACGAGCTGATTGATCCCTGGCACCGCGAAAGTACCGACCTGATCGCCATTGTTGGCCGTAAATTAATGAGCGATAAATATTTCCCATTGATTAACAAAGAACAGGATCCATCGGAGCAGCAACCACTCGATTTGATCATCTCGCAAAAGCGTATTGGTGGCCTGGGTTCTGCCCGAGTGCCATTTGTTCCGGATGGCAAGATCCTGATTACGTCGCTGTCAAACCTGAGCATTTACTGGCAGGAAGGCGGCCGCCGTCGCCACTTGCGAGAGGAGCCTGAATACAACCGTATTGCAAACTACGAATCAACCAATGATGCCTACGTGATTGAGGATTACGGCATGGGTTGCTTGATTGAAAACATCGAAATCGGCGAATTCAATTAAGGTGCCCCATGACTAGCCCAGCACGCAGACATTTTTTAAAAGCCACCGCCGCCGCATCGGCGGCGGCAACCAAAGCGAATGAACCTCAAACCAGTGACGCTTATCAGTTAATGAAAGCAGCGCTGGTGGAGGATCGCAGACGCCTCTCCGACATTCAAAGCATCGAACGAAAGATCGAAGCCAAGCGCGGCATGCTGCCTATTTACCAGCCTTACATTGCTGGCGTTTTGGAATCCGGAGCCGGTGCGCAAGATGATGTGCTTATGACGTTGATGGTCTGGTATCTGGACATTGGCGATATTGCCAGTGCAGTACCCATTGCCGCCTACGCGATTAAACACAATTTCTCACCGGCAGACCAATACCAGCGTAGCGTTGTAGCCATCTTTGCCGAGGAATCCTCCGACACGCTGTTAAGAACAGGAATTAAACCGGTATGGGAGCGCGGCGAAATTCAAAACCCGCCAAGTGAATTGCACAGCGAACAGTTGCAGCTAATGCAACAAGTGGAAGCACTAACTCGTGATCACGATATGCACGACCAGGTGCGCGCAAAACTGCACAAAACTATTGGCTATTTGCAGGCACTCAAACGCGATTACGTAAATGCCCTGGCTTCATTGGAGCGCGCCGTTCAATTGGATGCTAACTGCGGCGTTAAAAAAGATATTGAGCGCATTCAGCCAAAAGCTGGCAGCGCCTAACCGAGTCGAACCACGACGTCAGGCGGCGAGAAAAACCGAAGAGGAAATTTATTTCCTTGCCGGTTTCTCTCCCACCGCCTTTTTAACCGGGATCGAATATAGAGGTGATTATGTCTTTTGTAGCCAGTAGTAACCCAACACAACCCACAGCAAACACAACCATCACCAACGCAGCATTTTTTCCGGATGTTTCACTGGAAGAATTTAGAACAGCCATGAAAGTGGATGCGGTAGCAACCCAAGAACGAGCATTGCACGCTTTACGTGCAGCAGTAATTGAGGTGAATAACCGACTGTCCAAATGGCTTACTGAACAAATCAATCTCGGCTATCTCAAGATAGATGACATCCCAAAACAACCAGCGGAAATCGAAGGACAAAAAAATTTTTTGTACTTGCGTGCGGTTTGGTCATTAGCAAAAGCCAATTTGATTGAACGCTATCGTGATTACGACACAACAAAGTCAGGGCAGGATAAAGCCGAAGCATTAACGGAAAGTGCGGATGATTATCGCCGCGATTCTGCATGGGCTATTAATGATCTGATTGGAACCCCGCGCGCAACGGTGGAGTTAATTTAATGGATGCCGTTTTTGCACAACAGGGCGACACCCTGGACGCTATCTGCCAGCGCCACTATGGCTATACCGCCGGCGTTACTGAAAAGGTGTTAACGGTAAATCCAGGGCTGGCAGATCTTGGCCCCGTATTGCCCATTGGGCAAAAAATTGTATTGCCTCATTTCCAACCACAACAAACCAAAACCACCGTAAAACTTTGGGATTAATTTCACATGGCCGAACCAAGCACTATTACCGCCACCAGCGCCACTATCGGCATTGCCGCTTTAAGTCTGTTTGCCAATGTGGATGTACCCACGTTGATGGGCGCAACCGCTGGCGCGAGCTTATTTGTCACTAGCGCTAAAGACATCAATTTACCGGAGCGCATTTTGTACCTGTTTATCAGCTTGTTCATGGGTTATCAGGCTGGCCCGTCATTGCTGGCTGAATATCTGAAAGAACCCGCTGTTTGCGCGTTTGTGGGGGCGGCCTGTTGTATCGCTGTCGCACTGAAATTAATCAAAAGTGTTGAACAGTTAGACATTAGCCGGTGGATCAAAAAATAGAGGAGGCACAATGCAAACGTTCATTGATTTTTCCAACGTGATCGCCGGGCTATGCAGTTTAGCGATAGCCATTCGCTTGCTCACTTACAAACGCGGTGAACGTCAACACAGCTATGCAATAGCGATTCTTTCCTGGTGCCTGATCAATCTGAATTTTGGTGGCTGTTTATTTTTATGGCTAATCGGGATCCAGCATCCCTCGGCCATTCTCAATATGGTTTTTACCGTCGCCTTTATGTTCAAGCTTATTAAAACCAAGGGCAATTTGGCCCATGCAATTTTTCAACGCAAAACCACACAGGTACAAACACGATGAATTGGCACAACTACCCAAACTTTTCTCCCGATGAATTTCGCTGCAAAGAAACAGGCGAGCTGGCGATGGATACGGATTTTATGGATCGCCTGCAAGCACTGCGCACCGAGTTTGGCAAACCCATGACGATTACCAGTGGCTTCCGTTCAGCCAAGCACAGTGCCGAGCGCAAGAAAGCCAAGCCTGGCGCACACGCCCAAGGAAAAGCGGTGGATGTGGCGATAATGGGTGAAGACGCCCTCGAACTGGTGCGCCTCGCATTGAGCTTTGGATTCACCGGCATAGGCGTTTCTCAAAAGGCAGGCGGCACTCGCTTTATCCATTTGGACACAGCGCCGCGCAAAGCGATCTGGAGTTACTAATGCGCCTGCAGTTTGTTTTGGCATTGGTGCTGGCACTAAGTACTGCCCTGGGCGTCAAGTGGTTTGAAACGCATCAGCTCAAGCAGGATTTATCACTCGCTAGCGAGCGCAGCCAAACCCTGCGCGACAAATTGGAACGCGCCAAAAGCGATCTGAAGCAGTTACACAAAACCGAACAAGAGCGGCAAAAAGATCGAGCTGCACTTCAGAAAAAGCAACGCGAGCTTTTACAGCTCGCGGATTCACGTTTGCAAACCATCAGGAACCTTAGCAATGAAAATGAAGAGTTACGCACTTGGGCCACTCAGTCTTTGCCTGGCGCTGTTGTGCGGATGTACCAGCGCCCCAGCTTCCAATCCGCCACCGATTATTTGGAATACCTGCGACTCACCAACCCCTTGCACCCTGCGGGCGATGAACCCGAAAAGTAACGGGGAATTTCAGGAGGCGCTGGAACAAGCCAGCGCCGATTGGGCGGAGTGCGCCGCCAAGGTTGACCAGCACATTCACTGCAATCAAAGAGCCTTCACTAGCCACCATGAAAAAACTGAGTAATTTACGTGAGCATTTGATCAAGCAGGTTCCCGAGCTTGCGACCAATCCGGATCAATTACTCACTTATATTGAAACAGGGAAAATTGCATTCAGTCCCGGTAACAACCTATCGCATCGATATTCATTTCAGGCTGTCGTGGTGATCACCGATTGGCGCAAAGAAGCCGATAGTATTTTTATCCCAATCCTGGAATGGCTTGCAGTTGTTGAGCCGGGGTTTAACCCTGATGAGGCGCTGAGTTTTGAGGCGGATATTCTTAGCCTTGAGGCCATAGACATCATCATCAAACTTAATCTTACTGAACGGGTAATCGTTAAGGATACCGAAGCTGTGCGCACAATCCAGCATGTAATTCCCCCCACCCCCTTACGCTTTGAACAAGGCACAACGCTGCAATTTATTGTTGACGGGCCATTGGGATCCGCTGAATTACCGGAGCAAACTGAATGATGACGCTAAATGGTTTTATTACGCCGCTATTAAATAAATTATCGCCAGTGCAGCGAAAAATAATCCTTAAAAAACTCATCGCGCAACTGCGCGACAATAATCAACAACGCATTAAGGCACAACAAAACCCCGATGGCTCGGCCTACACACCTCGAAAATCAAACCCCGAGATTAAAGGGTTAAAGCATAAACGCGGCGCAATGTTTTCAAAACTACGTTTAAGTAAACATCTACGATTGCAAATCAATGCCAATGAAGCTGCCCTGGGATTTAGCGGTCGTAATGGATTAATCGCCAGGCAACACCAAGAGGGAATCCCAGACACCAGTAATAGCAGGATCATACCAACAACAAAAAGGCAATTACTCGGCATAACAGCCGACGATGAAGATGTGATACTGGATTTATTGCTAAGGGAACTGGCTCAAGATTGACGATTCAAGCATTTGATCTACCTTTCCTTAGCCCCGATACGGGTTGTTTTGTAATTTGAAGAGGTAAAACAATGGAAGTAAATCCAGATGAAATCACCAATAACAATCGTAGAAATAACGATGCAGGTTTCTTCATCCCTGAATTAGCGTTCATAAAAATTCAAAAAACTAATTCGCAAATAAAACTATTAAGACAGCTTGCGCAAAGACCACAAGGTGAGCAAATCACCATTGCGGCAAGCGCCCTTGAGGAAACGCTATCTGTTATCGAAGATGAACTGAGTAGCGCACTCGAAAAGGCCAAATTTCTCACAGAATAATTAGCGACTGTAAGAATTACTCTTACAGTCGCACTCGATGGCCTCGCGCACGCGCGGGGCGCATCATGACGGCATGAAAAATTTCGCCGAACTTCTCCGACTTATTACCAATTTAATCCGCATAGGCACGATTGAAACCATCGATGCAGAGCACGCCCGCGTGCGTGTTAAATCCGGTGAAAACCTAACAGGTTGGCTCCCCTGGATAACAGGGCGTGCGGGTACGACAAAAGATTGGAATCCTCCAACAATCGGCGAGCAGATTGTCCTGCTTTCTCCTTCTGGTGATCTTGCGCAAGCAATTGTGCTGGGCAGTTTGAACAGCGATGAGCATCCCGCACCAAAAAATAGTGGCGATTGTTATCACCATGTCATGCCTGATGGCACTTTCCTGACTTACAACCATGTAGCGCATTCACTCTTAATTGAGGTGTTAGGCAACACCCGATTACATATCAGTGGCACCACAACAATTACCGTCGATAGCGATTCAATTATCAATATTGGCGGCAATTTAAAGGCAAATGTTTCGGGAACCGCTGCAATCAAATCTGACGGAAATCTTACGCTCGAATCATCAGGCAACATAAATATTTCAGCCGCTGGCAATACCAATATCAGCGGTGCAACCGTGAATTTAAATTAATGGCAGGTATAGCGCGAGTTGGTGTGGACATGGCCGGTGCGCTTATCACTGGCAACTTATCGCCCACTGTAAAAGTAAACGGCAACCCGGTTGCGGTTATTGGTGCAGCAATTGAAGGCCATGCCCGAGGCATTCACAGAGCGTCAACAATGGCGGTGGGAAGCGGCACTGTATTCGCGCAAGGTAAAGCGGTTTGCCGTGCCGGTGATGCGGCGATTTGTGGCGATATAGCTACAGGCTCCAGCAATGTTAATGCAGGGTAATTTATGGCAGGAATGAACACACAAACCGGACGCGCACTACAAGGTACTGCCCACATTGAGCAGAGCATCCGGGATATTTTATTAACGCCTGTTGGCACTCGCGTAATGCGCCGCGATTACGGCTCACTTGTGGCCGATTTAATTGATCATCCCATTAATGGCATTACGGTTATGCAGCTTTACGCCAGCATAGCCATAGCGCTCGCCCAGTGGGAGCCGCG
Source organism: Cellvibrio fontiphilus (assembly GCA_035317345.1). Lineage (GTDB taxonomy): Bacteria > Pseudomonadota > Gammaproteobacteria > Pseudomonadales > Cellvibrionaceae > Cellvibrio > Cellvibrio fontiphilus. The sequence goes on along the minus strand of JAYKTU010000005.1, from coordinate 95,672 downwards.
CATTGAACTCACCGGCATTTCACAAACGACCGACACCAGCCGACCAGGGCAAATCACTATCACACTCGATGTAATTCGCTACGACACCAGCAGCCCTGAATCAGCACAGCTCAATATTTCTTTACCTACCGGGACAAATTCATGAGCAGTAAAGGCCCCATTGATTTATCCAGCATCCCTGCCCCCACGGTGGTGGAAGCATTGGATTTTGAAACCATTTATCAATCCATGCGCGATGATTTACTTGCACTTGATCCAACGCTGGCAGACACGCTAGCGCTTGAATCTGAACCCATAACAAAGCAGCTGCAAGTGTGTGCTTATCGCGAGCTATTGATTCGCCAGCGCGTTAATGAAGCGGCAAAAGCGGTAATGATGGCTTATGCACTTGATGGTGACCTCGATAATCTTGCCGTGTTTTTTAAAACCAAACGTCTGGTGATTGATCCAGGCGATGACAGTGCGATTCCGCCGATTGCCCCCACTTACGAAAATGACGATGATTTTCGTGCGCGGATTCAATTGGCATTGGATGGATTTTCTACCGCAGGCCCAGAGCGCGCTTATATTTATCACGCGCTGAGCGCAAGTGGCGACGTGCTGGATGCTTCCGCCGATGCCCCGGAATTCAGCTTGGCAACACTGACTCCTGAATTACAAGCACAGCTGCCACCGAATGTAATTGTGTTGCAAGTTGATTATGACGCGGGCCTGTCAAACCCAATGCCCGGTGATGTGGTTATCAACGTGCTTGCGCGAGGCGGCAACGGTGTAGCGTCTCCGGAATTAATCAACACGGTTAACAACGCGCTTAGTGCCGATGATATTCGCCCGCTCACTGATCACGTTCACACACGTGGCGCAGAAATTATTTCCTACGTTATCGACGCAAAACTTTTTACGTTTTCCGGGCCTGATAGTGCCGTGGTGTTGCAGCAAGCCAGAAGCAACCTGGAGCGCTACACAGAATCAATGCGACGCCTTGGCCGCGACATCACGCTATCGGGTATCTATGCGCAATTGCATGTTGCTGGTGTGCAACGTGTTGAACTTATTTCGCCAACGGCAAATATCGTTTGTGATAGTGCTCAAGCGGCGCACTGTGAATCTATCTCCATAGTTCATGCGGGAATTGCAGCATGAGTTTATTGCCTCCTGGCAGCAGCCAGCTTGAACGCAACCTGGAAAACGCCACATCACGTATGGCGAACATTCCTGTACCCATTCGCGACCTTTGGAATCCAGACACCTGCCCTGAAAACTTGCTGCCCTGGTTAGCCTGGTCACTGGGGCTGGATGCCTGGAAATCCTATTGGCACGTCTCTATCAAGCGCGCCATGCTGAAAGAAGCCATCACCATCAAACGTAAAAAAGGCACTGCCAAAAGCGTGCGCGATGTGGTGGCCGCATTTGGTTCAGCTGTTGTTATGAAGGAGTGCTGGCAATCAACCCCGCCTGGAGCACCCCACAATTTTTCTGTAGTGATCGATGTGGCCTCGATGGGTGGCCACCCGGTTACTGCGGAATTTCAACAAGACATTATCGACGAAATTGCGCGCACAAAACCGGTGCGCAGCCGATTCAATTTAATTACTGGTGTGACCTGCAACGCTGAAATAAGACTGGCCGCTGTAGCGCACGCTGTTATCTATCGCCGATTGGAGTTAACCGACCAATGAGTCTTTTTCTTCGCATCACCGACGCCGGGCGGCAAGCATTAGTGAATGCCGAAAACACCGGCACCCTGCCCTTGACCATTAAACATATCGCTATCGGCCGGGCAAAGTACAACACCACCGACAACCAAACCGCACTCCAGCAGCCAGTAAAAATTCTGGATACCTTTGGTGGTGGTGCGGTGGCCGATGATGTGATTCATATTTCAGTGTTTGACGATTCTAACGATGATTACCCGCTGGGCGAGTTTGCATTAATCACTAACACCGGTGTGTTTTTTGCGGTTTGCTCGCACGCTGATGATTACATCATGACTAAAAATGCAGCGGGCATTTTATTGTTATCCGCTGATATTAAAGTCACCTCCGTAAATGCAGGTGACATCGTTTTTGATGGAATCAATTTCGCGCTGCCACCAGGCACCACCGAAACCGCAGGCTTATTAAAACTGGCCGATATTGATGAAACCATCGAGGGCGAAAACAACACCAAAGCAGTCACACCCGCAGGACTGCAAGCAAAACTGGATTCTGTACTACCAGAAAAATTAAACATAGCCGACCTGGACAACCACCCCACCATTATTAGATTACGCCTTCTGGCACTTGCTGGATTATAGGAGACGCCATGCTTGACCTAGCCAATACTAAAAACCAATTACAAACCAGAATAAATGCATTAAATAATGCATCGAGCGAGCTTGCTATTCTTAATCTGGCGATAGCAGCAAAAAAGGCAGAAGCAGCTGGGATTTATTTAACGCGCACCACTCTGGATACTCAGATACAGCGCGTCAATGACGCCTTTGGTGTGGGAACTGATATTGAATACATCATCGCACTCGCGGCAGGTGTTGGTGTTGACGGCGCTGATGTACCTATCGGAACCATTAAGAAATTTGCATTTGCAGGAGACAAATTTTTTGATCCAATCGGACAAGAATGGTTAATGGTGGGCTTGCTTCACTCGAAAGCGGGGTACGAAAAAGCGCTATCACAAGTAAATCTTAGAAGTTTTGGACGTCAGGTTTACACCGCACAAACAGCCACAGCAGGCATGACAACGCAGGGAGCGACTGACGGCCTCGGCAATATTGTTATCGCCATCAGTAACGCAAATTTTGTACTAGTAAGCAATGATAACGGCGAAACAATAAGAGCTGTACCGCACAATCATGCAGCAAAAGTAGTTTCCGTAGTTTATGTTGGTGGGCATTTTGTATTAGCAAGCAATGACGCCAACACATTAAAAACCTCTTACAGCACAAATGGTGGCGCTGAATTTGGCGCAACTGTAAATGCTCGCGGGTTATCAGGGGCGGCAGCTATCGACAGCGTTAGGGGTGCATCAGACGGAACCACTGCAATGTTCATCGTGGGCAATGAGTCTGCATGCCTTGCGTTGACCAGTGGCAGCGCACGAACAGCTAGAACTTTGCCAGCCGCAATGCCCGCCTCCTATATACCGTTGATCGATGTTATGGCGGGAATATTTATTATTGGGCGAAAAAATAATAATACCTATTTCAGAACCGCAGATGGGGGCGCCAACTTTACGACGCATCCCAATCCCGTCGGCTCGGTTATTTCTATGGAAATTGCGGTAGCAAACGGGCGCTTTTATTGGTCTGGAAGTTCAGGAAGTGATTACTATTTTAAAAATTCAGTCAACGGAATCGACTGGGTAGATGTTATGCCTCAACTACCCGAACCATTTAAAAGCTACTTTAGAAGCGTTTTTGCAGGGGCCTACATTCGTCAGTTTAAAGTGAATGGTGGGCTGTTAGTGATCCTTAAAGGCATCCCGTACTTTACCACTGACTTTGTTAATTTTAAGCAGATTAATTTTTCCCGTTCAGCCGGTGAACTTGGCGGCAGTGTATCTCACTATTACTGCTTTCATAATTTAGTGCTTGGTGGATTCAGCCTTAATGAATCTCAGGGCAATTCAAACACCTCTGTTTTGAAAGTAGATTACACAGCACCTGATTACATCGGAATTCACTCTGAAGGTGTTTCAACAATTTCAGATGGTCAAGCTGATTACGTGAGGATCAAGTGATGCAAAACGGTGTTATTTATTTTCCGCCCCGACAAGATACCGAAACAAACATAGCAGTTATTACTTCATATCAGGCTAAATGTGCTCTGGCAGATGCCGGCCTGTATGATTTGGTTGAAACTGCAATCAATGCGCCGGAGACACCCATTAGAATTAAACTCGCATGGCGAGAAGGGCTAAATTTTCAACGCAACAATCCTATGATTCTGCTGTTAACAGAAAGACTGGGATTAACCAACGAGCAAGTAGATGACCTATTTACTGCCGCTTTAATGATTGAACCGGGAGCACTGTAATGGATGCATTGCTAATTCCGCTCTACCGGGGGAAATTTCAGCTCGCCACTAAATTTACATTTGGCGAGCACGAAGTACCCAAAGGATTTATTACTGATTTGGATAGCGTCCCCAGAATCCCAATTTTTTATCTCGTGTTCAAAGGGCGCACTACAAAAGCCGCAATTGTCCATGATTTTTTATACACCCATGGCACTAACCGTAAAGAGGCAGATAAAACATTCCTGGAATTAATGGAATTGGAAAGGGTTCGTCGCCGTTATCGAGTGCCCATCTACTGGGCAGTGCGAATATTCGGCGGTTCACGCTACAATAAAAAACAAGTATCATCCCTCCAACATATCCACTAGCGCCCGCTTCTATAGATAGCGACTGTAAGTGAGTCACTTACAGTCGCTATTTAATTATTTTTCTCTCTCACTCCCCTAACCTACTCCTGTTTTTAATTTTCGCGCGCGAAGCCAACAACAGGAGCAACTATGGTAGACACTTATCATCACGGTGTGCGAGTTACCGAAATTAACGAAGGTACTCGCGAAATCCGTACACCATCCACAGCAATTATTGGCATGGTGGCCACGGCATCTGATGCAGATGCAAATTATTTCCCACTAAACAAAGCGGTGCTTGTTACCGATATTTATGCCGCTACAGCAAAAGCCGGTACACAAGGCACACTTGCCAAAAGCTTAAAGGCCATCGAGTCCCAAACCAAACCGGTACTGGTAGTTGTGCGCGTTGCTGAAGGTTTGACCCCGGCAGAAACCGAGACCAATATCATTGGCACTGTTACTGAATCAGGGCAAAAAACCGGGCTCAAAGCTCTGCTCACGGCTGAGCAAGCTTTCGGTGTTAAACCGCGTATTTTGGGCGTGCCTGGGTTGGACTCTGAAGGTGTAGTGACAGAGTTGGTCTCTATCGCGCAGAAGCTTCGCGCATTTGCCTATGCAAGCTGTGACGATTGCGATACCAAAGAGGAAGCGGCTCTCTATCGCGAAGGATTTGGACAACGTGAATTAATGTTGATCTGGCCAAACTTCATGAGCCTGGACATTACTACCAGCACCACACTTGAAGTTCCCGCAGTTGCTTATGCGCTCGGGCTGCGCGCCAAAATTGATTCCGAAAACGGCTGGCAAAAAACCCTATCCAATATTCCCGTGAACGGCGTCACCGGCATCAGCAAAGAAGTATTTTTTGATTTGCAGGATCCTGCGACGGATGCAGGTTATTTGAATGCTGCCGAGGTAACCACGCTGATCAACCGCACCGGGTTCCGCTTCTGGGGTAGCCGCACCTGCTCTGCTGACCCACTGTTTGCGTTTGAAAACTATACCCGCACCGCACAAATTCTTTCAGACACAATGGCTGAAGCACATTTCTGGGCGATGGATAAAGAACTCTATCCATCGATTGCGCGCGACATTTTGGAAAGCATCAAAGCAAAATTCCGCGAACTAAAACGCCTTGGGTTAATTATCGATGGCGATGCCTGGCTGGACGAGGAAATCAATACCGCCGATACACTGAAGGCCGGCAAGCTGTATATCGATTACGACTACACCCCTGTGCCTCCGCTGGAAAGTTTGAATCTACGCCAACGCATTACCGACCGTCACCTGGTTGATTTTGCTTCCCGTATCGCAGCCTAACCGCGCATTAATTACTCCACAGGAGCAACCCAATGGCATTACCCAGTAAGTTAAAAGACTTCAACCTGTTTGGCGATGGCAACAACTGGCAAGGCCAAATTGCCGAGCTGAACATTCCCAAACTTGCACGCAAGATGGAGGAGTACATAGGCGCAGGAATGGACACGCCTATCGACATCGATGTCGGTGGTGAAAAAATCGAATTTGAGTGGACATGCGGCGGTTTAATTGACGAAATTTTTGATGGCTTCGGCACCAGCAGATTGGATCAACATCAGCTGCGCTTTGCCGGTGCGTACATTCGCGATGACACGGAAGAAACCAAAGCAGTTGAAGTAATTGTGCGTGGCCGTCACCGTGAAATTGATCCGGGCACCGCCAAAAAAGCCAATGACAACACCATCAAAATCACCACCACTTGCGTGTATTACAAACTGATTATCGATGGTCGGGAGATTATCGAAATTGATGCGCTTGGTTTTATTTTTAAAGTCAACGGCGTAGATCGCTTGGCAGCTAAACGCAAAGCCATCGGCCTTTAACTATTAACCCATGCCCTACTTAACAATAAGCTGGGCAACTTTTCAGGATAAACACTATGTCTACTCCAACTCCAACAACCATTACCCTGGATGAACCTATCAAGCGCGACGGCGGTAATATTGAAACGGTACAAGTACGCCGCCCCAACAGCGGGGAGCTGCGCGGATTGAGCCTGGCGGAACTGCTAAATAGCAATGTGGATCCATTAATCAAACTACTGCCCCGCATCACTTTACCCACCTTGACTGAAGCGGAAATTAAAAAATTAGCACCTGCTGATCTGGTGCAATTTGGTGGAGCTGTTATTAATTTTTTAGCGCCGAAGGCAGCGATGGAGCAATTCCAGAGCGAGTAGAAGTTGCCATGGCCGATATAGCCCTGGTATTCCATTGGCCACTGTCTGAACTTTGCACCCTGTCCCTGCCTGAATTAATCCAATGGCGACAACTCGCCGCTGAGCGCGTTAACAGCGATTGTTAATCGCGCCCAGTGTTAAATTTCTTTATTTTCCGGTGCCCTATGTCATCACGCGAACTGCAATTAAAAATTGTGCTGGATGCGATTGATAAAGCCTCGCGCATTTTGAAAACCACCACCCGCGCACAACAGGACTTAACCAATGCCTTAAAAGCCGCACAACAACAAAAAAAGCAGCTGGATACTGTACAAAAAAATGTATCCAGTTACCTGAAAGTGAAATCCGCACTCGATAACAATTCCAAAGCGCTCGCCGATGCGCGGGAAAAAGTGCGTGCCATGGCGCTAGCACAAAAGAATGGGCAGGAAATTAACGCGGCTTGGCGCAAGGAATTTACTAAAGCCAATGAAGCAGTGAGAGACCTCACCCTTAAAACCCGAAATCTGCGAACAGAGCTGGTTTCAAATCGCAAACAGTTAAAGGAAGCTGGCTTTGACACAGCCAAATTTGCAGACAGCCAAAAGAAGCTGGCCAGCGAAGCCGGAAAAGCCGCTGCCAACCTGATGAAGCAAAAGGAAAATCTGGCTGCTTTAAACCGGCAACAACAACGCACCCGGCAAATTCAGGAAAGCCTGCAGAAACTACAAACCACCGGCGTTAAAACGGCAGTCATCGGTGCTGGTGCTGCCTATGCTGGGCAAGCCGCCCTATCCAAAGGCGCGAGCGTGCTTGGCCCCGGTGTGGGCTTTGAAGCCGTGCTGCGCGATATGGCCATCACCGGCAATTTATCGCGCACTGAAGAAGGTGCACTTGGCCAACAAATCCGGATTGATGCAGAAAAATTTGGGCAATTCACCGACCAAATTTCAGCGGGCTTAAGCGTGTTGGTTGCGAACGGAATTACCCAGGCTAAAGAACTGAAGTATTACTCCGCCATTCTCGCCAAAAGTAGCGTTGCCACCAATTCTGAAATGGGCGATCTGGGCAACCTGATTATTTCCCTGCGCAAAAACCTGAATGTCGCGGTGGGAGATATTGGGGCATCACTGGACACCCTCGCCTATGCAGGCAAAGAGGGATCATTCGAAATTAAAGACATGGCCAAGTGGTTGCCACAATTAAGCCCGATGATGGCCGCCCTGGGCAGCAATGGCCTTGGCGCCGTTTCCGAGCTGGGAGCCGCTTTGCAAATTGCGCGTCTGGGTGCTGGCACCTCCGATGAAGCCGCTAACAACTTGAAAAACTACCTCAGCAAAATTACGGCACCCGATACCATCAAAAATTTCGACGATGCAGGCATTGATTTAAAAGCCCGCCTCACTGAATTAAGCACAAAAGGAATTAGCCCGCTGCAAGGTTCGCTGCAATTAATCAGCGAATACATGAAAACCAAAGGTGCCGATGCATTAAAGCAATTTGATAGCGCCATGAAAATTACCAACGATGTGGAGCGCCAAGCCGCATTAGAGCAATTAAGCTCGGCATTCGCCCTGGGCGATTTATTCCGCGATATGCAGGCCATGAGTTTTATTCGCCCGGCAATTGCCAACTCGCAACAGATGCAACAAATCCGCACTGGATCTATGGCGGCCACCGGCATGATTGATGTGGATTGGCAGAAGCGCATGGAGACCACACAAAAGCAGCTCGACCAATTTCAAATCAGCGTTGATGAATTGAAACTGGAAGCAGCCAGCATTTTATTGCCCACCGTGAATGAGCAACTTCCCGGCTTAATTAAATTTATTCGCGGTATTGGCCAGTGGATGAAACAAAATCCCGAACTTACCGCAGGCATCGCCAAGTGGGGTGCCATTTTATTGGTGGGCATAACCACGCTAGGTGTGTTTGGTTTTGCCTTGGGTAATTCTATGGTCGCCATTTCGGCGCTCACCAAATTAGCCCTGGGCTTGGGCGGCCCGTTAAAAATTGTGGGTAGTGTATTGCTTTGGCTGAGCCGGTTATTACTTATGAATCCCATCGGTTTATTAATCACGGCGATTGCCGGTGGTGCTTACCTGATATGGAAAAATTGGGAGCCGATCAAAGGTTGGTTTTCTGGATTATGGAGCGATGTAAAAGCCGCTTTTGACCAGGGCATTTTTGGCATCACCACATTGCTCCTGGATTGGTCGCCGTTCGGGCTGATTTACAAGGGCGTGGTGTGGGGGTTGGAGCAAATGGGCATCGAAGTACCGGCAAAATTCAAAACCCTGGGAGGCGCAATTGTGGACGGTTTGCTGGGTGGGCTATTCGGTGGCTTGGACAGTCTCAAAACCGGCATTGTTAATTTAGGGGTTAATGCCATTGGCTGGTTCAAGGAGACACTGGGCATCCACTCACCCAGCCGCGTATTTGCCGAATTGGGCGCGAATACGATGCAGGGCTACCAGTTAGGGCTACAAGGGCAAGAAAACCCAACCTTGCAACGCATGGGGCTAATTGCCAAACAAGTTACCGCTGCCGGTACCGGAATGGTCATGGCGGGCACAGTGGCCGCTACTGACTCCAGCATGATCAAGCGACCAACCGCCACCAAATCGATTACAGGCGACGCCATCACCATTGTGATACATCCGACGCCCGGAATGGACGAACGGGCCATAGCGGCGCAAATAGAGCGCGTATTGCAAGAGCGTGACCGCCTGAAGCAACGGCAGCAACGCGCCAACCTGTTTGATAACGATTAAGGGGCAATCGCCATGATGATGACCTTAGGATTTTTTGTATTTGATTTGCGCACCACGCCCTACGACCAGGTGCAACGCCAAACCGGCTGGCGGCTTCCCTCGCAATCTCCAATTAATCACCGCCCGGTGTACCAATTCATCGGGCCAGATGAAGACACACTGACCCTAAGCGGCAGTGTGTACACCGAAGTAACCGGCGGGCGTGTCTCACTGGATTTATTGCGGGTAATGGCCGAGCAAGGCAAAGCCTGGCCACTCATTGAAGGCAGTGGGCGAATGTATGGGTTTTGGTCGATCACCAGTATTAGCGAAACCAGCAGCCTGCTATTGCGCGATGGCGTACCGCAAAAAATTGAATTCAGTATTAGCCTGGTGCGCGTGGATCAGAAGCGGCTTGATTTACTGGGCACCGCCACTAATGCCGCCCTGCTTTCTGCCACCGGCTTATTGGCTGGCCCACTCAACAAAGCACGCAACGCAATCAACAAAGTGATACCGCAATTATGAATAATTTTTCTATCGCCGATTTAAAAACTCCGGATTACCGAATTGTCGTAAATGGTCGCGATATTTCCTCGCTGGTTAGCAATCGAATCACTTCACTAACGCACACAGATTCACGCGGTATGCAAAGCGATACCTTACAACTTGACCTGCAAGACACTACCAATGATTTGGAGCTGCCACCCTTGGCGGCTTCAATATTCCTGGCAATAGGTTGGAAAAATTCGCCCTTGGAAGAAAAAGGTACTTACACCGTAAGCGAGCTGGATTACTCAGGCCCACCGAACAAGCTATCACTAACAGCGACCAGCGCTGATTTGCGAGGAACCAGCAAGAGCGGATTAAGTGCGCAAAAATCCCGCAGCTTTCACCAAACCACTATTGGCAATATCGTTGAACAAATTGCCAAAGAGCATTCACTAACGCCCAGCATCAGCTCGAATTTTAAAAACCTGAAAATTGAGCACATAGACCAAACAGAGGAAAGCGACATCCGGTTTTTAACCAGACTCGCACGAATCAATAAGGCTTTCTTAAACATCAAAAGCGATCGCCTGTTATTTGTTGTCCAGGGAGTTGGAACCACAGTAACGGGCAAGAGACTCCCGCCCGTTAAATTGCGCATTGAGGAATGCAGTAATTTTAGCTTTCGCAAGCAATCGCGCGATGAATACACCGGTGTTATTGCTTACTGGAACGATTTAAAAAGTGCAAAGCGCCAACAAGCGCTTTACGGCACCGCAGAAAATACACGTGAATTAACAGGCACATTTGCAAACAAAGATGAAGCCCTTCGCGCTGCACAGTCGGAACTGGAACAATTAAAGCGATCAACAAAATCGCTTAATCTTTCGCTGATACATGGCAGGCCGGAAATTGAGACAGGATATTTTCTGGAGCTATCGGGGTTTAAAGAGGAGATTCAGGAAATTGAATGGGAAATAGCAAGCGTGACCAATATCATCAATGATCAAGGGTTCGTCACTCACATTGAAGCCGAACCCCTAACCGCTCAAACTACAGAACCCGCTCCAGAATAGGCATATAGGCAGTAAAACCATTCGGCAGGGGCACATCAGCGAAACCATTAACCGCTAAGGCCCCAGCACTTAATAGACTGGCTTGCGCGTAATTTCCTTTTACAGCAGCATAAAACACTTCACCGCGCGCAGACGTAAAGGAATAGACTGTCAATTCACCTGACTTAGCTACCGCTAAAAATTTTTCATCGTCCTGATCAACAAGTAGCACAACATTTTTGTAATGCCCCTCGCCGACATGGCCGGCACGTATAGCGATAATATTTTCGATAATGCCGCATTCTACGCTAACTTTTGGTTTTGACCTCCAAACCAATTCGCCCACCTGATTGAAATCTATTCCATAGGTAGGTGAATGGCGAGAAACATCGCAATAATTATCCGCCCTTGCGGAAACAGAAAAAAACATAACAAAAGCGATCATTTTTGTCTGTGTAATAAACTTCATTGATATATAAAACCCTCACATAAGCTCATAATAATTATTTAAATATACTGTAAAAACTTTCCTTACATTCATTCAATTCTACACCAAAGGCATTTATTTTTCGAACTGCAAAAAGATCTTTTTCAGAAAGCTCAGGGTAATCAATAAAATATTTTATGGCATCAGACTTAGATATATTTTTATAGTGCTTTTCAATCCAATCCAACTTACTAGCAGTAAATACAACTGACTTCGAAAGCAATATGCGACTAATCACAGATGGCATGTATTCCTTTTTTACAAATACCTCCAATGGATCACCAACCGACAACAACGTCAGTTTATTAATATTTTTTCTCTTCTGAATAGTGCGAACTGAACTCAATATACCCGAAGGCAAAAAAACGCCAGCATTTAAATTTTCCTGAGACGCTTTAAGAGCAGCATTCTTATCAAATGCACCACCTCCAAATAAAACACTTTTGTCATTTAGCTTGCACCAATCAATTAAATCAAAAATTATCTTCTTCTCAATATCACTAGGTTTGGAGCTAGAGATAATTGCCAGATCATAAACACCAGAAAAAAAACTTTGATTTTCGTAGACATACAAATTTTTCTCCGAAAAATTCCTCAATTTTTCTGGATAGAAAGAAGATGCAGGCTTAATAACTTTAATATTATTTAAGAAAAGCTCTTTAGACAGATCTTCCCTTTCAGAAGCAACTTTTCTTACATTCTTCGAGCTATTAGGCTCGAACACTAAAACCTTATTAGGTGAATCCCAAAGATACTGATATATCATTGGCTTCACCCGCTCCCAATCCAACCCCCCATGGCCACATCCGAGCGCGGGCAAGGTAATTGTGAGATTTTTTTTCTCCTTTAAATAAGCCGACAACCATTGCAAACCAATCTCAATATACTCATACCTCGACGGATTTCTCCAATGTTTTTTCGTGGGAAAATTTATAATCTCAACATTTTTTGAGAACATATCACGCGTCCGCCAAACCATTGGCATCCCTGGCCTCACAACTCCGCTTTTACATTGAAACTGATAGTCCTTAAACATTTCCGGGTATTTGTTTTTAAATGCAAGTGCAACACCCGCACCCATGACGCCAACACAATTTACCGTATTGACACGCACATCTGCTTCGAACTCAAAAAAATCACCCGCAACAAACTCAATCATGATCTATTCTCTAAATACTCAAATGCTTGCCGTCGCAATTCTTTAAGTTTTTCTATATTTTTTGATATCAAAACTGGATTAATTGCCTTCATATCAGACAAACCAATTATAAACAGCATTCTGACATCATCTTTATTTTCAATAATTTCAAAAAGTTGTTGTTTATCTCTTCCTTTAGCAACTATCTCCCCAAACAGATCATCATAAACCACAAGCATATGAATTCTTCGAATATCATCTGCAGTCAAACCGCCCACGTCTTCAGTTAATATCCGCTTCAGCATTGGTAAAGATTTTACTGGGTGCTCTGTATCAACTTTCTGGATTCCATCCGGCCATCTAGACTTAGGCCCTTTTCCAATATCATGGAGGTAGGCGGAAAAAATAATTATATTTTCTTCATGCGGGGTAAAATCATATCGACTCAAGCGCTCACGAACACACTCAACAACGCTTCGAGTATGAGCACCAACATCTTCATGATGCATTTCATTATCAGTTTTTAAACCTTCAATGCCCTTAAGCTCTTGAATGCAAGTAAAATTAGTTTTGATTTCTTGAATTGCTTCATCCAAGCTCTCATACATTGGATTTACACAACCTAATTCAAGAACAGCATCTATATTCTTTTTTACTTTCTTTCTCAAAGATATTGGCCCCGTAAAAGCACTCACTCTAACATTATAAGGATAGTTGAAATAGTGATGCTTAAAATGAGCATCAAATGCACATTCAACGCTCAAGCCGGCAGCATGTTTTCTAATTCGAGGCCCGACAAACTCTTTGACATGCTCATCCCAGACAATTATGTGAGAAATACTAGATAAAGGCACCGATCCATGAACCAACATCTCAGCTTGCTTTGCATACCTTAACTCATCAGGATAACTCCATTTTGGACTATCTATAGTATTCCAATCCAACTTATCTAGATCTTTTGGATCCGAATAAAAATCTGGAGGAGCGTTCCTATTTGCAGATGAACTGGTAAATACTGTATTAGCTTCTAACAACTGAGAGATGGAAATAGCAAAATATATTATATGATTCTGATCAATATTCTTTGACTTCAGAACAGACTTTAACATCGGAGATCTTTTCGTAAAATAAAATGGGACATAATCATGAACAAAACCTTTTGGCCCACAGGTTACAGGCATCTCACTTCTACGAAGCTGAATATCAGAATTTGCAATATTTAAATGTGGCAATCCTTTTTGATCCTTCAAATTAGTACTTAGCAGCCCGTACTTCAAAATATCCTTTAAATTATGCAATGCAGTAAAATGGTAAGCAAAACGATCCTGATAACCTGATGGAATCATATTTAATATCCGTCTAAAAATTATTAATATTTTATTAAAAGATTAATTATTCCGATCCAATAAATTTAAAAACCTTTCTACAAATTGACGATCCACTTCATCTGCTCGTTGAAATTTTTCGCAAAAAGCCAATGTTCTTGCATCAAATAATTTATTAGGGATCCCAGTTCTAACACCGGTAATCACAAACCCAATATCAACACCAGCACCACAAGCCAGCGCTAAATATTGGGTATCCGGGCTTCTTTCACCTTTTTCATAGTTAGCCTGAGCACTTCTCGCCACTTTAGCCACTCCAGCCATTTCCTCTTGCGTTAACCCTAAACGCAAACGCTCCGCCTTTAAACGATCTCCGATTGTCTCCATATGAGGACATTTCCTATTGACACGTCCTCTTATGAGGACAATAATATACAAATCTTCACCTGATGTAGTCATTTGAAGACATTTGAATACGAACTTAGGAACTTTAAGACATGGCAACCAAAAACACCAAATCTAATGCTGAAGCAGGTAATTCGAATAATCGAAATGCCCACATCATGGTCACACTTCCAATAGCTACCCGAAAAAAGATCGAGGCTTTAGCGGCCAAGGAAGAGCGCCCAGTGGCTTATTTATGCAGACAGTTTATTGAACAGGGACTGAATGCATTGAAAAAGCAAGCAGCTAAGTAGCCCAAGGAATTCGAAATGAACCACAACAAAAACACGCTGGCAATTACCAGTGATTACACCTCGCTTACTGAAAGCGCCAAAGCAGAAATAAATCGGCTCAATGAGTTTGCTAAAGCTCGGAACGATGTAACTGACAGCCCCGAAATTTATCGGGAGTGGGCTTATGGGGTGTTCTTGTTTTGGAAAAAACTTGCCGGAGCAAACGCGACTCCTGCCGATGTTTTGCACCTTGAAACACTTGCCACTGGCGAGCTTTCCAGCTGAGTAAAAGTTATGGCCGACAAAAACAATATTGCAGGGCGGCAGTGCTTGCGATTGACGTGCCCGCATTGCAATTCCGCCGCGCGTATTCGTCATAGCCGCGCTTTGTCGCCACTTTATCGAGACGGCATCATCGAGTGCCAAAACGTTGCCAGTTGCGGCTGGCGCGGGCGATTTGGGTTTGAGTATTTGGCAACGCTTACACCCTCTGCACAAGCAAGGCTGGAAATTACTTTGCCGCTTTCACCCTATGTGCTTCCGGTTGGCCCACATGCATTACCCGCATCGCACCACCCTAAAACCAAAAACCCATTAGATCCACACAGAGACCAATTGCCACTGTTTGGATAATTACCAGGAGAAAAGAAATGGCTGCAAACGCTTCACAAATTAGTACCAGTGCCGTGCAAATTATTACCCGCTTACTGCAAGCAAAAACCCCTCGCCGCCAATGCATTATCGCGGCGCGCGATGAGCTTATGAAAAAGCTGGAACTGACCCGCGAAACCGCCGAGCTGGCCTGCTGGCGCACCTTGGCCGAATTGGAGTCGCGCAATATTCCCTCAGGTCATTACATCGATCTGGCGAACTCCACACCACAACTCCTTGTTGTAAAAAGCCCTGCAACAAAAATGGTTTTCACATTGGCCGATCTTTTGGGTTTTCACAATCTACATGGTGAAACTGCGAGCGATTCAGACCAAGTAAAAATTGTTTACCACTGATGCAAACAAGAACCACCAAACCACCCAGACAATGGGCAGCCGAAATTGCCGCGCTGCCCATGCTTGAAGAAAGACGCGCTGCATTAACCAAAGTACCTGATGCAATACGCCCGATAGTTGAAACACATTTACGAAATACATGGCTTTGGAAAAAACATAATGAAGCTGAGTGACATTAAAAAAAGAGTCGATTTACATGATCTCGCTTCACGCTTGGGATTGGAAAGGCCAGACACAAAAGGTAATTACCGCAGCCCCCACCACAAAGACAGCAGCCCCTCGCTTTCTATTTTTGATGGCGATGACGGTATTCAACGCTGGGAAGATTTTAGCGCTGACCAGCGCGGAGATTGTTTTGATTTGGTCGCTTATGTTCACCAATGCGAAACCGGCGAGGCCATCAAAACTATTCGCGAATGGTACAACCTGCCCGCCGAACCGCGCGAACCCACCAAGCAGCCGGCGAAACTTAGCACCATTGAATATATCGCCCTGCAATGCCTGAAAGAGCCGGCCAAAGCGGCTGAATATTTAACGCAGGTACGCAAGCTGAATGACACAGTGATAGCTACCGCGATTGCTCGCAAAAGCCTTGGGTTCAGTGAATTCACCAGCGCCAAACACGAACCAGGGCAAGTCGGTTACGGCGGCCCTGCCCCCGCGTTTATTTGCCTGGACATGCATAGCGGGCAAGTGCGCGGCATTGATTACCGCTACATAGACCCAGCGCTAAATGGTGACTTGAAAACCAAAAGCATTGGCGATAAAGCCGGAGTGCTTTGGACAAGCTGCTGGGCCACCCTGCGCCGCGCGCATACCGTTGTTATTGTGGAGAGTGCCATTAATGCACTGAGCGCAGAATCCGCTTGGGTTTTAACAAAAACCAAAGGCATGGCTGCACTGGCCACCCGCGGAACTAAAAACTCAGATTGCGACTGGAGTTTCCTGATAGGCAAGCGCGTGATCATCTGTTGCGATAATGATGCGCCAGTAGAAGATGGCCCCGATAAAGGCCGCCGCCCCGGGCCAGAGGCCGCCTGGAAAATTTGCGAAGCATTAACTGCACTGAATATCCCCTCCCTGATGGTGGACCAACTTACCACCGAATGGGATGGCGTTAATGACCTGAATGATTACCTCATCAAACATGGGCCGAATGCGGTTCGCAACGCGCTGGAAAATTTAGAGCCATGGCTTATTCCAGGATTGCCTGGGCCGCACGGTGAAGAAACGCGCATGGTGACAGGTCGCCCTCGCCTTTATTTGCCCGCGCATGATTTTCAAATCTATTGGAAATTTCGCTGTAAGCCGGATTTCACATCGCAAGTAAAAATGAGCGAGGACGCCGAGGGGAACATCAATAAAACTTACGATGATGTGTGTGGCTTTCGTATTGCTGCACTCTCGCGCATTACCATTGCCAGTGCGCAAGCAACAATGACTGGCGGCGTTGATGCACAGCCTCAAACTGTATTTGCTGCCGCTGTACAAACCCCGCGCCACGGGCACAATTTATTGCGCCGCGTGATGAGTGATGACGGTCTGCATAACATCACCAACTGGAACAAATTCGGCCCTATTTTCAAGCCGCAACAATTCGCCCGCATGCTGAGTATTTGGGAGCGAGCAACCACCATTGGCGCGCGCAAAGCTGCCAATTTTGTTGGCTTATGTTTTCGCGATGGGAAACCGGTAGTAAATGAAGGTGCCGACTGTTATTTCGCAGATCCGGAGAAGCAGTGCCCGTATCACAACCTGCGCTTCCCTAGTGGCCCTAGCAGCACCGCTGCACAGGTTATCCAGGCCTACCAGCTTACCTTCCGCCAAAACGCTGCCTGCCAGCTCTTAACCTGGGCCGTGGGTTCACACCTGAAAACCTTCCTCGGGTTTTGGCCGCATATGATTTTGCAAGCGGATAAGGGCTCGGGAAAAACCACGCTGATTAAATCCCTGGAAAGCGCGACTGCCTTCACCATGTTTTCAGGCCAAAGCCTGGGCACGGAATACCGACTGGTGACCAGCGTCTCCCACACATCACAACCGGTGGGCTGGGAAGAACTTTCTGCGCGCCGTCAGGATATTATCGACAAAGCCGTCGCACTCCTGCAGGAAACTTATCAATTCTCTGTGACGCGACGTGGTGCGGAAATGACCGAGTATCTACTCAGTGCCCCGGTGTTGCTTGCTGGTGAAGATGTGCCGGTCGATAGCCTGCAAGGAAAAATTGTTCGCTCGCAACTAACCGGGCGCAAAGGCGACATGCTGCCTGAAAATTTACCGCGCTTTCCTGTACGTGAATGGCTGCAATTTCTTGCCAACCTCGACCCAAGCCGCGTGCGGGAAATTAATCGCAACACTCGCGATAAATTATTGCAACGCGCCGCAGGCAGCAAAGACGATGACGGCGCCGCGCGCATGGTGAGCAATTATGCCGCTCTCGCCACCGCCTGGATTCTGCTCGCAGAATTTTCCGGTATTGCCGCCGATCAGAATAATTTTCCTGATGACTTAGTACAGGAAATGAATAGCCACATCATGGAGTCACGCGCAGTGCGTGAGCCCTGGGTGTGGATCCTGGAGATTATTTTGGGCGAGATTGACCGGCAGGAATTCAAGTCGCCATTCAAATTTGAACAACGCAATGAAAATGGTGGTGATGTGTGGCTGCTAATTCGCCCCACACACATCATGCAACACCTTTCCCAAACCAGTGCCTTGCGCGCCAAATTCGATGCCATGCCGGTGAAAACCGCCAAGGTATTTGCAAAGCAATTAGAGCGCGCTGGTGTGGTAGCTGAGAACAATCTGGAGCGCAGCATTCGCAGGCAACGAATCGGCCACCTGTATGCGCTGAGCCTCAATCAGTTAGCCACCTATGGCCTAAGCGTTTCCACCCCTGACGGCCCACTACATGACGAATAGGAGGAACTATGCCGTATACCTTCGATGACGCCGCACAACATTTAGGAATTGGACGCAACGTAATGACAAGAAAGTTACGCACTTTACGGGTATTGGATTCAGCCAATAAACCGCAAGGGCGATACAGCGGCCAGGGCTTTTTTGTGCTGGCAAACAACAGCTGGGTACACCCGGAAAAAGGCCGGGTGCCCTACCAAAAAACACTGGTCACCGACAAAGGTTTAAAACTGCTCAAAGAATTATTGATTAACCAGCAAGAGGAAAAACAAGTGCAAGAACTCATTGCCATAGGCACTCACAAAATCAGCCAATTTCATGCAGTGGTAAATCTGCTAACGCTTGCCAAAAAACACTGCGGTGCAAGCGAAACAGCCGCCGCCGTGTTGTTAAATGCTTACAACATCTATGAATACAAGCTCGACTTGGGTGGCCTGTGCGTACTTGATCAAAGTAATTATTTATCTGCATTGGTAGTGATCGATACCCGCTGCCGATTTGGAACCGAACCACACCAACTAATTAAAAACGGTGACGAAATTTTTCAAAAACTTGCCGCCGACTGGCAGCACCTTAAAACCGCAACCATTCACTAGGAGAAATAACATGGCAGATGTAGCAGATATTGCAAATGACATAGTGCAGGAACGCTTACAACTAATCCTTAGGAACCGCCCCATTCCAATAAACACGCCGCCAAGTGCATTCAATTGTGAGGATTGCGGAGCACCAATAGCAGAAGGCAGGCGAAAGGCTATATCAGGAGTTCAGACCTGTATCCATTGCCAGGAAATAAACGAGCAGCGATTTAAATTTCACCACTAAGGGTGTAAGCCAGTAAAGATGAACGAGATAGATTACGACAGACTTGCCGACGCGATTGCACTGCGATTGCAGACCCTACCCCCGAGGTCAAAAGTGATTTGGAGTGCCAAACAATGCGCCGATTATATCGGCGTAGGTGAGCGGCATTTTGTAGATCGCCTGAGCAAGACTTACGATTTCCCTGCCCCTATCAAGTTACCAACTGATAGGGGCAAGCGCGGTCATGGGAGATGGTATGCGGTGGAGGTACAGGATTGGGTGGCTGGCCATAAGTAGGCCAGTCTTAAACTATTTTTTTTCGGAAGCCGGCCTGAAACGCTGAACATTTTTCACTTCCTCGATTGGTAGAGATAGTGGCCCCCTCGAAGTATATATATGGAGATATTGAGAGTCTCGATGAAAAATTGCTCCTATTATTGGCTCACCTTGCTTCAACTCAATCGAGCTACAAGAGGGAATATCAGTAGGTTTTTTTGGCTCATAGATACACTTGAAATTTTCTTTTTGATAACTTGCCATTGCTTTTCCGATAATAGGAGCAGGAGAAAAAACAATAGTAAGAAATATCAACAGCAAAATGATTATCGGTGCTGCTAAAGCATTAATTAGCACATAAGCAACCCCCGAAAAAAGAGACGCCCAAATTGGCTTTAACTGTTTTCTCGTTTTTTTTGATTTAGCTGAACTCTCAACTTTCGATACAGGCTCCTCTCCGTACTTTTTATTAGCATATACAAACGCAAAATAAGATCCAATAACTACAAGTATTGTCATAGGTAAAATAAAATGCCAATTTGAGATAAATGCTGCTTTAAAAATCGCAAGCGCATTCTCAACGGACATAAAAGTAATCAACAAAAGGCTCTCAAAGGCAAAATGATAGACATCACCGGGATCTGGAGAAATCTCTGCAACATCAAAACCTACGCCACTCAAAAAATATACTTTCGCGTTATAGCCGATAAAGTAGGTATACGCTGGAATTGCAAAAGCCCAAAAGGTGAGCCAATTAAAACTAGATTTACCGTTGCTCTCATTGCATTTACATAACGACTTTTCAGAATCGTTTTGCTCAAGTTTTTCTCTATTGTTTTTGTTTGAAATATTGCTTCTATTTTTAGAAGTAGTCATCTAAAAGCTCCAATCCTTTTGTTAATCTATTTAGTCAAGCAGCGATGCGAGTTCACACGCTGATTTATTGTAGTAAGTCATCAATTGCTTAATATCTCGGTGCCCCACCATTCTAGCCAAATCCAATACATCCAACTTACCCGCCAATCGTGTAATTGCTTCATGTCTTGTATCGTGGAAGGTCAAATCTACAATCTCAGTGCGATCAACAGCTCGCTTATACAAAGTGCTTAAAGTGCTGGAAGCCATATTGAAAACCGTCCCATCATCACCCCAAGGGTCTACTCGCTTCAGTAGACGAATCGCCTCCTGGGATAAAGGAACGGCTCTGGAGCGGCCATTTTTAGTATCCGGTAGAAAAGCAGTTCTCTGGGCAAAATTCACGTTTTTGGATTGAAGGCTACAGATTTCCCCTGCCCGCATGGCAGTCTCTATCGCCAAAAGGAATGCAACTGCAACCTTTTGCTGCTGCTGTACCACAGGAAAACTTTCATCGTAGTTCAGAGCCACCAGAATGGTGTCAATTTCGTGCTGAGATATCCGGCGCTCGCGATGCGGTGGATCCTTTGGCCGTTTTAAATCTTCCATCGGATTATGAGTCATCAGTCGCCAACGGCGGGCCTGAGTCAAACTATGGCTGATTAAATTTAACTCACGATTGATGCTGGAGGGCTTTACCGATTTGGAGCGCTCAACGATATAGCTTTCAAAATGCTCACGCCGCAAATCGACCAAGCGAACATTTGAAATTGAAAATCGCTCGAACATTTTCAGACGGACAATTTCCCATTGCGCCCCTTTTTTGGTTTCTGAAATTTCTTCTGCATATCTTTTGAACACATCGAGGAGGGTATGGGTGGTGCTTACACCATCAACCATCTGCCCCAATTCAAATTCTGTTTGTGCTGCCCAACTTTTAGCCTGGGCCTTTGTATCGTGTCGCTTTGACTTCCGGATGCCATTCACATACACCTCGGCGCTCCAACGGTCGCCGATCTTCCTGAAGGTTGCCATAAAAAACGTAATCCCCGACGTAATAAAACGTAATGACCTTGTAAAAATATACGATTAAATGTGGGGAAATGCGATACAGAGCACAAACAAAAACGCCCGCAAACTCAGTGTTTGCGGGCGTTTGAGACGATATACGATGATATGCGATTTAGTACATGGTGCCCGAGGCCGGACTTGAACCGGCACGACCAAAAGATCGACAGATTTTAAATCTGTTGTGTCTACCGATTTCACCACTCGGGCAGAGTGCTTTCACGTCGGCACGTAAAAGGGAATGTGGAGGCGCGATCCGGAGTCGAACCGGACTAGCTGGATTTGCAATCCAGAGCATAACCGCTTTGCTATCGCGCCTTTTCGAGAGGTCGCAATTCTAGCGAACTCGTTTTGAAAATCCTAGTCTTTTATCAGACTGCCCGTAAGGTTTTTTGCCGATTGCTCAAATGCTGTGCAAGTCGATTAAAAAGCCGTTATTTTTTTTCTTGCGCTGGTAACAAAAAGGGCCAGGCAGCGCGCAAATAGAGAATCATCGACCAGAGCGTCAAAATAGCTGCGCCAGCCAAAGCGACAAAGCCTATTGGGATTAATAAAGGAATATTGGTTAACAACACAATAATGGCTGTCATTTGCAGGGTAGTTTTGACTTTACCGATACTGGATACCGCCACACTGGCGCGCTGCCCTACCTCAGCCATCCATTCACGCAACGCTGAAATAACAATTTCGCGCCCTACTATCACCGCCGCTGCCACCACAAACCAAGCCGATTCGTAGTGCAGGGTTACTAACAATAACAAGGCAATAGCCACCATTAGCTTATCTGCAACCGGATCCAGAAATGCGCCAAAAGGAGTGCTTTGGTTGTATTTGCGCGCAACATAACCATCTGCCCAGTCGGTAATGGCAGCCAAACTGAAAATAATGGCGGTAACTATGTGGGACCAACCGAACGGCAGATAAAAGACAATTACAAACAGCGGAATCATAAATATCCGCAACAAGGTCAACTGGTTAGCAAGATTCATAGCGGGGTCCAGGGTGGAGCTAAATGTCATATAACTGATCGCGATAATACACCAGCACCGGGCTTTTCACATCCCATGACGCTTTTGTGACACAACAGGAAAAGCTAAAAGCTCACATCAGTCGTTGTGGAAGAAACCGTAAATTTCCTCAGCGAGCTTCTGGCTTATTCCGCTTACACGCGCCAGATCATTAATACTTGCATTTTGTATTTCCTGCAGCCCACCAAAATGACGCAACAGCTCACGCCGCCGGCTTGCACCTATCCCGGGAATATCTTCCAAGGTTGAGGTTTTACGTTTTTTATCGCGTCGCTGCTTATGCCCGGTAATAGCGAATCTATGCGATTCATCGCGGATGTGTTGGATCAGATGCAACGCCGGCGAATCACCAGGCAGGACAATCTCCTCTCCGGTATCACCATCAAATAGTGTTTCAAAACCAGCTTTACGTGTAGTCCCTTTTGCCACGCCAATTAACTGCACCCCCTGAACACCCAAGTCTCCCAACACTTCAATAGCTTTCCCCAACTGCCCCTTACCACCATCAATTAACAATATATCGGGCAATTTTCCTTCACCATTCTGTAGGCGGGTATATCGGCGAGTCAGTGCCTGCTCCATTGCTGCATAATCATCACCGGGCGTAATGCCCTCTATATTAAAGCGACGATAATCCGATTTAAGCGGCCCGTTAGTGTCAAAGACAACGCAACTTGCAACTGTTAGCTCACCGCTGCTGTGACTGATATCAAAACATTCAAGGCGCTGTGGAGTCTCCTCCAATCCAAGCGCCTCTTGCAGAGCTTCAAAGCGATCCAGAGAGCTTTTTTTGTTATTGATGTGGGCAATCAAGTTTTGATACGCAGCCGTTGCAGCCATCTGCAACCATTGCGCCCTGTGGCTACGCACCTGATGGTTAATAAAAACTTGTCGCCCTGCTGCCTGCTGCAAGGCAGATGCAATCACCTCACCATCCTCCAGAGGCTGGCTCAGGATAACTTCGCGGGGAATATCGCGCCCTGTACTGGCCAGATAAAACTGCGGAATAAATTCGGCGAGAATTTCGGCAGGCGTTTCAGCCAAGGTCGCCGAAGGATAAAAACTTCGACTACCCAGAATCCGTCCCTGACGAATAAATAAAATATGGACACAAATAGCCGCCGCACGCATTTCAGCTGCGATTACATCTATATCACCATTACCTTCCTCAATAACCTGCTGGGATTGCACCCTACGCAAAGCCGTGATTTGATCACGATAATTTGCTGCCTTTTCAAACTGTAACTGCTGCGCGGCGCCATCCATTTGGTCAGCCAGTTCAGCCAGCAATTTGTCGCCGTTTCCCGTTAAAAAAAGGCGGGTATGATGAAGGTCTTTTTTATAGTCTTCCGGTGAAATGAACTCTACGCAAGGCGCAGTACAGCGTTTGATTTGGTACTGTAAACAGGGTCGGGTGCGATTTTTAAATACGCTGTCCTCACACTGGCGCGTGCGAAAAGTTTTTTGCAAAAAATTCAGGCTGTCTTTCACCGCACCCACATTGGGAAACGGCCCATAATAATCACCACGCTTTTTTTTGGCGCCGCGATGAAAAGAAATGCGCGGATACGGCTCACCACTGGAAATAAAAATATAGGGATAGGATTTATCATCTCGCAACAAAATATTGTAGGGCGGACGATTCGACTTAATCAGGTTCTGCTCAAGAATCAGCGCCTCTGTTTCACTGGCAGTAACCGTAACTTCAATTCGCGCGATACGCGCAACCAATGCCTGGGTTTTGGGTGACAAGCCGGTTTTGCGGAAATAGCTGGATAATCGCGCTTTGAGGTTTTTGGCTTTACCGACATAGAGAATTGCACCATCAGCGCCAAACATTTGGTAAATGCCCGGCTGTTGGGTGGTATTACTTAAAAAACGGGAGTGATCAAAAAGTTCGGCGGACTCTTGCGTCATAACAGCACTATTTGCCAAATCTCAAAGCTTAACAAGAGAACCGGCAGCCGTTTAAACGACTGCCTCGGGATCAAGCAGATTATGCTTCACTGCCAATAGCGTCAGTTCAACATCGCTATTGATAGATAGCTTCTCAAAAATGCGATAACGATAGGAGTTGACCGTTTTTGGACTAACACAGAACGTGGTTGCTATGTCGTTCACTTTTTGGCCGTTTGCGATCAACATAGCGGTTTGCAGTTCGCGCTGTGAAAGCTTTTCAAAAGGCGATTCCTGATTACTTGCCCCCGAAAAGGTTCTGAGCGCCAACTGCTGCGCAATAGAATTGCTCATGTACAGCTCGCCGCGGATTACCTTATTAATAGCATCAGTAATTTCAGTGAATTCCGCGCCCTTGGTGACATAACCTACTGCGCCAGCCTGCATCAAGCGAGTTGGATAGAGATCATCGTCACAGGCGGTCACGGCGATAATTTTCAGTGTGGGATTGACAGAAAGCAGCTTTTTGGTTGCTTCGAGGCCGCCCATACCAGGCATTTTTACATCCATTAATACTACGTCAGGCTTCAATGCGCGCGCCTTGGTTACCGCCTCTTCACCACTTTTGGCATCCCCAACCACTTGATAGCCGTTTACATCGGCCAACATACGCACTATCCCCATGCGAACTAGATCGTGATCATCGACTACGAGAATCTTTGTCAAACTAGCCCCCAATCCGAAACCGGACTTATCAACATTGTTTTTATTAAAGCGACAGCCAACCCAAGTTTGCTGCTATGTTTTTCACGATTGTAGTGAGACTCCAGACAAACTACCACTACTTAATCGCCCGTTGGCGCATTCTTAAATACCGATAATCTTTTTATCGGGGCTTTTATTTCCAAGTTTAGTTATGAAAAACGGATGATCATCAAAAGCCGGCCAGATTTGCCAGTAAATAACCCTCCCCCTTAGGGATAGACACGCGGTTCCATTTCCAGACTGACACCGAACTCGGCGTATACTGAATCCTGAACCCGTTTTGCCAAAGCCAAGACCGCGCTACCGTACAAGCACTTTGGGTTGGTCAGCACCAGCGCTTGCTGCAGGTGAACCTGGGCGCCCTCCGCTGTTTTACCGCGCCAGCCGGCTCGATCAATCAACCAGGCAGCGGCTAATTTGGCAGAGCTATCATTTATCGGGTAACAAACAATATCCGGATACCTGGCACGTAAAACTAATAATTGCTCACGACTGATGATGGGGTTTTTAAAAAAACTTCCAACATTCGGGACAAGTGCGGGATCAGGTAGCTTTTCAGATCGAATGGCAATAACCGCATCGCTGATTGCTTGCGGGGTTGGCATCTCCACACCTGCGAGTGCATGTTGCAATGCAGGATAGGACAGGTTTGGTCTGGGCGTTTTAGCCAGACAAAAAGTGACCGATGTAATCACGTACTGGTCTTTCAAAGTGTGCTTGAAAATACTGTCGCGATAACCAAAACGACAACTTTCATTAGTAAAGTTAATCGTCAGGCCTGAGCGAATTTCAAGCGCAGTTAACTCGCTGATCAAATCCTTTACTTCAACCCCATAAGCGCCAATATTTTGAATAGGTGCCGCACCTACACTACCCGGGATAAGTGATAAGTTTTCCAACCCATAAAAACCCTCGGTCAAGGTGTACTCAACCAGCTGATGCCAATTTTCGCCGGCAGCAACTTTTAACCAAACAAAATTCTCATCTTCCGCGATAACTTCTTTACCTTTAGATTTGAGCTGGATGACCACACCGGGAAAATCGCTCTGCAATACTATGTTACTACCGCCCCCCAACAACAAATGAGGCAAGTTTTCAGTGCGCGAGAAAGCCAAAGCCTCACGCAGCTCATTATCGTTGTGTACTGCCACAAAATAATCGGCGATGGCGGGTACTGCGAGGGTATTTAATTTCTGTAAATTAAAATGGGGTAAAAAAAGTGGCACAGCAATTTCACCTGAGAATTGGATTTGCGTGGAAGCTTGTTGATGCGGCTGCCTAATACAAGCGCTGGCGGATATGACTTAACAGCCCCTCGGCGGCAGCCTCCACCAAGTCCAACACCAATTCAAAACCATCCGCACCACCATAATAAGGATCGGGCACCTCGCGATAATCACTGCGGTTACCAAACTCCAGAAACAGCCCTAAATGACCGGCAAAATGCTCAGGTTTGATACGCTGCAAATCTGCCAAATTAGCTTTATCCATTGCCAGCACATAGTCAAATTCATCAAAGTCACTGGCTTTCACTTGGCGCGCACGCAGTACAGACAAGTCATAACCGCGCTTGCGCGCAGCAGCCACGGTACGGGAATCTGGCGCCTTGCCAATATGCCAGTCGCCTGTGCCCGCTGAATCCACCGTAATTTTTTGGTCCAGCCCAGCGTTTAAAACTAATTCACGAAAAATACCGTCAGCTGTTGGCGAGCGACAAATATTGCCGAGGCAAACAAATAAAACCTTGGTCATATACCCTCTGCAAGTATCGAATTAATTTTCAAGTAAGGCTTTAACACGTAGTAGATCTGCTTCGGTATCCACGCCACCCGGTACAGCAGCACAGGCTTCGGCAACATGGATGGCTTCACCATTGGTCAACACCCGCAATTGTTCGAGTGACTCAATAGTTTCAAGCTGTGCTTGGGGCCAAGTTATAAAGCGATGCAGTAAAGCCACACGATAAGCGTAGATACCAATATGGCGTTGGGCAGGAAAATTATCGGGGAGGGAGTTCACATCAGCCCGCGCAAAAAAATCGCGCGGCCAAGGGATAGGCGCACGACTGAAATAAAGTGCCCTGCCCCTTTGGTCAGCCACAACTTTCACAATATTCGGATTACGAAAATCATCCAATGAATGAATCGGCTCACTCAAGGTTGCAATACTGGCAAATTCATTATTGGCAATATTTTCAGCGACCTGATTGATAACCGCAGGCGGGATCAACGGCTCATCGCCCTGTACGTTGACGACTATGTCGCTCTCGGCCAACCCCAGCTGGGTGACCACTTCTTGCAGACGATCTGTACCGGAGTTGTGGGCAGCCGAAGTCATGCACACTCGCGCGCCAAAACTTTTTGCTATAGCCTCGATGCGTACATCATCCGTGGCAATCACCACTTCTGTGGCGGCACTTTCACAGGCGCGCTCGTAAACATGCTGGATCATGGGCTTACCCGCTATCTCTTTGAGCGGTTTGGCTGGTAACCGAGTGGAGGCATAACGCGCGGGAATAACAACATAAAAACGCATGGCAAGATTCCGCCTGATAGTAAAAGTTAAAGTCCAAAACGGGATTTTTTTTGTTCAATAATCCGTTCAATTCGCTGGATAAAAGCCGGCCAAAATGTATCGGGTAAGGTTGCATTGATTGTCAGGTAGTACCAATCCGGTTGGGCAAAGTCTTGGCATTTGACTGCATCTTTTTCTGTCATTACCACCGGTAAATTATTATTAAAAATCAAATCGTCTGCCGTGTATGCATGATGGTCGGGAAAGGCGTGCAAGACTCCGTGAATATTGCATTCGGCAAGAGTATTCACAAATCGCTGGGGGTTACCAATACCCGCGACAAGGTTTACGGGTTGTCCATCCAGATAAGCCAACGCATGAACCTCACCGGTTGCCATTCGCACCAGCGACCGGGCGCAAATTTGCATAGGCATAACATACATATCCTCAAATCCGGGCAGGGTAAAATTATCGTCAGGCGAATTCACAATAACCCAGTCGACAGTGGCCAAACGACTGACCGGTTCGCGCAAAGGCCCCACCGGCAAACGCCAACCATTGCCAACCCCTCGCTGGCCATCCACTACCGCAATTTCGATATCTCGCCCCAATCGATAATGCTGCAAGCCATCGTCACTGAGCAATAAATCGCAGCCCTGGTCTTCCAACAAGCGCGCGGCGGCGAGACGATCAGCACCGACGCAAACAGCGCACCCCGTCTGTTGATAGATACTCATAGGCTCATCGCCTGCCTGGGCAGCTGTGCTTTCCGTACCAAGCAAATAGGGGTAGTTTTCTGCATGACCACCATAGCCTCGACTCACTACCCCCGGATTGTAACCCTGAGCCTGCAGGCCTTTAACCAGAGAAATCAGCAACGGGGTTTTACCAGTACCGCCGACCGAGATGTTGCCCACCACAATGAGCGGCGTGGCGAGAGTTTTTTGTTCCCAGCGCAACAACCAGTATCGACGAACCACCGATACAAGAATGAACAACCAATTCAGAGGAAGGAGCAACAAAGTCCAGCGACTTTTGCCATACCAGGCAGACAACCAGATGTCACTGGCGCTGGTCTGGTGTTTAGCCTTGGAGGAGGAATTCAATCGGGCAACCTTGTTCTTTAGAGCGCCATAATGACAAGGGCTTTTGTATGAATCACACATAAGCCCTGCGAAATCGCCAGGGGAAACTGGCGCGAATTGTAACCGAGTTGTCAGTCTTTTTCAGGTTCGGGTTGACGGGTAGTAATGCTCAAACGCGCAAAGCCCAGTTGCCCGGCAACATCCATGGCTTGAACCACAGCTTGATGAGGGGTTTTAGCATCGGCAGTTATCACCAAGGGTAGCTCGTTATTGCCTTCCGCAGTTTTCTCCAAAGCAGACTTCAGGGTGACCGCTTTATCGTTAACCAAAGCCATACCGTTAACAGAATAACTACCGTCACTATTGATGAGGATTTCAATTTGTTCAGGCAACTCAGTGCTCTGCTCACCTACGGCTTCGGGTAAATCCACACTCAAGTGAGTTTCCTTGGTGAAGGTGGTTGAAACCATAAAAAAGATCAGCAGCAGGAACACCACATCGATCAGGGGAGTTAGGTTAATTCCCTGGTCTTCCACTTGTTGGCGACGAAATTTCACCTTGCGAGACCCCGCAGCTTAAACCAGTTTCACATCGACACGGCGGTCGCTGTGCAGGGCATCCACCAACTTGATGGCTTCCTCTTCCATTGTAACCACTATGGTATCGATGCGGCGCTGGAAGAAGCGATGAGCAATCATAGCGGGAATCGCTACCACTAAACCTGCAGCGGTTGTATAGAGCGCGACCGAAATACCGCCGGCCAGCACCCCGGTATTGCCCGTGCCCTGGATCATAATCGAGTTAAAGACCTGAATCATGCCAAATACTGTACCCAACAAACCCAGCAAGGGGGCGACATTGGCAATAGTGCCCAGAATATTCACATAGCGCTCCAACTCATGAATAACTTGGCTGGCAGCCTCCTGAATAGAATCTTTCATCACTTCGCGACCGTGTTTGGAGTTGCTCAAACCAGCCGCCAAAATTTGACCAAGCGGGGATGACTGCTTGAGCTCACGCAATTTAGTGGCATCCAGCTGGTTATTTTTAATCCAACTCCAGACCTGTGCCAACAAGGTTTTGGGAGCAATTTTGGTAGGGTTCAGCGTCCAGTAACGCTCGGCACTCACAGCAATCACAATCAATGAACAGGCCAGAATCGGCCACATCAAAAAACCACCAGCCAGAAATATTTCAAACACAGAAACCTTCCTCTTTTTAATTATCCAAAACCGGGGGCGCTTAGCGCCAAACGCGGCGTACATTACCACAAGATTTCGCCCTTGCCATTGAACCTCATGCGATAGCGGCCAACAGCGATACAAAACTTTGCGCAAATACAAACTTTTTGCCACCTAACCTTCATCTTGGGCAATTAATCTCCAGAAGTATGTGCTTTTACATTCACATCCTGCAGATACTCAAACAGAGGGAAGGACATGAAAATTGCTCAGATCACTAGCTTGGGAAATCAATTTGACCAAACCATCCAGCGCTATAAAGCCTTGGTATATCCGCGTCGACACATCGAGTATCGCCGCTGGCTGCGCCAACAAACGCGCACATCGCCAACCCATCCCCAGATACTGGGCCAGCCGTTAGTCGTGTTTGACTTTCGCGATAATCGGATTGACGGCCCGCAAGGTCGACGGTTTTACGGACTTTTTATCTTTTTTATTCGAAATGGATTTCATCCGGTTTTTACCGATAACTATTTGGTGCTCGGCAACATTCAGGAGAAGTTCAAGCAATTATGCTTGCGGGAAGATTTTAGTATTTTGTCCCACGAGCAGGATTTAGCAGACGGTTATACTTTGGTAACAGACAAGTGGTACTCAAGCCTTTCCCGGCGCGCTGGTAAAATTATCACAATTAATTATCAGCCGGATTATTCGACCAGTGACGCTTGCTTTCCCATGCCGTTTCCACTCTTCCCTTCACTCTATGCAACTGGAGAGGATTTGCGCCTACAGGATTACCGCAATCAACAACGTCAGTGGAAAATATTTTTTGGTGGCGATGCAGAAGCAAAAAAATATAATAAAAAATCCATTCGGAAAATTTACAACAAACTCAGCCGCGCACAAATATTGGAAATATTATCGGCCGGTTTACCCAAGGAACTATTACTGGAACTAACCTCTGAAGAAACACTTCGCTGCGCCGAGCAAGCCATTAGTAAGGGAGTAGTAATTATGAATACACGGCATTGTAAAGTGGCGAGCGAAAAGTGGCTGGGCACCATCGCACGCGCCGATTTCTTCCTCGCCTGCCCCGGTGTTCGCTACCCCATGTCGCACAATCTGATTGAGGCCATGGCCGTTGGCACTATTCCGATAACCCAATACCCGGAGCTGTTTTTCCCCGCGTTGGAGCAGGGCAAAAATTGTCTGGTGTTTACCTCGGCAGCCGAATTACCCGCGCTGATTCACAAGGCAAGGGCGATGGAGGATCAGGAGCGTGCCGCGATGAAGGCTAATGTGCAAAGGTATTATGATGAATTTCTCTCACCGCAATCGACCATTACACGCTTACTGGCGCATCGACCAAAACATATCAGCCTGAGGTTACTGCCATTTCTCAAACCGGGGGGCGGTTTTGCGTGATCTATAAGAGTGGCGTCTGGATTTCCCCCGGTGCTGCTCTATAGTTACTGGGCACTATGGTTTTAAGCCGCCTGAATATACCGGCAGTTACTCCCCGGAAAACCTTGGCAACTGGAACACCTTGGCAACAACCAAATTACCCACCTGTCCAGCAGAGAAGCGCATGATCGATAGCGAACAGCAACATTATTGCCGCCACTTGATTGAAGCGAATAAAAAACATCGGGTGACAACCACCCAACCTATCTACAACCGCCAAGGGGTAATGCTGCTAGCCAAAGGTGCCGATATGGACGAGCGGCGCGCACAGGTATTGCTCGAACATAAACTACTCAAACCACTGGAAGAATGTGTTGCCATTGCCGATAGTTTAAATGCCCATCAACTGTTTGATTATCTGAATAACTTTTCCCGCCAGCTGCCTGGGTTGTATGCCGTTACCTGCCAACCGGAATTCCAAAATACCCTGCGCGCCATGTGTTTGTTTTACGAACGCTACCCGCTGCTGCACCAAAACCTGACTATGCTGGCACTCAGGTGTAAACCAATTTATTACCAGGGGCTATTTTGTGCACTCGCGGGTGTGGCCATCGCCAGTAAACTCCGGCTCAGCTTACAAGAACAACAAACTACTTTTGTGGCGGGCCTTTTTCACGATATTGGATTCTTGTACCTAGCACCCGAGCTGTGCACCAAAACCCAGGATTTCACCGCTGCTGAATGGAAGGCTTTGCAGGCGCACCCACTGATTGCCCAACGCTTTTTAGCGATGGTGCCCGACCTGCCCGGCGCGATTGGCGAGGCGATTGCCGATCACCATGAACGTATTGATGGCACAGGCTTTCCACGTTATTTATTTGGCGACAAGATATCCATGGTCAGCCAGATTATCGCCGCCACCGACAACATAGTGCACAACCACAATCGCTACCAAAGTTATGGCCCGCATGCACACCAGATGCTGCTTGCCGCGCTAAAACTCAGCGACAATATTTATTTCGAATCGGTTTACGATGCAGCAACTGTACTCTTCAAAATCGCGCCCAAACCTACTGCGGCGATTAACCAACTTCCCTCCAGTGACTTGTTACTGGCGCGCCAACAAAAATTGCGTACACAATTTTCCACCGCTAAAACCTTGGCACAACAACTGACCCAACACTCCAAACATCCCGGCGTGCGCTCCATACTTGCAGCCATGGCGCGCTTGGGAATATGCGTGGCGCGCAGTGGAATTCTGCAGCCCGAGCAAGAGGAATGGCTGAGCGGTATCAGCAGTGAAAACAGTAACCACGATGGTTTTTCTCTTATTGAGATCAGCGTGATGCAAGACCAAATCTATGATCAACTGGTACATTTGAAAAACCTGATGGAGCGATTAGTAGAGGCACTGCCCCAGGATGATCAACAACTTGCACATTTCAATAACAGTCTGGAAAAAATCGATTTGGATACCACTGCCTTTGCCTAGCCCCATCAATAACCTGGCTATTCAAACGTGAGTATTTTTATCGTCGAATGATAGGGACAAATGGCACTTGCGTATTGCAGGGAAATAGAAAGGAGTTATGCAATGCGCAAAGCGATTTACTGGTTTAGATACGACTTACGTTTGGAAGATAACCCCGGCTGGAGCCAACTGGTAGCCAACAACGATTGGGTGGTCGGTGTTTATGTCATGCCGTCGCGTTGGCTATTACCCCAGCGCTACCAACAAAAAAGCCTGGGCCTGCACCGCCAGGAATTTTTATTGGAATCGCTGCAACAACTGCGGCAACAACTGCGTGAAAAAGGCAGCGAATTAATTCTGATAGTCGGTGAACCTGCCGCAGCGCTGAGTCGCCTCATTGAAGAATGGGACATAGGCGCCCTGACAGTAGCTGAGCATCCGGGTAGCGATGAACAGGCGGACTTGCAACGCCTGCGGGAAAAAATTGACATCCCCCTGCGTAGGGTTGAAAACTTCACACTGTTTGATCGCGCCGAGTTGCCGTTTAATCTCACTGAGCTTCCCCTGATTTTTTCCCAATTTCGCAAATGGGTAGAAACACGCCCCTTCACCAGATCATTGCCCCCGGCGCCACGCTTGCGTCAGCCTGTTGTGTTAAACAACTCACCCTGTGAACTGGATCAATGGCTGGGCATTGTACGTGCGCAACAGTTGGTGCAACCGGGTGACTCAAAACGCCTGCCCTTTCGCGGTGGCAGTGCTGCCGGTTTGGCGCAGCTGCATTATTTTTTAGCTGGGAAGCATTTAATTAACCATTACAAAAACACCCGCAATGGTTTGGATGGCTGGGATTTCTCGTCAAAACTGTCACCCTGGCTGGCCAACGGCTGCCTGTCAGCGCGACAGGTAGCACAGGCCATTAAAGATTATGAGCAGACCTACGGTGCCAATGAGTCTACCTATTGGCTCTACTTTGAATTGCTGTGGCGTGAGTATTTTCAATGGCTGGCTTTCCGTTTTGGCAAACGGCTGTTTGCGTTGCGCGGCATTCAGGATAAAAACCCGCTGCTGAGCTTTTACCCTGAGGCTTATGCGGCCTGGTGCGCAGGCAATACAGGCAATGCCTTTGTCGATGCGTTTATGCGTCAACTCGCCGCCACCGGATGGATGAGCAATCGTGGCCGTCAAATTGTCGCTAGCTATCTCATCAATCAACTGGGTGTCGATTGGCGCTACGGTGCGGCTTGGTTTGAACAGCAATTAATTGATTACGACTGCGCCGCCAACTGGGGCAATTGGCAGTATTTGGCGGGTGTAGGCACAGACCCGCGCGGACGACGGGAATTTAATATTCAAAAACAGCGCGATAGCTACGACCCCGATGGAAGCTTCATTGCGCGTTGGGTCGGCTAGGCAGGGCGCGCAACCTCAGTCAAAACCGGTACGAAAGGGATCGCGATTAACAAAATGGCCTTATACTGGCATCCCTTTCCAATACTTACGGGTAAACCATCTTGAGCACTAACTCTCCTGCTCCGGCATACAACGCCAGCACCAATACCTCTGAAGCTGACCGCACCGCGTTTGTGAGCTGGTTAACCACCAACACTGTGGCGGAGCTACAGGCCGCGCGCGATAACGAAGCCGCCTTACACCAAGCGGTGAAAAACTATGTTCAGCACGCGCTTGCTGCTGAACTGCCATTTGAAGACATAGAAGAGATACTGGGCATTAATGAGCCTTGTATTATGGACTTGGCGGAATTATCCGAGGCGGATGAAGAAGCGGTTGTTGATGCGTTTGAAGACCTGTGTAATGCCTGATATGTCCGGCTCACCTCTCTGGCAACACCAGTCCACAGACCAGACTGAGCTTTACTACTGCAAGTTTAGCGGGGTCGATCAAACCGGCCTAAAACATGCCGTGGAAGCCTGCGCAACCAAAGCAGTGGAGCTTTTGCACAGAAACATTCAGGATGAATCCCTGTTCCTGTTGTTTGAATGGAACCCCGGTACAGCTCAACTCAGAGCGGTGGTTACCGATACCGATAAAAAAATCGATAGCCCCTGCGTGGTTCTGGCAGAGCTGGGGGAGCTGGTTCTTCCAGCCACTGCCGACATAGCGAGCAACATCCAATTTTTGCTGAGTGATTTTTTAGCGAGCTACAGCCCGTTTTTTCGCTACTCACTAGTGGCCATGTTTCACAGTGGTTCGCGCGCAGCAACAACCCTGCTTTAAAACAGCCCTTCCCAGACACTGGTTGCGCCATCCTCAGCTATAGTTAACTGACTGCGGCCATAGCGAGATGGCCGCAGCCATTTGGATGCTCACCGCCTACCTATAATTGCAGGAGCCAGCCTATGAATCCCTACCACCAGAGCCTGATTTTAATTGGCATGCCCGGCGCGGGCAAAAGTACCCTGGGCCTGTTATTGGCCAAAAACCTGGCGAAGGATTTTATCGACACCGACCTGCTGATCCAGTTGGAGCATCGCAAAACCTTGCAAGACATTTTGCATCAGCAGGGCTACCTGGCATTACGTGAACAAGAGGAAAAAGTACTGCTGAATGCCCACTACCCCAACCACGTTATAGCAACCGGCGGCAGTGCGGTTTACAGTCAGGTGGCTATGAATCACCTCAAGCAGTTTGGGCCTGTGGTT
Organism: Cellvibrio fontiphilus; assembly: GCA_035317345.1. Lineage (GTDB taxonomy): Bacteria > Pseudomonadota > Gammaproteobacteria > Pseudomonadales > Cellvibrionaceae > Cellvibrio > Cellvibrio fontiphilus. Next base: position 60,249 of record JAYKTU010000005.1, on the reverse strand, counting down.
TTTTTGGACTCGGGCTTGGACGCTTTGGAAAAACGTATTACCAATATGGATAGTAGGGGCATAGCACGCCCCGCCGGGCAAAGTTTTGCAGAGGTTTACAGCGAGCGACGCCCACTGTACTTGCGCTACGCGGATATAGTGATTGACTGCAGCGATAAATCTGCGGATGAAATATTGGATGAAATCATATGCCAGGAGGCGAATGCTTTTGCAGCCGCCGACGCCTGAATATTGCAACACTCCAGGTATTAAAACAATTCTATCCGGCTGTCATGCTCCTCAGCTTGTTGCACGGCAGCATCAGGCGCATCGAGTAAATGCGCAACGTTATCCAACTCCTGCACCAAACTACGGAAATGTTCCTCCACCGCCTCAGTTGCTTCTTGCAGCCCTTCCAGCGATTCAAGTGCTTTCTCCGATAAACCCAGCAGTGCCGATTCCTGCTCCATATTCAAATCAAACCCTGTAGCCAGCAATCGCAAAGAGTCTGACAGCTCCGTCATAATGTTCTTAACAGCGTTGCGGTTATCGCGCGAGGACATTTCCAACAACATCATTACTGTACGAGTGTTGTCCTGCTGGGCTTTTAACAGAGAATTCACTTTCAACGTTTTTGCGCGGGCTTCTGCAATCGAGACCAAATGTGCCAATACATCGCGCAAACGGCCATAACGCTCCTCCTCATTCACCGGAGCATCGGTAATTAGCAATTGCAGGTGCGTGAAACTAAATAATAAAAACCGCCCTTGGGAAACAATACGTGCGTCTGAATCCTGAGCTAAATTTAACAGCCGCAAGTAGGAAGGTGAGATATCAGGCGGGAATAAATGAACTTCATCGTCAAATATAAATTGCACCATACCATTCAGGTTTAAATCGGTAAGACAGGCATGAATCAATTGTGCCAATCGCTCCAACTCCATCGCTTCTTGCACTTTCTCAGCAAAAATGGCCACTGTGCCCATTTCCGATGCCGATGACATGGCAGTAAAAGCAATCGCAGAAAAACTTTTTAGTTCTTGCTGCATGGCCTGGAGTGCACGTTTGTCGTCCTGTACTTTTTTCAGGATTAAGGCGTAATCGGCGGCGCTACTAACAGCGGAAACGTAAGCATCCACATAGTGGTGATTGAGCGGCATCTCCAGACCAGAGCGCGGTTTTCCATTCAACAACATGAGTTTTGGTAGCTCCGCTGGCAGCAAATCAAACCAATCTGGTTCCGCCAGGCTCAACCCCTCTCCCATTACACAAGCACCTACCGAGCCAGCCAAAGCAGAAAATGCATCAGCAGAATTGATTTGTTGACGGTAGGCCGCTGCTGCTTCAATTAACTCGCCTGCGGCATTTACAAGTAGATACTGATCGGGCACCCGATAACACGCGGCAGGGTTTCCTAACAACCACAATACATCCATAAAATCATCCTCGACATTAACTCACACTGCCAGTCAATTTGACTGCAGTGACTAAAATATAGCCAAGAATTAATGTGCGGCCGAATTTTTTACATCGCCTGAAGGGTGAAATTTATGTGCCATCAGCGTAGAGTGCGCCACATAAACAAACGCGGGAGTTTTTATGGACAAGATCAATGAGCAAAACAGCGATGCCAATCCAGACAACCCCGGTGGTGAACAGATGCATTCAGCAGCGATGGAGCTGAGCGCGATAGAAGCGCGGGTTTTAGGCGCACTGATGGAAAAGCAGCTGACCACACCCGACCAATATCCACTGACATTGAATAGCCTCGTACTGGCTTGCAACCAAAAAACCAGTCGCGAACCGATTAGCAATTATGAAAGCGGCCAGTTACAGCGCTGCCTGAGCGAGCTGCAAGACCGCCAGTTAATCAGTGTGGATTATGGCGCTCGCGCCGCGCGTTACGACCAGCGCCTGACGCGGGTGCTGAGCGTAGACAAAGCGACCCAGGCGATATTGACCGTATTATTGCTGCGCGGCCCGCAAACAGTTGCAGAAATTCTGACACGCACCCAACGCATGGTGGAGTTTGCCAATCATCAAGCCCTGGAAGAAAAACTGCAGCAGCTGTGCGCCAAAACCAAGCCCACGGTAATGCATATCGCGCGACAAGCAGGCCAACGGGAAGATCGTTACATGCACCTTTTGTGTGGCATGCCGGATTTGACTGCTATTGCCGCCATGCACAGCAGTGCGAGCGCAAGCCGAAATGGTAGCGAAGAACACAACACCCAGATGGAACAAAAAATCGAACAACTGGAAAACCGTATTATGTTATTGGAAAAACAAGTTGCAACGCTGATGGAATTAAATGGCGTTAGCAATGACGACATCCAATAAATTATTCAGAATCACCTTTTTAAAATGAAGTAGGAAGCAAGGTAAAAACCATGAGTGATGTAAGTACCCAAAAAAAAACACAACGCAGCAAACGTTTGCGTAAAAAATTATTTCAAGATGAATTTGCTACCTTCGGCTTTGAGTTGGAGTGTGAATTCAAAAGCGATCTGAGCGAAGAGAAAATCAGTGAATTTGTGGACAGCTTTTTTATTGATGCCATTAATGGCGAAGGTTTAGTGTTTGGCGGCGGCCTGTCCAGCAAACGCCTATCCGGTTTTGTCGGCTCAGCCAAACGTTACGGCTCTGCAACCGAAGCAGATAAAGCCAAGCTACAGGCCTGGTTAACCTCACAACCTCAAGTTGCAAAGGTTGAGCTGAGTGAAATTATTGACGCTAACTATTACAGTTAATTGAATAAAGCACAGCCACCCTGTTTGGCTGTGCTAAAAAGATATAATGCCTGCCTTCTTTTATACCGACAGTTGAAATACTATAGAACGCAGAGGTTAGTGCTCAGGGACGCGCATAGCGTTAAGAATAATGAAGATGTGATGGATCTGTAAGGTGTTTTTGTTTTCATGACGGTGGGAACGCTTTTTATATGACAATTGAGTTTTATAAGCGTATTGCCTATCGTTTGATGCGAGCAAGCTTAGCGATAGCCCTAACTCTCGGGCTCATTGTTGCTGTGTTTCAAGTAGTTGTGGATTTAGATAATCAACGCCGGCAAATTGATGATCATGTCGATGAAATTTTTCGTGTTGTAAGAAACTCTGCTCAACGTGCAGTGCACCAATTGGATGCAAACCTGGCCGACGAAGTTATCAAAGGTTTGGAAAATTACAACTTTATTACTTACGCTGCCATTTTAGATGACCGCGATCAGGTCATCGCCGATTACTCTTCGACTCCCCCGCCCTCCGATACCCTATGGCTGACGCGCCTTATTGCCGAGGAGATCAAAACTTACCAGCTCGACCTTATCCATACCAACGGTATTTATGAGGGGAAACTGGTACTGAGCGTAAGCAATGATTTGGGGTTCGCACCTTTTTATGATCGGGGAATCACCATTCTGGTGTCGGGCATACTCAGAAACCTTAGTTTGGCGCTGGTCCTTTTTGCCCTTTTCCATTTTATGCTCACGCGCCCTCTGGTCACTATCGCCAAGCGTTTCTCACTGATTCGACCCGACCAAACCGAACAAAAACGTATCGACCATGTTGAAGGCCATCAATTTGATGAACTCGGCTACATTGTCAACGATGCCAACAATTTTCTTGCTGCACTCGAACGTTGGCAAACCGGTTTAACCAAAAGTGAACAACAATTACGCCTTATTTTGGATACCAGCCCCAACCTGGTATTTGCAGTGGATGACAATTATCGGTTTATTTTTGCCAACACCACCACTGAACAGTTTTATCAGAAACCACAGGCCGATCTGATTGGTCAGGATTACTGCAGTGTGCACAAAAACATCGACAAGGAAGAAGCCAAAGCGCTGAAGCTAAGCCTGGATCGACTGGATTTTAACGATCCACAAGGCCTCACAGTGGAGCACAGCCTCACCAGTGCACGCGGCGATAAGCTGGTTATTCAAATGACTTTTATCGCCTTCCATTTGGATGGAAAAGCCTGTGTGCTTATTGTTGGCCTGGATGTGACACAGCGAGTCAAAGCCGAAGAGCGTGTCGAATATCTGGCTTATTTTGATACGCTCACCGACTTGCCCAATCGCAATCTATTTCAAAACCAATTAAAAAAAGATGTGCGCCGCGCTAACCGTACCCACACTTTTGGTGCCCTTTTATTCATTGATTTTGACGAATTCAAACGCATCAACGACACCATTGGTCATTCACTGGGCGATGAACTTTTACTAAAACTCTCGGTGAAAATACGCAAACTCTTGCCGGAATCCGACACTCTGGCACGCTTGGGTGGTGACGAGTTTGTGATCAGCCTGCCGGATTTGGACAAAGACCTTGAGCAGGCAAAAGAACAGGCAATAACACTCACCAAACATTTGCTGGCAACAATCAATGCACCAATAGCTCTGAGTAACGGCGCTGAATTTGTAGTGAGTGGCAGCATCGGGATTGTGATGTACCCCTTCGAGGACAGCGATACCGAGGTACTTTTGCGCTTTGCCGATACCGCCATGTACAAAGCCAAAGAGCACGGCCGCAATGGTTATCAATTATTTGAAGAGTCGATGGCAGCAGAAGTTCACAGGCATGTGCAGTTGGAGTCAGACCTGCGCGAGGCGATCAAAACAAAACAGTTTTCCATGGTGCTGCAACCTATAGTTAACGGACTCTCAGGTAGTTTGGTGGCAGCAGAGGCACTCATACGCTGGAACCACCCAACCCAAGGCCTGGTTTCACCGAATGACTTTATTCCATTCCTGGAACATTCCGGCATGATCGTCGATGTCGACTACGTAATGGTGGACAAAGCTTGTGCGTTTTTAAAAGACTTAATGATCGCCGACTTACTTCCCCCTGATTTTCGTATCACCCTGAACTTATGTGCCAATACTTTGTATCAGGCGGATTTTGTCGAGCGCATTGTTGCTATTGTGGAAAGTTACGGGGTTTCAGAGCGCAATATTGAATTTGAAATTACTGAGCGTGCGGCGCTGCATCGCCTTGATGAAGTAGTGGCCAAAATAGTCACACTCCAGCGCCGTGGTGCAACCTTTTCACTGGACGACTTTGGTACTGGTTACAGCTCTCTGAGCTACTTGAAGCGCATCCCTATCAATAAAATTAAAATCGACAAGTCTTTTATCGATGACCTGATGGTAAATGGTGAGGATGAGGTGCTAGTCGAGTCGATTATCGCCATCGCTCGCACCATGAAGTTAGCGGTAGTTGCCGAAGGCGTAGAAACGCAGGTGCAGGCAGACTGGTTAAATCGATACCCCGATATTTGTTTTCAGGGATATTTGATTGATAGGCCTATGACGCCAGACGCCTGCCGCTTGAAATACATGCCTACCCCAGTGAAAAAAGCGCTCACTTCGATCTAACGCACAGGCAAAACACTTCATTACAAACCACCAAAACACATCAATATTCACCAAAGATGTGTGACAAGCATCGCAAAACAGACTTTTTATATACTATTTTTAAATAAATAAAATAAATTTTTATTTCAAATTGAAATATAAAAATACAGTTATAACCATCTGATTTTTATACCCATCCGGCCTATACCAAAAGTGCTAACAGCCCAAGTTGTAGGCTAAAACCCATTAAAATTCGCACAAGTCCCAGAACTTTATGCATGTGAACTTTACCAATTTTGAGGCAGATACATACCCGGTAATTGGTGAATCCGAATGCATGAATCGAACAAAAAGCATCCAATCAGAAAAATAGCACCGCTGTCGTCAGAATTAACATCTGGATATAATTTGCGCACTTTGAAATCACCGAAGGGATGCGCAACGCGAGATTTATCCTGTAAATGTTAAACCACATCAAGTTACTCGATTTAAATATTCCCACCGATCAACAACTACTTCCCAGCGCTCCACTGAATACCCCACGCGAGATATCAACTTACGCGGACATGATTGTTAATTATCTGCAGCTACTGGGCATAGATAAGGTTTTTGGTGTGCCGGGTGGTGCAATCGAACCTTTACTCAATGCACTTGCCCGCTCCGAGCGCAACGGCGGCCCACGCTTGGTGGTCGCGCGACATGAGTGTGGCGCGGCGTTTATGGCCGAAGGCTACAGCCGTGAAACCGGAAAAATGGGCGTGGTGTGCGCAACTACCGGCCCTGGCGCCACTAACCTGATCACCGGCATCTGCTCCGCCATCAGCGAAGAGATCCCCATGCTGGTCATTACCGCACAAACCCCGCTGCCCAAGTTTGGCAAGCGCGCGCTGCAGGAATCCAGCTGTACCGCGATTGATACAGTCGGGTTATTCCGCCATTGCACTCGCTATAACACGCTTATCTCCCACCATGAGCAGCTTGAAAGTAAATTGGTGTCGGCCTTGATGGCAGCACATCGCACACCACAGGGGCCAGCCCACATCAGTATTCCTTCCGATGTATTGCGCACACCGGCAGAGATAAAACCGCACATTCATGCAGATCTTCTGGTGCATGATTTTTTTGTCTCGGATGAATCGGCCATCAATCGCCTGTGTGAAAAATTGGGGCGCGTTAACACTATTGCCGTTTACGTAGGCAATGGCGCCGGCAGCGCGCACAAGGAAATCATTCAATTTATTGAGTTGACGGGCGCCGCCTTTGTCACCGGCCCTATGGGCAAAAGTTGGGTGGATGAAACCCACCCGCAGTATCGCGGCGTCTATGGTTTTGCGGGCCACGACAGCGCTAAAGAGTTATTCCAAGGCGATAAAATTGATCTGATTATTGCGGTGGGTGCCGCCCTTGGCGAGATGGGAACCAGCGGTTGGAATGATGATTTGCTCAATACCAAGCTGGTGCACATTGATTCGTCCGTAGAGCACTTCACTCGCTCGCCCATGGCCAACCTCCATGTATTTGGCAATTTGCACACCATTTTTACCCGGCTAATTGAAAACGTGGCAGCGGCGCGCAAGTGGGGTCGCACCTGGCAAACCATTCCTGGCAATACTGAAAAAAATGTCTTGGGCACTATGGTTACCCTGCGCGAACCGGAAAAATGCTTGAGCGATGCAAGTCCAATCAAACCCCAGCGACTTATGGCGCATTTGGCGCTCACCTTACCTGAAGATACACGCGTATTTGTCGATGCCGGCAATGCCTGGGCTTGGGCAACGCATTATTTTGTGCGTTCAAATAACGAAGGTTATTACCGCATTGCGATGGGTTTTGGTTCCATGGCCTGGGCGATTGGTGCTGCGATTGGTAGCGCTTTTGTGAAAGACACCGGCCCTACCCTGTGTTTGGTGGGCGATGGTTCTTATTTGATGAGTGCACAGGAAATAACTGTAGCGGCGCAGCACCAACTGCCGGTGGTATTTATGGTGTTAAACGATGCCGCGCTGGGCATGGTGAAACACGGCCAGCGCTTGGGCAACCAGGAGTCCATCGGCTGGGAGTTAAACAGTATCAACTATGCCGCCATGGCCGAAGCCATGGGTGTTGAGGGCATCGTCATTACCTCACCCCAGGAATTGTGCGATCTGGATATGCCTGCGCTGTTTGCCAAAAACGGCCCCACCCTGATTGACGTGCGCATTGATCGCGACGAAGTGCCGCCTATGGGCGACCGTATCAAAGGCTTGGCCATGAATGGCTCGGCAACACCCGGTGGTTAGTACACAACACACCACCCAAAAACTCCCCTTACATTTTCCATCAACACTTATTGTTACAAATGAGAGGTTTTGCCGTGTCCCATATAGAAGCAACCGGTAGTTATCTACCCTCCACCGTCGTCCTCAACAGCGAATTTGTGGGCGGTAACGCCCTGTTTGAATCCATGGATGAATACTTCTCCGGCTATGAAGAGCGTCGTCATGCCAGCGCAACGGAAACCGCCTTGATGATGGCAGTAGAAGCCGCTAAAGATGCCTTGGCCAACAGTAAATACACAGCGCTGGATATAGATTTGATTATCGGCATTATCCAACCCAGCCGAAATGTGTATGGCGATGATTTGAATTTGATGCAACATGAATTAGGCGCATGGAACGCCTCGGTGTTGCCAATCAACACCGCCTGTTCCTCGTTTATTACCGCATTAAATACGGCGGATGCCTTAATCAGTACCGGCAAAAATAAAGTGGTGCTTATTGTGACCTCCACCGACTGGGTTCACACCATGCTGGACACAACCAAACCCAATTTTGCTTTTGCAGGGGACGGTGCTGGCGCGGTGATTCTGGATGGTTCTACAGAATCCTTTATTGATAAATATGAACTCAACAACACCAAGCCGGAAGTGTTTAATGCGCTGGTAATGAAAAACGCGCAATTTACCCAACAGAAAGAATTTTTTACCGTGCGCCCGCCAGAGGGCAGAACTACCGTGAAAGATTTAATTTTATTTCCCATGTCAGTTGCCAAAACATTGCTGGATAGAAACCCGCAAGTAGACGTCGATAAAGTCATCATGCATCAATCAGGTTTGAAAATGATGCAAGTCTGGGCTGATAAACTGGAAATTGCCGAAGAAAAAATCCGACACACGATTGGGCTTTACGCCAACATGACGGTAGCCAATATACCCGTAACACTGGATTACTGGCGCAAGAAGGGTGACTTAAAACGCGGTGAAAAAATTCTGTTCATGGCGCCCTCTGCAGGGGGCTATTCGATTGCCATGCTGTGGGAATATTAATTTTATTCGGGCTTCTGGTCGCACCAGAGGCCCGGTTTTACACTGACTATTTTAGTGATTTATTCATATGAGTTGATCAGCCATAATTCAGTGAACCAAAGTAGCGTAAGGCCCTAAAATTTTACCCAGCTCACCCGATTCCCTCAGCAATTCCAATTGCACATTGAGCTGTTCAATAAAACGGATATTTTTGTCGTTTTTATGACACACCACCGAGGCGCCCTCGCCCTCAAAAACAGCGAGGCTTTTATTGTATTCGGGAATCGGAACCCCTAATTTTTGCGCAGCGAAAAAAACATCCGGTGTGAAACCGACAATCGCGTCCACCCGCTTTTTAGTAAGCATATTAACGCGCACTTCCTCACTAGCCACCTCGTCGACGGTGGCATTAATGCCCTGCAAATAAATATTGCGATCAAAGCCAAGCCAAATGGCGACTCTTTTATCGTTTAGTTCATTAAAAGAGGCAATTGTTTTTTCGCCTTGCCGCGTAAACACACGCATACTGATGTAATCGATGGGATTCGAGGCTATAAATTCACGGCCTTTTGTTTGTTCGGAAAAATGTGTTTGTATTGAATTCAGGGATGAAGGAAAAATACAGTCTTGACCATCCATTAAGTTACGCACGGCGCGAGTCAGAGGAAAAATCACCAAATTAAATTTGAGCTTTTTATCGGCCAGGGTTTCCAATAGTTTGTTGTATTGGTCATTACCATTTTCACGCAGGCGATATTCCAATGCCACGCCCGAGATATTAACAGGCGCTTCGGCATCAACATTGGTCTGTGCTAGCGCCGTTCCTGCCAAAAAAGCTCCTGCCAAAAAAGTCCCAGCAAGAAAAAATGCACTTTTATTGAGCCGTTTAACGTTCATACCAAGCAATCCCATTATTAAAAACTGTAATCCAGCGCAAACCCGAATTCACGCTGACGACCATAGGTAGCACTTGAAATTCCCACCGAGGCAAGCTCACTCACTCCACTGAGAAAATAGGTTTCGTCGGTGAGGTTGTTGCAAAACAGCGAAGCCTTAATAGTCTCTTGCGGGTTAAACCAACTGAGCGATGCATTCACCAAGGTTAATGCCGGTTGTGCAATGGATTCGGTGTTGAGCGGATCATTGTAGGTTTTACTTTTGTAACTGAATTCCAATGCACTGGTCAGGCGGCCATAATCCGTGAGCGAATAATCGTACTCACCTCTGACAAAACTATTCCAGCGCGGAATTTTTTGTAATTCCTGATCCTTATTTAATAAAGCGCCTTGCTCTAACTCAACATAGCGCGCATCCAGATAGCCAAGCCCTGTGCGCAGGCGCAGCTTATCGTTTAGTGTCACCATTGCTTCAAATTCAGCACCATCGATCGTGGCTTTTGCCGCGTTATCAATGGTGACCGCAATTAAATTATTCGCGCCGATGGTGAGCACTGACACCTGCATATTGGTGTAGTCGGTAGTAAACATAGCACCTTGCAAGTGCAGCCAATCGTATTGTTGTTTAAAACCCAATTCATAGGTAGTGGCATTTTCCGGGTCAAAGGTATCAATCACCGGTGTACCGCTTTGTGTGTCAGTAGGTGGGTTAACCAGACGACCGTTGTAGCCACCACTTTTAAAACCTTCGCTGTAACTGGAATACAACATGGTGTGATCGTTAAGGTCGTAGGAAATGTTTAACCCGGGAGAAACTTCACGCCATACGTCAGCTGGCTTCTGTTGCGGGCCGATCAACTGCACACCGGAATTGACGGTAAAGTTATTAATAAAAAATTCTTTTTGCTCGCGTGTCAGGCGTAAACCGCCAGTCACTTCCCAGGCATTGTGCGTCCATGAAAGCTGACCAAACAGCGCGCGACTATCAACATCCACCTCATTATTGACATCAAAGGTGGCATCGGCGGCACCGCCGGTGGCTTCAAATAAACCGCCCAAAAAAACAACATCCTGATGATTGCTAATCTCTTCCTGTAAATAAAAAGCACCCAGTGTCCAGGATAAATGTTCCCCGCTCGTGCCGGTTAACCGCAGCTCTTCGCTGAATTGCGATTGTTCATCGCGATTCACAACGCTGCCATAACTGAGCGGTGAACCATCCGCATCACGTGAATAAGTACCCTCCATTGCGCGGTAGCCCGTTACTGAGGTCAGGGTCAGCCTTGGGGATAATTCGATATCGCCAGTCAGCGACACGCCTTTTACATCTATATCGTCCTGCGTTGGGCCAGTGCTGAAGGTATTAAAACCATCGCCCCCGGGTAGCCAGCGGGTATCCCATTGGGTATCAAATTGCGGCCCGGCAATGAGTGCGTTAAATAACTCCCAGTTGGTCAGCGGCTCGCCCGGCGGCAGCGTGCTCAAATCGCGGCCTTCAGTAATATCAATCATCACCTCTGCTGCACCATTTTGACGTTGGCGGGTGTAATCGCCGCTAAAACGGAAATCCATATGGTCGGCAGGCTGCCAGTGCAACAGGCCTTTTAAAGTGCTGCGATTAATGTTGCCCTGATCTTTCCCATCCAGAGTCCGCTCTACATAACCATCGCGATTTTCATCAAGCAACGAGAGACGGCCAGTCAAATTAGCGGCTAATGGCCCCTCGGCGCTGAGCGCCAGATCTTGTCGATCTTTACTGCCACCAGTGACGGCGATACTGCCGCGCGCCTCGCTGGCGGGCAGGCGCGAGATCACATTCACCGCGCCGCCAATAGTATTTTTGCCAAACAAGGTTCCCTGGGGGCCGCGCAATATTTCCACGCGCTCAATATCGTTCACTTTGAGCACACCACCCACCGAGCGGGCGATATAAACGCCATCAAGGTAAACCCCCACTCCGGGGTCATTGGTAGCGAGAAAATCATTCTGACCAATGCCGCGAATAAACACTGCCGCCGCATTACTGGTGCCGGAGATAGGTGGCGAGGTGGAAAATTCGACATTGGGAGCCAAGGCCGCCACATTGGAGATATCGCCAATAGTCGGGCTGGATAGCACATCAGCGCCAAACACGCTGATAGCGATAGGCACGTCCAACAGGCTTTCTTCACGCTTTCTGGCGGTGACTATCACCTCTTCCAGCGGTTTTGTTGCTGAAGTTTCCAGCGCACTCGTATCTTCCTCGCTCAGCGCCGGTAGCGTCCATCCTTGGCCGAGCAGCAGCAGCGCTGACAGGCGTAGTTTATTCTTGGCAGAATAAAGGGACATGTTATGGTTACCTTGAAGGGTATGGGGAGTGTTAAGGCTAACAACCTTGATTGGCGCCTAAATAATAGCTCGATTAGGTGACAACAACGACAGGTGTTTGATGAATAATACAAAACAAGTTGTACTGGTTTACGACAAACAATGCCCCGCCTGTAACAACTACTGTCAGCTGGTGCGCATTCGCGCCGACATAGGCGAACTGGTGCTGTGGGACGCGCGCGAACCCGGGCCGATCATGGACGAGATTACTGCACTCGGATGGGACATAGATCAGGGCATGGTACTGAAACTGGAGCAACAGCTTTATTACGGCGCCGATGCAATCCACATGCTCTCGCTGCTGGGCAGTCGCTCGGGCATGTTTAATCGCCTTAATTTCTGGCTATTCAAATCCAAACGATCAAGCCAATTGTTATACCCGTTATTGCGCAGCCTGAGGAACCTGTTACTAAAATTACTGGGCAAAACCAAAATCAATAATTTGGGCTTAGTCAACAATGATAAGTTTTGATATGGGACAACCGGCTCAGGCTTGAAAAGCCGGTATCACAAAGGGTAACAGGGTCAGACCTGCCACAAAAATAATAGCGATAATCAATGCAATAAAACGCAGGGGTTGGGCGCAAAAATGTTGCCACAGACCAGGCGCCTGCCCCGCTTCTACGAGCTGGGCATAATTTTGTTGCTGACGCACGGCGCGCGCGGCCTGGTATTCACGAATCAAGGTGCGCGCCTCTTCCTCTCTGGAGCCATCTGCCAACCAAATCGCATCCAACCCTACGCGAAATAATCCCGCATCAGTTTCGTAGTAGGCAATCTGGTGTTCATCCAACAGGCTGCGAATTTCCTGAGCTTCATCGTCAGGTACTTGTGCGAGTTTAAATAATAATCTGGCCATAATTGTCGTGTGTCAGGTAAATCGGGCAGTCTACCCCGGATTAGGTAAAGCGAATTTCATTTTCCATGTCATAGCGACTATGATCAAGCCTGACACCTCATGTGGACAATAAGGATGACTGTGTTGCTCTTTCGATTCGAACCAGCCACTAACCAAAATCCGCCGCAAAGCGTGGAGCTTCATCTGAGTGGCAACTGGCAACTCGGGAAAGCTCCCGAGGGTGAAAGCCTCTGCACAGCTATTCCGCCCGAGTGTAAACACATCACTGTCATTAGCGACAAGCTCCAGCATTGGGATTCCAGCTTGGCCGCTGCGCTCCTGCAAGTTGCCCGCCAGTGCGAGCAACAACAAATCACACTGGACACCAGTCAAACACCGGAAGCCTTACAACAACTGCTGCAACTCGCCACCGCTATCCCCAGTTACAACCCCCACATAAAACCCGCAGATTCGCGCTGGCTGAGCCAATTGCCCAACAAACTCGCAGCGCAGTGGAAAGGCTTAACACGCACACTGATATTCATTGGCGATATCAGCCTTGCTTTGGGCAACTGGTTGGCAGGCAGGGCTAAAACCCGTCGTCAGGACTTGTTCTTTTTTATCCATCAGGTGGGCCCCCGCGCACTGGCGATAGTCACATTAATTGCACTGCTGGTCGGTATGATTTTGGCCTATTTGGGTTCAGTGCAATTACGCCAATTGGGGGCACAGGTTTATGTCGCCGATTTGGTAGCAATTGGCATGGTACGCGAAATGGGTGCGTTAATGACCGCCGTTATTATGGCGGGCCGCACCGGTGCAGCTTACGCGGCGCAATTGGGCACCATGCAAGTGAATGAGGAAATTGATGCACTAAAAACCATGGGCATTTCCACGATGGAATTTTTAGTCCTGCCGCGTTTGCTGGCATTGGTTTTTATTATGCCGCTGCTGTGTATTTATGCCGATGTTGTAGGCATTTTTGGCGGCGCGCTGGTAGCTACCAGCATGGATGTAAACCTGAATCAATATATTTTACAAACCCAGGGTGCTGTAGATTGGGTTGACATTACCACTGGCCTGATTAAAAGCATTTTCTTTGGCATATTGATCGCAATCGCCGGGTGTCAGGCAGGTATTGAGTGCGGCCGCAATTCCGATGCAGTCGGTATGGCAGCCACAAATGCCGTAGTGCGCTCAATTGTGTATCTGGTCGTTGCAGATGCCGCGTTTAATATCCTTTACGACAAGCTGGGTATTTAAATGAATAGCTCAACGCCTTTTATACAGGTACGGAATTTGAGTATCGGCTATGGCAGTCGCACAGTGCAGCAAGACTTGAATTTTGACGTTCACAAAAACGATATCTTTTTTATTATTGGCGGCAGCGGTTGCGGTAAAACCACTTTATTGAAACACATGATTGGTTTAATTGCCCCAAGTCAAGGCGAAGTATTGTATGAGGGAGTTAACTATTATCAGGCCAGTGAAGAAACCCAATTGAGTTTATTGCAGCGCTGGGGAATTACCTATCAGTCGGGTGCTTTATTTTCCAGTATGACCCTGGCTGAAAATGTCGCCCTGCCCTTGCAGCTGTATACGGATTTATCGACCAAACAAATTGCGGAAATAGTCTCCTATAAACTGGCGCTGGTTGGACTTGCCGGTTACGAGACGTTTTACCCGGCAGAAATTAGCGGCGGTATGCATAAACGCGCAGGACTTGCCCGCGCTATTGCGCTGGACCCGCAATTATTATTTTTTGATGAACCCTCAGCCGGGTTAGACCCTATCAGCTCACTGCGGCTTGACCAGTTAATTGTACAGGTCTGTAAAGCGTTGAATTCCACGGTGATTATTGTCTCGCACGAATTACCGAGCATTTTATCCATCGGGACCAATTGTGTATTTTTGGATGCACAGGCCAAAACCATGCTGGCCTCAGGCGACCCCAAACACCTGGTGCAACACAGTCAAGTTGAAAAAGTACGGCAATTTTTGAGTCGCGCAGGAACAGCCCACACCGACACACAGGCGTAGAACCTAAACATGAGCCAACAGAAATCTTTTGCCATAGGTGCTTTTATTGTAGGTGCCATTATTCTGGTATTTGTCGCACTGCTGTTTTTTTCAGGCGGAAATTTATTTTCGCAAAAGGAACGGGTCGTCATGTACTTTGAGGAATCAGTGCAAGGTTTACAGATAGGCGCGCCCATCAAACTCAAAGGAGTAGTGCTGGGAGAAATTACCGACATCCAAATTAATTTCCCCGATGAGGATGCAGGTAAAAGCAAAGCCACCACTCTAGCCGGAGAACAAAAGACTATAGCTACGCGTGTTACTGCTGACTTGGCCCTACAGCGTATCAGTCGAACAGGGGCCACAGTTGATCGCAGTTTTTTTGAAGATGCCATCAACAAGGGGCTGCGCGCGCAGTTAAATTACCAAAGTTTTTTAACTGGACTGTTGTATGTGGAACTGAATTTCTTCCCTGATACAGAAGCAAAACTCTACAAGCTGCAAGATGATTATTTAGAGATTCCCACCGCCCCTACCGCCTTTGAGGAAATATCCAAAAACCTGCAGGAAATTAATATCAAAGGCTTGATCGACAACCTGGACAAACTCACTACCAGCGTAAATAAGCTGGTTCAGACCGGCGTTATAGAGCAGACCCTGGGTAGCGTAAAAATGGCCGCAGACTCTTTTACCCAAGTATCGGGCACCATCAATAACGAAGTTGTGACCTTAAGTAAAAACCTGACAGCGACCAACCATGAGCTCAAAACGCTGTTGCTGACACTTAATAAGGAAACGCCCTTGCTCGCAGCCAACATGAACAATAGTTTGACAGAGCTGCAAAAAAGTTTGGATCAGTTCAGTAAAGCGGCCGGAGGCATTAACCAGAGTTTTTCTGAAGATTCGCCGCTAATTGTGCAATTGACCGAAACACTGGAAGACGTAAGCCGTTCAGCCAAAGCCTTTCGCAGTTTGAGTGAAACACTGGAGCAGCAACCGGAAGCGCTGTTGCGCGGCAAAAAAATAGTGGACGAGGAACCTTAGGATGATACGCATAACAATGCTTTTGGTGCTAGTCAGTGCAATTTATGGGTGCCAGCAATCCCCACGTAAAAATATTTATTTACTCAGCGCCAGCCCAGTGCCTGCCGCTGAACAAAATACCGCAATTAATCAGGTGATTGGTCTAGGCCCGATTAGTCTGGCAGATTATTTACAGCGTTCAGCGATAGTGCGCAACAAAGACGCCAATCGCTTGCAACTGGCTGAGGCTGAGCACTGGGGTGAACCCCTGGAAAAAGGTATCAGCCGTGTATTGGCCATTAACCTGATGAATAAGAATCCACAGCGCGTGATTGAAAGCTTTCCCTGGCGCAGCTATGCCAAACCCCACTACAGCCTGCGCCTCACTGTTTATGATTTACAAGTGATTAACGGCGAAGCCAGCATCAATGCAAGCTGGAAATTAATGCTCAGTGAGAATAAAAAAATAATTCATCAACAACATTTTGTGCGCCGTAAAGCCTGTGGTCATAGCGCTGCAGAAATTGCAAAAACCTACAGTGATTTATTTGCTGAGCTGGCTACAGAAATGGATAAAGCGATTACTTTGGCGCAATAACAAAACACCATTTTGTGACTCTGGTGTTTTAGCAAAAAATCATTTTTATGACTGAAGAATGCAAGGAGTTTTTATGAAAGTCGCTGTATTCAGTACCAAACCCTATGACCGTGAATTTTTAACCCAAGCCAATGTACTGCTCGCGCAGCCGCATGAATTGGTTTTTCATGAAACCCAGCTCAACACCCACTCCACATTACTCGCCCAGGGTTGTCAGGCAGTCTGCTGTTTTGTGAATGACCATGTAGATGCCGATGTACTGCAACAACTTGGCGCCCAGGGTGTAACACTGGTGGCGCTGCGCTGCGCTGGTTTTAATCAGGTTGACCTAGCGGCGGCCAAAAATCTGGGCATTACTGTGGCGCGGGTTGCGGATTATTCACCTCACGCTGTTGCCGAACATGCGCTGGGGTTGATGTTGATGCTAAACCGCCATTTGCATCGCGCCTACCACCGCGTGCGTGAAAACGACTACTCACTCAACGGCCTACTGGGTTTTGATATGGTGAATAAAGTGGTCGCCGTCATTGGCACCGGCAAAATCGGCGAAGTATTCGCCCGAATCGCCCTCGGGCTGGGTTGTAAACTGATCGCCTATGACCCCCAGCCCAATCAGGCGCTACTGGATGCGGGTGTGACCTATGTGCCACTGGAACAACTTTGGCCCCAGGCCGATGTCATTTCGCTGCATTGCCCACTCAACAACAGCACCCATCATTTGATTAACGGTGAAAGCATCGCCCGCATGAAAGAGGGCGTGATGATTATCAACACCGGGCGCGGCGGGTTGATTGATACCCGCGCTGTCATCAGTGGTTTGAAAAGTAAAAAAATCGGCCACTTGGGATTGGATGTATACGAGGAAGAAGGCGATTTGTTTTTTGAGGATAACTCCAACCAATTGCTGCAGGACGACGTGTTTGCGCGCCTGCTGACCTTCCCTAATGTGGTTGTAACCGGCCATCAGGCATTTTTCACACGCGAGGCGCTGACCGCCATAGCACGGGTAACTCTCGCTAACATCACCCACTTTGAACACAACGAGCGGGACCAGATGTGCACCGTAAATTAATGTGCAGCATTCGTTAAAAAGCCAAAAAGGACAACGGAGATGCCCAACCTAAACCGCCCATTACCACCGACACTCAGGATATTAAACACTCTGGCAGCCGACCTTTGGTGGAGCTGGAACCACGCGGGGGATGTGCTCTGGCACAGGCTTAATCCCGCCGTGTGGCAAAACACCGGCAACCCGGTGAGTGTATTGCAATTCACCAGCAACCAGCATTTGGAACAACTGGCGGCAGATCCGGAATTTTTGCAGTTGCTAGCCCAACTGGTTGCCGAGCGCGAACGCTATTTGACTGAGCCGGGCTGGTATAGCCAGCACTGCATACCGGCACCGCTCAAAACCGTTGCCTATTTCAGCATGGAGTTTGGCGTGTGCGATGCCTTGCCCCTTTATGCCGGTGGGCTGGGTATATTGGCGGGAGATTACCTGAAAACTGCAAGCGATTTGGGCGTACCGCTGGTTGGTATAGGGTTGCTTTATCAGGAGGGCTACTTTCGCCAAAGCTTTGATAATCAGGGCTGGCAGCAGCAGACTTACCTGTTTAATGACCCAGGCAGTTTGCCCTTGACCCCGCTGCTGGATAGCGATGGAAGCTGGATGGATGTAGCCACCAACTTCCTCTGCCGGGAAGTGTTGTTCCGTGTCTGGGTGGCGCAGGTCGGGCGGGTCAAACTTTACCTGCTGGATAGCAATCATCCCTGTAACCAACCGCGCGACCGTGGTATCACCAGCCAACTTTATGGTGGCGGCACTGAACTGCGGCTGGTACAGGAAATCGCTTTGGGTATTGGCGGTTGGCGACTGCTGGAGCAACTGGGCATTGAGGTGGACATATGCCACCTGAATGAGGGGCATGCTGCCTTTGCCACACTGGAGCGCATTCGCGCTTACTGCGCCAAACACCGGGTGGATTTTTGGCAGGCACTTTGGACAACCCGCAGTGGCAACCTGTTTACGACCCATACACCGGTCGCGGCCGGATTCGACCGCTACCCCGCTGAGTTGTTGCGCCGCTATGCCGGGGAAATCGCGCCGGAAATGGGGGTAAACATGGACGACATACTCGCGTTGGGCCGCGCCAACCCCAGGGATGATCAGGAAGACTTCAACATGGCTTATTTGGCCATGCGCACTTGCGCCCACAGCAATGGCGTAAGCGAGTTACACGGTCAGGTGAGCCGGCGCATATTCCAACCCCTGTTCCCGCGCTGGCCCCAGCGCGAGGTGCCCGTTGGCCATATCACCAATGGTGTACACATGCCCAGCTGGGCCTCAGACGCAAGCAACAAACTCTGGCAACAATCATTTGGCGATCACCTCTGGCAAGGGGATGAAACAGGTCTGACGCCTAACCGCTGGAAAACCCTGAGCGACGAGCAGCTCTGGCAACTTGCGAGCAGCGGCCGGGCCCGTTTGGTGGACTACGCCCGACTTCGCTACCAGCGCCAGTGGCGCCATGAATCCAGCGGTGCGAGTTGCAATTTGACACCTCCGCGTCCACTGGACCCCAACATTCTCACACTGGGATTTGCGCGCCGTTTTGCCGAATACAAACGCCCGGATCTGTTATTACATGACCCGGAGCGGTTGGCGGCACTGTTATGCAATCACCGTTATCCGGTGCAACTGCTGGTAGCCGGCAAAGCCCACCCCGCCGACAAACTGGGAAAAACCAAACTGCAGCATTGGCAGGCATTTCTGCAGCGTGACGATGTCGCGAAGCATCTGGTATTTGTCGAAGACTATGACCTCGCACTCGCCCGCCGGTTGGTTCAGGGCGTAGACGTATGGATTAATAACCCGCGTCGCCCCTGGGAGGCCTGCGGCACCAGCGGCATGAAGGTGTTGGTAAATGGCGGGCTAAACCTCTCCTCACTGGACGGCTGGTGGGCCGAAGCTTATCAACCGGAAGTGGGCTGGGCGCTGGGCAACGGCGAGGAGTACGGGCCTGAGCATGACGCCGCCGATGCCGAACAACTTTATGCGTTATTGGAACAGCAGATTATTCCCTGCTTTTACGAGCGCGATAGCAGTGACCTGCCGCGCCGCTGGTTGGCGCTTATCCGCACCAGCATGATGCAACTCACCCCGCGTTTTAGCACTAATCGCATGCTGCGCGACTACCTTGAACGCTACTACATACCCGCCGCACACCAGTATCAGGAGCGCAGCGCTAATGAGGGTGCACTTGCCCGTGAACTCCAGCAATGGCAGAAACACATGGCACAGCATTGGCATGAAATTCATCTTGGAAAGCTGGTTATTGGTGAAAGCGCTGGGGCTGATAACGATGAGGGTATTGGTGAGCAAGCCAATCAACTTCTCGCTGAAGCCCAAGTGTATCTGGGAGGCATAGCGCCCGGACAGGTAATGATAGAAGTGATTGCCGACCCAGTGGGTGGGCAGCCTGCGGCATCTGTGCAAATGGTGCTGGCCTATCCCCTCAGTGGCTCCACCAATGCCTACCATTATCAGGCCAAACTGCCTGCTCATCGCCCTGCCAGCGACTGGAGCTTGCGTGCTCGTGCCTATCACCCCAAGGCGCAACTCCCGGCAGAAAATCCGTTAATTTTGTGGGCGGACTAACCACCCCCAGGCAAGCCTGGTGCTTGAATCAGGTGATGCTGGAATCAGTTGCTACCTTGGATCAGATTGGCCACTGCACCACCAATGTGCAGGCAAAAGCCCGGTGATGAACTAACCTTCAGTGTATGCCGGCTATTTTTAGAGCAGGTGGTTCAATCTGCGGCCACTGTGATCAATCTATCAACACGCCGCGTAACAGGATTAAGCGGTGAAATTGGTTTTTCGGGAGTTTGTTGTGTTGCGAATTGCTCTTGCTTGTTTCACTGCGTTATCCATAGCCTATCTCATGGGTTATCACCCAACGGCCAGCGCGAGTAGTAGTGCCCCGGCGGTTAATCCGGTACGTATCGCCACTGGCGAATTCGCCCCCTGGACAGGTAAAGATCTGCCACACAGTGGCCACGTCAACCATATTATTGCCAGTGCTTTTGCAGCCGAGGGAATTGAGGTTGAGTTTGTATACCTGCCGTGGAAACGCGCGTTTGAAGAGACACGCCTGGGCAAATTTGACGCTACCAGTTACTGGTACGAAAACAGCGAACGGCGCGAGGCTATGTTATTCAGCGACCCGCTAGTTGTTAACCGAACTGTTTTTTTCCAACGTGCCAACGCCCCGGCAATTAAATGGCAAAACTTCAGCGACCTGAGTGGCTATCGCATGAGCGCCACCCTTGGCTTTACCTACACAGAGGCGTTTTACCGAGCGATTGAGGCCCAAACCATTAACCCGATTATGGTTCCTTCAGATATCCAAAACATAAAACTACTGCTCGCCGAGCGGGTCGATTTGTTTGCCACCGATGAGATGTCAGGCTTTTATATGGCAGCGCAACTCAGCATAGACCCACGCAAATTGAGGGTCATAGAACCCGCCCTCAATTCACCTGAAGGTTATCTGCTCACCAGCAAAATCCACCCCAACGCCCAATGGTTAATCCAAACCTTCAATAGCGGCCTCAAAAAAATCAAGGCCAATGGCAGTTATCGCAAAATTCTGGATCGCGTGGATAACAGTAGCTTTTATAATCCGAGGGTTAGCAGCAAATAACCGACACTACCGGCGGCAGTGCAATAAACCAGAGCGGGTATCAATGTGAAACGAATCACCTCCCCCTCTCGCCCCACCAGCTTCACTACCGACACAGCGGCCACCACGTTTAGCACGCACACCATATTGCCCGCATTGGCACCCAGCATTTGCAGGGCAAGCACCCAGTGCTCCGGCAGGCTCGCAGCATGGGCGGCATCCTGCTGCAAACGGGCAAACATCATGTTTGAAAAGGTGGAAGAGCCAGCAATAAAACTCCCCAACGCACCAATAAAAGGGGCAACCAACGGCCACTGACTGGCAAAAGTTTCGGCAGCAACCTGACCCAACGCCTTGGGCATGGCAAGCAAACCGGCATGATTAACATCGGAGTTTAAAAAAATACGCACCATAGGCACAGAAGTACCCAAGGCAATACTGGTAGGTAACAAACGCCCGAGCGAGGCGACCCAAACCGCCCGGGTCTGCGCCAAGGGCAAACGATAGGCCAGTGCAATCAATGCAGCGACCAACACAAACACTGTACCCGGCAGGTACAAAGGCGTTATGCGCGCCGATATGGTAGTGCCCAGCATATCGGTAA
Source organism: Cellvibrio fontiphilus (assembly GCA_035317345.1). Classification (GTDB taxonomy): domain Bacteria; phylum Pseudomonadota; class Gammaproteobacteria; order Pseudomonadales; family Cellvibrionaceae; genus Cellvibrio; species Cellvibrio fontiphilus. The sequence goes on along the minus strand of JAYKTU010000005.1, from coordinate 38,601 downwards.
AATCAATGGCCACAGCTTGCAACATCGCCTTAAACGGCAGCGCATCAACCCGCGTCAGCACCAAAACACCCGCTACTAGCAGGTAAGGAAACCAGGCTTTCAGCAGGCTCATGGCTGGTTTGGATTGGCTGAGTGAATCTGAATCGCTGTTGACCGCCATGCTGTTAACCATCGCGCGATTAACAGGAACTTCTTGCGCTGGTTCCGGCAAGCGCCAAAAGTGTTTGGGCAACAGCCAACCGCGCCTCGCCGCCGTTACCACCAGCGCCAAGCCGATTAATGACCCCAGCAGCGTGGGAAATTCCGGCCCCAACAGCAGCCCAACGGCAAACGCGGGTAAGGTAAACGCCACACCGGAGAAGAGTGCAAAACGCCAGAGCGCCAAGCCCTCACGCCAGCGGCGATTGGCACCAAAAAAGCGGGTTAGCAAACTCACCATTAGCAGCGGCAAGAAACTGGCGATAAACACATCCAGCGTCAGGGCGCTTACCGCAATCAACTGTAACTGCTCCGGCGTCGCAGCCTGCATACCCTGCCCCAAGCCCACTATGACCGGTGTACCTACCGCACCAAAGGACACCGGCGCGCTATCGCCTAACAGCGCCATCACCACTGCCGCCATAGGCGGAAACCCCAGCGCCACTAGCAGCGGCGCGCCAATAGCAGCAGGCGTACCAAAACCACTGGCCCCCTCTAAAAAGGCACCAAACAGCCAGGCAATAATAATCACTTGCACCCGATGATCTGGCGAGATGCGGGCAAAACCATCACAAATCACCCTAATCGCGCCCAGCGCGGTAAGGGTGTTCAGCAGCAAAATCGCGCCAAACACAATTATCAGTATGGTGAAGGCAATGACCCAGCCTTCCAGTACCGACGCCGCCAGCTGCACTGCTGGCACCTGCCACACATAAAACGCGAAGGCAGCGGTAATAGCCAAACTCAACGGCATTGCGCGGGTGGCAGGCAGGCGCAGCACTACCAAAAACAGAAAGACGGCAAGTATGGGCACCAGGGTGGTGAAAAGCTGTATGCCAGTCATGTTTTATAAAACATGCGGGAAAATCTCAACTGAAACGCTTTTGAATTTAAGGGCGCATGGTTTCAACCATCTGCACGAATTGATTTACACCATTGCGGACCTCAGCCAAGCCCGTTGCAACCTCACTGATGCTCTCTTCACCATGCAGGGCGACTCCGGTAATTTGATTAAGTTTCGCATCAATATTATTGATTAAGCCGGTGTTGTGCTGAACCACTTTGCTGATTTCGGCCGTCGCTTTTGCCGTATCTGCTGCGAGTTTTCTCACTTCATCCGCCACCACTGAAAAGCCCCTACCCGACTCACCTGCACGCGCCGCTTCAATTGCCGCATTCAGGGCAAGCAAGTTAGTCTGCTCTGCGATGGAACGAATAGTAGTCACAATGTCATTGATATTTTTGGACTGAATATTTAACTGTGCGCCAATTTTGGAGGCTTCTTTTACCTCATCGGCAATATGATGCGATGTTTCCATTGCTTCATTAAGAACTGTTACCGCATTGGAAGTAATTTGCGAAGTTTGTTCAGATGTCGCTGCCGCCAGATCAATGGCTTTCATGGCAGTCTCGACGCGCTCGGTAATATCGGAAGCAAACTTGATCACCTTAACAACCTTGCCACTATGATCAACAATTGGGTTATAGGTAGCCTCTAACCATATCACTTGACCTGCTGCATCTTTGCGTTTGAATTTTCCAGAAAAGTGCTGGCCATTTGCCAAGCGTTTCCAAAAATCAGGATTCTCGCGATAAAAATCGGCATCGCAAAACATTCTATGATGTTGCCCCACAATAGCATTTAGCGGATAACCCATGGTTTTTTGGAAATTGTCGTTAGCGGTAATAATGTCACCCTGTGGCGTAAACTCGATTACAGCAAGCGATTTATCCAAAGCAAACAACACCGCGTTTTTATTGTTCAGTTCAACTTGCGTCTCAGTCACATCACAGGCAATTTTAATAATTTTGATTACCCTTCCCTGAGAGTTTTTTACTGGAAAATAATTGGCTGACAAAAATATGGGCTGACCAGTTTTACTCATTCGTTCGAATGTACCTGAAAAGGCTTTACCCACAGCTAAATCGCGCCAAAAATTTTCATATTCGCGTGTTCCAGCAATGGCAGAACTACAAAACATCCGATGATGCTTACCAATGACTTCATTTTTGGAGTAGCCGACCACAGCTAAAAATAAGTCGTTAACATCCAGTACATGCCCTTGTGGGTCAAAGCTAATAACGGCGGTATTATTATGAATTGCCTTCAAATCATCCCGTAGGGATTCAAGTTGCACCCTTTCCGTTTCTGCCGCAACTTTGTCACGATTACTTTTCATTAGCGAAAAAAATTCCACAGCATGCTCCTTGGGTAGTGACTTTTAAACCACAGTTATATAGGCAGAAATTGATTGCAGCACCTATTGAATACCAATCGACTTTCGTATTACGCCCCTTCGTCGGACTTAAACCTTGTAAGCAGCTAATTGCCGCTGAATATCTTCCGACAGTTGGGACAAAGCTTCTGACGCGCGCAGCGTTTCCTGAGCTCGCACCTGATTCTGGTCGCCCGCTGTATTGATACTGGAAATACTTTTATTAATGTCTTCCGCAACATGGCTTTGCTGCACAACAGCGTGAGAAATTCCACTGTTCAAATCACTGAGCGCCGAAACATTGCGCAATACAGCCTTGATTGACTCGCCTGAACTTTGTGTGCCCGTTAGATTAGTGCGCATCATTTCATCAGCCAATCGCATTTGCTCCATCGCGCGCTCGGAATCACCCTGGAAACGTTTAACCATATTATCCACTTCAGCAGTAGAGGCTTGGGTACGGCTCGCCAAAGATCGAACCTCATCGGCAACTACCGCAAAACCTCGCCCTTGTTCACCGGCGCGTGCAGCTTCAATTGCCGCATTTAATGCGAGCAAATTGGTTTGCTCCGCAATAGAGCGAATAACGTTTAACACTGAACCTATTTCATTGCTGGTGTCGGCCACTTGGGAAATAACTTTTGCAGCACTCTCAATACTATTGGCAAGCATTTCCGTTGAGGAAATTGTATTTGCCAACACCTTATAGCCTTGCTCGGCATCCTGGCTGGTACTGTGGGTTGCTGTTGCTACATTGGCAGCATTGCGAGCGACCTCTTGTGCAGTAGCAGACATTTCGTTAATCGCAGCCGCGATACTGTCGATATCACGCGCCTGGGTATTAATGGCATCGGTAGATTGCACTGCAATTTTTTTCAAATGATGCGCTGATTGCGACAATTGGTGTGTAGCGTTGGAAAGCGATTTAATGGTGTGCTGCAATCGATCCAACAACGAATCGAAGCCCTTGGCTAATTCACCAATCTCATCTTCTCGCTCAACATTAAAACGCAGTGTCAGATCGCCTTCGCCATCGACTATATCATGCAGACGAGCCGTCGTTTGATGGAGCGGAGCAACAACTACTTTTTGAATAAGCAGGTAGACTATAAGCAAAAACACCAAACCAATTACAACGATAAATGCACTCAACATGAAAGAGAGATTACGCACCGTGGACTGAATTTCAGTCGCGGAATAGGCAGTGATAATTTCATAACCCCAAGCATCAAAACGCGAGGTTTGCAGGCGCCATTCATTGCCTGGCTCAGCGAGGATTTTTTGGGCGGTTTCTGCAGATACGTTGTCAGAGTGAACTCTTATTGCACCGGTATTATCGCGAATGACCACAAACCCTTGCTCCAACACGCGACTAGATGCAATAGCAGAAAACAGATCGCTCAAATCCGCCTTGTAACCAACATACCAAATGCCCAGAATTTCACCCTGACGGTTGGACATAGGTTCATATCCAGTAAGGTAAGGACTGCCCAGAATATCGACCAACCCATAAAACGGCGCACCTTGCTGAATCTTTTTGATAGCGGCGCCCTGCGGCGCGAGGATAGTGCCAATAGCCCGGCCTGTAGGCGTCATCACATTAGTTGAAACACGAACAAACTCTTCACCATCCCGAGCAAAGATAGTGGCCGTCCCCCCCATGATAGTGGTCACGCGATCCACAAGATCGAACTGATTTGCAACTGGCGTTTCACCCAGCAATACATTGTTGGTCTCGCGATCATTCACCCGTATCCGCTCACCCAATTGCGGCTCACCTAATTCAGTGCCGAATTCCCGCAACAACCTCATGCTGCTTCTCACCCGCTCCATCATCATGGTGTCGGTAAGCGTCAATAAACGTATCGCTTCACGTGAGATATTATTGCTCTCACCCAGCGCACGATCCTGCACCAGCTCGCTTTGATGGCGATACACCAGCACCATCGCAACCAGAACCGCCAGCAGCAAAATCGCACCAAGGGAATACATGAATTTTTTGGCGATGGACATATACCTCTCCTGATTTTCAACTCCCAATCGCACCACTTTGTCGCATCTAAAACCGGCTTGTAAAATCGGTTTTAGATATCAGTGTAGTGCGAAAAACAACCAGCTCCAGCACCCCGATAAAAAAATTTATCTACGGATTCGCTACGATTTTGCTATCAGAACGGATCAAAAAATATTTACAAATCATCACTAACCCGGCCTTCAGCACGGGCGTATAGTGCGCAGCAGTTTTCGTTTCGGATTTCGTTTATGTCTGCCTCACCATCCACGGGTAATTCCCAATTATTGATTGGTCCCGCGCAATACCTCTCCACTCGTTTTGCTTTTCTGATTACCGGCCTTGCCATGTCCGCATGGGCACCATTAATCCCTTTTGCCAAGGCGCGGTTGGCCATTGGTGAATCTACCCTCGGCCTGCTGATCCTCTGTTTTGGCATAGGTTCGCTTATGGCCATGCCAGTAACCGGCCCGCTGGTTAATCGTTTCGGCTGCCGCCGGGTAATCACCATAAGTTTGCTATTAATGTGCATCAGCCTGGTTTGCCTTGCCGTTTCCCCCGGTATTCCGGGTATGGCGTTAAATCTGTTGGTGTTTGGCATGATGCTCGGCGCTACCGATGTCGCCATGAACATGCAAGCAGTGGTAGTGGAGAAAGCCAGCGGCCGCGCAATGATGTCGGGTTTTCACGGTTTTTATAGTTTGGGCGGGATTTTTGGTGCGGTGATTATGAGTGGGCTTATGTGGTTGGGCTTATCGCCCTTCCACTCCCTGCTCTGCCTTGCTTCAGTGCTGTTGCTGATGCTGGCTTACGCGGCAAAAGACCTTTTACCAGCGGATCGCAACGACAATACCCATACAGAGCGGGATCCTTTTTTTGTGGTGCCGCGCGGCAAAGTACTGCTGATTGGCAGCCTCTGCTTTATTGCCTTTCTCGCCGAAGGTGCGGTGCTGGATTGGAGCGCCGTATTCCTCAATACCCTGCGCGGCATAGATCCGGTGTACGCCGGTTTAGGCTTCGCCTGTTTCTCGGTTGCCATGACCATCGGCCGCTTTACCGGAGATAGAATCGTCAACGCACTGGGCGGCACCCGCGTTGTACTTTGGGGTGGACTGTTCGCCGCCAGCGGGTTTTTACTCGTCATTCTGATCCCCTACAGCCCTGCCGCTTTTATCGGCTTTACACTGGTGGGTGTAGGCGCATCCAACATAGTGCCGGTACTTTTTACCGCCGCCGGCAACCAAACCTCCATGCCCATGGGTCTGGCAATTGCGGCAGTGGTAAGCATGGGTTACGCCGGCCTATTGGCAGGCCCGGCAGTGATTGGCTTTATCGCTGAACTGAGTAGCTTGAGTGTGTCTTTTGGTTTGGTGGCACTGGGGTTGTTAGCGCTGGCAAGTGCGGCGAAAAAGGCCACAGGTCAATAGATCTAACTTATATTCGATGCAATAAAAAACGCGGTGAGTATTTCGTCACCGCGCTTTCATATACCTCAAAAAAAGTATTCGCGTTTAGCGCGAAAACACCACCGTCTTGGTGCCGTTGAGCAATACACGGTGCTCGGCGTGCCAACGAACCGCGCGGTTTAAAACAACGGCTTCTATATCGCGACCAATTTCTGCCATTTCATCAGGCGAGTTGACGTGGGAAACACGCTCAACAGATTGCTCAATAATCGGGCCTTCATCCAAATCCGCCGTCACAAAATGCGCGGTAGCCCCAATGAGTTTTACGCCGCGATCAAAGGCTTGGTGATAGGGTTTTGCGCCTTTAAATCCAGGCAAAAATGAGTGATGGATATTAATCGCACGGCCATTTAGTTTGTGACACAAATCGTCGGAGAGAATTTGCATGTAACGTGCAAGCACTAAAAAATCGGCCTGCAAATCCTGCATCAGTTGCCACAGCTGGCCTTCTTGCTGCGGTTTGGTATCTGCCGTGATGGGCAAATAATGAAATGGCAGTTGATACCACTCGGTTAAATCACGCATCACATTATGGTTGGAAACCACACCGACAATATCAATCGGCAAGGAGCCGTTTTTCCAGCTGTTTAACAGTGCATTTAAACAGTGACCCCATTGCGACACCGCAATCAGCACGCGGGGTTTGCTCGCACTATCAAAAATATTCCAATCCATTTGGTACTGTTCGCCCAACGGCTTAAACAGCGAGCGAATTTGCCCCAGGTTGTAACCATTTGGGCATTCAAAAACAGTGCGCATAAAAAAGCGGTTGCTTTGCACATCCTCAAATTGCGACGACTCTTTAATGTTAAAACCCAAGGTTGCAAACAAAGTAGCAACGGCGGCCACCAGGCCTTTGGAATCCTGACAACTAAAGGTTAAAACGATTTCCTTAACAGCAGACATGTGATTTCTCTTTATCAAATTCAATTCAGGGCGAAAGTCATCAGTAGTGATAATGGCATTGCACCACAATTATCATTTCATTTTCAACGCGATAAACCAGCCGATGCTCGCGATCAATTCGCCTTGACCAATAACCTGACCAGTGGTGCTTAAGCGGTTCAGGGTCACCTATGCCGGCAAAAGGCTGGCGTTGGATTTCTTTAATCAGGGTATTAATGCGCTTCAGTGTTTTGCTATCCGTTTGCTGCCAGTAAAGATAATCTTCCCAGGCATTATCCGCCCACGCCAATATCATTCCTCGATCAACCCCCGCTTGGTCGCCTTTCCTGCGGCAACCTGGTTAATGGCATCATTCAAGCGCGCGGCATTTTTTGGGCTAGCCATCAAATAGGCGGTTTCTTCATAAGCCTGAAAATCCTCCAAGCTAATCACCACCGCTGGCTTTCCGTTCTGACGGGTAATCAGCACCGGCTTGTGATCGTCATTCACCTTGTCCAACACGCTCGCCAGATCATTGCGAAACGCGGTATAGCTCATAGTATCCATAGGTCATCTCCTAAACAGGATCTGTAAAGACCTCATGCTACCTGTACTTATTTCTGTACGCAACTGAAGTAATAAGGGATTTTAAGATTGGAGCGATGCGTAGGGCTTCGCCGAGCAAGGCGCCGTGCTGCGTTTATTTGATGTTTGGCTATTACAAGTAGATATTAAAATTAAGCCAAAACAGAATGCCCTCAACCAATCATCATGAAATATCATCTGCACTAAGCAAATTGTTGCCCATAACTTCAACTTCCGAATCAAACTCATTGGTATTTGATAAATAAATTGATTCGCACAATATTACATACGAACAAAGCTGCACTACTTGAAGTAAATAGATCACTTCAGTATCTGGAATATTTGGAGTTATATAATTGTCATCACCCAACTGGGAGAGTGGATTCTGCGACCCGCCATGAATATAACTATTCAAGATTGATTGAATTTTAACTTTCTCTGCTGCCAACAGATCAATAATCTCATTCATACCCTTAATTGCTGTATGGAGCGCAGGGATGGCCGGCCACTTGTCTTCTTTCATACAATGCTGAATATCTTCGAATGCTGCTACTCTATTCAACCAAAATGACCTAAATATGTACTCATATAATGAGCGCAGCAGTATGTTAGTAGAAACAAAATTTCTTTTTTCAATCAGTAGTTGCATTGCATCACAAATGTTAAGGGCAGAAAACAACATGGAGCCGATAAATTGGTTATTGGCACTACCGTCAAAAGAAATGCCTTAGAGAGCGGGATCAGGTGAGAAGGAGATGTAAAGTGCTGCAGTGTTGTGTGCCAGATCAATATCAGAGTAATACAACGAATACTCATATTCTTCTTTTAACGCGTTACTCAGTATTTCAAAAATATTATTGGCCTGCTCAGGGGTGCTCGCGGCAACTGAAATTTTACACTGCGTAGTCCGGCAAGTGACGCCCTGCAAAGCCAACCCGGAAAATGCTTCATTATTCACAAACCAATTCGATAACTTATGTTGTTCAGCGTCTGCCCATTGTTGATTAACTTCTTCGCTATTAAATTCCTGCGCGAGCACATGGGATAGTTTTTCAGGGTCGTTATTAATTTTTCCTAGTATTTCGTTAGCTATTATTTTGGATTTTAATGCCTGCATTTCTTGTACAGTTTTATTTTCCAACCCTGCCTTACCGATATTGACGTCACTTGGCTTGGCGGTTTGGATAATTGATTCTTGCAGGCTTGCTGACACCAGAGTCAGCTCTTTGCGCAGGGCATCAACTTCTTGCAATAAATTGGCGTTCTGATCTTTGAGTCGTTCCAGTTCTACTAATGCTGAATCATTTGTTTGAACTACTTTTTGCGAAGACCCATCAGTTGGTGTTTGATAAAAATTTCCAAGTAAAAAACCTGAAACTACCGCTGCACCAATCAAAACCACTTGTTGCTTCATGAAATTCCCTCTGGCTTTAAAAGCCCTTGCTTTGTTCAAGCAAGGGCCAGCGTTTAGATATAACTACTTTAAATTTTTGTTAATAATTCAAGGGTTGGTACAAGTGGTTTTCTGACAGACGTAAGTTCCGTTTTTCCAAACTGTAGAACCGCCAGCTGCAGAACATGCGCGGCCAAAAGACTCCATACACCAGTTTTCACCATTGCAGGATTGACCAATATTGATGTTGGTAGTTGTGCACACAGGCGCTGGCGTTGAACTTATTGAACTGCTTGATGAGGCACTGCCTAAGTAAAACGATGGGTTAGTACAGCTGCCCAGATTTACATATGGAGATGTAACCGTCATGGTACAGCTACCGGTATTAGTTCTTGTGCGCTGAGCAATTAACAATGGTGCCGCTTGTGGCTGAGCAATAAAGCAGCCATCTACTGAAGTCCAGGAACCATAGGCGCCGCCACCGCCCAGATAAGTCCAACTACAGGAAACAGGTGTATTTGCCTGTGCATTTATTGCAATTGATGAAACAAAAACAAAACCCAGCAAGCTTAAGAATTTCATAAAACGCATAAAGTACCCTCTTCAATTAATATCCAAATTTGCCTTCCGTCCTTGATGACATCAGTGTCAAAGGATAGGCAGATGCATTTAGTCATTCCTACCAAAAGGTGTCAAGTTGATGGATAATAAGTCCACATGCAGCATCAAAAAATAAATTGGAAAATGTTTTTCGGCGCCAAAAAATTTTCCTAATAAATAAAATTTCATATAAAAACTTTGCTTCATCAATTACAAAATCAATTCTGCTTTAATCACCCGCAAAATTCCCCGCGCAACATAGTGCGGGTTTTACCGCTCAGTAAAACGCGTTCACCCTGCCAATCAAGTGTTAACAACCCGCCGCGTGGCGATGCCTGTTGCGCACGCAGATTTGTTTTCGCCAAGTGATCCCCCCAATAACAGGCAAGCAAACAATGCGCAGATCCAGTGACGGGATCCTCATTGATACCAACTCTGGGGGCAAAAAAACGCGAGACCATATCCACACCGGAACCTGCATCACCCGGGGCGGAGAGAATTAATCCGCGCGTGGTAAAAGATGCAATCAGTTGTGCATCGGGCACAAAGCGGCGCACATCGTCCGCGCTGTCTACAACAGCGATCAGATCATCCCGTCCTTGTCCAAACCAACGGGGCAGCTTACCAAGCAACTGCACCAGCGCGGCTGGAACCTGTGCGATAGCCTGGGGAATATCCGCTGGAAAATTCAGTTGAATTTCTTCGCCCATTCGCGTTGCAGAGAGCGCGCCGCTCGCAGTATGAAAGGTCAGTGTCGCAGCTGTCTCGCCAGCATGCTGCCAAAGTGCATGGGCAGCAGCGAGAGTGGCGTGACCACAGAGGCTGACTTCTACTTGTGGCGTGAACCAGCGCAGGTTCCAACTGCCGTCGGCGCGTTTATGTACAAAAGCTGTCTCGGCTTGATTCATTTCCAAGGCGACATTTTGCATCCAGCTGGCAGGCTGTTCCTGATTCAAAATACACACACCTGCGGGATTGCCACTAAAGGGTTGGTCGACAAAGGCATCCACTAAATACATGGGGTAGTGCATAGAAAGCTCCTGTTGAAGTAAATGGAGTAATTTACCGAAAGCACTTGCACTTGGCGCGCATAACTTTACTTTTCGCTGTGATTGTAAATTTGTTACCCTGAAATTCTTTTTTGATATCAAGGCAGTAGTCCACCCTATGGAACCCATCATTATTCTGGTCGCTTTTGCTGGCGGCTTGGCAGCGTCATTTTTGCGCCTGCCTCCCCTCACCGGATTTTTAGTAGCCGGTTTTGCCCTGAACTTTATGGGCTATGAACTCAACGACAATATTCAATTTATCGCCGACTTGGGCGTGACCCTGTTGTTGTTCACTATTGGCTTGAAACTGGATGTGCGCTCGCTACTCAAGGTAGAGATTTGGGGTGGTGCTACGTTACATATGGTGTTGACGACCGCTGCAATCGCCCTGCTTTTTATTGCACTCAAAGCCTTGGGAATCGCTGCGCTGCTGAACGATATGCAGTGGAGCAGTTTTGTGCTCATTGGTTTTGCGCTATCGTTTTCCAGTACCGTGTTTGTGGTGAAAATGCTGGAAGAACGCAGCGAAAGCCAATCCATTTACGGGCGTATCGCGATTGGCGTACTGGTAATGCAGGATATTTTTGCGGTGATTTTTCTCAGCGCATCCACCGGAAAAGTTCCCAGTGTCTGGGCATTTTTGCTGTTGGGTTTGATTCCGCTAGCGCCGATTTTGCGCCGCTTGCTCGACCGTTTGGGTCACGGTGAAATGCAGGTGTTGTTTGGATTTTTATTGTCGCTAGTGGTGGGCTATGCCCTATTTGAAGCACTGGGAGTAAAAGGCGATTTGGGTGCACTGGTAGTAGGTATGCTGCTCTCCACTCATCGCGCTGCACCGGGGCTGGCAAAGTCACTGTTTAACATTAAAGAACTGTTTTTGGTCGCGTTTTTTCTCAGCATAGGCTTAATGGCAGACCCCAGCTGGGAACATTTGGCGTGGGCGGTGGGGCTGCAATTTCTGCTGCCGCTGCAAATTTTGTTATTCATGTTGCTTTTGCCGCGCTTTCGCTTGCGCTTACGCACCAGTTTCCTCACCAGTCTGGGGTTGGGGAACTATTCAGAATTCAGTCTTATAGTAGCCAGCCTTGCGGTTGCGGCCGGCTGGTTGGCAATTGATTGGCTGGTGATTATTGCGCTTGCGGTGTCATTGAGTTTTGTCTTTTCTGCCATCGCCAATGCTTATAGCGAACGCCTTTATCAATACTTTGTTGCCAAGCGCCCTGACCTGCCGCTGGAAAAATTGCGCCCACAAGATCGCCCACTGGATTTGGGTGATGCGCAAGCCATCGTGTTTGGTATGGGTCGCATCGGTCGCGGTGCTTACCATCGATTAAACGACACCTATAAATTGCGGGTGTTAGGTGTGGACAACAACCCATTACGCATTGAACACCTGCACAAAGTGGCCGATATGTGCCTTGCTGAAGGCGATGCATCTGACTCGGATTTTTGGGACAAGCTGGTGAATACTGATCAAATCCAGTTAATCGTATTAGCCATGCCATACCATCAGGGCAATGTGTTTGCACTCAAACAATTAAAACACCGTCGCTTCAAGGGAAAAATCGCCGCCATAGTGCAATATGAAGAAGAAGTAGAGATGCTGCGCAGCCTCGGTGCCAATGCTATTTTTTATGTTTACGATGGCGCGGGCCAAGCATTGGCCGATAGTGCTATGCATGAACTGCTATCTATGCCGAATGCGGCAGCCAGTGTTTAGGGCAAAACCCGCCCGGTAATTTCATGCTTATAACTGTCATCTATGCAAAATTCACTCTTTGATGAGTCACTTCATCCACAGAAAAAAGTCATTAAAACATCTGGCGATTTTATTGCGCCGGTCGCACCACAACCGGACTGGATAGCACTTGCAGATACGCTGCCCGCGACGGTGCGGCTTGGGGCATCATCCTGGAATTATCCGGGCTGGAATGGTTTGGTCTGGGAGGGGGAATATGCGACCACCACTTTGTCGCGCCGCGGGTTAACGGCATACAGCCAACATCCGCTGTTTCGCACAGTCAGTATCGACCGCAGTTTTTATCGCCCACTCAACCTTGCTCAGTTCGCGCAATATGCCTCGCAAGTAAACAATGATTTTCGTTTTGTGGTGAAAGCCCCAAGTTTGGTTACCGATGCATTGGTACGCGATGAAGGCGGTCGCGGCAGGCGCGCCAATGCCAATTTCTTAAATGCCACAGATGCGGTGCAATTGTTTGTGGAGCCGGCGCTGCAAGGTCTGCAACATAAATTAGGTGCACTGGTATTTCAGATCAGCCCCCTGCCCGCTCACTGGCTCGCACAGATGCCAACACTAATTGACCGGTTGCATCTGCTACTGAAATCTATTCCCAATCTAAAAAGCGCCGCTCCTGATGGCGTTGTCGCTGTGGAAGTGCGCGATCCGCAATGGTTAACACCACAATTTGTGTCGGCACTACGCGATACCGGCGCAACTTATTGCATGGGTTTACATGCAAAAATGCCACGTATTAGCGAGCAACTTCCCATTCTGCGTGCGCTCTGGCCCGGGCCATTTGTCTGTCGCTGGAATTTAAACCCGGTGCATGGCGCGTTTGGTTATGAAGATGCCAAAGATGCCTATGAGCCTTACAACAAGATCATCGATCCGGACCTGGAAACGCGCATGGCGCTGGCAAAAGTGATTAGAGGAACAGCAAGTGGTGGGCAGAATGTATTTGTCACACTTAGCAATAAAGCAGAAGGCTCCGCGCCTTTATCAGTAATCGAATTGGCGCGGGCCCTTGAAGAAAATAGTTAGTGCGAGTTCAAACTTATCACCGGTTAAAACCGAAAACGTCCCGACAGCGAATACAAATCCACCACCTGATCCGCCAGATAAATCCGGCGTGCACTAACCCCGTAGGACAAACGCTCGGTTAACCCCAGATCCAACCGAATTCCCGCCAGCGGTGCAACACCACTGTCGCTTTGCAGAGTGATTGTTTGCTGGTTGGTCTCTTTCTCGTCTTGCCACAAATAAGCGCCAGCCTCCAATGAGATAGTCACCGGTTGGTCGCGCAGCAGAGTTAAACCCTGCACTACTGTCCAACCACTGGCGCTGACCGGGTAGGCATTGGCAAAGTCGCGCTTGAAGGCTGTTAAGTCAGTGTCACCATCCAGGGTCATATCCACTGTTACATCGCCCAACTCCAGATAGCCCAACTCGCTGTAGGTGTAGTCGTGCCATTGGTAGCCCAGGGCGATTTGGTAGCCACGGCGGTCAACGTCGTATTTGTCCACCGCGAACGCATGACCTGCCGCACCCAGCGATTGAGTAAACATGGCTTCGCTTTGGTCGCCCTCCACATTAATAAGATCAACCCGCACAAAGGCTTTGCCATCGGTCAGTGCCTGGGTGGAGGCCGAGGTGGCGATCAATGCCAGGGCGATCAAGGCCCGGCGGTTTTTTCCCGTAAACCATTTCATCATCAACAGGCTTCCCAATAGTAAGAACCAGAGTCCATTAACCGCACCACCACCTTTGGATTTGACAGTGACATCCGGTGCTGGCGGCGGCGGTGGAGGCGGCTCTACCGGCAGGGCCGTACTGACAGCACCCGGGTCTACCACCGCGGAGTTCACCAGACCGTCATCATCATTTGGACCGCCATCCTCGATGGTCAACTGCACACACAGGTGACCCGCAGTTAGACCGGGCACCCAATCTGCTGCACCGGGTGGTGGGCAGTAACCGGGGTTGCCGGCAGCTGAATGCACGGCGTTGTCCGCATCTGCGATAAAGGTTACCCAACGACCACTCTGGTACTTGCGATAGACCGCATTAGCCGGAATCGCCGACCGCTGCGGAATAACAACACGCACTGATTGGCCGGGGGTCGGTAAATCACGAATCGCAAAGTCAAACACGCCACCTACAGGCTCAAAGGCGGGGTCAATAATCAGATTGTCGAGCTGTCCTATTTCCTGATCCAGCACCTGCGCTCCACCGGAAGCACCACTGCGCGCGAACAAGCCCAAACCGCAACGCACACCGGGATCACACTCGATCAGGAATGCGTTAGTAGTATTGCCCTGCTGCGGCAGGATATTGGGTGACGGCATGTTATCCAGATAATCAGGAATACCGTTGTCATCGGCATCGCCCGTGCCTTCCAGTAAGTCATCAAGGCCATCACCATCGGCGTCGGTATCCGGCTGCAACACCGGCAAACTGGCTGCCACGCGGAAGTAGACAGACACCAACACGCTGGAACCGGCAGAGTCGGTCACAGTGACATTTACTTGACGAGTGCCACTGAGCCCGGTTGGATCGATGACCCGTACAGCATCCACAGGGTTGCCATCAGTATCGGCCAAGCCGCTGGTTGCGGACCAGTCGAAGCTATGGGTATCGGTTTTATTTGCATCAAAGACTGTTGCAGTAATGGTAACCGGGCCGCCGCTTGCAGTAATCAGACTGGTATCAATTCCACCCTGGGTAATGGATAGCTTCACCACCGGAGGCACATTGCCACTCTTGATTTCAATCACATGACGGTTAGTTGCCCCAAGGTTAATGCCCTCACCCAAGGCAATCACCAACTGGCTATCACTAAACTCGGTTACATCGGCAAGGGAAACGGGTACAACCACTTCCATCTGGCCTTCCTGAGTAAAGCTGGCAATACCGCTTACCAGATTGTGTTCTGCTGAGGTTGCCGTAGTGCTGGAATCGATCACATAAGGGATATTCAGTGGGTATACCGGTGCACGCCCATTGAGCAGTACACGAAAAGACACGTCATTGCCGCGTACTGTCACTTGCGATTTACTCAGCGATACCAACGGGTTGATAGACACCACCTGGGTAGCCGTACCGCTCACGCCTGCGGCGTTAGTCGCTTTCCAGGTCACTTCATGACGCCCTGGAGGCAAGAGCAATGCATTGTTGACGTTCAAGCCTTCCGGATTGGTGGTGCAACAGGTATTACCACTCACCCCATCACTGGCCATGCTGTTGAGAATCGCATCCACCTGCTCCTGGGTCGCCGAGGCGTTGAGGCTCAGCAACTGACGCAGGCTTACCGGTGTGTAAAGCCCTGTGGCGTTGATGGCGATGTCTTCCGGTGCGGTAACCACCGGCTGCAATGGGTCGATGGTTTCAATCACTTCCAGATTGAAGGCTGGCAGTGATGCACTCAGCACACCATCGCTGACAGTGATCACTATCCCGCTGGTAGTGCCCACATCCGCATTAATTGGTGTACCGGTTAAGGCACCGGTTGCGGTATCAAATGCGGCCCAAGTCGGTCTGTTGGTGATGCTGTAGGTCAGCACATCACCGACATCCACATCACTCGCGGTTGGGGTGAAGCTGTAAGCAACGTCCTGATCGACTGAGGTGGTTGGAGTACCGGTGATAGTCGGTGCATCGTTAACGTTGGCAACCGTAATACTGAAGCTCTGATCAACGCTTAAACCATCGACATCAGTGGCACGCAGCATCACCGCATGGCTACCGACGTTGGCATTGGTCGGTATACCGCTCAAGAGGCCAGTCGCCGGGTTGAAGCTTAACCAGCTCGGCAAAGTCGGTGCGCTTAGGGTCAGCACATCACCCGCATCACTATCGACTGCCGCAAAGGTGTAGCTGTAAGCGACATCTTGCGTGGCAGTGGTGATGGCGTTGGAGTTGATCACTGGTGCACCGTTGACATTAACAACTGTCAGGTTAAACCCGGGCAAGCTGGTTGATGTGGTGCCATCACTCACGGTGATGACAATACCAGCTGTAGTGCCAACATTTGTATTGGTTGGCGTACCACTCAATGTTCCGGTTACAGGATCAAATACGGCCCAAGCCGGTTGGTTGGCAATACTAAAGAGGAACACAATCGTGTCAGAATCACTCACGCTTGGTGTGAAGCTGTAAGCAATACCTTGATTGATAGATAGTGCAGGAGCACCAGAGATGACTGGCGTATCGTTAACTGCAGTCACACTGACGGATTTGGTACTGGCAACACTTGCATCAACACCATCATTCACCACGAAACTGGTTTCGCGAGCTGATTCCGAGGGAGTTTCAGAGTTGTTGGTGTAGGTCACTGCGGCCAGTGCGGCTTCCCATTCAGCAAGGGTCGCGGTGGCACCAATGGAGGTTAAGGTGAGAACGCCTGTACTGCTGTTGTAACTTGCGGTGATATTACCCATGGTGCTGCCGTCATTGGTAAAGGCCAGCACATCTTCGGCAGCCTGGAAGTTAGCAGTAATACTCGCAGTGGCAGAGGTAAGCGTTGCATTATCCAGATCACTTACCGTGATATCGCCATCAATAACAACTGGCGTGGAGGCAACATTATTGCCCTCGATAAATGCCGTCACACCGGCACTGGTAGTTACCACAGGAATACTGTTGACCCCCGAAAGGGTAACAGTCGCTGACACGTTGGGACTGGAAGTATCCTCTCCACCATTGGCAGTGCCGCCGTTATCTTGCAATGCAGTAATCGTAATCACACGATTTGCCATAGTCGGCGTTGAGCTGTTATTGCGATAGGTCATTCCATCTACCAGCGTCTGCGCCGATGATAGACCACCTGTTCTGACAAGCGTCAGGGTTGCAGTTGAGCCGGTTACAACAACACTGATATCGACGCCATGGATCAATGAAGTCCCTGTAAAGCCATTGATCAACGGAATATCACTACCATCGAAATACAGGATTTCATCGCTGCCATCAGTTGCGTTGCTAACGGTCACTGTGAGCATCGTAATCAACTGGCCAGATTCCACAGTGCTTATACTGGTTCCACTGAACAAACCTACAGCCGCACCACCCTCAGTAAAGGTTGGTGTGGCGCCGGTAGCTATCAAAGTTGGGGCATCGTTGGTCGCAACAACAGCAACGGCAATGTCAGCACTGCTACTAGTACCGCCGTTACCATCATTTACAGTTACCCGCACTGTTCGGACATTGGTACCAGGTGTGGTGGTATTGGTATTCGTGTAGGTCAGGTTACGAACCAAGGCTTGAACAATGGCAGGAGTGGCGGCGCTATTGAGCGTGATGACGAGGTCATTAATATCAGTCCCGCCATCCGCTGTACGAGTACCAATGAGCGTACCGCCATAGGTGATGT
Source organism: Cellvibrio fontiphilus (assembly GCA_035317345.1). GTDB lineage: Bacteria > Pseudomonadota > Gammaproteobacteria > Pseudomonadales > Cellvibrionaceae > Cellvibrio > Cellvibrio fontiphilus. The sequence continues at coordinate 21,092 of JAYKTU010000005.1, read as the reverse complement.
TCGAACCGGAGGTGCCAATTTGACCGCCTGCAGTGCCTTCATTCCGGATTGAAAGTACATCTTCCGTGGCAAGACGATTAGCAGTAATCGAGACAGTCACATTACCGCCATCAAAATCAGTCGAATCGCTGTCAGTGACGGTTGCATCACTGCCAGCGTCCAGCAATATGAGATCGCTATCTTCAATGAAGCTGACACTATCTCCATTCAGGTTGGCGATAACTGGCGCAGCATTCAGTGGCGCAGCCAGAGTGAAATCATTGCCGGTGCCGCCGATATAACTTGCAGTTAGCACTGTGCCATTGCCACCCGCAGTTGTAGTAGCACCTTCAGCCAAACCACTGAAAGTACCGGTGATTGCATCTGCTGCATCATTAATAATGATCGTGTAATCGTCGCCCTGCCCGGCGGTGTAGCCATGGGTGGCAGACAAGGCAGCCCCCGACACATCTACAGAACCATTCACCACGATTTGGTCGTGCTCGGTACCTGCCGTAGCGCCATTAATCTCCACCGCCAAGGTACTGCCAGAATTCATTTGCAGGTTGCCATTTACCGTAAAGGTGCCGGGGCTGGTACCGGGTGAGAAAGTGCCGCCACCATTAACAAGAAGATTGGGAACGCTGCCTGATCCCGTAATGGTCGCGCCAGATGCCACTGTCACCAAAGAGGTGCCGGACAAAACATTATTCACAACCAACGTACCGCCCGAGACATTTGTAGCCCCCGTAAAACTGCCTGCCCCAGCCAACCTGAGCGAGCCAGCACCAGTTTTACCCAGCCCGCCAACACCAGTGATCCCGCCTGAAAGCGTTGCGGTCACACTATTGGATACATCAATCATGGCGTTACTTGCACCGATAACAATATTGTTGTCGTAAATACCGGTAGCCGTGATGGCCAAAGTGCCGCCGTTGATCGTGGTATCGCCCGAATTGAGATGGCGATCATCGCTGACAGACAAAACCCCCTCTTCTACAACAAGCTTACCTGCCATGAATTGAGAGTTAGCGGTACTAGTCAGCGTTAACCTACCTGCGCCAGCCTTAGTCAAGGTGTGGTTGGAATCACCCAGCTCGATAACATTATTCAACGTGACATTATTGTTGTTCGATATAAACGCATCAGCCTGTACCGCAACCACAGAGGACACTGTCGTCGCATCGGTGAAAATGAGATTACCGCCACGTAAAACAACAGTGCTCGGCATGTAGGAACCATCAGCAACCAATAAATTCGCCTCAAAAACAGCAATTTCACCGGTCATGTTGGTGTTATTGCTGTTGGCGACAATCATGTCACCAACACCGTATTTTGCCAGTCGGTATTCCCCTGAAAGCTGACCGGTAAAGCTTGTTGCTGCGGCCAGGTTCAATGTTCCGTCATTAGCTAAAGTAATCGCGTTATCGATTGTGCCAGCGCTTGTTATCGCAAGGGTGCCGTCATTTAAAGTAATGACGCCACTACCCAAATTCGCATCACCGGCAACACTCAAAGTACCTGCATTCACAGCAGTACCGGAATAACTATTGCTACCGGACAAGGTCAATGTACCGGCACCTGACTTGGTCAGCGTATTGGCACCACTGACTACGCCAGACAAAGTAAGGCTACCCGCATTATTGATAGTGGAATTGCCACTGAGGGAAATCGAATTGTCGATGTTAGTGGCACCGGTCACGTTCAGTGTGGTGCCACCGGCCAGATTGACGGCACCACCACCCAGGTTGCTGTCGGTGGCAATCGACAGGCTGCCGGCCGAAACCGTGGTCTGCCCGGTGTAGGTATTGCTACCCGCCAGCGTCAGCGTGCCGCTGCCCTGCTTGACGAGGTTGCCAGTGCCAGAGATGACCCCGGAGGTGGTGGTGCTGGTATTGTCGCCACCGGCCGTCATGGTGAAACTGCCTAGTTGGATGCTGGCTGTGCTACTACTGCTGGCCAGACTGCCCAGGGTTTGGTCTGACAACAGCGTGGCCACGCTATTGCCGTTGACACGCAGGGCAGTGCTGCTCGACAGCGAGTTCTCCCCATCCAGACGCAGCCAGGCATAGTTGCTAAGGATGGTGGCACCCGTATAGCTGTTGTTTCCAGAGAGTGTCAGTGAGTAGGTGGCCGCGCCGATCTGGCCCAAGGTCAGGCCACCGGTGCCGCTAATATTGCCCGAGAAGGTGCTGTTAGCTGAGATGTTCGAGGTCAGCGTGGCACTGCCAAGGTTGATCTGCCCAGCGCCCGACAGCGTGCCGATGGCTTCGTTGCTGTTCAGCGCCAGCGTAGCGCCGGAGGCGATATTAACATCAGAAAAATTCTGCAGGGCCGTGCCATTGCTGATACTCAGTGTACCTGCCGAAATGGTCGTGCCACCGGTATAGCTGTTGTTGCCGGACAGCGTCAGCGAGCCGGCACCGGTCTTGGTCAGCCCGCCAGTACTGATGACATTGTTGGTGAGCGTGGCCGTATCGCCACTGCCGTTGGTGAAGGTAAGGGTGGTACCTGCGTTCAGCGTGAACGCACCACCAGACAGCGTGATGCCAGTGGCGCTATCGGTATTGAAGGTGAGGCTTTCACTCAGCGCGACTGAGCTGATGATAAGCGTCGTACTGGCGAGCGTGCCATCGAAGACAATTGTCTGACTACCGGTAACATCGGCAGCAGCAATTGCCACCGCTTCACTGAAACTGACACCATTTGTAACGTCAATGGTTGCAGTATCGGAGGTGTTAGTGACGTAGATGCTATCGCTCGTGACGGTGACATCAGCCGTAGTGCTAGCCGTACCATCGCTCAACGCGAAACGAATGGTGGCATCACCTGCAGGCGTATCGTTGCGGTACTGAATACCGCGCATAACATCACGCACCAAGCTATTGGTGGCATTGGCATTGAAACTGATTGTCAGCACACCATTGGTATTGGTGAATGTGCCAAAGGTAGTTGATCCACCTGTTTGTAAGTTACTACCACTGACGCTGTAACCCGATGCATTAAAACTGAAGAAATCTGAACTAATCGGTGTGTTGGTACCGCCTAGGTTGCGCTGCACGGTCAGGCTCGCACCACCCCAATTGGCAGCATCAAGTTCATTGTCTGCGACGGTAGCGTTACCACCAACATCCAGCGTGACCGTATTACCAACACCCGGCCAAGCGACGCTATCGCCGTCAAGGTTGGAGATAACAGGGGCATTATTGGCTCCAGCTCTAGTCTTGTTATCTACCGTAAAGTTTTGAATTTGTAACGAGTGAACTGCATTAGTACAACCTACAGCAGTAACTTTAAAACGGGTAATTTGTTGGCCTGAAAAGGCAGTTAAAGGTACAGCAATGGAATCCTCACTATCACCTATTGCAAATGTCGCTGTCACCTGACCAGAAGAAGCCAGATACCCAGTAACGTTTGCTAAAGCGCAGCTTAAATTCGGCGTACCACCACGACTGGGTTTTACATTTAGCGCGGTCAATTCAAAGCTCGCGAGGGTATTAGCGGCTGCAAGCTGCAGAAAGCCACTTGTAGGTGCAGGATATGCATTACTATCAAGATACAAACGAGAGCCAAATGCCCCCGCATACACGCTTGTTTCTGAGCCTGTTAATGCGAAATCGTTATCGTTTGATAACAAAGAGGTTTGATACTGGTCTAGCGGAAACTGGCTAGCGCCATAAGTTTCCGGCGCCAACACCCCACTAAAATCCGCCAGCGCTTTGGGGCTAAAAGCCAAGGTGCTTTGAATATCGCCTTGCTGAATTTCTAAATCCCAGTCGCCACCACTTTCTGCGCTACCGGTTTTGTTAGTGGATGCAGCAACATCAAGACCGGTGTGGCTGCGAATAATATCTAGCAACTCTTCGCCACTCTCACCACTGGCTAAATCACACCCGTATAACAACAGATCTGCACCATCGACCAGAGCATTTTTTAATGCAGCAAAAGTATCGATCTCTTGCTTCAACAACGCTGCATTAACTTTGCTGTTACCGAGGTGCAACTCCCCTGCTGTCGCATGAGAAACGATATGCAACGCGGTGAGATTTTTATAGCTGGCAAGAATTTGTTTTAGTTGTGGCAAGCCCGGCTGTGAAGAATTAATTTCAACAATATCAACACCCGGTTTAACGCCGCGATAAAACGTGGCTTTATCCGGCACTGCCGCATCAATAATCACCAACTCTTTTACGGGTGATGCACTAACAATAGCTAATTCATCAGCAGCAACTGGAACAGCATCACGCACAATGTGGGTCGCTGCCATGCTAGTAGCGGATAAGTCGGGCGAGTTGTTAATACTCGCGCTGAGATAAGAGCGCTGATAACTTGTTGACGATTGCGCAGGCACTCCGTAAAGCCCAAGCGGCAATAGCAACGACGATAAGCCCATTAATAGTTTGTTAGACATGGTGATTTAGTTTCCTTCACTTTTGGTGGAAAGTGTTGCTGTTTTTTTTGCAGCGACGATACTGGCTGTAGTACCGGTATTGTCTTGCCAAAAATCCATCTCTTGATATTTCACAAACAAGTCAGGAGGCAAAATGCTGCGCCGGGCTTTAAATTCCGCTTTCTTTCAGGGATTTGCAAATACGCTTACGCTTGGCTTCATCAAAAAATGAATAGGATTCGCTGTTAGCGCCCATTTGCTCCGAGGCACCATTGAGCAACCCCGCAACCGAGCTACTCATAGCAGCATGAAAATGCGGGTTTTGGCGGAGAATGCCCGCCAACAAAATTGAACCAGAGCGAGGCAAACCGGAAATAAAATGAAATCGGGAGAGCATTAAATACCTTTGTTAATCCGTTGTGTCGCTGCAACTATATGAAATAAACAAAAAATAAATCAGTCAAAAAATTGACAAAAATCAAAAACAGAAACAACAAAATAAATTTAAGCTGATTAATTGACACATAAATTAAGCCAAAAAATAATTCGCGCAGATCAGGATAGACAGCTGATAATAAAAAGCAAATTGCTCATAACAATTACAACTACTCAGCTTACAGCGCTACAGAGCGCAATTAAATACTGACACGGCTAAGGCTCATTGCAATGACAGCGCATTACATAGCTGACACCTTGGGCCAATTTTTAGCGCTAGCGAAACACGAGCAATATCGCTAAAAACAAAAAGGGAAAGGCGCAAAGCACCTTCCCCTTTTTGAATAACAAGAATACCTGTTCTTAATAGCTAATAACTAAAACCGAAAACGTCCCGACAGCGAATACAAATCCACCACCTGATCCGCCAGATAAATCCGGCGTGCACTAACCCCGTAGGACAAGCGCTCGGTTAACCCCAGATCCAACCGAATTCCCGCCAGCGGTGCAACACCACTGTCGCTTTGCAGAGTGATTGTTTGCTGGTTGGTCTCTTTCTCGTCTTGCCACAAATAAGCGCCAGCCTCCAATGAGATAGTCACCGGTTGGTCGCGCAGCAGAGTTAAACCCTGCACTACTGTCCAACCACTGGCGCTGACCGGGTAGGCATTGGCAAAGTCGCGCTTGAAGGCTGTTAAGTCAGTGTCACCATCCAGTGTCACATCCACTGTTACATCGCCCAACTCCAGATAGCCCAACTCGCTGTAGGTGTAGTCGTGCCATTGGTAGCCCAGAGCGATTTGGTAGCCACGGCGGTCAACGTCGTATTTGTCCACCGCGAACGCATGACCTGCCGCACCCAGCGATTGAGTAAACATGGCTTCGCTTTGGTCGCCCTCCACATTAATAAGATCAACCCGCACAAAGGCTTTGCCATCGGTCAGTGCCTGGGTGGAGGCCGAGGTGGCGATCAATGCCAGGGCGATCAAGCCCCGGCGGTTTTTTCCCGTAAACCATTTCATCATCAACAGGCTTCCCAATAGTAAGAACCAGAGTCCATTAACCGCACCACCACCTTTGGATTTGACGGTGACATCCGGTGCTGGCGGCGGCGGTGGAGGCGGCTCTACCGGCAGGGCCGTACTGACAGCACCCGGGTCTACCACCGCGGAGTTCACCAGACCGTCATCATCATTTGGACCGCCATCCTCGATGGTCAACTGCACACACAGGTGACCCGCAGTTAGACCGGGCACCCAATCTGCTGCACCGGGTGGTGGGCAGTAACCGGGGTTGCCGGCAGCTGAATGCACGGCGTTGTCCGCATCTGCGATAAAGGTTACCCAACGACCACTCTGGTACTTGCGATAGACCGCATTAGCCGGAATCGCCGACCGCTGCGGAATAACAACACGCACTGATTGGCCGGGAGTCGGTAAATCACGAATCGCAAAGTCAAACACGCCACCTACAGGCTCAAAGGCAGGGTCAATAACCAGATTGTCGAGCTGTCCTATTTCCTGATCCAGCACCTGCACTCCACCGGAAGCACCACTGCGCGCGAACAAGCCCAAACCGCAACGCACACCGGGATCACACTCGATCAGGAATGCATTAGTAGTATTGCCCTGCTGCGGCAAGATATTAGGTGACGGCATGTTATCCAGATAATCAGGAATACCGTTGTCGTCGTTATCGCCTGTACCTTCCAAGCTATCGTTAATGCCGTCCCGATCAGTATCAGTGTTTACATCCAACACTGGCAGCGAGGCGACAACACGGAAGTATGCCGAAGCTCTCACGCTGGCACCGGCTGAATCAGTTACCGTCAGTTGTACCTGGTTACTGCCAGATAGACCTGTTGCATCCAGTACTCTGACAGCATTGGTGAGATCTCCATCAGTGTCAGCCAAACCAGCGGTAGCGGACCAATCGTAGCTATGGGTGTCGCCCTTGTTGGCATCGATAACAGTTGCTGTCACGGTTACAGGGCCACCATTCGGCGTAATCAAGCTGGTATTCACACCAGCCTGGCTAACACTCAGGTTCACAATTGGTGGGATATTGCCTTGGCGAATCTCAATTGTGTGGCGATTAGCCGCACCCGCATTGATACCATCCCCCAAGACCACTACCAATTGGCTATCACCAAATCCGCTCACTGCCGCGAGGCTGACCGGAACGGCCACCTCTAATTGACCTGCCTGGGTAAAGGTGACACTGCCACTAACAAGATTGTGCTCTGCCGCCGTTGCTGTAGTTGATGCATCGATGACAAAAGGCACGGTAAGTGGGTACACCGGCGATGGGCCATTAAGCAGTACACGGAACTCCACTTCACTGTCACGAATAGCAATTTGCGATTTACTCAGGGACACAATGGGTTTGATGTTAACGACCTGTGTGGCCTCCCCTGTTACTCCCACTGCATTGGTGGCACTCCATTTGATTTCATGACGGCCTGGCGGTAACAACAAACCATTGTCTGCCGTTAAACCTTCCGCCACTGTGGTGCAGCATTCGTTACCGGAAACGCCATCTGCTGCCAGGGCTTTGAGTAGAGTATTGATGCTCTCCTGGGATGCATCTGGATCAGCACCCAATAATTGACGCAGGGTTATCGCCGTAAACAATCCGGTGGCATTCACATCCAAGTCTGCAGGAGCAGTCACTATTGGCAGCAATGGGTCGATAGTGGACACCACTTCGATATCGAATGCAGGCAAATTCGTTGTGGCCAAACCATCGCTGACACTGATGATAATGTTGCCTGAAGTACCCGCATCACTGCCTGCTGGTGTGCCAGTCAATGCACCCGTGGCGGTATTGAAGCTTGCCCATGTCGGTTTGTTAGTAATGCTAAAGGTCAGAAGATCACCAGTATCAACATCGCTCGCGGTTGGGGTGAAGCTGTAGGCAGTATCCTGCTCCAGGCTGGTTGCCGGAGTTCCACTGATCACCGGCGCATCGTTTACCGCTTCAACAGTCACATTCACAGTGATACTTGCACTCAGGCTGCCATCGCTGACGGTGATCATGAAATTATCACTGCCATGGTAGTTTGCGGCCGGAACGTAACTCACAACCCCAGTACCGGATACGCTTGCATTGCCCTGCTGCGCAGGCGCGCTAACCGTCCAGGTCAAAGCATCGCTTTGGGCATCGGTCGCGGTAAGGTTCAGGCTAAATGGTGCAGGGCTTCCATCTTCACTCATGGAAACATTAATACTGCTGCCCTGAGTGATGACTGGCGCGGTATTAACCGTCCTTACCTCAAACGACCGGTCCACAGGCGCAGCTGCCAAATAAGCACTATTACCCGCCTGACTCGCAATGAGCCTACAAGTGCCTTCTTCAATCAGGGTCACAAGGCCGCTTGAGGTCACGGTACATACGCTAGTGGTTGACGAGCTGAAGGTGGGCGTTAATCCCGAGGAAGCCGTGGCAGAAACGGTAAGTGATGCACCAACCAACTGATCAGGCAGTGGGTTGAACGTAATGGTTTGCGATCCGATAGGTGTTACCGGATTGGAGACTCCTGAGGCAACCCCTTCCCCGACAACATTAGTCGCAGTAACCGAGAAGGTATAGCTGGTGCCGTTAGTCAAACCGGTAAAGGTATAGGGTGAGCCAGTTGCCACACGGGTGATAGCACCCGGGTTCGCGGTTACAGTATAAGCCGTGATTGCTGAACCGCCATTGGAACCTGGCGCGGTGAATGTCACTGTTGCCTGGGTATTACCGGCAGTTGCCGTACCAATGGTTGGTGCACCGGGAAGTATTGGGTTCACAGCAAAGCTGCGACTTACCTGGGGCGCAGCCAAGTAGCTGCTATTGCCCGCCTGATCCGCATTGATCGTACAGGTACCTGCGCTTACAAAGGTCAATGCCCCGCCGCTGGTAATGGTACAAACACCGGTAGTCGATGAGGTAAAGGTCGGCGTCAAACCGGTTGCATCGGTAGTCGCTATAAGCGTTGGTGTAGTACCAAAGTTCTGCGCACCCGGATTGCTAAAAGTAATGGTTTGGGTTGCAGCAGGTGTTATCGCGTTGGACGCCGCCGATGGCGGGCTAACGCCAGCCGCGTTATCCGCCGTCACGGTAAAGGTGTACGCCTGCCCGTTGGTCAAACCGTTTACCACTATGGGTGAGGACGAGCCGTTAACCGGAGCGACATGCGGCGGACTTACCGACACAGTGTAATTGATAATACTGGCACCACCGGTGTTGATCGGCGGCGTGAACGCTACGCTCGCCTGGGTATCTCCCGCAACGGCAGTGCCTATCGTTGGCGCGGCCGAAACGACGGCGATAACCGTAAATGAGCGACTCACCTGCGCTGCAGGCAAGTAGGAGGAATCGCCGGCCTGATCCGCGTTGATCGTACAAGTACCGGCAGTGATGAACGTCAGCAACCCGCCACTGGTAACTGTACAAACGCTGGTAGTGGCAGAGGTAAACGTCACCGTCAGTCCTGATGTGGACGACACACCGGCACCTAGTGTCGATAAATCAGGCGCTGTACCAAAGTTCTGCGCGCCAGGGTCAGCAAAGGTAATGGTTTGCGGCGATGCCGGGATAATCGAGTTGGATGCCGCTGAAGCCGCGCTCGTACCCGCCGAGTTTGTCGCCGTAACCGCAAAGGTATACGACACACCATTGGTAAGCCCAGTCACTGTAATTGGTGAACCGGAGCCGGTGCCAGTTGCACCACCGGGAGTTGCCGTAACCGTGTAGCCACCCGCCAGAATTGCAGCACCACCGGTGCTGGCCGGCGCGGTGAAGGTCACTGTCGCCTGGCTATCCCCCGCCGTTGCCGTGCCTATGGTTGGGGCACCCGGCGCTACCGCATTGACGGCAAATGTCCGGCTGACAGTGGGGGCGGCGTTGGTACTGGCATTACCAGCCTGATTTGCATTGATGGTACAAGAGCCAGCGGTTACGAACGTCAAGGCACCACCTGAGGTAATCGTACAAACACCGGTGGTAGATGAGGTAAAACTAACGGTAAGACTTGAGCTTGCGGTCGCGCTCAGCGTCGGCGTAGTACCAAAGTTGTAATCCGATGGCTGGGTGAAGGTAATGGTTTGGTCACCCTTGGGCGTCGCTGAACCCGACGAACCCGATTGCGTACTCGTACCAATAGCATTGGTTGCAGTGACAGTGAATGTGTAAGCGGTACCGTTAGTGAGACCGGTTACGGTAATCGGAGAGGTCGTAAATCCATTGCCGCCACCCGTAAATCCACCTGGATTAGACGTCACAGTGTAACCCGTAATCGCTGAACCACCGTTGTTCGCAGGAGCAGTAAAGGCAACAGAGACCTGTCCATCACCGGCGGTAGCTGCGCCAATTGTGGGTGCATCGGGCGCGGTCGGAATTGCAACTGTATGGGTAGTGCCACTGGTGTAAGCTGCCGGAGCGGCATTACCTACGGCATCGGTGATGTTGGTTGATCCATTCAGGTTGACCTTGATAGTACCGTTACCGTTAATCCCACTCACCAACACAGTCACACTGGAACCAGAACTCGCCGACACACTGGCGATGGTGCCTGTCGCACTGCCCGTAGTGCCCAAGGCAAAGTCATCGGTGGAAATGTTGCTGACGGACTCGCTGAAATTCACTGTGAAATCAACACTGGTGTCAGTCGATACCGCACCGCCCGCAGGCGCTGTGCTAGTTACCGAAGGTGCTACGCCATCAATCACCAAGGCCTTGTTGGCAGCTAATGAATTAGCTGCCCCAGGTGAAGCCAGAGTCAAGTTCGCGCCATTGCCAGCACCATCGCTAATACTTCCGCCGTTGAGTGCGAGGGAGTTAGTGGCGACATAATCCAAATCGCTGGAAGTATCGCCAGCCTGGATGGTGTAACTGAATGTCAGGGTGCTACTACCACTGCCACTGGCATAGTTGATCGTGCGATCCGTGGTGCCCGTTTCCAGCGTTAATTGCGGAGTGCCGGTTACCGTCACGGTTTCACTGAAATTGACCTGGATGCTAACAACATCGCCCACTTTGTAGCTGCCGTTGGCGGTGCTGGCTGTGACTGATGAAACTGTCGGGGCAACACCATCGATCACGATATTTTTATTGGCTCCCAGCGAGTTGGCTGCGCCAGGTGTGGGCAAAGTCAAGACGGCGTTGTTAGACGAGGTATCAAGGATAGTAGCGCCATTCAACGCCAATGAGTTTGTCAACACATAATCCAGGTCAGCGGCGGTATCACCCGCTTGTACCGTGTAACTAAAGTTCAATGTACTGGAGCCAGACCCAGACGAATAGTTGGCGGTGCGATCCGTAGTACCGGTTTCAAGCACCAGTTGTGGAGTACCGCCAGCGACAATTACGTTCTCACTAAAACTCACCTGTACCGAAATAGTATCGCCAGCTTTGTAGGTGCCATTGGCTGTACTGGAATTAATCGAGCTGACAGTCGGCGGCGTCGAGTCCTGAATTGCGTCAAAGCTTTTCAGGTTTAGATAACCTATGTGCGAGCCTTGCTGGTTAACAAACACCAAACGAAATTTGGTTAGGTTAACCCCCGCGAAGGCCGACATATTTGCGCCGGAAAAGGTAAAGGTGTTTGCTGCCACGCCATCACTGGTAATTGCGGTGGACTCAACGGTTCCGCCACCCGACACGTACCCCACCACTTTCACATTGGAAAAAGTGTAAGAGCCACCAAAAGACTCTGCGGCAACAACACTGGAAAGTTGGAAGGTGCCACTGGTTCTGCGCACCTCAAAACTGTTTGTGCCGGTGTTGTATTGATTGCCAACAGCTGCTCCATTGGGGTTTAAAAAAGCATCAGTTGAGCCGCCAAATTGATTGGTAACATGTACCGATGTTCCAGCAAATGCGTTATTGCCCATAAACCCACACACAATGTAAGCACCGCTGGTCAGGGAGTGGTAATCATAGGTTTGGGATGGAGAATTGTCGGGGCAATGACCAAACACATTATAATTTTGAGCAAACGCAGAAAGGTTGTAATTCACCAACACACCCGAAAAATCCTTCAACGCCTTTTCCGAGAACGCTAATTCCGTTTCAATATTGCCGCGTTGGATTTCCAAATCCCAATCACCCTGTTGCTGGATATTTCCGGTTAAGTCATCAGAGGCGGCAACATCAAGATGGGTATTGCGCTGCACAATATCCAATAATTCTTCACCCGCTTCAGTGGAAGCCAAATCACAACCGTACAAGAGTAAATCGCCACCTTCACGCACAGCGCCGTTCAGGGCGGCAAACATTTCCACTTCAGCTTTCAGTGTTTCAGCGGAAATAATCGAATTCCCCAACTGCAAACTACCGGCTTGAGCGTGGGACACAATATGAACCGCCGCCAGGTTTTTATAATTCGCCAGAATGGTTTTTAGTTGGGCCAAACCCGCTGCCGACGAATTAATTTCAACAATCTCCACGCCCGGTTTTACCGCGCGATAAAACTGCTGTTTATCCGGTACCGCCGCATCGATTACCACTAATTCATGCGTAACTGTTGCAGCCAGTATTTCCAATTCACCCGCATCAGCTACCGCAACGTCGCGCAGGATTTTCGCTGCAGCAGTGGGAGCATCCAAACCTCCCGACGCCGCATTTATGCTTGCACTGAAGTAGGAGCGCTGATAACTCCCCGATGATTGTACAGGGCTTCCGTAAAGCCCCAATGGCAATAACAGGGATGAAAGCCCCATAAGTAATTTGTTAGCCATGATGGTTCTATTTCCTTAATTTGTTACAGAAGACGTTGCGGGTTTCTTGCTGGCAATAATATTCGCGGCCGTGCCAGTTGCATCCTGCCAAAAATCCATTTCCTGATATTTCACGAATAAATCGGGAGGTAAAATACTGCGACGACTTTTAAACTCCACTTTCTTTTTCACTGTGTGCAATCCCTTTACACCCAGCTTTTGGTCGAATTCACTCTCTTCGTAGCTCACATTATTAAAGTCGTGATCAAATAATGGCTCGCCAATAAACCGATATATTAGCTCGATGGTTCGCGCCGGATGTTGTGTGAGCAAATCGTAATCAACCAATAACAAACGATCTGAAAATTCACCGTAGTAGGCTTCCTTCAGAGCAGTCCATGCGCTACCCACCGTACCACCGCCATTAATCAATGAATCGCAACGGCTATACACAGTACCGCGCGAGGCAGCACTGAACATACGGCTGTAATCGAAAGGATTTTTTCGATAGATAGTTTCAAAGCTATCCATAATCCACGCGGGATTGCGCACGCAGCAAATCATTTTGAAATTGTCGAACAGCTCCACCAACTGATGCATGCGTGCCGTCCACTGACGGTTGGTATCAAAGATTACGGGTTCGGATTTATCGGAGTAATACGCATTGAACAACGCAGAACAAAGCACTTTACGCTTGTCATCGTCAAAGAAGGGATAGGACTCGCTGTTAGCGCCGGTCTGCTCCAGCATGGAATTCACTAACCCGGCAACTGGGCTGCTCATGGCTGCATGAAAGCGTGGATTTTGGCGCAGAATCCCCGCCAACAACGTGGAACCCGACCGGGGTAACCCGGATATAAAATGAAACTGGACAGGCATAGTTATCCTTGGTGAAGAAAATAGGCAATGCACCCAAAACGATAGGTAGCAATAATGCCAGCAACGGGACATGAAAAACATGACAGCAAATAACAAGGACCAGCCTGATGATTAAATTGCCTCCCTGCAAGATTAGCCTGCGCCAAAACTAACTCAAGTTGAATTTGTTGGTTAGTCGGTGACAATCTGGATAAAACAACCAACCTTCTAAAATGACCTAAAAAATCACCCGAAACTGCTTAAAATCCCAGCATCCCGATTGATGTAATGCAGCGTAAGCGACTCAAATACCTTTTTGTTTTAGCCTAAACCGGTTAGCGATTGACCTTTAAGGTTTAATCACTAGCTTTAGAAATGTCCTCACAGGCACTGAACAGAAGCTTGAAAGGCACCTTCTGCTAAGACCCAATTCAGAATAATCGATAATTGTCGCTTATCTTTCATCGTAAAAGTTATCCATAGCACTTAACAGCGCGACCAGCACACGAATACGCAAATCCAATACTACATCCTCCTCTGAAGAAGGAGCCAACTGAGAGTAGTTCGAGACCAGCACAGCATCACCGGCCATGTGACGCCCTGGTAACTTCTGATGCGAAGCCAAAATCCCGTCCGGATTACGCACCAAAAAGACAGCAGCAACTTGCGGATAAACCTCCCGAATCATCTCCTAATGGAAAATATCCCAAGCATTCCATTTAATAACCATATGCGGTCGCTGGGGGTAAGCGGCGGATTGCAAGTTAATGAATGCAAGCAGCAAATTCTGCTGCTCTTGCAATAAGAGATTTTTATCCAACAATAATGCCGTCAACAGCGGTGCTTCAGAAAACACACAGGTAGATTCAAGTTCTGACAGGCAACCCGACAACAGCGTTGAACCATAGTGCGACAGATGAAAAATAAACTCTGCTGGCTTCGCCTCGCCAACTGAAAGCTGTAGCAAGTAAACTGCTGTTGTGCGGGGCTGGATAATTTGATTGAGCAATCGCGATAATCGTTTTTATTGACGTGATCAACCCAGGTCTCAGCTACTTGCGAAAGGGGCAGTAGTGATTCAACTTCCGCCTGTAAAGCAGACAACCGGATTACACAGGCGAGCCGAGCAAAAGAAACCTCAGGTGAAGAAACAGTAACAGGATTTTCCATTCACAACTCTCTTATTTATTGAATGAAATCCCTTTCGTTTTTTACCGGAAAATAATTATAAAAAGACAAGGCCAGGCAGATTTATAAAATCGCCATAAGCAAAAACGGCAAGCCCACAAATGCCAACATGGTGGACACTAATACCATAGCCGCGACCTCTTCTGGCTTGTGCCCATAGCGCAATGCCAATAAGTAGTTAAACACTGCCACAGGCATGGCAGATTGCAATAACACCACATTACGCGATATACCAGTTAATCCCATTAATTCGCAGACTAAAAATCCCAATAACAAACCGCCGCCGACACGAATCACGCTAAAAAATAAACTGCGCTTCCAGAAATGGATTTTTAATGTAGCGAGAGAAACCCCAAGGGCAAGCGTCATCAAAGGAATGGCAATACCGCCGAGTAAATCCAGGGTGTTGGTCATCCAGCGCGGTAATTGGGTATTGGTAATTAACAACAGTACCGCTATTAGCATGGCGTAAATGACTGGCTGCTTGGCAATCGCGGTCATGCGCTTAACAATACTGCCTTCACTATTGGCAACAATTAACAAGCCCACTGTAAATGTGGCCACCATCATCACCATGAATGAACCCAGCGCAAGTGCCAGACCGGTTTGCCCATAGGCAAACAAACACAGTGGCAAGCCCATGTTGCCATTGTTGGGAAATACTAATGGCGGTAGATAGGTGGCGATTTCCAATTTCATCCAGCGCAATAAAGCCCAGCCCAACAATCCCATAGCCGTCATGATAATGGCTGTCGCTAATGCCACCTGTCCCATCACCGCAGGTTGTATTTCCACTTTGGTCATAGCACTAATAATTAAACAGGGAGTACCAATATTCATCACCAGGCGCGAAATAAAATCCGCAGGAAAGTCGCTGCCGCTTTTGCCCCAGATAAAACCGGCGCCCACCGAAATCATAATAGGCGCGAGAATGGCGAAGAGTTCGCTGATCATAGAGTGCACTTAATCACAAGGCTGAATTAATTTAATTACTGTCATATCCATGTCATCTTTGATCGGTAGGTTATAACTTGAGCGCAAGGAGGCTTCTTGGATAAAGACAGCGGTAATATGTGGATAAGGATATAGACAGTGCTGCAGGTAAGGATACCGATAGGGAGATGCATAAGGACATAAGTTACAGAATTGACAAAGGGGCTATCGCCCCTTTTTTATCTTTGCGCCCTGCAACTAGCGGTTTAAAACAAACTTTTTGCGACCATCCGTATTTCCTGCACATTGGTCATCACCAAAGTGAGGCCGCCGGCAACGATAGAATTATCCGGCGGTTCCAATTTTTGGTAGGCAGTTAATTCAGTAATGGGCGGCAAATCGTTTTTTGCATGGCTTAATTTGATCGAGTGATAAAGCCCCAAATTAAGAATATCGATCAAGTTAATTGGCCCTTTGTTTTCACCCGTCCAGTTGCCAATATTCTGAATAACATTCAGGTATTGGCTGTCTACCTGCCAACTTTTCAGAGTGATAACGCCCAAGGATTTAGCGTACTCACGGCAGAGGGCGACATACACTGGCAACTCAGGTGTCTCGTCGGTTTTTTTGAATGCCGACAACACCGCGAGAGTTCCCACTTCACTCAACAGCGCAGCCATAAGCACTTGGTCTGGCACCACTTTTCCCACGCGCTTGGCGATAAAAATACTCAAGCTGGCTTTGAGTGCCATGCGGCGCCATGCCTCTACAAACAAACGTTTATGTTTGAAGGAATGCACTGAAAATAAACTTTTGATGGAGTGCACCATGGTGATGCGCTCTACCTGGTTCATTCCCAGCAGGCGCACTACTTCCAATAATGTTTGTGGTGGGGTTTGCAAGCCAATCAATGGGCTCGACGCATATTTGAGCAAAATGGCAGAGAGTGCAGGATCTTTGGCGAGCAGCTTGCTCAGCTCGACCATGGATAAATCAGACTGCTCCAGTGCATTGCGGATTTCAAAAGTAATAGAGGGCAAACTGGGCAACTGTTCATTGCCCGCGAGTAATTCGCTGACCAAGCCGCGATAAATAGAGTAATCAGGTTGAACGGGCTGCACATTCAATTCCATAAGGTAGATAAATTTTTAATCCGCTATTTTTGGCTGGGCAAAGCCTAGCAGATTTGCGCGCCCTCGCCTATTCACATCGCCCTTCCTGAGGTTAACCAAACTGTTATCAAAGCTTCAACAAACTGTCGTCTTTCTGTCGCCGTTCTGCAACATGGAATGTTTTTAATCGCTTGCATCTGCATTTTGACGCCGTTTTTTATCACTACAATCAGGAAGCAACCGATGACCGACCATACCCTTTATGAAATCGACAACTCCGGCATAGAGCCAAACCGCAATCACTCCAGTAACCCTCACTTTGCCGACATTCTGCAGAAGCGCCGCCAGTTCCTCAAAGGTAGTTTGAGCACGGCAGTTGTGGCATTTATGGGCACCAGCCTGGTTGGCTGTGGTGGGGACGATGATAAGGACAATCGCGCTTCCAGCAGCTCTTCCTCCAGCTCTAGCGCGCCAGCTTCTTCAAGCAGCAGCGCTGCTTCGTCGTCAGTAGCGCCGCTCCTGGGTTTCACCGCGATAGCCACTACCCGTGCCGACGCAATTACCGTCCCAACAGGTTATACCGCCACCGCGTTTGTACCTTGGGGCACTCCTATCACCGGCAGTATGCCTGCCTTTAAAGCAGACGCCAGCAACACTGGCGCAGAGCAGGAGCAACAAGTAGGCGCGCATCACGATGGTATTCACTTTTACCCGATGGACGCCAAAACTACCGGCACCAATTCCAGCGAAGGTTTGCTGGTAATGAACCATGAATACATCGATCACAACCTGATGCACCCCAATGGCCCAACCTTGGGCGCAACTCGCCCAGCCGACGAAGTGCGCAAGGAAATTGCCGCCCACGGCGTGAGTGTTATTCACATCCGCAAAAACGGTAGCAATTGGGAAGTGGTCAATGGCAGCCCATTCAATCGTCGCATCACCGGTGCTACGCCCATGGATATTCGCGGCCCTGCAGCTGGCTCCGCCAAAATGGCTACCAAATACAGCCCTAACGGCAACGCTACCCGCGGCACCTTGAATAACTGTGGCATGGGTTCAACTCCCTGGAACACCTACCTGACGGCAGAAGAAAACTGGGCCGGTTATTTTGTTAATAAAGATGCAACACCACCACGCGAACACAAGGAATACAGCGTACCGGCTAACAATGGTCGCTATTTCTGGGAGCTGGCTGATTCTGGTGCTGACGAATATATCCGTTTTGATGCATCAACCAAGGGGGCCAGCGCAGTAGATGACTACCGCAACGAACCCAATACCTTTGGCTGGATGGTAGAGATTGACCCCTTCGATCCTGAAAGTCGCCCACAAAAGCGTACCGCCTTGGGCCGTTTTGGTCATGAAGGTGTGATTTTTGCCCCCGCCGTAGAGGGCCAACCCATTGTGTGTTACTCCGGTGACGACTCAACTAACGAATACATTTACAAATTCGTTAGCGCCGAGCCTTACCACAAAGCTACCGCCGGTGGTTACCTGCTGAATACCGGCACCCTCTATGCGGCCAAATTCAACGCTGATGGAACTGGTGAATGGCTGCCACTGGATATCACCAACAGTAATTTTATTGCCAAAGCTGCCACTGCCGGCGTGACTTTTGCTGATCAAGCGGATGTACTGATCAATACCCGCCTCGCCGCCGATGTAATGGGTGCGACCAAAATGGATCGCCCGGAATGGGGCGCAGTTCACCCGGAAACCGGCGAGGTATATTTCACCCTTACCAACAACACCGGCCGCACCACAACTGATGCCGCCAACCCGCGCGCCAATAATACTACCGGCCATATCATCCGCTGGCGCGAGACTGCCAACAGCAATACCAGCTTTAACTGGGATATTTTCCTGTTGGGTGGCGATGTTGGCACAACTACGGGCGAAGGCGCCTCTGCCGTTGCCCTGACTGCGGAGAACCACTTTGCAAGCCCGGATGGTTTATGGATGGATCCACGCGGTGTGCTTTGGATCCAAACCGACATGAGCGGCAGCCAACAGGCTAGCGGACCTTACGGTAACAACCAGATGCTTGCCGCTGACCCGGTAACCAAACAAGTTAAACGCTTTTTTGTAGGGCCAGTAGATGCTGAGGTAACTGGTATTACCGCAACACCGGATATGAAAACCCTGTTTGTAAATATCCAGCACCCGGGGGACCGCTCTACCCCCACAAACTTTACCAGCCACTGGCCAGAAGGCGGTAACGCACGCCCTCGCTCGGCTACCGTTATTGTGACCAAAAACGATGGCGGCATGATTGGCGCTTAAAACAGGCCAACTGATTTAATAATCCAGCCGACAGGGAGGTCGCCTAAATAATAAATCTGCTTTTTGAATACCCGAGTGGATCTTCCCTCGGGTATTTTTCATCGCAATATTCAAATGTAGAACCAAGCGCCACACACCCTCAAATGTTTATTCCAACCACAATAAATGCGTGACACAACCAACAAAAATTGACACCACAAACAACGGAAATGAGTTTTTTTTATTGCAAAGTGATATTTTAAAACCACAATTGACAGCGCTATCATTTATTCGCGATGAGTGTCGCCGAAAAACGCAATACGTATAGAAAGCCCTTTTTAATACAAATACTTATAATACAAATAAACATCAAATAACCATGATAAAGCCTGAATTTTTGTACCAATAAAATACTGTTCACTCATAACAATAATAGCGATATCAAACACAACAATAACAAGCGGCAAATTCAATCAACCAAGCCATGGCTGGCGCGCGTTTTAAGAAACAGTAAAACGCCCTACAGGAGTAACAACGGTCCATACCCACCTGCAGTTCATTTTTGGTAAACACAATAAAACTACCGGGATGATAGGTGAAAAAACAAAAGTGCCCTGGCACTTTCAACACCACACGCAAGGATCAATACGATGAAAACTTCATTGCGCAAAACCCTCGGCATAGCTTCGCTGCTAGGCCTGAGTATGGTTGGCGTGAGTCAGGCTCAAGCGGCAGTTTGTAGCTACACGCTCAACAACGAATGGAATACCGGCTTTCAGGGAACTATCAGTATTACCAACAATGGCACTACCGCCATCAACGGCTGGACGGTAGGTTGGGCCTATACCAACAACCGGATTACCAGCTCATGGAACGCTACTCTCAGCGGCAACAACCCCTACAGTGCCAGTGCATTGAGTTGGAACAGCAGTATCCAACCCGGTCAAACGGTTAGTTTTGGTGTGCAGGGCAACAAAAACGGCAACAACGCTGAAATCCCTACCATTACCGGCAGTGTCTGCGGCTCAAATCCGACTAGCAGTTCTGCACCTAGCAGTGTACCGTCCGTAAGCTCATCCAGCCGTGCTACCACCTCCAGTAGTCAGCCTAGCCAATGCGCTTCACAATGTAACTGGTACGGCACGCTCTACCCAACCTGCAAAACCACAGCCAGTGGTTGGGGTTACGAAGATGGCAGAAGCTGTATCACCACGGCCACTTGTACCAGCCAGCCATCGCCTTTTGGTGTGGTATCAAACTGCGGCGTCAGCTCCAGTGCAGCGACTTCCAGCTCAAGTGCGGTGACTACCAGCTCATCCTCATCGGTGCTGTCATCAAGCTCGGTAGCTACTTCACGCTCATCCTCAAGCGTGTCATCCAGCCTGATTCCACCAAGCTCCAGCTCGGTTAGCAGCTCATCGGCTATCAGCAGCTCAATCGCCAGCAGCTCGGCAGTCAGCATGAGCAGCTCAAGCGTTGGCAGTGTTGGCCCGCGTCTGGATAACCCCTTTGTCGGTGCCCAGTGGTACATAGACCCTATCTGGTCAGCCAAGGCACAGGCGGAAACCGGTGGCTCCAAAATCGCTGGTTACAACACCGCGGTGTGGATGGATCGCATCGGCGCCATAGCACCAACCGACGGTAGCTGGGGTTTGCGCGACCATCTGGATGCTGCTCTCGACCAAAAAGCCAACGTGATCCAGGTGGTGGTTTATGACCTGCCCAACCGCGATTGCCATGCGCTGGCCTCTAACGGTGAGTTGAAACAAGGCGTGGAAGGCACTACCCGCTATCGCACCGAGTACATCGATGTGCTGGCATCTATCTTCGCTGATCCCAAATACCGCGAACTGCGCATTATTGCGATCATCGAGCCTGACTCATTACCTAACCTGGTCACCAACCTGAGTACACCGGCCTGTCAACAAGCTGCCGATACTACCCACGGTTACATCCCCAATACCCGCTACACCCTGAGCAAGTTCTACCCGATTACCAACGTCTATTCCTATGTTGATATCGGCCACTCAGGTTGGTTGGGCTGGACCGACAACTTCGGCAAGGCTGTCACTTTGATTGGCGATGCGATCAAAGGCGCTACCGGCGGCGTAAATTCGATTGCCGGTTTTGTTTCCAACACCTCGGGTTATACCCCGCTCTACGAACCCTTCCTGGATTCACTGGCGAACAGTGCCTTCCCGGGCAGTGGTGGCGGCACACAAACCCGTCAGG